>NZ_CP007035.1:1200000-2400000 GCF_000243115.2 Niabella soli DSM 19437 | reverse complement strand
CAGGGGATCAGTAACTATTCTATTACAGGGTACTATCCGAAGAAATTAGTGAATATTGAAACAACGGTTGCCGCCGATGGAAATATCACCAGCAATACCGTACAATATCCCTGGCCCGAGCTCCGGATGTCGGATCTGTATTTGTTATACGCGGAAGCGCTCAATGAATTGAACGGTCCCGGTGCGGAGGTGTATTATTGGATCAACCAGGTAAGAGCCAGGGCCGGGTTACAATCTGTTGAAGATTCCTGGACGCAACATTCCAGGGACCCGCTGAAGTTTAAAGATAAACAGGGGTTGAGGGCTATCATCCAGCAGGAGCGGGGTATTGAACTGATGTTCGAAGGCCAGCGTTTCTGGGATTTGTTGCGATGGAAGATCGCCCATGTAGAATTAAATGAACCCATCAGAGGCTGGGACATCACGCAAAAAGATGCCATCCCTTATTACAACCCGATGTTATTGTTTAATCAGCGATTTGCATTGCGCAATTATTTGTGGCCCATACAAACCAGTGAACTACGGATCAATACAAACCTGGTACAGAATACGGGATGGTAAATCAGATCAATTCAATAAAAACATATATGAAAATGAAAACCGCTTTTTTTATTGGATTATGCTCCATAATCTTTATAGGCTGTAAAAAAACAGAAAATACCCCGATAGATACAGATCCATCAACGCCGGATCCCGTGGTCAATGCGACGGTAAAAAATATTTCCGGTGGCGCGCAAATATCTTATACGTTGCCGGCCAGCTCCAACCTGCTTTATGTAAAAGCAGAATACCTGTTTAAAGGAGAAGTAAAAGATGTGAAAGCCTCTTTTTTCTCAAACAATCTTATCGTAGAGGGGTTTGGAGATACTGATGAACATGAAGTGAAATTGTACACGGTAAGCAGGGCAGAAAAACTATCAGCCCCGGTAACTGTTAAAATCAAACCGCTTACCCCCCCTGTTTTAAAAGTTCGCCAGTCGTTGTCTGTTACGCCCTCGTTTGGTGGCTTCCTTGCATCGTTTGCAAATGAAGACAAAGCGAATATGGTTATCATGGCACTGAAATGGAATGCCGAGCAAAAGGAATGGCGCCAGATCGATGCAGCCTATACCGCATTGCCCGCGGGCCTGTTTAAAGTTAGGGGCCAGGACTCTACGTTGCAGGATTTTGCTTTGGTGGTAAGAGACCGCTGGAATAACCTTTCCGATACTATGGCGTTTCAGCTAAAGCCCATTTATGAGGTGCTCCTGGACAAGTCCTTATTTAAAGACATTAGAAAGAAATACCCGATCCCGCAGCGGGAGCCCCTTCCGCAGTCCGGCGCCGCAATGATCGAAGCGGTTGATTATTCGAGCAGCTATCCCATGAAAAATCTGTATGATGGCAATACTTCGTCGATGTTCCATACCAAACAGAACGTAGATCAGCCCATTTGGATCCCCATTGACCTGGGGGTGAAAGCCCGGTTCAGCCGCTACAAGATCTGGCAACGGACCGGAGGATTTGAGTGGGGGCATGGAAACCCGCATGAATGGGAAATATGGGGCACGAATACGCCTAATGATGTGAACAGTTGGGTGTTGCTGGATCACCAGATCATGGTAAAACCCTCCGGTTTACCGGAAGGCCAGAACTCAAACGAAGACGTTGATCTGGCTAAGAGTGGCCAGGAGTATGACTTTCCTGAAAATGCACCTGCTGTTCGTTACATTGCCTGGAAAAATGTTGACTGCTGGAGCGCTATTACCGGCCGAACAGGATTCTTTCACGTTTTTGAATTGTCTATTTGGGGACAGCTTAAATAAAAATAACCGTAACAATGAGGATGAAATATAATTTATCGAACTATTGTGCTCCCTGCTTGCTGGGAGGCGCGCTATTCCTTACAATGCTTTTTTCCTGTGGGAAGATGAATAGCAACTATGCGGATTTTGTAAAGAACGGGGAGATCGTTTATTCCGGCAGACCCGATTCGCTGACGGCTTTTTCAGGAGATAACCGGGTATTGCTCCGATGGATGCTTGTGTCGGATCCCAAGATTGTGCAGTGCAAGGTTTTCTGGAATAATAAAACCGATTCTTTGGTCATCCCCGTAACAAGAAGTGCCGGCGTGGATACGATCAATGCAATGGTTAATAAATTGCCCGAAGGTTTGTATGCCTTTCAGGTCTTCGCCTATGATGGCGTTGGACATTCTTCTGTAAAATCCGAAGTAACAGCAGCGTCTTATGGGGATACTTATGCCCAGTCGATATTCAATCGCTCGCTTAAAGGGGTTACGAAATCAAAAGACGGGAAAACGGTTTATCTGAGTTGGTTTGGCGCCGGCCAGCAGGCCGTGGTAGTGGAACTACAGTACACCAACAGTACCGATCAACTGGTAACCCTGTATCTCAAGGGGCTGCTCTCGGAAAGAGGGAATCCTATCGGTTTTGCAACGGCAGATACGATCACCGGTTATAAACCCGGAACCTCTTTTAAGTTCCGCACCGGATTTGCACCAACAAAAACAGCAATCGACACGTTTTATACCGATTATAAAACCGTAACGCCGTAAAATAAATAACAGAACTCTTGTTCATATGTCAGACAGCGGGTATATCCCGCTGTTTGGCGTTATAAACTCCTTATCGTAATGGAACACTTTCGGGATCCATCCGCAGCTTTCTGCCGGAATTGTTTAATAAACGGATAATATGCCAAATTGCGCCGCTGTTTTTAATCATTAGTATTGTATTTGATCACCGGCAGGCCATTTGCTTGGCAACTTGTATTGAAGGGAATGTGGACCGGGAGTGTGGTCCTGAGTAAATAATGAAGATTGAAATTTTAAACGCGGTTATATGCGAATAGTAAAAGCATTGATGATCGGAGCTGTGTTATTTGAAGTGGTAGCGGCTCCTGCACAGACAACTGTTCCCCAATTCAAAAACTGGCCGGAGGGCGCATCACCAAAAGAGATAGGCGATAGGATCACGTCAAGATTTATTGCAACACCGCATACGAATTTTAACCGGCCGGGCCCGCCAAAAATGATCACCTACCCCGAAACCTGCACCTGGTACGGAGCGTTAACCTTTGCCAAAGTAACGGGTAATACCGCGTTTACCAAACAACTGGTAGCGCGTTTTGATCCACTGCTGGGCAGCAGGGATACGTTGATCCCAACGCCGGATCATGTGGATCGCACCGTGTTTGGTGCAGTTCCTTTTGAATTGTATATACAAACGAAAGACCCCCGTTACCTGGCTATTGGCAAACGGATGGCGGATAAGCAGTGGGGCCCACCAGAAGGGAAAATGGTAACCCCCGATTCGCATCGTTTTTATGATAAAGGATTGAGCTGGCAAACGCGGTTGTGGATTGATGACATGTTCATGATCACCGCTGTTCAGTCGCAGGCATACAGGGCAACCGGGGACCGTATGTATATTGATAAAGCAGCTAAAGAGATGGTTTTCTATCTGGATTCCCTGCAACAACCCAATGGTTTATTTTATCATGCGCCGGGTGTACCCTATTTCTGGGGCAGGGGCGATGGCTGGATGGCTGCGGGGATGAGCGAATTATTGCGCTCGCTGCCGAAGGATAATCCCAACCGGTCCCGCATTATGGAAGGCTATAAAAAAATGATGGCTACCTTATTAAAGCACCAGGCCGAAGATGGTATGTGGCGGCAACTCATTGACGACCCCACTTCCTGGAAAGAAACCTCTTGTACCGGTATGTTCACTTTCGCATTTATTACCGGCGTAAAAGAAGGCTGGCTTAACAAAGCCACGTACGCTCCCGCGGCACGTAAAGCCTGGCTCTCATTGATCAAATACATCAATGCAGATAATGACATTACGGAAGTGTGTGAAGGCACTAATATGAAAAATGACCATCAATATTATCTCAACCGGAAGCGTATTACCGGTGATTTGCATGGCCAGGCGCCTTTACTCTGGTGTGCTACGGCCCTGCTGAAATGAACAGATAATGCTTTTATTTTAAACGTTTGTCCAGAACGTCGTGAGCCAATGGCTACCCGGAAGAGCGGGAAGACATGAAAGGCTTATTTTTCACTTGCCTCAAACGTACCGCCTCAACGACGTTCCGGCTTCTAAGCCTGTTTAGCTTTTAGTCTCTCCTAAAACGAATACACATGAATAAACGATTATGGACAATTGCTTTGGTCATCCTGCTATGCCCGGCGTTGGTTTGGGCAAAGGACCTGCAGGCCGGGATGGCTGTTATAAACCTTAATGGCAATGCGATACCGGCGGCAATTCACGTAGAAGGGACGGTTACGGATGAAAGCGGCAAGCCGTTAACAGGGATCAACATTATAGAGAAAGGCACCACGCGTGGAACAACGACGGATGCCAATGGAAGATTTAGCATTGAGGTTGCGAACAGTAAAGCGGTGCTGGTCTTTTCCGGCGTGGGCTTTTTGCAACAGGAAGTAAGCGTAACCGGGCCGGAGCCCCTTAGTATCGTTCTGCAAACAAATATTAAAACTGGAGATGAAGTGATTGTGGTGGGCTACGGAACCCAGCGAAAAAGGGATATCACCGGCGCCATTGCCTCCGTAAGCGAGCAGGCCATTAAAAATGTTCCTGCCTCCAACCTTAGCAATGCTTTGCAGGGACAGGCAGCGGGAGTGGATATTCAGCGAAGCGGCGCCAACAGCAAGCCCGGTGCAACGCCCAGTATACTGATCCGGGGCTCCCGCTCACTGGGTGCTTCTAACAGCCCGTTGATCGTAGTAGATGGCGTCCCGTTTAATGGTAGTATAGCAGATCTGAACCAGGATGATGTGGTATCTGTTGAAATATTAAAAGATGCCTCCGCCACGTCTATTTACGGATCGCGCGGAGCAAATGGCGTATTATTGATCACCACAAAACGAGGTAAAGCAGGATCAACGCCTGTGGTTACCTATAGCGGTTATATAGGCACTTCTAAAATAACCGATGAATTTCCTGTTATGAATGGACAGGAATTTGCCACATTAAAAAAATGGGCGAATATTAATGCCAACCCCGGTAAATATACAGGGTTGGATGATCCGCTTTTTCTTACAAACGGCGTATTTGACCCGGCAGAAGTAGAAGGGGTTAAAACCGGAAGAAGCACTAACTGGCAACAATACATCTACAAAACGGGGATCATTACGGATCACCAGGTAGGCGTATCAGCGGGGACAGATAAAACCCAGTATGCTGTTTCAGGAGGGTACTTTAATCAAACCGGGATTTATCCGGGACAATCGTTTGAGCGCTATTCTGTCAAAATTAGTGTGGACCAAAAATTAGGCAAACGCATTAAAATCGGGTTGAGCTCATTAAATAATTTTTCAACCCGAAAAGGAGAAAGCGCCAACCCGATGGCGCAGGCGTTACGGGCAAGTCCCCTGGTATCGCCTTTTGATTCAACAGGAGCCGTGCTCAACAATTTTGTTCCGGGCAGCGCCAGCCAGGTGTGGAACCCTTTGGCGGATTTTGAAAAGAATGCAGTGGTGGAAACCCGGAAACGGTTGGGGACTTTTACTACGTTTTATGGTGAGATCAATCTGCTGGACGGACTGAAGTATCGTCTGAATGCAGGAGCCGAGATACGCAGTGATGTGTATGGTAATTTCTATGCCAGCAAAACGACTTATAACCTGGGTAAGCCCTCCACCTCCTCTAACAGAACGGCATTGAGCACCGACTACACGATAGAAAATTTACTGGTATATGAAAAAACGTTTGCAGCAAAACATCATATAAATTTCACAGGCCTTTACAGTTTGCAGCAATCGCAAAGCCAGTCGAATCAATTTGACAATACAGATATTTCTGCGGACTACCTGGCCTTCTATAATCCCGTGTATGGCTCTAATCTGACGGGTAAGGGCGCTTATTCAAAATGGGATATTTTATCCTATATGGGAAGATTGAACTATGGCTTTGATAACCGTTACCTGCTTACGCTTACTATGCGGTCGGACGGCTCTTCCCGCCTGGCTCCGGGTAATAAGTATCACGTTTTTCCATCTGCTTCTGCGGCATGGAACTTAGGGAATGAAAAATTCTTAAAAGGATCCGAAATATTCTCAAGCCTGAAACTGAGGGCCGGATATGGAATGGTGGGTAATACCGCTATTGATCCCTACCAGACGCTGGGGTCTTTGTCTCCGCTAGTGTACAATTACGGAAGTACTACTACCACCGGTGTGTATCCTTCCAACGCGCCCAATCCAAAGCTGACCTGGGAGAATACGGCAACGGCTAATATCGGGATAGACTTTAGCGTACTTAAGGACAGGGTCAGCGGCTCCATTGAATTGTATCATCAATACACCAATTCCTTGTTGTTACCGCAAACACTGCCTCCAACCTCCGGTATCCCTAATAAAATAGTAACCAATATTGGCAAAACAGAAAATAAAGGGATGGAGATCACCCTGCATACAGAAAATATCCAGGCGAAGCGGGAACAGGGTTTTTCCTGGTCCAGCGATTTTAATTTTTCAATCAACCGAGGTGTTATTAAACAACTGGCCAATGGCGTGTTGAGCGATGTAGGCAATGGATGGTTTGTTGGCAGTCCCATTGATGTATTTTATGATTATAAGCGATTAGGGATCTGGCAGAATACCTCAGCAGATTCTGCGCTGGCCAAATCATTAGGGTTAACCCTTACGGGAACGTCTTCTGTGATCGGTACTATTAAAGTTGCGGATGTGAGTGGGCCCCAGGGCGTGCCCGACGGAAAAATTGACGCAACCTACGACCGGATCATCGTAGGCACCAGCCAGCCTAAATGGCAGGGAGGTACTACGCAACGCATCGCTTTTAAAGGCTTTGATTTTACTGTTGTGGCTTTTGCGAGAATGGGCTTTATGATGAACAGCAGTCTGTACGGGGGAAATTTTGTGAACACTTACCAGGGCACTTACAATAATATGCAGGTAGATTACTGGACGCCCGATAATCACCAGAATCAATTTCCCAAACCCAATGCTGCCACCACCAACCCGGCCTACCGGTCCCTGCTGGGCTATTTTGACGGAAGCTTTATCAAGATCCGTACACTAAGCCTTGGATATACGCTTCCCGCGCGATGGGTAAGCCAGTTAGGATTAAAGGCGTTCCGCGCTTATGTTACAGCCTCGGATCCATTTATACTCTATGCACCCTACCGGAAAGCGGGAGGGTTGGATCCTGAAGGCGCGGGAACAGTAGGCATTGACACGCCACCTGTACGATCAATGATCCTTGGAGTAAATGTTACCTTTTAAAAATAGACACATGAAACGAATTATATTTTTCTTTACGATAATAATGGCGCTGTCCGGATGCAGCAAATTTTTAGTAGAGGACCCGAAGGCCACCCTGGTGCCTGATTTTTTCTCCACCACACAGGGCTTCCAGCAGGGTGTGGACGCGGCTTATGCGGGTATGCGTAATTTCTGGGGCGCACAGGATCTGTTTACCATGACCTGTATCGGAACGGATGAGTTTATGCGGGGGATCGATGGCAACAGCGATATTAACCTGTACAGCAGCAATTACACCTCCACCAATGGATCGGTTGCCAATATCTGGAAGGCTGCATACACTTTTATAAATACCTGTAACGGACTTATTGATAATGCAGCTAAAGTAGACCTGCCGCAGGCTGCAAAAGATAAACTTATTGGTGAGGTGAAATTCCTGCGCGCCAATTATTATTTCATACTGGTGCAATTCTACGGCGGGGTAACGCTCAATAAGGATTTTCAGGCAACGCCCACAACATCCGCAACAAGGAGTAGTTTGGCAGATATGTATGATTTTATCATTGAGGACCTGAAGGCGGCGATTGCCATACTGCCCGCGAGCCCCAAAAGTACCGGGGTGTTGCCGGGGAAGGCTACCGCGGCTGCAGCCAAACATGTACTGGCAAAAGTATACCTGGCGCGCGCAGGATCGGCTGCGAAAAAGCCTGATGACTACCACAACGCCTACCTTACCGCAACAGATCTGATCAGCGGAAGTGCGTCTATTGGGTTAGGGCTGCTGCCGGATTTTGGAAAAGTGTTTGCCGAGGGAAATGAAGACAATGCGGAAGTGCTCTGGTCCGTGCAGCATACGTCCAACCTGGCTTATAACGGGCCCAACAACAGCGGTATATCCAACTTCAGCGCAGATAATGTTTTAAATCATATGTGGGTGCCTCAGTATGAAAAGCAACCCGGAATGGTGCGCAGTATGGATTACGGCAGACCATATATCCGGTGCATACCCACAAGATGGCTTACAGATACTGTTTATAAAGAAAAAGTTATTGACAGCCGCTATAGTAAAACATTTCAAACAGTTTGGTATGCCAATAATCCCGATCCCAAAGGGTATCCCGTTTGGCCCAACCCGCTTCCGGCAGGAGCGCCGGCGGGCGCAGTTTCGGGGCAGCCCAAATTTGCTTTTGGCGATACGGCTATTTACATGCCGGGTGTGGATGCTTCAGATGCCCAGATAAAAGCCGCGAAATATTTGCTGATGCCTCCACGTAAATACGCGAATAATCTTTCGCCTGCAATGAAAAAATATTTTGATACCAAGCGGGCCAACTTAAATGATCCCTCGGTACGACCGGTGATTGTTTTCAGACTGGCGGAAACCTACCTCGTTGCAGCAGAGGCGGCATTTATGGATGGCGATGTTCCCAATGCCGTAAAGTATCTGAACCTCTTGCGGGAACGCGCAGCGGCTACCGGTGCTAATCCACAACTGATGGATATAACGGCAGCAGATATTTCACTAAATTTTATCCTGGATGAGCGCTCCCGCGAATTATGTGGTGAAATGGTGCGTTGGTGGGACCTGGTGCGGACTGGTAAACTTTTGGAACGGGTACGGCTTCATAATCCTGAAGCGGCGCCCAATATTATCGACAAACACATCCTGCGGCCCATTCCACAGGCACAGATTGATGCGACTATTACCGGCGACCCTTATCCGCAGAACCCGGGGTGGTAGCCTAAGGATTTATAATTGTATTTTTTACGGTGATATCATATGTTTGAGTTGTGTAAATGTTATTTATTGAACGCATCTATAATGAAGAAATATTATTTGGCTATTAGTACAGCATTGGCATTTTTTACAAATGCCAATGCGCAGCAAGCAACCCCGGTGCAGGACCGTTGGGCTATACAACAGGACGGAAGTATCCTTTGGCAGGTAAAAGACCGTCTTCCACACGAAGATCATATTGAAATGAGCGGACAGAAAGTTTCCCTTTGGTTGCAATACGGAGTGGATGAATCAAAGAAACCTTCCTATGTACGGACTTTTGTTTATCCCACTTTTCGCCTGTTGCCGGCCAGAACCATATCTTCCATGATGTATAGTGTGGATGATGAAAACCTGCCCCGGATTTTGCTGAATGATAAACTGATGAAAAAGGGTGTGTATAATGCCACCGTTATGGAAGATCAGCCGGAAAAAACAGCAACGATCCGGTTTGATGGTATGCTTACCGCAGAGAGCTCGATCGGCAAGGATGGGTCCATTATCTTAAAAAGATCGTTTTTCCCCTCGGTAGATAAAGCGCTTGCTGTTGAAAAATTAGTCTTTATTAATAAGGGAAGCCAGGCGGCAAAAATAGAAATGGAATATATGCGGCGGGAGGTGCGGCCTGCTCCCGAACGGGCTAGCGAAGGACCGCTGCGCTTTATTGTTGCCACCGTTGGTGACGGGCTGAAAACCGTTGCCCCCGGAGATTCTGTGGTATTTGGTATCAGCTACCAGGCCATTGCCGGGGCTGCTACGCCGCTGATGGATGTAAATATAAATAAGGAAGAAGCGGCGAGGCAGGAAAGAGTAAAGGAAATTACCTCGCTGCTGCAACTGGAAACACCGGACCGTGTATTGAACACTATGTTTTATTTTGCCAAGATAAGAGGCACCGAAAGTATCTATAATACAAAAGGCGGATTCATGCACAGTCCTGGCGGCCTGCGGTACTACGCCGCCATATGGGCTAATGACCAGGCGGAATATGTCAATCCTTTTTTTGCATTCCTGGGCGATAAGATCGGAACAAAGTCTGCCATGAACGCCTACCGTTTGTTTGCCGGTTATATGAACCCTGAGTATAAGCCCATACCCAGCTCCATTATTGACGAGGGCCGGGGCACCTGGCACGGAGCCGGAGACCGTGGCGATATGGCTATGATCGCCTATGGCGCCGGTCGCTTTGCACTAGCCAACGGTAGCGCTGATTCTGCAAGAGTATTATGGCCGCTGATCGAATGGTGCCTGGAGTATTGCAAGCGAAAAATTAATGATGAAGGCGTGGTGTGGAGCAACAGGGATGAACTGGAGGGACGGTTTCCTTCGGGCAATGCAAATTTGAATACGAGTTGTTTATATTATGATGGATTGGTGTCTGCCGCAATGCTGGCAAAGGCCCTGGGGAAGCCCGCTGCGCAGGTAAAAGGCTATACCGATCAGGCCGCACAGATGCGTATCAATATTGAAAAATATTTTGGTGCTACGGTGGAAGGATTTAAAACCTATCGTTACTATAAAGGAAATGATACCCTGCGCGCCTGGATTGCCACACCATTGGTAATGGATCTCTTTGACAGGAAGCAGGGAACGATCGATGCCCTGTTTTCGGAACGCCTGTGGACTGCCGACGGGCTGGCTTCCCTTGCCGGAAATAAAACGTTTTGGGACAGAGCCACACTGTATGGGTTGCGCGGGGCATTTGCAGCAGGTGAAACAACCAAGGCTTATGATTTTCTGAAATATTATTCAGAAAGGCGTTTGCTGGGCGAGCATGTACCTTATGCAGTAGAAGCTTACCCCGAGGGGAACCAGCGGCACCTGTCGGCAGAAAGCGGACTGTATTGCCGCATTTTTACCGAAGGAGTATTAGGGATGCGTCCTACAGGTTTCCGGTCCTTTAATTTTACGCCCAACCTGCCGGCAGCATGGAATTATATGCGGTTGAAAAATATTCATGCATTTGGAACGGTGTTCAATATAGAAGTGGTAAGAAAAAAGGGCAGCTACCTGACGGTGAAGGTTTCCGGCGATGGGAAAGATAAAACTTACGCAGTTAAGGAAGGTAAAACGATAGCTATTCAGTTATAAGGGAGTAGAAAGTAGCGAGTAGCTAGTGGGAAGGAACCGGTTGCCCCTATTGACTACTCGCCACTTCCCTCTTGCCAAACAATCATTACAACGATACTCTTTTTCTTATATGAAGACCATTACAAATAAAATGAAATCCTTTTTTTATATTCTTATTTTTCTGTTTGTATCCTTTGCGGGGAAATCCCAGCCGGATAAAATATTTATTGAAACAAAGAACACAGCTCTTGTCTACAAGGTGGGCAAGGATAAAAAAGTGATCCAGGTATATATCGGAGAGAAACTTGTAAAAGCAGATTATGCAACATTGAACAGCGGCCGGGAGATTTACCTGACGGCGGGTATGGAAAATCAGTTTGAACCAGCGATACGGGCGGTGCATAATGATGGCAATCCCTCGCTGGACCTGCAGTTTGAAGATTATAAGCAAACGAAGGAGGCAAATAGCGTACACACGCAAATTCGTTTGAAAGATCCTGTTTATCCGTTTTATGTTATCCTTCATTTTAACGCCTATATTGATGAAGATGTGATCAAAACCTGGACGGAGATCCGGCACCAGGAAAAGAAGCCGGTGCTGCTGACGCAATATGCCTCCTCCCTGCTGCATTTTAATGCTAATGAATACTGGCTTACCCAATTTCACGGCGACTGGGCGCGCGAGGTGCAAATGAAAGAAGAGCAACTCCAGAACGGGATCAAGAGCATTGAAAGCAAACTGGGCACCCGTACGAACTTCTACCAGACACAGACCTTCTTTGTTTCATTAGATAAGCCTTCTACTGAAACAGAAGGAAAATTAATTGCCGGTACCCTGGGGTGGACGGGTAATTTTAAATATACTTTTGAAGTGGATCAGAAAAACGGGTTGCGCATCCTGGCAGGGATCAACCCCTTTGCATCGGAATATTATCTCAACCCGAATGAAATTTTTGAAACGCCCGGATTTGTGTTTACCTATTCGGATAAAGGAAAGGGGCAGGCCAGCCGCAACCTGCACAAATGGGTGCGGAAGGAGGCCTTGCTCGATGGTAATGCGCCCCGCATGACACTCTTAAATAATTGGGAAGCCACACATACCAACTTTAACGAACAGCGATTGGTGGAATTGTTTGATGAAGCGAAGGGTTTAGGGGTAGACCTGTTTTTGCTGGACGATGGTTGGTTCGGGAATAAATATCCAAGGAACAATGACAAGGCGGGTCTGGGCGATTGGCAGCCCGACCGCTCAAAACTGCCCAACGGATTGGCAAAGCTGGTAAAGGAAGCGGATGCCCGTAATATAAAATTCGGTATCTGGCTGGAACCGGAAATGGTAAACCCTAAAAGCGAGCTTTATGAAAAACATCCGGACTGGATTTTGAAATTGCCCAACCGGCCGGAGAGCTATGGAAGGAACCAGTTAGTATTGGATCTCACCAATCCGAAAGTGCAGGACTTCGTGTTTAATACGGTGGATCAATTAATGAAGACGGCACCCGGCATCGCTTTTATAAAATGGGATTGCAACAGGAGCATGACGAATGCGTATTCTGTTTATTTAAAAGAACGGCAGTCGCATTTGTATATCAACTATACAAAGGGATTTTATGCGGTTATGAAACGCATTCGCGAAAAATATCCGCACCTTCCGATCATGTTATGTGCGGGTGGCGGTGGACGCACGGATTATAAGGCGCTGGAATATTTTACTGAATTTTGGCCCAGCGATAATACCGATGCGTTGGAACGGATCTTCATCCAGTGGGGATATTCTTATTTTTTTCCGGCAAATACAATTGCAGCGCATGTTACCGGCATGGGCAAACAGTCGCTGAAATTTAAAACAGATGTGGCCATGATGGGAAAAATGGGTTATGATATCCGCATAAATAATTTTACTCCGCAGGAACTGGAGTTTAGTAAGGCAGCGGTAAAAACATATAAGGATATCAGCAATGTTATCTGGAAAGGCGATCTCTACCGGCTGATCTCACCCTATGATGAAAACCGTGCCGTTGTTATGTACGTGAATGAAGATAAAACCCGGTCGGTTCTGTTTAATTATTTCCTGAATCTTAGAAAGAAGGATAGCTTTTCAAAAGTATTGTTGCAGGGACTGGATGCGGGTAAGCAATATCGGATCAAAGAAATTAATTTATTCCCGGGAACTAAATCTTTGCTGGCTGAAAATGGAAATATATTTTCAGGGGCCTATCTTATGGAAGTGGGTCTGAACCTGGCTCCGGGAAAATTGCAATCGCTCACCAGTACTGTTGTCGAAATAACGGAAGTAAAAAACTGATGGGCACTTGGGGTACATGCTTCTGCTAATAAATTTAAAATAGTATATGCTTTCAAGAAGAAACTGGCTCACAAAAGCAGCGGCTTTAGCCGCAGGTACCGGCCTGTTTAAAACAGCATCCGCCGGCGCCGCCGAACCAGCCCCGGCCGATCCGGAAAATGCAGTTGGTATTTATAATGTGAAAGCCTTTGGAGCAAAAGGCGATGGAAAAACACTGGATACAAAAGCCATCCAGACCGCTATTGATACCTGCAATAGAAATAAAGGGGGAACCGTTTTTTTTCCTCCGGGAATATTTGTATCCGGAACCCTGCAATTAAAGAGTAATGTAACGCTTTACCTGAGCGCACAGGCAACGCTGCTGGGGACAACAGACGGTAAACAATATTTTGCCGCTGCTGAAATTCCGTTACACGGAGATTCAACACTGGTGGATGGCAATGTAGGGCTCCTGTATGCTGTGAACGCAGAAAATATCGGCATAGAAGGCATGGGCACCATTGACGGAAACGGCGCTCAGTTCCGCAGCCCTTCAAAAGGAGCACCATCACCTGCCGGAATATCGGGGGCGCAACGCCCTTATCATATCTTATTTTACAAATGCACGAATGTTCAGGTAAACGATATTTTTTTGAAGGATAGTGCGTATCATTCCATAAGGATGATACAAAGCGAATACCTGAAATTTTCCGGGCTCCGCATTAAAGGGCGCGTCATTCATAACAATGACGGGTTTCATTTTATCAGTTGCAGATATGTGCACGTTCATGCCTGTGACGTACGTACCCAGGATGATGCCTGCGCCTTGTTCGGCAGTTGCCAGTACGTGACCGTCAGCGATAGTACTTTTAGTACTCGTTGGTCTGTATTCCGCTTTGGCGGCGGGTTTGTGCAAAATGTTACTATAACCAATTGCACGATTTATGAAACCTATGGCTGTCCTATAAAGATCTATTGCAGCCGTGGTTCCCGGTTTGAAGACCTGACTTTTTCTAATCTTATTATGAAGAATGTTACAGGGCCCATTCATATTGGTATCAGTGAACGGAAATCATCCAGCGTTACCGGCGACAATCTTCCGGCGGGCGTTTTAAAGCGGGTGGCATTCAATAATATCCAGGCAACGGTTGTAACGCCGCAGCCGCTGCCCGACTCAGCTTTTCAAAGCGCCTACCGTTCAGGTGAACTGCGCTCCTGCATTGTTTTAAACGCTTTTGATAATAATTACATGGAGGATATTTCTTTTCAGGATATTCATATCACCTTCCCCGGCGGCGGAACAGCGGCCGAGGCGGTTGCTGAAGTGCCAAAGGTGGCGGGTGAATATTTTGAAATCGGAACACCGCCCGCTTATGCGCTTTTTGCCAGGAACGTAAAAGGACTTTCGGTAAATAACCTGCGGTTAAAACTCGCAGCAGCGGATGCACGGCCCGCAGTGATGCTGGACAATGTGGAGCATGCCGTTATTGCCCTGTTGAGCACCCAGGGAAGGCAGGGGAGCAAGGTGCTGCGTTTTAGAAACAGTGCGGATGTACTGGTGGCCACACCCAGGGTTTTGGATACCGTAACAGCATTTGCAGCAGTGGAAGGGCGCAATACCCGGAATATAAAAGTGGAGGGAGGTGATTTGTCAAAAGCGAAATCCAAACTGCAGCAGGGCGCCGACGTTCCCGCCGGGGCGGTGCTACTTAAAGAATAAGAAACTGCATGTTTGTATTGCCACTGTTTGAATTTTTTGAATACGCTATAACTCCATCAGACTTGTACCAAAAAAAAAGGGCAATGTCGGGCCTGAAGAAGACATTGGCAAATAGTACCGCCGGAAGATAAAATAGTTAGCTAACCACCGGGGCTTTTTGTGAGAAAACGGGCATGTTATACATCTGAATAAAACCGCGTATAATTGTCAAAATTACATTAATTTTAACGACATTTTCTATGAAAAAAAGGCCGTTTTTGCGGGATAAATACTGCTTTTCCGAAAAAAAATCTACGAAAAGGTTTTCTTAAACTCCTAAGTTTTCTATTTGTATTTATATTAATTATTTACATATACAGAATATATTTAATTAAATTATGAAAAAGGCGATTTCAGGCCAAAAAGGCCTGTTTGTGCAAACGTTTGCGTAACTTTTTTTTCATTGAGATTCTGTTAACAATATTTTTACATTGACGCTTGTGTTATTAGATAATTGCTTGAAAAGATAATTCCATGAAACCTCAAATACTTAAAGTTGCTACAGAGCCGCTGCGATCATTTAGCTTGAGAAAAGATTCTGAGCCACACGTAAACAATCATTGGCATTTACATGCCGAGCTGGAATTAATTTATTTTAAATGCGGGGAGGGAACTCAATTTATCGGAGACAGCATTTCGAAGTTTGAAAGCGGCAATGTGGTATTGGTAGGGCCCAACCTGCCGCATTACTGGAAATTTGAAGATACTTTTTTTGAGGAGGACCCTCTGAAAAAGACAGACGTGCGCGTAGCGCATTTTTCGGAGAACTTCCTGGGCAACGGATTCCTGAACCTGCCCGAGAACCGCGGAATAAAGGATGTGCTGGAGCGCGCCAAACGGGGCCTGCAAATAGAAGGCAAGGCCCGGCTTAAAGTGGCAAAAATACTGGAGCGCCTTTCGGGAGCGGAAGGGAGCCTGCGCATTTTATTGATGTTTGAAGCATTGGCCATTATTTCAGGAGAAACGGAGTGCCGGCAATTGTCTTCCGTCGGGTTTAAGCCGGATGATTATTCCGACGAGAATGAGCGGATCCAGGCTATCTATGACTATTCTATTAAAAATTTTAAACGAAAGATACGCCTGGAGGAAATTGCCGATGTGGCCAATATCAGCCCCAATTCCTTTTGCCGTTATTTTAAATCACGCACCGGGAAGACCTACTCTCAGTTTCTGATTGAACTCCGCGTGGGCCATGCCTGCAAATTACTGATCGAGACCAATACCTGCCTGAAGCGCCTATGCTTTGAAAGCGGATTTAATAACTTTACAAGCTTCCATAAATATTTCAAGGTCATTACAGGGCGAAGCCCATTGATGTACCAACGGGAGTTTTTAGCCTGATTATTGTTACTTTACCTACTGGCATTGCCAACATTGATTAGTAGTTTGCTGATCAACAGTATTTACCGGAGAACAGAACTACTCAAATTTGTAGCGGCTGTTTTCCGGACCAAACAATAATTATTTAATTAACAATAGCAACTATGATGAAAAATAGTATGGGGTCGGTTGTTTTAATTTTTTTGCTTAGCGCGATGTGCCTGACAGCAGCGGCCCAAAGTGGAAATGGGGCAAATGCCGGTCTGAAGCTGGCTCCCGGCTTTTCGGCAAAAAAGATAATAGATAGCTCCGGTAAAGCCCGTCACCTGGTGGTATTGCCCGGAGGAGTGATCTATGTAAAAATGGCGCGACCCTGGAAAGGTAAAGGTATTGTGGAGCTGAAAGAAAATGCCGATGGAAAAGCAACCGTGACGGGGGGCTTTGGCGATTATGGCGGAACCGGCATTTATGTAAAAAATGGTTATTTATATGCCTCCTCTAACCAGGAAGTATTTCGTTACCAGTTGAACGACAAAAACGAAGTGATCAATCCGGATAAACCCGAGCGCATCATCACCGGTTTAAAAATGGGACGGCAGCATGAAACAAAATCGATTGTACTGGATAACGACGGAAACGTTTATGTGAATATCGGGTCACCTTTAAATTCCTGCCAGGAAAAAGACCGGCAACGGGGATCAATGGGAATACCGGGATGTCCTTTGCTGGATTCCGCCGGCGGTATCTGGCAGTTCCGCAGCGATAAGCCGGATCAGTCTTACCCGCAGGGAACGCGTTATGCAACGGGCTTGCGCAATGTGGTGGGGCTCGACTGGAATACCCAAAACAATACGCTTTTTGTAATGCAGCATGGCCGGGATCAATTGCATGATATATTTCCCGCGCTTTATACCGAAAAACAATCGGCGGAGCTCCCGGCTGAATGTATGTATATGATCAAGAAAGGCGATGATGCGGGGTTCCCGTTTATTTATTACGACCAGTTGCAAAAGAAGAAAATACTGGCGCCCGAATACGGCGGCGATGGTAAAAAGGAAGGCGACGCGAAGTATATTGACCCCGTTGTAGCCTTCCCGGGCCACTTGGCTCCAAACGGGTTGTTGTTTTACACCGGCAACCAATTTCCGGAAAAATATAAGAATGGCGCATTCGTGGCTTTTCACGGTTCCTGGAACCGGACGCCCGAAAAGCAGGAGGGCTATTATGTAGTGTTTGTGCCTTTCAAAGACGGTAAGCCTTCCGGCGATTGGGAGGTTTTTGCTGATGGCTTTTCCGGAGTGCCGGAAGTAGTATCCCCACGACAGGCACAACACCGCCCCTGTGGATTGGCCCAGGGTCCTGATGGTGCCTTATATGTTACGGATGATGTGAAGGGAACTATTTATAAAATTGAATATAAAAAATAATATGCGGCGTTTCTTTATCTTAGGCTGGGTATTGATTTCACTGAATGGATTTGCTCAAACCTCAAAAAAAGGGGCAGTAAAGAAGCCGGTCGCTGCGCATCATGCCACCACACCCACCACATCCCTCACACGGGGAAAGTTGATCTACCGTAAGTTCTGCTTATCCTGCCATCAGCCCGATGGAGGCGGCGTTCCTAACCTGAACCCGCCATTAGCCGGGGCTCCCGGAGTATCAGGCAGTAAAACTAAACTCATTAAGATCGTACGAAACGGGTTCCAGGATCCTGTGGAAATCGACGGGGAATACTATTCCAATAACATGCCGCCCTTTAAAATGCTTACCGATCAGCAGGTGGCGGACGTTTTAACCTATATCCGCAAAAGCTTTGGTAATAAAGCCACATCTGTTTTAAAACAGGAAGTGACCCAATACCGGACGGCGAAAAAATAATGGGTCGTGCCGATGGCACTTAATTCTCTGCTGAGCTCTTCAACCCGGAATAAATTCCGGATTTACCTGATGAATAAGTCTCTGACTTTCTGTCGCATAAGGAATGTCATCGTACCGGATCAGAACTCACCCCTCCCATGAACATACAAGAGGCGTGGCCTCGGTTTATTATCAATACCAAAGACGGCATAGCTTATTTTAATGTAATGGTCCGGGTATTTTTATTAATGAGCGGCATGGTGGTTTTTCCCTGGATCTTAATCCCCTCCAGCCGGGCATTCTGAACATCATCCAGGAGAAGCGCATACCGGCCATCCGGCTTTTCAAAAGCAAAGCTGGAATTTTTGATAGCGATGTTCTTAATATGACGCCCCCAGAAGCCCCAGGAAGGTTGCACTTTCAGGTTGGAAGCATTGTATTGCCCTACGCCCAGTTCCGGCGGGATCGCCGTGCTGTCTGAAGCGGGGTGCCCGCCTTTAACCAACACCCGCAGATCGTTAAAAACAATATTGGTAATATAACCGGTCGACCGGCCATCCGGCAGCCGGAAGTCAAGCCCGCCACTTACGTTCTTATTTTCGGGGAGCTGATACCCGGCCACGATCGGGGTGGCCGTGCCCTGGGTTCCGTCAAACGGGTGCCATTGCTTGTCCTTGCTGCTAAAAGCGCTACCTGCATATACTTCGGCAATATCAACGCCATTCAGTAAAATATTTTCTACCTGGCCAATGGAAACATTAGTAACCAGCAGTTCATCCCGGGCCAGACCGTTTTCAGTAAAACGGAAACGCTTTGCAGTAGCGCCTAACACCCGTCCCCGGTTAGAGATAGAAATAAAGAACGGCGTATAGGTGCGGAACATTTTTGAACGATGGTGTACCGGGCCGGTTTCCCCGCAATTAAGATGGATATTCTTAACATGCCCGCCGTCATTGGTAGATATGGAGAAGCCCGCCTTATTAGCCCCCAGCACATAAATATTGTCTACACAGATATCCGTTATGTCGTCCGCGGTTTCCGATCCTACCTGGAAAAGATTGCAGTTCGTATCACCGATTATATTCCTGATCTTATAATTTTTCGCCGGGCGTGTAAAACCCAGTGAACAGTCGGATCCCGGCTTTACAATATCGTCTGAGCTCACCCGGGAATAAATATTTGTAACGGTTACGTTATTGCAACTCATAAAATCATAGATGTCCCGGGCATTGGATGTTTCGTGTTTTGCAAAATAGGTATCGTGCACATTTATGTTGTCCGTTCCCGTAGCCAGCAATACAAAGTGACCGGCGCGATCGATTTGAAGCATATTGTCTGTATTGAAATCCCGGACCTTATTTTTTACTATATAATAGGGAGCGTTTGCTGCGCTGTCGTACCAAAGATCCTCTTTCCGGTAAATGCCTCCTATTTCAATATTGGTGCACAGTTTTAAGGAGAATAGTTTATCGCTGCGGTTATCCGGCGCATTATTCATAACCTTGTCGCTGGTTACCAGGTTGCCCTTTCCTGTAAGGGTACCATTCCCAATGATTTTTATATTATCGGCTCTTTCGGCAGTGAACAACGCGTTGCGAAAAAACGTATGACCCACATCCTGTTTGGTCGTCCAGTTTTCTGGATCTTCGTAAGGCCCCATATCCGTTGGTGATAATCCGGACCGGTATTTGCGGTCGCTGAACCACGTGGCCTCCGGCGCATCCCCGCGCTTCAGTGCCTGTATCGTAGCGTCTTTATCTATATAAAGCCAAACATTGCTCATTAAATGAATGGTCCGGGCATTATAAACGCCTTTGCTGAAGAACAGGGTGCCGCCTCCCATTTTATGAATGGTAGCGATGGCCTCGTTTATTTGCCGGGTATCATCGGATCCGTTACCCGTAACGCCAAAATCTTTGATATCTATTTTTCCTGAGTAGAAAGAAACGGTATTGGAAAAGCCCGCCTGTGGCCCTGTTTGAACCGATAACCGGAACAGGTATTTTTTATTTGGCTGTAAGCCGGATATAAAGGCCCGTCCCCTTGATCCATCAACTGATGCCGTGGCACCCTGCCAGCTCTTTCCGTCGTCAACAGATGACTGTACTTTTAAGCCCGGCGTTCCTATAGTGCTCCAGGTAAGTGTAGTGGTGGTGTAAAGGGTTGCCGTTTCGCTGTACCGGGAGGTCGGGGACGGTACCCGCTTCAGATCGGAGAGGGTAGGGGTCACCACAAAAGCATTAGTCTGGTCGCTGCTCGTTAGCACCGCCGGGGCCGTAGTGGTGTAATTGGCTTTTATAGAAAAGACACCTGTGTTTGAAAAAGTAACATTATGGATGACAATACTCAGGTCAGGGCCATTCGCCGGGCGCAGGTCCAGGTTTTTCAGGATCAGTAAACGGCCGTTATCGGAGATTGTAAAGCTGCCTGTTTTTTTATAAGGATAATTTGTTCCGGTTCTTCCTACAGATTGTTTGCTCAGCGCTTTTAATAATACCTCGCCGCGTCCGATAATATTTACGGTCGTGTTTTCAGGAGTAACGTTTACGCCTGCGGGCAGCCATAAACGCACCGTCGCATCCGGGCTTCTTTGCCCCGCGGTATATTCAAAACGAAGGTCGCTCCTGGTATTTTTTGTATAACTTTTTTGTAGTACCTCCAGGCGCCCGCCCAGGGCTGCTGTTTTAAGCAGGAGCTGAAACGGGCGTACGGTTCCTTTTTTGTCTTGTATGGTTAATTTATCGCCGGAGGCCAATACTTCGTTCTGCTTTGTTTTCCCATTTTTGTCAGTTATGGTGTAAACAGATTCCTGGGCGTTTGCTGCTGAAAGAAAAACAGCAGCGGTTGGCGTCGTATTGACCAGCCCCTCGTTTTCAGGAGTGTCAACTGTAAAAGAAAATGTGTTTCCTGAAACCACGTAAACCGTATCATGGCTGATCGCAGCCACATACCGGTTATTGGTGAGGGCGGCAGTTTGCGCATATAAGCCGGCCGGAAGGCAGAAAAGAATAAATACTATTGCCAGGGCTTTCATCACTTTAAATTTTAAAACTTCAAAGTAATGTAAAGTAGCATATCCGTCAGCAGTTCTTTTGGCGTTCTGGTTAACAATATTACCATAAAGGACAGGTATAGCACATTCAAAGACGATTTTCCCTGTTTGGAAAAGGAAACGCTTTTTTTATAGAGATTAACCGGCTAAAAAACCGCTGTTGGGAAAACGTTATCGTAAGATGCTAAAATTACTTAATTATGAGCCAAAATGCGGGCATATTCGCACTTTAGATCGTACTATTATTGCAGCTTGTGAAAACGATTGAACTTTAAATTGCTTTTATGAAAGATTATTGTAAAAAATCAGGGGAGACCCTAACCAGAATTATTGCTTTTTGTTTTTTCCTGTTTTGTTGCTCGGGAATTTTGTATGCGCAGGATATCAATGTGACAGGTAAGGTTACCGACTCGAAAGGTAACCCTGTTAGTGGCGTTTCCGTTATCGTTAAAGGCACCAGTACAGGTGCTAACACCAATGCAGAGGGACGCTACACTATACGCGTATCGGGTAATAATGCCGTACTGGAGTTTTCTTCGGTAGGATATGTACAGAAGGAAGAGACGGTAGGAACAAAAAAAACGGTGGATGTTGTTCTTTTTGAGGCCACTACAGATCTTAATGATGTGATCGTAATTGGTTATGGTACACAAAAGAAACGAGATGTAACCGGGGCCATTACTTCCATCAGTGCCAAACAAATTGAAGAACGGCAGGCCGTAAACATAGCCGATGCGCTTCAGGGGCAGGCTGCCGGCCTTTTGGTAATTAACAACTCCGGAGAGCCGGGTGCCGAAAGTTCGGTTACTATTCGCGGAGGCTCCACTTTTTCCAGTGCGGGCAATGAGCCGCTGTATGTGATTGATGGCGTGGTGGGCGCTAATGGAAATAATATAAATCCTAATGATATCCAATCAATAGAAATTTTGAAAGATGCCGCCTCTTCTGCTATTTATGGTTCCCGCGCTGCAAATGGCGTTATCATCATAACAACAAAAAAAGGCGTCGAAGGAAAGCCCAGGATCGATTTCCGTTATTTGCGCAACTACGGTTTCCTGGCACATAAACTGCGGCAGGCGAACGCCAGCGAAGTGCGGTTATTCAGACAAAAACAAAGCCCTAACAGTTCCACTGCCGGCACAAGCGCCGACTCTCTGAACCCGGGGTTTAATGCAGATAATGACTACCAGGACGCGTTGACCCGCATGGCAAAAAAAGACCAGGCAGATCTGGGGATCAGCGGGGGCAGCAAAAACATGAACTACTATGCCAATGTGCGTTATGTTAATGATCAGGGGCTGATCCTGAACAGTTGGGGAAAGCAAATACAGGCCCGTACCAACCTGGATTTTTCACCATCTGAGAAATTTAAATTTATTACCCGGTATCAATTCGGGTATCGTAAACGGAACAATATTAATGAAGGCAATACAATTAATCAGACCTTTCAGCGACCTACTAACTTTACGCTCTATTATCCGGACGGAAGCCTTACCGGATATGTCAGCGGAAGACGGAATCCCTTGTCTGTAGCCTTGTATGAAGTGAATCTTGAAGACCAGTATAATGGGCAGTTGTTTAACGAAATACAATATTCGATCTTAAAGAATCTTCGCTTTACAACAAATTTCACCTTCTTATTTGACCAGGGGCACGACCTTTATTTTTCACCTAAAATATTAAGCTCTAACAATCCTTTGACCAATAATGGTTCTGAAGAGTTTGACCGTTCTACCGAATGGCAGTACCAGGCATACCTAAACTACGACGCCCGGATGGGCAAAGATCATAGCGTTAATGCAACAGCAGGATTTAGCGCGGAAAAATCACAAAGAAACGCAACTTCTACCGATGCCCGGAACTATGCTACAGAAAGTATTATTTCTATTAACTCGGCACAAATCATTCTACCTGCAGAGTTCACGGCAAGCGGCAACTCACTGGCCTCTGTTTTTGGCCGTTTGGGATACAGCTATAAAGGCCGTTACACCGTAAATGGTTCGGTACGTTATGACGGATCATCGAGGTTTGGAAAGGACAACAGTTGGGGGCTGTTTCCAACGGTCGGTGTGGGCTGGCGTTTTTCTGACGAAGCATTTATGCAGTCAACAAAATCTATTTTATCAGATGGCCGTTTCCGGTTTAGCTATGGTAAAGTGGGTAATGAGCGTATCGGTAATTACGACGCGTTGCTCCGCTATGGATTCGGCGATTATTATAATGGCGTTTCCGGCGTTGCCTTCGGAAATTCATTTGGTAACCCCCGGCTGGCCTGGGAGAGCCTGATCCAGGCAAACGCGGGATTGGACCTGAGTTTCCTTAAGAACAGGATCACAGTAGCCATTGATTATTACGATAAAACTACCAAAGACTTGTTGTATAACCGGCCGCTGCCAAGAGAAACAGGGTTTAATAGTGTACGGGTGAACCTGGGAAGCATCCAGACAAAAGGATTTGAATTCCAGATAAACGGAACCGTAATATCCAAAAAAGATTTCAACTGGAATGTGATCGCCAACTATTCAACTTATAAGGGAGTGGTTAAATCATTATACAATCATGAGTCTTTCGTTTCAGGAAATGCCTCGGATGGCGGTAACGCCGGATGGCTGATAAGAGAAGGAGGACAGTTGGGTGACTTTTACGGATGGAAATCACTTGGCGTATATGCTTACGATCAATCCAATGCTTATAATGACAACTGGGAACAACTGACTCCTGTATTTGATGGGTCAGGCCAATTTACTGGGTATACTTATAAAGGACAACCTTACACTGGTGTAGTGCACAGTGTGTACGGAAGAGGAAGTAAACTGAGAGGAGGCGATGTGATCTTCGATAATATTACCAAAGACAGTGTTATTGATGATAACGACCGCCAGATATTAGGGAATGCCCAGCCTAAATTTTTTGCAGCAATTATTAATACGTTTACTTACAAACAATTTTCTCTTTCGTTCACATTTAATACCACCTGGGGAAATAAGATTTATAATAATGCAGCTCAGACACTCGACAATTACGGCACCACACATATTATTCCCCGACCCCAAACAATTTATGACGCCTGGTTCAAGCCGGGTGATATAACCAATGTTCCGGAAGTGAGCAGGAGGCAAACCACCGGCAACATGCGGATGAGCGACCGGTTCCTTGAAGATGGATCCTTTATCAGGCTGTCCTACGCCCGGCTGACCTATAGCATAAAACCCCAGTGGGCGAAGAAAATATTTACAAAAGGCGCCAGCGTTTATGCCTATGGTTCCAACATACTTACCTGGACCAATTATAGCTGGTTTGATCCCGAATTCCCGTCGAACGATCCTCTGCAAATGGGACAGGACAATGGCCGTTACCCCCGGAGGCGCGAAATAGGGCTGGGTGTTAATCTTAACTTTTAAAGCAATGAATATGAAAAATATATTTTACGGTTTGTTTTTTGTGGCGCTGGCCTGTTCTTTAACCGGATGTAAAAAATTTTTGGATCAAAAACCCCAGACGGAAATTGCAGCGGACGTTTTTTGGAAGTCGGAAGATGATATTAAGGGAGGAGTAGCCGCCATGTACGATGGGATACAGTCTATCTTTGATAATAACTATACCCTCTACGGCGATGCCCGTACTGATGAAGTAAGAGTAGGGCAATATGGAAATATTTCCTACGCCATGAATGGTCTTGCCGCGGGAATTACAGGTTCTGACTGGACAAATTTTTATGTAACGATCCTTCGGGCCAATCTCGGGATAAAGAATATTCCCATTGTAAAAGCGAAATATCAAACAGGTATTGATCAAAAAGCAATCAATCATTACCTGGCGCAATGCTACACTACCAGGGCGTTATGCTATTTTTGGCTGATACGTCTTTGGGGGGATGTACCTGTTTGGACAGAGCCTTACGATGATATTAGTATTGAGCCAAATCGTGCCAGAACCTCAAAGGATATTATTATAGACACTGTTATTTTGCGCGATCTGAAACTGGCAGCGTCCCTGTCCAACCCCTCCCTCAATAACGTGTACGAGGCAAATATCGGAGCTACTTATTCATTACTGATGGATGTGGCTATGTGGAAAAAAGACTATGCCTCAGCAATAACCTGGTATGATGATCTGGTAGCGCTGAAAAAATATAGCCTGGAGCCGACAGCCACCTGGAAGAATCTTTTTATTAATCCCACCGCTACCAAAGAATCTATATGGAGCGTATATTGGGATTGGACCTTAGACGGAGGTGCAGATGTTTCTACTTTGATAGGAGCCGGCAATACCAACAGCGATTTTGAGGTAGAGGACTCTGTTTGGACTTACTGGACCAAAACACCGGCCGATATCAGGGGGCCGCAGACAATTGATTTTAAAAATTCGAGCCATGATAAATTTTTAAAATTCTATGCGCCCAATTTAGATGCAAAAGGGAATCAACTCTATCCAAACGGGGCGGAGGCAAACATATTGTTTCCCATTTATCGCTGGGCAGATATATTATTACTCCGAGCCGAAGCTGCCAACAAGTTAGAGGACCGTCCCACGGCGCTAAAATTGTTGAACCAGGTGCGCGCAAGGGCCGGAGTGGCAGCGTATAGGGCTGACTCTTTGAACAACCAGCCGATAATGGAGAACGCGATCCTGGCAGAGCGGAAACTGGAACTCTACATGGAGGCAAAACGCTGGTTCGATTTAGAACGGACAGACAAGGTAATAGAAGTGATGGACCCTATTCTGAAGTATAGACAGACACGAATGGGGTCACCGGCTGTAGGATTTGGCGATCCCAGAACAATTCTATGGCCCATCAACAGGAATGTACTGGATGCAAATAACAAGCTGGTCCAAAATCCTCCTTATTAAGAATTACCTGTGGACAATAATAAAAGAAAAATTATGAAAACAAATTATAAAATACTATTCATTTTTAGCATTGCATGTCTGTTGGTTGCTGGAACTGGCTGTAAAAAACTATTTGGGCTGGAACGCCAGACCGACTGGCACTTTGAACCGGTAGTGCTGGATCCGCATATTAATAAATCGGCCTGGCAATTCCTGAAAGACCGGGCTTTGGGAACCACTCCCGCCGATACGATCTTTAAAAGAATGTACCAGGGGATCTTATATTCAGGAATTGATACCAGTCTTTATCTTCAAAAAAATAAAACGTTTATCTTCCTGCATAATGATGCGATATTGCGGCTAAATAAAAATGTGATCACCAATGACTGTTATTTTGGCTATCATTTCATCGGCGCTCCTGCGGTAACGGCAAAAAAATGGGAAGATTATCCCAAAGACTCCGTAAAGAACTGGTTGCTGTATTTAATTGTCGATGGTGATTATACCTTCGGTACGGTTGGACCAACGCCCATAGAGGTAAAAACGATGCTGCCAGAAGGAGCGGACTCTAAGAATCCCAAGAGTGTCATGTTCTTCAGCCTGGTAAATGACCAGAATATGAAATTCAGCATCAACGATTTTATCGGAAGCGGAAAAGTGGTTCAGGCACGCACCGCCGGGATCATTTCCACCAACGGTCCGGTACATGTGGTGGACCGCGTGGTGGATTATATAAATAATAATTAAAAAATATTTATGAAATTCAGACTGGGCATAATAGTATGCTTTTTGTGTGCTCAGGTGTTTGGACAACAATCAGTAAGGCTTAATTCCGGCTGGTTATTTCTAAAAGAAGATCTCGGCGGCATTTGGGAAGCCGTGCGGCCGGTAAAAGAAGGCAACCCCGAGGCCCTGCCCCTGTGGACAAAAGTATCCCTCCCGCATTGCGCGAATGAGCGGGATGCGGTGGATCCTGACGTAAATTATTACCAGGGGCCGATGTGGTATAAAACGGAGCTAAGGGTTCAGAATCCTTACGCCAAGGGAAGAACGCTATTGCATTTTGAAGGCGCCGGGCAAAAAACGGAAGTATATGTGTACACTACAAAAGTAGGCGCGCATGTGGGGGGGTATGATGAGTGGACGGTGGATATTACCGACGCGGTGAATGCTTTTAAAAAACAGGATAGCCTGGTAAAACAATTTAAAGGGAAGGTTCCCATTTCTATTCGCTGCGATAATTCGCGCGACCTGGAAATGATGCCCTCCGATCTTTCTGATTTTAATGTGTACGGAGGGTTGTATCGTTATGTAAACCTGGTATATGAACCGGCCGCGTATGTAGATAAGGTTTTTGCCTTGCCTACTGTTACCGGTATTAAAAATGGCAACCTGAATGTAAAACTAAACATCGCAAACCCCGGTCAGTTAAAGAAGGGAACAATACAATTGAGGCTGTTCGATCCACAGGGTAAAGCGCTTCAAAAAACAGAAAAAGAACTGGGGGCTTTTGACGGCACGCTCACCATCGGGGATCTCCCGGTGAAGAACCCTCAACTATGGGGGCCGGAAACGCCTTCTTTGTATAAACTGGAAGTAACACTTACTACTAGCGCCGGTACGCATACAACCCTTACACCCGTTGGGTTCCGCAGTTTTGAGTTTCAAAAACATGGTCCGTTTTTATTGAACGGAAAACGATTATTGTTGCGGGGAACCCACCGCCATGAAGACCATGCGGGAGTAGCCGCTGCTATGACAGAAGACCTGATGCGACAGGAAATGATCGAAATGAAGGAGATGGGCGTGAACTTTATCCGCCTGGGACATTACCAGCAATCCCGCATCATTTTAAACTTATGCGACAGCCTGGGTATATTGGTATGGGAAGAGATTCCCTGGTGCCGCGGCGGACTGGGGGGCGCTGTATACCAGGCACAGGGAAAACGGATGCTGATGAATATGATCCAACAGCATTATAATCATCCCGCTGTGATCATCTGGGGGCTGGGGAATGAGAACGACTGGCCGGGCGATTTTCCGGAGTTTGACAAAGAAAAGATCCGTACTTATATGAAGGAGCTGAATGCCCTGGCGCATTCTCTGGATGCTTCCCGTAAAACAGCGATACGCCGTTGTGATTTTTGTAAAGATATTGTAGATGTCTATTCCCCTTCTATTTGGGCGGGCTGGTATCGCGGTATTTATACTGAATATAAAGAGGTAACAAAAAAAGAATTTGACGCGGTAGATCATTTTCTGCATGTGGAGTGGGGTGGCGACAGCCATGCCGGACGGCATTCAGAAAACCCGGATAAAGCATTGCAGAATATCAAGGCTACGGGTGCAGCGGACGAGCGCTCGGGCGATGCTTCTTTATACGGAGGGGCGGCGCGGGCTTCAAAGGACGGCGATTGGAGTGAGACCTATATCTGTAACCTGATGGACTGGCATTTAAAAGAACAGGAAACCATGCCCTGGCTTACCGGTACCGCGCAATGGGTATTTAAAGATTTTTCCACACCTATACGGCCCGATAACCCCGTCCCTTACATGAATCAGAAAGGCGTGGTGGAACGGGATCTCACAAAGAAAGAAGCTTACTATGTGTTTCAGTCTTACTGGGCGCAAAAGCCGATGGCGCACATTTATGGGCATAGCTGGCCGGTACGATGGGGGAAGGAAGGGGAAGAAAAAATGATCAAAGTGTACTCCAATTGTGATGAGGCAGAATTGTTTATAAACGGAAAATCGGCGGGAGCTAAAAAACGCAACAGCCAGGACTTTCCGGCGGCCGGCTTGCGTTGGAATGTAGTATTGCAAAAAGGCGCCAATACCGCTTATGTAATTGCCAGGAAGGGGCGCCTGGTTGTAAAAGATACTATTAGTTTTGCGTATCAAACACAACAATGGGGGAGGCCCGCAAAAGTAAAGTTGGAAAAGGTTAAAGAAGAAAGCGGAATAATTACCCTGGAAGCGAAGTTGTATGATGCTCAGGATATTCAATGCCTGGATGCAGCCAACTGGATCCGGTTTGGTTTAACAGGAGAGGGTACTTTGCTGGACGATTTAGGTACTTCCTCCGGATCAAGGCTGGTGCAGTTATACAACGGGCGCGCCATTATCCGTATTAAAGCTAATGGGGGCAGATCGGTTGCCAGCGCTAAAGTAGAAGAGCTCCCGGTGGTGTTTCTAAATTTATAAAATGATGATCAAAAGTATATTACTGGTAGTACTGTCTTCCATGAGTGTTGTGGTAGCAGCGCAGCGGTCGCAGTCGTCACAGGAATTGAAGTTGTGGTATACAAAACCTGCTTCAATATGGGAAGAAGCGCTGCCCCTTGGTAATGGCAAAACCGGGGCAATGGTGTTTGGAGGCGTGGGTACAGAGCGCTTCCAACTAAATGATAATACGCTTTGGTCGGGCGCACCTAATCCGGGCAACACGCCTGGTGGTCCTGCGATACTGGCAGCAGTACGTAAACTGGTTTTTGCCGGGCAATACGACAGTGCCGCTGTCGTATGGAAACAAATGCATGGTCCTTATTCAGCGCGATACCTTCCTATGGCCGATCTGTGGCTGAAGCTTAAGGGAGCAGATACAATTGCTTCGGCTTATTATCGCGATCTTGATTTGCATACCGCCACAGCTACTGTAAATTATACCTTGCACGGGGTCCGGTACACCCGTCAAACGTTTATCAGTTATCCGGATAAGGCAATGGTGATCCGCATTACAGCCGATAAAAAAAATGCGGTCAGTTTTACTGCGGCGCTTTCCAGCAAACTCAAATATAAAGTGGCTTTGAACGGGAAAAACGGGTTGCTGTTGAAAGGCAAGGCACCAAAATTTGTGGCCAACCGGGCGTACGAAAAAGAGCAGGTGGTATATGACGATTGGAATGGGGAAGGAACGAATTTTGAAGTACAGGTTAAAGTAATAGCACAGGAGGGAACGGTAAACGGGGCCGATGAGCAGCTCACTGTTTCGAACGCGAACGCTGTTACCATTTACCTTACCAATGCCACCAGTTTTAATGGTTTTGATAAATCGCCGGGTAAAGAGGGAAAAGATCCGCATGTGGAAGCAACCGCAACAATGCAGCGGGTGCAGGTGATGCCGTTTGAACGGCTTTTGCAAAATCATACAACCGATTACCGGCGTTTGTTCAACAGGGTATCCTTTGCAATTGAGAACAGGTCAGCAAACGCGAAACTGCCTACTAATGAGCGGCTGAAAGTATTTACAAAAGCTCCCGATGATTTTGGTTTGCAAACGCTGTATTACCAGTTTGGACGCTATTTAATGATCGCTGCCTCCCGCCCGGGATCGCAGCCTACCAATTTACAGGGCATCTGGAACGACCAGGTACAACCGCCCTGGGGCAGTAATTATACCGTTAATATCAACACGGAAATGAATTACTGGCCGGCCGAAAACACTAATCTTTCTGAATGTCATCAGCCGTTGTTTGATTTCATGAAGGAGTTAGCGGTGAACGGTGCGGTTACGGCAAAAGTTAATTATGGAATTAAGGAAGGCTGGACGGTGCATCATAATTCTGATATATGGGCAAAGACATCACCCCCGGGGGGGCAGGGATGGGTGGATCCCTCGGCCAAAACGCGCTGGTCCTGCTGGCCCATGGCCGGCGGCTGGTTCAGTACGCATTTGTGGGAGCATTATTTATATACCGGGGACGAAGCATTCCTCAGGAATACGGCCTATCCTTTAATGAAAGGCGCAGCACAGTTTTTACAGCACTGGCTGGTAAAGGACCCGGTTACTGGTTACTGGGTAACCAACCCATCCACGTCGCCTGAAAATACCATGAAGGTAAACGGGAAAGAATATGAAGTGGCAATGGCCAGTACGATGGATATGTCTATTATCCGGGAATTATTTACGGATGTGATCAAAGCGGCCGCTGTTTTAAAAACCGACGCCGCTTTTGCGGCAACGCTTTCTACGATAAAAGAAAAATTATATCCCTTTCATATTGGTCAGTATGGCCAGTTGCAGGAGTGGTTTAAGGACTGGGACGATCCCAAAGACCAGCACCGGCATTTGTCGCATTTATTCGGGCTCTATCCGGGGAGCCAGATAACCCTAAGTGAAACGCCGGAACTGGCTGCTGCTGCCAAACAATCATTGATCTTTCGGGGCGATGTAAGTACCGGTTGGTCGATGGCCTGGAAAATAAACTGGTGGGCGCGTTTACACGACGGGGAGCATGCCTATAAAATTCTGAGTGATGCATTTCATTATATCGACCCGCGCGAAAAACGGGCAGTAATGGGCGGCGGCGGCGCCTATCCTAACTTATTTGATGCCCATCCTCCGTTTCAGATCGATGGAAACTTTGGCGCTACGGCAGGCATGACGGAACTATTATTGCAAAGTCATGAAGGGTATTTGTTCCTGTTGCCGGCCCTGCCTTCCGTATGGAAAAAGGGAAGTATCAGTGGTATCAGAGCCCGGGGTGATTTCAACGTATCAATCGATTGGAGCAACAGCCGGCTAAGCAAAGCGATTATTTATGCTGAAAAAGGAGGCATTTGCAGGCTGCATACACTACAACCCGTAAAAGTACTGGAGATAAAATCAGTAGAGGCATCGGGTGCTGTAGACAATGCACTGCTGACCCATTATGGCAAAACCTTCTATGATAATAATACCCGGAAGGGATTGGTAGAAGTGAATCAGACAAAGGGGTATACGATCGACTTTAAAACGGAAAAAGGAAAACGATATACGATCGTGCCCTTGTAGAAATGAATAGGCAATGGTCAATCGTCAGGCGGCATTCACCATTGCCCATTCACTATTCAATACCGTTTCCTTAAGCGGCGGGTTTCGGAGAATGTAGAATAAGAAATATTGAATAAGGAATGTAGAAGGGCATTATATTTATTAGCATTCAGAGTTCGTTCTTTTTTGATATTTTTTAATACGGATGTTACTTAGAAGGATTTACGCCGGGCAGTGAAAGGGCAAATCAAGCGAAACGGCGGTTTTGACGCCGCCAGGCAGCTTTTTAAAAACAGAACAGCAGAAAGGCGCCAAAACCAGGCCTGTAGCGCAGAGTTAACCGATTCCACCCCAGCCGGGCTGCGAAACAGGGGGTGGAATTCACCTCCCGGCGGAAAAAAGATTTTTTGCTTACTTTTTTATCGACTGAAAAAAGTAAGAGAAGAAACAAAATAAAATGAAGGCATCAATAAAAATGAAAAGACAATAGTAGCAATCCAATTTTGAAAAAGATCCGTTCCAAAAGCTTAAGGAAACGACATTGATTCACTATTCACCTTCAAACAATGAAATTGTATTATCGATTGAAATTTAGTTATGATCTATAAAAAAATTCTAACGTTTTTTCTACTCGTTGTGTTAAGTAAGGCAGACGCCCAGCAACTTACCTGGCAGCAGGTGGCGCCGGGTGTGTGGAAAGGAGTGGCCGGACAGCCGGAAAAGTATGATTTAGTAAAGGCCTCCGGATCCACTCCTTCCCTTGCTGCTTTGCAAAAAATGGGGGAAGCATCTTTTCCGTTAAAACAGGAAGAGATACAGGCTACCCTTACTGATGGAAAAACGTATTTGCGGTTTCCTTTGGCGGAAAAGGAGCAATTGTTTGGCCTGGGCTTAAATTTTCAGACCGTGTACCAGCGGGGAAAGATCCTGCAATTGCATATGGACCATTATGGCGGAAAAGATAATGGCAGAACACACGCGCCGGTTCCTTTTTATGTGTCCAGCGCGGGTTACGGCGTATTTATTAATACAGCGCGATATATTACTGTATATGCCGGCACTGCAGTAAGAAAAGACAGCAAACATCCGCCGGTGGAGAAAAACCGCAATGAGGATAAAAGCTGGAGCTCGCGTCCGTACTCGGATGCCGTTGAAATACTGGTGCCTGCTGCCGGTACCGAAATATACGTATTTGCCGGCCCAACCGCTTTGGATGCGGTGCGGCGGTACAACCTGTTTAACGGTGGCGGTGCGCTGCCACCCCGGTGGGGGCTGGGTTTTACGCAACGTGTTAAATCACTGTTCACTTCCGATGAAGTAAAAGCGGAAGTGGATTCGTTCCGTTTGAAAGGGTATCCGCTGGACTTTGTGGGATTGGAGCCCGGCTGGCAAAGCCGCGCTTACCCTGGAACATTTGAATGGGATAAAAAGCGCTATCCGGATCCCGCGGGTTTTGTAAAAGACATGCTGAAGAAGGATATTCGTCTCAATCTCTGGATCAATCCCTATGTTTCCAAACAGGCTTCTTTCTATAAACAGATTGCTCCTTATACCGGATCACATACGGTATGGACCGGCGAAGTGCCGGATTTTACGATTCCGGAAGCACGGAAGATCTTCTTTGGTCAGTTAAAGAAAGACCAGGTGGACATTGGCGTAAGCGGTTATAAGATTGATGAGGTGGATGGGTATGATTATTATCTGTGGCCGGATGTGGCGCGTTTTCCCGGTGGGCTCACCGGTGAGCAAATGCGGCAAACCTATGGGGTATTGGCCATGCGGTATAGTTTAGATATGTTCAAAGAAAAAAATGAACGCACCTATGGACTGGTACGTGCTTCCAATGCGGGCGCCAATACCTATCCTTATGTTATTTATAATGATTATTATAATCATGAAGATTTTATCACAGCGCTGATCAATAGTGGGTATATTGGCGTACTATGGACGCCCGAAGCCCGTGCCTCCAAAACATCTGAAGAATGGATCCGTCGTTTTCAGACCGTGATCTTTTCGCCCATGGCCATGATCAACGCCTGGTCCAGTGGCACCAAACCCTGGTCTTATGCAGATGTTGCGGCACCCATAAAAGAACTCGCCCTGTTGCGGATGCGTATGATGCCCTACTGGTATTCGGAGTTTGCAAAATATCATTACGAAGGAACGCCCGTTTTTCGCGGCATGAGTCTGGAGCCGGGGTTTGAAAATAAAACGAACACAACGGTAAAAAAGAACCTGGAAGATAATCCCTACCTGGAAGCCGTTTCCAAAGAAGTAAAGGATCAGTATATGGCAGGGGAATATTTGCTGGTAGCGCCTTTGTTTACCGGGCAGCAATCAAGAAAAGTGATCTTGCCCAAAGGAAAATGGTACGATTTCTATACGGGCGCTTATGCCGGGGATGGAGAGATCATCACCGTTGCGCCTGGCCTGGATAAGATCCCCGTGTATGTAAAAGATGGCGGTATTATACCCCTGATGCCGCCCCTGCTGCATGCTCCCGAAAAAGGACAAAAAGTGGATCTGGAGATAAGGGTATATGGAAGCAAACCGGGAGCCTACAAATTGTACGATGATGATGGCGTTACGATGGATTATGAAAAAGGCGCATTCGACTGGCGCACTATTACCATCAGCAAAGATGCACAGGGGAAATTAAAAGGTGCAGTGGATGCAGCCCATAACAAAGCCATTCAGTCTTATAACAAAATAACATTCCGTTTTATGACCGCTCCATAGGAGCGTAATATCGGCAGCTTCGTAGGAGCCCAATATCTATAACTCCGTAGGAGCGAAATATCTCTGGAACATGAAACAAATTTTGACGATCCTATTTACGTTGTTGGTTTTGCCCACGTTAGCGCAAACGGAAAGGACCCAAGGGAAACGCTTTTACGATCAGACCACAAGCGTATTGCGTAGTAAAGTGTTGGCCGCCGCCGATCAGGCATTGAAGGAACAACCCATAACGGTAACGGCCCAAACCAGCGCGCGCAGTGCGGGTGGCCGGCATGATTTTTTTAGCGAAGGAGATTATTGGTGGCCTAACCCGGTGAGTGCGGACAGCCCGTATATTCAAAAAGACGGTAGGTCCAATCCGGATAATTTTGTAGCGCATCGCCTGGCGATGATCCGCTTCAGTCGCATTGTTGGTACGTTGGCTTCGGCATGGTGCATCACACATAAAGAACAATATTTAAAAAAGGCAATGGAGCATTGCAGGGCGTGGTTTGTAGATACAGCCACGTTGATGAACCCAAACCTGCTCTATGCGCAGGCCATCAAAGGTCGTGCTACCGGCCGGGGCATTGGTATTATTGATGCCATTCAGCTAATGGAGGTGGCGCAGGGTTTATATATCATGCAGGATGCACCGGGTATGGACCGGTCCGCATTGCAAAAAATAAAAGACTGGTTTACACAATACCTGCAATGGGTAACAACACATAAATATGGTATCGATGAAATGAATGCTGCCAATAACCATGGCACCTGCTGGACGATGCAGGTAGCCTGCTTTGCAAAGTTTACCGGGGACAAAAAGCTGATGACGTTTTGCAGCAACCGCTATAAAACGGTGTTGCTTCCTAATCAGATGGCGGAAAATGGCAGCTTTCCAAAAGAACTGGCTAGGACCAAGCCTTATGGCTATTCCCTCTTTAACCTGGATGCGATGGTCACACTCTGCCAGATCCTTTCTTCAAAGCAGGATGATCTCTGGCATTATCAGACCGCAGATGGCCGTTCCATAAAAAAAGGGATCGCCTATTTGTATCCTTATATCAACGATAAAACAAAATGGCCTTTCAAACAGGATGTAATGTACTGGAATGATTGGCCCGTGGCCCAGCCGGCATTGGTGTTTGGAGCCGCGGCATTTGATGATCAGCAATGGATGGCCACCTGGGCAAGATTGAATCATTTTCCCAAAGTGGAAGAAGTGATCCGTAACCTGCCGGTAAGAAACCCGCTGATATGGATGGAGCGGTGACAAGAATAGTAGTAAGTGAATTTACAAAAGGATCGTCATTCCGACCGAATGAAGCGTAGCGGAATGAGCGGAGGAATCTCAATAAGATAAAGGCAATGAAAAAAATAGCGATTTTTATTTTATGTGTGTCTTCATTCCTTTCCGCCGTTGCGCAGGTGAAAGGTGATGAGGACAAGGATATGTTTAATAAGGAAGGCAATGCGCGCGATGCCAGGGCCGTGCATGACGCCATAAATGGCTGGTGGACCGCATCCATGAAAAATCATGACCAGCGCATCCAATGGTGGCGTGAGGCTAAATTTGGGATGTTTGTACATTGGGGTATTTATTCGCTCGCCGGTGGCGAATGGAAAGGTAAAAAAGTGGGTGGCTATGCCGAGCACCTGATGCGCAAGGAAAAAATTACACGCAGGGAATACCTGGAGCTGGCGCATAAATTTAACCCGGTAAAATTTAATGCCGATGAATGGATCGCCGATGCCAAAAATGCCGGCATGCGCTACTTCATTATTACAGCCAAACATCACGATGGTTTTGCGATGTATCCCTCGAAGGTTTCCGATTTTAACATAGCGGCGCAAACAGCTTTCAAAACCGATCCGATGGCGGCTTTGCGCGCAGCCTGTAAAAAGCAGGGATTGAAATTCGGATTTTATTATTCGCATGCGTTCGACTGGGAGCATCCTGATGCACCGGGGAATGATTGGGAGTATAAAAACCCCGGCGGTGATCTGCAATTGGAAGGGGGCACGAACTGGTATAACCTGCATCCGGACTTATTAAAAAAGGCCCAAAAATATGTGAATGAAAAGGCCATTCCCCAGATACTGGAACTGATCCAAAAATATCACCCGGATATTTTGTGGTTCGACACGCCGCACAAATTGCCGCTGTCTGAAAATATCCGCATTCTGGAAGCTATTCGTAAAGCCGACCCCAACGTAGTAGTGAATGGGCGCCTGGTACGAAACTCCGAAAATAATTTTGGTGATTATAAGAACACCGCCGACCGGCCGGCAGAATTTTATCCCGTGACCGGTGATTGGGAAGCGATTCCCACCACCAATGAAAGCTATGGGTATAGCAAGTTTGATCATTCGCATAAGCCTGTTGGCCATTTTATCCGGTTGCTGGCAAGTGCGGCGGCTAAAGGCGGCAATTTGCTGATGAACATTGGCCCGATGGGCGACGGCGCAATCGCCCCGGAAGACCAGGCGATCTTAAAGGGCATTGGCAACTGGATGCAAAAAAACGGTGAAAGTATTTATGGGACCCATGCTACTCCTTTGCCCATGCAGAGCTGGGGCGTTAGTACAGCAAAACCTGGAAGGTTATACCTGCATGTATTTAATTATCCCGCGGATGGGAAATTGTATGTGGGCGGATTATTGTCTGCTTATAAAAAAGCTTACCTGTTAACCGATCCATCGAAGACTTTAAAAATAAGCCGGCTCAATAAAAAAGATGTAGTTATGGAACTTCCCAAAACAGCGCCGGATACTGTCAACACGGTAGTGGTGTTAGAACTGTCATCACCGGAAAAATTTGACTCGGTGCGCTACCTGGCGCCAAATATTCCGCTGACGCGGATGCTGGCTTTTGATGCTACGCTAATGGGCAAAGGGTTTGGTTTTGGAGATGGGAAAACCGATCGTTATTATGTAGATGGCTGGAAGTCGGCGGCGCAGACCATTAGCTGGAATTTTAGAAATGAGCAGGAATCGGAATACCGCGTAGTGCTCAAAAGGATCCGGGGCACGAATACCGGCGGTGCCTGCAATATCCTGGTGGATGGAAAACTGCTGGCCAAAGACGCAATCGAACCAACGGCGAAGGGAGAGGCGATTGAAGACCAGGAATTGGGTAGTATAAAATTGAAACCCGGTTTGCACCGGATATTAATGCAACCCGCCGCTATTACAAAGCAGGAATTGATGCGCCCGCTGGAACTAAGATTGATAAAAAAATAAAAAATGAAAAACAAGATATTTGCAATAGCAGCCGTCTTTTTATTTACCGGTGCAGCACAAGCGCAGCAACTCAATATTCCGGCAACATTTCAAGAGGCAGAGCAGCAGACCAAAGTGATGCTGGCCGAAATTGATAAAGCCAAAAATGGCTCGAAGGAGCTGGTGTCTCCCCGGACCATTGAAAAAGATCAGTTGCGATTGGTGAAATCCGGGGACTGGACATCAGGGTTTTTTCCGGGAGAGTTGTGGTATTTATATGAGTATTCCAAAAACACGGAATGGAAAAAACGGGCGGAAAGCTTTACGGCAAACATCGAAAAAGAGCAATGGAATGGCGGCACACACGATATGGGCTTTAAAGTGTATTGCAGTGTGGGCAATGGTTACCGGCTTACAAAAGATCAGCATTATAAAGAAGTGTTGATGCAGGCAGCCAAAACATTGAGTACACGTTTTAATAAAACCGCCGGCGTCATCCGCTCCTGGGATCATAACAAACAAAAATGGGAGTATCCGGTGATCATTGATAATATGCTTAATCTGGAATTGTTGTTTGAAGCCTCAAAGCTTACCGGCGATAAAACTTATTACAACATTGCGGTAAGCCATGCCAATAAGACAATGCAGAACCATTTTCGCCCCGATTATAGTTCTTATCATGTGGTGGACTACGACTCCACAACGGGTAAAGTAATTAAAAGAACCACCCACCAGGGCTATTCAGATGCTTCTGCCTGGGCCCGGGGTCAGGCCTGGGGTTTGTATGGCTATACGATGTGTTACCGGGAAACAAAGGATCCAAAGTACCTGCAGCAGGCGGAGCACATCGCCGCATTTATTTTTAACCATCCCAACCTGCCAAAGGATCTGGTTCCGTTCTGGGATTTTAACGCGCCGCGGATCCCCGATGAACCGCGTGATGTTTCGGCTGCTACAGTAATAGCGTCAGGATTGCTGGAACTGAGCACCTATAGTAAAAAGGGAAGTTATTACAGGGGGCTTGCGCAAAAGATCCTGACAAACATTACCAATAAGTACCGGGCTCCCATTGGAAAAGATTTTGGATTTATTTTATTACATAGCACGGGTTCCAAACCATCGAATAGTGAAGTGGATGTGCCGTTGAGTTACGCAGATTACTATTATCTTGAAGCATTGCTGAGGCTGGAAAAGTTGAAAGACGGAAAGAAGTTGTTCTAACCGGTCGTCACCTCAACCACAGCGGAGCGGTCTTTGGGAAACCATTCAGGCACAGGCAAAAGGCGTAATGGAACGGGCGCCAGGTTAAAATGGTTGAACACAAAGCAAATTTTTGACAGCCGTTCACCCGGAATAAATAGGTTATTTGTAGTGTAAATAGCGGAACGCCCTCGTTACCGTATTCATAAAATAAAATAAAGAGTTGCATATGAAAAGTTTAAGAAAAACAGGCACTACGGTTGTTGCTCTTACAATGCTTGTCTTTGCCTGTGGCACCAAAAGTCCGCTCAGCAAGGAACTAACAGGCCTTAGCCCGGCTGCCCAGTCGGGTGCTGTGAATACCGGCGCCTACAATATTAGCCTGGCAGCGCCATCGGATAATGATAATACAGTATGGACCTATACCATTACAAAAAATGACCAGGCTAAGGATGCCAGCTACTTTATCCTGGATCTTGGAAACCGGGGAGCCGAAGGGCCCACTTTTGCCAATATCGTGTCGGCAAAAGTGAACGGGGCGGATTGGACGGGAAAAATCACCAACACCAGCGGGAACACTGCCTGCGATATTCCCTCCGCAAATTTTGTCAAAGTGGATGGGCTGGGTGCGGCAGATCAGTATGTGATTGAATTAAAGTTGGACACCATTTATTCGCGCGTGAAAACAACCGGCTGGATCAAGTCCGGCGCTTCCTGCGCGCAGCAGGTTATGGATGGGCCGGGTTACCGCGGCTACCAGTTGAGTTCCGCAATGGAATCAGATGCTGCCTTGCAGGATAAACCGTACAATGACATCAATACCTACATGAAAAAATTTGGATTTGATTATACGGAAAATCCCCATTGCACCGGCGGTTATGGCGGTGACCCGAATGGCGTGCATTGCGCCGCAGAATTGGATCCTTATTTTAATAAATATGTTTTCCGGTTTAATATACATATTGACCCGGTTATAGACGGGGACCGTTGCAGCTCCGGTACGGTTGACCGGCAGCGCAATGAAATGAAGTCTGCCACCAATAATACCACCTGGGCAAAAGTGCAGGGGAACTGGGATGAGTGGCAAATACTGGAATGGAAATTCAGGTTAGCACCGGGTTTTCAGCCTACTACCAGCTTCTGTCATATTCACCAGCTAAAGGCGCAGGATGGTCCTTATAATGGTAGTCCGTTAATCACTATTACCCCCCGCGCAAACAGCAATGGTTCCAATAAACGGATCCAGATCATTCATTCCGTTGATGGCGCCAGCACCGGCAAAGGAACGATTGTAGATAACATCCCTTTGTCTGATTTTGAAGGCGAATGGGTACAGGTAAAAGAAGAAGTGCACTACACGCATAACGGTTCGTATTCCTGTAAAATAGTGCGGGTACGTGACGGTAAAGTATTACTTGATTTTAAAGATGATAATATCGATATGTGGAGAAAAGGCAGTTCCTATATCCGTAATAAATACGGCATCTACCGGAGCCTTGCCGGCGGGAAGCTGAATCAGAATCCCGTTGGACAAAGCCCGCTGTTGAAAAATGAATCCCTGTGGCTGACGGATTTCAGGGTGTATGAAAAGAACCCGAACCCCAATCCAACGGCAGTGCATGATTAATTATCACGAACTAATTGTATTAAACCCATTCGGATGAAAAAATATATAGCAGTTATTTTACTCCTGCAATTTTCGGCCCGGTTGTTTGCCGGCCCGGTTACTGTTACTTCTATCGATGAACTACAACAAGCCATTAACAGGGCGAAACCCGGAGAAGAGATCGTACTCAAAAATGGCGTGTACGCTGCCGGCGCGAATATTACCATTGCCTGCACCGGCACAAAAGAAAAGCCGATCATTATAAAAGCAGAAAGCATTGGGAAGGCTGAAATTGCGGGAGTGGGCGGTTTTGAGCTGATAAAACCCGCAACCTACGTGATCATCAGCGGATTTAAATTTACCCATGCCGCTTCCAAAGCGCGTAGCGCCCCGGGTACTTCCTTTTGCCGTTGGACCCATAATATTTTTGAAATGCCGGGCAAAGGAGAATACCTGACCATTGCCGGTAATGATCATGAAATTGATTATAATACCTTTCAGAACAAAAACTCCATGGGGCGCATATTGGCTATACGGGGAGAAGGAAAACAGATAGCAGAACGCCTCCATATTCATCATAACTATTTCTATAATTTTCCGGATCAGGGCGGGGCAAATGGTGCTGAGACCCTGCAATTCGGATTAAGCGGCTTCAGCCTTTCTACCAGCAATAGTGTGGTGGAATATAATCTTTTTGAAAAGTGCGCGGGAGAAAATGAGCTCATCTCTGTAAAAGCGTCGGGAGTGGTATTGCGCTATAATACGATCCGCGATTGCCCGGCACAGTTTACCCTCCGCCATGGCAACAAATGCCAGGTCTATAGTAACTATTTCTTTAATACTCCGGGACTGCGGATTTATGGCGATGATCATGCTATCTTTAGTAATTATTTTGAAAATTGCAAACCGGCCATTACCATTGGCAATGGCGACGGGGAAGTAGCCGACGGTGCACAACTAACGGCGCATGACCGGCCCGATCGGGTATTGATCGCTTTTAATACACTCGTGAATAACGGAGAGAATATCATATTACAGGCCCGGAAAAACGGAATGGGCGCTACCGCCATTACGGTCGCAGATAATATTGTTCAGGGCGGGCTAAAGGCGGTCTCCCTTATGGGTGATTTAAAAGATCCCGTATGGAAAAATAACCTGTTCTTTGAAGTAAAACAGGCAGGCGACATTCCTGCCTCGGGTTACCAGCAAAAAGACCCGATGTTGGTTAAAGGAGCCGCGGGCATTTACCGCTTGGCAAAAGGAAGTCCGGCTATTGGTAAGGGCGATGCCGCTTATCCGGTAGTAGCTGTCGACATGGATGGCCAATTGCGGAAGGGGAAATGGGATATCGGCGCCGATCAGTATAGTGATGAAAAAATGGTAGCGCATGTCTTAAGTGCAGCGGAAGTAGGAGCGACGGTTAAATAAGGTTTTGAAAAAACCAGGCTGCGAAGCTGGAAGCTTCGCAGAGCAGCTCCGTGAGGAGCGCAATATCTATAACAAAAAATATACAAATGAAAAGGATCGCATTATTTATGCTGGTATGCCTGTTGGCGGGAACAGCAAAAAGCCAGACAGCCGATAAGGACGCCCGCATGAAATGGTGGCGGGAAGCGCGTTTTGGCATGTTTATCCATTGGGGCGTTTATTCGCAATGGGCCGGGGTTTATCACGGGCATCAGCAGGCTCGTGGTGGCGCGGAATGGATCATGAACCGCTGTAAGATACCTGTTGCAGAATACCAGGAACGCGCTAAATCTTTTAACCCGGTTAATTATAACCCGGATGCGATTGTAAAAATGGCGAAAGACGCCGGGATGAAATACATCATCATTACGGCCAAGCACCATGATGGATTCGCTTTGTTTAAATCGAATGCCAGCAAATGGAATATTGCAGATGCCACCGCCTATGGCAAAGACCTGCTGAAGCCATTGGCAGCAGCCTGCAAGAAATACGGGATGAAACTGGGCTTTTATTATTCACAGGCGCAGGATTGGAATAACCCTGGCGGGGCGGTTGCGCGTAAGGAAATGCGCGAAGGCTGGCCCAACCCGGACTCGGCAAAGATTGATGCGTACACCAAAGCGCATAACGGCCACTGGGATCCGGCACAGGAAACAAAAACATTTGATCAGTATATAAACGATGTTTCGGTTCCCCAGGTGAAGGAAATTTTAAGCAACTATGGTGATATTGCTGTGTTGTGGTGGGATACCCCCACCAACATGACGGATGCAGCGGCGCAAAAATTAAAAGATGTATTGCAACTGCAACCCAATATCATTACTAATGACCGGTTGAAGCGGCCCAATTTCCCTGGCGATACCAAAACGCCCGAACAAAAAATTCCTACACAGGCAGAATTGGATGGAACAGATTGGGAAACCTGCATGACGATGAATGGCAGTTGGGGCTATAAGAGCTGGGATCATAACTGGAAATCTACTGAAACGCTTATTCATAATTTGGTTGATATAGCCTCTAAAGGCGGCAACTATTTGCTGAACATCGGGCCGAAAGATGATGGCTCGGTGCCCGAAGAAAGCGTAGAGCGCCTGGCGGCCATTGGCAAATGGATGCAGGTGAACAGCAAAGCGATCTATGCCACACATGCCAGCCCTTTGCCCGATTTATCCTGGGGCCGGTGTACGATGAAAGCAGCGGGAGCCAATACTGCGCTGAATTTATTCGTTTTTGATTGGCCATCAGATGGTAAACTGGTAGTGCCGGCATTACAAAATAAGGTGATCAGTGCCAACCTGCTGGTGAACGGGAAAGCGCTAAAAGCAAAAAATGAAAATGGAACAATTACGGTTGAGCTGCCCGCCGCAGCGCCTGATAAAATTGCTTCGGTGGTGCAGTTGGTTGTAGCAGGCCCGGTGGCGAATGTAAATAGTAAACACTCACAAAAAATGAAGACCGGGGCATTGGATTAGGCCGGGTTCCTGTTGATATGAAAAAAAATTGTTTGCTCTTACTGTTGTTGTTCCTTGGCTTTGCGGCACAGGCAGCCGATATAAAAGTGACCGATTATGGTGCAAAAGGGGATGGCACTACTTTAAATACCGTCGCGATCCAGAAGGCCATTGACGCATGCAATGCAAAAGGAGGCGGGCATGTTATATTCCCTGCGGGCCGTTATGTGTCTGGCACCGTCTTGTTAAAAAATAATGTGACGCTTCAGTTAGAGAAGGACGCCTGGATCATCGGGAGTACGGATGTGAATGATTATACCAATCCTGATCCTTTCAAAGACGGATTGGGTGTGGATGTAGGCTGGGCGCTGATTGCAGCCGTTGATGTAAAAAATGTCGGTATCGTGGGAGCAGGCGGTGTCGACGGGCAGGGATCAAAATTAAAAGAACGCCAGATCCTTACCGATACGCGTCCGGAAAGTCAGCGTTGGGGGCGCCGTCCTTTTCTGCTGCGGGTGGTGCGATGCGATGGCGTGCTGGTAAAAGGCGTTTCATTGAACTATTCAGCAGCCTGGACCTCCCATTATTTTCAAAGCAGGAACCTGCAACTGGAACAGTTGAAAATACGGAGCACCGGCGTGGCACACAATGATGGGATCGATATTGATGGTTGCCAGGAAGTACGGATCAGTAATTGCGATATTGTGAGTGGCGATGATGCCTTGTGTTTTAAAACGACCTCCAGTAAAATGAAATGCAATAATATCATCGTTAGCGATATGAAGCTGAAAAGTAACCAGGCAGGTATAAAGATGGGAACGGAATCCATGGCGGGGTTTGAAAACATCAGCATAAGGAACTGCGTTATTTATGATACAAAGAACGGGGGTATTAAATTATTATCGGTGGATGGTGCGCAGATACGTAATGTTATTATTTCTGATATTAAGATGATGAATATCCGCACCCCCATCTTATTGCGCCTGGGCGTCCGGTTGAGCGTTTTCCGTAAAGGGCAGGATGTGCAGCAAAAAACCGGATTGTTTGAAAAGGTAGTATTGAAAAATATAGAAGCCGTATCTGCGGACAGTACCCAATTGAAAGCTGCGTCGGGTATTCTTATTACGGGTATACCGGAACACAAATTATCCGGGGTTACATTAGAGAATATCCGGATCGAATTGCCCGGCGGCGGTACTGCTGATGAGGCGGGCGCAGATGTTCCGGAAGCCATTGATAAGTACCCGGAAGTAAAAACCTTTGGCCCGGTGATTCCTGCCTATGGTATCTGGGCGCGGCATGTCAGTAATATTAACATAAAAAATGTTTCTTTCCGGTTGCGCAGGAGCGACGGGCGCCCCGCGGTATTGCTGCAGGATGCGCAGCAACTGCGGATGCAGGGGAGTGTGCTCCCCGCAACAAAGGGTGCCGTATCCGTATTTGAAATAAAAACGTCGCGTGATGTCGTTATTGAAAGATCGAAGGTGGGAGCCGGCCCTGAAGTTTTTATAAAAGCAGATGGTATTAGTAAAGGAGAAATTAATTCAAAAGAAAATCAACTCCCCCCGGGAATGAAAAAGAGGTAGTGCTGATTTGCAGGTGCGGACAATGAATTAAATTTTCAGGACTTAATGAATCTTAACTTTCTAATGGTTTTTATTCAATTAAACGAACTTTAATGTTCCGCTGGTCTGAGCAGATCAAAATGCAACGCAGCTATTCGCTGATTGATTTTCAGATTTATCTGCGAAAAAGATCAGCGCTTATCTGTGGGAAACACTATTCAAATGAAAGGTTAAACAAACGCAATTCAATATTTCTATAGATGCCAGGAATCATGTTTATCATTCAGAGAAGATCATCCCTGCTCGCCACTTTTGTATTTTTAACGGCATTTCAATTGCAAGCCCAAAAGGCCCAATTGGCGCAAAGCGCATGGGTACAACTGAAAAAGGGGCGATTGCAATATAAGCAAACACCACGTGGCGACCGGATCATGGATTTCTCTTATGCAGGCTATGGTGGCGGTGGTGTTGCAATACCCCACGTGGAGGCGGTAACTACGCTCTATCCTGTTGAAGGCGATAATGCAGCAATGATCCAACATGCCATTGATTCAATAGGCAATTTGCCCCTAAAAAATGGTTTCCGGGGAGCGGTGGTTTTAGCTCCCGGTTCGTTTCCCTGTGCACAGCCGGTTATTATTAAAAACAGCGGGGTGGTGCTAAGAGGCAGCGGCGCCGGCTCAAAAATTTTGATGACGGGTCCGCCGCATGTGGGCATCAGGTTGGAAGCTCCTGTCCAGACTAAACCGGAAGGCGCCGGGATAGCAGTTACAGATACCTATATCCCGTCGGGAGCGAATGTTTTAACCGTTTCGGATGCCCGGGGTTTTAAAGCAGGGGATATAGTGATGATCTCGAAACCCATAACGCAGGAATGGGTGCATTTTATGGGCATGGACACACTGGTGCGTAATAAGAAAAAGCAAACCTGGATCACCGGCGAGCTTTCCGTAGAACGAACCATAAAGGCAATAAACGGGAATACCATAACCGTCGATGTCCCTTTTACAGATAATTATGATGCGGCTTTTATAAAACCAGGAGCCATCCTTCAGAAAATAATAAAAAGCGGAGGACTGCAAAATGCTGGGATCGAAGACCTGCAGATTGAAGCGCCGGAACAATCGGTGACGATCAGCCAGGGGCATCATTCGGCCATCCGCACGCGCGGGCTTACCGACGGCTGGATCCGGAATGTGCAGATCCGGAATACTGTTAACAGTATCGGGATTTCAGGAAAAAGAATTACAGTTGATGCGGTGCAGATACTGCATACAGTACCAACGATCGGGGCCGCCAAACCTGCGGACCTGGCAGCGGATGGCGCCCAGTTGTTCTTTAACCGGTGCACCATCCAGGGCGATAATGTGTTTTTCCTGGCAACGGGCGCAAAAGTAAGCGGACCAATTGTGCTTTTGAATTGTACCTTTAAAGGCAATGGATGGATTCAACCTCACCAGCGTTGGGCAACGGGGCTTTTAATAGATGGTTGCACGGTGCCGGATGGAGGTATTGATTTTATGAACCGCGGAGAAATGGGCTCCGGACACGGGTGGGCTATTGGCTGGGCCGTTGCCTGGAATTGTAAAGCACATTCCTATTTGAACCAGCAGCCGCCAGGCGCTTTTAACTGGGTGATTGGTTCGGTTGGAACGCGCAGAAAAAATGCCATGCCCTTTAATAAAGCGCCGCTTTTGGCAGAAGGTGTTTACGATGCTCATGGTCATCCGGTTACCCCAAAAAGCCTTTACCTGGAGCAGTTGAAGGAGCGCCTCGGTAATACAGCGTTGCAGCATATTGGGTATACTGAAAAATAATCTTCTTTGTACCCTTCATCAGATAAAATGGAAAATTGAGCAGTGGATCATGGGAAAGATAAAGGGCCTGCTAATATTAAGTATTTATTTTCTACTGGTCGAACAACCGGTAAAAGGGCAACCTGTTCCGGTACTTCGTACACCAGACTATAAACAGTTGGTTAGCCGTGCCGATCTTATATACAACAAACCAGCCTCCCGTAGTGAGGCGGGGCAACCCATTGGCAACGGGCGTATGGGAAGTCTTGTATGGACCACGCCTTCTCAGATAAGAATGCAGATCAACCGGGTGGATATTTTTGGGAACAATTCCGCAACAGATAATTTTTACCAGCGCAATACGGATTATTGCGGTGGCGCGGGTTTTGTGGATCTTGATTTTGAACAGCCGGTATTCAACGGCGCTAGCTTTAAACAAGAGCTCTCCTGTTATGATGCCGTTTCCGCCGTGCAGGGTCAGTTGGTAACGGCAAAAATTATTGCCTGGAACGAGCAGGATGTTATGGCGGTGCAGGTCAATGATCAAAGAAAAACAAATGCGGCACTGGCAGTGAAGCTGCGGATGCTGCGGATGCCGGTGACCCTGCGGGGAGATCATGCTGCCCGGTCAAAAGTGGAAATAAAAGGCCGCTACATTGTCCTAACCCAGGTGTTTAAAGAAAAAGAATATTATTGTAGCTCAGCGGTTGCTATCGGGCTATCGGGCAACACCTTCGCCGAGATCACTAACGATCTTACCGTGCAACTGAAAAAAACAAATGGAACAAACACATCTGCTGTTTTTATTGCCAGCGCTGCTTCTTTTGATGCTACAGAAGATATAGCGGCAGCGGCTATTCTCAAACTGGAAGCAGCGATGCAGAAGGGGTTTGAGCCGCTATACAAGTCTAATAAAAAATGGTGGGCGGCGTTCTGGGCACAGTCCTTTATACAGTTATCCGGTGCAGACGGCGTTGCCGGCGAAATAGAAAAGAACTATACTTATTTTTTATACGTAATGGCGTCCAGTTCAAGGGGCGCGTATCCTGTTAAGTTCAACGGGATGCTCTGGACTACCGGTGGAGATGCGCGCCAGTGGGGTGGCGCTTTCTGGGGTGCTAATCAAAGTTGTTATTATGAGGCATTATTCCCAACAAATCACCTGGAATTAATGGATCCAATGTTTCATATGTATACCGCCGCGATCCCTTCGTTTCAAAAAGCAGCAGAACAACAATGGGGATCCAAAGGGGTATATATACCGGAAACCGTCGGTTTTGATGGGGTACCCGCACTGCCCGATTCCATTGCATCGGAGATGCGTGAATTGTATTTGTTGAAAAAGCCCTGGGCCAATCGTTCTGCATCCTTTATGAATTACGCCTTTACCAAACAACCTTTTTTATCCCGCTGGAACTGGAAGTTTACCGGTCAGTGGAAAAATGGGCGCTGGGAGTATATTGACAGGGGCGATGGGCCTTTTGGTCCGGTCAATCATATTTTTTCAAGAGGTGCAAAGATCGCTTACCAGTACTGGCAGCGCTATGAATATACGCAGGACCGGGAATGGCTGCGCGATCTGGCCTATCCGCTTTTAAAAGGTATTGCCGAATTTTATCGCAATTTTCCCAATTTCAGGAAAGGAAAAGATGGTAACTACTTTATTCAGCATGTAAATGATAATGAGTCTATCTGGGATGCGGAAAACCCTGTGGAAGAAATTTCGGCCATGATGGGAATATTCCCCGCCGCTATAAAAGCATCAGAACTATTAAATGTCGATGCAGATCTGCGTTCCATCTGGAAGGAGGTGTTCAACCATTTGTCGCCATTGCCTTCTTCAAAAGATTACCCGGGTATGCGGCAACAGCCGGAGGTTTGGGTGGGTGCCAAAAGATCCATAAGTCAGGTAAGAGGCTTTGGGCAACGTTTACCGGACGGGAATACCATGCCGGTGTGGTTTTTTGACCTGTGTAATAAAGGCGGAAACCGGGATCTGGTACGTATTGCCAATAATACATTTGATGCCTATTTTAAGGAGCGTAATGCCGCAGCTACGTTCCCGCATATATTGTCCAAAATACCCGCAGCCGCAGCGGTGCTGGGCCGCGCAGATGCGATCAAATACCTGCTGCCAAATATGTTAAAGGGAAATGGGCGCATCCATGTAATGGAAAACCGGATGGATCTGAGCGAAGGCTTTTTTACCACCAATATTCAGCGCATTGGAAGGATGGCCGATGCCTTGCAGCAAAGTCTTTGCCAGAGCGCTCCTCCGGGTCCGGGGGCGGACCCGGTTATTGAGGTGTTTGCCGCGTGGCCCAAAGAATGGAATGCTCAGTTTACGCTATTGTGCCGCGGTAATTTTTTGACAACGGCTTCACTCAAAAACCGGGAAGTTGAATTTGTTGCCATAAGATCAAATGCAGGAGCAGCGTGCCGGGTACGTAACCCATGGAGCGGGAGGCTGGTGCGTATTTATAAAAATGGAGCGCTGCTGCAGGAATCAAAGGAAACAGTGCTTGTATTTAATACTGCACAGAACGATCATTTTATGCTGGTGCCGAAAGGAATAGCGGGAGCCCGGTTGTCGCCAAAATTATTTTAGTGTTTAATTGAACAGAATCATAAAGTGAAGAAGCAAATAAAAATAGCAATAGGATTTTTGTTTTCGTTGGTGTTGGCAACTGCCTTCCGTTGCAGCGCGCAAACAATCACAAATGAAAAAGATACCCGTTGGAAAAAATTCAACAAACACAGTTTTGCAATAAACGGCCATAATGCCTGGTATGTAGCGCCTGCAAAACCTGCCGCAGGTAACCCCTGGGTATGGCGGGCCTATTTTCCCGACTGGCATACGGATATGGACAGTATATTGCTGGAGCGCGGCTTTTATATTGCGTATGTAAAAGCGCCGGATCTGTTTGGTCATTACACCGCCGTAAATGTATGGGACGATCTTTATAAATACCTTACCACGAAGAAACAATTTGCCCCAAAACCTGCATTGGAAGCGGTTAGCAGGGGCGGACTGTATGCCTATGCCTGGGCCAAAAGAAACCCCTCCAAAGTAAGCTGTATCTATGCAGAAGCGCCTGTTTGTGATTTTACCAGTTGGCCGGCCGGTAAGGGAAAAGGCAAAGGATCAAAGGCCGACTGGGAAAAACTATTAAAAGTTTTCGGCATTACAGAAGCGCAGGCTTGGGAGTATAAAGATCAGCCAAAGGATAACCTGGAAACGTTAGCGGCATACAAGGTGCCCATCCTGCATGTGATCGGCTTAAAAGACAGCATTGTTCCTTACACTGAAAATACGGGCCTCCTTGTTCAAAATTATATCAGTAATGGAGGTCCGGCCAGGGTGGTTCCCATGACAAGAGGGCCACAGGAATTGAGCGGGCATCATTTCACCATTGAACAACCGGAAAAATTAGCCGCTTTTATGTATGCTAACTGCATCCCGGTGAAAGATCCACTGCCGGAAGAGCGGTTTATACAACGGTTCGGAAATTTGAATAATGTGCTGGAGCGGATCCGGAAAAAACAAGCGGTTACTGTGGCGTTTTTAGGAGGCTCTATTACCAATATGACGGGCTGGCGTGACCGGGTATGTACCTGGTTGGCACAGCGCTACCCTGATGTTCATTTTACTTTTATCAATGCAGGCATCCCTTCTTTGGGCAGCCTGCCGCATGTATTCCGGTTGCAACAGGATGTGTTGGATAAAGGGCGGGTGGATCTGTTATTTATTGAGTCGGCCGTAAATGATTATGTGAACGGAACTCCGGCGGTTACGCAGCAACGGGCGTTGGAAGGGATTATCCGGCATGCGTTGGCAGCGAACCCTTATATGAATATGGTGCTGATGGGGTTTGCAGACGAGTTTAAACTGGCGGATTATGCAGCAGGAAAAATACCGGGGGAGATTCAGTTACATGAACGGCTGGCGCGTTATTACCAGCTTCCCTTTATCAATCTGGCAAAGGAAGTGTATGAACGCATCCAAAATAAAGAATTTACCTGGGAAGGCGATTTTAAAAACCTGCACCCGTCGCCTTTCGGGCAGGCATTATACGCGCAGGCGATTGAAACCTTATTAGATAAGGCCTTTGACAAAAACGAAACTTCGGGTCCGGTAAAAACGGTCTTGCCCAAAATACTGGATACCAAAAGTTATAGGACTGGGGCCTATATCTCCGTGGAAAAAGCGGCTTTAAAAAAAGGCTTTATATTGGATCCTTCCTGGAGGCCCAAAGATGGGGTACACACGCGTCCCGGGTTTGTGAACCTGCCGGTGTTGGAAGGGATAGCTCCGGGGGCAACGCTGGAGCTGCCCTTCAGCGGGACGGCTATCGGCATTGCCGTGCTCTCGGGCCCCGATGCCGGTATGATCCGCTATTCTATTGACGGAAAGGAATGGAAAAAAATTGAGCTGTATACACAATGGAGCAATGGCCTGCACCTGCCCTGGTATGTGTTATTGGGCGACGGATTATCAAAAGGAACGCACCGGTTAAGCATAGTCATTGCTGATGAAAAGAACGTAGGTTCAAAGGGGAATGCGGTTCGGATCGTTCATTTTCTTGTAAACCGGTAAGGTGGCCTGGCGGTAAGTTTGGGACGATCGCGGCCATTCGAGGCATCTTGCCTCGAATGAATATTCTGTCGCCTTTGGCGGCAATTAAAAAAATATATGAAACGAATTTTATTTATAGGATGTTTTGTTGTGGCTGGTTTGGCAGCCGGGGCGCAGGGTATGGAAGAAATGTGGGATAGCACCGCGTCAAAAAAGGAACATCCCAATATTCAATGGTTTAAAGATGCGAAGTTTGGTTTGTTTATTCATTGGGGGCTTTATTCAAAATTGGCCGGAACCTGGAAGGGTAAGAATTATTATGGCAGTGGCGAATGGATCATGAACCAGGCCAGGATACCCGTTCGTAAATACGATAAGGTTGCGGCGACCTTCGATCCCGTAAATTTTAATGCGGATGAGTGGGCGCAACTGGCAAAAGATGCCGGTGTGAAATATATGGTCATAACCGCCAAACATCACGAAGGCTTTTCGATGTTTGATTCCAAAGTAACCAATTTTGATATCGTGGACGCCACTCCATATAAAAAGGACCCGATGAAAGCCTTGTCTGAAGCTACGCGAATGAGGGGCATACAATTCGGGTTTTATTACTCCCAGTTCCAGGATTGGCATGAACCCAATGGGGGAAGAAACACCTGGGATTTTGATGAATCAAAAAAGGATTACCAGCAATACTATCGCGATAAAGCTATTCCGCAACTGAAAGAGCTGCTGACGAATTACGGACCTTTGGGCATTGTATGGTTTGATACACCCGGGGGTATGACCAAAGAGCAAACGCAGCGCTTTATAAATGAATTGCGCAAGCTGCAGCCCAAAAGTTTATTCAGCAGCCGGGTAGGACAGGGCCTGGGCGATTACAAGGATTTCGGCGATTCGGAAGTACCTCCCGTTCCGATTGCCGGCGCCTGGGAGTCGATCTATACCCATAATGATTCCTGGGGTTATATCGCGCACGATATGAATTTTAAATCGTCGGACGAGATTATTGAACTGCTCGCCAATGTAGCTTCCAAAGGCGGAAACCTGATGTTAAATGTGGGCCCCGATGGCCTGGGTACTATACCTTATTATTCAGTAAAGTATCTGAAAGCTACAGGCGCATGGCTGCAAAAAAACGGGGAGAGTATTTATGCTTCTACCGCCGGATTTATTCCGGCGCAGCCCTGGGGCGTTACCACGGCAAAGCCGGGCAGGTTGTTTTTGCATATCCTGAACCGCCCGGGGAATGATACAGTGTTGGTGCCGGGGTTTACAAATACTGCTTCAAAAGTGTATGCCCTCGATGGAAAAATGAATCTCCCGTTTACACAAAAGAGTACGGATCTTTATGTGAATATGACTACTGTTAAAAATATTCACAGCCCCAACGCTGTGCTGGTAGTGGAATACAAAGGAACGGCCCCGGCATATAATGCTTCGGCCCCTGTAACGGTTTCGGCTGCTTTTGACAATAATCCTGTGGGGGCCATCTTTGCAAAAACCAGTGGTAATGCAAAAGTACAGTCGCTCACCTATAGTCATTATTATGGCGACTGGAAACACACCACTTGCGTAACGGACATGCTGAGCCCCGGCGATGCAGCCGCATTTACCGTACGAATCACCGACCCCGGGGATTACAAACTGATACTGGAATATGCCTGCCCGCAGGAAAGTGCCAACCAGGAGGGCAGCCTGGAAATAGATGGCAAGACTTTTTTGTACCGCACCCTGCGCACATCAGCATATGACCGCAAAGCGCCGCTTCTATTTATAAAACATCCTGTGGCCATTTTTACAGTTGTAAAACCGGGGATCTATCGTATTGTTGTAAAACCTTATAAACAGGGGAAAGAATTGTTCAAGCTGAAATCAATTATTGCCGAACCGATAAAATAAAACTATGCGAAGGTTGTGTATGTTGTTATTCGCTCAATTTTGTTTGAGTGCCATTGTCAAAGCCGAAATTAAATTGCCTGCGTTGATTGCCGATAATATGGTGCTGGAACAGCGCAGCACGGTTACGCTTTGGGGTTGGGCGGATGCTGGTGAAAAAGTAATGATTACCTGTAGCTGGAACCGGCAACCGGTAAGTGTTACCGCCGACAGGCAGGGTAGCTGGAAGGTTTCGGTTAAAACCATCGCAGCGGGTGGCCCTTACACCATCACCTTTAAAGGACAAAATCAGCTATCGGTTCAAAATGTATTATTGGGAGAAGTATGGTTCTGCTCAGGGCAATCGAATATGGAATTTCCTTTAGCAAAAGGAGCCGGCTGGCGGACGGGGGTTTTCAATTACGAACAGGAAGTTGTAAAAGTTACCGACCCGTTGCTGCGCCTGTTTACCGTAAAGCAGGAAGTGGCCGGAGCACCGGTGCAGGATGTAAGCGGAACCTGGCAGGCCTGCACACCACAAAGTGCGGCCGGCTTTTCAGCAGTGGCGTATTATTTCGGGCGTGACATACGAAAGGCGACCGGTTTCCCCGTAGGCTTGATTCATTCATCCTGGGGCGGCACACCGGCGGAATCCTGGGTGAGGAAGGAAGTGCTTTCAGCCGATAAGGATTTATCGCCGATCCTGGACCGGTATGAATCGGCTATTAAAAAGTATCCCAATGATATAAAGCAATACGAAACAGCACTGGAACAGTGGAAGCAGGATTCTGCAGGACACAAGAAGCCTGTAAAACCTGTAGATCCATTGAAGAACTCCAAGTCGCCGACGAAATTGTATAATGCAATGATCCATCCGCTGATCCCTTTTTCAATTAAAGGCGTGATCTGGTACCAGGGGGAATCTAATGCCGACAGGGCTTATCAGTACCGCAAATTATTTCCTGCATTAATTAAAAGCTGGCGTAAAGAATGGGGATCCGACTTTCCTTTTTATTTTGTACAGATCGCCCCACAGTATAAACAAAATCCCGAGATACGGGAAGCGCAGTTGTTCACCTGTCAAAAGGTTCCCAAAACAGGCATGGCTGTAATTACCGATGCCGGGGATTCGCTGAATATTCACCCGCGCAATAAAGAAATAGTTGGGCAACGATTGGCCTTATGGGCGCTGGCAAAGGATTACGGGAAACAGGTAGCGTATTCGGGCCCGTTGTATCAATCGATGAAGCGCGAAGGAAATAAGGTCAAAATTTACTTTTCATTTGCAAGTGATGGATTGGAAACGGGAAAAGAAGGACTTACGCGCTTCGCTATTGCCGGTAACGATCAGCAATTTGTTCCCGCAGAAGCGCGTATCGAAGGGAATACCGTGGTAGTATGGAACGATGGCGTGAAAACGCCTGTGGCCGTGCGTTTTGGCTGGGCCAATTTCCCTCATCCCGGTTTGTATAATAAGGCCGGGTTGCCGGCTTCTCCCTTCCGCACGGACAACTGGCCGGGTGCAACCCTTAACAAAAAATAAAAACAGTTCTAAAATAAATATATGAAAACAGTTCACCTCTTGCTCGCAACCGCTGTTTCTGTTCTATCTGGAAGCGCAACGGTTTATGCACAATCTTCAAAAATTGATGAATTTAAAAGCTGGCCACAGGGCACCTCTCCAAAAGAGATCGGTGACCGGATCGCCGCCCGGTTTGTGGCCTCGCCGCATGCTGGGTTTAACACCGCGCGGCCGCCGAAAGTGATCATTTACCCTGAAACCTGCGCCTGGTATGGCGCCTTGATCTTTGCAAAACAGACGGGAAACAAAATGCTGACGAAACAATTAGCCGAACGTTTTGAACCGTTATTGGGCAGCCAGGACACGCTAATCCCCGTACCGGATCACGTGGACTATACCGTATTTGGCGCGGTGCCTTTAGAATTATATATGCAAACAAAAGACCCGCGTTACCTGAAAATAGGGAAAACAATGGCTGATAAACAATGGGGTCCGCCCGAAGGAAAGCGTGTAACGGCTGAATCGCATCGCTTTTATGACAAAGGGCTTACCTGGCAAACGCGTTTGTGGATTGATGATATGTTCATGATCACGGCGGTTCAGGCGCAGGCCTACCGTGCAACCGGCGATCAGAAATATATTAACCGAGCCGCTAAAGAAATGGTTTTTTATCTCGATTCGCTGCAGCAGCCCAACGGTTTGTTTTATCATGCGCCGGATGTGCCCTACTTCTGGGGCAGGGGCGATGGTTGGATGGCAGTAGGGATGAGCGAATTGCTACGTTCATTGCCAAAGAACAACCCGAACCGGGAACGGATCATGACGGGCTATAAAAAAATGATGGCCACCTTATTGAAATACCAGGCGGAAGATGGGATGTGGCGTCAGCTCATTGATGACCCGGCTTCATGGAAGGAAACTTCAGCTACGGGAATGTTTACCTGTGCGTTTATAACGGGTGTAAAAGAGGGCTGGCTGGACAAGAAAGTGTATGCACCCGCAGCACGTAAAGCATGGCTTTCTTTGATCAGATATATCAATTCCGATAATGATATTACGGATGTGTGCGAAGGTACCAACAAGAAAAATGATCATCAATATTATCTGGACCGTAAACGTAATACCGGTGATTTGCACGGACAGGCGCCGTTGTTGTGGTGCGCGACAGCATTGCTGCGCTAGGCGTAAAGACCTATAAGGTTTTTAAAACCTTATAGGTCTTTTCTTGCTTTGAGCTGCGCTGCGTATAAGGACTTTAGTTCCAACCCAACCTGGTTTTGACCTTCCCACACACCCTCAGGTCTGCCCGCCAGTCTTCCGGCTGCTTTTTGCCCTTTAAGCCCGATACAATAATTTTTACCGGATACCCAGGGATTTTGTACAGTGGCTTTTTTTGCGGTGCAATTCCAAAGGATCTGGTTAACGCCCGACCATCCGTGCCCGCTGCCCCAATTGCCGCGGTCCTGGATATTGATTTCACCATCTGTAACAATATTGTCATATAAAGTCCCCATCGCCCAGCGATGGTGAGGGCCAATATCTGCATGGGTAACAGATGCCGTGCAATTATAAAAAACATTCGGCCCGCAAACTTTTGCACCGGTTACATAATCATGCCGGCCATCTTTTGCTTTGCAGTTCATGAAAAGGTTCTGCTGGCCACCATTGTTAAAAGAATAACGCCGGCCCCCGGTAATGATCGATTTGTGGTCAAAGCAATAACAATCCGTCACGGTTATATTTTTGGCCAGTCCGCCCAGGTTCACGCAGGAATAAGCAAAATACCGGGCCGTTACGTTCCGGACCCATCCGTTCTCTATTTTATTAAACAATACGGCATCCCAGGAATGTTCTTCTGATGTGTCCGAAGTATAAGCGGAGGCACAGTACAGGTTTTCCACGCCTACATTTGTTATCCGGCCATCAAAAGTATATTTATAGATTTCGGCGGTATTATATTTTGATTCCATTGCCATTACCACCGGATTGTCTGTGAACACCGTATTGCCGGAGACTTTTGTAACGGTCCGCTGAAATTTAAAATCATATTCTGATGCCTGCCATTGTTTGGTGCCCGGCCGTGCCTCGATCTGGTTCATCTTCAGGTCTTCGATCCATTGCTGTTTGGCTGCCCAGTGAACAATGATGGCGTCACCCGGTTTAAATGCCGCGGCATTGGCCACGGTAAAGGATTTTGCCCCTACCGGCACATAGTTGTCTGTAAGGGCCGTGCGGGTGTCTTTTACTTCTTTTATATCGCCCGTTCCGGAAACGTTGATCAGGGCTCTTCTATTATTTCCTTGGGCCACTAATATCGTTTCCGCTCCTTCGCCACGTAATACAATACCGCTGGCGCTGATCTTAATATTGCCCGGGATGGAGTAGGTTCCTTTTTTTAATAAAATGGCGCCGCGAAAACCGTTGGCCGCCAGTGGTCTTTTTGAAAGATCATCAATTGCTTTTTGTATCGCCGCTGCTGCATCGGGTCCGGGCGCGATGGTTTGAACCATGGGCACATCCGGGATGGGCACATTCCCGGTTTTATAACCAACCCGGCTGAAGTCGGGCAGGATGTTGCCGCGCCCATCAGGAGTGTAATGCAGACTGCCGTCTGGATTGACCTGCACAAATTTCGACTGCCATTGTTTGGTATGAATAAAAGCAACAATGGTAACGGCCAGGGCCAGTACGGTAGCGGTAAAAAACAGGGTACGCATAAATGATTTTTTTCAGAATATAATATTCGAAAAAAATAGGCATATTTTCTAGCGGAGAGATAAAATAGCTTAGTAGTTGGCTATTATGGTCTATAGCTATTCGTAAGAGCCGTTAAAGTAATGCTGCCGGGAAGGCGCAAAAGCGGCAAGTTAGAAACAACATCTTCCCGTATTTCCGGCTTCCCGGCCAGCCATCATTTCCACCCGCCACCGAGGCTTGAATAGAGTGCCACGATAGCCTGCAACTGTTCCAGCTTATCATTGATGCTGCTTAACTGCGCCGCCAGCAGGCTTTGCTCGGAAGTGAGCACATCGGTATAGTTCGCCTTGTTGGAGTATTTTAATAATTGCTTGGTAAAGGAAACGGCTTTTTCAAGATTCTCCAGTTGCTGCGTACGGGCAGCTTTCTTATCGGCTGCTGCCTGGTATTGATAGAGCGCATTGGATACTTCCATGCCCGCATTCAATAATGCTTTTTGAAAATCGGCGGCATATTCCTTTTGTTGTGCTTTGGCAACGGCAAGGCGTTGTTTATTCAGCCCATTATTGAAGATGGGTTGCGTAAGGCCCCCGATAATATTAGCAAGAAACGAAGAGCCGTTGAAGAAATTTTTAATACCGGTATTGTACAGCCCTGCCTGCCCGGTGATGGTAAGGGAGGGATAAAAATAGGTGCGTGCTACGTTTACTATTTCAAAAGCATTGCGTAACTGGTACTCTGCCTGCTGCACATCCGGGCGGTTGGCGAGTAATTGCGCGGGCAGGCCGGTGGACAGGTTGGTGGGTATGGGATCATTAGCTAAACTGTCCCGATCCACTGGTCCGGGGTTGCGACCGATAAGATTGCAGATGAGGTTCTCCGTTTGCCGGATGTTTTGTTTAATGTCAGGGATGGTCACTTCAACAGAATATTGATTGGCGGCGCTTTGGACCACTGCTGCGCCGGTAACCACATCCCCGTCTTTTAGAAGCTGCATGGTCTTTACATCTTCTTTCCGGTTCTGAAGGGTAGCCAGCGTCAGGCTCAGTTCTGCATCATAGGCCATTAACGCGTAGTATCCGGAGGCGATGTTAGCCACCAGTTGTGTTTGTACGGCCCTTTTGTAAGCATCGCTTTGCAGAAAAGCAGCGAGGGCTGCACGTTTCAGGCTTTTTAATTTTCCCCAGACATCTACCTGCCAGCTAGAGCTGAGGTAAAGCTGATCTACCTGTTTTGCAATATTTTGAACGCCCGAAGGTTTATAGAACCCTGCACTGGCATTGGCCTGCAGGGAAGGCAGATAGGCCAGGTTGGCCTGGTTTAAATTGGCCCGTGCGGCCTCCATTCTTGCCAAAGCCACCTTTAGGTCCAGGTTATTATGTAAGCCTTCTTCAATCAGCGCCTGAAGTTTGGTGTCGGTGAATAATTCTTTCCAGGGCAGGGTTGCAATAGTGGTGGTGTCGTTGGTTGCCGGACCGCGGTATAACTGATCGCTTATATTTTTTGAGGAGTTGTAAGGCTGCGTAACCTTACAGGCGGGAAGCAAGGCGATTGCCAAAACAATTCCTGTTAATTTATATAGTGCGGTTGCAGGTTTCATTCCTTGATTTGTTTTGTATTGCTCGGTTGTGCACTGAAGCTGAAGTGAGTGACACAAGGAAGCTGATAGTAGCATTACTGCCGGCTAAAAAATATTATTTACTGTTATTTTCAGGATCGGTAATGAGTTCCCCGTGCTCATCGTATTTATTTGTTTTTATTCTTTCCTGTAGTCCCTGGAACACGATGTATAAGGCAGGTATTACAAATACGCCCAATACCGTTCCGAATAGCATACCGCCGATGGCGCCCGTGCCGATGGAACGGTTGCCATAAGCGCCTACACCGGACGCAAAAATTAAAGGCATTAGACCCAGGATAAACGCAAAGGAGGTCATTAAAATGGGGCGCAGTCTTGCTTTTGCGCCTTCAAGTGCAGATTCCAGCAGGCCCATCCCGTTCTGGCGGCGTTCCAGCGCAAACTCTACAATAAGGATGGCGTTTTTTGCCAACAGGCCGATCAGCATGATCATGGAGATCTGCATGTAAATATTGTTATCGAGCCCGAACAATTTTGCAAATACAAAAACGCCTGTTAACCCTACCGGTAATGAAAGCAACACAGCAAAGGGCAACAGGTAACTTTCATATAAAGCACTTAGGAGCAGGTACACAAAAACCAGACTTAATATAAATACATAAATGGTTTGCGATCCGCTGTTTTGTTCTTCACGGCTGATGCCGGAATATTCAAAACTATAACCCGGCGGCAGCGTTTTTGCGGCTTCTTCTGAAATAGCCTTTAAGGATTGCCCGGTACTGTAGCCGCTGTTGGGCGAGCCGTTTACCGACATGGAATTATACATGTTGAAACGGGTTACGGATTCGGGTCCGTAAATTCTTTTTAAAGTGATATATTCCGAAATCGGGTTCATAGACCCATCACTGGCGCGCACCATAATATTGTTAAGCCCCTGGGTGCTGGCGGTATAACTGGGGGCGGCTTGCAGGATCACCTGGTATTGCTGGCCAAATTCATTAAAGTTGCTGACGTAAGCGCTGCCATAAAAGACACCCATGGTGCTTAATATGGTGGTAGCAGGAATGCCGGCATCTTTACATTTGGCAACATTTACGGATAAAAGATATTGCGGAAAATTGGGATTGAATGAGGTAGCGGCATATTGTATCTCCGGCCGTTTGCTCAATTCGTTTAAGAAATTTTGCCCTACCTTATAAAAATCAGCCGTGGAATGTGCGGCCCGGTCCTGTAGCTGAAAGGTAAAGCCCCCGCTGGTTCCGAAGCCTGAAATGGTAGGCTGCTGCATAAAAGTGATCTTGGCGCCCGTGATAAATGCAGTAGACTTAATTAGTTTTTTGATCAGATCCTTATCCGAAACGCCCGGTCGCTCATCCCAGGGCTTTAGCCGGATGATCACCATTCCATAAGAGGAACCGCTGCCTGCAATAAAGTTACGACCCATCATACGCATGGTGGCGGCTACCTGGGGCAGTTTGTGCACCACGCTGTCTACCTGTGCATCCACTTCCCGCACGCGTTCCATGGTAGAGCCCGGTGGCAATGTTACATTTACGAAAATAGTCCCCATATCCTCACTCGGCACAAAACTGGTAGGCGTGGTTTTCATCAGCAGGAGGAATGCCGCTGCAAAAATCAAAATAATTACAAAAACAAGTCCGGCTCTTTTGGCCAGGTAGTGCACGCCTTTAGTGTACTTGGTTACCAGCACGCCATAGCCGGCGTTAAAAGCGGTTCCAAAGCGTTTGCCCCAGCTCCTCTTTTCTCCTTCGGGGGTATCCTGTATATGGGCGGGAGGCTTTAAGAACATGGCGGCGAGAGCCGGACAAAGGGTCAATGCATTTAACGCGGAGATCATAATGGCGATGGCCAGCGTAATACCAAACTGCCGATAAAAAACGCCCGCCGATCCCGTAACAAAAGTAACCGGTAAAAACACCGATGCCATTACCAGAGTGATGGAAATAATAGCCGGTGCTATTTCGTGCATGGCATCAATGGCTGCTTTTCGTGGCGACGTGTAGCCATGTTCCAGTTTGGCGTGCACGGCCTCTACCACTACAATGGCATCATCCACCACGATGCCGATGGCCAGTACCAGTGCAAAAAGGGTCAGCAGGTTTACACTGAACCCGAACAGATAAAGAAAAAAGAAGGTGCCAATGATGGAAACCGGAACGGAGATGCCGTGGATGATGGTAGAACGGACGTCCTGCAGGAAAATAAGGATCACCAAAAATACCAGCAGGAAACATTCTACCAGCGTATGCACTACTTTGGTGATGGAGGCGCTGAGGAAAGTATTGATATCTACCAGGTAAATAAATTTAACGCCATCCGGAAAGGCTTTGGCCGCCTGCTCCACAACGGTTTTACAATTGATGATCACATCCCGTGCATTAGATCCCGGCGTTTGACTGATAGCGATGCCCAACGAGGGTTTTCCATTAGTGGCGGTAGATCCGGTATAGGTTTGCGCGCCCAGTTCCACGCGGGCAATATCTTTCAGGCGGAGGTACTGCCCGTTGCCCATCGATTTAATAATGATATTGCCGAAATCATCCGTGGTAACCAGGGTGCCGGTATAAGTTATTACATATTGAAAAGGTTGGTTCGAATTTTGCCCGAACACGCCGGGGGCTGCATTTACATTTTGTTCTGCAAGCGCCGTAGAAACATCAGCAGGGGTAACGCCGTACACGGACATCACATCCGGTTTTAGCCAGATGCGCATGGCATAGGTCATTACGTTTCCAAAAACGTTGGCGCCTCCCACGCCGTTTACCCGCTGCAATTGCGGGATAAGATTGATGGCAGCGTAGTTCTGCAAAAAGGTTTGATCATAATCTTTTTTATCGGAGTAAACCGAAATGATCAATACGTTACTGGTTTGTTGTTTGCGCACCGTGATCCCGTTTTGTATAACGGACTGCGGCAATTTACCGGTGGCGGCGGAGATCCGGTTTTGTACATCTACTGCGGCCTGGTCGGGGTCGCGGCCCACATCAAAAAAAATGCTGATGTTGGCGGTGCCTTCATTAGTAGCGGTGGACGTCATGTAGGTCATGCCCTCTACTCCGTTTATCTGCTGCTCCAGCGGGATGATAACGCTTTTTAAAACCGCGTCGGTATTGGCGCCGCTATAAGTGGCGTTTACTTGAACCGTAGGCGGGGAAATGTAGGGATATTGCTCTATGGGAAGCTTTAATACGCCCAGCACACCCAACAATACAATGAGCACTGATATCACGGTACTCAATACGGGTCGTTCTATAAATCGCTTTAACATCAGAGATTATTTTGCAGGGTGTCTTTTAAATTATAAAGACTATCCGTATTTACAGGCCTGGGAATAACCACGGTGCCGTCTTTCAGGTTGAAGCCATTCAACACGATGCGGTCGCCCTTGTTTAACCCATTTTGAATGATCAGGAATCGACCGTCCGGAGTGGCAGTGGACGTAATGGCCGTGCTGATCACCTTGTTGTCGGAAGTGAGCCTGTACACGAGGCGCTTGTCCTGCAATTCGAAGGTGGCACTTTGCGGGATCAACAGTGCTGCTGTTTCGCTGCGCGGGATGCGCACGGTGGCGCTGGCACCATTTTGTATGACGCCGCCGGGGTTGGGAAATGTACCTTTAAACGTGATGGTTCCGGTGGCGGTGGTAATAGAGCCGCTGGCGGTCTCAATTTTGCCTGTTTCACTGTACAGCGTTCCGTCGGCAAGAACGAGGTTCACCGGCGGAAGGCTCATGAGTTTTTCCTGCATGGTATTGCCTGCGTGCCGGCTGGTAAAGCCCAACAGTTGTTTTTCATTTAATGAAAAATAGGCGTATATATTGGAATTGTTTGATAAGGTGGTGAGGGGGTTGGAAGTGGTGCTGCTTACAAGGGCGCCGATCTTATAAGGGATCAGGCCAATAATACCTGATTGCGGGCTGCGGATGGTGGTGTAGCCGATATTGGTAAGAGCATTGGCGAGTGTTGCTTTTGCCTGGGCTAAGGCCGCCTCTTTTGCTTTTAAAGTGTATTGTGCCGATTCTAATTCGTACTTGCTGATAATATCCTGCTGTACCAGCGGTTTTGTTTTCTCCACGTTCATTTGTGCGGCGCTTACATCGGCTTCGGCACTTTTGATAGCGGCTTTAGCTGTAATCACCTGTTGTTCATATTGGGGATTGCTGATCTGAAAGAGTAATTGTCCTTTTTTTACGGCTGCCCCCTCCGGCACATAAATTTTTTCTAAATAACCATCTACCATCGGGCGGATCTCCACCACCTGTTGCCCCTGTATGGTAGCGGGATAATCGTGATAGGTAGTGGCCGGCCGGGGCGCCAGGGTCAGCACCTGGTAAGGCTTGGGTGCATCATCTTTTTTGTTGTCTTTATTTTTACCTGAGGTGCAGGAGGCGAATAGTGCACTGGCGAAAATGACGATACGAATACCTTTCATACTGTTTAATAGGTAATTTAATTTTTGTAGCAAGGTGAATTTCGACATATATATGACGGTTAAAGAGCAAAAAACTGTCTGTAGGCAAAAACTATCGGTAAAAGGCAGCTTGGATCAGTGTTCTGTCAAAAATTAAGGGGCTCAAAATTAAAAATAGTAAGGAGTTAAGTGGGATTAAGTTCTTTTCTTAATGGGCTTAATTTCTAAGTGGTTATAAACTAGATCGCCGGAGGCGATAGAATAAGGATGCGCGGCTGCAAGCCCCGCATAGCCGGTTATAAACTAGATCGCCGGAGGCGATAGAAAAGCTATAATTCGCGAAACCAGTGAAAAACAAATCCTTCCCGTTTTTTCCGGCTTCCCGGCAACAAAAAACAACCAGCGATTACAGATCGTAAGTGGCCCCTATATCAGGAATTAATAGTTGCTTTCCTGCGTCTTCAAATAGTTTCCGGGCTTTTTCATGATCGATCCTGATATAGCCAAAGGTGTCGAAATGAACGCCTATAATGTGATCGCATTGGATGAAATCGCTGGCTTTTACCGCGTCCCGGGCATTCATGGTAAAATTGCCTCCGATGGGAAGAATGGCCACATCTGGTTTTGCATAGTGGGGAACTAATTGCATGTCCAGCATTAAACTGGTATCGCCGCTGTAATAAAAGCAGCCTTTGGGAGCATTAAGGATAAATCCGCCTGCGGCGCCCGCATAACTGCCGTCCATAAAGCTGCTGCTGTGCTGTGCCTGCATTAGGGTAAGCGTGCCAAAGTCAAAATCGTAGGAGCCAAAGTTCATCGGGTGCACGTTGGTAACACCCTGTAGTTGCAGCCAGGTAATGATCTCAAAATTGCTGATAACCAGGGCGCCGGTTCTCTTCGCGATGGAAACCAGGTCGCCTGCATGATCGCCATGGCCGTGGCTTACCAGGATGTAATCTGCAACAATGCCGTTGACGTCTATGTTTTTTGCCAGTTCATTTCCCGTAATGAACGGATCAAATAAGAATTTCTTACCATTTAATTCGATCAAAAAACAGGATTGTCCGTAAAAAGTAAATTTCATTATGCATTATTTAGCACAAAACTAACAAAATAAAATGACCGTAAAAGTGTTTGCTCGTGAGGGAATTAGCCTGTTTACAAGATCACTTCCTGTTAATGTTAACATTTCTTTTTAGAAAAATAAATTTTTAGGACAATAATCCTATGCTTTGGCATTGGGCTTGTTTATATAGAATCAATATTTATTTTTTAATCAAAAATCAAACTTCTATGAAAGCAGTTTCTAAGTTTTTAAACCTTATGCTGATTGCGGTAATTGTTCTCGTTGCATCATGTAGTAAAAGCGATAACCCGGCCGATAATAATTTGTTTGTGGGAAAATACACGGGAAGTGTTTCCTACACGGGGTCTGCGAATATCAGCAATTCGAATGGTTCGGTTGAGGTTGTAAAAGTAGGCGATCGTTATGATTTTCACTTTTCAGACAATATCCCTACCATTTCAAATGTACAGATGGCAAAAGGTGACCAGGGGTATATTGGCACCGTGAACGGTTACTCTGGTGGTCTGTCCATCAATGCCAATAAGCTTAGTATTGCACTAACCAAAGATGGCAACGCCTGGGGGGCTAATTGCAGCCGTTAAATCATTTTGGTAGTACCAACAAATAAAGGCGGCCATTAACGGCCGCCTTTATTCATTATACATTATAAGATATTTAGTTCAATGCAATACCGGGTGCATTTTAAATTCTTTTTCCCGGTCGAAATTATAGCGATAGGTGCACAGCCTGCGGCTGAGATAAGTGCCCAGCGATTTTGCCACATTGATCATTTTAGGATTAAACTCTCCGATCCATTGCAGTTCATTTTGATCATAAATGGTGTTGCCCACTTTATACCCGTCCGGGCCAACCTGGCAATCCTGGATCACTTTGCCGCCCTCTACAATGAAGTAAGCATCAACGCCCCGGGACTGATACTCCGGCACAATACCGAAAACCAGGCCCACAAATTTTTTATTGGGCCGGGTTCTTTTGTACCAGAGGAATTTTAGTTTGCCGATCAACCCGAACTTTCCATTGAGGTATTTGAACCATTGGTTGAGGTCGGGCAGGTTGAGCCAGATCCCGATCGGCTCTTCTTTATAGTAGAGGAACCAGCAGATCCGCTCGTCCATCACCGCCTTCATGCTTTGGAACAGTTTTAAAACCGCCCGTTCTTCCATTTGTTTTAAACCGCCATGCCCCGCCCAGGCCTTATTATAAACGAGCGTAAAATCTTTGGCGTATTTTTTCAGGTTATTCTTTTGAATGGTGACGGCTGAAAAATTGGGATCCCTTGCCAACGCAGCATGCCGTGCGTAAAATTTCTCCTGTAAAAGATTCTTTACGTCAAGGCTAAAACAGGCCTGGTAGAAAAAGGGCTTAAAGCCATAGTGCTCCAGCAGGTCTTTATAATAAGGTGCGTTATAGTTCATGCAATACAACGGCGGATCAAAACCTTCCACCACCAATCCCCACCATTTATCGCGCTCCCCGAAATTAATAGGACCGTCCATCGCCGTCATTCCTCTTTCCTGCAGCCAGGCCTTAGCCGCATCCAATAGCAGGCTGGCGGCGGGTTGGTCGTTAATACAATCAAAAAATCCTATTCCGCCCACGGGGCCGTCATCGCCCTTGGTTTTATATTTTTTATTAACAAACGCCGCGATACGGCCTATTAGCTTACCATCGGCATCTTTCAGGATCCAGCGGATCGCTTCTCCGGAACGGAAGGCCTTATTTTTTGCAGGATCAAATACTTCTTCCACGTCTTTATCCAGCGGGCGGATATAATTCGGATCTCCCCGGTTGATGATAACGTTTACCAGTAAAAATGATTTTGCCAGCTCCGGCGTGGTTACCTCAATAATGTTCATGTTACAAATGTCGGATGTTTGAGGTTTGATGGCTAACGTTTGACGTTTTACGTCTGTCGATTGCCATTTAGCGTTTAGCATTCTGCATTCAGCGTATCCCTCGGGCCACCCGCCGCAAACTATCGGCTTTTCTTTTCTGTTTTAATTCCAGTTCCTTAGCCTTGATGGAATCCTTTACCTGCTGTAAACTATCCCTGATGGCCTTTTGGCGGGAGTAGGTGGTGCCCACGCTGTTGAGGAACATCTTCTTGGCTATTATCGCATCGTGCCCGTAAATATCCTCCCTGAAGTTCAATGCGTCCTCATCATCTACCCAGGAAGTGAAATAAGTGATCAGCACCGGTATGGGGTGCTTTACGCGCACATATTTTTCTTTATAGCTGTGCATGGCGGAATCTATTTTGTATGCATCCCAATGGGCGGAATCGTCCAGCACATAAGCAGCAAATTTTGACGGCTCCTGCAAGCGGATGCATCCGTGGCTGAAACTGCGTTTGTCCTTATTGAACAGGCTTTTTGCCGGCGAATCATGAAAATAGATATTATAACTGTTCGGGAACAGGAACTTCACCAACCCCAGAGAGTTCCAGGGGCCGGGTTTCTGTCGAACCTGGCCATTCACAATTTCCATATGGTTTTTTTCAAGATAGCCGGTGCTGGGGTGCCCGTGCATCTCTTTTTTTACGATGCTGGTAGGAACATTCCAGTACGGGCTGAATACCACCGTCTTTAAAACACCGGTAAACACGGTAGTGTTATTGCTTTCTTTGCCCACCACTACATTCATATCCCAGGCCGGTCGCCCGTTTTCATAAACATGCATTTTATACTCGGGTATGTTTACCATAATGGCGCGACCGGAATCCCTGGTTTCCGTAGGTATCCAGCGCATGCGCTCCATATTGATAAGGATCTGTTGTATCCGCTCGTCAATGGAAACGTTCACATCTTTTAAAAATGTTTTTCCTGCGGTGCCGTCTTCCTTATAACCGTAAACTTTTTTAATGGCGTTTACCGCATCTGCAAGCGCAGAATCATAAGTATTAGTAAATGTGCTGTCTTCTCCTTCCAGGAATCCTTCTATTTTCAGGCGTTTTTTTAGCGTCTTAACGGAAGGGTCCTTAAACCCGCGCTTCATAACTTCTACCGGGCTATTCACTTTTGGCCAGCCCCCGGCGTCTTTTATGGCCTTGTATTTTTGCAGTTGCTGGCGCAGTTTTTTATACTGCGGATTGGTAGGGGCGTAAGCTTCGGAAAACTGTCCTTTTCCCGCAATAGCGGAATCGAGCATGCCTTCGAGCGTTAATTTCTTCTTGGGAATATACCATTCCAGCGTTTTCATGTCGAAACCGGGATCATAGGCATAGGCGTGATCGGCAAACAAATAAAAATATTTGGTGAGTGAAAGTTCCAGGCGCTGGTAAGTGGAGTCGTTCCGGATCCGTAAGCTATCGGCGTTAATGATTGATTCCATTTTGGCAGCCAGCGCCTTATTATAGACGGTGGAGTCTTTTGAATAATTGAGGTAATTCTTAAGCATGTTCCAGAAGGAAACCGTGTGTTCCGGCAATCCCTCAGGGGAAAACCACGCATATTGGTAGTTGCGGCTGTTGTAGAAACTTTTAATCCGGTTGATAAGAGTGTCGCTCAGGTCTCCGGATGATAAAAATTTGTTTACCAGTGAACTATCTATAAATAGTTGATTAAAGGCATTGGCGGTATCAATGGTGATATCCACCTTGGTGACCGGTTTTTCCACCCGGATCACTTTCTCTCTTACTTTTTTTTCTTCGTGTTTACAGGAAACAATCGTAAAAAGGGATATAATAAAAATTGCGATCAGCGCGCGTTGAACAACCATAGGATAATGAGATTATTTTTAATTGGTTAGCAGAATATTTATACAAAAATAAGAGAGCGGAACAGATATTTAACGTTTTTTCCACAGCTTATTAATAATTATTAATTGGTTCTGAATAATTATTCAGGGTTAAAGCGAATAATATAGCATTAAACCTTACTTTTGCAGCCTCAAACAAAACCTTATTTCAATATTTTATATGGCAAACGCAGGTAAAGTAAAACAGGTAATTGGTGCGGTTATCGACGTACAGTTTGATGGCACGCTTCCTGAAATTTATAACGCATTGGAACTCACCAAAGAAAATGGTGAAACACTGGTGTTGGAAGTGCAGCAGCATCTGGGCGAGGACAGTGTTCGTACCATTGCGATGGACGGTACCGAAGGGCTGGTGCGGGGCACCGAAGTACGCGATACCGGGAAAGCAATTACTATGCCCGTTGGCGAGGGGATCAAGGGCCGTCTGTTTAATGTAACAGGGGACGCCATCGATGGTCTGCCTGCTGTTTCCAAAGCAAATGGCCGTCCGATACACGCGATGCCGCCGGCTTTTGAAAACCTGAGCACGGCTACCGAGGTTTTATTTACCGGGATTAAGGTTATTGACCTGATCGAACCCTATGCAAAGGGTGGTAAGATCGGATTGTTTGGGGGGGCCGGTGTGGGTAAAACCGTACTGATCCAGGAGCTGATCAACAATATTGCGAAAGGCCACGGTGGATTATCCGTATTTGCAGGAGTGGGCGAGCGTACCCGTGAGGGAAATGACCTGATGCGTGAGATGATCGAGGCGGGCATTATGAAATATGGCGATGCCTTTAAACACAGCATGGAAGAAGGTGGCTGGGACCTGAGCAAGGTGAACCAGGAAGAACTGGCTGAGTCCAAAGCTACTTTCGTATTCGGACAAATGAACGAACCTCCCGGCGCCCGTGCGCGCGTGGCTTTGAGCGGGTTGACCATTGCTGAATATTTCCGTGACGGAGATGGTGAAGGCAAAGGAAAGGATATCCTTTTCTTCGTGGACAATATCTTCCGTTTTACCCAGGCGGGTTCTGAGGTATCGGCCCTGCTGGGGCGTATGCCTTCTGCCGTGGGTTACCAGCCTACACTGGCTACTGAAATGGGACTGATGCAGGAGCGGATCACCTCTACAAAAAGCGGGTCTATTACTTCTGTACAGGCGGTTTACGTACCTGCGGATGACTTAACCGATCCGGCGCCGGCAACAACTTTTGCCCACCTGGATGCCACTACCGTATTAAGCCGTAAGATTGCCGACCTGGGTATTTACCCTGCGGTGGATCCTCTGGATTCTACTTCCCGTATTTTGATGCCTCAGGTAGTGGGCGATGCGCATTACGAATGTGCCAACAAGGTTAAAAGAATTTTACAGCGCTATAAAGAATTGCAGGATATCATCGCCATCCTGGGTATGGATGAATTAAGCGATGAGGATAAAATGACCGTATCCCGTGCCCGTAAGGTACAGCGTTTCCTGTCGCAGCCCTTCCACGTGGCAGAAGCCTTTACCGGTTTGAAAGGGGTATTGGTGCCCATCGACGAAACCATCCGCGGCTTTAACATGATCATGGACGGGGAAGTAGATGAATATCCTGAAGCTGCCTTCAACCTGGTTGGAAATATTGACGACGCGATCGAGAAAGGGAAGAAATTATTGGCGCAGAACTAATAAAATAATGTGAGAATGTGAAAAATATGAGAATGTGGAAATAGGCTGATTAAATTACTAACTCCACATTTCCACATTTCCACATTTCCACATTTCCACATTAAATTATATGACATTAGAAATATTAACCCCCGAAAAAAAGATTTTCACTGGCGAAGTGAGCGGGGTACAGTTGCCTGGTATTTCCGGTTCTTTTGAAGTATTGGATAAGCATGCGCCAATGATCGCAGCATTGAAGGAAGGGAAGCTGAAGATCCTTAATCAAAAAGAAGCGCCCGGTTTCTTCCAGATCCAGAGCGGATTTGTAGAGGTGCTGCATAATAAAGTAATGGTTTTGATTGAGGGGGCAGAAGCTCTATAAGTCTCCTAAAAAATAGTTTATTAAAAGCCGGTTGATTTTTCAGCCGGCTTTAATTTTTTACTAAAGTTGTTTAAACTTTTTATAGAAGCAATGTTGCATCTGGCTTTCCCGCTGATTTTAAGCAGATCTAATACACCGCTGATATCCGCAGATCGATTTTCTGCGGATATCAGCGTAAAAAATCGGCGTTATCTGCGGGAAATGCAAAGGACTCTGAAAGTGTAAACGACTTCAATATTTATTTCTTTACGACCAGCGTTCCGGCCAGTTTATCGTGCAGCGCCTGGCATTTGTCGTCCCAAAGCACCATCAGGAACCCGATAAACAGAATGATCGCAGAAACGTATTTACCAAAAAAACGGCCGGTCGCATTCAGAAAGCTTATGGGCTGCCCATGGGTATTGGTCACTTTTAAACCGAGCGCCATTTTACCCAGTGTGGCTTGTTTGGGGCCCGATTCCATAAAGGCAAAATACAACCAATAAATCAGGATGGGCACTCCCTGCCGGGGACCAAACGACCAGTAGTTGAATACACCGCTCCCCGAATCAGATTCTATAATGTGTCTGTCTAAAAAATTAATACCCAAAAGCGAAGCGATAATGGACCAGGCAACGCCAATAACGAGGCCATCAATGAGCGCGGCCGCGAATCGCTCCCAGAAATTGCCGTATTGTACGGGCAATAAATTGTTAAACGGGTTTGGTTCTGCCGGACCCTGAGGCCCGTAATTTGGATCAGTCATAAGTTTACTATTTTAGAGATTAAAACGGGGTTCCTGCTTAAAGGTATAAAAATAACGGCACCGTTTGCCGAAATGGGGGCGACCATAACATTTCAGGGTGCTAACAGCCTTCGCAGATTTAATAAAACCTTCCGCTGCACCGCTGCTCCTTTGTGTCGCCGCGTGAGACTTAACCGTGAACGCATGACCTCTTTACCGCGGCCGGAACCCACCGTTGCCAGCTCTCATTTGCTGATCAGCATAACCAAAGACCGTTTGCAATAGAGCCGTTTTTCTGAAGGCAAGATTGGTCCGTATCTTTTCTTCTTCGTTGGCTACAGATAAGAACAGGGCGTCAATTGCCCGCCCGGCAATAAACTCGTTCAGATTTGGTTCCAGTTTTTTACTCAGGAAGGGAATGGCGTTATAGGCCCTGACCAGTTTTTGGTAATCCGCATCAGCGCCGTTTGTGCGCACGGTATTGGCCACAATCGGGCGGAATCGGTTCATCAATTCAGGGCTCATCTGTGCTTTGAAGTATTCGGTTGCCGCATGCCGGTTGGTGGTGAGCAGGAGGGAGGCGGCATCGGTGATGCTCATATTTTTTACTGCGCTGAGGAACACCGGTTTGGCTTCCACAACGGCCTGCCCCATGGCATTCGTAAATTTTGCAGTCATGGAGTTTACGACGGATGATAAGCCCAGGTTACGCAGTGTATTTTCTATTTTTGCGGCATCTCCCGGAAAAGCAAAACGCACCAATGGGTTGCCCTGGTTGGGGTTGGCAAAAGCCTCAAAACCGCTGAAAAGGCCCTGCGTCAATGCTTCCCGCAACCCCGCGGCCATTTGTAATTGCGATAAACCTCCGCCTACGGATTGTAATGAATCACAGCCGGAGAAGATCAGGGACAGCGCCACGGCTGCCGAAAAAAGTAAGCGCTTCATGATAAATTTGAAAATTTGAAAATGTGAAAATGTGTAAATGTGAGAATTTGGAACCTTAAACCTAATTCAGTCTTGGGTCGATGGGCGCGTTAATGATCAGCTCGTAATCGCCGCCGAGATGTTTTAAAATGTCTTTCCACAGCTCCCGCTCATTGCTACAAAAAACGAAATCTCTTCTTGCTTTGGCTACGATCCAGGTCTTCTCTTCCATCTCCATATCCAACTGGGCTTCGCCCCAACCACTATAGCCCAGGAAAAAGCGAACCTTATTTGCATCGATCTGTCCCGCGCTCATCAGCGCCATCAGGGTTTCAAAGTTTCCTCCCCAATAAATACCATCTGTAATCTCTTTGCCGCCCGGCAGCTCGTTGGGGTATTGATGCAAAAAATGAATGCTATCCATACCAACGGGGCCTCCTTCGTATATAGGAAAAAGCTGCCCTTCCAGCTCTGGTATCAGGTCGCCGATGGTTTGGTCTGTTTTTCTGTTCATTACAAAACCAACACTGCCTTCCGTGCCATGTTCACACAAAAAAACAACGGTGCGCACAAAGTTCGGGTCGTTCAGGTGCGGGTTGGCGATTAAAAAAGTTCCGTTCGCGGGTTCCATTTTTCAAATATAGGATAAAATGAATGCCGAACGCTTAACGCACAAGGCCGAACGCTAGTTAACTACAATAACAAGCGCTCGGCATTGAGCATTGAATGTCGTTTACCCAAGTACTGCGAAGAGATTGTTCCAAAGCCGGTATTTGGAAGGTAAGTCAACGCATCGGTAAGTCAAAAGCATCCCGCATTTCCTACTTCCCGGCATTAATTTAGCGTTGTGTATCGTGCTGAAGCCTTGGGTGTTGCGCATTACGTGTTCGGCATTGCACATCCCTTCCTACAAAAACACGTTAAATATTACTGCGGGGAGGCGCGATCCCGTTGCAGTTGGCCTGCTATGATTATATTTGCCGTGTTTAGCTAAAATTTTGTGAGAAAACTATTTGTACTTATCATCGTTTTAATCAGTTTGTCCCTCCTGGGAATTATCTTGCTACAGGTTTCCTGGCTAAAGAATAATGTTATTTTGCGGGAAGACCAGGTGCGTCAGAAGATTGATAATGTATCAAATATTTTGCGTGATGAGTTAACGCAATACAAGATGCAGTTCCTGCCCCCGGCGAATGACGCACTTGGAATTATACCGCCCTTGAGGATGGCAAATGAACTATCGAAACGGAATACCATACACGCACGGCTGAATCAAACGGAATTGAACGACCGGATTCAGAAAGCACTGAATCGTGTTGGACTGAGTGATTTAAAATATGAATTTGCGCTGCTGGCTAAAACACCAGGCCCGTTTGATCAGGTGGAAAAGCAGTCGTTCAATTTTGAAAAAGCAAGCCAGGATACGGTTAGTAATTACCGGCCGCCAATGGCTGCTATTATCGCCAATAACGGGTCTTCCTTTGAGAGCCCCCCTGATGAATTTTTGTATATCATAGCGCTTGATTACAAGAAAATCGTAATGAAATCCCTGACCGGGAGTATTATGCTGGCTATTTTGTTTACGCTGGTAATTATTGCCGCTTTCTTTGTTACAGTATACACAATGCTGCGCCAAAAAAAGCTGGGTGAAATAAAGAATGATTTTATCAATAATATGACGCATGAGTTTAAAACACCTATTGCTACCATTTCGCTTGCTGTTGATGCCCTGAAGAATGAAAAAGTATTGTCCGACAAAACAAAAATGTCCTATTTCAGCGGTATTATAAAGGAAGAGAACCAGCGGATGAATAAGCAGGTGGAAGCGATCCTGAAAGCGTCCCAATTTGAAAAACAGGAAGTAGAACTGGATAAAGAACCCCTGCATGTGCATGAAGTGATCCAGTTGATTGCAGATAAATTTTTACTGCAATTGCAGGAGAAAAGCGGGAAAGCAGAATTGAACCTGCATGCTTCAAATGACCTGATAAAAGCAGACGACGTGCATTTTACGAACCTGGTAAATAATCTGGTGGATAACGCGGTGAAATATTCAAAGGACAATGTACCCATCCTGTTAAAGATATCCTCACAGAACGCCCCCGGTAAACTGGTGTTACGTTTCGAGGATAACGGCATCGGGATGAGTAAAGAGACCCAGAAAAGGGTCTTTGAAAAATTTTACCGGGCGCATACCGGTAATTTGCACAATGTAAAAGGGTTTGGACTGGGATTGAATTATGTAAAATCAGTAACGCAATCACATAGCGGCACTATTAAAGTGGAAAGCACCCTGGGCAAAGGGAGCACGTTTATTCTGGAGTTCCCCCTGGATATGTCGGGGGAGGAATAGTGAATGGTGAAAGGTCAATAGTCAATAAGTGCTCATTGCATCATTGTTGAAGCCTTGTAGGTTGAGCGTTTAGCATTCACATTACCCCAACTGCATCATGCCTCACGTTTACTACTGATCCATTGACTATTGACTATTCACTTATTGACTACTTGCCGGCTGCTGATGCTCCGGATGCCACACACTGCTGAAATCGCCAAGCACCGCCACAGCATTTTTAAAATCAAGATGCTCTATTTTTAATAACCCGATATCTTCCTTCCTCACTTTCCGGTACATGGGATGCAGGGCGCCTCCTTTGGCGCCCGCGGGTTTGTCGGGTTCATACTGGTATTCCGGATCCACCAGTGTACCGCGGGGGTACATGATGCCGGGCACTCCCTTTCCCCTGTAATCGAGGTCTGACGGATGTTCCAGGCCTAGGGTATGGCCATATTCATGGGCTGCGGTTGTAGAGCCTTTATATAAATTCTCCAGCTTAAAATAGCCGGTATTACAGCCAAGGCCATCCACAAAAGAGATGTTGCCCTTCACGTATTCTTCGATCCGGAAATAATTATTCAGCGGATTATCGTTGGATAATATCTCTACCGGGTCAATTGCCGGCGCAAAACCGGCGGTTATTTTAAAACGGACTCCATATGCTGTATTTTTTATAAATACCGTACCATTCGGTTCATTCCACATTGTTTCAATCTCGTCCCGCATCTGTTCGGTAAGCGCTTCTGTTGCTGCGGTACCATAGGTGATGATATGCGAGGCGATGAGGAGCTGGTTGTTGTTTATTTCGATCGTTCCCATATATGTGATTAATGTTAATAATTATCAGGCTTGGTACTTGATGCTGGATCCTGGATGTTGGATACTCGATCAAGTATCTAATATCTCATCGTTTCATTTGGCGCTTATATGCCCTGATTCTACAGCCTGAATAAATCTATTGATTTTCCGGCCAAGAATATCCAGCTTTTCTCTAAGTTCTTTAAACCATATTTCGTTCGTCAAAGAGTCGGTTTCAAATAATATTTCAAGATGATCTATTGTTTCGTCATTGGAAGCCTGCGCATAAACCAGAAACCGAATAAATTCATTTTTATATCGTCGTCTCCCATATCCCTCAACAATTGTTGATCGCACAGATTTACTCGAGCGACGTATTTGCTGTCCTTCCTCAAATAATTCAAATTTGGGCAATTGGAGCGACATCTTATGTATTTCAATAGCCGATTCTTTTGCCAGTTGCCAAATTTCCAAATTACGATAACTCATGGTGATTTGTTTTAGGTTAACAATATTATTGCTACAAGTGCTTGATGTGAGATACTGGATACTAGATGCTTGAAGCGTACAAAACATCCGGTATCCTATATCCAGTATCTAGTATCTTGTAACCCAAAAATACGTAGGTTTGTTTTATGACAAAGAAAGAGCGATATGATTTTGTGATACGGTATTTTCAGGGGCATATGCCGGATGCGGAAACGGAGCTGGTGTATGATAATCCTTACCAGTTATTGGTTGCCGTGATTCTCTCCGCACAATGCACGGATAAACGGGTAAATATGACTACGCCCTTTATTTTTGAAAAATACCCGGATATTCCTGCTTTGAGCAAGGCCTCTTTTGATGACTTGTTTCCATTAATAAAAAGTATTTCCTATCCGAACAATAAAACCCGTCACCTGATCGGAATGGCCCAAAAAGTACTCACCGGTTTCAATGGCCAGATACCTATGACGGTGCCGGAACTGATAACCTTACCAGGTGTGGGCAGGAAAACAGCAAACGTGATCACTTCGGTTATTGATCAGCAACCGAATATGGCGGTTGACACGCATGTTTTCAGAGTCAGCAAGCGTATTGGCCTTGTATCCCGGCAATTAACGACCCCGCTTGCAGTAGAAAAAGAATTGATAAAAAATATTAAGCCGGAGCTCATTCATAAAGCTCATCACTGGTTAATTCTTCATGGAAGATATGTGTGCACGGCAAGGGCGCCCAAATGCCCGGAGTGCGGACTGCAGCAGGCCTGCCAGTATTTTCAGAACGCATTAAAAAAGGGAGATCTTTCTTTTAGCTGATCCTCCGTTCGCTACGGCTGCTTTATCGAATAAAACATAGGTTGGGGGACAACTGCCCGCAGAAATTTATTTTTTTAGTTTAAAAAATGATGGTAACATTGTTAAGCAATAACGATTTTGCAAAGGCGCTGTTGAATGAAAAAAATGATATTTCCTGATTGTGTTGCTTTTGTAAAAAAAACGTTTTTGATATGCTTTATCCCTGGGATATGCGCTCTGGCCTCGATGACCGCCCGATAACTATTAAGAGTTGTACTTGGGATAAAGTGCTCATTAAACTAAAAATATACACGGGGTTTGTATATAGCGGCTTGTTTATTGAAGTAGTGAACAACAGTCAGCTACAGCGTAAAAAAATCTAACGGTAAGTGCTGTGCTTTTTTGTGTAGCGCCGTTCATATTGTGATACAAGTGTTGACTCAAACGAGGCCGGGATTCGTTTGTCGTTTACAAAAGTATAGGCTGTAGTCATAATGTTTACATACATGAGGTAACCTGATCCCTTGCGCTATATTCCAACGCCTTCTAAAGCGTAAAATCAACTTTGAACAATATGAGAAGTACAATCCATCTTCCAAAGTCTGGGAAAGGGATTTGGTCGCCATTGAAGTATTGCTTCATGGCCGCGGCCATCGAACTTTGCCTTATTCCGGGTATAAAAGCACATGCAGCTCCCGGGATTTTATTTCAGCAAAAGCAAGTTACTGTAAAAGGTAAGGTCACGAATGAAAAAGGAGAGCCGCTGCCCGGTGTTACCGTTCAGGTGAAAGGCGCACAGGCGGCTGCAGTAACGGACGATTCCGGCGCCTTTACGATCAATTTGAATAACGCAAACGCCACGTTGGTATTCAGTTCTGTAGGATATGCCACACTGGAAGAACGGGTAGGCGGACGGGCAGACCTGGGAACGATTGTTCTAAAGAATACAGGAGGGGCAGGGTTGGATGAGGTGGTGGTGATCGGGTATGGTACGGCCCGGAAATCTGATTTGGCAGGAGCGATCACCGTCTTAAAATCGGATAAACTGATGGATGCTCCCGCGCCCAATCTGACGCAGGCGCTGCAGGGGAAAGTACCGGGTGTGGATGTTAGCATCAATAGTAATGCTCCGGGCGCCGGCGCTAAAGTTCGTATACGCGGATTGGGATCCATCAATTCATCATTAGATCCGACCTATGTGGTAGATGGTGTAATAGGTGTGGATCCGAACAGTATCAACCCCAATGACATTGCTTCGATGGAAGTACTGAAAGACGCGTCGGCTACTGCAATTTACGGCTCCAAGGGCGCCAATGGTGTTATTATGATCACTACCAAGCGGGGCCGGAGGGGACCCACTCAGGTATCTTATGAGGGTAATGTAAATGTAGGCGAACTTTCCAGGCACCTCCCCGCATTAAATTCCACGGAGTTTGTTAATATGTATAATCAGGCTTACGCGAATTCGGCTAAATGGAACGGCGGTGTAGCGGTTGCTCCCCCCAAAGCATTAAATCATCAGAACTATCCGCTGTTGTTTGATGCAAACGATAAACCGCTGTACAATACCAATTGGGAAAAGGAAGTGTATAAACCGGCCCTCTCCACCAGTCACCAGTTAAATTTCCGGGGCGGTACCGATAAAACCCTCTTTAGCCTGGCAATGGGATATCTGGATCAGAATGGTATTATGGCCAACTCCTGGTTTAAGCGCTACTCTGCCCGTTTTACATTGGATAATGAGGTTAATAAATGGCTGAAAGTGGGCGGTAGTCTTGCCTTTTCCAAGGGCTTGCAGCGAATGGTATCCGACAACAATGGTGGCCTGAACGTGCCCAGGATGGTAACGGAAGAATTGCCGATAATCCCCATTAAATATCCCAATGGCGCATGGGGCGGCAACAGCGATGTGGCCGGTATGGAAGGGGGAGCGAATCCGGTGCACATTGCCAATAGCCGCTATACGTTAAATAATAATCTCCAGGTTCAGGGGAATACGTATTTGCAGTTTAAGATCACAAAAGATTTAGACTTTAAATCCGACTTCGGATATAATGTAAACACCCAGAAGAATAACTTTTTCTCATCGAATGATCTTCATAACCTGTCGCAGGACCAGGGCGGTATAGCCAATATCCGGTCCTCTCAATATGTTTACTGGCAGTCTGAAAATTACCTGACCTGGAATAAACAATTTGATAACGGGCACCGGATGACTTCCATGCTGGGGGCCTCCTGGCAAAAAACAAATACAGAAACCGTATTTGCTGAAACACAGAACTTCATAGATAACTATTTTCAATGGTATAAACTGGAGGCAGGCTCGGTCAGAAACAATATAACTTCCGGAACGGGTGACAATGCCATGAATTCTTTTTATGGACGGGTGATGTACAATATCGCTGATAAATATATGTTCACCGCCACCGGCCGTGCAGATGGATCTTCAAGATTTGGTAAGAATAATAAATATGCCTTTTTTCCGTCCTTAGGCGCTGCATGGAGAGTTTCAAAAGAAGACTTTATGAAGGATAATTCCCTGATCAGCGATTTAAAAATAAGGGCAAGCTATGGTGCTTCCGGTAACCAGGAAATAGGCAGCTATATGTCCATTCCCCAGATTTCATCCTCAACGACGATATTAGCGGGAGCAAACCAATCTACCCTGTTGCCCGCTTATTTGGGAAACCCTGATCTGAAATGGGAAGTGAGTTGGCAGGGGGATGCCGGTTTGGAATTGGGACTGTGGAATAACCGCGTGTATCTTACCGCTGATGTGTATAACAGAACCACCAAAGACCTGCTGTTACAGGCGCCCATTGCCTGGAGCAACGGGCTTCAGCAAAGTTATGTAATGAGAAATGTAGGCTCTGTAAGAAATACCGGTCTTGAAATTGGCCTGACCACAGAAAATATTAGAACGGAAGACCTCAAATGGACCACCAATTTTGTTTTCGCGACTAATAAGAACCGGATCCTGAAATTAAATGATGGCAATGCAGACATATTCCCGGGCCCCAACTTTTTGGGTCAGACCAATATTTTACGCGTGGGCGAAGCTATCGGATCCTTTTGGGGAAGAACCCGTTTAGGAACCTATAGCACGGATGAAGCCGCTTTGGCCGCTACCCAGGGGCTTTTGCCGGGTGACCGTAAATACCTGCTGGATGCAAATGGTAAAGAAGTGTACAGCATTATCGGCCGTTCGGTGCCCAAATGGACCGGCACTTTTTCCAGTACCTTAAATTATAAGAATTTTGATTTTTCTTTTGATATCCGTTTTGTACAAGGCGTTAATACCGCGGCCACCTTTAAACATTCAACAGAAGACCGCCAAACTATCGCCAACAGCCTGGCAACAGTGTTGAATGCCTGGACCCCTGATCATCAAAATACAATGATCTCTCAGGTACGCCCCTACAAATGGGCACAGGATTCCAAATTTGATACCTGGTGGGTGGAGGACGGATCCTACATCCGCGGCCAGAACTTTATCCTGGGCTACTCCATTCCAAAAGCAACTATTGACCGTTGGAGGATCCAGAAATTAAGGATCTACGCCAGTGTTCAGAATTTATTCATCAGCACAAAGTACACCGGCTATGATCCTGAAGTGGATACCTATAATAGTTCGTTTGGTAATAATTCAAACTTTTCTCAAAACCTGGACTTCTTCTCCTATCCACGCCCGCGGGTTTGGAACCTGGGTGTTAGTCTTGTATTTTAAAAATCAAAGTTTCAGAATATGAAAAAGCATATATATATTATTGGGGCATTTATAGCATTGATGGCGGCATCGTGCACTAAATTCCTGGAAGAAAAGCCGACGGGTTTTATTACGCCCGACGCACAGCTATCGAGCTATAAAGTGGCACGGGCCTTTGCCAATGGTTGTTATCAAAGTTTACGGGATGCCGTATTGGGTGGCCAGCCTTCTTCCTATGGCGGCCGCACCTGGAACCTGATGGAATTCATGACCGGTAAGTCCGGCAGTGATCTGGGGCAAACAGGATACACCACTTTTCAAAAGCTTACGTACACCAACGAAGCCTTTTATGTAGATACCTGGTGGCAGAATTTGTATAAGGGCGTGGGCGCCTGCAACCAGGCAATTGCCTCCATACCCGGTATCAATGCCGCTGATATGACTGCGGAGCAAAAAACAAATATGCTGGCCGAAGCACATACGATGCGCGCCTTGTATTATTTCTATCTGGTACGCCTGTATGGCGCCGTACCAAAGATCACTGAAGTGCCAAAAGATTTAAATTCATTAAAACCGTCAAGAACCCCGGCAAAGAATATTTACGACAGCATCATCATACCGGATCTTTTGTTGGCAGAGCAATCTACTTTACCGTGGAAGGATGCTACCGGTTTAATTTCGATGGGAGCCGTGAAATCAATTTTGGCAGATGTGTATCTTACGTATGCAGGTGCCGCCATCAATGGAGGCAACCAATATTATGCAGAGTCGGCCAAGCGCTCGCTTGATGTTATTAATAAAGGCGGATATTCGCTGTTTACCGAATATACGGATATGATCAATCCGGCTAATAAAAACACCAAAGAGTTTATTTTCCAGGTTCAATATGCAGCGGCCGCCAATAATAATAACCCGTTGACCCCGCTTACAATCCCCAACTACAGCGGTATTTCGCTTTATTCGGATGAATATGGTTCGGTATTCCCCACCACACAGTTTATTGCTTCCTTCCCGGCGGGTGATAAACGGGTGCAGGAGCGCCAGTTTGTTTACAGCAGTTACCCCAATGCAAAAACGGGGGCAACGGTTAATTTTGGTCATCCTTATATTTATAAATGGTTTGATGTTAATGCAGTTACCAATACGTTAAAATCAGATCTTAATTATACGCTGTACCGCCTGGCCGATGTGATGCTGCTGTATGCGGAGGCGCAAAACCGGGCAGACGGGGCGCCCAATACGCTGGCACAAAAATGTGTAAATGACATTCGTGGCCGGGCGCAATTAACTCCGTTCAGCAATACCAACCAGGATGCGTTTGAGAAAGAGGTGTGGCTGGAACGTTATTTTGAACTGTGCTTTGAAAACAAGACCTGGTTCGATATGGTGCGTACGCGCAAGATCCACAACGACGTAACCGGTAACTGGGATAATTTTGTTGGACATACAACCGTGTTTGGATCAACTTATGCAGAGAAGCAATTGTTGTTCCCTCTGCCGAAACAGGAAACCGATGTAAATCCTAACCTGCTGCCCAATAACACCGGGTTCTAAAGCAATATACTAACGAAACAATAAAGGCCGCAAAAAGAGCGGCCTTTATTGTTTATAATTAGACATTAAAAGAACACTGTCACCCGGAGTTATTTATTCGTACTGCCTGCCCGATCTGCAATCATTCAGGCGGGCAAAATCATTGAGACGTTGACACATTCAGGTATCGTCACGATGAGCCCGCCAAAAGCGGACGAAGAGAACTTTTATCACCGAAGGTAAATTTCATTATTAAAGAGCGAGATTTCTCCCCCTCCTTACGCCGGTCTTACAATGACGAGAAAAATAATGATTGGTTTTCATAACTTTAAAACGTATGTCATTAACAGCCTGGCGAAGGATGAATAGGCTTCGTCAAGCTCAGCCTGACATATCTTTCTTTTGATGTAATTTAAAAGACTAATTGGTATTATAAATAACTCAGATCCGTTTTTGGCGTTAGTGCCAATAAGGTTTCATACATCAACCGGATGGTATTCTCGATATCATTCCTGTGGATCATTTCCACAGTGGTATGCATATAACGTAACGGCATGGAAATAAGAACAGACGGGCAACCGTCATTAGCATAAGCAAAAGAGTCTGTATCCGTTCCGGTACTGCGGCTCAGCGCCCGCCATTGAACCGGTATCTTGTTTTTTTCAGCAATGTTTTCAACAAAAGACAAAAGCTTGTTGTGCACGGCTGGTGCATAGGCCAGCGAAGGGCCGTTGCCACATAAAACATCGCCTTCAATATTTTTATTGATCATAGGGGTGTTGGTATCATGCGTTACGTCGGTTACGATAGCTATATCAGGTTTAATCCGGCGTGCGATCATCTCCGCGCCACGCAGCCCGATTTCTTCCTGTACCGCGTTTACAATATATAACCCATACGGTACCGATTTCTTGTTTTCCTTCAGCAGCCGCGCTACTTCAGCAATCATAAAGCCGCCGATGCGGTTATCAAAAGCCCTTCCCACGAAATGATCGTTTGCTAATTCATCAAAACCGTCCTGGTAAGTTACCACGGCCCCTACATGAATGCCCAATGCCTCAATTTCCTTTTTGCTGCGGGCGCCGCAATCCAGCCAGATGTTTTCTGTTTTGGGCTGCGTTTCGCTTTCCTTGCCGATCCGGGTATGAATGGCCGGCCAGCCAAATACCGCTTTCACCGCACCTTTTTTCCCGTGAATGAATACCCGCTGCGCCGGTGCGATCTGGTGGTCCGCCCCGCCGTTGCGTTTTACATAGATCAGTCCTTTGTCTGTAATATAATTTACAAACCAACTGATCTCATCTGCATGCGCTTCAATAACTACTTTGAACGGCGCTTCGGGGTTAATAACCCCCACCGCAGTGCCATAAGGATCCATAAAATGGGTATCTATATAAGGCTTCAGGTAATCCAGCCACAGGCGCTGACCCGAGCTTTCAAAGCCCACTGGTGAAGGGTTGTTGATATAGGTTCTCAGAAAATTAAGTGAAGTATCGTTCAGGATGCTTTTGTGAGCTTTTGCTTTTTTGCTTTTTGCTTTTGTATCTGATTTGGCCATAATGATAATTTAATGACCTCAAACGTACTGAATTTTTTTGATGCGGGTTACAGGTCACAGGTTACAGGTTGCTGGTTCAATCGAATGCTGTTCCCCGTGCATTAAGCATTAGGCGTTCAGCATTGTGCGTTACGCATTCAGCATTGCGCGTTCCTTAAGGAACATTAATATACTTATGTAACTGCAGGCTCAGTTCCCATTGGGGGTTTTGCTTGATATAGTCTACAATAAGCGGGGTCATGGCATCGGCTTTGCTCCACTCCGGCTGCAGGTATAATTTGCAATGCGGTGCAACCTGGGCAGCAAACTGTTCGCCCCAGGCAAAATCTGTTTTATTATAAACAATAACTTTTAGCTCGTTGGCCTTTGGCAGTATTTCAGCACGCGGCTGTTTAAATTTTTTTGGGGAGAGGCATATCCAGTCCCAGGTTCCCGTGAGCGGAGCAGATCCTGAAGTTTCGATATTCGTTTCAATACCGTTTTCCCGCAACGCGGCTGTTAATGGGTTCAGATCATGTAATAGCGGTTCGCCCCCGGTAATGACCGCCATTGTAGCCTTTGCATTTTTTACGGCAGCAACAATGGCTTCGGTTGCCAGCAGGGGATGGGCATCAAACGACCAGCTATCTTTAACATCGCACCAGGTACATCCCACATCGCAGCCGCCCAGTCTCACAAAATAGGCAGCCCGTCCCTGGTGAAACCCTTCACCCTGGATGGTATAGAAATGTTCCATTACCGGATAAGCCTTATTTGATGTCTGATGTTCGATGTCTGATGTTTGATACTGAATACTGGTTTCTGGATCCGCACCAATATTAGTTAATTTGCGAATTTGTCCTGCTGGCTATCGGGATTGAAAAGGTATTGTGGTTCCCGCGCAGGAAGCCATTTTCAAATTTTCAAATTTCCACATTCTCACATTTATTAATTCCTGTTATCACAAGCCTTAAACGTATTCTTCATCAATGCTGCGATGGTCATGGGGCCTACGCCGCCGGGAACCGGGGTGATATAGCTTGTTTTGGGAGCTACATTGGTAAAATCCACATCACCCACCAGGCGGTGCCCCGATTTTTTTGAGGCGTCTTTGATCCGCGTAATGCCCACATCAATTACGACAGCTCCTTCTTTAACCATATCTGCTTTTACAAATTCCGGAATGCCTATAGCGGCAACAATAATATCGGCCTGTAAACAAATTTCCTTAAGATTGGTGGTTTTGGAGTGGCAAAGGGTTACGGTGCAGTTGCCGGGGTTGCTATTATTGCTCAACAAGATGCTCATAGGACGGCCAACGATATGGCTTCTGCCTATTACAACGGCATGCTTTCCCTTGGTTTCTATCTTGTAATGTTCCAGCAGCAACATAATACCATAAGGGGTAGCGGAGATAAATGCGTCCTTTTCTCCCAGGGTCATTTTGCCGATATTTATGGGATGAAAGCCATCCACATCTTTCGCAGGGTCAATGGACTCGATCACCTTTTTTTCTGAAATGTGCGCGGGCAGGGGTAGTTGCACCAGTATCCCGTCTACATCCATATCTTCATTTAATGCTTCAATTTTTTCCAGGAGTTTGATCTCTGTTACATCTTCCTCAAACTGGATCAGGGTGGAAATGAACCCGATTTCGCTGCAGGTTTTTACCTTGGAAGCCACATAGGTTTCACTGGCTCCATTGTTTCCAACAAGGATTGCCGCAAGATGAGGAACTTTTTTTCCGGACGCAGCACGCTGCGCCACATCAATTTCAAGAGAATCAAGGATCGCTTTGGCTGTTTCTTTTCCGTTCAGTAGTTGCATAGGCCGGCAAAGGTAGCTAAAGTTAAGCAGGCAGGGTGTTTTTAAAGAAATTATTTCGGTCCGAAAACCGGCAGGACTGCGGGTTTTCAGGCATTGTATTTTTTTATTTAATTGATTTAGATCAATTTATTTAAAAACGGGCCTGCCCTAAGTATTTAGCAATCAATTAATGATTTATCACTAGGACCTGTATGAGCGGTTAATTTGTTGGATTAGTGGTAATGAAGCCTAACGGACTGTTAAAAAGCCTTATCTTGCACGGATGTCGGGATCGCTCCATAAACCAGGAGCTTTACTGGACTTAAGAGAAAACATATTTATTAAACTAAAATTATTAAATGAGAAAGATTGTATTGCTTGTGGCAATGCTATTTGCATTGTCGTTATCTGGCTTTTCCCAATCAGAATCGATTTCAGGAAAAGTGGTGAACGAAGGAGGGGATCCTGTGCCATTTGCAACGATTACAGAAAAAGGCACCAGGAATGCCGTTTCTGCAAATGACCAGGGCGCTTTTATTTTTAAAGTAAAAAGCGGAAGCATGTTGGTTGTGTCGGCAACGGGATATGATTCAAAAGAAGTATCCGTAACCGGCAGCACTTTAACGATCACCCTTATTCGCAGCAGTGCTTCAACAATTGATGAGGTGGTGGTAACGGCGTTGGGTATTAAAAGAGCCCGGAATACGCTGACCTACGGTGTACAGCAGATCAGTGGCGCAGAGGTAGCCAATACAAGAACGGGGAATGCAGCCGCTGCGTTATCCGGAAAGATTTCGGGTCTTCAGATACAGCAGGGCAATAGCATTGGTGGCTCTACCAATGTTGTGATCCGCGGGTTTAAAAATATTTATCAAAGCAACCAGGCCTTATTTGTTGTGGATGGTGTTCCGGTAGACAATTCGGTTATCAATACAACCAATCAGATAACGGGCAGGGGAGGATATGATTATGGAAATGCTGCGGCAGATATAAATCCGGATGATATTGAGTCGATCAGTGTTCTGAAGGGTGCTGCTGCCACCGCACTGTATGGATCCCGCGCGGGTAACGGCGTAATCATGATCACCACAAAAAAGGCAAAGAGAGGATTGGGCATTACGTTGAATACAGGTGTTATTGTTGGCAAAATTGACAAAAGCACTTTTCCGAAGTACCAAAAAGAATATGGCGCGGGCTATTCAAGTAACTACCAGAAGGATGGATTCCTTTATTTTGATGTGGACGGGGACGGCGTGAAAGATTTGGTGGTGCCCACTTCAGAAGACGCTTCCTTCGGAGCCAAGTTTGACCCAAATTTAATGGTGTATCATTGGGATGCATTTGACCCGGCTTCTCCTTATTATCATAAGAAAAAGCCATGGGTGGCGGCACAACATGATCCTTCTTATTTCTACCAAACTGGCATTACAACTAATAATAGTTTATTTATTACAGGAGCTTCGGATAAAGGAAGCTTTAAAGTGGGCTATACCCGGAATGACGAAAAGGGGATCCTGCCTAATAGCCGGGTGTTGAAGAATAATGTAACCCTGAGCGGCAGTTATAATATAACCGACAAGTTAGCTGTCAGCGCCGAAGCAAATGTATCTAAAAACGATGGTAAAGGACGCTTTGGCACTGGTTACAGCGGGCTGAATGTAAACCAGAATTTTCGCCAGTGGTACCAGACAAATGTGGATATTTTAGAACAAAAAGAAGCCTATTTCAGGAATCATCAAAATATAACCTGGAACTGGGCAGACCCCTCCACCCCTGAAGGGACCACGGCAAAATACACTAACAACTATTATTGGTCCGTGTATGAAAATTATGAAACAGATACCCGTTCCCGGACCTTTGGCAATGTAGCGCTTACCTATAAAGCATTGCCCTGGCTGGATTTCCTGGGCAGGGTTACTATGGATAATTATAGTGAATTCCAGGATGAAAGGATTGCTGTAGGGAGCCAGGCCGTACCTTCTTACTTTAGAAGAAACCGGAATTTCCTGGAAATGAACTATGACCTGAGGGCAGACATCAACAAAGACCTTACGCCCGATTTAAACCTGAGAGGTGTATTGGGAACAAATGTTCGAAGAAGAACCATCAGTTCCGTTGCATTAGCAACCAGCGGCGGCCTGATCGTACCAGGCCTGTATTCGATTGCAAATTCCCTGGGCACACCTGCCAACCCGGTAGAGGTTTACCAGCCAACGGGGATGAACGGTTATTTTGGGGGAGCTACTCTGAGTTACAAAGAACTGCTGACATTGGATGGTACCTTCCGAAGGGATGTTACTTCAACATTGCCAAAAGGGAATAATGGCTATAACTATTATGGTGTTTCCGGTGGTTTTACCTTTAGTAAATTACTGCCGGATGTTAAATGGTTATCCTATGGAAAATTGCGGGCAAATTTGGCAACCGTTGGTACCGACGCTGAGTTCGGATCAATATATGATGTTTATGATCAACCAAACCCGTTTGGATCTACCATATTGTTTTCGCTGCCAAACCAAAAGAATAATATCGAATTGCAGCCATCGATTACGGATAGCAAAGAATTGGGTTTGGAAATGGCATTTCTCAAAAATCGTTTAGGGTTTGATGTTACTTATTATATTACCAACACCAAGAATCAGCTAATGCCGCTGGAGGTTTCGAATTCCACCGGTTATGCCAGCACTTATGTAAATGCAGCAAGCGTTCGAAATAAAGGTGTTGAGCTAACGCTTAATGCAACGCCGGTACGGACCAATGACTTTTCATGGACGATGAATGTAAACTGGACCCGCAACCGGAATGAGGTTACTCAATTATATAAGGACATCAAAAACCTGATACTTGGCTCATTTCAGGGTGGTGTGAGCGTCAATGCTACCTTAGGTCAGCCGATGGGAACGATTCAGGGTAAAACCTGGATGATGAATAATCCTGACCCTAATGATCCGGTAAAAACCATTCCTTGGGATGGCAGGGGCCAAAAACTGGTTGATGCAAAGGGATACTACGTAATGAGCACTACTACCACAAATGTTTTCGGAAATGTAAACCCCAACTGGTATGGTGGTATTTACAATACATTCAAATATAAAAATGTGTCCCTGGGCTTCCTGGTAGATGTGCGCCAGGGCGGAACGGTTTGGTCCTTAGACATGTACTATGGCACCATGTATTCAGGCCTTTACCCCGAAACTGCGGGCTTGAATGACCTGGGAAATCCTGTTCGTAATACGCTTGCCAACGGAGGCGGAATTGTTTTGCCGGGCGTAACTGCCGATGGTAAAGCCAATACAACAAGGGTCGTAGTAGATGCAAATAAAGCATTATGGCCGGCGGCAAATTTTGCCTATGATGCCAGTTATGTAAAATTGCGCGAAGTAAACCTGACCTATTCTTTTCCAAAAATGCTGGTTGCCAGAACCCGTTTCATTAAAGGCGCTGATCTTTCCCTTATTGGAAGAAACCTGTGGTTGATTCATAAAAACCTTCCCTATGCAGACCCGGAAGAAAATTTATCGGCCGGAAACATTCAGGGAATCCAGAGCGGCGCATACCCTACGGCCCGCACGGTTGGTGTGAATCTAAAAGTTAACTTTTAATACTAAACAAAATGAATAAATTTTTTTCAATAACTTTTATACTTTTTTTAGTCTGTTTGATTTCCTGTACAAAGGATTTAACGGATTTGAATAAGGAAACAAAAAGAGCTGCTGCTGTTCCGGCAGGAACGCTTTTTTCAAATGCAACCAGAAACCTGGCCGATAATCTTGCCAGTGCCTCCGTTAATACCAACCCGTTGCGTTTTACGGTAAAGCACTGGGCTGCCACCACTTACCAGGATGAACCACGGTATGATTTTGTAACCAGAAATATAAACAGAACCTGGTGGAATGCTTTGTACAAAGATGTTTTGGCTGATTATAATGATGCGACTAAAATCGTGACCGCTGATATGCTACTTGCAAGTCCGATTAAAAAAAATCAACTTGCTATTTTAGATATTATGCAGGTTTATACCTGGTATGTTCTTGTGAATACCTTCGGAGATGTTCCTTACAGCGAGGCATTGGATTTAGAAAAACATTTAGTTCCATCCTACGATGATGCAACCACCATTTATACCGATCTGTTAAAAAGATTGGTTGCGGATATTGGGAACCTGGATCCTTCCGCTGCTGCATTTTCCCAGACTGAAGATGTGGTTTATGGATCAAAAGATCCGGTCGAAATGAAGAAGGCGGTCGGAAAATGGGTGAAATTTGCCAATACGCTTCAATTTAAAATGGGCATGCTGCTGGCAGATGTGAATGCCGCTGTTGCAAAAACAAATGTTGAAGCTGCAGATGCCAAAGCGTTTACCTCTAGTGTAGATAATGGCTTATTTGTTTATCTGTCTGCATCGCCTAATACCAACCCGTTATATGCCGATATTATTTTGGGAAAGCGGGGCGATTATGTTGCTGCAAAAGACTTTATGGACCAGCTTATAACTTTGAATGATCCTCGGAAATCATTATACTTTAAACCCAATAATGGCGGACAATATGCGGGTGGTATTGTAGGTTCCCAGAATACCCTGGCCGATATGTCAACGCCAAGCGAGCGTTTGTCTGCGGCAACAGCTCCTTTGGTTTTCCTTGATTATACTGAGCTGGAATTTTTAAGAGCAGAAGCTATTGAACGTGGGTTCAACGTTGCCGGGACCGCAGCTACCCACTATGAAAACGGGATCAGGGCTTCTATAGCATTCTGGGGCGGGTCCGACGCCAACGCAACAGCCTATATGTTGCAACCGCAGGTAGCCTATCTTACCGCAAGCGGTAGCTGGAAACAAAAGATAGGATTTCAGAAATGGATCGGGCTTTACAACCGGCCTTTTGATGGCTGGGTTGAGATGCGGAGATTAGACCAGCCGGTACTTACTCCTCCGGTATCCGCTATTTCAGGATTCCCCAACCGGTACTTATATCCAAGTTCCGAGCAACTCGTGAACAAGGAAAATTATACAAAAGCCGCTGCGAAAATCGGAGGCGACAAAGTAGAGACCAAGCTGTTCTGGGATAAATTTTAATTTAAGCTATTATTGCTTCAAAAAGGCTGCTCCGTACATAACGGGGCAGCTTTTTTTCATCCCCCTGCAGAATGTTTCCGTAGCGTATTATCAGGCTGATAATTGAAAAATTTCTAATTATCTTGTTGATTTGAATCAATTTTTTGCTTTTTGTCTAAAAAAACTTCAGTATATAACCGTTTGGTAATCAAATAAAATGATTGCATCTGCAACCAGTATTGGGTATGGAGGCAATTGTTAATGTTAAAGGAGTATCAAATTTTTGTTAAAAAAATGTATTTTGCGCGGATATTATGAGAAAGAAGATTGCATGTCTTATTTCAAAATTGACTAATAATTCTTATTAACAAAAAAATTTACATGAGAAAAATTGTATTGCTATTTACAATGCTAATGGCATTTTCGATTGTGGCATTCTCCCAGACCCGGACCATAACAGGTCACGTGTATGATGAAACGGGTGTTGCCATCCCCTTTGCATCTGTTACCCAAAAAGGGACCAATATTGGTGTTTCGGCAGACGCAAGCGGTGATTTTAAAATCAATATCAGCGGGAATGCACCGTTGGTAATTTCAGCAACCGGTTATACCGAACAGGAAGTTGCTTCGAATGCCAGCACCATTACCGTTAACCTTAAAGCAATCGGAAACACTATTGAAGAAGTGATCGTAACTGCAGGGGGTATAAAAACAAAGAAAAAAGACGTAGGTACCGCCGCCACTTTGGTTACAGGACAAAACCTTGTTAAAGGGAGAGCCGTTAACGTTGCTGCTGGTTTGCAGGGAAAGGTTGCAGGCTTAATGATCAACGGAACAGGAAGCGGTGTAAACCCTAACTTCCGGATTATTCTTAGAGGTCAGCGATCCCTGACCGGTAATAACCAGGCTTTGATCGTTCTCGATAACGTGATAGTGCCCAATGAAGTGCTGGGTAATTTAAATCCTAATGATGTTGAAGATGTAACGGTTCTGAATGGAGCCGGCGCCGCAGCCTTGTATGGTTCCCAGGCATCCAATGGTGCGATCATTGTGACCACAAAAAAAGGAAGAAATGGTCAAACTGCAATTACATTGTCACATACCACAACTGCTGAAAGTGTTGCTTACTTTCCGAAATTTCAGAAGAAGTTCGGGGCAGGTGGGGCATCTTACGGTTACGATGAGTTCGGTAAAGTAACCTGGTCCTATATAGAGAATCAATCTTACGGACCTGCATTTGACGGATCAATGCGGCCATTGGGCGCCCCTTTGGAGGATGGCAGCCAGGATTCCGCACTTTATTCTTATAACGACAGCCACTCTAAATTCTGGCAAAAAGGGATTACCAATCAGGAAGACGTTTCACTGACAACAGGTGATGACAAATCCACACTGTATGTTTCAGGTCAATATGCTAATGTTACAGGTACCACACCGGGCGACAAGTACAACCGTACGGCTATGCGTGTGAATGGTACCCGGAAGATTGGTAACAAAGTATTAATAACCTATAACACCGGCTACACGCAAAACAGGTATGACATTACCACGCAAACCGGATCCATGTACACTAATATGTTGAATATGCCCCAGAATGTGGACGTTACAAGATATAAGAACTGGAGGACCGATCCTTTTGCCAACCCGATTGGTTACTATAACCCCTGGTACCTGAACCCCTATTTCAGTGCCGATAACTATCGTAATAAATCACGCAATGATTATCTGACAGGTAATGTGGAGCTTAAATTTACGCCGATTACCGGATTGGACCTGGTTGCACGTCAGGGGATTGCTTCCAGAAACTATTCCTTTAAATATACTCAGGGAGAGTTTTTGTACTCTGAATATTCAAAACATACTGATGCAAGTTCTAAATCAGATATACCAGGTACAGTATCTGACGGAAGTGGGTACTTGACTGAATTGTTATCGGATATTTTTGCACAGTATAATAAAAAATTTGGCGACTATAGCTTACATGCTTTAGGAGGTTTGCAGGTACGTCAGGATGAAACAAAGACCATAGGTGTAGGAGCGCAAGGGCTTGTAATTCCGGGATTGTTTAACGTTAGTAACAGGATAGGAACTCCTGATGCGAACGAATTTAATGCTAAAGCCCGCCAGGTCGGCATTTATGCAGAAGCCCGTATCGGGTACAAGAATTATTTATTCTTACACGGAACGGGTCGCCAGGACAGGGTTTCAATTCTTGCGCCGGGAAATAACACGTTCTTCTATCCTTCTGTTGACGTATCTTTTGTAGCTTCAGATGCCATTCCTCTTTTAAAGAACAGCAAAGTTATCAGCTACTTAAAATTAAGAGGAGGCTGGGCTAAAGTAGGTCAGGTGAACTTAAGAAATGGATTCTATGGCGCGTACCAATTACTGCCAACCTATTACCAGGCTTATGGATACCCCTATGGATCATCACCCGGCTTTACAGTAGGAGATGTATTGGTGTCAAATAATCTGAAACCAGAAATTACAACCGGGCCTGAATTTGGTTTTGACCTGAATTTGTTCAAAGACCGCTTTACTTCTTCCGTTACCTACTATCATACTAAAACGGATAATCAGACCATTAGTACTAAAGTATCCACCGCGTCCGGCTTCACCAACTTGTTAACTAACGTTGGAGCAACTGAAAGTAAGGGGCTTGAGGTTACAGCGCATGTAACTCCGATCAGGAACAGTGATTGGTCCGTTACCGTGGGTGGAAACTACACCTATCTGAACAACAATGTATTAGCCTTGTCTACCGATTTAACGCGGCTTTCTATTGCAACCTATGGTACCGATGGCCCCGGTTCTTATGCCGTGCCGGGAAGACCCTTCCCTGTTATTATGGGATATGATTATCAAAGAGATCCCCAGGGACATGTAATTGTAGATGGTATTACAGGATGGCCTAAAAAAGCAGATACCATTAGTTATCTAGGTAGCGCTGTATACCCTAATAAGTTAAGTTTAGATGCATCAGTTACTTACAAGAATTTTACATTGGGTGTATTATTCGATTACCGCGGCGGTGCTGTTATGTATAACAATATGGGGCCTGAAATGGATTGGTCTGGTACCGGTTACAGAACAGCTATCTACAACAGGGAGCGATTCGTTTTTCCTAATTCTGTAATTAATACAGGAACTGCTGATAATCCGGTGTATGTAAAAAATACCAACGTAACATTAAAAGACGGTGGTGGTAATGCAGGCTTCTGGACAGATGGAACCAATCGTGACGTTACCTCTAACTATATTACTTCTGCGGATTTCTGGAAGTTAAGAGAAATTTCATTAGCCTACGATTTTCCGGATTCGTTCCTCGGAAGCAGAAAAGTTATCAAAGGGGTTCGGATAAGCGCGCAGGCAAGGAATTTATTTGTTTGGTTACCCAAGGACAACCTTTATACAGATCCTGAATATAGCGATGCCGGCAATGATAGCAACGGTATTGGTTTAACAGGTATTGGTCAAACGCCTCCCTCAAGATTTTACGGAGCTACAGTAACCTTCAAATTCTAGTTTATAAAAAAGATAATAATGAAAAAAATAAATATTTTGCTTTTGTCGGGACTTGTTATTTGGGGAACATCCTGTAAAAAGTTTCTGGATATAAATCAAAACCCCAATGATGCCACCAGTTCCACTCCGCAACTGATATTGCCTCAGGCAATTACTGGTACAGCAAGCCAGTTGAACGGATATAATAGCATGGGGGCACAATTTGGTCTTTATATGGCTAATGCCGGAGGCTATGGTGCATTTGGAGAAACGGTGACCTATGAATTTTCCAGCGGATACAATTCCGGAAGATGGCCGGGTATGTATGATGTATTGGAAGATTTACAAACCGTAATTGATGGATCAGCCACTGATGAAAGTCTTAAGTTTTTTAATGCAATCGCCCGAATTATGAAGGCCCATGCTTTTCAGAAACTTGTTGATGCATATAACTCTATCCCTTATTCAGAAGCGCTCCAGGGACAAAAGAAGTTGCAACCCAAATATGACGACCCTGCTGTCATCTATGCAGATCTTGCAAAGGAACTGGATAAAGCTATTGCAGATATAAATGCCGCGCAGGCGGCTACCGTTAAGCCGGTTGCTGTAAAGCCAACCCAGGACCCTATGTTTGGCGGTGATATGAATCTGTGGAAAAAGTTTGCCAATACGCTCAAACTGCGGATTATGGTTACAGGCAATGGAAAGGCAACTTTCAGCAATAAGAACTTTGACCCGGCCGGTTTTTTGACTACGGATGCGTTGGTTAATCCAGGTTATGTAAGAGATGTGAATAAACAAAATCCGAAATGGCAAACCTGGGGATTTAGCTCTACCGGATCAGACGGTAACAAAGCCTGGATGCCCAGTACTTTTATTCTTGCTTTTTACACCGGCGCCAAATTAAAAGATGCGGGAAGAGGACGGGCTATTTACTACAAATACCCCAATACGCCAACGAACCGCCTGGGTCTTGAAGGTTCCAGTATCGAATCCAGCCCCAGTGGAAGTTTTTGGCTGCCAAGCGATAACAGGGATGGCAAAACTGCAGGAAGTGCCACAGGGGTGTTAAAAGGCCCCGAAGCGTCGATGCCCATTCTTACAGCAGCCGAAAGTGATTTCATCCAGGCTGAAGCAATAGAAAAGGGAATTATTACCGGTTCCTCTTCCGATGCTTTTAGTGCCGGTATCAATGCTTCATTCAAATATCTGTATCAGTTACCGGATGGAACCAGCGCTATCTCCTCTGATAGCATCAGCACGCTTGTTGCAAAATATCTCGATGATAATAGTACCAGCCCGCTCGTTAATTTTAGTCTGGCAACCAGCCCCGCCCAAAAATTGGAGGCGATCATCACTCAAAAATTTATAGCATTAAACATGATAAATTCAGAGGAAGCCTGGAATGACTACAGGAGGACGCATTACCCTACTTTGAATAATGCTAATGGTGCAACGGGAACACAAACATTTGCATCTTCTCAATCCAAATCAACCAGAGCCGATCACTTACCAACACGTATTTTGTATCCGGGAACAGAGGGGGCATACAATTCAACAAATGTTCCCAAAGGAATAAGCCCTTTTACTTCGTTGATCTTTTGGGCGCAATAAAAAAAGTCTTAAACAAACATAAGTATGAAAACAATATTTAATTATTCATTAATAGTTTCGGTCTTTTCCCTCTTACTAACGTCTTGTTTGAAGGAGAGAATTGGAAATATCGATACAGGAAATGGCAACACAACCAACCTGGTCGAGTTCAAGAATACGGGTAACAATATGGCACAGCCCTCTTCAAAATACCCAAGTTATAATAAGGATCTGGGGGTTGCGAAGGTGGGTGATAAGTTTGCAATGAACATCAACGTTGGTTATTCAGGCACCGAAGCCGCTGCGCCCGAAGATATAACTGTGAATTTAGAGCTGGATCAGGCCGCATTGCAATTGTATAATGACCAGAATGGTGCTGAGTTTGAAGTACCACCCACCAGTGTATATGCTTTTCCCGCGACCGCTGTAATTAAGAAAGGGAGCAATCAGGCTACAGTTCAATTGGCAATAACCATTAGCGCTGATTTTGATTATAATAAAACTTACGCGATTCCTTTAAAAATAAAATCGACAAGTCCGGCTAAAACAATAAGCCAGAACTTTGGATCGGCTTTATACTCTTTCCTTGTACGGAATAAATACGATGGAAGATATACGTTGACCGGGCATCACAATCGCGCGCCCTATGATTTCCCATATGAGACTGAAATACACTTAATGACGACGGGAGCAAGCTCTGTTGCTTTTTACTGGCCAGACGCAGAAAGTTATGGGCATCCTATTGGCGTAGGCCCGGACAACGATCTGAGCTGGTATGGCAGCGCTATTTCTCCTGTTATTGTTTTTGATCCGGCAACAGATAAAATAACCAGCGCTTACAATATAGGTGGTGCAACGGTAATATCACTGTATACCGGTGCAGGTGCATTGTCTAATCTTCAGGACCAGTCTACCAAAACTATCTACGTTTCATGGATGTATGGCGGTAACCCGCAACGTGCATTTTTTGATACTTTAAAATATATCGGACCCCGGTAAATAGTGTCTGAAATTACTCTTTAAGAAATCATATAATACTATTATTATATGATTTCTTTTTTTGTTAACTTTAATAAAAGATCAGTCTATGAAAAAGTTTCTTATGCTCTTTTCCGGAATCATTTTAATTAGCGTTTGTTGCGCTGCACAGTCTGTAAATGCAAAACTGGACCTGCGCCCGTTGCTCTTTAAAAACTTTATTCCATCCTCGGTCCTTATGAAATCCGGGGAAACTGCTCAGGTAAGTTTGAATTATAATACGAACAACCAGTCTGTAATCTTTGTTCAGGAGGGCGTTTTTATGACCCTGGACAATCTTGATAAGATTCAAACGATCTCTATTGATAAAACGGTTTTTGTACCTATCCGGGGAAAGGTCTACCAAACCACCCCAGACCCTGATGTTTTTATAAGCTATAGTAACCGGCCTGTGGTGAAAAAATCCGGAACAGATAAATCCGGAATTAAAGAAACTACAAGTGGAGAAGTTAGCAACGATGTTTCCGGTATCTACATGGGCAGGAACTACAAAAATCAGGACGGCTTAGAATTTGTAAAGAATATTTGGGCTTTAAAAGGTAACAAACTATTGGAAATACGTTCTACAAAAGATCTGAGTAAAGCTTACGGAGTAAGTAAATCTGATCTTGATGAATATGTTAAAAAAAATGTAAACGATTTTGCTAATCAAAATGAGGCAATTGAGTTGCTGAAATACGTCCGGTCTTTGGCAAAAGCTAAATAACAGATACCTGCTTAGTTGCAGATAAAAGAAGGGCCCCGGTTTGGGGCTCTTCTTTGTTTTGTGGATGCCGCAGGGATCCATGAACTATTCGTAATCGTACACCTTACGATTGCCGGGCTTTAACATTTGTAAGTTTTTTCCCGGCGATTTTTGATTTGAAATTCTTCAAGTAGTTGCTTGATTTTAATCAATATTTTGAATTTTATCTAAATTTTTTATTGTTTGATAGGTTATTGATTGTCAGTAATTAATAGTTGTTTTAGCAACTAACATCTGGTAGTTTTTTTATGCTACGTTAACGAAATATAAAATTATCGTTAAAAAACTTGTAATTTGGACTAGCGATTGCCTTAAAGATGTGCACATGTACCTCTTTAAGGCTTTTGATTTTATTCTATTATCAAAAAAAAATTCATGGGAAAAATTGTATTGTTTCTAACGATCTTTATGTCTATCGGGATGTATGGATTTTCTCAAACAAAAACAGCAACCGGCACCGTTAAGGATGACTCCGGTAATCCGATTCCTTTTGCAACTGTCATGGAAAAGGGCACGAAAAATGCAGTTTCCGCCGATGCGCAGGGAAATTTTAGTATTAAAGCGAAGACAGGAGCTGATCTTGAGATCTCCGCAACAGGTTTTGAAACACAGGTTTTTAAAGCAACAGAGCCACTCAATGCTGTATTAAAAGCAGGAAAAGGACAAACCATTGAGGAAGTGGTTGTAACTGCCTTGGGCATCAGGCGGCAGAAAAGGGACCTGGGTTACGCAACCCAGGAGGTTAAAGGAAGTGATCTGACGCAAACGACCCAACCTAACGTGATCAACTCACTGCAGGGACGGGTTGCAGGGGTTCAGATTACAGCCGCAAGTGGGGCAGTGGGTGCAAGCTCCCGCCTTGTTTTAAGAGGGAATAATTCATTTAATGATAACCAGCCCCTGATTGTTGTGGATGGTGTGCCTATAAGTAATTCTGCCACCAATATCGGCGGGTATGGGTCGGTGGACTATGGATCAGGGCTTCAGGAGATTGACCCAGATAACATCGAATCGGTAAACATACTTAAGGGCGCCAACGCCGCCGCCTTATATGGATATAGAGCGGGTAATGGCGTTATCCTGATTACAACAAAAACAGGGAAAGGTGCAAAAGGCATTGGCGTTACCTATTCCGGAGGCATATCTTTTGAAAAGCCTTATATAATGCCCAGGTATCAAAATCTGTACGGCCAGGGATCTACAGGTGATGAGTACAACTGGAAAAAGAGTGATCCTAATATGAGCTACCAGGATTACGCCATTCAAAACGGATTCGCCTATGTTAATGGGCGGGGCGATGGTGTGAACGATAGTTATGATGAAAGCTGGGGCCCCAGACTGGATGCCGGGTTAAATTTACCACAATATAACAGCCCGCTGGATGCAAATGGGAACAGGATCCCGACACCCTGGATTTCTCACTCTAGCAACGTAAAGGATTTTTTCCAAACCGGTTACACAATGGACCATAATGTTGCCCTTACCTCCAATACCGAAAAAGGAAGTACCCGCATGGGTCTGGGGTATCAGCAACAGCAGGGAAGTATTCCGAATACAGACCAAACCAAGTACTCGTTAAATTTGAATACAGTACAAAACCTGACCAAGAAATTCACCGTTGAAGGTAATGTGAATTACCTGCATATTAAAAATAACAACCTGGTTGGCCAGGGGTACAACGCCTACAACCCGATGGAAAGTATCGGCAGTTGGTTCGGGCGTCAGGTGGATCTCAAAGACCTGAAGGCACATTATGCTGACACATTAGCTGGTTCCATTTCCAAAGACTATCCGAATGGATTTCCATATAACTGGAATAGCAATTACCACAATAACCCCTTTGCCGAAGTATACGACATTTATCAGAACTCCCGGACAAAAGACCGGATGTTTGGCTATGTGAGTATGGCTTACGCGTTTGACAAGTGGTTCAATCTGAAACTGAGAGCAGGGGATGACTGGTCTACTGAGTTTCGTAAAGAAACCACTTCAAACAGGGATTATGGTAATGTTCTTGCCGGTCAAGGCGGGCAGTTTACCCAATGGGAATATCATCTGAATGAGTTGAACCTGGATGCGATTGCAACGGGGGGAGGTAAGATTGGGACTAGCGATGTAACAATAAACTATACGGCTGGCGCCAATTACAGAGACTACACTCAAAAGAACTCCTCCATTGGAGCCGGGAACCTGGCCATTCCCAATTTTTATACCATCTCAAATGCAAAAGGAAATACTACCCAAACAATGTATGACTATCATCTTCGTTCCAACAGTATTTTCGGGCAGGCCAGCTTTGGTTTCAGAAACTGGCTTTCTGTAGATGTAACAGCAAGAAATGACTGGAGCTCATCGCTTCCCGCCAATAACCGCTCCTACTTCTATCCGTCCGTAAGCGCCAGTTGGATCTTTTCCGATGCCTTAAATCTTAAATCGGATGTATTCAGTTATGGAAAGCTGCGGGCCAGTTGGGCTAAAGTAGGTAATGGCACAGGCCCGTACCAGGTATTCCCGGTTTACACACCGGTTACCTATTCTTTCAATGGGGTAAACATGTACAGGTATCCTGCAGCACTGCCTGCGGGAATAAACCTGAAGCCGGAAATGGCTAAGAGTAATGAGGTAGGGTTGGAGTTGCAGTTTTTTAAAAACAGATTGGGGTTGGACGCTACCTACTATGATAAAATAACCTCTAACCAGATCATGCAGGTGAATATATCAAATGCAGGAGGTAGTTCTTCAAAAGTGGTTAACTCCGGCGAAATTGAAAATAAAGGGGTGGAATTACAATTGCATCTGGGTATTCTTCGCCCGGCCTCCGACGCAGGGTTGAACTGGGATATGGATATCAATTTTGCAAAAAACAGCAATAAGGTTAATAAATTATATGTAGACCCTACAACAGGGCAGCCCTTGCAATCATTCAACCTGGCGGGAGCCTGGGGCATTACAGTTGATGCGATTCCCGGGAAACCATTTGGTGTGATCCGGGGCGGAAAGGCAGACCGGGATTCACTGGGGAATGTTATTGTGGGGGCAAACGGGTTGCCTACTTTTAAAGGAGTTCAGGAAATTGGGAATGTATCACCCGATTTTACCGGGGGCATCAACAATACGTTCCGGTATAAGAACTTTAATCTTTCCTTCCTGATTGACTTTAGAAAAGGCGGTGATATTTTCAGCTTCACCGATATGTGGGGGGCGTACACCGGTGTGCTCGATTACACTGCTGCCAACAATGTGAGGGAAACCGGGGTGATCCTTGGAAAGAATGCCTACCAGGATACAAAATTTGTAAAGGCGGATGGTACGCCAAATGATATTGCCGTTGACCCGGAAACAGCCTTTGGCCGGATGTCCTATTCTACAACCGGCGGTACGGAGTTCAATATCATTGATGCCAGTTTTATTAAGTTAAGACAGATTCAACTAGGTTATACCCTTCCGCATCGGTTACTTGCCAATTCAAATGTGGTAAAAGGAGTTACCATTTCATTATTCTCCTATAATGTAGCATTATTGGCCACTTCTAAAAGCAACAGGGCGCATATTGATCCGGAAACAGGCTTCGGCGTTGGCAACAGTGGATTGGGGCTCGAGCAATACCAGATCCCCTCAAACAGAAGCGTAGGGTTAAAGCTGAATGTATCATTCTAAAAAATAAAAATATTACAATGAGCAAATTAAAATATATATCGATTTTCCTGGTTGCGGTGCTGTTGTTTTATTCTTGTACAAAAAAATTCGACAAGATTAATACGGATCCGAACAATCCGTCCTCAGTACCTCCCTCCAACCTGCTTGCCTTCAGTATACAGGATTTTGGAGCGCATTTATGGGATAGCTGGGGCGATATTGATGAGCCGGAAAGTTATTCCGGTCACATTGGGAAGATCCAGTACATTGATGAATCCAGGTACCAGTTTCGTCCGGGTACCGTTGAAAATATGTGGACGTATTGTTACCGGGAATTGAAAAGCCTCCAGGTGGCAATTAACCAAGCAAAGGACCAGAATAATACAAATTTACAAGGCGCCGCAATGGTTATGCAGGCGTATATATGGCAAATAGCAACAGACCGGTGGCGGGACATTCCCTATACAGAGGCGCTGGCCGCAGATTCAGGAAAGATCGCCCCTGCTTATACAACACAGGAAACCATATACCCCGCTTTGTTAAGTCAGCTCAAAGATGCGAATACATTATTGGCGCAAAATAACGGTTCTATTGGGGACGGTGATTTGCTTTTCGGTAATGATGCTACAAAATGGCAAAAGTTTTGCAATTCTTTACGCCTTCGGATGGCTATAAGAATATCTAATGTAGCCCCTACGGTGGCTAAAGCTACCATCGAGGAAATAACCGGCAATGCTACCGCAAACCCGATCATTACGGATAATACAGACAATGCTTATTTAATGTGGCCCGGGGCAGGAACCGGTACTATTTTAACAAGCGAGCCCTGGTATACCGCTTTATTCCTGGGAAGCAGGGCGGATAACTATGCCGTTGGCGCCCCGTTGATAAATATACTTTTGCAGTATAACGACAACAGGATCACTGTTTTTGCAACCCACCCGCCCAATGATGCCACCAATTCAATATACCGGGGAACACCTATCGGACCAACAGGGTCTGTGGCTCCGGGAGGGATAAATAATTATTCAAGAATAGGAGAAAGATTTAGCGGAGATCCAACCGGGTTTACACCATTTTTAGGAGCGGCTGAAGTGCAGTTTATTTTGGCCGAAGCAGCAGCAAAAGGATGGAACGCCGGCACTACCGCTGCGGTTGCTTACAATAAAGGGATCGATCTTTCTTTTGCCGAGAACGGAGTGGATGTGGGAAATTACAAGACAACGGCAAATGTAGTTTGGAACGGAGATATAAAAAGGATCTACCTTCAGAAATGGATCGCCTTATATAAAAACGGCCACGAAGCCTGGGCAGAATCGCGCCGTACAGACGTTCCTCTTTTGCCTCCGGCTGCCGGATCTCCTTATACAGGACATAACAGGCCTCCGTTCCGTTATCCTTACCCGGATAGTGAAACAAGGCTTAATGAAAAAAATAGCGCTCCTTATGTAGCAAAAGCAAAAGATAATTACTGGGGGCAGCAAATGTGGTGGGATACCCGGACGGGTGTACAATAGCCAACACATTTATTCACAACTTTTTAGGCCGCTTTAAATAAGCGGCCTTTTATTTATAATATTATAAAGCGGCACAACGGGTAAATGGGAATATTGTCTATCTTCACTTCAAATACTATTTATAATGCAGGAACAACCTAATCAGATCAATATAGAAATTTCAGAAGAAATTGCAGAGGGCACTTATGCCAACCTGGCCATCATCACCCATTCAATGGCTGAGTTTGTGATAGATTTTGTAAATATTATGCCGGGAACACCCAAAAGCAAAGTAAAATCAAGGATCGTATTTACCCCCCAGCACGCTAAACGTTTTATGAAAGCGCTGATCGATAATGTTGAAAAATTTGAGGCGGCCCAGGGCGAAATTAAAGACCTGGACGAAGTGCAGCTACCTGTGAATTTCGGCGGCCCGACGGCTCAGGCGTAAACGCCGGATTCAGGTTACAGGGTTCAAAGTTTCAGGTTCAAGGTTGGTTTGCGTTCCGCATTGCGCGTTCTGCATTCAGCAAGCTTATCTTCTCCGGCGACTGCGAATGGCGCCGCCTTCATCTTTCACCAGCGGCGGATCAGGCAGTTGTTTGATCCAAATGTCGAATGTTTTAGTGAGTTTCGTATTTTCTCTGAGCGTAGCAGTAACCGTAACCTTTTTTGTTGCCGGGTTATCCGGTAACACCAGGTTATTTCCCTCAAACCGGCCATAGCTGGTTTTAAACAGCAGTTCCTTATCGGTCAGGGGCTTCCAACTGCCATCGCTCATTTTGCCATCGATGTTGATATAATTGTACGTTCCTTTTTTTAAACTATCTGTATAAAGATGCGCATAAATTCCCTCTGTTTTCTGGGCATAAAGAGCTGATAGTGAAATTGTAAGAGGTATAAGTAATAGGAGCCGCTTCATTTTTTTGTACGTTTATAAATGGACGAGCGAAAGGGGGAAAAGGTTGAGGACAATGTGGAAATATGAAAAATGTGGAAATGTGAGAATTTGAAAATGAGGGTGCAAACAACATTAAGTAGTCAATGGCGCCCGCATTATGCATCCAGCGTTATGCGTTTAGCATGCAGCATTCTGTTATCGAAAAAGAATACCCAATCTCAAACGTCAAACGAGAGACGACAAACGGTAAATTTCAAACCCGGAACGAGAACCAACCTCAGACCTCAAACATTTAGGTCAAAAGTGAATAGCCAATGGTCAACGGCACTCGCGTTATGCATTAAGCGTTGTGTGTTCAGCGTCATGCTTTCAGCATGCAGCATTCCTGCAAAATTCCTATCTTGTAAAAATGCGCGTAAATAAAAAGGAAGCGGCTATACTCAACAGCGCCATTGATGAATGGGAAAAAGAGCAGGTGATCGATCCGGTGAAGGCGGCTGAACTCAGAAAAGCTGTTACAGAGCACAAAGATGATCTGGGCTCACTAACTTTTTACGCCTTTGTGGCGGCCATATCCTGCACTATCCTCGCTTTTGGGGCCATTGTACTGGATGAAAAATGGATTGAGCGGCTGCGGAACTTTTTTTCCTTTTCAGAATTGCTGATCGGCGTGTTATTTCTTGCATTGTCTGTAGCCTTTACCTGGATCGCAAAAAAAAGAAAACAAAAATACCCGGAGGCGGTCCTCAGTAATGAAAGTTTTACCGTGCTCATCGTATTAAGTCTCGGCGTTGCGCTTACCTACCTGGCGCGTGCCACCGGCGGCGGTTATCCATTATATGGATTGGTGATCTTCCTGTTGTCCGTAACCTATGGGTTGGTGTCTCGATACCTTCAATCGAAGCTCCTGTGGGTATGCGCGTTGTTGACCCTGGTAATTAGTTTTGCCGTACAAAGCTGGAGCTGGTCCGGTCCGCAGCATGATTATTTTTTGGGGATGAACTATCCCTTGCGGATAACGGTGTTTTGCGGAATGTTGCTGCTGTTGCTTTATGGGATAAAAAAATCAGGAACTGAAATCCCTGATTATGAGATCAGCAGCCAGTTGATGTGGGTGCTGTTTTTGCTTTCCGGTTTGCTTGTTTCTGTCTCAGGAAATTTAAGCTATGAGGTATGGAGCAATATCCGGCAGGGAAGGCTTTGGGTATGGGCCCTGGTCTATAGCCTGCTGCTTTGCGGGCTGGTAGGGTATGCCTATAAACGGAAAGATGAGTTTTTCAGAGACCTGGTTTTATTGTTTTTTCTATTAAATATTTATACCCGTTATTTTGAGTATTTCTGGGACCGTACCAATAAAGGGATCTTTTTTGCTGTACTGGCGCTTTCTTTTTGGCTTATTGGCCGCAAGGCCGAGCAAATGCGGAAGAAATTTATGGAATAATTTGAAAATTTGAAAATGGGGCTTTAGGTGACATTATTTACCAGTAGAGCAGTGTTCAGTTTATCAAAGAAAGTCAGGTATTCAGCGTTTATCTGCGAAAAAAATCAGCGCTAATCAGCGGGAAAATGATTACTAATGTTAAGTTAGTTATATGATGTCTGGTGCCACGAAGACACGAAGGCTTCAAGAATAATAACTTAGTGGCTTAGTGCCTTTGTGGCTTAATAAAATGTGCCTGACGTAGCACTAAATCATAATTGGAAGTGTGAAAATTTGAGTCCCGATAGCTATCGGGAGTGGAAATGATTGAGTCAATAGAATCCAAACTATGAACTATCGACTATGAGCCATGAACTGCTAAAACAATAATCCCAGTCCCAGTACGCCGCCTACAGCAGTATGATTGCCAAATAGTTGCGCTTTAAAATTGAGCGAAGGCACAAAAGAAAGAAAATCGCCCAGATAAAACTTATAACCGGCGCCTATTTTAAAAAGCGCACCGCCATTTAAATATTGCTGATCGTCCTTGTTTGCCATCTTTAAGACCGGGGCATAGCCGGCATCCAGTATAAACATTGGGGCGCTTATTGCATTCTTGGGATAATAGCGAAAATCAGCAAACAGGGGAAGCAGCACGATGCCGGGCCCGCTTTTTTTCACATAGCTACCCCCGGAACCGGGGTTCGGGTAATAATTATAATTGGAGAATTGCAAACCAATACCCAATCCTACTGAGAAAGAGGGGTTTATGAAATACCCGTTGATCGTGTTCACCTCAAATCCGCCTTTTATACGAGCCATCCCATTTTTCATTACCGCCGAATCTAACGAGCTCATTATTTGTATTTCAACCGGGTTAGTAATATTGAAATACCCTTTTTCCTGTTTAGTCCGGAATTGCGCGAAAACGGTACACACGTTTAATAAGGAGAGCAGCAGCAGCGCAGATCGCATCGATTTGAATGGCATAAGCATTGATTTATAGGATGTGCCCATTAAAATTACATGAATAGCAGGTGGATTCAAAATAGATTTGGTAAAAGTGCGCATTTTTGTACTATTAAAATAAGACATGAGTAAGAACAGAACGGGCTGGTTGGTAAAGGGAACCGCACTATTGCTTTGGGTCATGGTGTGCAGCAGCCCTGCCGCATCCGGTCAGGATACAGATTCCCTATATTTTGTAAAGCCTGCCTGGAAGAAAGAAAAGGTAGCGAAGGGAGTGTTTTTAGTAAACCGGCAGTTTTTTAATAAATCGCTCTTTGGTTCCAATCAATATATCTCCTACGTGATCATAAAAAATAAAAAAAGGAAGAACGGGTTCAATATAGCAGCGGAGGCAAAAGAACTAAAAACGACGGAGGCCTTTGCTAGGGCAGCCGGCGCCACTGCGGCGGTCAATGGCAATTTTTTTTATGTAGACAAAGGAGGATCAGAGGATTACGTAAAAGTAAACGGAACGGTTATCAGTAAAAATACGACGCCGGAAAATGGCAGGATGCTCTTTCATCAAACAGCGGGCGTGCTCATTAACAAGGGGCGGCTTCAGATCCAAAAAGGGGGTACGGCCCCCGGCTGGCCCGATAGCTGCCGTGCAGGCTCTGTATTGGCCAGCGGTCCCTTGCTGCTTATAAATGGCAAAAAAGAAGCGTTGGCAAATATTGCTTTTTCCCTGAACCGGCACCCCAGAACTGCGGTTGGCAGCACGGCAAAAGGCAAAATAATATTATTGGTGGCGGACGGGCGAAATACAAATGCCGCAGGGCTGAATCTTGAAGAGCTGGCAAAAATAATGCGTTGGTTAGGATGCGTGGATGCCGTCAATTTTGACGGCGGCGGATCGTCCACGCTCTGGCTCAAAAACAAAGGAGTCGTTAACCACCCATCCGATAACAAAAAATGGGATCATGGAGGGCAACGAAAAGTTGCTAATATATTGTATTATAAGAAATAGCCTGGTTTTGGAAGCCGTTATACCGCCTTTTTCCACAATGCGGCCAAATTACAGGCCGGGGATATGGAAATCTGGTAATTAGAACTTACTTTTGCGCCTTGAAAAACGGGTGTAAGTAGTGGGCTGTTTTTATTCGCAATACTGAATACCCGGTTCTAAATTCTAAATACTACTATGGCAGGTCAGTTAAAAGAGGTTCGCAATCGCATCAGTTCCGTGCAAAGTATGCAGCAGATCACCAAAGCAATGAAAATGGTAAGTGCTGCAAAGTTTCGTCGTGCACAGGAAGCTATTGTTCAAATGAGGCCCTATGCACAAAAATTGCAGGAAATGCTGAGCAATATTGTCAGCAATAGTGAGGGGGAAAGCGCCATCGCTTTGGCTGCAGAAAGACCTGTTGAAAACGTATTGCTGATCGTTATTACAAGTGATCGCGGGCTAGCCGGCGCCTTTAACACGAACGTGGTAAAACTGGCTAAATCAGTGATCCGCGAAAAATACCAGGCGCAGGCAGATAAAGGAAATGTAACCATCTGGAACCTGGGGAAAAAAGGGTATGAGGCTTTAACAAAGGCAGGTTACAAAACCAATGATGCGCATAAAGATATTTTCCTGCATCTTTCTTTTGAAAACGTTCAAAAAATTGCAACTGAAGCAATGACCGCTTTTGAAGAGAAACAATTTGATGCGGTTGAAATTGTGTACAGCCAGTTTAAGAACGCGGCTACGCAATTATTTACAGCCGAGCAGTTTTTGCCGATACCCAAGGTAGAAAATAAGCCCGGCGTATCAATGAAAGCAGATTTTATTTTTGATCCGAATAAAGAAGAGTTGATTGCCGAATTGATGCCCAAGATATTAAATACCCAGCTATTTAAGGCGGTACTGGACTCTCATGCTTCTGAGCATGGTGCCCGTATGACCTCTATGGATAAGGCTTCTGAAAATGCCAATGAAATGTTGCGCAACCTGAAGCTTTCTTATAACCGTGCACGCCAGGCAGCTATTACCACAGAATTGACCGAGATTGTGAGTGGTGCAGCAGCGTTGCAAGGGTAACATATTTGTTCAATGTTTCAGGTTTAAGGTTCAATGTTGTTTTGCCCTTAACTTTAAATCCTGAACGTTTAAACTTTGAACTTTCATCATGGATATCACCGGACTGATCCCGCATATTGAAGCCCTGATTTTTGCCAGCGATAAGCCGCTTACTCCATTGGAGTTAACGGATCTGCTGAATAATGCCTTTGGTTTCATGGAGGATAAGATCACGCTAGACCAGGTAGAGGCGGCGGTGAGTGGGGTTGTTGAAAAATATCAATCAGAGTTTTATCCCTTTGAAGTGCGGGAAAGCGGCGGTGGCTGGCAGTTTCTTACAAAAAAAGATTATCATAAAACAGTAGCGCAGATTAATGGCGACAAGTTTATGAAACGGTTGTCGCCGGCGGCTTTGGAAACACTTTCCATTATTGCGTACAAACAACCGGTAACCAAAGGCGAGGTGGAGGCCATCCGGGGCGTAAGTGCGGACTATGCTATTCAAAAATTACTCGAAAAAGAATTGGTGATCATCAGCGGCCGTAATGAAAAATTACCCGGGCATCCGCTGGTTTATTCCACTTCCAAAAATTTTATGGATTATTTTGGCATTAACTCTGCGGAAGAGCTTCCTAAAATAAAGGAAGTGCTTGCCGAGCAGGAGATTGTGCCAACGCCCGTAAACGAGGAAGGCGACGCTCCTCTGCCGGCAGTAATAGCTCCGGAAGAGCTGCCATTGGCCGTTGCAGAAAACGGAGAATTGATCGAAGCAGCAAATAAAACTGAGGCATCGGAAACAGAAAACGAGGCACCGGATGCGCCGGCACAGGCGACCGAAGAACTATCTGATGCAACCGCGGACGAAGCGCCTGCTGCTGCAATGGAGGAACACGAAGCGCCCGGAGCAACGGGAGAAGATGCACCGGAAGATGGTGAAGAAAATAAGAATGGGCAAAAACCTGATGAAGTATAATAAACTGCTTGTTTAAAAGTATTTTTTATATAAAGCGGTATTGAGGATACTGCTTTTTTTTATGAACAGAACATGAGCGCACAATTAACAAACGAAGAACTGGTACAGATCGCGAAAGATTTTGGAACTCCTGTATACGTGTATAACGCAGACAAGATTGAAGAGCAGTACAAAACCTTAACAACGGCTTTTGACCCAAAGCGGGTTAAGATCTTTTATGCCGCAAAGGCATTGACTAATTTAAGCGTATTGCGTTTTGTAAAGAAGCTGGGTGCTAATGTAGATTGCAGCTCCATCAATGAGGTAAAACTGGCTCTCCAGGCGGGTTTTGAGCCCTCGCGGGTATTGTACACGAGCAACGGGATCCATTTTACGGAAATTGAAGATGCCCTGTTGCTGGGTGTATTTGTAAATATAGACAGCCTGTACAATCTGCAGAAACTGGGAGAAAAATACGGTGGTAAATACCCGGTGGGTGTACGGTTGCGGCCCAATATTATGGCAGGAGGCAATTTAAAGATCTCAACCGGGCATGATAAAAGTAAGTTTGGCATCCCGGTGGAGCAGATAGATCAGCTTCTTGAAATGGTAAAAAAATATGAGATCAAGATACAGAATTTGCATATTCATACCGGCAGCGACATCAAAGATGCTTCTGTTTTTGTAAAAGGAATTGAAGTGCTTTTTGATTTGATCCCTCATTTTCCGGAATTAAAATCGGTTGATCTGGGTGGCGGCTTTAAAATAGCCTATAAAGAAGGAGATCCGGTTATTGATATACAGGAATTGTCTGAAAAAGTGCTGGGTGCTTTTGATGCCCATGCCCCTGCCAAAAATCTGGAAATATGGTTTGAACCGGGGAAGTTCCTGGTAAGCGAATCAGGGTATTTAATTACATCGGTGAATCTGATCAAAGAAACGGCCGCTACTACATTTGTCAGCATCAACAGCGGGTTTAACCACCTCATCCGTCCTATGTTCTATGATGCGTATCATCGCATAACGAATAGCACAAACCCCGAAGGGGCTATAAAAGAATATTCGGTTGTGGGTAATATTTGTGAAACGGACACGTTCGCATGGGATCGGCCGCTGCCGGAAGTAAGGGAAGGAGACCTGCTGGTATTTTTCAATGCCGGAGCCTATGGCTATGAGATGGCTTCTACGTTTAATTCCCGTTTTCGCCCCGCCGAAGTGATCGTTTACAAAGGAACCGCGCAGTTGATCCGCAAGCGGGATACTTTAGACGATCTGACAAGGAACCAGGTAATGGTGGATTTGTAGAGAGTGTCCCGGATGTAAAATAAGGAATAAGAAATGAGAAAGGGCCCATTAGATTAGAAATTCTCATTCCTGAAACTCAATCTACTTTTACATTCTAAGTTTAATATTCCTTATTCAACATTCATTGAGGTGCAGGTCTGCAAATACTGATTTATATTCGCTAAAAGTTTATAAATCATGAAAGCGACTGCCACAGCCCTCCTCTTGTTTGGTCTTTTTTTAACAACCCTTGTTTACAGCCAGTCCAACGACCCGGTGGAGCTGGTAAACCCGTTAATGGGCACTCAATCGAAACCCAGTTTGTCTACCGGGAACACCTACCCGGCAGTAGGAGTTCCCTGGGGCATGAATTTATGGAGCGCGCAAACCGGCAAAATGGGTGACGGCTGGATGTACACCTATGACGCAGATAAGATCCGGGGCATTAAACAAACCCATCAGCCTTCCCCCTGGATGAATGATTACGGCCAGGTATCCATTATGCCTGTAACCGGCAAAATGGTTTTTGACCAGGATGCCCGCGCCAGTTGGTTTTCACATAAGGCGGAGATTGCAAAGCCGTATTATTATAGTGTATACCTGGCAGACCATAATGTTACAGCAGAGCTGACGCCGACAGAACGCGCAGCACAGTTCCGGTTTACGTTCCCGAAGACAGACAGCGCCTTTGTAGTTATCGATGCCTTTGATAAGGGGTCGTATATAAAAATCATTCCCCGCGAAAGAAAGATTATCGGGTATTCTACCAAACATGCGATAAACCCATTGCCGGAATTTAAAAATTTCTTTGTTATTTATTTTGACAAACCTTTTACGAACGCGCATACCTGGGAAGGAGCAAAACTAAATGCATCTGAATTGGAAATCACTTCCGATCATAGCGGCGCTATTGTTGGTTTTAAGACGGCTAAAGGAGAAAAAGTGCATATGCGCATGGCTACTTCTTTTATCAGTTTTGAACAGGCTGAATTGAATCTTAAAAGAGAACTGGCGAAGGACGGGTTTGATCAGACAATGGTGAAAGCAAAAAAGCTATGGAACGAACGCTTGGGTAAAGTAACAGTTGAGGGGGGGACGATCGACCAGACGCGTACGTTCTATTCAGCGCTCTACCGTATGCTGTTTTTCCCCAATAAATTATATGAGCTGGATGCTTCGGGTAAACCGGTACATTACAGTCCTTATACAGGAAAAACACTGCCAGGCTATATGTTTGCGGGAACCGGCTTCTGGGACACGTTCCGTGCCTTGTATCCATTTCTGAACCTGGTATATCCGTCCATTAATAAAGAAATGCAGGAGGGGCTGATCAATGATTATAAGGAAGGCGGGTGGTTGCCGGAATGGAGCAGCCCGGGTTATGCAGCAGTGATGGTGGGGAATAATTCCGCTTCGATAGTAGCAGATGCGTACATCAAAGGGGTGCGGGGCTACAATATTAATACACTGTACGAAGCCTTGTTGCATGGGGCCAATAATGAGGGGCCCAGGGCCACCGGCCGCCGGGGCGTTGCATTTTATAATAGTCTGGGCTATGTACCCTATGATGTGGGTATTAATGAAAATGCTGCGCGCACCCTGGAATATGCCTATGATGATTTCACCATTTACCAGTTAGGGAAAGCGTTGGGGCGCCCGAAAGCAGAACTGGAGCAGTATTTTAAACATGCGCATAATTATAAAAATCTGTTTGATCCCGGGCATAATTTAATGCGCGGGAAAAATAAGGATGGTAGCTTTCAAAGTCCCTTTAATCCCTTTAAATGGGGCGATGCTTTCACCGAGGGAAACAGTTGGCATTACTCCTGGTCGGTTTTTCATGACGTGCAGGGGCTGATTGATCTGATGGGGGGCAAAAAAACATTTGTGCAGCAACTGGACAGCGTGTTTGCAATGCCACCGGTTTTTGATGATAGCTATTATCACGGGGTGATCCATGAGATCCGGGAGATGCAGATCGCTAACATGGGGCAATACGCCCACGGCAACCAGCCGATTCAGCATATGATCTATCTGTACAACTATGCGGGGGCGCCCTGGAAGGCTCAATATTGGGTGCGAGAAACCATGAATCGGATGTACCGGGCTACGCCGGATGGGTATTGCGGCGATGAAGATAACGGGCAAACCAGTGCCTGGTATGTGTTTTCCGCCCTGGGTTTTTATTCTGTAACGCCCGCGGTGGATCAGTATGTAATAGGTGCGCCGTTATTTAAAAAAGCGACGATCTGGTTAGAGAACGGTAAGAAAGTAGTGATCACTGCCCCTGCGAATAGCGATGCCAACCGGTATATTCAATCTGCAACAGTCAATGGGCAGCCGTATACGAAAAACTGGTTGAGCCATAGCGGGCTGCAAAAGGGCACGGTGATCAATTATGTAATGGGCGCACAACCCAACAAGACCCGCGGTACCGGCGACGCGGATGTTCCTTATTCCATGAGCCGGGATGAGAAATAAATATTTGCTCACAGATTGCACGGATTATCATAGAAGGATTTAAAATCTACCCAGGGTTTCACGCAAAGACGCAAGGGGCGAGAACGCGAGAAACCTCTCTGCTTATGACCGTCCAAAATATTCTGCTAAAACGTTTCAACTATTATCATTAACTTAACGGACTAAAAACTTCATGATGCTTCCAGAAAAAAGTTCAAATAATCTATCCCGGCGTTCTTTTCTGCTTAAAAGTTCTTTGGCATCAGCCGGATTGCTGATGGGTGGGTCTTTACTGGCCCGTGAATCCTTCTTTTTTGATAAACCCAACTCCAGAATTGCCGGTGTGCAAATAGGAGTGATCACTTACTCTTATCGCAGTATGCCGCAATCGTTGGAACAGGTATTGCAATATATTGTCAACAGCGGCATTAGTGCTACCGAACTTATGGGTGAGCCGGTAGAAGCTTTTGCGGGTATTCCTTCCGATAAATCAAAAATTGCGGAATGGCGCGCTACAGTGCCCATGACGAAATTTGCCGCAGTAAAAAAGCTATTTGATAAAGCGGGGGTGAAGATTTACGCGTTTAAACCGAATGCACTCGGTTCCAATAATACCGATGCAGAAATAGAATATGCGCTGCGCGTGGCCAAAACCTTGGGAGCTAAGTCCGTGACTGTTGAGCTGCCAAAAGATCCGGCACAGTCCGGACGATTGGGTCAATTGGCCGCAAAACACAAAGTATATGTAGGGTACCATGCACATACACAGGCCACGGATACTGCGTGGGATACGGCTTTGAGCCAATCACCCTATAATTCTATGAACCTTGATTGCGGCCACTATATTGCAGCGGGGGGTAACAATACCAAAGAAACCTTGCTGGCATTGATACAGGCTAAGCATAACCGGATCACCTCCATGCATATGAAAGACCGGAAAACAAAAGCGAATGGCGGGGCCAACCTGCCCTGGGGGCAAGGGGATACGCCGATAAAAGAGATACTGGATCTTTTGAAAGCAAAAAAATATGCTATACCGGCTACCATTGAACTGGAATATAATATACCTGCCGGTTCGGACGCGGTGCAGGAAGTGAAGAAATGCTTTTTGTATGCAAAGGACGCGTTGCTGGCCAAATAGGAGGGGCTTTAAGCAAAAGGGTTGATTGCCTTTCGTTTTTTGTTAATGAATTTAATAGTCTTCGATAAGTCGGAGTAGCGCCAATAGTTTTAACGCAGATTCCGCGCTCCGTCAGGAGCGCAGTGTTTATAGCACAATTTTGCATGTGCAATGGGCTCCATCGGAGCCACGTATTTATTCATTCCAGTTAAACAGATAGCGTTCCTCAAATGGAATAGCAAACTTATCTAAAAACTCAAGATACTCTTCTCTGGAAGTTTTTCGTTGATGATGCTGTTCCTGATTCAGCACGTATTTGCAAACAATGTCAATCTGAGAGTGTCCGTAGGAGAATACCCTTCTTGCCAGTTAAAGGCGCTAGGTATCCATTTCTTAGCCCGGATAAATTCGTTGCTTTGTACTTTAATTTCCTTTACAAAATCGGATATTAAAACAAAAGGCTTAAATCCAACAAACAAATGAATATGATCTGGCATACAATGAACAGCGAGCATTTTCGCTTTCCGGGCTTGCGCTAGCGCCGTCATATATTTATGTAGCTCTTCTTTATGCTGCGGGACGATCAGATTGCATCTGCCCTGTACTGCGAATACAAATTGAAGATAGATCTGGGAAAAGGTGTTAGCCATATCTGCAAAATTTACGCGGCTCCAGAGGAGCCGATATCTTAAAATAACACTTTTCCTATAAACACGCGGCGCCTCACGGCGCGCTCAGGCAGTTTATTGATTGGCATTTACGTTATTGTAAAATTTTCTCACTGCTTCAGTAATGAGAACCAGTCAGGGAAACTCAGAAACACCGAAACAGATCGTTATACGATAGTAAAATGATTTATTTTAGCATTTAAATACGTTTGTCCTGATCTTTTAAAGCTTAAATCATGAAAAATAAAATAGTGCGCCTGCTGATTTTATTGCTCATAGTTGCAGGGAACCTGTCCTGCGATCAGTTGTCAAAATCGGTTGTCAGGGAAAAGATCTCCTACCTGGAGCAGGTACCGGTTGCAGGGCATTTTATAACCCTTACCCGTGTGGAAAACACCGGGGCCTTCCTGAGCCTGGGGCAAACATGGCCCTACGTATTGAAACTCATCCTGCTTATTATACTGCCGGTTGCTACCATTTTTGCCGTGGCCGTGCATATGTTGCGAAAGCAAACGCTTTCCCTGTTAACGATCATTGCATTGGGCTTTATTATTGGCGGCGGCACCGGAAATTTATACGACCGTGTGTTGTATGGGAGGGTGACTGATTTTGTACATATGGATTTTCACCTGTTCCAGACCGGTATCTTTAATATGGCGGATGTTTCCGTTATGACGGGCACTTTGCTGATGCTTGCGGAACTTATTTTACGAATGAGACGTCGCCTCTCAAACCCGGCGGCTGGGCCCGTGTGATAGATTGCTTTTTCTCCCGGGACACTTGTTCAACCGATTGCACTTAATTCTTTTTTACCGGATGATGTCTCTGTAAGGCTTGTCTGTGCCGGGATACAGCGTATTGGTTCCAGCGGCTTCGTCTTTTTCAATTTTGCCGGATGGCATATAAACTGTTCGCTAAGCCATAAAATCTTTTAAATTAGCGGCTTCAGATTACCATTACCTGAAGTTATTATGAAAAAGATACTATCGTTGATTGCGTTGGCGGGTATAGCCGGAATGGCATCGGCACAAACCCTCCCAACTGAATTGCAAACCCCTGAAGTGGTTGGATGGAACCGGATGCCGATGCGGGCAAATGCTTTTGCTTTTGAATCAAGGCAACTTGCTACAACAAGAAAAAAAGAACAATCGGCCTGGTTTATTTCGCTGAATGGCAACTGGCGTTTCAACTGGGTGCAGAATCCCAACAACCGCCCGCGGGATTTTTACAAGACCGATTTTAATGACAGCAAGTGGGTAAATTTTCCAGTACCTGCTAACTGGGAAGTAAACGGGTATGGGTTGCCCATTTATGTAAACCAGCCCTATGAATTTGCGGGACGTGCAAAAACGGGGAGCAAAATGAATCCTCCTTTTGATATTCCTGATGATAATAATCCCGTGGGATCTTACCGGAAAAAAGTGCAACTTCCTGCCAACTGGGACGGCCGGCAGATCTTCATTCATTTGGGCGCTGTGAAGTCGGCGTTCTTTATCTGGGTGAACGGACAAAAAGTGGGCTATAGCGAAGACAGCAAAATGGCGGCGGAGTTCGATATTACAAAATACGTGAAGCCCGGTGAAAACCTGATCGCTTTGCAGGTGTATCGCTGGAGCGACGGCAGTTATCTGGAATGCCAGGATATGTGGCGTATGTCAGGCATAGAACGGGAAGTATACCTGTATGCCACGCCGTTGCTGGATCTGCGCGATTTTAAGATCACTTCCACATTAAATAATAATTATAAGGACGGAGTTTTTGAATTTGACGGAACGGTAACCAGTTATAAAACAGATAAGCATACCCTGCATTCCAAAGCGGACACCGCAACAGCAGAACTGGAACTGATCGATCAGGAGGGAAAACAAGTGTTTAAAGAAACGCTGCCCGCCTTTTCTGTATTAGGCCGGTATAAGACTTCAGTTTCGTTGAAGAAGCATATTCCGGACATAAAAGCCTGGTCTGCCGAAACGCCCCATCTATACACCCTATACATTACGCTTAAAAACAATAAAGGCGAAGTGCTGGAAGTGGTTCCGGCCCGTGTGGGTTTCCGCAGCATTGAAATAAAAGGACGCGATTTTTTGGTAAACGGGAAACGTGTTTTCTTTAAAGGGGTCAATCGGCACGAACATAATGCCCGCACCGGTCATACCCTTACAAAAGCAGATATGCTGAAGGATATGGAAATGATGAAAAAGCTGAATATAAACGCGGTGCGCCATTCCCATTATCCGCCGGATCCTTACTGGCTGGAGCTTTGCGATGAATACGGACTGTACGTGATTGATGAGGCCAATATTGAATCGCACGGAAGATACTACGACCTCGAATATACTTTTGCCAACGATCCTCAATGGCGCATTCCGCACCTGGAACGGATACAGCGCATGTATGAGCGGGATAAAAATCACCCTTCCATTATTACCTGGTCGCTGGGCAATGAAGCGGGCAATGGGATCAATATGTATGAGGGGTACGACTGGCTGAAGAAAAATGATATCCGCCCGGTGCAGTATGAACGCGCAGAGCGTGATTATAATACCGATGTTATCTGTCCGCAATACCCTTCCCCCGACTGGGTAGCTGGCTGGGGAAAATCGAAAGAACGCCGGCCGCTTATTATGAGCGAATATGCTCATATTATGGGCAATAGCCTGGGCAATTTTAAAGAATACTGGGACGCTATTGAACATACCGAAGGCGCGCAGGGCGGCTATATATGGGAATGGATCGACCAGGGAATTGATACGGTTAAAAACGGCAAACGCATCCTGGCTTATGGAGGCGATTTCCCTTTGAGCGGACCGGTGGATGAAAACTTCAGCGATAATGATTTTTGTGTGAAAGGCGTGGTAACCGCTTATCGCCAGCTAACCCCCATGGCCGTTGAAGTAAAGAAAGTGTATCAACATATAAAAACAAACTATAAAGGCAATAATGTTGTTGAGGTAGCAAATGGTTATTTCTTCAAAAATCTTTCCGGTGTAAAACTGGATTGGGAGCTTACGGAAGATGGAACCGTTGTTGCAAAAGGAACACAGCCCAGTCTGAATATTGAACCGCAGGCCGCAGCGGAGCTGGAACTTCCTGTAAAATACAAACCCAAGGCCGGAAAGGAATATTTCCTGGCGGTTTATTACCGGCTGAAAAATAAAGAGCCCTTTCTGGAAAAAGATTACACAATAGCAGAAGAACAATTTGCCTGGACCGGAACTCGTGCTGTCTATGCGCATCCTGAAGTAAAGACTGCGGTTGCCGAAGCAAAAACCGGTAATACGCTTGTTTTAAAGGGTAGCGGCTTTGCTGTTGCCTTTGATCTGAACAAGGGCCTGCTTACCAGCTACGAGTTAAAAGGCACCACCATTATTGCCAAAGGCCCGCAGCCTGGTTTCTATCGCGCACCAACGGATAATGATATCGGCGCCCGGCTGAACCAGTCTTTAAGGAATTGGAGAAACGTTTATGAAACAGCTACTGCTGTGCAGGCAAAAACGGAGCGGGTGAATGCCTATGAATACAAGGTTTCTTTTACCACCGCGCTGTTAAACGGCACTGCTAAAACAGAACAGGAATTTACCGTATATGGCGACGGCGCCATCCGGGTGAAAAATAATTATACTCTAGCTGCGGGTAATTACCGGTCGTTGATGCGCGTTGGGAATGACATGGAGTTAGATAAGGAGTTCTCAAAGATCCAATGGTATGGCCGCGGTCCCTGGGAGAACTACTGGGACCGGCATACTGCGAGTAATGTGGGCCGGTACAGCCAGACTATTGAGGAGCAGTATTTTCCTTATGCCCGCCCGCAGGAAAGCGGTAATAAGACGGACGTGCGGTGGATCAGTCTGACCAATAACAAAGGCGTTGGTCTGCGCTTTGAAATGGCTGACAGCCTGCTGTCTGTTGCAGCCCTGCCTTACAGTGTGGAGCAACTGGATCCGGCACCGGTTAAAAAACAGTTTCATTCCGGTGAACTGGAAAAAGCGGATAAGATCTATATGCACGTTGATTTACGACAGATGGGTGTGCAGGGAATGGATAGCTGGGGCTCTATGCCATTAAAAAAATACTGGATCACCCCGGGCACCTACCAATACAGTTACTGGATACGCCCGGTCCTGCGTTAGCGCTGGTGCGCAAACGGTTGAACGGCAAAAGGGCTTGCTGGTAAGCAAGATTCACGGTATCTTTGAAAGGCTTGCGTGATTCCTTTAATTCGAGCTTTGGTGTCCCGGATGGTTACCGGGAGCCTCTTTGTTGCATCGCAATCACTTCGGCTGTTGAATACAGGGCACCGGGAGTAAATAATGCGCTTGATTGCTTACGGAGCGCCTCAAACGATAAAACAATTCTTTAATGCTCTTATCCTGGAAAGGAGCGGGCTTCAAACAAAAGAAAACATGAACAGAAAAGATTTTGTAAAAACTGCTGGCCTGGGAGTGGCATCGGTTGCTATACTTCCTTCCGAGACGGTATTGAAACCATCGGTTTCAAAATTAAAAGTGGCCATCATTGGCGTGGGTGCGCGGGGTATCTGGCACCTGAACTTGTTATTGAAAAGAAATGATGTGGAAGTAGTGGGTGTTTGCGATATTGACCCCAAACGAATAACTGCAGCAAAGGAAGCAATAGCGAAAGCAAATAAAAGAGCGCCGGTTTATTATTCCGCCGGCCCGGACGACTGGAAAAAAATGTATGCAAAAAAGGGCATCGATGCCGTGATCCTTGCCACGCCCTGGGAGTTGCATAAGCCCATGATCATCGGGGCGCTGGAATCGGGTATCAAATACGTAGGGTCGGAAGTGATCATCGGTATTACGCTGCAGGACCACTGGGATGTGGTAAAAGCTGCAGAGCAATACAACGGGCATGTGATGATGCTGGAAAATGTTTGCTATCGCAGGGACGTGCTGGCGGTCTTGAATATGGTGCGCCAGAACATTCTTGGAGAAATGATTCACCTGCAGGGCGGCTATCAGCACGACCTGCGCGGCGTAAAATTTAACGATGGTAAAACGCCTTATGGTATCGGTGCCGAGTTCGGGCATGTGGATGGATACTCAGAAGCCAGGTGGCGTACAGACCATTCTGTATGGCGCAACGGCGATCTGTACCCCACTCACGGAATCGGGCCATTGGCGCATTATATCAATATCAACAGGGGCAACCGGTTTGTATCGCTGAACTCTTTTTCAACAAAATCAAGAGGGTTGCATAATTACATTGTAGAAGTAGGCGGCCCTACTCACAAAAATGCAAAAGTGAATTTTAAACTGGGCGATATTGTGACCACCCAGATCAGTTGTGTAAACGGAGAGACGATCATTCTGCAGCATGATACCAACCTGCCCCGCCCGTATTCGCTGGGCTTCCGGGTGCAGGGAACCAAGGGCCTGTGGATGGATGTGAACAATGGAATGTATGTGGAAGGAGTTTCTAAACCACACACCTGGGATGATGCGAAAGCATGGCTGGATAAATACGATCACCCGCTTTGGAAAAAATATGGTAAAGATGCGGCCGGCGCCGGTCACGGTGGTATGGACTTTTTTGTAGTAAATGCTTTTATTGAAGCTGCAAAAAGAAAAGAGCCTACACCTATAGATGTGTATGATTCCGCGGCCTGGAGCGCGATCACTCCTTTAAGTGAGCAGTCTATTGCCCTGGGGCATCAGACCGTTGAATTCCCCGATTTTACCAGCGGCGACTGGATGTACCGGAAATCGACCTTTGCACTGAATGATGATTATTAGGAGAATTATTTGTATTCCATTTTACAAGAATGTCCGCAGGTACACTGCGGACATTCTTGTTTTGGGCAATTTATTGGGGTGTACCTATGGCACACCAAATAATATGCGATCGTAACGAGGCTACCAACAGGTTGTTCCTACGGAACAAATACTCGCCGGTGCCGGGGTGTTCCTCCCTTTTTAGCGGTTTGTATATAGATCATCACCTTTCGGGGGCTTTCAATTTAGCTCCGTTAGGTACCGCGTAAACACGAGGCTTCAATAGTTTCTAAAACGGCACTGGTCTTTAATCTTTAAAAGCCCATTCCTGCACCGCAGTACAAGAGTGCGATGCAAGAAAAGTCCATAGCAGCACAACAGCCGGGAGCCCAATAACCCAACGCATCTCTACGTTTCTCATTCCTTATTTCTCATTCTATATTTTTCCCCTCATCTTCCGCCCGGAGGACAGTACATTCTAAGATAATTGGTATACAGTGTGGAAAGATGCTCGCGCGTGCCCTCGCCTTCGGAGATGGAATGCGTACGGTTGGGGTAAGACATTAGTTGAAACTGTTTGCCATCCTTTATCAGCTCATTGATGAGCATTTCTGCATTTTGATAGTGCACATTATCATCACCTGTTCCGTGTATGTATAGCAGGTTGCCCCGCAGGTTTTTGGCGTAGGTGATGGGGGAGCCTTTCACGAAATCCTCATTAGACGTAGTGGGTACGCCCATATAGCGTTCCTGGTATACATTGTCGTACAGGAGTTGGTTGGTAACGGCCGCAATAGCGATGCCTGTTTTATAAATGCCGGGGTACTGGAACATAAGATTCAGCGTGGAAGAGCCGCCGCCGCTCCAGCCCCAAACGGCCACACGACTGGTATCGATAAAATTCCATTTTAATACTTCTTTGGCGCCCATTGCCTGGTCGCGGATATTGAGCTGCCCTATTTTCCGGTAAATGGATTTGCGCCACTCCCTTCCCCTGGGGGCCGGGGCGCCGCGGTTCTCCAGTGAAATGTATATATAACAGTCATCTGCCATGCTGCCCTTGTATAAAAAGTTTTTTCCGGCGGAATAATTATCCATGACCGTTTGCGTTGCCGGTTCGCCATACACATAAAATACTACGGGGTATTTTTTATTGGGGTCGAAGTGGGCAGGTTTTACCATCCACCCGTCCAGTTCGATACCATCCGTTGTCTTTACTTTAAAAAATTCTGTTTTGGAGTCCTGGGGACCTGCTTTTTTTATTCTTTTTGCCGCCACTAATTCTTTGTGCTCCGGCAGGCTGATTACCGATCCGTAGGCTATTTCAGCCGCGCTGCTGTGATTCAGCAGGGCGATCTTTCCGTTGGTGGAAATAGTGTAATCATTCACACCGCTTAGCGCTGCAGGCGTAACGCGCTCGCCCTTTCCGCCGGAAAGGTTTATCTTGTATAAATAAGTTTGTGTGGCGTTTTCGGGGGAGGCTGTGTAATAAATGGTGCCGGTTGGCGCATCATAAAAGTCGAATTGAATAACATCGTAATTCCCTCTGGTGATCAGCGATTCCTTCCCTTCCAAATTTAATTTATAGATCTGGCGCCAGCCGCCTTTTTCCGAAACCCAAAGAAAATCCCCTTTATCATTTATCCAATCCCATCCGGTGGGGTCATTGTCGTTCCAGCGGCTTTTGATATCGATCCATGCCGGATCGGTTTCTTTATAAAATTCCTTTCCTTTTGCGGTTGTTGCATCTACTGAAAATAAGCGGGTCTCATTTTGCGCGCGATTGAGCTGCTGCAGCACAATCGCTTTTCCGGTGGGTGCCCATTCCATACGGGGAATATAATGCTGAACCGGATCGCCGCTAACTTCTGCCCGGCGCGATTTTCCGCTTGCAAGATCATATAGCCAGATCGTACAGGAACTGGGGTTTTGCCCCACTTTGGGGTATTCAACCGGGATGGTAAATGAATACAGGGAGTCGGTGTTGTCGATCATCAGGAAATTACGGATATGGGAGGCATCTAATTTCCAATAGGCGATCCTGGTACCGTCCGGCGACCAGCGGAAACCGTCCTGGCAGCCAAACTCTTCCTCATACACCCAATCGAACGTGCCGTTGATCATACGATCGGTGCCATCTTTAGTAACCTGGGTGCGGTGATTGTCTGCCAGGTTCTCGATGAAAATATTATGTTTGGATACATAGGCTACTTTTTTCCCGTCGGGAGAGAATTTTGCAAATAGCAGCGACGATTCAGGCAAGCCCTTACCCAACTGCACCAGTTTTTTTGTTTCCGTATTATAGATCCAGTAATCGCCGCGGGTGTTCTGCCGCCATACCCGCCTGGTATTGGCAAATAATAACAGGAGTTTTCCATTAGGCGCCACCGTAAAACTTTGCACCGTGAGGGGTTTGGAAGCGCCGCCGGGCGTCAGGTCCTGCACCGTCATGAACATTTTATTATTGGCTGCATTTACAGGATCGGTGCTGGAAATGCCTTTTTCAGAAAAGGTGTAAAAACTGTTTCCGTCGGGCGACCATTGTAGTTTTTGGGCTATCGTTTTATTAATAAAAATGATCAGGGAAAAAATGATCAGGCTACTAAATTTCCTCATAGAAAAATGTATGATTTTTTTTTAACAAGCTTTGGAACGCCTCTAAATTAATGGTTTTTCGCTATCTCCATAAAAATATCGCGTTTAGCCATTAACTTTAGAAAGTATAAACTATACTTGATGAACCCCGGTCGTATTTTTCTTTTGTTGAGTGCCTTGTTTTTCACCGGAATTACAGGCTGCGGGCTGCTGCGCGGGCAATATGGCTACAATGAAAAAGTGGGCCGCTATTATTTGGTGCGCGGCATAGAAATGTATACGGAAGTATATGGTAAAGGAAAACCACTGCTGATGATTCATGGTAACGGCGGCAATATGAACGCTTTTTCTATGACCGTACCCTATTTTGAAAAAGAGTATAAAGTTATATTGGTGGATAGCCGGGCACAGGGAAGAACGGTTGATAACGGCGATTCGCTGAGTTTTGAAATGATGGCGGACGATTTTGATGCGCTGTTAAAAGCCATGCATATTAAAGCGGCCTACGTGCTGGGATGGAGCGACGGAGGCATTAATGCGTTGGAGCTGGCCATGCGTCATCCTAACCGGGTAATAAAACTGGCCAGCACAGGGGCCAACCTGTGGCCGGATTCACTTGGGCTGCGGCCTGATGTATGGCTGGATGGTGTAAGAGATTATAAATCGTGGCAAACACGGATGCCCCTGACAGATGCAACCGATAAGAACGATTATAAAATTTTTATGCTGGATTATATGCAACCCAATATTCCGCTGAGTGACCTGAAAAAAATTCATTGTCCTGCGCTGATCATTGGCGGTGATAACGACCTGATTCCGGTAAAACATACCACTCAGATTGCAGAAAATATTCCCAACGGGCGCCTTTGGATCGTGCCCAATTCGGGGCATGCCACGTTAAAAGAGCACAGCACGGATTTTAATAAAAAAGTGGATGATTTTTTTAAAGAGCCGTATCACAGAAAAAGAAAGGAAAGGTTGGCTGATGATGACCCGGATCTGTGACGAAAGCTGCAGGCGCAAAAGCTCATTTTTTGCATGAATCTTTAAGATATATCCAATGGGAGTATGTTTTTTTAATACCAGGCTAACTAAAAAGTATTTTTTGAGCCGGTAAGGCGGTAACCCGGTAAGTCTTAAACAATCGAGAGATAAGAAGTTTCCGTCTTCCCGGATTCCCGGCTCAACCTGTTTATGCGTCGGAGGATTGTTACACCAGTATCTTCTCGTACTTCAATTTATAATCAACCGGCGTCATCCCTGTGATCTTTTTAAATACATCACGGAACGCTTTTACATCGTTATAGCCTACATGGTACATCGTTTCGCTGATCGTTTTATAGCCTTGTTCCAGTATTTTTTTTGCCGCTTCAATTTTTACTTTTTGAATATATTCCACAACTGTATTAGTGGTGGCTTTTTTAAAGCGCCGTTCAAAGGTCCGGCGGCCAATGGCAAACCGTTCGCATAGCGTATCCACCGGCAACCGGTCTTCGAAATTCTGTTCAATAAAATGCTGCGCTTCTTTTATGGTAACATCGTTATGATCTTTCATGCCCGAAAAAATAATAAAGGGCGACTGGCTGCTGCGCTGAATATCTATTTGGAAAAATTTGGAGCAATAGATCGCCACTTCGCGCCCGGCATATTTTTCAATAAGGTATAAGATAAGGTTGGATGCAGAATAGGCGCCGCTGCTGGTGTACACGCCGTTTTCATCGGTAAGTATTTTGTCGTTGATCAGGTGCACCCGCGGGAATAACTGGCAAAACAGGTTGCTGGCTTTCCAATGTGTAACACATTTTTTATTGTCCAGCAGGCCGGTTCCTGCCAAAAGAAAAGCGCCCATGCAAAGGCTGGCAATTTCCGCTCCCTTATTATATTGTTGTTGCAGCCAGGGTATGATCGTTTTGTTCTCTTCAAGGTGTTGCTGCAGGGGCTCCTGTAATGCGGGAATAATGATAAGGTCCGCCCGCTGTATTTCGTTAACCAGCAATTGCGCCTGCACTTCATAAAGGCCGTTATTTAACTGAATCTTCGACTCAGGGGCAGCCAACTGAACAGAAAATAAAGGACCCTGGCTTTTCTGTGCCAGGTACCGGTTCGCTTCTTCGAATCCCTGCCTTGGATTTTCAATAGAAGAAAGGTTGGAGCCTTTTAATAACAGGATGATTATCTTTTTCATGTGTGCTGTTTTTCTGGTGCAAATATAAACAGGTCGCTTGTCGCAATCAACCCCAGATAATGTCGTATTTACGTATTTGTTTTCGCTGCTATTGGTTGTAGGTTTGTATAGTTAGCTTTTCATAAATCAAAATTCAGGGGAATGAGCAAGATTTTTGTTGCGAACTGGATAACCGTTGACGGCATATTTTCCGGCCCGTCTGGTGAAACCAACTGGTTTACACCCGATACGGAATTACAAAAAGAGAATCTGGAAAATTTGCATAACGCCAATACAATCTTATTTGGGCGGGTTACGTTTAAGATGATGGAAGCTTTTTGGCCAACAGCGCAGGCGATGGCTTATCCTGAAGTGCAGCAGTATATGAATGCTGCACAGAAACATACCTTTTCGACCACAGTGAACGGAAGTACCTGGCAACATAGTCATTTTCATAAACAATTAAATAAAGAAACCATAAGCTCTATTAAAGAAAAAGCGGAAAATGATATTGTAATTTTAGGAAGCGGAATGATAAGCAGGGAATTGCATCGGATGGGGTTGCTGGATGAATATACGTTGTTTTTAGATCCCCAGCTATTGGGCAAAGGGAAACGGTTTTTTAGCGACATGCCCGCAGGACGCCTTCGGCTACTTGAATCAAAGTCATTCCCCTCCGGTATCGTGCGTTTAAATTATAGGGTGGTTAAATAAAATTGTTTTTTTAAACCTATTTCTTATGAAGCGGGTAACCATTTTTAAAACGGATGTAATAGATGAGCTTGCGGCAAAACGGATCGTAGGCTGTCTGAAAAAATTGTTGCCCGGTACCAAGATCAATTTTGATCTGGAGGATTGTGACAAGATATTGCGCGTAGAATCAGTGAGGCCTGTCAATACCGCTTATATTACCGCTTCCCTGCGACTGAATGGGTATAAGGCCAGTGTGCTGGATTGATCAAATAATTTTTAATGTATAAACCAAATATGTATGGAAGCCATAATTATTGATGCTGATAATTTGCAACAGGAGTTGGCAACAGCAACGGATAAGTTTGTTGACCTGCTGGGAAAAGCGCCTGACAATTATTTTAACAGCACTCCTTTTGAAGGCAGTTGGACGCCCGGACAGGTGGGCGAGCACGTACTGTTATTTTTGTCGGGCATAGAAAGCGTACTGCAATTGCCGGGATCGGATGTAGCGCGTCCCATTGACCAATACCGGTCCCTGCTAAAGGATATTTTTTTAAATTTCGAAAAAAGATATGCGGCACCACAGAATGTAAAACCTTCCGGTGGTCCTTTTGATAAAGGACAGTTAATCGGGAGCATAAAAGATAAGGCTGCAAATATTGAAAAAGATATAAAAGAAAAAGATCTTTCCCGGATCTGCACCGGGGCGCCCTTTCCTACCATTGGGGAAATGACAGGATTAGAATGGGTCTACTTTGGCATTTACCACCTGGCGCGGCACACCTACCAACTGGAGAATATGCAGCCCTATTATATAAAATAAAAGTGGCACAATGGCAAAAGCAACGTTACGAACCTGCCCCAACGGGCATCAATATCATAAAAGCAGTGATTGTCCCGTATGCCCGGTTTGTGAAGCGGAGAAAAAACCCAAAGAAGGGTTTCTTTCAAAACTGGGAGCACCGGCGCGGCGCGCATTGGAGCGGGAGGGGATTACCAGTGTAAAAAGGTTAGCCGCCTATACCGAAAAGGAAATATTAAGCCTGCATGGAATTGGCCCGTCCAGCCTGCCGGTGTTGCAACGGGCATTAAAAGAGCAACAGTTGGATTTTAAAAACAAAAAAGAGTTGTATGGATGATTTGCAAGATCCAATAACGGTAGAAGTAATTGTAAACAGACCAATAGCAGAAGTTTGGAGGAAATGGACCACTTCGGAGGCAATTATGCAATGGAACCTGCCCATGGAGCATTGGCATTGTCCCAAAGTAGAGAACAATATAACAGGAGGGGGAAGTTTTTGCTTTAGGATGGAGGCAAAAGACGGTACGGAGGGTTTTGATTATAGGGGGGTCTACAATAAGGTGGTCGAAAAACAATTGATCGAAGCCATCTTAAGTGATGGCAGGAGGACCGTAAATAAATTTATTCCGGGGGAGGGATTTACAACCGTGATTGAATCCTTTGAGCCCGAACGGGAGCTATCTGCAGCAATGCAGAAAAGCTTTTGCCAATCGGTGCTGAACCGGTTTAAAGAATATGTTGAAAAGAAAGGATAATTTCTTCACTTTTTATAAATAGGTAATTATGGGGCCTGTAAAATTTTCGACGGTAAATGAGTATATCGGTACTTTTTCGGGGATACAGAAAAAGAGGCTTCAGGAATTGCGCAGGATTGTAAAACAGGCAGCGCCTGCAAAAGCAACCGAGGTGATCAGCTATAATATGCCCGCGTTGAAGGGGAACAAAGTGCTGGTGTACTATGCGGCCTACCCGAAGCATATTGGTTTTTACCCTACCGGCAGCCCGGTCAAAGTATTTGCAGCAGCGCTGAAGAATTACAAAACCTCAAAAGGGACCATACAATTTTCATTAGAAGAACCATTACCTGCAGAGCTTATTAAAGAAATAGTAGCTTACCGGATAAAAGAGGATAGCGCTATTTTACCTTCAAAAAAGAAGGCGGGTTCAAAGAAATAAATTTTTAAAACCAAATAATAATGAACAATCTTATTTATCCCTGTATCTGGATGGATGGTACTGCCCGGGAAGCTGCCGGATTTTATTCCGGTATTTTTCCAGCTACTAAAATAACGGCTGATGCAGGCATTGTAACAACCATCGAATGCAGTGGTCAGAAAATGATGCTGCTGAATGCGGGGCCGCAGTTTCAACCCAACCCTTCCGTATCTTTTCTGATCGCCAATGAATCAGAAGCAGAAACAGAACGCTTGTACACGGCGCTTGCAGAGGGAGGCATTGCGCTGATGCCACTGGACAGTTATCCCTTCAGTAAAAAATACGGATGGGTAAAAGACCGTTTTGGTATTACCTGGCAATTATACACCGGCGAAAAGGGGAATACAGATCAGTATTTTACGCCCACTTTAATGTTTGTTAACCAACAGAACGGAAGGGCGAAAGAGGCCATCGCTTTTTATACTTCCTTGTTCCCCAATTCAAAAACGGAAGGTATCATGGAATACCCGCAGGGTGGGGAAGATACGGCCGGTAATGTACAACATGCGCAGTTCAGTATTAACAATTATACAATGGCCTGTATGGATAGTTCCCTGGCACATCAATTTAATTTTGATGAAGGGATATCGATAGTGGTGGAGTGCAGTACGCAGCAGGAGATCGATAAATATTGGAATACCCTAACGGCAGACGGTGGTGCAGAAAGCCGGTGCGGCTGGCTGAAAGATAAATTTGGACTGAGCTGGCAGATCGTCCCGGTACAACTGGGGCAACTGATGGGCAAAGGCGAACCCGAAAAGAGCCAGCGGATGATGAATGCATTAATGCAAATGGACAAGCTGGATATTGCGGCGTTGGAAGCTGCTTATAACGGCAAATGATTATTGGTGAAAAGAGAATGGTGAAAAAGCACAAACTCACGTTTGACGCTTCACTTCTTACGATAACATACGCTACTTTACAATTAACAGAAAACTAAATATTGGAATCAGTCTTTTTTAAACTATTAAAATAATCACAATGGCAAAATTAAATCCCTATCTGAATTTTGATGGAACGGCGGAAGCAGCGTTCAATTTTTACAAATCGGTTTTTGGCGGGGAGTTCCGGGGCGGTGTCATGCGTATGGGTGACGCGCCCGGCTGTGAAAATCTTTCTGCAGATGAAAAAAGCCGGGTCATGCATATTGCGCTTCCTATTGGAACCGACATGCTGATGGCATCGGATATCGTGCCGTCTATGGGGCATAAACTAACGGTGGGTAATAATAATTATGTCAGCATTTTTCCGGAAAGCAGGGAGGAAGCCGATCGCCTATTTAATGGTCTTTCAGCAGGAGGAACTATTGAGATGCCGATGCAGGACCAGTTTTGGGGCGATTATTTCGGAAGCTTTACGGATAAATATGGCGTGGGCTGGATGATCAATTACTCGGCGCAAAGTCATTAATAATTTACAACGTTTTTTATTAAAATAATTATCATGGACGCAAAAAGCAAATTAGTGCACATTGTAATACCTGCCTTCCGGATGCACACACAAAATTTCAATAACGCGTTCGATGGCATTACGGAAGCGGATGCTTTAAAGCGCATAGAAGGAAGAACCAATCACATCGCATGGATGGCAGGCAACCTGGTGAATTGCCGTTATTGGCTGGCAAATATCCTGGGAATTGCAGATGCAGACCCCAATGAACAGTTGTTTAAGGAAGCAAAGGCGCTTGATGCAACGGCTGTTTATCCCACCCTGGATGCGCTGAAGCAGCAATGGCATATCATTTCTCCGAAATTATTTGAGCGGTTGAAGAATGCCACCGATGAGGACCTGTTGTCCGGCTTTAACTTTCCGATGATGCCCTCCTTCGTGCAGCAGAATAAGCTGAATATGGTGGGTATGAGTATTGACAGGGAATCGTATCTTTTCGGACAGATCGGTCTGATGCGCCGTATCCTTGACTACCCGGGGATGAAATATGAGGTGGATGAAAGTATTAATTATTAAAATAAAATAAGAAAGATGAATGAACGCCAGCCGGCTGCGTCAGGATATGCTGCAGTGAACGGGATCAATATGTATTATGAAATTTATGGAAAGGGGGGTGTGAATTTGCTGCTGGTCCATGGCGGTGGATCTACGATTGAAACCACTTTTGGAAGACTGATCCCTTTGCTGGCGGATCATCTGAAAATCATTGCCGTGGAGCTTCAGGGACATGGGCGCACCAATGACCGGGAGGGCCCCGAAAGTTTTGAGCAGGATGCGGAAGATTGTATCGCACTGCTGCAGCAGATAGGGATCGCAAAGACTGCTGTGCTGGGATTTAGTAATGGGGGCAACACCGCTATGCAAATGGCCCATAAGCAACCGGCGCTGATCGATAAGCTGATACTGGCTTCTACTTTTTACAAGCGGGAGGGTTTGCCGCAGGGCTTCTTCGATGGGATGGCGCAGGCTACCATTGAAGTAATGCCGCAGGCCTTAAAAGATGGTTTTCTGAAATGGACGCCCGATGAGCAGAAACTGCAAACGATGTTTGAAAAAGACAGGAGCCGTATGCTGCATTTTGAAGATTGGGAGAATTCGATATTGACATCCATCACTATGCCAACCTTGATCGTGAACGGGGATCAGGATGTCATCACCACGGCGCATTCGGTCCAGATGCAGCAACTGGTAAAAGGTTCCAGGCTCCTGATACTGCCGTCGGTGCATGGCAGTTACATGGGGGCCGCGGAAAGCCCGCCCGACAAGGGCTACGTGCTTTCATATTTTGCAGCGATGGTCAATGATTTTTTAGCAGGCTGATGAATGGACGCTTACTTGCCATAGCCGATATCGATCATCGGCGATTCAAAACTTGCAACGAATCCTCGTGATTTATTTTGTTCATTTGAAATAATCGGTAACCACATTCTTAGTTTATATTTCCCGGACGCTAAATTTATTGTGGGTTTTTTCAGATACCAATTGTCTACATTGTAAGGTGTTTCAACGTGTTTTACCCGTTTTATTATCAGGTGCATTTTACAAATGCTATTTACCGGTATTGCGATATATTCCAGCATTTTAAGATCGGTTTTTTCTTCTTTCCCGTTTATATAAAGAGCATCGGGGTAAACAGATTCTGATCGGAATTTCCATTTTCGATCTGCTCGGTGAATTTCTAATAAAGCATCATTTGGTATTGCAATATTAAGACCCCGTTCATTGTATAAAGCAACTGATAATTGGTCCGCAATATTTTTAATGGCAATTGCTTTGCCGGAATTGTTTTTTACGATCAGTATAAAATGAATGCCATTGCTGGAAACTGTTTGTTTGGCATTAATAGCAGTGCTAACAGTTACGATGTTTTTATTGGTAGTCAGGGGGCTTTCCATTCGATTAAATTGAATCTCACCACCTGATTGTGCCATACCTGCTCCATTGCCAAAAAACAGGTATAGAAATAATGTAGCCGTGCAACCTATTGTTTTTCTCATTTGAAGGGTTTTAATGTTCTGAATAGTCCGGCTGCTCAAAAAAGATGGCCAGTGTCGTAATGATTACCGGCCATAGGCTATAACCATTTTGGGCGTTTCTAATAGGATAGAAGACCATGCTTGATTATTATTGCATGCCCGGGAGAATAGCCCCATTGTTAAAGCAAATCGGTAACGCCCTCTTTTAAAAGCTTCCTTTTTCGTGAGTTTTTTATCACACACAGTAGGAGCATAAAGGTTTATGGTATAAGCTCCGGCAGCGGGTATGGTTATTATTTGTGTTTCAGTCAAATCTATATTTTGTTTTTTTCCGTTAACAAGCACATCGCCTATTTCAAAGGGCACTTTGCCCAGAAACCATTTTTGTCCGGGCCTGAAGTCTCTTGGGTTTCTGGAAACATCCAGTGGTATTAATGCCTCGGGATCATCTGGATAAATCGTTAAACTCAATCTTTCCAAAACATTATTTGCCATTATATCACTAGCGGAGTGATTGACTAATTTTATTGAGAATCGCACTCCTTTAGTGGAAGCGGATTGTTTGGGATCAGTGATCAGCCAGGCTTCAAGAGGCGCTGTTTCCGGTTGTTGAATTAGTGTATCTCCGGAAATTATTTTTAAACTGGTTAGTTTAATCTCCTTTTCATTTTGCGAGTAGCCGGAATAGCAAGTTAGAGCAACTGCAAAGAATAAAAGAACTATTGTAAGCAATCGTTTTTTCATATTATACTGACGCAGGCAATTGCTTTTTCCACAACAATTAATAGGATTACTTTTTCCCGGCCGTTTTTTTCCGGCCCAGCCAAAGCAGCGCATTAATGATTAATTTATTTTGCATGGGGCTGCTGAAAGTGGAAGAGAGCTCTTTATTGGTTTTGTTTTCATAGTCCATGTCGTTATGCCCCATATTTACATAAACCATCCTGTATTTTTTATTACTCCATGCAACGGGGTAATAGCCGCTATGCCAGATCTCCTGTGGCTTTGGCCCGGTGCCTAAAGGAAAACTGCTGCTGTCGATAGCCGCCAGGATGTCGATATCCGGATTGTTCCTGAGGTCGTGTTGCCAGCGGTACCATTCATTCGGCGCTGAACGAAACGTGGAAGGTAATCCTTTTGTAACGGGATGCTTTTTGTCTGCCACCCGGAGTATCGCCGCGGTTGGCCGCCAGGTATTGCTTACATAATTGCCGCATCCAAGAAAATCATTATTGTACCAGGACCAGTTGTCGGGGTAAGTGGAGTTCGGCAAGGCAAACGCTGAAAAATGAAATCCCATCCATGCGCCGTCTTTTTTCATGTAGCGTTCAAATGCCGCCCGCTGTTCTGTTTTTTCCGGGCGGGTATCCAGAAATAACACCACGTCATAATGGGCAAGGAATGAGTCGTTGAGATTGCCCCAATTATTAGTTGAATTATATTGAAAATGGTATTGCCGGGCCATGGCCGGAAACCAGCGGTTGGCCTCGTGCACAAAACTAATATGCGCCAGGTCGTTTTGGGCGGTGTAAAAAGCAATTACTTTAAAAGAAACCTGCGCGGATAATGTACAGGCTGTTGCAATCCATATAACACAAAGCACGCCGGTTTTTAATGCTGCTAACATAGATTGCAAGTTATGTTTTTTTGGCGGGCAAGACGTGAAGGCGATGAGAATAAGCGATTAAAACCAAAACCCCACCTGAAGGTTCCCGTGCAGGCTCAATTATTTCCCAGCAGGTTTTTGCAGATCTGCGCGGATTTTTTCTGCGTACATCTGCGAGATCAGCGGGAAACTTAAATCGAACGTAAGTAAGATCGGAAAAACCTTTCTTCTTCCATTGCTGACTACATGATAAGCACAACTTCATTCGCGCGCTATATACAACGAAGTCTTTTAAACCACATAGGAATAGTAGCAATCATAGCGCTTGAAGCGGCATAGATTCCGCCAAAGGCGGAAGATAGCTAGTGTGTCTTTATGTTTCCTGCTATCTATTATATTCTATGTGTCTATGTGGTTAAAATAATTCCGTTGTTTTTTTTAATTATGCCTTAATATAATGCGATCGGATTAGCGGCACTGACTAATACCCATTTGTCATTTGCTAAATCCGGAATTTTTTTTGTGCGTTCATTTTCCGCATATCGGAAACAACATGGTGTTGCTGCTGAATAGTTTTGTGCCGCAAAAATAAAATGCGAATGATGAACAAATATATGTTGGCGCTTTTACTGCTCTGCAGCGCCTTTGTAGCAACGGCTCAAAATTGTGGAATACAGGGGCGTGTAACAACAGTCGACCGGCAGCCCGTGGGTCGTATAAGTATCGTGCTGAAAGACACTAAATGGGGAGCAGTGTCGGATGATGATGGTAAATACCATATTAAAAATATTAAGCCCGGGGATTATGTAGTGGAAGTGTCCTTAACCGGTGATGTGAAGGAGCGGAGAACAGTTTCTTTAAACCCCGGCACCAATTTGGAGCTGAATTTTTCGATTGGCGAAACCACTAAACAGTTGGATGAAGTAGTGGTGGAAACCAATAAGATCATGAACCGCGCCAGTTTTTATTCGAATAAATTACCGCTGGCCAACCTGGAGAATGCCCAGGTAGTTACTTCCATTCCGGATGTGATCTTGCGCAAACAAATTGCCATGAGCCTGGAGGATGCCATGAAAAATGCTACCGGGGTCACCAAGCTTTGGGATGCTACCAGCCGGCCCGATGGCGGATCGCTGTTTGTGAGCCGGGGGTTCATGACCACTACAAAGGCCCGCAATGGATTGCCGAATATTGTAAACACCAACGTGGATATGGCCAATCTCGACAAAATTGAAGTCATCAAAGGGCCATCCGGTACCTTGTATGGCAGCATCATTAATTCTTATGGAGGGTTGATCAATCGCATTACCAAACGGCCTTATTTTTATAACGGCGGTTATGCAGATGTAGCGTATGGGTCCTATAATTTTATGCGGGCTTCTGCTGATGCTAATTTTGTATTGCAGCAAGATAAAATGGCGGCCCGCATCAATGTGGCCGGCCAAAACCAGGATAGCTGGCAGGACGCTGGTTTCCAAAAAAGCTATATCATCGCCCCTGCTTTTTTATACAAACCCAATGACCGTTTTACATTGAATGCAGATGCGGAGATCGTGGGTTCGGCAGGTAACAGCAACGGTGGCAATTTTATGTTCATTCTTACGCCTTCGATGATCAATGGATCGCTGGCAGCAATGCTATCGCAGCGTTATCCCAATGACCCCGGGACGGTAAGTGCCATTATGGCAAATGCGCCCAAAACCATAAAAGAGGCCTTTGGAACCGATAACGTAAAGGATATTAAAGTGGATTATAACCGGTCCTTTATTTCAAATGATCTGTATTCCAAAACTAATACGAACTCCTTTTTTGCCGATGCCAGCTACAAAATTTCACCGCACTGGACCTCACAAACGGCGCTTACGTATAGCCTGAGTCATAACAATGGGTACATGCCGTTTCAATACCTGTTGCCGAATTACCTGGCCAGCTTCCTGAAATCGTTTACCACAACCGGCAACGCTGATTTTGGAACCCCCGGAGCTGATAGTGTGTCGCGTATGGTGTGGCGCCCTGTGGGAACCACCAAAACGCTGGATCTGCAGCAGAATTTTGTTTCAGACTACAGTTTTGGCTCCATCCGCAACCGGGCGGTTATCGGCCTCGATTATTTATCCTATCGGTCCGATGTTACCTATTACTATTTTAACGGATTGCTGCACGGGATGGTACCCTATCCTTACCTGTTTGATGTAGTAGAGGCCAACGGGCAGCCTGCATCCAATAGTGTTTTTAATAAACCGAACGTTGACAATGCTTATGCAACAAGGACCGGCGGGGTTTCATCATCTGTTTATAACCAGCATTCTTCTGTTTTCAGCGGGTATGCCAATAATATTACCAATCTGACCGATTATCTTATTGTATCGGCAGGCCTGCGGGTGGATCGTTTTGAGAACCTGCAATCAGATAAAATACAAACAAAGCTTTCACCCAAGTTTGGGTTGATCTTTATGCCGGTGAAAGATCAAGTGTCGCTTTTTGCCAATTATCAAAATGGGTTTACCAACCAGTTTGGGACAGACAAAAACAATAAAGCATTTGATCCGGAAGAAGCCAATCAAAAAGAGGTGGGAGTAAAGTATGCGTTGTTGGGTAATAAACTTACCGGGAGCATCAGCTACTACAATATCCTTGTAAAAAATATAGTGCGCCCCGATCCTTCGGATGCTAATTTCAGCATACAGGATGGCGAACAAAAAAGCAAGGGTGTGGAAGTAGAAGTGCTGGCGAATCCTGTAAGCGGCTGGACGGTTTTGTTGGGCTATGGATATAATGATAGCAGAATGCAAAATGCCGGCGCGGACGTGAATGGCCTGCGCCCCGTGTCCGCCGGTCCTTATAACACTTTAAACTTCTGGACGAATTATTCGTTTACAAAAACCGCTTTAAAAGGACTGGGCATAGGAGTGGGGGCGAATTATTCCGGGGAGTCTTTCGCGATCAATAGCAACGATGACGGCCAGTTGTGGCTGCCTGCCGCTACGATATTGGGCGGGCATTTGACCTACGACCTCAGGCATTTCCGGATCGCAATGAAAGTAAATAACATTACCAATCAACGTTATTGGAAAGGCTGGTCCAATTTTATTCCCCAGCAACCGCGCCAATTTATAGGAAGCATTGCGTATAAATTTTAAACCATGGAAACAGGTAAAATAAAAAAGCGGGGCTGGGCCACTCACCAGCAGCGGTGGTTTGGTAAATGGCACCTGTACCTGGGTATTATTGCCGGCGCTGTTTTGAGCCTTGTGGGGCTTACCGGCAGCATTCTTGTTTTTGGAGATGAAATTGACCGGGCATTGAACAAGGAACTTTTTCATGCCCTGGAGCAGCAAAAGCGCTATAGTATTGAAGAGATTGCGGCGATCGTACCACAAAAATATCCCGATAAGAAGATCGACTATGTATACCTGCCCCAACAGGGAAACCCTAACATTACTTATGTATGTTATAACTTTGCAAACGAGGAACAATTTTTTATTAACCCTTATACGGCGGAACTGGCAGGCAAGCGATTATATCATAGTTCCTTTATAGGGTTTGTAACGGAACTACATACTAATTTGCTCATCTCCGGTTGGGGACAATATGTTGTAGGTCTGGCCACTTTATGTTTGCTGATCCTTACCGTAAGCGGGCTGCGGTTATGGGTGCCGCAGCAATATAAAAAATGGAAACAGTGGAAATCGGTGCTTACCATAAATTTTAAATCGGGCTTTAAAAGACAGAATTACGATTGGCATAATGTGCTCGGTATTTATTCTGCCCCGGTGGTCGTGGTATTGTCGTTAACAGGTTTTGCAATGTCCTTCGGGCCCGTGTTCATTGCTTTTTTATTTATGCTCACGGGCAAGTCTCCTCAATCAGTACAAGAGGTCTTTAACCTGAAATCGGAATGGGTGGCGGGCGCTCAAAAGTTATCACCCGTTACCGCCGCTGCGGTAGCTAAAAATAAATTCCCGGAGGCGGTGCTCAGGGGTGTTGCGTACCCTGTTGATAAAGACGGGGCCTATCGTTTTGATATGTCCTCCGCTGGTGTTTCAAAAGAAGGAAACCGCATTATGGTGGGGGTTGACCAGTATAGCGGCAAGGTGCTCTTAAATAGTGAAACAGATTTTTCCAATATTGCCAATAGCTATCTCACCTGGATCGTGCCCCTGCACCTGGGCAGTTTCGGAGGAATGCCTACACGTATTCTGGCTTTACTGGGCGGGTTGATCCCCCTGGCGTTGTTTATAACCGGCTTTATTGTATGGTGGCCGCGTTTTAAAAAACAAAAAGGAAAGAACAGGGCTGTGCCACCGCGCCCATCTAAAGATGAAACACTATTACAGGCTATAAAGGCGCTGGCCCCGGGTCCTTATTTTGCTTTTTATTTTAAGAGAGGAATAAAATACGGCGCGTTCCTGCTGGTCGGCGTTTTCCTGTCGGGACTATTATATGGTTTGTTATCCGGAATCTTATTGCAGCCTGCAGTATTCTCTGTATTGTATACCGGCATATCATTGATCATTAATTTTATGATCGCCTCTGTCGTGTTTATTGCCGCCTATCTGCTGCCCTTGTTGTTCAGGAGCAGTTACAAACCAGCGCTGAAATATTTTTCGCTGTCGTTTTCGTTGCTATTATTATTTGCGCCGTTTGTTGCCGCCATTGCCTTGTTATCGAAGCACCTGTTCTAGCTCCAGGCGCCCCAGTCGGTGGTTACAACAATATCCGGATGCAGGCTTTTGGCTACCGGGCAGGTATTGCCGGTATTTTTTAAGATGGCAATGGTTTTGGGATCAAGTGCCTCCAGGTTTTGGGGAATATGGACCTTCAGGTCGATCCCGCTCACTCGTCTGGGGTCGGCGGCCATTTTCTTTAAAACTTCAATACGCACATCGTTTAAATCGAAATTCATCGTGCAGGCTTTGATACCCATTACAGTGATCATGCAGGTAGCCAGGCTGGTGGCCAGCAGGTCGGTTGGCGAGAACCGTTCACCTTTTCCGTTATTATCAACTGGTGCATCGGTTTCAAAAGAAGAGCCGCTTTTCAAATGCGTGCAGGTAGTGCGGAGATCGCCGTTATAGAGTACTTCTGAAGTCATTGTAGATTAATTTAGTAGCGTAAAGATAGTTTTTTTGAGATCGCTGAAAGCGATAAAATAAAGGTTCGAGGCTGCAAGCCTCGAACAGCCTGGGATCGGTGAAAGCAACTTTCAGCCGGTAAGGCGGTGAGACGGTAAGTTTTAGGCGATTGAAAAAAAATATCTTCCCGTCTTTCCGGATTCCCGGCCAATCATTAGTATAAAATTTTGATCTGTGGATATCTGAGAAATCTGTGAGCCAATTTTTCATAGGAGATTACACGGATACACAGAAGGAAACTGCTGCCTATTGCCGGGCTAATCAGAAAACAAGCAACGACGAATTCGGCAGGGAGGATTTTTATCCTTACCGGCCAAAATCCCGCGAACAATCCGATGCCCCTTATTGTTAGTTCAAAGGCTGCCTGATGCGGAGGGTTTAGTTCCGCTTGAAGCGGAACCGCAGCCCGCAGCAGCAGGGACTGAAGTTGAGATTTGCACCACCGCTGACAGCCCCCAAAAGCATTCAGCATAAAAGTATTATTTTCGCGTTATGATCGAGTTACCTGTGACGAGTAAAGTGAAGAAGCCGGACTGGCTGCGTGTAAAATTGCCTATTGGCGAAAATTATAAGCATGTGCGCGGTTTGGTAGACCAACATAAACTGCATACCATCTGCGAAAGTGGCAATTGCCCTAATATGGGCGAATGCTGGGGCGACGGTACGGCTACCTTTATGATCCTGGGCAATATTTGTACCCGCAGTTGCGGCTTTTGCGCCGTGGCCACCGGGAAGCCGCTGCCCGTGGATTATGATGAACCCCAACGCGTTGCAGAGGCTATTTACCTGATGAAGGTGAAGCATGCGGTGATCACATCTGTGGACCGCGATGAGCTGAAAGACGGCGGTGCGTCCATCTGGCACAGCACCATTCGTGCGGTAAAAGCATTAAACCCCGAAACCACGCTGGAAACGCTGATCCCCGATTTTAAGGGCAAAAAGGAAGATATTCAGACGGTGATAGATGCCGCACCTGAAGTGATCTCTCACAATATTGAAACCGTAGAGCGACTGACCCGCCAGGTGCGCATCCAGGCGAAATACTGGCGCAGCATGGAGGTGATCCGTATATTAAAAGATGGCGGCGCCCGCACCAAGAGCGGCATCATGCTGGGCCTGGGCGAAACCCGCGAGGAAGTGTTGCAAACCCTGCGCAACCTGAAAGACAATGGCTGTGATGTGGTGACGATCGGGCAATACCTGCAACCCACACCCAAACACCTGCCGGTGCAACGTTTTGTGCACCCGGATGAATTTGCTTTTTATAAGGATGCTGGCTACGAAATGGGGCTGGACTACGTAGAAAGCGGCCCGCTGGTGCGTTCCTCGTATCACAGCGACCGGCATGTGCATCCCGGGCTGGGAAGGATCCAGTGGGAGGAGAGTAAGTTGGTAAATGTAAAATAAGGAATAAAAAATAAAAAGTATAAAGGGAAGCCGCATTGTAGTTATTTTGTCGGCTTTCGCACTGCTATCATCTCTCTTGTGTCACTCACTGCGGCTTCAGTACTACTATCAGCAGTTAACAGGCTACAATATATTACCACAACTAGCTGGCCCTGCGCCACAGCTCCGTCGTGTCGCCGCAAGAAACTTTAACTACTGTGGATGTGGGTGAAAATCTGTGAACTAAATAATCGTTCTCACAAACCTCTTGATATTTTTTTCTCTCACAGATTCTGCAGATTTGCACAGATTTCAAAAAGCTTCTGTGCCAATCCGTGTAATCTGTGAGCTCTGTAATATTCCAACAAATCTTTCGCTGCGCCGCTGCTCCTTTGCGTTCGCCGCGAGAAACTTAAACCGCGGAGGCTGCTATATCAATTCTTTGCGTCCTAGCACCCTTGCGTCTTTGCGTGCAACTTCAACCCCTAAACTTAACCTACATTATTTTTTACGGGAAACAGATGCTGTTGCTTTGCAGTTCAATTTTAAAAGATATACATGAAGAAAATTTTCCTTTTCCTGGCCTTAACGGCGATGAGTTTCCAGTTATTCGCTCAAAAAAACTGGGCGCCCGATCCAATGCACTCCTTTGTAACCTTCACCATCAAACATATGGGCATCAGCTTTGTTACGGGAAAATTTGATCAGTTCAGCGGTGAGCTGGTTGCCGCTAAAGAAGATTTCAGCGATGCAAAAATTAATTTTACCGTACAAACATCCAGCATCAACACCGGGGTGGACATGCGTAACAACCACTTAAAAACAGCCGATTTCTTTGATGCTGAAAAATATCCTGAAATGAAATTTGTCAGTACCAGCTTCAAAAAGAAAGCGGGGAACCAATACACGTTAACCGGCAAGCTTACTATTAAAGATGTAACCAAACCCGTGGTACTGGCCGTTACCTACGGCGGTAAAACCAAAAACCAGATGGGCAATGAGGTGATCGGTTTCCAGACAGAGATGAAGCTGAACCGGTTCGATTATCATATCAGCTATGATCCAACAGGCAAGGCGGTAGCCAAAGAGGCAGATGTAAAAATTTACCTGGAATTACAACCCAAAAAGAAAGCATAAAATAATTATGGAAATTATAGAGAAACTGGAATGGCGCTATGCCGCCAAAGCAATGAACGGGAAGAAAGTTCCCGCGGAAAAAATAGATCGTATCCTGGAAGCAGCGCGCCTGGCGCCTTCTGCCTTCGGGTTACAACCTTTTGAGATTATTTCGGTAAGCAACCCCGACCTGCTGGCGCAATTGCTTCCGGTAGCGTATAATCAAAATCAGGTCAAAGGCTGTTCGCATTTGTTGGTCTTTGCTGCATGGGACAATTATACGCCGGAGCGCATTGAAGCATTTATTGAGCATGTTGCCAAAGAAAGAAACGTTACCGTTGAAAGTCTGGCTAGCTATCGCCAGGCCTTACTCAATAGTTTTGATCCAGCAAAATCCGAAATCAATTTTATTCATGCTGCCAAGCAGGCCTATATCGGCTTGGGGGTTACTATTGTAGCCGCCGCAACGGAAGATGTAGATGGCTCTCCGATGGAAGGATTCGATACTGCAGGTATGGATGCGTTGCTGGGACTGAGGGAAAGAGGTTTACGCAGCGCTGTTATCCTGGCTTTGGGTTATCGTGATGCAGATAATGACCGTTTCGCAAATTTGAAAAAAGTAAGAGCAGACAGGGCCCGGTTCGTGACTCATCTTAACTAATGTGTGTAAGTGGTGTTGTGCAAAAGACCCGGTTTGCTGAAAGCCGGGTCTTTATTATTCAGAATATATTCAAAATGTATAGCTAGGTTTGTCGCATGGGAGTGATTTACCGGCTGCTTTTTATGGGCGGCGTGTTTTTGTGTGTGCTTAAGGGTTCTGCGCAAACAGTTATTTCAGGAAAAGTAAAGGATAGTGAAACAAAAAAGGGTTTGGATTATGCTACCGTTTCTTTGTACAATATAACAAATGAAAAACCCGTTGATGGTACCGTAACCAAAACCTCCGGCCAGTATACGCTTGCAATGGTACATCCGGGAATCTATGTATTGAAAGCTGCATTCCTGGGATACCGGCAATCCCACTCAGATACGGTTCACATTGCGGCAGGAGCAACAAAAATAAAACTCCCGGATCTCCTGTTGGTGCGGGAGGCTAAAGACCTGGATGCAGTGACCGTTGTAGCGCGGCTACCCATCGTAGAAAATAAGATCGACAAAATCGTTTATAATGCGGCCAATGATGTAACGGCACAGGGCGGGGTAGTGCTGGATGTGTTAAAGAAAGTGCCCCAGGTATCGGTAGATGCAGATGGCAATGTGGAACTGCAGGGCAACTCCAATATCCGTTTTCTCATCAACGGCAAACCTTCTTCCATCTTTGGCAGCAGCCTGACGGACGCATTATCTTCGATCCCCTCCAGTGAAATAAAAAGTATTGAAGCCGTTACCAGCCCGGGTGCCAAGTATGATGCCCAGGGCACCGGAGGCATTATCAATATCATTCTGAAGGATACAAAAATGAAAGGGATCAGTGGCAGCGTAAACCTTTCCGGAGGTACCCGTTTGGAGAACGGCGCCTTTAATATTAACTATCGTCACAACCGGTTTGGCCTGAATGCTTTCGTAAACGGGAACGCACAGCTCAATTCCAGATCGCTGAATCAACAGCAGCGTCAATCGGGCATTGGAAGCGATACCTTGAATTACCTGAACCAGGACGGCTATACCGATATGATCCGCAGAGGCGTGCAAGCGGGTCTGGGCGCGGATCTTAGCTTCGCACATGGTCAATCACTGAGTGCTACGATACAGTACAGCGATTTTTATAATAACAGGAAAGGCCTTGCACAGCAGGAAACAAAAGAGGTGCTTGCAAACGGTCAGCAACTTTCGGATGTTAATTCTGTAAGGAGCTCTTCCAGCCGGCTGAATAACCCTGCCTTGGACTGGAGCCTTGGTTATAAAAAGGACTTTGGAGAAAAGGATCGTGTACTGGAGTTTCTGTACACGGGCAGCGTCTCCAGTCCCCGGATGGAATCGAACCAATCGCAAACTTACCCGGGTAACGCTGTTCCGTTTAATGGCAATACGGTTTATAACCCTGGTAAAGATCAGCAGCATTATCTTTCTCTTGATTATACCCACCCGGTTTCAGACGCGTTCAAGCTGGAAGCTGGTGTCAAAGGCAGTTTCCAGAAAATTGGAAGTAATAATGAACAATATATTTTTGATCCCGGCACACAAACTTATTTATTTGCGCCAGGCCTGTCTTACAACCTCACCTATGATCAGTCAGTATACGCGGGATATGTATCTGCTACAATGAAAGCCTGGAACTGGCTGAACGTAAAGGCCGGTTTGCGTACCGAATACACCCATATTTTATTAGACTATAACAATACTCACGTGCCTTCGTATACTACCTGGGTGCCTTCTTTGATTCTTTCACACGAATTTGATAACCGGCAACTGGTTAAGGTGATGTACAGCCGGCGGCTGGAGCGGCCCGATTATGAAGAGCTGAACCCCTTCCTCAATATCAGCGATCCGTATAACATTACCACGGGCAACCCTTACCTGAAACCCGAAATAGGAAATAACTTCGAACTGGGCTATGGACGAACTTTTGTCAATGGGGTTAACTTTTATGTGGCGTTATCGGAACGGATCAACAGCAACGACATCAAGCCTTTTACCACCTTTTATCCGGAGTACCAGGTAGGCGATTCTTCCTATGCCAATGTTTCGGTAAGCACCCGGCGCAATATCGGGCATGAGTACAACTCGGGGCTTATTATTACGGGTGGCGTTCCGCTGAATAATTTTGGCTTGCGCGCTAATATTATGCTCCTGCACCGGCACATCGTAAACCAGTTGCCGGGTGCCGCAGCCGTTACCAACGCTTTTTCGCCGCGCTTTAACCTGAATCTGAATTATAATTTCCCTGCCGCTGTTGTGGCGGAACTCTTTGGCAATTACCGGGGCGGATTTACGAACATCCAGGGAAAAGTGCCCAGTCTGTTTACCTATACATTTGCCCTGCGCAAACAGTTCTGGAATAAAAAAGCAAGTGTTGGCTTAACGGCCACCAACTTTTTTGACAAGTATGTGAACCAGGTAACCACGATCAATACCATCGCCTATACATCTTATTCCCTGCGCTCCTTACCCTTCCGCTCTTTTGGCGTTACGGTTAATTATAAGTTTGGAAAACTGGAATTGAATAAAAAAGAGCAGCAAGATACCGATCAGAATTTGCCTGCTGAAAATTAACGGCTGTTTAAAATTGAAGCACATCCATAACCGGAAGCTATTGGAATAACACAAGACCGATATTGCCGCAGGTGTAATTCGTCTGCGCAGAAATGATAACTTTGCTGATTAAAGTTTGTAAATGAATAAGGTATTGATCATTGATGACGAAGATAAAATCAGAACGCTTCTTTCTAAAATAATCAGCCTGGAAGGCTTTGAAGTAGCAGCGGCTGCAGACGCCAAAAACGGTCTGAAAAAATTGGAGACCTCCGATTTCGATGTGGTTATCTGTGATGTAAAATTGCCTGACGGCAGCGGGGTTGAGTTGTCTGGAAAAATAAAAGAAAAATACCCGGCCGTGGAAATCATATTACTTACCGCGTATGGTAATATCCCCGATAGTGTGCAGGCTATAAAGAATGGGGCATTTGATTATATTACCAAGGGTGATGACAATAATAAGATTATCCCCCTGTTATATAAAGCTGTTGAAAAAGTATCCCTGGCAAAGCGGGTAAGACAATTGGAGCAGCGATTAGACAAAAAGTATTCGTTTGATAATGTACTGGGTAAATCGAAGCAACTTACGGCGGCCGTTACAGTGGCGAAAATGGTGGCGGCTACTGACGCAACGGTGTTGCTTACCGGGGAAACCGGTACTGGTAAGGAAGTTTTTGCACAAGCCATTCACAATGCCGGCAGCCGGAGCCGGCAGCATTTTGTTGCGATAAACTGTTCGGCGTTCAGCAGGGAATTGCTGGAGAATGAATTGTTCGGGCATAAAGCCGGAGCCTTCACCGGTGCATTGAAAGATAGCAAAGGAATATTTGAAGAGGCCAATAATGGTACCGTTTTCCTGGATGAGATCGGCGAAATGCCATTAGAGCTGCAGGCCAAGTTGCTGCGCGTGCTCGAAACAGGCGAGTTTCTGAAGGTAGGCGATAGCAAACCCACGAAAGTGAATGTGCGCATTATCGCGGCCACTAACAGGGACCTGCAAAAAGAAGGAGAAGCCGGCAACATCCGTGAAGACCTGTTTTACCGTATAGCCGTTTTTCAGATCGCCTTGCCTCCGCTAAGAGAGCGGATTGCTGATATCGAATTATTAGCAACCGGTTTTCTGCACCAGTTTGCAAATAAGACCGGAAAAAAAATTTCATCTATCTCCAAACCCTATCTTGAGGCATTGCAGCAACATACCTGGAAGGGAAACATCCGCGAATTAAAAAACGTAATTGAACGAAGCGTTATTCTTACAAATGGGGAAGTGCTAAGCCTTGAGAGCCTGCCCGTTGAATTGCAACAACTTCCGGTTGCCGGGGGAAAAGTGCTGTCTGCTTTTGATCTGGCCAGCGCTGAAAAGATCCACATCCAGAAAGTTTTGAATTACACCAACGGCAATAAAACCGAAACGGCAAAATTGCTGAATATAGCTTTAACCACGCTTTATCGGAAGATAGAAGAATATTATATAAAGTAACCCTTTCAAAACGATAGTGGGCACCCTTTCATTTTGAAAGGGTTTTTATTGCCACGGCTGTGGCAAAAGAAATTACAACTCAGTACAGCAGCGCGTTCCGGCAGATCCGGATTTTGTTGGAACGGGGATTGCATCCCTGTTGGCATATCAAATTATAATTCGTTATGCTCACATTCATTTTAATTCTCGCGGGGCTTTTAGGATTTGCCCTCTTTTTTTTATCAATAAAATATTTTGAAAAGATATGACAGCATTATTCATCGTAGCCATCGCCGTATTTGTGTATATGTGTTATGTATTGGTAAAACCGGAAAAATTTTAAAACAATGAACGCAGAGATTCCTGGAATTATACTAATGTACGGGCTGGCGGTACTGCTTGCAATACCCCTGGGCCGCTACATCGGTAAAGTGTATAGCAACGACAAAACCTGGTCAGACCGGATATTCAAGCCGGTAGATACCATTTTTTACCGCCTGGGCGGAATTGATCCGTCAAAAGAAATGAACTGGAAGCAGCACCTGATAGCACTCCTCACGATTAACCTTTTCTGGTTTTTGGGCTGCATGTTTGTATTAATGAACATGAGCTGGCTGCCCCTCAACCCCGATAAGAATCCATCAATGAGCGCTGACCTTGCTTTTAATACGGCCATCAGCTTTATCTGTAACACCAACCTGCAACATTACTCCGGCGAAACAGGCATATCTTACTTCGGGCAACTAACCCTTATGTTGTTTCAATTCGTTAGCGCCGGTTGCGGTATGGCAATTGCTGCAACGGTGTTCTTTGCACTACGGGAGCGGACATCAGTTAAACTGGGGAATTTCTATTTCCTTTTTGTTCGTTCCTGTACGCGGATCTTATTTCCCATCGCATTGATCGTGGCGTTGCTTTTATTGTTTAACGGAACTCCTATGACCTTTGCGGGGAAAGATACGATCACCACGCTGCAAGGTGATACGGTGCAGGTAAGCCGGGGGCCGGCGGCTGTCTTTGTGGCCATAAAACACCTGGGTACTAATGGCGGTGGTTTCTTTGGCCCTAATTCGGCCCACCCCTTTGAAAATCCAAACTATTTTACAAATATTATTGAAATGGTAACTCAGATGCTGATACCCATTGCCATGATTTTTGCCCTGGGCTACATCCTGAGAAGAAGAAAATTGGCCCTGGTGATCCTGGGGGTAATGACCATAGGCTTTATGTTGTTGCTGGTGCCAACGGTTGTGGGGGAACTAAAGGGGAATCCCGCCCTTGCAAAAATGGGCATCGGGCAGGCAATTGGTAATATGGAGGGGAAAGAAGTCAGGTTCGGCTCGGCGGCTTCGGCCTACTGGAGTATCGCCACCACCGTCATCTCCACCGGAAGTGTAAACGCCATGCACGATAGCTTTCTACCGCTAAGCGGGATGAACCAAATGCTGGGTATGATGGTGAACTGTTTTTATGGCGGTGTGGGTGTAGGGTTCCTTAATTTTTTTGTCTTTATTATCCTGGCGGTATTTATCAGCGGGCTGATGGTGGGAAGAACACCAGAGTTTTTAGGCAAGAAAATAGAAGCAAGAGAAATGAAGATCGCCATGATCATAGCTCTTCTGCATCCGTTGCTGATCCTTACGGGTACCGCCATTTCCAGCTACTTATATGCGCATCACCCGGGAACTTACGCGGGGTGGCTCAATAACCCCGGCTATCACGGTTTCAGCGAAATGCTGTACGAGTTCACTTCATCGGGTGCTAATAATGGCAGTGGATTTGAAGGATTGGGTGATAATACGCCCTTCTGGAATATCGCCTGCGGTACGGTGATGTTATTGGCGAGGTACCTGCCGATCATTGGCCCGGTAGCTATTGCCGGAAGCCTTGCCGCAAAAAAATATGTTCCCGAAAGCGCGGGTACCTTAAAAACAGACACCGCCACTTTTGGCCTGATGGTCTTTGCGGTTATCGCCATTGTTGCAGCATTGTCTTTCTTCCCTGCATTAACCCTGGGCCCTATTGCAGAATATTTTTCACTTTATTAATCAGACACAGACATGAAAAGCAATAAAAATAATAAACTGTTTCAACGGGCATTGGTAAAAGAGGCGTTGAAACAATCCTTCATCAAACTCAGCCCCGTAAAAATGTTCCGCAATCCCGTAATGTTTACGGTATGGGTGGGCACCCTCGTTATGGCGGGCGTATGTATATGGACCGCTGCGGGTGAACAAAACCAGGGCAGCCTGGCTTATAACGGAGTAGTAACGGGTGTGCTGTTCATAACCCTGCTGTTTGCCAATTTTGCCGAAGCCATTGCCGAGGCCAGGGGAAAGGCCCAGGCGGATAGCTTGCGTAAGACAAGGGAGGAAACGCCTGCTAAGTGGATGCAACCGGTAGGAGAAATGTATGTGGACGAAATTAAGATTGTTCCATCGTCGCAACTAAAAAAAGGGGATGTGTTTTTATGCGAAGCAGGCGATATCATTCCATCAGACGGCGAAATCATCAAAGGCCTGGCCACTATCGATGAAAGCGCTATTACCGGGGAAAGCGCTCCTGTTATACGCGAAGCGGGAGGAGATAAAAGCAGCGTAACCGGCGGCACAAAAGTACTTTCAGACAAAATAATAGTGAAAGTAACCACCGAAGCCGGCGAAAGTTTTTTGGATAAGATGATCGCGCTGGTGGAGGGCGCCTCAAGACAAAAAACTCCCAATGAGATTGCGCTTACCATTTTGCTGGCGGGTTTTACGTTAGTGTTCATCATCGTAACAGTAACCCTAAAACCCTTTGGCGACTATGCACAGACGCCTATTACGATTGCCGCCTTTATATCCCTGTTTGTATGCCTGATCCCCACCACGATCGGCGGTTTATTGTCTGCCATTGGTATAGCTGGTATGAACCGGGCCTTGCGGGCGAATGTGATCACCAAAAGCGGAAAGGCGGTTGAGACGGCCGGCGATATTGATGTGTTGCTGCTGGATAAAACAGGTACGATCACGATCGGTAACCGGAAGGCGACCGGTTTCTACCCGGCTAATGGTGTGGATGAAAAACATTTTATAAAAGCCGTAGTGTTGGGGTCGATGGCAGATGAAACCCCCGAAGGAAAATCTATAATAGAACTGGCCGGTGTCAATCCCCTGAGCTACCAGGTAGCGCATCCGCATTATATAAAATTTACTGCTGAAACAAGAAGCTCTGGTATTGATTACGATGCGATCCGGATCAGGAAGGGAGCTGCCGATGCTATCCGGAAGGCAGTGGAAAAAGCCGGGAATATTTTCCCGGAAGAAACAAACGAAAAAGTAAAAGTCATTTCAAGGAATGGAGGAACACCGCTGGTATTGGCTGAAAATGAAAAAGTATTGGGGGTTATTGAGTTGCAGGATATCATTAAACCCGGTATCCGGGAACGGTTTGAGCGCCTGCGCAAGATGGGTATAAAAACCGTAATGGTCACCGGCGACAATCCTTTGACCGCAAAATACATTGCCGGAAAGGCAGGGGTGGATGACTTTATTGCCGAAGCAAAGCCGGAAGATAAAATGAATTATATCCGCAAAGAGCAGGCAGAAGGAAGATTGGTGGCCATGATGGGGGATGGCACCAATGATGCACCGGCATTGGCCCAGGCGGATGTGGGCGTAGCGATGAACAGCGGCACCCAGGCAGCAAAAGAAGCGGGCAATATGGTGGACCTGGATAATGACCCCACAAAATTGATCGAGGTGGTGGAAATAGGCAAGCAACTTTTAATGACAAGGGGAACACTGACCACCTTCAGCATCGCGAATGATGTGGCAAAATATTTCGCCATTGTTCCGGCATTATTCATTGCTTCCATTCCGGCCCTGCAGGGACTGAACATCATGCGGCTGCATTCCCCGGCAAGCGCCATCCTGTCTGCAGTGATCTTTAATGCTATTATTATTCCGTTGCTGATCCCATTGGCCCTGAAGGGTGTGGCCTACCGGCCGATAGGCGCCAGTGCATTGCTCCGGAGGAACCTGCTGGTATATGGCCTGGGCGGAGTGGTCGTTCCGTTTATCGGGATTAAATTGATAGATATTGTTGTTGCGTTGTTTGTTTAATAAACCACTCTTCGGTATGCTGTCAATGACAGGGTACAAGATTATGAGAACTAATAACAATTACCACCGTCATGGTGAGCGAAGCGCAGCGGAGTCGAACCATCTCTTCAATATAAAGGAGATGGCGCTGCAAGCTTGCAATGACGGACCGGTTGGCTGTCATGATCTCATTGATTTATCCGAACCAATTTTTTAAAAATATAATTATGAAAAAAAATATTATTCCCGCCATACGCCTTACCCTCGTTTGTTTTTTATTCTTCTCGGGTATTTATACGTTAATCGTATTGGGCGCGGCCCGGCTTACGGCCAATAAGGGGAAGGGTGATGTGGTCGTATACCACGGCAAAACCTATTATGCCAATGTGGGGCAAAAATTTACCGATGACAAATATTTTTATTCGCGGCCTTCTGCAGTTGATTATAATGCGGCGGCTGCGGGGGGCAGCAATAAGGGGCCATCGAATCGGGAGTACTTAAAAACAGTGCAAGCACGAATAGATACTTTTTTGGTGCACAATCCCGGCATAAAAAAAGAAGCGATCCCTTCAGACCTGGTGACGGCGAGCGGCAGCGGGCTGGATCCGGATATCTCAGTACCCGCCGCCCGGGTGCAGCTAAAACGCATTGCGGCAATCCGCGGTATTGGCGAGGGTAACCTGGAACAGTTGATTCTTGCCAACACTGAAAAGCCCTTGTTGGGATGGTTCGGGACAGAAAAAATAAATGTGCTCAAATTGAATATTGCATTAGATAACCTGAAATAAAAAAGTGAAAAAAACTATAGTGGTCTTATTGTCTTTGCTGGCAGTAAGAGGCAATGCACAAACGGACAGTACCCAATCGTCATTTACTTTGAGCGGCTACATTGAAGCATACTATTCATGCGATCTTAATAAACCGGGAAACCATGAACATCCGGCATTTATGTATGCCTATAACAGGGTCAACGAAGTAAATCTGAACCTGGGCTATATTAAGGCTGCCTGGCAAACGGAAAGCCTGAGAGCAAACCTTGCCTTGGGAGCAGGCACCTATATGAATGCTAACCTGGCTGCAGAACCGGGAGTATTGAAAAATATTTACGAAGCAAATGCAGGAGTGAAACTCTCGAAAAATAAAAACCTTTGGGTCGACGCCGGTATCTTTGCTTCACATATTGGCTCTGAAAGTGCAGTGGGTAAAGATTGCTGGACGCTTACCAGGAGCATACTGGCGGATAATTCCCCTTACTATGAAACCGGGGCGAAGATTTCCTACACTTCGGATAATGGTAAATGGTTTATCAGCGGCCTGGTGTTGAACGGCTGGCAACGGATACAGCGGGTCAACGGAAACAATACGCCCGCGTTTGGACATCAGCTCACTTTTAAGCCCTCTTCAAAAATTACGCTTAACAGCAGCTCTTTTATCGGGAATGATAAACCGGACAGCGTAAAAAGAATGCGTTATTTTCATGATTTTTACGGCATTTTTCAGTTGAGTGATAAACTGGCTTTAACAGCAGGCTTCGATGTGGGTGCCGAGCAAAAAAGTAAAGGAAGCAATCAATACAATACCTGGTATGCCCCGGTGCTGCTATTGAAGCTAAGCCCCGATGCAAAAAACAATGTTGCGGCAAGAGTGGAATATTATAATGATAAAAACGGGGTGATCATTACTACAGGAACACCCCATGGCTTTAAAACAGCAGGTTATTCACTTAATTATGATCATTTGTTTGGCAATAATATATTATGGCGTATTGAAGCAAGGAAATTTTCTTCAAAAGATAAGATCTTTGCAAAAGGAAATAGCAAAGCCAAAGATGATTTCTTTTTAACAAGCTCATTAGCCGTTTCGTTCTGATGCCTGACAAAGACCATACCGCACAGCATTTTTTGGATCTGATTAAGAAATCAAGACGGGGAAAGTTTAAAGTGTACCTGGGCATGAGCGCCGGGGTGGGCAAAACATACCGCATGCTGCAGGAAGCGCATTCGCTGCTCCGGGGCGGCATTGATGTTAAGATTGGCTATATAGAAACGCATAACCGGGCCGAAACGCATGCCCTACTGGAAGGGCTGCCCCTGGTGCCCCGGAGACGGCTATTTTACAAAGGAAAAGAATTAGAGGAGCTGGATGTGCAGGCGGTTATTAACTTGCGTCCGGAAGTAGTAATTGTTGATGAACTGGCGCATACCAATATTGAAGGGAGCAAAAATGAAAAACGCTGGCAGGATGTGGTCGAAATACTCGATGCCGGCATTAATGTGATCAGTGCGGTCAATATTCAGCATATAGAAAGCCTGAACCAGGAGGTGAAGGAGATCACGGGTGTTGAAGTAAAGGAGCGTATCCCGGATAGTGTGCTGGCGCAGGCGGACGAGGTGGTCAATATTGACCTTACGGCCGACGAATTAATTACGCGCCTGAAAGAAGGGAAGATCTATGAACCGGCAAAGATTGAAACCGCATTAAATAATTTCTTTAAGAACGATCATATACTGCAATTGCGGGAGCTGGCCTTAAAAGAGGCGGCTTCACAGGTGGAGCGTAAGGTGGAAACGGAGCTCACGCTCCCGGGTGCCATAAAAAGGGAAAAATTCCTGGCATGCATCAGCTCCAATGAAAAAACGGCAAAAACGGTAATTCGTAAAACAGCCCGTCTGGCTAATTATTATAACAGCAAGTGGTATCTTTTATATGTGCAAACATCCAGGGAAAATGCTGATAAAATTGCATTGGATAAACAAAGGCATTTGATCAATAACTTTAAGCTGGCAATGGAGCTGGGTGCGGAGATTATTAAGATCGAGAATGAAAATGTGGCTAAAGCCATTATCGAACAGTGCGAAGAAAGACGGATAACAACGATCTGTATCGGGAAACCGCATTTGAATTTGACGCGGATCATTTTGGCCACCAATGTTTTCAATGAGCTGTTAAAGAAACTCTCTGCCAATGAAGTGGATCTTGTTATTTTGAGTTAAAGATTTCAACCAATGAAAATAAAAGCAAAATTGATATTGGGGGTGGGGCTTTTGTTCCTGATGATCGTGTTGCTCACAGCCATGAGCACCATATTTATTAACCGGTTAAGTGCGGATACGCAAAATATCCTTGTTGCAAATTATAACACCCTGAACTACTCCCGAGAAATGCATATAGCGCTGGATGACGGCATTGGCGACCCGAAGAATTTAAATTTGTTTGAAAGTAATTTGAAATTGCAACAAAAGAATATTACAGAAGTTGGGGAGCGGGAGTTGACGGACAATCTTGCCCGGAACTTTTCCGGTCTGAAGCAAACAGGCTCAGACAGTTTCCTCATAAGAGCGGTGAGAAAAGACATATCGAATATCATGCTGTTAAACATGCAGGCGATACAGCGAAAAAGTGAAATTGCCGGAAAAACAGCATTGAACTCGATCTTTTGGGTGGATCTGACCGGAACGCTGTGCTTTCTGATCGCATTTACACTGCTCGTAAACCTGCCATCAAATATTGCCAACCCTATTAAAGAACTAACGGCCAGTATTAAACAAATTGCGGCCCAAAATTATTCGCAACGCGTCCATTTTGAAAAGGACAATGAATTTGGAATGTTGGCCGCATCGTTTAATACCATGGCAGAAAAATTAGAGGAATATAAAGCGAGTGATGTTGATAAACTGATGATGGAAAAGAAGCGGATTGAAACGCTCATTAATAATATGAGCGACCCTGTTATTGGTTTGGATAGTAATCAAACCATATTATTTGCGAATAATACGGCGCTGAAAATAACCGGTATGCCCGAAGAGCTTATAGTAGGAAAGAATATCCGGGAGGTTGCCCTGCAGAACGACCTGGTAAAATCGCTGGCAGAAAATCTTGCAGCCGAAACGGGTGCGATAAAGTCATTACCGGTAAAAATATATGCCGACAACAAGGAAAGCTATTTTGAGAAAGAAATTATACCCATCCGGATCGTTCCAACAGGAGAAGAGGAAGAGGTGCATATTGGCGATGTAATTCTTTTACAAAATATTACACCGTACAAAGAACTGGACTTTGCAAAAACTAATTTTATTGCAACGGTATCACACGAACTGAAAACGCCGATCGCAGCTATTAAAATGAGCCTGCAGTTATTGGAAAACAAACAGGTGGGCGCATTAAATGAAGAGCAGCGGGGGCTTGTTGAGAGCATTAAAGAGGATGCCGGGCGTTTGCTGAAGATTACCGGCGAATTGCTGAATATGACCCAGGTGGATAGTGGCACCATCCAGATCAACGTAATGCCCGCTAACGTGGAAGAAATTGTAGCGTATGCGGTAAGCGCTACCAGGGCGGCTGCCGAGCAAAAGCAGGTGCAGGTAGCTATAAAAATTGCGGACAACCTGCCCCAGGTGCTGGCAGATAAAGAAAAAACGGCCTGGGTGCTGACCAATTTATTGTCCAACGCGATCCGCTATTCCTATGATAATTCCAGGATAAGCATTGGTGTGACGGCCGGGGACAATAAAATAAGATTCGCCGTTACTGATACCGGTCAGGGCATTCCCCCTCAATACGTCGATAAAGTATTCGAAAGGTATTTCAGAATACCCGGAACCAAAAAAGAAGGTACCGGTTTAGGGCTAAGTATCAGTAAAGAGTTTATTGAGGTACAGGGCGGCCAGATCGCTGTAAAAAGTGATTTTGGGGCGGGGTCCACCTTTTCTTTTGTTTTAAATAGTTTGCAAACAAACAGGGATGACGCCGCCTAAGAGCGTTGGTTGTTGGCAGCAAAAAAAGAAGCCCGCGGGAAAAGCCGGAATTATGAAAGGTGACTAAAAAGCATTTTTTGCCGGTAAGGCGGCAAGACGGTAAATTTAAAAAGATTGAAAAGCAAATCTCCCTGTTTTCCCGAATTCCCGCTAATCATTTGTTTGCACTTTTTTTGGGTCAGCTCCTGTCAATCCTTTTCGTTCTAATTTTTGAAAATGTTCATCTTCTCATCATAAATAGGGCTTTGTATGCTCAGGAAATTCAACACACTGTGAAATACATAATTTTGGGTCAGGTCCTTATTGGGCTTGAGTTGCCTGGAACTATCGGATACCCAAACAATAAAAGGGATCTCGTACTGTTCCTTTGGCGCAATACTCAAAGGCACTCCATGCATATACAGATTTTTTTCTCCCAAAGATTCGCCATGATCCGAAACAAAGATCATCGTGCTTTTATACCCGCTTAATTGTTTCAGATCTTCAATTATATCGTGTAAGAGGTAATCTGTATAAACAATCGTATTGTCATAGGCGTTAATGAGCTCTTCTTTAGAACAATTTCCCAGTTCCACACTGTTGCAAACGGGTTTAAAAGTTTCAAATTGCGCGGGGTATTTCTTGCTGTAGGTAGGGCCATGGCTGGTACTGGTGTGCAGTACAACCAAAATTTTATTTTTTTTGCTGGCGGCTATTTGTTCCTTCAGACCGTTTAAAAGAACGCCATCGTAATTGCAACTATCGCCTTTGCAATCGCGCATTAAAGCATCTTTGTTTTGATAGTTTTGAATATGTACAGGAGGTTCTCCCCAGTTGGTGGTCCGCCAAATAACTTCTACATTATTCCGGTATAAATAATTGGGGAGGATTTCATAGAGCTCGTCGGTATGCGTGTGCTCTAAAATACACTTTACGCCTGCGGTGGTGTAGGTAGCACAGGAGGTGGCGTCAAAGTGAAATAAGTTGGGGGTTTGGGAAAGCAATGGGTTCGTATTTCTCGAATAGCCGTACAAAGAGAAATTTTCTCTTCTTGCCGATTCTCCTATAACCAGCACTACAACCGCTTTTTCGGTATCTTTTATCGTAGCGGTTGGCAATAAGATTTCTTTTTTATTTTTATCGTGCTGACGGACATAATGAATACCCGTATTTACAAAATAGCACCAGGGCATCGCAAGCCCGCCCAGTTGTTTTGAATTTTTATCGATCCACAACCAATTGCTTGCATTCAAAAATGCAATAATGATCATAAACAATAAAGCAAGCGAGGACGTGGTCAAAAAACGCTTCAGGGTTACAGTGATTATTTTTGCTTTAATGATGTAAATACTGGGGAGGATGCCCAATACAATTATGTATACAATCAACTTAATAGAAAAAAAACTGCTCGCTTCGCCGTAATCGGTATTGAGCACATTGCCCATCATAATTCCATCTATAATGACATGGTAAGTATTAACAAAGTAAAGGGCAATGGCATTGAGAATAAAAATGACAACCAATAAAAATTTTCCTACCACACGCGAGAGGAACAGGAATAAATAAAAAACAAAAGCATTAGCCACCAGCATTAAAATTATTAGACTTATAATTATGATAATGCCGTTCAATCTTTTATAGTCAACATTATTTACGACATAGGTGTAAAAGGGGAGGTGGAAGAACAGGAAATTCAGCACACTCATTAACAAAGCGAACTGCATTAACTTCAGGTTATTAAACCGCGCTAATTTCAATTTATTTTTTAGCATAAATAGTGATCGTTTTATAGAGTGAAACAAGCAGGCAGGCCAATGCCAGGTAGAATATTATCAGGTTTTCGTTAATTATTTTGCCAATTAATACAGCACCACCAATCAGAAATGCTAAAATAAATACCGGGTAGCATTTTTTATTGCCAACCCAGGTGAAAATTTTGTAGTTCCGACTGGTAAAAATACCTATAAGCCCCGAAATATATCCTGCAATACCACCCGTAATAACATCAAGCGGATAATGGGCGCCCACGCCGACTCTTGAAAACGCCACCAGCAGCCCGATGCTGCCCGCTAAAAAAAACCAGATGATTTTATTGTTCAGCTTTTGAGGAGCCAATGCAAACAGCAATACCGCAAGTACGGTAAAAATGGTGATGGAGTGCCCGGAAGGCGTACTGTTGAATCCGGACAATTTTTTCCCAACGATAATAAAACTGGTAGTATCAAATACCGCCGCAGGTCTTGGTACGGCAAACAGCGGTTTTAGCAAACTTGAAAATAAAAGAGAAACCAGCAAGCCAGGTAATAAAGCCTCCCAGATTCTTGGAGCATATATAATGAAAATACTTAAAAGCGATAAAGAGATCAGTGCATCTCCTATTTGGGTGAGATTAAACTGGAGGGTTGGATATTGTCCCAAACGGTGATTAATAAGAAGGAAGCAATCCTTTTGAATATGTGTGTATCCGTCAACAGATAAAGCCCCCTGGCTGTAAAGAAATAAGATAATGGCAGTCAATAAAATAAGGGGGAATAAAAACAGGATGCTGCTGAGCCTGGCATAATTGTTAGTGACAAGGGTATTCAGCGGGCCCGGTGTTCCCATCCACTTGTTAAAAACCGTAAGTCTTTTTTGATCGTCCATATTGTACACCTTGCAAAACGAATAAAGATCGGAACAATTTGGGATAAAGTGGGGATTTTATAGGGATAATTACGAGGGGGCGGCTCAGGCGAAAATAGGAATAACCAGCGAACCGGATATTTTAACGCTGAAGGGGGCTGTTACCAGTATATCTATACATAAATGGCCTGACTTAGCACTTGTATATTGTCTGCAAACTGTTCCTAAATTCCTTTGATTTACAAAATTTGATGCTTTAAATTGCGTTTAAAATGATTGCGAAGGGGCATCCCTCTTGAACTCAACCCAATTGATTTGACATGACAGCTCATCCCAGGAAATCGGAGATACTCCTGCATCTTTACTCAAGGCTTCAACAATCGCCTTGTACGATGGCGATCTTCAGAGATTGGAAAAGAAAACAAGGATATGATTTCTCAGACAGGACACTTTATCGGTATTTGAATGAGTTGTCCGAGAGTTTGAAAATTCAGGGACAGGAAATTGAAGTGTACACTGGGGAATTCAACAAAAAGACCTGGAAGATCGTGCATGCTCAAGGTGCAAAGGAGTTGAACATTTCGGACATCAACGCTCATTTTTTGTCAAAGGTCTTTGTTCCCAAAGATATTTTGAAGATCAAAAAATCATCCTTCATCAAATTTGAAAACCAGTTTCATGAGCGAAACAGTAAATCAAGACTTGAATACTCTGTTGATGCTTTCAGTATGGGATTAGACAGTAGCGGATTTTACGAAATGCAATATTCAAAAGAGCAGTTGGAGATTATAGAACAAGTAATTTGGGCTATTTAAAACAAAAGAAAAATTGTCGTAGAAAAACTCAATGATTACTTCGACTCAGAAACAGACAGGGTTTTTGAAAAAGATATACTCTATCCGCTTTCATTATTAAACCATAGAGGACTGTTACATCTATGTGCCTATAATGAAACAGACAAAAAAATTGTTGTAGTCGGCTTTGATGCTTTTTTACAACTGAGTTTAACAAATGACATCTTTAAGCCGAACAGGTACATTGAAATGTATAATCAATTTACCAAAACGCATTTTGGCGTATCACAAAATATTGATGAAAAAGTTTATCAAATCGAATTGGAAATTGACCAGGTAACAGGGCATTATATCAGCCTCTTCTTTTGGCATTATGATCAAAGATTTGAGCTCAGGAAAAATAAGAAATTCAGGATGACCTTTTCTTGTGCTTTAAATGGGGAACTGGTTGGCTGGGTCATTCAATGGATGAATAATGTTCGTGTGGTGAAGCCCAAAGCTTTACTCACTCTTGTGAACAAAATTCATCAGGAATGCATTGATTTCAATAATCATAACCCTTCGCTCAAACACCGCACGTTGTTTTGGAAAGAAAACGCCAGGTGATTCGTTTGACAGAATTTGACACAGCGATTCCATAATTTTATGTGCAGATGAAATAACTATCTGCCTATAAAAATGAAAGAAATTACTGTTTTTTCACCCGATAGAAAGTATCGATATCAGCTTGTCAGGATTTTTGATGAAACCCGCCCTCTTGTGGCGTTTTTAGGAGATCATCCGTTCCCAAGAGAGCGGGCAATATTGCAAAAACATGAGGCATACGCTAAAGAAAACGGTTTTGGTGGGTTTGTTGTTGGAAATTTATTTGCACTAATATCAAACATTCGTGAATTCCGTTATCAGGAAGATTCTATTGGATTAGATAACGATAAGCATCTTGCCAATATTATTGCTAATGTAGCTAAAATGGTTCCTTGTTGGAAGGATAGAACTCCCAAAAGCAAGTATCTTGATTTAGCGCCGAATGGTAAAAAAGATTCGCTCGATCGGGAATCCCGGGTCTATGACCTATTTTTTAGGCCTTATTCTTATAAAATGGGTAAGCCCTGGGCCCCACGCCTTCAAACACATTTAAACAGTGCGAAAAACACGAAGAAGCTATTCTTTATGGTTCATAAAAAAAGCATGCTTAAAAGGGCGCTCCCCTTAGGATTTGATAACCTGGTAAAACTCGAAAAAGGGATATATAATTGTCATTTGGATGAAGAAATACTGCGAGCTGCACCCAGGTATCTGACAAGCGACCAACTGAATCATTTTAGAGAAACCAATATTACAGATGTTGTGCAGTCAATCATAACTGTTTCTTCTTCAGAAGATTTTTGTCTTGATCTGCATCTGTTTGTAAGATATGATATAAAAACCCCAGTAGGACAATTTAATTACTATTACTGTAATGATTTTGTAAATTCCCAAACAAACTTGAATACACTTTTCTGGTCAATAGCAGATACCACCGGTTATCACCTATGGGATCTTCTCAAGCCAATAATGAAACAGTTTGCGCAATTGAGAAACAAACTTCAGCCCGGGTACACGCTCTATTTTAGAAATCAACAGGGGGAAACCATCTTTTTCATAAAAAATAAAAATGTACAAGCCAAACTATAAATACCTTAATGAAATTTACATTGATAAAATCATTTTCGAACCAGGCCCTCTGGAATCGGATGTTACCATCTTTGGGTATATAAAAGACAATATTGATCCCGAAGTGTACAACCCTGCTGATTACTGTTGTGATTTTAGTTTGCTAAACGATTTGCTAGCAATAGCAGGAGAAAGCGCTGAGCCAATTATAGATGCTATCGCCACAAAACTGAACGCCCCTGGTATTGAGGATCCGATTGTTATTGATTTGGAGGAAATTGCTATAGCGCCGCTAAAAATTGACTTTATAAATTTGAAAGTATACAAGCCAAAAGAGTTGAATGCAGATGGCAAATGGATGGAAGACGACAATGATAGTTTTTATTTAATTGAGAGTCTTGAGTCTGGATTGTATTTTGGTAGTGACGGCAAGGAACATAACTATTATAAGGATTTGATGGCCGATTATATGATTCTTTTAAGTAACCAGTATGCACTTTACAGGGAATTTTGTTCGATAGGTTTATCTGAAAAGCGTTCGAGGAAAAAAAGTGGCTTATCGGACGATATACTTTTTAAATTAGCATTTTTAAACTTTAAAATAACAAATGATGAAACCAATTGAGCTTATTGAGCAGTATGAGAATTTTTGTAAGGAAACCAATGATTTAGGAAAAATATTTGAGAACTCGGGAATAGAAAACAAATATAAAAAACTGGATTTTGGATTTTTCCCATTGGGGTCCGGCGTGTTTGAGAATCCAACAGATTTTCAGAATGCAAAATTGAAAAAGTGCAAGGTTATGGTTGTTGGAAACGATTTTGGAACCAAAAAGTATCTGGTAGGCTGTATTGAAAAAGGAAGGCGAGAATCGGATAAGAATCCAACAATAAGAAACCTTAAGGAAAAGTTAGGTTTGGATTTGTCGGAAACCTTCTTCACCAATTTGCATTTGGGTGTACGCAAAGATGGAACAAACACAAAGCGAGCAACCCCCTTAACAGATAAGTATAAACAATTTTGTTTTGAGTTTTTAGTAAAGCAGATAAAACTCGTTAACCCAAAATTTATTTTATGCCTTGGCCATGAAGTCCGTTTGGCATTAGCGGAGTATTCAGACAATTTTACTTGCTGGAAAGGAAAAAGTTTGACGCTTAAGAAATTGTTCGCAACAGCTAATGCGTTTCAAATAGGGGTGAACGATAACAAATTCGGAAACAGGATATTCTTAATAGTTCCGCACCCTTGCGATTCAAGAAATTTTATGGATGGGTATATAAACCGGATCCTTGCGATCATTAAATAAGCTTAATCATTTTTATACTAAATTTCGCATGGGCTTTATTTTTCACTGGATCCCTAATCTTTCAAAAAGGTAGGGGAAAAGAAAAAGGGGACCTTCAAAATTCCTCTGAAAATCCCCTTTTAGTACCGCGTACGGGAATCGAACCCGTGATTCATCCGTGAAAGGGATGCGTCTTAACCCCTTGACCAACGCGGCATACCCGTTTTTTGGGAGTGCAAAGATAATGGTCCGGCACATTACCGCCAAAAAAAAATTAAAAAATAATCGGTTTTTAATAAATGTCAGGGAAAAATCGAAATTCTTTAATATGTATTCCATACAAAATACTGTAACTTTACGCCTCCAAAAAAAGTTCTTACTTAACTAAATTTATTTACACAACTATGAGTACAGTAAAAGTTGCCATCAACGGCTTCGGAAGAATCGGCCGTTTGGCGTATCGTCAGATCTACAACCAACAAGGTATCGACGTTGTTGCGATCAATGATCTGACCAGCCCTAAAGTATTAGCACACCTGTTAAAATACGACTCTGCTCAGGGTGGCTTTAAACAAGACGTAAAAGCTACTGAAAATTCAATCATCGTTGATGGTCATGAAGTAAAAATATACGCACAAAAAGATCCTTCACAAATTCCCTGGGGAGATCATGATGTGGATGTAGTACTGGAGTGTACAGGATTCTTTACAGATAAAGCAAAAGCAGAAGCACATATCGCTGCCGGCGCAAAACGCGTAGTGATCTCAGCTCCCGCAACCGGCGATCTGAAAACCGTAGTATTTAATGTAAACCATGATATCCTGGACGGTAGCGAAACCGTTATCAGTTGCGCTTCTTGCACTACCAACTGTCTGGCGCCAATGGCGAAAGTGCTGGATGATACTTATGGCATCGAGCTGGGTATCATGACCACCATTCACGCGTATACCAATGATCAGAATACCTTAGATGCACCGCATCCAAAAGGTGACCTGAGAAGAGCGCGGGCGGCTGCAGCGAACATCGTTCCCAACAGCACCGGTGCTGCAAAAGCTATTGGTTTGGTATTGCCTAACCTGAAAGGAAAACTGGATGGCAGCGCACAGCGTGTTCCAACCATCACCGGCTCTATCACTGAGTTGAATGTGATCCTGAAAAAAGCGGCTACAACTGAAGAAATTAACGCAGCTATGAAAGCAGCGGCTAATGAAAGCTTTGGTTACAACGAAGACGAGATCGTAAGCAGCGATGTTATCGGAACGCACTACGGATCTTTATTCGACGCTACTTTAACAAAAGTAATGACCGTAGGAGACAAGCACATTGTACGTACTGTATCCTGGTATGATAATGAAATGAGCTATGTATCGCAACTGGTACGTACCGTTGATTATTTTGCTAAACTGATCAGCAAGTAATTCAACAATAAAAGGCTAAGGCGGAACACTTCGTTCCGCTTTTGTTTTTTTAAGACCAGTGAGGTTTTTTAAAACCTCACTGGTCTCTTCCAAACTTTAAACTTTTCGTATGTCAAAATTTTCAGATTACAATTTTAAAGATCAGAAAGCGCTGGTGCGCGTTGATTTCAACGTGCCGCTGAATGATAAAATGGAGATTACTTCCGATGCGCGTATGAAGGCGGCAGTGCCTACCATAAAAAAGATCCTGGCGGACGGCGGTAAAGTGATTTTAATGAGTCACCTCGGTCGCCCCAAAAACGGACCGGAAGATAAATTTTCGCTCCGCCACCTGGTAAATCACCTCAGCGCATTACTGGGCGGAACCACCGTTCTGTTTGCGAATGATTGTATTGGCGAGCAGGCCTATTTAACCGCCGATATGATGCGCCCGGGTGAAGTATTGTTGCTGGAAAACCTGCGTTTTTATAAGGAAGAAGAAAAAGGTGACGAAGCCTTTGCGGAAAAATTGAGCAAACTGGGGGACGTATATGTGAACGACGCTTTCGGTACCGCGCACCGGGCCCATGCTTCCACGGCGATCATCGCGAAATTTTTCCCGGCCGACAAAAAAATGTTCGGACTGCTGATGGAAAATGAAGTCAGCAGCGCACAGAAAGTATTGAACCAGAGCAACAAGCCCTTTGTTGCCATCCTGGGCGGAGCAAAGGTTTCCGACAAAATACTCATCATTGAGAACCTGATGGAAAAAGCCACCGATATTATCATCGGCGGCGGTATGGCCTATACTTTCTATAAAGCAATGGGAGGAAAGATCGGAGCCTCGCTTTGTGAGGAAGACCGCCTGGGTACCGCAAAGGAGATCCTGGAAAAGGCTAAAGAAAAAAATGTATGCATTCACCTGCCGGGCGACAGCATCATTGCCAATAAATTCGCTGAAGATGCAGATGTGTCCGAAGCCTTAAGCAACACGATCCCTGATGGTTGGATGGGATTGGATATTGCCGGTGAGGCAAGAGCCCAGTTCAGCAACGTGATAAAAAAAGCAAAAACTATTTTGTGGAACGGACCCATGGGCGTTTTTGAAATGGCAAAATTCCAGGGCGGTACCAAGGCTATTGCGGAAGCAGTAGTGGAAGCAACACAGAACGGCGCCTTCTCCTTAGTAGGCGGTGGCGATAGTGTGGCGGCTGTAAACAAATTCGGCTTTGCCGATAAGGTAAGCTATGTTTCAACAGGTGGCGGCGCCATGCTGGAATTTTTCGAAGGAAAAGTGTTGCCCGGTATCGCGGCAATCGAAGAAGCATAAAAGCTATATCTTTATTTTAATTGTTTTAGAAGTGCGGGGCTTTCGGGTCCCGCATCTTTGTTATACATTTGCCTTCTTTTATAACAATCATGAAATACTGCTCCAAACAAACCTGCTGCCGCCAGGCCCCTGCTATCCGGATAAAACGCATGCTTCTAGTCTGTTTATTTGTCAATCTGTCTATCTGTAGTCAAGCGCAGAAAATTACCAACGAGCTCCAGGGCTATTATTATGAAAAAACGGATAGCTCCCTATATCATTTTTTTGTATTCGACGGAAACGGAAAGGTAAATATCAGCGGTTATGATGAAGGCCTGTATTTTCAAAAAGGAGATACGGTCATTGTATACCCGGATAAAAGCATTTTTAAATTCCTGCTAAAGGATCACAAGTTGTATGGGGTGTCCGATTGGGTGGCAAACGGGGTTTGGGATTTCAATCCGGATACGATAGTCGCGGGAAAAAGAACCAACCCCATTCAAGCGGATCGTACAGCGAACCTGTTGTCTCAATATTACGAGCTGACCGCGAAAAGCCCGTGGGCCTTTTTGGATGATAGTACGGGAGGGTATTCCACAGCATTAAAAACGCTTTGCGACAGCGGCCTGTCAAAGGCCTGCCTGGACCTTGCCGGGTTGAAGATCACGGAGCAACTGGGCGGGGTGGCGGCGCTTTTAAAAGGGGCGCCGGTGGCTAAAAAACAGCAACCTGATCCCACAATTATGAAAATCCTTCAGGATGCAATTCGGACCGGAGACGCAAATGGCTATGCTGTTTTAGGATCCTATCATGCCTTGCTGGGAGATTTGGATAGGGCGAAGGATATTTATGAACAGGGCAATTCCCTGGGTTGTAAAAAATGCGCCCTGGCGCTGTTTTCGATGGAATTGGAAAAAGAAACTCAGAAATTGGAAGCTCCCAATAAAAAGAAACCCATCAAAAGGCCTGTTACGTCGTCAAAGAAGAAATAGGCAACTGATTAAATCTTTGTGAGTCTGTAAAATAGAATTTTTCGTGTGCATACTTCTGTGTTTCAGCGCCTCTGTGGCTAATTTTCGTAGCCAGGAGCATTTAGTATAGCTTTGCGGCAACATTTACACCCATGTCGTCCGTATTAAAAAAGATCCTTCGCAGCTTCGGGTACGCCTTTAACGGGCTGCGGGAAGCAGTTCGTTCGGAACTGAATTTTCGCATTCACCTGTTTGCCGCTGTTTTAATAATACTTGTATGCAGGTTCCTGGGAGTCTCCAAAATAGAATGGCTGCTGGTTATTATCTGCATCAGCACTGTAATGGCGTTGGAGCTGATAAACACCGCCATAGAAAAATTATGCGATTTTGTATCTCCAGAAAAGCGCCCCGCTATTAAGATCATAAAAGACCTTTCGGCGGCAGCCGTGCTCATTGCTGCTATTGGAGCGCTGCTGATCGGGATGTTTATTGTACTCCCCAAAATCATAGCACGATTATAAATTTCCTTGTATGACAAAAATGTTTTTTTATATAGGTTTCATAATTATAGTTGCTGCATGCACCAATCCGGGTAAACAGCCAGAAAATAAACCTTCTGAAGTAACCCTCACAAAAGCGGGTATGGCTATTTCAGAGGATACAGCAAAGCTGGCAAAGTTGATTGACCTGCATACCTATCCGCCGGAAATGGCAACTTTTAAATGGAATGGAGCCAATACCAATGGCCTGGAAGCGGTTTTATTTTATGATGAAAAGATTTATGGCGCGATCCTGACCGCCTATATGAATGCCAGCTTTCCCAAAGGAAATTATACTAAAGAACAATTTGATTTTCCCTGGCTGGACAGCGCACAACATGCCGAACTACAGTTAAGTAAGCCCGACTATACCGGCAACCCGGATATTTTTCTGGGCACCAGCGGAAAAGGAAGGTTATGGTTCCTGGATAAAAAAGTATTGCTGAAGGTACAGCCGTGAGTAAATGCAGGTCAGTTCGCCGGCATTTGAGATTCGTTTGCCGATATTATGCCTTATTATTAAGAATAGAATGCTGAATTGAATAACTTACAGTTGTTTTACTATAAATTTGGTTAAATAAAAAACACTAAAACAAAAAAGTATGAAAGGAATTACACTGGTAATAGTCGTTCTCCTGGTTATTGTAGGCTTTATGGGATGTAACGGGTATAATGGTCTGGTGAAAGAACAGGAAAACGTAAATAATGCCTGGAATAACGTTCAGGCAGAGTACCAGCGCCGGAATGACCTGGTAGGCAACCTGGTAAACACCGTAAAAGGCGCGGCTAATTTTGAGCAAAAAACATTAACCGATGTGATCAATGCGCGTGCAAAAGCAACATCCGTAAATATCAAGGCTGATGATCTGACTCCTGAAAATATGGCCAAGTTTCAGGCGGCACAAGGAGAAATGAGCAGCGCTTTAAGCCGCTTGTTGGCGGTAGTGGAAAACTATCCGCAGTTAAAAGCGACCGATAACTTCAAACAATTACAGGGACAACTGGAAAGCATTGAAAATGATATCCGCGCCAAACGCCAGAGTTTCAACCAGACTGTTCAGTCTTATAATACAAAAGTTCGTTCTTTCCCGATGAATATACTGGGCGGAATGTTTGGCTTCCACGCCAAGGAAGGATTTAAGGCGGATCCCGGAGCAGACAAAGCACCAACTGTTCAGTTTTAATTTATATAGGACCCGGTTTTGAAACGATCTTATCTATACGGTATTGCTGCGGCAGTAATTGTATTATTGTATGGAATTATCTCCTACAATAAATTGGTGAAAAAGCAGGAAAATGTGCAACAGAAATGGAGTGAAGTGCAAAGTACTTACCAGCGCCGGCTGGATCTGACGCCCAACCTGGTAAATGTGGTCAAAGGCCTGAGCAATTTTGAGCATAATACGTTTGTGGCGGTTGCCGACGCACGCAATAAGGCCATGCAGGGAACGGGAAGCGACTTGAACGCTGCCAATTATAACAAACAATCGGCTTTGCAGGATTCATTGGCAGCGGCATCCAACCGGATGATCATTTCTATCGAAAAATATCCCGAACTGCACGGAACGGAAGCCTACCGCGGCCTGCAAACGCAGTTGGAAGGCAACGAACGGCGGATAAAAGTGGCGCGGGAAGATTTTAATGCAGCCGTTGCCGATTATAATAAAACGGTGCGCAGTTTTCCCACAAACCTGAGCGCCGGCATGTTGGGGTTTAAAGCAATGGACGGATTTAAAGCAGATCCCGGCGCCGACAAAAATGTTGAAATAAAATTCTGAGCACATGTCGTTTCCTCTCTTTAATAAAAAACCGGAAAGCGTAATCAGCGATAGCGAGAAGGAGCAGATCGTAAATGCGATCCGCACCGCTGAAAGCCGCACCAGTGGTGAAATACGGGTGTATATCGAAAATCGCAACAAATATGTGGATCCGGTAGACCGTGCGGCTGAAGTGTTTTTCAAACTGAAGATGGACGCCACCCGGGAACGTAATGGCGTATTATTATATGTGGCATTGAAGGACCGGCAGCTAGCCATTTTTGGCGATGAAGGCATTTACAATAAAACCGGCCGGGAGTATTGGAGCGGGCTGGTGCGCCACATCCTGGGGCATTTTAATAAAAAGGATTTTGCAGCGGGTATCAGTGAATATGTGCAGCAGATCGGTGAGGGCCTGCATAATTTTTTCCCCTACGACCGGGAAACCGATCATAACGAATTGCCGGATGATATTGTTTTTGGCAGCTAGGTTCATTTAAAAACGATATTGCATGACTAAAGTCTCTGCAGATTATCGCCGGTCCGGCAGGAGTATCTCTGCGTCCCGATGGCTATCGGGATCTGCGCTATCTGCGGGAAAAGATCAGCATTTAAAACTTACAAATAGATTTTTAAAAAGGTTTTTAGGTAATTTATGAAAAAACTTTTTCTCCTTTCTTTTCTATTGGTTTCACTATTGTCGTTCGGACAAATTGAAAAAGATATTCCGGCACCACCCAACCCGCCCCGGCTGGTGAATGATTTTACCGGTCATTTTCTTACACCTGAACAAAACCAGGAGCTGGAACGGAAACTGGTGGCCTATGATGACAGCACGTCTAACCAGATAGCCGTTGTTATTGTAGACGACCTGAAAGGGCATTCCAGAGACGATTATGCCATCGCCCTTGGCAGGAAATGGGGTGTTGGCGGGCAGAAAAAGGCCGGCAACGGCGTTGTTATTTTAATAAACACCGGCGAAAAAGACGGGCAGAGCAACCGCGGGCTCTTTATTGCACCGGGTTATGGACTGGAAAGCGCCATTACGGACCTGGTGGCGTCACAGATCGTAGATCAGATCATTATCCCGGAATTTAAAAGCGGGCAGAATTACCGTGGACTACAGGAGGGCACGGATGCCATCATCCAGGCGGCCGCCGGTAAGTTCAAAGCGCCGGATGACTACCATCAGGGTAAGGGAGGTGTAGGTGCCGGAATGATCCTCTTGGTCGTTATTGTTGTTATCGTCTTTGTGATTTTTATGAGCCGTGGAGGTGGTAATAATGGTGGTTATGTATCACGCAGGGGATTCCAGGGTGGCCCGTGGATCTTCCCCGGGGGATGGTCTGGTGGGGGTGGAGGCGGTGGCTGGTCCGGCGGCGGTGGCGGGGGCGGTGGCTTCGGCGGTTTTGGAGGGGGAAGCTTCGGAGGTGGCGGTGCCGGTGGCAGTTGGTAGTAATGTTTTTAATAAGATAATTGATTAAGACTGATAGGATTATCGGTCTTTTTTGTGTCAGGCCCGGGGATCTCACAAGGCTTTGTCAAAGACGAAGCGGGGACCGAACTTCCTTTTTCTGGGATCCCGATATGGGTCTGCGCTGATCGGCGAAAAAAATCCGCGAAAATCTGCGGGAAATTTAATGTTATCGACAAGGCTGTATTGTTTGCTCAAAAGTATAATTTGAGCGTTTTCCGGGAACAAATGTTTACCTTAGTGCCGGATTTATTTGTAAGCTGATTTTTCTTTTATTTTTGTCTGATAGACTAATACATACTTTATGAACAAGCGTTTTTTACTGGCGATCCTTTTCCTTTTAACCGGCTACCTGTCTTTTGCTCAATACACCGTTCAATCCAAATATTTTGTTTACCTGCAAACGGAACCGGCGCAGCCGTTTTATATCAGGATAAACGGGCAAAAAATTGACGCCAATTCCTCGGGTTACCTGATCCTTCCCCAGTTAAAAGATGGCGATTACCGGCTTACAGTGGGATTCCCGGATAACAAAACGCCCGAAATGAATTTTAAATTCAATGTTGACTCGAAAGATAAAGGATATCTGATCAAAAATTTTGGGGCAGAAGGATGGTCTTTATTTGATTTGCAGACTATGGCGGTTCAAAAACCCCTGAGCGCTGCAGATGCGGCAGCTCTTGCCAAAGCGGAAGCACCCCTGCCCAAGCCACAGCGCCGGCGCGAACAGAAGCAGGAACAACAGCAACAAGCCCCGCAACAGCAGGCACCTCAGCAGCAAGCTGCTGCCCCGGCTGCGGTTGCTCAAACGCCTGCTGCTGCGCCCAAACCTGCAACAACTCCCGTAAACAGTAACGCAAGCAGCTTTACACAAACTCTTTCAAAAGCCACCAATGATCCCAGTATACTGGAACAACCCAAAGAAGAAGAAAAGCCCGTTGTAAAAGCGGCGCCCAACCCCGAACCCCCTAAAGAAGTGGTGAATGAAGCGGCAAAAACGGCGCCTGTGGTTGCGGAAAAACAGGCTGCAGCGCCCCAAAAGGAAAGTCCGGCGCCTTCTGTTAAGCCCGGCAAAGATGCAGTGGTGAAAATATCCCAGCATTCTTCAGGTACAGGTATCGTTGCAGTATATGAAGACAGAAGTACAGGTTCCGGTCCGGAGCAGATCGAAATAACCATTCCGGCTACAGAAAATAGTGGCGCCGGAGCAGCAGCACCGGTGGTAGAGGCCGCACCCGCAACAGCAGCCCCGGAAAATACCACCGGTAAATTTGTAGTGGAAGAAAAACCGGCTATCCGCCAAAATGCAGATGGGTCGGGAACTTCCGGGAAAAGAAAAAATAAAAGTGAGCCGGTTGCCGAAAAAGGAGCGCCCTCCGGAAATTGTAAATCGGTTGCTACAGAGGATGATTTCCTGGCACTGCGCAGGGATATGGCAGCTAAAGATAATGACGACAAAATGATTGAAGAGGCAAAAAGAGCCTTCCGGAATAAATGTTACTCGGTAAGCCAGGTAAAATATATCAGCAGTATGTTTTTGTCCAATGCCGGCAAGTATAATTTGTTTGAAGCCGCAAAAACGCATCTGGTAGACCCTGAGAATTTTTCCTCCCTGCAATCAGAACTGAAAGATTCGTATTATGCCGATAAATTTAATGCGCTGAAATAGGCCATGCGTTATTTTTTGGAAGTAAGCTATAAGGGAACCCGTTACAGCGGATTCCAGATCCAGCAAACCGGCAGCACCATTCAGGGAGCGATCCAGAAAGCGCTTTCTATTTTTTTAAAGCAGCCGCTTGTGCTGACCGGCTCTTCCAGAACAGACAGCGGCGTGCATGCCCAACAGAATTTTTTTCATTTCGACTGCGTGCAGTCGTTCGACCCCAATTGGATCTATAACCTGAACGCGATACTCCCCGCGGACATCGTCATAAAAAACATTTTTGAAGTACCACCCGATGCGCATAGCCGGTTTGACGCCGGCAGCAGGAGTTATCAATATAATCTGTACCGGTTTAAAAACCCGTTTTTGGCGGATACCGCCTATTATTTCCCCTATAAGTTAGATGAGGAGGAACTGCAAACAGCCGCTACACTGATTAAGGAATACACTGATTTTACCAGTTTCTCAAAAAAAAATACACAGGTCAAAACCTGCCAGTGCACTATTATCGAAAGCCAATGGGGTACAACGGAATACGGATTGTATTACCAGGTTACCGCCAACCGTTTTTTACGGGGGATGGTGCGTGCCCTGGTAGCTACCATGCTTAAGGTAGGGCGGGGGCGCCTATCGATGGATGGGTTCCGGCAGTTGCTGGAGACCCCCCGTTTTGGAGCCGCTTTTTTTGACGCGCCAGCGCACGGGCTCACGCTCATGAAGGTTAATTACCCTGATGATATATTATTGAATGTCGGTTTCTGACACTTTTAAGCTGCTGTTCATTATCCTTGGAATAATGCATTGTCAATAATAGCCCGCACAAAGAGTTGTTTATTAATATAGGGCTCTAATTTTTATTAAGTGATTCATTCTGTTCTGTTTTTTCTCTCACTTTTTTCCCCGATTGATCGGGAATAAAAGAGTGAGCAATCCCGAATGCTTTCGGGAAAAAAGTAGAAAAATAAAGCAACCAATGATTGTAGGAACGATGTATACTTAGAGGCTTAATGCGTCTATCCAGGAGTTCCGCCTTTTCTGTGTTTCTGAATGCTCACGGAAACGGCATTGATTCATTATAGAGAAGCAAGGTTTTAATTAGTGGCGCCAGACAAAACCCTGAATGGACGGGCTTTTTAGCAACAATATCTAATATTTTAAAAAAAAGCGTGAAATAAGTTTTGTAGTTTCAAAAACTGTTCTATATTTGCACTCCGTTTGTGAAACGGGGTAGTTCTCTGAGAAGAAATAAAGGTTACAAAAACGCTGAAACGCCCATAGGGCTTATGATTGAAAGCGTTTATACATAATGAATTCTATAGAGGTTTCCTCGTTGGCAATTCCGCTTATACATACCACTCCCATTCAAAAAAATAGTTGAAAATTTATCCTGTTTTTTTGTAAAAATTAGAAATAAATATTCTATCTTTGCAGTCCGCTTTTTTAAAAAGCAGCGCATTTTCTTGGGTTCCTTTTCTGGAAATATAGTTGGTAAGTTCTTCAAATACAGATAGTTGGTTTCTTGATCTTGCAAAATTATTTTCAAAATAATTTTGCTGATTTGAAAACAAATGCGTATCTTTGCAACCCCAAAATAACGGGTTTAGTTCTTAAAAATAGCTGATAATGATCGATAGGGGTCGTACTGGTTCGAGACCGGGTTATCAACAGAGATCGGGTGAATAATTTTCAAATTTTCATATTTGCACATTATCACATTGGTCAAAGTTCTTTGAAAGTATGGAAGCAATAGCACAATCTACATCTCCGCAGTGATGCGGAGAGAACAGAAAGGTAAGTCAAGCGAAAATTAAAATTCGATTTGACACGTTAATTTAAGAACGATCGACGCGAGTCGAGCGTTACTTTGAAGTTAAACGGTCAGTATCAAAACTCATTTACAACGGAGAGTTTGATCCTGGCTCAGGATGAACGCTAGCGGCAGGCTTAATACATGCAAGTCGAGGGGCAGCGCGGGTAGCAATACCTGGCGGCGACCGGCAAACGGGTGAGGAACACGTACACAACCTTCCTTTAAGTGGAGGATAGCCCAGGGAAACTTGGATTAATACTTCGTAACATGTTGTTGAGGCATCTCAATAATATTATAGTGGCAACACGCTTAGAGACGGGTGTGCGTATGATTAGATAGTTGGTGTGGTAACGGCGCACCAAGTCAACGATCATTAACTGGTGTGAGAGCACGACCAGTCACACGGGCACTGAGACACGGGCCCGACTCCTACGGGAGGCAGCAGTAAGGAATATTGGTCAATGGAGGGAACTCTGAACCAGCCATGCCGCGTGGAGGATGAAGGTCCTCTGGATTGTAAACTTCTTTTATCTGGGGCGAAAAAGGGGCTTTCTAGCTCAACTGACGGTACCAGATGAATAAGCACCGGCTAACTCCGTGCCAGCAGCCGCGGTAATACGGAGGGTGCAAGCGTTATCCGGATTCACTGGGTTTAAAGGGAGCGTAGGTGGGTTGGTAAGTCAGTGGTGAAATCTCCGGGCTTAACTCGGAAACTGCCATTGATACTATCAGTCTTGAATATTGTGGAGGTTAGCGGAATATGTCATGTAGCGGTGAAATGCATAGATATGACATAGAACACCAATTGCGAAGGCAGCTGGCTACACATATATTGACACTGAGGCTCGAAAGCGTGGGGATCAAACAGGATTAGATACCCTGGTAGTCCACGCCCTAAACTATGGATACTCGACATTTGTGATACACAATAAGTGTCTGAGCGAAAGCATTAAGTATCCCACCTGGGAAGTACGATCGCAAGATTGAAACTCAAAGGAATTGGCGGGGGTCCGCACAAGCGGTGGAGCATGTGGTTTAATTCGATGATACGCGAGGAACCTTACCTGGGCTAGAATGCGAGTGCCGTACCGTGAAAGCGGTATTTCTAGCAATAGACACAAAGCAAGGTGCTGCATGGCTGTCGTCAGCTCGTGCCGTGAGGTGTTGGGTTAAGTCCCGCAACGAGCGCAACCCCCATCACTAGTTGCCATCAGGTAACGCTGGGAACTCTAGTGAAACTGCCGTCGTAAGACGCGAGGAAGGAGGGGATGATGTCAAGTCATCATGGCCTTTATGCCCAGGGCTACACACGTGCTACAATGGGAAGGACAAAGGGTTGCCACCTGGTGACAGGGAGCTAATCCCAAAAACCTTCTCTCAGTTCGGATCGCAGTCTGCAACTCGACTGCGTGAAGCTGGAATCGCTAGTAATCGTATATCAGCAATGATACGGTGAATACGTTCCCGGACCTTGCACACACCGCCCGTCAAGCCATGAAAGCCGGGTGTACCTGAAGTCGGTAACCGTAAGGAGCTGCCTAGGGTAAAACTGGTAATTGGGGCTAAGTCGTAACAAGGTAGCCGTATCGGAAGGTGCGGCTGGAATACCTCCTTTTTAGAGCAACACTTACCTGTTGCTATTGCTTCCTGATCTTTCAAACTTATTTATCGATGGACTATGGTCAATGGACCATGGACTACAAAAAAAGTTCTTTACATAAGACCTGATGGCCAATTTGAGAACGGCATCTAAAGCCAACGGCAATTAGCACATTAGCTAATTATCACATTGGCCCATTAGTTAGATAGATCCGTAGCTCAGCCTGGTTAGAGCACTACACTGATAATGTAGGGGTCACCAGTTCAAATCTGGTCGGGTCTACCAAAAATGCTGAAGGCTAAAAGCTGAACGCCAAACGCCAGAAAGCGTTAAGCATTAAGCGTTGAGCTTTCTGCCCAGAATGGGGGGTTAGCTCAGTTGGCTAGAGCATCTGCCTTGCACGCAGAGGGTCATCGGTTCGACTCCGATATCCTCCACAAGAAATTTTGAAAGCTAAATGTAAAATTTAGGATTTAAAATTAGTTCTTTAAATAATAGATGTCCGTTTCGGTAGTATCGAAAGCGTACAGGTTCGTAATCTGAACATCTACATTTTCAATTTATTATTTTATATTTTAAATTGAATAGAGTTCTTTGACATATTGGAAAACAAAAACTGTTAGGAGAGTACCTAACAAATTCGATCGCAAATTTGATCATCACACTATAATTTATTATGGTTGGTCTGAAGAAATGTGGTCGGGTAACAATCTACAATTAAACTAAAAATCAAGTCCAGCAGAGATGCTGGCCTCATATTAATTAAGTTTAACAACTTTTTTAAAGCAATTAAGGGCGTATGGTGGATGCCTAGGGTCTGAGAGGCGATGAAGGACGTGGTAAGCTGCGATAAGCTCGGGGGAACTGCACACAAGTATTATATCCCGAGATTTCCGAATGGGACAACCTGCTATACTGAAGGTATAGCACTCAGCAATGAGAGCCAACCCGGAGAACTGAAACATCTAAGTACCCGGAGGAAAAGAAAATAAACGAATGATTCCCTAAGTAGTGGCGAGCGAACAGGGAAGAGCCTAAACCAGCTTCGCGTGCGGAGCTGGGGTTGTAGGACTACTTTTAGAAATCGTTATCAAGCAGAATCTTTTGGAAAATTGAGCCAAAGCGGGTGATAGCCCCGTAAGCGGAAATTAACGAGGACGTGTAGTATCCTGAGTAGGGCGGGACCGGAGGAATCCTGCTTGAATCTGCCAGCACCATCTGGTAAGGCTAAATACTCCTCAGACACCGATAGTGAACCAGTACCGTAAGGGAAAGGTGAAAAGCACCCTGAATAAGGGAGTGAAATAGTACCTGAAACCGTACGCCTACAAGCGGTCGGAGTCCGCCTTTGGCGGATGACGGCGTGCCTTTTGCATAATGAGCCTACGAGTTACTCCTCACTGGCGAGGTTAAGTTTTGATAAAACGGAGCCGTAGCGAAAGCGAGTCCAAATAGGGCGCTTAGTCAGTGGGGGTAGACGCGAAACTTTGTGATCTATCCATGGTCAGGTTGAAGGTGTGGTAACACACACTGGAGGACCGAACCCGTTGACGTTGAAAAGTCTTGGGATGAACTGTGGATAGGGGTGAAAGGCCAATCAAACTGAGAGATAGCTCGTTCTCCCCGAAATGTTTTTAGGAACAGCCTCGGATTTTAGAAGTGTACTAGAGGTAGAGCTACTGATTGGGCTAGGGGGCTTCACCGCCTACCAAACCCTGACAAACTCCGAATGCTAGTACATATCTCCGGGAGTGAGGCTGTGGGCGCTAAGGTCCATGGCCGAGAGGGAAATAACCCAGAATAGCAGCTAAGGTCCCCAATACATGGTTAAGTTAGACAAACGATGTGAAATTTCTATAACAGCCAGGATGTTTGCTTGGAAGCAGCAATTCATTTAAAGAGTGCGTAACAGCTCACTGGTCGAGAGATTCTGCGCGGAAAATAATCGGGTATTAAACCATGAACCGAAGCTCTATGATTGTCCGCCTCGGCGGATACATCGGTAGGGGAGCATTGAAACGGCGACGAAGGTGTGTGGCGACGCATGCTGGAGCGGTTTCAAAAGAAAATGTAGGCATAAGTAACGATAAATAAGGTGAAAAACCTTATCGCCGAAAGTCTAAGGGTTCCTGATCAACGTTAATCGGATCAGGGTTAGCCCGGTCCTTAGTCAAACCCGAAAGGGGTAGACGATGGAAAGCAGGTTAATATTCCTGCGCCTGCTATGCATTAAAAGTGACGGAGCATGTTAGCTGCCTAGTCTGACGGATTAGACGAGTGGAACCTTCGGGTGAAACGCAGCAGTGAGAGTGCTTCCAAGAAAAGCGAGCATAGCAGCCGGTACCGCAAACCGACACAGGTAGACGGGATGAGTATTCTAAGGCGCTCGGGTGAGCCGTGGAGAAGGAACTAGGCAAATTGATGCTGTAACTTCGGGATAAAGCATACCACAGCGATGTGGTCTCAGTAAAATGGTTCAACCAACTGTTTAACAAAAACATAGGGCCCTGCAAAATCGAAAGATGACGTATAGAGCCTGATACCTGCCCGGTGCTGGAAGGTTAAGGAAGGGTGTTCGACGCAAGTCAAAGCTCCTGACTGAAGCCCCAGTAAACGGCGGCCGTAACTATAACGGTCCTAAGGTAGCGAAATTCCTTGTCGGGTAAGTTCCGACCTGCACGAATGGTCTAATGAGTTGAACGCTGTCTCCTCCACGAGCCCGGTGAAATTGTAGTATCGGTGAAGATGCCGGTTACCCGCCACGGGACGGAAAGACCCCGTGAACCTTCACTACAACTTTGCATTGATTTTGAATTACGGATGTGTAGCATAGTTGGGACGCTATGAAGCAGTGGCGCTAGCCATTGTGGAGCGGTCGTTGAAATACCAACCTTCTTTGATTTAGAATCTAATGACGCGAGTCACACAGTGCATGGTGGGTAGTTTGACTGGGGTGGTCGCCTCCTAAAGAGTAACGGAGGCTTGCAAAGGTTCCCTCAGTACGGTTGGTAATCGTACGCAGAGCGCATTAGTATAAGGGAGCTTGACTGTGAGACAAACAGGTCGAGCAGGGACGAAAGTCGGCTAAAGTGATCCGGCGGTTCTGTATGGAAGGGCCGTCGCTCAAAGGATAAAAGGTACTCCGGGGATAACAGGCTGATCTCCCCCAAGAGCTCATATCGACGGGGAGGTTTGGCACCTCGATGTCGGTTCGTCACATCCTGGGGCTGGAGAAGGTCCCAAGGGTTCGGCTGTTCGCCGATTAAAGTGGCACGTGAACTGGGTTCAGAACGTCGCAAGACAGTTCGGTCCCTATCTGTGGTGGGCGTTAGTAAATTGAGAGGACATGACCTTAGTACGAGAGGACCGGGTCGTACGTACCGCTGGTGTATCAGTTGTGCCGCCAGGTGCAATGCTGAGTAGCTAAGTACGGACAGGATAAACGCTGAAAGCATCTAAGCGTGAAACCTGCCTCAAGATGAGTTTACTTTTAAGGGCCGTCAGAGACTATGACGTTGATAGGCTACAGGTGTAAAGGTGGTAACATCAAAGCCGAGTAGTACTAATTGCCCGTACGCTTTAATTTTTTTAAATTGTGTTATGTATAAACTCCTGACAGTTTTTCCAATATGTTATATTATTACCTCACCTAACCTCTCCTAAAGGAGAGGGATAAAGCGAGAAAGATTTTATGGTGGTTTTTCCAAGGGTGTTCACCTCTTCCCATACCGAACAGAGAAGTTAAGCCCCTTATGGCCGATGGTACTGCACCACAATGCGGGAGAGTAGGTAGCTGCCATTCTTATTGAACCCTTCAGTTTTTTACTGGAGGGTTTTTTTATGCCCATAGGTGAACACGTTGCGCGCCCGCTACAGATGGCGTATTTCCCCGTTTAACTACCGATGTTAAAGTTTCATAATTATTTTAGTTTAAGTTTGTTTATGATTTAATATATTGATACATAGTTTATTGTTAACATAATAGACCTCGATTAACCATTTATAATTATTGAATTCAATTAATTGTTGCTTTAAATAATGTTTTAAAACTTTAATTTCATCTTTAGATTAGTTTTAAAAACGATTGAATAAAATATGTCTGCCATAAAAATTGCGGTTGCAGGAAAATTCAAAGATGAATAGGATTATAACAGCGGAACAGGTACCAGCTCCGGAAGAAACAGCATAATAATGGCAGGAAATAGGGGTTACCACAGGATGTAGACCAATTACGGGTGGGTAAAAACAACATAATTTGTTAACGCTGTATTTATTTGGTCTCATGGCGCGAATAGTATTTTTGCGACCGCTAAAATGAAATCATAATTATAACAGCACAGCGTATTTTCTGCAGATCTCAATGAATAGTTCATTTTTTAATAACCAAAAAAAATAAGATGCTCAGGGAAATAAGTTTTAAAAACCGTATGAAGCCCTTTTATCTTTTATGTGCCTTATTGTGCATGGCACTAGGTGTTTTTTCCCAGGATAAGGGCAAATCCATTGATGGCATTATCAAAGACAAAACGGGCGCGGCCGTGCCTAATGCCACGGTTAAATTAAAAAGCAATGACGGCGCTTTTTCAAGACAGGTGCTGGCGGATGAACAGGGCCATTATGCTTTTTATGGACTAAAGCGTGGAGCGTATGAGCTACAACTATCTTCCGTTGGTTATGAGGCGCTTTCTGTGAAGAATGTGCAATATGACGGTACGCATTTATTGCAACTGTCGCATGCCTTGCAGCCGCTTGCCAACCAGTTGAGCGATGTTGTGGTTGTGGGGTATGGGACACAAAAGAAGATCAATCTTACCGGGGCAGTGGATCAGTTGAGCGGCGCCGCATTGGAGGGACGTGTACAGCCTTCCATTTCGCAGATGCTTCAGGGGGCTATACCTAATCTGAATGTAAATATCCTGGATGCAAAACCCAACCGGTCTGTTGAGTATAATATCCGGGGTACCACTTCAATCGGGCAGGGAGGAAGCGCGCTTATCTTAATTGATGGAGTGGAGGGTGATCCTGCTACATTAAATCCCAATGATGTGGAGTCTGTTACCGTATTGAAAGATGCAGCTTCAGCGGCTGTGTACGGCTCTAAAGGAACGTTTGGCGTGGTGCTCATTACAACCAAAAGCGCTAAAAAAGGGAAAGTAGCGGTTACCTATTCAGGAAGCGCTTCTATTCAAAAACAAGACACCCGGCCCAACTTTGTTACGGATGGCTATGTATATGCTTCTCATTTTTATGAAGCCTATAACGCCTGGAACAACTATTCATCAGTTCCCGCAAAATTGAACAAGACCCAGATTTTTACATTAGACTGGCTGGAGGAGTTTAAAAAAAGAAAGGAGCAGGGAATCACCGATGAGGTTACGGTAGATGCGAATGGTACTTATGTTTATTATGGCAATGAAGATTACTATGGCGCGCTGCTTAAAAAATCTACTTTCACGCAACAGCATAATCTTTCTGTAAGTGGCAGGTCAGATAAGTTCGATTACTATTTGTCGGGCCGTTATTTCGGCAGTGATGGTATCTATAATTACAGTCCTGATCTGTACAAAAATTACAGCATGCGTGCAAAACAGGGGCTACAGGTAACGGATTGGTTGAAGATCTCCAACAACATGGATTATTCTTATTACTCCTACCGCGATCCCATTACTGCTGGAGAGGGCGGTGTTATCTGGAGGAATATTGCTGATGAGGGCCACCCCACATCGCCTATTTTTAATCCGGACGGCACCTTTAGCTATTCTGCTGCTTATACAGTCGGGGATTTTATTTATGGGAAAAATGTGCGGAACAATGCACAGTCAAATATTCGTAACACTACCAGTTTTGAAACGAAGTTCTTTAATAATAGTTTCCATGTTAAAGGCGATTTTACCTATCGCTCCCAAAAATATGAGCTTACCCGCGTAAGAGTGCCGGTGCCTTATAGTGTAAAACAAGGTCAGGTTTTGTTTTTAGAAACATCGTCGAATGATAATATTTATACTGCCGATCAGCGCTGGAATTATCTGACCGCTAACCTGTATGCCGATTATGAAAAACGTTTTGCAAAGCATTACATAAAAGGACTGTTGGGTTACAACTATGATCAAAGGGTGTACGATTCGAAATACATTACTAAGAACGGCTTATTATCTCCCGAAACGCAAAATATTAATCTTGCGCTGGGAAATTCAGTTACTGCTACCGGCGGGTATAACAAGTACCGCACTTCGGGGCTCTTCTACCGGTTTAATTATATTTTTGATGAACGCTATCTGTTTGAGGTGAATGGCCGCTATGATGGATCCTCTAAATTTCCCACTAATGAACAGTGGGGCTTCTTTCCATCGGTATCTGCCGGCTGGCGTGTTTCAAGGGAGCATTTTTGGAATATAAGCCCTTCAGCTATTTCCGATTTGAAGCTGAGAGCATCTTATGGCGCACTGGGAAATGGAAATATAGATCCTTATTCCTATTTGGAAAATTTTTCCATCTCTACTTCCGGCCGGATTTTGAATGGAGCTAAGAATCCCCAAACCAGCGCCCCAGGAGTCATTCCGGATAATTTAACCTGGGAAACGGCACAAACCGCCAACTACGGACTGGACATTGCATTTCTTAAGAACCGGCTTACTTTTACGGGAGATTATTACATCCGGAAAACACTAAATATGTATACCGTTGGTCAAACCTTACCGGATGTATTTGGCGCAAGTTCTCCCAAAGGGAACTATGCGGATCTGACCACAAAGGGTTTTGAAATTTCGCTTGGATACGCTGATTTTTTCCCGGTGGCAGATAAGCCTTTCAACTATAGCCTTAAGGCTACATTGGCCGATAATCATTCGCGTATTGACCGGTATAACAATGCAACCGGCAGCTTAAGCGATTATTATGTGGGACAGCAGTTGGGCGAAATATGGGGCTATGTAACACAAGGGCTTTTTCAAAACCAGGACGAAATAGATAAAGCGCCTAAACAACCGCTTATTAAATCGTCCAGCTCCGGAAAAATTTATCCCGGCGATATCCGGTTTGCCGATTTGGATAATAGCGGCGTGATTGATTATGGAAACAATACTCTGTCCAGCCATGGCGATAAAAAAATCATCGGGAATAAAACGCCCCGCTACCTGTATAGCTTTACAGTGAACCTTGATTGGAACAATATCTACTTTTCTGCATTTATCCAGGGGGTAGGCAAACAGAATTGGTATCCCAGTAATGAATCCATTTTTTGGGGACAGTACAACCGGCCTTATAATAATCTGCCCGCCTGGCATTTGAATAATTACTGGACCACAGACAATCCTAATGGCTATTTCCCCCGGTATGCCGGTTACAATGAGTCGTTAAAATTGAATGCCCAAACCCGGTATCTGCAGGATGTTTCTTATACCCGGTTAAAAAATATTCAGATAGGATATAGCTTGCCCGGGGCAATGGTAAAACGGATGGGGCTTCAGGCCGTTCGGGTGGGTCTTTCTGGCGAAAACCTGTTCACCTGGTCGCCGTTGTACAAGAAAACAAAAGATATTGATGTAACGAATATTGGAAATTCTGATCCGGATGTAAGCAGTGGTTATGGAGATGGATTCAACTACCCCACTATGAAAAGTTACAGCTTCAATGTTTTGATTACACTATAAAAAAGAAAAGATGAAAAAGTTATTCTATATATTTTCATTATTTACAATCATTTTATCTTCCTGCGAGATGAAAGAACTGCCGGAAGCAACTGCATCTGTAAAAGACGTTTTTGGGAGCGAGAACGGTATGAAAACCTACACCTACTCCTTCTATAACATGCTTCCGTCAGGAACGAATGCCTATGAAATGGACGCCATGGCTGATTATGGAGGCGTAAATAATCTGAATGCCTTTATCCGGGACGGGGCTTATGGCGCGGAGAATAGCACCGGCTGGGATTGGTCAAACCTCCGGAACGTCAATTATTTTATTGAGAACTCGAAGAATGCCAAGGTAACGGATGCGGTAAAGAAGAATTATATTGGTATTGCCCGTTTTTTCAGGGCTTATTTTTACCTCGATAAGTTAATCCGTTTTGGAGAAGTGCCCTGGATTGATCGTCCGCTCCAGGTAACAGACGATGAGCTGCTATATGGGAAGCGAGACTCGCGCACTACGATCATCGATCACATCATTGAAGATCTTGATTCAGCATATCTAAATATGAGCGTTGCTACTTCTGATGGATCATTGATCACAAAGTGGACGGCATTGGGATTGAAAACAAGGGCTGCATTGTTTGAGGCTTCCTTTCGCAAATATCATCCGGAATTGTCGCTTGCGAATACTGCTGATAAATATTATCAGTATGTAGTGGATGCAGCAACGGAGCTGATGAAAAAAGGGCCATATACTATCTATACCGGAAGCGGCCCGCAGGCCTCCCAACGGCAGCTTTTTATTTCCGATAAACCCGTCACATCGGAAGTAATGCTGGCGGTAGTGCTCAGCAAAGATCTGGCTGTTTTGGGAGATGCAAACTGGTGGTGGACTTCGGCTACTTATGGCCCGCGGTATAGCCTGGTACGCCCTTTTATTAATACCATATTAAACAGAGACGGAACCCCTTACACCAGCCGGGCCAATTATAAAACAGAAACCTTTTACCAGGAATGCCAGAACCGGGACTTTCGTTTAAACCAGCTTATTCGCACACCCGGCTACACCAGGAATGGCGCCGCTGCGCCACCCAATTTTGCAAGCTATTCCTATACCGGTTATCAGCCCATAAAATATACACTGGATGACAGTTATTATGATAATGGCGGGTACAATACCAATAACCTTCCATTGATGCGGTATGCTGAAGTGCTGTTAAATTTTGCGGAGGCAAAAGCAGAGCTGGGAACGTTTACAGATGATGACTGGAGCAAATCTATAGGCGTGTTAAGAAAGCGTGCCGGTATTACCGGTGGTTTGGATCAAAAGCCTACTGTTGCGGACACCTACCTGCAAAAAACTTTTTTCCCTGATATCAGTGACCCGGTACTATTGGAAATTCGCAGAGAACGTCAGGTAGAACTGGCGCTGGAGGGATTTCGTTTTAACGACCTGCTGCGCTGGAAGAGAGGAGATTTGATGGCTACGTTGGAATGGAGTGGTATCTACGTGCCGGCATTAAACACATTGATGGATTTAGATCAGGATGGTACGCCCGATGTTGTTTTTTATGACGGAGCCCAGAGCGGGCCAACGATTACCGTTCCAAAAGGCTGTGCTAAAGTACCTATAGGGGGGAAGGCCACCAATTATCAAACGCTTACAGCGGATAATCATCTGGAATGGTTTAAATCTCAGACCAGGACATGGTACGCTGACGGAAGGCAATACTTGTACCCTATTCCTAATTCCGCTATCGTTAAAAATAAAAACCTTACTCAAAATCCTGGTTGGTAAAATAGGAAGAATTTTGAATAAGAAAGGCGGGTGGCTGTTAAACTAAAATGAAATGAAAACGCGATTTTTTGCCCTGGTATTGTTGCTTTTTTGCATCACCGGAAATGGTTGGGCGCAAAAAAAGACCGCACCGGTGCGGCTGATCTTTGATACAGATATGGGACCCGATTATGATGACGTGGGCGCCATTGCTTTATTGCACAGTTATGCAGATAGTGGTTATGTGAACATACTGGCTACCATAGCGTCTACAAAATATGAAGGTGTGGCGGGCGTGCTGAATGTATTGAATACGTATTTTGGAAGACCGGGGATCCCGTTGGGAGTGCCAAAAGGTTGGGCCTATCCGGGAAAAGACGCGCAGCACTGGACGGATTCCCTGCTGGCCAACTATCCGCACAAGATTAAAAAGAACAGTGAAGCGGCTGATGCGGTGCAGGTATACCGGCAGCTATTGGCCAAGCAGCCGGATAAAAGTGTAACATTGGTAACCGTAGGGTTCTTTACGAATATCAATAACCTGTATCAATCCGGGCCAGACCGGTATTCCCCGCTTACGGGGGCGGAATTAATTAACCGCAAAGTAAAACAGATGGTGAGCATGGCCGGCAGGTACCCGCACGGAAAAGAGTTTAATGTATACAAAGACTCCACCGCGGCCTACGCCTTATTGCCGAAATTAAAAATCCCGCTCATATTTACCGGGTGGGAAATTGGCGCTAAAATAAAAACGGGCATCCGTTTAATCAACAACCCTGCAATCAAAAACAGCCCTGTTAAAGATGTATTCCGTATTGCTATTCCGCAAGCACCAGAAGATAAAGAAGGCCGGATGAGCTGGGACCAAACTGCTGTATTGATCGCCGTTAAAGGGATTCATCCCTATTTTGATGCCAAAAGGGGAACGATCACCGTTGAACGGAATGGCGCTAATGGATGGATAGAAGATCCGGCGGGGAATGCGGTGTATGTTACACAGCGTATGCCCTGGAAAGAGCTGGCAGTGGTTATCGAAAATGGAATGATGCATCAGCCGCGCCAAAAATAACGATGACGCTACATTCGGCGGTAAAACTTCAGGTGGCATTAGTGCCGGCGCCCTTTTTCTGCAGCATGTATTCCCGCAGCAATTTCCTTATGGATTCCAATGTACCATACAGGATAAGGACTGCGTTTTTTTAATCCGGTATTTATTGAACTGGACACTGTTTGCCACTACGATAAAGGGGTTGCAAGATCTCCTTCTGCAACATTTTAAGACCCGCTCTGCCCGCTGAACCCGGGACATGGATTGGCTTCTTCCAGACCGCCGATATCTACTTTGCTTTTTAAGCTTGCTTAGTATCCCTCACCTGTGTGGGAGAATGGCGTGGCGTATTTAAAAATGATCAGCAATTTCTCTTTTTAATTTTCAATGTTTAAATAAGTTTAATTACATTATATTTGGTTTAGTTTTGGTTGATTTTAAGCCTTGAACGGATCGTAAAAGATGTTTTGATCAATTTTTTTCAAATGTTTGCTTTAATGTATAGGGCTGATAACCCATTTGCCAAATAAAAATCGAAAGGGGAAAACTCGGATCATTATGAAAAAACTACTGCCTTACAACATAAAAGTATGCTGTAGCGCTAATAATAATTGTATCGGATGAAAAGATCCCTTAGCCCTGAAAGAAGACGCTGGTTTATTATCGCCATTATTTTTCTGGCCATAGTGTTTAACTATGTAGACCGGCAGATCGTTTCCATACTCAAACCGGTGCTGAAATCGGAATTTAGTCTGAATGACAGCGGCTATGCAATGCTCCTGAATATTTTTACTATTTGTTATGCAATAATGTACCCTGTTACAGGTTGGCTGGTTGACCGGTTTGGCGCCTGTATGGTAATGTTTTATGGAATTATTACCTGGGCATTGGCCTGCATTGGTGGCGGTTTGTCCAGGACAATTGGCCAGTTCGGTTTTTTTCGCGGATTACTGGGAACGGCAGAGCCTACTAATTTTCCCGCGCAGTTAAAGGTCATTGCGATGTGGTTCCCTGGTAAATTGCGTGCTACGGCCAATAGCCTTTGTGTAGCAGGAAGTTCCATAGGAGCCATTATTGCACCACCCGTCATTGCATGGCTGTCTCTCACGTATAGCTGGAAGATTGCTTTTATTACAATGGGAACCATCGGGGTATTTATTGCCATATCCTGGAAACTGATCTATAGAGATCCTCCGGCACATATCCTGCAGGAGGCCACTGCTTCTTCTGCGGGGGCAACGACAACAGCAGAATCCTTTCAATGGAAGCAGTTATGGAGTACCCGTAGCTTGTGGGGCATTTTATTAATACGTTTTGTCAGCGATCCCGTATGGTATTTCTGTCTTTTCTGGCTGCCGGGTTATTTGCAGGAATCCTCAGGGCTTACATTGGCACAGGTAGGTATGGTTGGCTGGATACCGTTTTTGTTTGCAGACCTGGGTGCTATTGGCACTTCTGCATGGTCAGATAAAATGGTAAGAAAAGGTTGCGCTCCCTTAAGGGCAAGAAAACGGATGCTTACCCGCGTGGCTTTTCTGAGTCCGTTGTGCGCGCTGACGCCTTACCTGAACGGGGCATGGTCTACATTAATTGTATTCAGTATTGTGGCAATTGCGTGCCTGAGCTGGTTGTTTACGATCAGTGTAGTGGTGGCAGAAGCTTTTCCGGTAAAAAATGTGGCAAGCGTGTTGGGCATTGCAGGAGGGTTTGGTGCGCTGGGCGCAGTGCTGTTTAATTATTTTGTTGGGCAGTTCATCGGCACATTGGGTGCCGGAAAAATATTCATTGCCATGGCCTTTCTGCATCCGTTGGCGGTATTGATCCTGTGGACGATGGTGCGGCCTGAAAAACCGCCAGGCCGGGCAGCAAACAATAAATAAAAAATAATATGTCAAAAACAATCGTAGAGCCGGCCAGGGAAATTGCAGTGAGAAAAGAAACTGATGTACTGGTGATTGGCGGGGGGCCTTCGGGAATTATGGCTGCGCTGGCAGCGGCGGAGGACGGATTAAATGTAATGCTGATAGAAAGCCGCAGTTTTGTTGGAGGCAATATGACTATTGGTTTGCCCATACTTGGATTTCTTGGACAGAAAGGGAACCAGATTATCAAAGGCCTCCCGCAACAATTCATTGACCGGTTAAAAGCAGTCCGGGCCTCCAGCGAGCACCGGCCCTGCCCGTTGCATATGAGCCTTACGTTGGTGGAACCGGAAGCCGTAAAAACAGTGGCGCTGCAAATGCTGGTGGAAAACAACGTGGACGTATTGTTCTATGCCTTTTGTGTGGGAGTAATAATGGAGGGTGATGAATTGAAAGGCGTGATCATCGAAAGCAAAGCGGGGCGTGAAGCAATATTGGCTAAAACAGTCATAGATTGCAGTGGCGACGCCGATGTGGCTTATCGTGCAGGCGTTCCCTGCGAATACGGGAATGAACAGGGAGGCGTGCAGCCCCCGACACTGATGTTTTGCCTGGGCGGGGTAGATACAGAGAAATTGCGTACAAGCATTGCCGAAGAGCCCAGGACCTATCTGACCGATTTTATACCGGCTGAATACTTCGGTCAGAACAACCAGTTCGTATTGGTAGGGATGCGCAACCTGGTAAAAAAAGCGCAGGAGGCGGGACTGACATTGACAACAGAGCGTACTATTCTTATCACCGGGTTGCGCAAAGGAGAAGTGTGGGTAAATATGACGCGTGTGAACGGTGTAAACGGCACGGATCCCGGCAGCCTTACGTATGGGGAAATTGAGGGCCGCCACCAGATACAGGATATTCAGCAATACCTCATCCAATATGTACCGGGCTTTGAGCAAGCCTACTTTCTGAAAACGGCCCCTTTCATCGGCATCAGGGAAACAAGGCGGATACAGGGGCATTATACCATGACCCGGGAAGACATTATGAGCTGCCGCCATTTTGAAGATGCAATAGCGGTGGCCAGCTACCCGCTGGATATTCACCATCCGCAGGGAGGTGGTTGTACGCTGGAATGGTGCGGTGATTGCTATGATATTCCTTTTCGTTCATTGATCCCTCAAAAAATTAAAAACCTTATTGTGGCCGGGCGCTGCATTTCCGCAACCCATGAAGCCATGTCTGCCATCCGCGTAATGGCGCCCTGTATGGCGATGGGCGAAGCCGCCGGGCGTGCGGCAAAAATGGCTGTAAGGGCAGGGGTACAACCGGCAGCTATTGATGTAAAGAAATTGCAGGAGGAGCTCCTCAATAAGGGGGCCTACCTGCGTCCTTTTCCGGAAGAACCGGTATCATAAATTAAAATAATTCAGAAATGATGTCATTTGGTAGAAGACGTTTTTTGAAAGGTATGGGCGCTGCTGCATTATTGCCGGTATTACCTGTTTTCAGTAAGGATGCAGGAATTTCACCCGGTAAAGCCCGCACACATCGTGTGTTGAGCTGCAACATCCGTGTGCCGCTTGATGAGGATGAAACAAAAGGAGTGGGCTGGTCTGTACGGAAAGCGGTTTGCCTGAAGATGATCAAAGACAAACAACCGGATATTGTCGGTCTGCAGGAAGTGTTCAATGTACAGGCAGATGATCTCCGGAAGTATTTTCCTTCCTACCAGTTATTCGGTTTTGACGGCCCGGAGATGGACCTGCACCCGACCGGCTATTACGGCATCGCCAAGAACCCGATACTCTTTTCCAGAGACCGGTACGAATTACTTACGGGTGGCACGTACTGGCTTTCAGAAACACCGTTGGTAGCAGGAAGTAAGTCCTGGGAAACCGCCAGGGCCCGGCATGCGAACTGGGTGAGGCTCAGGGAAAGAAAAACCGGGAAAGAGATAAGAATGATCAACCTGCATCTGGATCATATCTCCGCTGAAGCAAAGATCCGGCAGGCAAAGATGGTGGTGGAGGAAAGCGCGCAGTACCTGCCGGAATATACCCAGATACTCACCGGCGATTTTAATAGCAGGTTTGACAGTAAGGTGCTTGATCCGGTGCGGAACGGGGGTTGGAAAGAAAGCTATGAGACGATTCATGGAAGAAAGGAGGCAGGATTTACCGGTCATGAGTTCCAGGGCATTGATTATGAAAAAGGCCCTTCTAAAGGAAGGATTGATTATATCTGGTACCGGGGAAAGGCAGCACCGGTAAATGCCCTTATCCTTAAAGATCGTTTGAATGGGAAATACCCCAGTGATCATTTTTTTATGCAGACCGATTTTGTTATTGAATAAAAATAACTGGAATGAAAAAAAGAATATCAGGATGTATACTTTCATGTTTATTGATTTCAACGGTTGCCTTTTGTCAGGGAAATTATAAAAAGCCTGCGCTGGAGCAGAATGGATCCTGGTCATTGATCATGGTGCCCGACCTGCAGAATTATGTAAAGTGGCAGCGGAATCAGCCATTGATCGATCTTATGATGGCATGGATTGTGGACAATATTGATACGCTCAATATAAAGATGGTAATGGGGGTGGGGGATCTGGTGGAAAATGATGGAAAGATCACCAATGATTATGATGGCGATCAAACTTCAAAAAGCCAATGGGAATATGTTTCCAGGGCTTTTGGCAAACTGGATGGGAAAGTGCCGTATATCGCAGCAACGGGCAATCATGATTATAGTATAGACCGGCAGGGGAACCGCACCTCCCAATACAGCCAGTTCTTTGTTCCTGAAAAAAATTATCTGAACCAAAAACTACTGGTTCAGAATACCCGGAACGGGCAGGGGCAGCCCACGCTGGAAAATGCGGCATATGAAATAAAAGGATTGAACGGGAAAGATTATTTGTTTATGACCGTGGAGGATGGCCCAAGGGATACGGTGCTCACATGGGCAAAAAACGTAGCGGCCCTTCAGCAATACCAGAAGCACCGGGTGATCCTGTCCACACATGAATTTTTAAATACAAAGGATAAACGTACCACGGGTGAAGTGAACTGGATCTGGTGGGAACCGTATAATGTTAATAATATGATCCGGAAGTCGCCACGGATCAAATTGCCAGATGCTAATAATGGGCAGCAGGTCTGGGAAAAAGCAGTGCAGCCTGCTTCCAATATTGAGCTGGTGTTGTGTGGCCATATTTCGGGCGAAGGATACCGGAAAGACAAAAATGCCGCTGGTAAAACGGTTCATCAGTTGCTGTTTGATGCGCAGTCAATGGGCGGCGGGCACCGTTATGGAAACGGGGGCGATGGATGGCTGCGTATTCTTGAATTTTTCCCGGACGGAAAAACGGTGAAAGTAAAAACGTTTTCACCGCTCTTCGGAATTTCGCCCGCCACGCAGTCCTTAGCATGGAAAAAAGATGTACGAAATGAATTTACGTTCAGGTTTGATTGATGATCAGTGTGGGTATTAACTGATAATCATTTTAATGCCCTTATCTTCAAATTGGTTTACCAGGTGGGCCGGTATTTTATCATCCGTAACAATATAGCTAACCTGTTCAATCGTGCATATTTTAGCCACGCCCCGGCGGTTAAATTTTGAACTGTCTGCCAGCAATACCAGCGTCTGGGCCGTGTCAATCATCTTTCTGTTTAAGGTGGCTTCTGCCAGGTTCGAAATCGTGGCACCATGATCCAGGTCGATCCCATCAATCCCCAGGAAAAGAATTTCGCAGGAGATGTCCTCTAATACCTGGAACGCGTATCCGCCGGCTACGGAAGAGGAATTAGGCCGGATCACACCGCCCAGTTGCAACACTTCCACATTGTTCCGGTTGCTGAGCTCCAGCCCCACTTTAAGCGCAGGCGTGATAACCGTTAATTTATGCTGAGGGTGAAGCGCTGCTGCTAAGGAAAATGCGGTGGTGCCCGAACCGATCATAATAGAGTCGGCATTTTTTATCAGGGGTAAAGCCGCTTTTGCTATTTTTTTCTTTTCATCAATATTAATGAATTCTTTTTCGTTGATGGGCTTGTCCCCGGCATAGGGATTATTGAGCGAGGCGCCCCCCTTTGTTCTGAATAACAGGTTTTTTTCCTCTAGCATTTTAAGGTCCTTTCGAATGGTTACCCCGGATACTTTCATTTCGGCAGCCAGATCATCAATATTCAGTTTGCCTTTTTTGCTGATTTTGTTTAAGATATGCTCATGCCGCTCAGTGATTGTTCTTACTGCCATTTTTTAATATTTAAAACAAATATAAAGTTCGCTGATTTTTAATTTAAATTTTATTTTTAAAAATATTTAAATATATTTATTTTTGTTTAAATTTACTTGCATAATATGAATAATAATGTAAAACTCACAGGCTTTTTTGCCAAAATAGGATTACCTCAAAACCTGGCCTGGGGCTACTTAGGTATCCTGATCTTTATGATGGGCGACGGCGTAGAGCAGGGCTGGCTAAGTCCTTATCTCATCCACGATCGTGGGCTGACCATCGAACAATCGGCAACCCTCTTTAGTGTCTATGGTCTTACAGTGGCCTTATCTTCCTTTCTGTCCGGGATCCTTGCTGAAGGTCTGGGCGTACGGAAAGCGATGTGGGCGGGGTTTTTGCTTTTTGTAGCAGGAACCTTCGGATTTGTAGGGCTGGGACTTAAAAACCTGGACTTCAGCGTGATGTTGCTTACCTACGCTATCCGCGGATTTGGCTACCCCTTGTTTGCCTATACCTTCCTGGTATGGATCACGTACCGGACACCGCAAAGCAAGCTGGGCACCGCGGTAGGATGGTTCTGGTTTGTATTTACCGGGGGACTGAATGTTTTCGGCGCTTATTATGCGAGTTGGGCTATCGAAAAGATGGGCCATATTAACACCTTATGGACCTCGCTTTTTTGGGTAACCCTGGGAACCTTGTTCGCACTGTTGATCAATCGTGACCGGATCAAAAAAACGGGCACACAGGACAAACTCCGGGAACTGGTGGATAGCATCAAAATAGCCGTAAAGGAACCCAAGGTTTTTTTAGGAGGTATTGTGCGTACCATCAATACCACGGCGCAGTTTGCCTTTCCCGTGTTTATGCCCCTTTATTTTGAAAAATATGGCTTTACCACCAGCGACTGGCTGAAGATCTGGGGAACTATTTTTACTGCAAATATCATTTTTAACCTCATATTCGGTTTTGTAGGCGACCGGCTTGGATGGCGCAGGACTATTTCCCTGTTTGGCGGCGTCGGTTGCGGTTTAACTACTTTGTTATTTTATTACTCGCCCCAGTTGTTTGACGGCAATTTTTTCATGGTGTTGCTAAGCGGTGTGCTGTGGGGGGCGTTGCTGGCGGGTTATGTGCCATTGTCTGCGCTCGTTCCCTCCCTGGTACCTAAAGGGAAAGGTGCTGCCATGGCATTTCTGAACCTGGGCGCCGGTTTGTCGGTGTTTGCTGGCCCGCTGATCGTTCGGCTTTTTATCGGCTCTGCCGGAAATGCAGGCGTGATCTGGATCCTGGCGATCCTGTATTTTGTTAGCGCGCTGCTTACAAAGTTTATCTCCCTGCCCAAAAAAGAGGAGGTACAAAATGCCGACGCGGAATTAACAACATCAACTATTTAATAAGAATTCAATCATTATATGACTATTTTAATTACAGCGCCCTATAATGAAGCGGGACGCCGGGAACTGGAATCCCGTTTTGGAAAAGTGATCTACAAAGTATGGAAAGAGAATGGACGTGCTTTTAACGCAGCAGAACTGAACCGGTTGCTGGACGAAACACAGGCGGATGCGCTTATTACCGAACATGATGACGTTACGGATGAGGTGATCCGCAAGCACCCCCGTTTGCAGTTCATTGGGGTATGCCGCGGAACCCCGTCTAATGTGGCAGTAAAAACTGCAACGGAACTGGGTATTGAAGTGTTTCATACCCCGGCAAGAAATGCACAGGCGGTGGCGGAATTATTTATTGCGAACGTGATCACCTTTTTGCGCAAAACACTGCCGGCAATGGAATGGCTGAAAGGGCGCAACTGGCAAAAAGGAGCGCATGCCTCTTATCTTCAGTTTAAAGGAAATGAGCTGGCGGGTAAAACGATCGGAATGGTGGGCTTTGGTGCCGTTGGGCAGCGTATTGCAGGTATGGTAAAAGCTTTTCCCTGCCCCGTAAAATTTTATGATCCTTTTATCGATGGTTCTTTCAACGGTTATGAGCAGGTGGGTTTAGATGAAGTGTTTGAAACAAGTGATATCGTTTCCATACACCTGCCGGTAAACGCTTCTACCATTGGTATGATTGATAAAAAGCTTATCGATAAGATGAAACCGGGCGCCCTTTTTATCAATACGGCAAGGGCCAGTGTGGTAGATCGCAATGCGTTGCTGGAAGCTATCGAGAATAACAGGATCCGCGGTGCCATTCTTGATGTATTTGATCATGAACCTCCGGATGCTATTGATTACCGGCTGATCGACCATCCGAATGTATTAGCCACTCCGCATACTGCCGGCGCAACGGATGAAGTGGAAGACCATCATGTTACCATCCTCAATGAAAAATTATTGAACTGGGCTCAAACGCAACCGGTCGGTTTATTACAATAGATTCAATCAATAATTATGACTTTAAAAAACGCATACATTATTATCGACTTTGGCACCGGCAACCTGCGCGCGGCGGTTATTGCAACCGATGGTGCTATTTTAGGAGTGGCCCGGGAAGATATTGCCTATATAAGGGACGACCGCTATGGCGATTCCATTTATTTCGATCCGCAGTTATTATGGAACCAGGTACTGGAGCTTACAGCGGTGGCATTAAAACAGGCAGGCCTGGTAAAGATCCTTGCCATTACTGCCACCAGTCAGCGGGAAGGGATTGTAGTATTGGACAAGGCCGGTATGCCGGTGGTAGGGATGCCCAATATCGATCACCGGGGAAGAGAATGGGAGGAGATACTCGATAATAAAGAGCAGGTGTACGGCTTAACAGGACGTTATCCCACCTCACTTTTTTCAGCATTTAAGTTGGTCGGGTTGCGGGAAGGAAGAGAAGAATGGTGGCAACAACTGGATACGTTTCTGAGCATCAGCGATTGGGTGGAATATATGTTCTGCGGCGTGGAACACTATGAACACTCGCAGGCTTCTGAAACCCTTTTATATGATGTAGAGCGGCGGGCCTGGTCGGAATCATTGTGTGAATTATTTTCGTTCCCGTTATCACTATTACCGCCGCTAACCAGCTCTGGTACCGTGCTAGGGCAGATCCGGCAGCCGCTTGCTGAAGCGCTGTCGATAAGCCGGGATGCAAAAGTGATCGTTGGGGGAGCCGATACACAACTGGCGGTATTGAGTACCTGCGCACAGGCGGGGGACCTGGTGATCGTTTCCGGAACCACCACGCCGATCATTAAATTATCCGCTTCTTATGACCTTGATAATGCACAACGCACCTGGACGGGCAGATATATTGATGACAACAGTTATATGGTAGAAGCCAATGCCGGTGTAACCGGGCTGAATTATCAACGCCTGAAAAAAATATTCTATCCAAATGAAGGATATGAAGTAATTGAAAACGAATTACGATCACTAACAGATTTTCAATGCGTGGCCTCATTGGGATCATTGCTGGCCGATGAAAAAGAGCCGTTGATCAAAGGCGGGTTTATTTTCAATACGCCCGTTAACCATGAGTTGTCCCGGGCGGGTTTGGTTTGGGCCACTTTGTGGGATATTGCCTGCAGCATTTTTGAAAATTATAAAACGCTGGTTTCCGTCACGCCCAATGAACAACCGTATATCTGGACCTGTGGCGGCGGTATGGAAAGTAAAATGCTGCGACAGTTTATTGCTGATCTAACGGGCAAAGAAGTCCGCATCCGCGACCATTACCGCCATGCTTCGGTGGCAGGCGGCATGATGATCTGTAATAACACATTGGGGATTGAAGCGGAGCAAACAAAGGCATATGACCGGGTGCAGCCGTCCGCTGGTACGGAACATCAACATTTTTACGACCGTTGGAAAACGCACCGGGAATTATTAAAGAAGATTTTCTAAATGAGTGATACATATTTTATTGGGGTTGACCTGGGAACCCAGGGATTACGGGTAGTGATACTGGACGAAAAAGGAACGATCATTGCCAACGCGGAACAAGGCTTTATATTGTCGCCTGCCATGCGTATGGAACAGGATCCCGGTGAATGGTGGACTATTTGCCGATCCTGTTTAAGTAAGGCAGCGGCGCAACTGCAGCCGGAACAACGGAACAGGATCCGGGCCGTTGCAGTAGATTCAACATCGGGCACCGTGATCCCCATGGATCAGCAATACCGCCCGCTGCATCCGGCAATTATGTATAGCGATCAGCGTTCCGGCGCCCAGGCAAAAAAATGTACGGCTGCAGCGCAGCAGTTCCAGTCACATGGGTTTACCGGCTTCAGCACTTCAACAGGACTGTCCAAGATGGTATGGTTCGCTGAAACTTTTCCCGAAAAAGCGGCACATATTTTTAAATGGATCCATGCCGCGGATTTTATTACAGGAAAATTATGTGGCGTATGGAATGTTACGGATTATACTAATGTCCTGAAGTCAGGATATGATTTGTCGGCGTTGAAGTGGCCGGATTACATCAGCGAAACATTGGGAATAAAAAAAGAATGGTTGCAGGAAGTGCAGCCTTCCGGAACGGTAATAGGAAAGCTGACGGCGGACCTGGCAAACGAACTGGGGCTGCCGGCCGATGTGGCCGTTACCACCGGTATCACCGATGGCTGTGCCTCTCAGGTGGCGTCGGGTGCCATAAAGCCCGGGCAGTGGAATACGACCATCGGCACCACAATGGTAATAAAGGGGGTGACAGAAAAAGAAATTATTGACCCGTTGAATCGTTTATACAACCACCGCCACCCTGCTGGTTACTGGATGCCCGGGGGTGCGGGGAATATTGGTGCAGACTGGGTTTCAGCAGGCTTTAAAGAAGAGCTGGAGCATTATAACCAGTCGGCAGTTTCTTTAACGCCAACCGGCCGGGTCGCCTATCCCCTGATCCAAAAAGGAGAACGGTTTCCTTTTGTGGCGCCGGAGGCAAAGGGTTTTGGTCCTGAAGACGTGTCGAAGGAAATGTTGTACACCGCCAACATGGAAGGGGTGGCGTTTGCAGAACGGTATGCCTACGAGTTGATTGAATTGCTTTCCGGGGAAAAAGTGGAAGCCATTTATACCGCCGGAGGCGCCAGCAACAGTGATAGTTGGTTGCAGATCCGTAGTGATGTTTTGCAAAAACCAGTTTACAAAATGAAATACGTTTCCGGTGCGGTGGGAGCGGCCATTGTAGCAGCATCAACTACCTGCTTCAAAGATATAACCGAAGCCACGATAGCGCTGACCCAGGCAGAAAAATGGGTACAGCCGCGAACTGTTTTGAAACAGCAGTACGATGATCAGTACAGGCTGTTCCTGGAAATAATGAAGGAACGGGGATTTATAAATTAATGTGTATTAAGTTTAGTTAATCACTTAATGAACTTTAATCTTAATGGTTCATTACGGACCGATACGAAGAAAAAAATGAGCTTTATTTTTGTATAAATAATAACCAGGATGTTAAAAGTGATTTTATTGCGACACGGCGAAACGGCGTATAATGCAGATGGGAACCGGTATTGCGGCAGAACCGATATCGGGCTTACGGAAAAAGGAATAGCACAGGCGGGAAAAGTGTTTGAAGCGTTGAAAAATATACCCGTGGATGCCGTTTATTCATCCCCTCTGCAACGTGCCCGCAGAACGGCTGCGATCGCATCGGGTGACCATAGCGTCATAACCGATGAACGCCTTATAGAAGCCGATTTTGGTTTGTGGGAAGGAAAAACAAAAGAAGAATTTAATGCCGAAGATCCTTCGCTTTGGGCGGCATGGATGAAGGATCCGGGGGTAGCAAGGGCAGGGGGTACCGGCGAAACCGGTGGCGAGATTGTAAAACGGGTGAATGACTTTTTTGAAGAGTTGCACCGAAAGCATAATGGACAATTGGTAATGGTAGTAGCGCATAATGGTATCAACCGGTTGTACCTCGCAGCAAAAATGGGCATGCCGTTATCTAATTACCGGCGTTTCGATATGGAAAACTCCGCGGTGTCCTATTTTGAACTGGATGATGAAAATGTGCTGACGCTCAAAAAACTAAACACAACCGCATTATAATACGCATCAAATGAATATCCGCATCCATGGGGTGTTATGCCTTCTCATTTTGATCTTATGGAGCTGCAAAACAGCTCAGCAAGGCCAATACCCTCATAACAAAAAGGAACAGTTTTCTTTAAGCAATCTTCCGCGCAGCATTTACAGAGAAGAAGGTAATTTTCATGTGCAGGGCGTGGTTGTGGACACCAAACGCGGCTATGCTTATTTTTCGTTTACAACAAGCCTGGTAAAGACCAACTTAAAAGGTGAGCTCATCGGAAGTGTGGATGGTTTTATCGGGCACCTGGGGTGCCTGGATATAAACCCGGAGGACGGTCGCATTTATGCCTCATTGGAATATAAAAACGATCAGATCGGTAAAGGAATTTTAAAGGGGCTGGGAGATGAAACGAAAGAGCAAAACAAGGAAAGCTCTTTTTACATCGCCATTTTTGATGGGGATAAAATAACCCGGCCGGGTATGAGCGCTGAAAAAGATAACATCATTCATACGGTTTATTTGAAAGAAGTGGCTGATGATTATAAGGCCACCGTCAGGAATAAAGGCAAACAGGTCGAACACCGTTATGGATGCAGCGGTATTGATGGTATTGCTTTTGGTCCTCAGTTCGGGCAAAAAAGAGGAAAGAATTTTTTGAATCTGGCCTATGGCGTATACGGCGATACATCCCGAACGGATAATGATTACCAGGTGCTGCTGCAATATGATCCGGACAACCTCCGGCAGTATGAGCGACCGCTGTCGCAAACGGGCTTTAATAAAACCGGGCCGGATAGGCCGCTGAATAAATACTTTCTTTATACCGGGAATACCAGCTATGGCATTCAGAATTTAGAATACGACCCGGGCACCGGGTATTGGCTGGCTGCTGTTTATGCAGGGAAAAAAGCATCGTTCCCCAATTACAGCCTGTTTGCAATAGACGGCTCCAAAAGCCCGGTACAGCAGGCGTTGAAAGGATTTGATAATGGTGAAAAAGGGGAAGTACTGCAACTGGCGGCAGCCGGCAGTCATGATAAAAAAAGCGGTGTATATGGCTGGTATTTTCCATGGGGGTCTACCGGTTTGTTTGCGTTAGGTAATGGCTATTTTTATATTTCTCAAAACGGGGTTACTAAAAATAAAAAACAATATTGCAACCTCCGGCTGTATCGTTGGACGGGGCTGCCCGCTGGTCCGTTTGAAGAAGTAAAATGACGATTGTTTTATCCGATCCCAACTGGCCGCCCAAAATATATAAAGTATCGAGTATCTGGCACCCGGGATCAAGTATCCAGGATCCAGCAACCAGCATCGGATAGCTGTGCACAACGTTTAAACTTCAATATATAAAACAGCTATGCATCTAAAAAGAAGAAGTTTTCTAAAGATCAGCGGGTTGGCGGGTTTTCATTCCGTGCTGGTGCAGCAGTTGCCGGTTAGGGCCCTGGCCGCTTTTGATACCAGTGATTCGTTATTCAGGAATTTTGTTACGCCACCTGAAACCGCGCGTTCTTCCTGCTATTGGTGGTGGTTTAATGGGCTGGTAGACGAAGAAGGTATCCGTAGAGATCTGGAGGCCTTTAAGGCAAAAGGAATGGGTGGTGTATTGCTGGTAAACTCAGCAGACGGATTGGGCGGCGCCCGCATTCCGCAGGGAGCGAAATTGCTGTCAGAAGAATGGAAGGCGTTGTATCGCTTTGCCATGAAAGAGGCGAAACGCCTGAATATTGAGGTAGGTATCAATCTGAGCTCTGGCTGGTGTATGGGCGGCCCCTGGATCAAACCGGAAAACGCCGGCCGGTGGTACCTGCAATCCACCGTGGAGTTAAAAGGCCCGCAGTCATTTGCCGGAGTCTTACCGCTGCCGGGCAATCGCGTGGGGTATGATAAGGTTTTTAACCCGCCAGGATATAAAGAATATATTGACCTTCCCCTGGCACAACTGGATTACCGGGATACGGCTGTTGTGGCTATCCGGACTTCAGGGAAAGAACATAAATTAACCGGCAGCCGTGCCGCGTTGCTGGAAGCAAAAACCAACCGGAAAGATGCCAGTAATTTTGCAAAATCATTTGAGATCACGGACCCTGTTCAGACGCCCTGGCCGAATGCAGCCGGCGATGCGGCGATCCCTTTAACGGATGTGATCGATCTCTCCGGTAAGATGGATGCAACCGGGCAACTGCGGTGGGAAGTACCCCCCGGCACGTGGACGGTTGTGCGTACGGGGCACAGGATGACCGGATCAAAACTGATGATCGCCCAACCCGAAGCGGACGGGTTATCTATCGACTGGTTTGATAAAAAAGGAGTGGAGCTCCAGTTTGAGCACCTGGGAAAAGTATTCATAGAAGAGGCGGCAAAAGTAGGAGCGAAGCCGGCTTATTTCTGCGATGATAGTTTTGAAGACGGTTTTCCTAACTGGACGGAACAGGTCCTTGAAAAATTCCGGCAGTACCGCGGGTATGATGCAACACCCTACCTGCCGGTGTTATCGGGATATATAATGGGCAATGCGGAAATATCCGATCGCTTTTTGAATGATTACCGCCGGACCATTGCTGATTGCATGGCGGATGATCACTACGGGCACTTTGCAAAGCTTTGTCACCAGCACGGTATGTTGGTGCAGAACGAAGCTGCCGGTCCCAGCCGCTCCGGAACGATCTGTATCGATGGGTTAAAAAACCTTGGGCGTAGTGATCTGCCTGCTGGTGAATTCTGGCTGGCGCCCAAACATGAAGACCCCGAAAATTTAACAGATGATAAATCCTATGGGGTCTCCCGGTTGGATTTCGGGCAGAATAAAGTAACAAAGATGGTAGCATCGGCAGCGCATATCTATGGTCGTAAACTGGCGTCGGCAGAGGCTTTTACCAGTTTCCGGCACTGGCTGGATTACCCGGGCTCGCTGAAACAGGCGCTGGATCGTGCTTTTTGTGAAGGGATCAACCGCATTGTGATCCATACATCTACCGCAACAAGACCCAAAGACGGATTGCCGGGCTATGAATATGGTGCAGGCACCCATTTTAATCCTAATGTTACCTGGTGGGAATTTGCTGCGCCCTTCTTTTCCTATGTGGCGCGCAGTCAGCAGTTGCTGCGGACCGGGCATTTTGTAGCCGATGTGTTATTTTATAATGGAGATATAGCGCCCAACCTGGTAGCGCAAAAACACATTCCAGCTACATTAGGTAAAGGATATGATTATGATGTATGTAATGCAGAAGTATTGTTAGAGCGGATTAATGTACGCGATGGGAAACTGGTGTTGCCGGATGGTATGCAATACCGGATGCTTGTGTTGCCCGAAAGCAGCCGCATGCCGGTTGCCGTACTGAAAAAGATAAAAGCGCTTTTGGAGGCAGGTGCGCTGGTAATGGGTGCTCCGCCGCAAACAGACTCCGGCCTGACCAATTACCCGCAATGCGATGCAGCGATTCAGCAGATAGCAAAATCATTGTGGAAGGATGCCGTTGCATCCAACGGGATACCAGTTGGTAAAGGGCGCCTGTTTTATCCCGGGTCCATACGGGCAATATTGCAAAGGATGCACTATCAACCTGATTTTGAAGCTACCAACCGCAATGCCTGGATCGATTTTATTCACCGTACTACAGGGAATGCTGAGATCTATTTCCTCACCAACCGGAAAAAAGAGGCGGTACAGAGCGACTGTCTGTTTCGCGCAACCGGCCGTCAGCCGGAGCTTTGGGATGCTGTTTCGGGAAAACGGTGGCTTCCGCTATATAAAGAAGAGGCCGGCCGTATTAAAATAACATTGAACCTGGATGTGTTTCAATCTGTATTCGTGGTATTCCCTAAAGTAAAAACAAAAGGTCTTCCAAGTGCACCGGATCCATGGCAACAAGCCGGCGGACGGCGTAAACTGCAGGAGCTTACCGGTTCCTGGAAGGTAAGCTTCGATCCCCAATGGGGCGGTCCTGCAACTATTGTTTTTGAAGACCTGCAGGACTGGAGCCATCATCCGGACGTAGGCATTCGCCATTATTCGGGTAAAGCGGTTTATCGTAAACAGTTCTCTTTTAACGATGCATTGCCGACAAACCCTTTATTTCTTGAGTTGGGCGTTGTCAAGAATATCTGCCGCGTATGGCTAAACGAAAAAGATTTCGGCATTGTATGGACGGCACCCTGGCGCGTGGAAATAACTTCTGCGCTAAAGCGTGGTAGTAATGATGTTCGCATTGAAGTGATCAACCTCTGGCCCAATAGGTTGATCGGTGATGCCGCATTACCTGTGGAGCAAAGAAGAACGCATACCAATATTCCTTTTAAAAAGAACGATCCGTTACTCCCTTCAGGATTGTTGGGGCCGGTTAGCCTGGTAAGCTTCGCCTGAGACCCGCAATCAGGTCGACCTAACCGGCACCGCCTCCCAGGGCTTTATAGAGCTGTATCAAGGCATGTGCCTGGTCGCGCTCTGCTTTAAGCAGGTCCATGTCTGCACTGATCTTACTCTTTTGGGCAGCAATGATCTCCAGGTAGGAGGCATAGGCCGTCAAGTACAGATCGTTGGACACCTCAACCCCCTTGTTAAGGGCCTTTACCTCTTTATTTTTTTCGGTTATTATTTTTTCATTGTTATCGATATAACTCAATAAGGTTTTTACCTCCTGAAAGGCCTTGTTTACGGTTTGCTGATAGCTCAGAAAAGCGATTTCCTGCCCGGTGCTGGCAATTTTGAATTGTGCCGTTAACTGTCTTTTCTGGAAAACAGGCGCTGTCAGGCCTGCGATCAAACCGGATGCAATAGAAGCCGGTTCCAGGATCCTGGTAATGTTAAAAGATTGCAATCCTGCCGTGGCCGACAGGTTGACCGAAGGAAAAAAGGCTGCACGGGCTGCACGGGCATCTGCATGGCTGGCCTGTAGTTCGTGGTAGGCGGCTTTGATGTCCGGCCGGTACTGCAATAACTGCCGGGGATGCCCCTGGCGGGCCAGATAGTACATAGAGCGGATGTCCATTGATGTGCTGCGGGGCACCGTACCGGTGTAAGCGCCGGTAAGCTCCAGGAGTTTATTTTCTGTGGCAGTAATGTCCTGTTGCACGGCATAACGCGTTGCCCGGGTATTGGCCAGTTGGGCGGCAAACTGTTGTACGGCCAGTTCCGTTGCCCTTCCTACTTCTTTATGGATCTTTATAATTTCAAGCGCCTTTTTCTGCAATTCGATGTTCTTATCCAGGATGGCTGTTTCTTTATCCAGCATTACCAGTTCATAGTAAAGCGTGGCTGTATGGGTGATCAGGGTGGCCGATAACAGGTCTTTTCCCTGCCGGGTGGCCAGGAAACGCTCCCGCGCGGCTGTTTGCAGGCTGCCCAGTTTTCCCCAGAGATCGATTTCCCAGGAGGTGCTCAGTCCCAGCCAGTAATCGGGCGTAACGGCGGTGGGGATCTGCTGATCCCTGTCAATATTTGAAGAAAGATTCGTATCAAAATTGCCTACTCCCTCCATGGTGTATTTACCATAATGGGTTCCGGAACCGCGCAGGCCGGCTGTAACGGAAGGCAGCAGGGCCGCTTTTCTTGCTTCCAGGTAGGCTGCCGCTATTTTTATCTGCTCACCGGCAATCCGGTTTTCTATATTATGCTCCAGTACTTTTTTGATCAATGCCGTCAGATAAGGATCGCCAAAGAAATCTTTAAAAGTTAAATGCGCTGCCGTGAGGCTATCGGTCATTGCCGCTGTGTACTGTTGCGGAAGCGCCGTTGCCTGTTTAACAGCAGTAGTTCTGGGCACACTGCAGCCGATAGTAAAGCCGGATAAAGCCAATAAGGAAAAGTATATAGGATTGGATCTAATTTTCATTTTCAATAATTTTTATTTCAGAAACCTGCAAGGGAACGGCAACTACTTTCTTTTTACGGCCTTCGGAAAGGGCGGCAAAAAGTACATACAGTCCGGGAATAATAAGCAGTCCGAACACCGTACCGGTCAGCATGCCTCCGGCCGCCGCAATACCAATGGAACGGTTGCCGACCGCACCTGCCCCGCTTGCCATACATAGCGGTATCAGTCCGGCCACAAAGGCAAAAGAGGTCATCAGTATAGGCCGTAGCCGCTGTGTGGCGCCTTCAATGGCAGCGGCCCGTATAGAATAGCCTTCTTTCCTCCTCTGAATGGCAAACTCAATAATCAATATTGCATTCTTACCTAATAAACCGATCAGCATTACCAATGCTACCTGGGCATAAATGTTATTATCAAGGCCTGCCAGCTTCAGGAACAGGAAAGAACCGAAGATACCTGCAGGCAAACTCAGGATAACGGGTAAGGGGAGTAGAAAACTTTCATATTGCGCCGCAAGCAGCAGGTATACAAACAATAAACAAAGGGCAAAAATGTATACCGCCTGGTTACCGGAAAGAATTTCTTCGCGGGTCATGCCGCTCCAGTCAAAGTCGTAGCCGCGGGGTAAGGTTGCTGCCGCTACTTTTTCCACGGCTTTGATCGCATCGCTGCTGCTATACCCCGGTGCCGGTTCCCCATTGATCATCGCCGAGGTATACATATTATACCGCGTCAGTTGTTCCGGTCCATATACCCGCTCCATACGTATAAAGGAAGAGTAAGGAACCATTTCCCCCTTGCTGTTCTTCACATACTGGTTCAGTACATCTGCCGGTTCGGCGCGGAACTGCGGCCCGGCCTGCACCATTACCTTGTACATCTGATTAAACCGGATAAAGTTGGTAGCGTAATAACTGCCCAGCAGGGTTTGCAACGTATTCATCGCATTTTCCACGGTCACGTTTTTCTTTGCTGCCATATCATAATCCACATGAATAAGATACTGGGGAAAAGAAGCGTCAAAACTGGTAAAAACGTTGTTTACTTCTTTTGTGCTGTCAATAGCTTTTACAAAGGCCTTGGTGATCTCCGAGGTTCCGGTTATGTTGTCGCTTCCCCTGTTCAGCAGTCGCAATTCAAATCCGCTGGTATTACCGAATCCCGGTACGGTAGGAGGGGCAAAAACCTCTATTTTGGCATCCGTGAGCTGTGCCGTGCGCTGCTCAATCTCCCTGATCACCGTGTTTACACTTTTACTGCGTTGATCCCAGGCTTTCAGGTTGATCATCGCCATTCCGTAAGAAGCGCCGGCTATTTCATTGGTAAGACTGTATCCTGCCAGCGTGGTAACGCTTTCCACCCCTTCAATGTTACGGGTAAGGTTATTGAGTTTATCCAGCACCTGCTCGGTACGTTCTACAGTAGCTCCCTGCGGCGTGGTTACATTTACATAGATCATACCCTGGTCTTCCGTAGGTATAAATCCGCCCGGTAATACAGCGCCGGTACCCCAGGTAGCCAGGAAAAAGAGCACCAGCATACCTAGCGTAACCAGGCGCCTGCCGGCTATTTTCCGGAGCAGGCCGCGGTATTGTCCGGTGGTTTTGTCAAATCTCTTATTAAAGGAATTGAAGAACCGGCCCATCCATCCTTTTTTCCGCGGCTCCGTATGTTTGAGCATCAGGGCACAAAGCGCCGGCGTAAGGGTTAAGGCGTTGATGCCGGAGATGACGATGGCAAATGCGAGTGTTAGTGAGAACTGCCGGTAAAAGACACCAACCGGGCCCGTTAGAAAAGCAACAGGCACAAACACAGCAGCCATTACCAGCGTGATGGCTATAATAGCACCGGTAATTTCTTTCATGGCGGCGATGGTAGCTTCCAATGGGGGCAGATGGTCTTCCGTCATTTTTACGTGTACGGCTTCCACCACTACAATGGCATTATCGACCACGATCCCGATAGCCAGCACCAGGGCAAATAACGTAAGCAGGTTAATGGAAAAGCCCAGGAGCAGCATAAAGGCAAGAGTGCCCACGAGGGCTACGGGAACGGCCAGTACGGGGATCAGTGTAGAACGCCAGTCCTGCAGGAAAATAAAAACAACAAGCGCTACCAGTATAAAGGCTTCTATAAGGGTGTGCAGCACTGCGCTGATCGAAGCATCCAGGAACCGGGAAACATCATAGGCCATGCTGTAATCCATACCCGGCGGAAAGGTAGTGGTCTTTAATTCCGCCATTTTTAGTTTAATGTTTTCAATAACCTCGCTGGCATTGGAGCCGGGCCGTTGTTTGATCATAATAGAGGCCGCGGGCTTGCCATCACTTTTAGAAGCCATACTATAGCTCATTGCGCCGAATTCTACGGTTGCCAGATCCTTTAGCTTAAGGATGGAACCATCACTATTGGAGCGGATGGCAATGTTTTCATATTGCCGGGGTTCGGAAAATTTTCCTGTATACCGCAGCACATATTGCAGGGCATTCCTGGTTTTTCCGGAACTTTCCCCGGTCTTACCGGGTGCGGCAGAAACGTTCTGGTTGCGCAGGGCAGCAATAACCTCATCAGTAGATACATTGTAGGCGAATAGTTTTTCGGGATCCAGCCAAACACGCATGGCATAATCCTTTGATCCCATAATTTCAGCACGGCCCACGCCATCGATCCGTTTTAATTCCTTAAGAATATTGATGTCGGTAAAATTGTAAATGAAATCTTCATCGGCTGTGGTGTCTGTGCTGGTAACATTGAGGTACATCAGCATGCTGTTTACCTCTTTTTCGGTGGTTACACCCGCTTTGATCACTTCTTCCGGCAACTCATCAAGCACGGTAGTTACGCGGTTCTGTACATTTACGGCCGCCACATCAGGATCGGTGCCCACCTTAAAATATACAGTGATCATGGTAACGCCGTCATTGCCGGACACCGTGGACATATAAGTCATCCCGGGCACTCCGTTGATGGCACGTTCCAGGGGTACGGCCACGGCATCAACAGATACTTCTGCATTGGCGCCGGTATAACGGGCGGTTACTGCAACAGAAGGAGGAACGATGTCCGGGAATTGTGTGATCGGTAAACTAAAGAGCGCCAATACGCCGATCAGGGTAATAAAAATCGAAAGTACCAGTGAAAGCACGGGTCTTCTTATAAATGTTTCAACCATTATTTTTTCTGTTTGTGCAAATCAGTAATAGGATTTTGGTAGCGGGCATCAGATACGCTGCGTTTGGTCCTGCGCTGTGTTTTTAGCATCCGTTTTTGGAATGATTTTTTCTCCTTCACGGATGGTTTGTATGCCTTCGTAAACGATGCGGTCATTTGCATGCAATCCTCCTGTAACCACATAATAATTGGCCAGCCGCTGATTTACCTGGATGCTCTTCATGCGTGCGACATTGTCTTTGTCAAGCACAAAAACATAATTTTTATCCTGTATCTCAAATACGGTTTTCTGCGGAAGCAGGATAACATGTTGCAGGGGACGGGTGATGAGCAGTTTACCGGAAGCCCCGTGGCGCAATGTTTTTTTCGGATTGATGAACCGGGCTTTATAAGCGATATTTCCCGTATTCTCGTCGATTTCGCTTTCAGCGGCTTCCAGCGCTCCCTCATAGGGGTACCGGGAGCCGTCCGGCAATAACAGGTTTATTGCGGCAGCAGGCAGCGCATGATTCCCTTTGTGTTGTGTTTGGAAATATTCATTTTCTGAAATATTAAAATAAGCATACACGGTACTGATGTCAGAAATAGTGGTCAGCAATGAGCCGGTGGTAATAAGGCTGCCTTCTTTTAGCGGAATCCGGTCTACAATGCCATCAAAAGGAGCTGTAATATGGGTATAGGAAATCTGCTGTTGTACGGCATTTTTATCTGCCAGGGCAATGTCGGCCTTCGCCAGCAGGGCTTTATATTTGGCCATAGCCAGTTCCAGTTCCGGCTTTGTGATCACTTCTTTATTAACCAGTGTTTGCACCCGGTCTACTTCCAGTTGGGCGACTTTAGCATCGGCTACGGCACTTTTATATGCCGCCACCGCTTTATTGAGCGCTATCCTCAGTTCATTATCATTCATTTTGAACAGCAGTTGTCCTTTGTGTACGTATTGCCCTTCCCGTATATATATTTTATCCAGCAGCCCGTCCATACGGGGGCGCAGTTCTATATTACGACCGGCCTGTATATTGGCCACATAAGGAATGGCAAGCGTCGTATCCCGTGGATGAACCGTCAGGATGGGGTACTCTTTTTTACCGATTGTGTGATTTTCCTGGGAATTGCCCTGGCAGGCGCTGACAATGACTGCAATAGCCAGCGCATAAAAAACAGCATTTTTTATCATGTTCAATTTAATTAAAAAGCATTAGGGTTTGACTACTTGAAAAGTATGTAGGGTGTAGTAGTATAACTACACACGCATGCCGCCCGGCTGCTATGGCAACAGGCAACGGATGAGGGATACGGCGATAGCCCGGAGGTTAAAAGAGATAGTAAAGGAAGAGGTGGCCATAGCCGGGTAACTGTTTGGATACAGGGCTTAGATGGCTCCAGGATGGGAACGCTACGAGTTCAAAAACAGGCAGCGAAAGGATTGAATAAAATTTCCTTTGGGAAAATAAGTCTGTTTTGTTAATAAAATGACTGCAGAACCGGTTAGTAATAATGTGATCATTGCCCAGGTCCTGGGTGTTATTATTCTTATGATGCTGCCGGTCATTTACAGTGGAAACGTATGCATTATTCCCGGCGGGAACCAGGGCTTGCACAGTATCAGCACTGCTGCTGATAAATAGAATCAATAAAGCAAGTATGTGCGCTATTTTTCTCATTACTGTTTTACCCGTTCCGTATAGTTGACAGCCATCCTGCCGGAATGGTTGCAAAACTAAAAAAAATAAATGTTAAATAAACTCTTAATGTTGTCCTGTTACTATTTAAAACTCATAAACAATACCTGTTGCTGCACAACAAGACACTTTTCTTTAAAAAAGGTTGAGTAAAAACAGAATTTTTTTAAAGCCAGCATACAATGCCCCTGCATTCCTCTATATATGAAAAGGTAAAGACGACCGGTGGTCTTTTATTTTTTTAAGAAGGCTGTAAAAGTTGCCGGGCCTGTTCCTCGTCGCCGGAAAATACTTTTATTTTTATGCCCGCCAGGGGCGAAAGGCCCATCACATCCAGGTCTTCGACGATCGCCTGGATGCCGTTTTCTTCCAGCAGCTCTTTTGCGGCCAGCGCTTCTGCCATATTATTATAGGTTTTTACAACAACGGTTCCTTCCTGATTGAAATGCGTCATGGCTATTGTTTTATTAAAGTTACAATAAATGGTCCGATCACCGATGATAGGTCAGAGAGGAGACATAAATCAAAAAGGGCTGCCACGAATACACGAAGGGTTTGCCTGTTGTGCTTTTTTCAAAGAAAACAGATGTGAATATCGTGCACTTTTGGCGCACATTCATGTCCCGATAATTCTATCGGGATGGCATTCGACAGTAGTATTACAAGTATTGAAAAATTAACATATGGACAATTATTTCATTTTATGTGTCCGCCCTGATAATAGAAGTAATGCAGTACAAGAGTGCGATGCAAGGATGTTGGGAAATGTTCCTCAGCCGGGTATATAAAATTTATATGGATATTGCTGAAAAAAATTAGATTTACAATCGATTTTAAACAGCATTAATACAACAGGCAATAACTATGAACCGGAAGACCTTTTTACAGCATACAGGAATAGTGGGCGCAGGGCTTATAGCAGCGCCTGCTTCTTTTGGACGGATGGCAACTGACTTTCCGGAAGTACGTGTTGCGGCCAATCAACGGCATTTTAAAAGTGAAGCGATTGAAAGCGCAATAAAACAATTTCAGTCACATGTAAAAAATAAAGAGCTGGGGTGGTTGTTTAACAACTGTTTTCCCAATACGCTGGATACAACTGTTTTTTATGAGGAGAAAAACGGCGTTCCGGATACCTATGTTATTACGGGAGATATTGATGCCATGTGGCTGAGGGATAGCTCTGCACAGGTGTTTCCTTATCTGCAATTTTCAAAACAGGATCCGGCCTTACATAAATTGATTGCTGGTGTAATACGGAAGCAAACCCATTTTGTTTTGAAAGACCCTTATGCCAATGCTTTTTATAATGATGATAATAAAGTGAGCGAGTGGAAGGCGACGGATAGTACCGATATGAAGCCCGGTATTCATGAGCGGAAATGGGAGATCGATTCGTTGTGTTATCCTATTCGACTGGCCTATCATTTCTGGAAAACAACAGGAGATGCCGCTCCATTTGATACCGGCTGGAAAGAAGGCATTGCCCGTACCTTAAAAACCTTTAAGGAGCAGCAGCGTAAGAACAATGCCGGGCCGTATAAATTTGAACGTAAGACTTCCTGGGCTACTGATGGGGTGCCGATGGGTGGATACGGTTATCCGGCAAAGCCTGTTGGGTTGATCTGCTCTATGTTTCGCCCCAGTGATGATGCCACGATCTTTCCTTACCTGATCCCCTCCAATCTGTTTGCAGTAGTGAGTTTGAAACAGGCTTCTGAAATAGTGAAAGTCATTTCAAAGGATACAGCGCTTGCTGCCGAGCTGTTAAAACTTGCCAATGAAGTAGATGCGGCATTGAAACAATATGCCGTTACCAGTCACCCGCAATTTGGAAAGTTATATGCCTATGAGATCAATGCCTATGGTAGCCACGTATTGATGGATGATGCAAATGTGCCCAGCTTGCTGGGATTACCTTACCTGGGCGCGATCCGTAGGGATGATCCTGTTTATAAAACGACGCGCAATTATGTATGGTCAACGGAGAACCCGTTTTTCTTTAAAGGAACAGCGGCCGAAGGTATCGGCGGACCGCATATTGGAAAAGATATGATCTGGCCTATGAGCATCACCATGCGAGCGTTGACGTCGACTGATGATAAAGAGATCAGGTGGTGTATTGATACCTTACAAAAAACCCATGGCGGCACCGGTTTTATGCATGAATCCTTTCATAAGGACGATCCCACAAAGTTCACCCGCAAATGGTTTGCCTGGTCTAATACCCTGTTTGGAGAATTGCTTTGGAAAACGTTCAAAGAAAAGCCGGGGCTGCTGGGGTAGGCCGATTGATCTAGTTGAAAGAGTACTTCATTATGTTGTAAACGTGATTTCGGGGATTGCTCCTTTTATTACTAGTCTCCCTTCTGTCGCATTTTTTATCTGATCTACAGAAACGCCGGGCGCGCGTTCCAGTAACACAAACCCCTCATTAGTAATTTCCAGCACCGCCAGGTCGGTCACTATTTTTTTAATGCAGTTTACACCGGTGAGGGGCAGGGTGCATGCTTTTAGCAGCTTTGATTTGCCGTCCTTGCTGGTGTGCTGCATGGCTACGATAATGTTTTTTGCAGCGGCCACCAGGTCCATAGCGCCGCCCATACCCTTGACCATTTTGCCGGGGATTTTCCAACTGGCGATGTCGCCGGTATCGCTGACTTCAAAGGCGCCCAATACGGTAAGGTCCACGTGTCCGCCACGGATCATGGCAAAGCTGGTAGCCGAATCAAAGAATACGCCACCCGGTAGTATGGTTACCGTTTGTTTTCCTGCATTGATCAGATCCGGGTCCGCTGTTCCCTTTTTTGGAAAAGGTCCCATGCCCAGTAAACCATTCTCGGATTGTAATATTACTTCCATCCCCTCCGGGATATAATTAGCCACCAGGGTGGGAATACCAATGCCCAGATTTACATAGTACCCGTCCTGCAATTCCTGCGCAATGCGTTGTGCTATTTGTTCTTTTGTTAAGGCCATTGTTATTAATTTGAAAATTAGCTAATTTGAAAATTTGAAAATGAAATATGCAGCATTTTCAAATTGCCACATTTTCACACTTTCAAATTATCGCTCGGTTAGCTGCTCTATCCGTTTCTCATAATCCACTCCCTGGAAGATCCGGTTCACGAAGATGCCCGGAGTATGGATCTGCATGGGATTTAATTGTCCTGCGGGAACCAGTTCTTCTACCTCGGCAATGGTGATATTGCCCGCGGTTGCCATCGGGTGATTAAAATTGGCCGCCGTTTCTTTATAGATAAGATTGCCGTGCGTATCGCCTTTCCAGGCTTTTACAATGGCGAAATCAGCTATCAGCGCATATTCCAGCAGATGGGGCTTTCCGTTAAATTCCCTGACTTCTTTTCCATTGGCTACTTCCGTACCATAACCCGCAGGAACGTAAAAGGCGGGAATGCCCGCGCCACCCGCCCGGCAGCGTTCGGCCAGCGTGCCCTGGGGATTCAACTCCACTTCCAGTTCTCCATGTAATAACTGTCGCTCAAACTCTGCGTTTTCTCCTACATAGGAGGAGATCATTTTCCTGATTTGTTTGTTTCGGAGTAAAAGCCCCAGACCAAAATCATCCACCCCCGCATTGTTGGAAATGCAGGTAAGATCTTTTACAGCCGTTTGAGTTAATGCTCTGATACAGTTTTCCGGGATGCCGCACAATCCAAAGCCGCCCAGCATCAGTGTCATACCGTCTTTGATGCCTTCAATAGCTTCTGTTGCATTGGCTACTACTTTATTCATATTGATGGTCTGTTTTTATGCTAGCCGGGAAGCCGGGAAAACGGGAAGATTTTTATTTTTCCTTTACCCCTGATTGACCGTCTTACCGCTTTCCCGGCCCAAAAGTTTTTTTAATGCTTCTGCTTTTTATAAATGATAAACGAGTCCTAAACCATTTTCTGTAACAGCAAATTCCGGTGCTGCTTTTTTCCAGTAACGGTGCTGCTTTTGATGACTGAGATACATGGTGGCATCAAACAATAACAGTCCGGCGCCCTGAACGATCAGTGAATTACCAAAACCACGGTTCCTTGCAGGATTATTTGCCTGACCAGCTTTTGCTCTTAAGAGCAAACCGGTTCCTACATACAACACATCCAGCCCGCCGTTGACGAGGTATAATTTTTTTGAATTTTTATAGGCCTTGTATTTATCAGCATCAGAAAAGTATAATCTTTTTTCCTTTTGAGCGCGTAGTAATCCTAAAACACCAATGCCTGTATTGACCACACCCCACAACGCATTCATGGTATGGAATGCTTTGACCTCTGCATTTTTTGTACTTAAGGCACCGATAATGCCGCTGCCCATATTCAATGCGCCCCAACCTGTTAACACCCACATGCCTTTTCGGTTCGTTTCAATTCTTTGCTGATGTAACCCCTCAATATTCAGTGTATCCCTTTGCTGCGCCTGAGAGCCACAGGAACAAAAGATCAGGAAAACAATAAGAAAAAATTTCATGACGGCCGGTTTGTCTGTAAGTTACTGCATTCTACGATCTCAATAAAGCAAAATCGGGATAGTCGGTCGCGATCTGTTGAACGCGCTTAACATCCAATCCGGTGGGTATGTTTTGCTCCCGGCAATACCGCAACAATTCCAATGTGTTTACATTACCCAATAATTCGTAGCCTGTGAGCGGACAGCCACCAAAACCATTGATCACCCCGTCGAAGCTGCGGCAGCCGGCTTTCCATGCCGCATCAATTTTTGCATAGGCTTCCTGCGGCAGGGTATGAAGGTGTAAGCCCAATTCTACTTTTGGAAAACGCGGCAGCAGGGTGGTAAATATTTTATAAATGGATTCCGGGCTGCCCAACCCGGTTGTATCCGATAAGGTGATCGTTTGCACGCCTTTATTGGCGAGAAGGTACGCCGCATCCTGCAAAATAAACTCCGACCATTCATCGCCATAAGGATTACCAAACGCCATGCTGATGTATACCCGGAGCGCTTTGCCGGAGCGGGAAGCAATATCGGTAATTTCATTCAGTGTATGCAAAACAGCCGAAGCATCCGAATGAATATTTTTTTGCAAAAAGGTATTGGAGATCGAATAGGGGAAACCGATAATGTCTACTTTATCCTGGTTGGCCGCTTCCGCTGCGCCCCGGGCATTGCCCACGATCGCCAGTAATTTTGTATTCGTGTTTTCTTTGTCGATCAATGTCAATACTTTATCCGGTTCCGCCATTTGCGGTACTGCCTTTGGCGATACAAAGCTCCCGAAATCGATCACATCAAACCCCGCCTGTAGCAGCCGGTTAATATATGCAGCCCGTTGTTGGGGCGGAATGCTATAGGGAAGCCCCTGTTGCGCATCGCGCGGACATTCGGTTATTTTTAGTTCATAGTTCATGGCTAATAGTTCATGGTTTATACGTGGTTATAGTGTATTACGAAGCTTTGTAATCATTTTACAAAGAACCTCGTATTCTTCATAATACTTTTTAAAAATTACTTCTTTTATATAGACTCTTTTTCTTGCAAGAAAAAGCGCGGCTACAATTTCAATTGCAGATCGCAATGCAATATTAAGAAACCGTTTATACTCAGGGATTGATTGCCCGGTTGATCCTTCAGCAATGTTTAATACAACAGAATCAGCCGAACGCATCATCTGTTTGCATAAGCTGTACCTTTCATCTTCAGGGAAAGATTTTACAAGCGTATTGATTTCATTAGATAAATCAACCGCTCTGTGCCAGACATTTAGATCTTCAAAACGAAACGACATATTAATCAAATTTAAGGTTAGCTTTTTCATTCCATTTTTATATGATTACAGTGAATAGTTAAACACGTCGATTTTGCTATGAACTATGCCCCATTGGCTATGAACTATAATCCAATATGCTTCGCAATCACCATGTGCTGTACCTCCGATGTGCCTTCACCAATCTGTAATAAACGCTGGTCCCTGTAAAACCGCTCGATATTGTATTCTTTCATCAGTCCATAGCCCCCGTGTATCTGAACGGCAGTATCGGCTACTTCTTTCGCTATCTCCGAACAATACAGTTTGGCCATCGCTGCTTCCTTGGTAAAGGATTGACTGGTGTCTTTTAACCAGCAGGCTTTGTACAGGAACGTACGTGCCAGCTCAATTTTCATTGCCATATCCGCCAGTTTAAATTGCGTGTTTTGAAATTTTGAGATAGGGCTTCCAAACTGCTGCCGCTCCTGCGCATAGGTCATAGCCATTTCAAAAGCGCCCTGCGCGCAACCCAAGCCCATGGCGGCAATACTTAACCGGCCTGCATCCAATGTGCGCAGCATGATTTTTGAGCCTTCCCCTACCGGTCCCAGTGTATTGTTTTTGGGTACCCGGCAATCATCGAAAAATAGTTGAGCGGTATCACTGGCCCGCCACATCATTTTGCCATGCATCGCCTGTTGGGTAAAGCCCGGTGTGTCTTTTTCAACAATAATTGTGGTGAACTCCTTTCTGCCGTTGACCTCATTGGTTACGGCTTGCACCGTAGTGCCCCGGTTAAGGGCTACGGAGCCGTTGGTGATGAATATTTTACTGCCGTTAATGACCCATTGGTCGCCCACCGTTTTTGCGGTCGTTTTTGAAGCGCGCGAATCACTGCCCGCTCCGGGTTCAGTCAGACCAAAAGACCAAAGCGCAGCTCCGGTGCAAAGCGGCGGCAGGTATTTTAATTTTTGTTCTTCCGTTCCATAATTATAAATGGGCCCGATGCCCAGTGAGTTATGTGCGGCCAGTGTTGCCGCCTGCGAACCATCCACACGGGCTATTTCTTCTACGGCAATAATATAGGCAAGGTAGTCCATACCGGCTCCGCCATATTTTTGAGGAAGGTAAATGCCCAGCAGGCCCAGTTCACCCATTTTATGCGTAAGCTCCTCAGAAAAGGTCTCCTTTTCATCCAGCTCCGGTGCAATGGGCTTTATTATTTTTTCTGCAAATTCGCGGACCATGTGCCGGAGCATTTCATGTTCCTGACCTAAGTTGAAATCCATTAGCTTAAATTTTTATTACCAAGGGCGACTAAAAAAAGTTTTTTGGGCCGGGAAGTCGTTATGACGGGAACCTAATCGAAAACCAAAATCTTTCCGCCTTTTCGGTTTCCCGGCCAATCATTAGTGCGCGACTTCTTGATCACTCTTTTGAGAAATCCAGCTCCACCAACCCCATATTAGTAGTCACCTTATCATTTTCTTTTACATTCATTTTTTTTACCCTTCCATCCTGCGGACTTAGAATATTATTCTCCATCTTCATCGCTTCAACGATCAGTAACAAATCGCCTTTTTTAACACTGGCGCCTTCTTTCACTGCCACTTTGATCACTTTGCCCGGCATGGGGGCTGTGATGGCTCCTGTTTTTGATGTAACCGCGGCTGCTGGTGCAATAGTGTCGGCAGCGCTATGCAGGATGTCATTCCGCCGGATCGTAAAATCAAACCCACTATACCGGACGATATAGTTCCCCGGCTGGTCTTCAAAAATGGTGACGGGGTAAATGGAATCGTTCAGCCGGATGGTGTATTGACGACCGTCCTGGTTTTCCAGTTGAGCATTGTAAAGGATGCCTGCGTGCTCAAATTGTACAAAAGGGTAGGCGTTGGTTTTAATACCCAGGCTAACAGCTTGGTTCGATAGGTTCAGTTCCAACAGGGGCACATTTCTCCAGTAGCCGATCTGTTGCCAGATATCTTTTGCATCCGGGTGTTTGGTTTTGAAACTGAATACCAGTGCGGCAGACAAAGGGATCAGGCTGTTTTCCTTTTCCTGCTCTTTTTTAAAATGGCTGAGCAGATCATTCAGGTGGGTATCAATATATTTTGTAGATATGTTGTTTTCGATAAAATCCGGATGTTGCACCAATCTTCGCAAAAAATTGCTATTGTTCCTGATGCCATAAATGAAATAGTGGCTCAGTGCCTCGATCATTTTTTTGCGTGCCGCTTCACGGTCGGCACCATAAGTGATCAACTTACAGATCATCGGATCAAAATCACCGGAAATAATATCCCCGCTTTGTAACAGCATGCCATCTATACGGATGTTTTCTCCGTAAGGCTCTTTATAAAAGGACATTCTACCTGGCGAAGGCAAAAACTGTTGCTCCGGATCTTCCGCATAGATACGGCACTCGATGGCATGACCCTTTTGCCGGATGTCCTTTTGTTGTATCGCCAATTGTTCGCCCCGTGCAATGCGGATCTGTTGCTCCACAATATCAATACCCGTGGTTAGTTCCGTAACCGGGTGCTCTACCTGGATGCGGGTATTCATCTCCAGGAAATAAAAACTCAGGTCTGCGGTCACTAAAAATTCCAGCGTGCCTGCATTCTGATAGCCGATAGATGCCGCCAGTTGCACCGCGGCTGCGCAGATCTGTTCCCTTACTTCAGGCGTCAGCGTAGGAGAGCCTGCTTCTTCAACGATCTTTTGATGCCGTCTTTGTAAGGTGCATTCACGTTCATACAGGTGGATCATATTTCCAAAAGAGTCGCCCAGTATCTGTACTTCTATATGCCTTGGATTTTCGATATACTTTTCGATGTACACGGTATCATCGCCAAAATAATTTTTCGCTTCGCGGGCGGTTGCTTCCAGTGCCTCTTTTATTCCGGAATCATTTTGTACCACGCGCATTCCTTTACCACCACCGCCTGCGGCCGCTTTTATAAGAATCGGAAAAGGAATCCTGTGATACTGCTGCAACAGTTCTTCCACTGTACCGGTAATGCCTTGTGTAACCGGCACGCCGGCTTTTGTTGCAACAGCGCGCGCTGCTATCTTATTGCCCATGGCTTCTATTGCCTCTGGCGTTGGACCAATAAAAGTGATCCCGTTATCCCGACAAGCCTTGGCGAATAATGCGTTTTCAGAAAGGAATCCATACCCGGGATGCACCGCATTGGCATTAGTAGCTTTGGCTGTGGCAATGATTGCGTCTATATTCAGATAAGTGTCAGATAGACCCACGCCCGGTAATAAAACGGTCTCGTCTGCTTCTTTTAAATAAGCAGCACCCGCATCCTGTGGTGCACAGACCAGCACGGTTTTGATCCGCATTTTTTTTGCAGTGCGGATAATACGGGCGGCTATTTCGCCCCTGTTTGCGATAAGAATTTTGTTCATTTAATCCAATCGGGTTTTCTTTTTTCCAAAAATGCCTTCATGCCTTCCTGTCCTTCCGGCGACACTCTTGCCTGTGCGATCAGTTCTGTAGTGTAAGAGATCGCTGTATCTAGTGGCTTTGCTGAAAGTTCCGCCAGCAAGGTCTTACACTGTGCTACAGACGCCGGTCCGGCAGTCAGCAGTTCGCTGATCGTTGCCTCCACCAGGGCTCCCAGTTCTGCTTCCGGGGCTGATTGATTGACCAGCCCTAACCGAGCGGCTTCCACGCCTTTTATTTTTTTGCCGGTCAGCATCAGCTCTCTTGTTTTGGATTCGCCGATGCGTTTTAAAATATACGGGGCGATGGTGGCGGGGATCAATCCGATCTTTACTTCCGAAAAAGCCAGTACCGTTTCATCCGTTGCATACGCGAAATCACAAGCCGCCAGCAGGCCGTTGGCGCCACCCATTGCCGCGCCCTGCACCACGGCGATAGTGGGTTTGGGCGAATCGTAAATCGTTTTAAAACATTGTGCCAACTGCCCGCTTTCCTTCAGATTTTGTTCGTAACTATATTGTGCGGCTTGCTTCATCCAGTTCAGGTCGGCACCGGCGCAGAAGATTGTGCCGCGTCCGCGTAATAGGATCACCCGCACGCCCTCTAACGCGCTAAGAGTGGTAAAGGCACCCGTCAGTTCCGCGATCATCGTTTCGTTAAATGCGTTCCGCACTTCCGGCCGGTTCAGCCAGATGGTGGCGATGAGAGGCTGCTGGTCTATTTCGATTGTTGTATAGTTCAATGTTTAAAGTTTAGTATTTATTTTCCCGCAGATCCCGGCGATTTTTTTTGCTGATCTACGCAGAAATAATTAGAATTGATCTGCGTTCAATCCGCGTCATCTGCGGGCTGATCCATATTCTGCCGCTGACGAGTGCGACGCAAGTTTGTTGCTATTTGCACCATAGCCGGCTACATAAATCTTCGTGCCCTGGCGCCCTCGCGGTAAAAATCTACATCCGGAATACCCCGTTCTTCGTCTCCGCCCACTTTTTATTTAAAGACACCGCAATGCCCATGGCAATGATCTTGCGGGTGTCCACCGGGTCAATGATGCCGTCGTCCCAAAGCCGGGCGGTGCTGTAATACGCCGATCCTTCTTTTTCATATTTATCCAAAATAGATTGCCGCAGCGCATCCCGCTCCGCCGCCGGAAACTCCTTGCCGGCGGCCTTCAGTTGCTCCTCCTTCACCGTCGTCAGTACGCCCGCTGCCTGCTCGCCGCCCATTACTGATATCTTCGAGTGTGGCCACATAAACAACAACCGCGGATCATAAGCGCGACCGCACATGGCATAGTTGCCCGCCCCAAAGGAGCCGCCAAACACTACGGTAAACTTGGGTACATTGGCATTTGCTACGGCATGCACCATCTTGGCGCCATCGCGCGCAATGCCCTTGTGCTCATACTCCTTGCCCACGATAAAGCCCGTGATGTTTTGTAAAAACAAAATCGGCGTGTTGCGCGCCGTGCACAGTTCTACAAAGTGCGCACCCTTTAATGCCGATTCGCCAAACAGCACGCCGTTATTGGCAATGATGCCCACCGGGTAGCCCATAATATGCGCAAAACCCGTTACCAGTGTAGGGGCATAGTTGGCTTTGAATTCATGAAAGCGACTGCCATCCACTATGCGGGCAATGATCTCTTTAGGATCAACCTGTTTTTTTAAGTCGGGTTGCACAATGCCGTATAGTTCCTGTGCATCGAACAACGGTTCTTCCGGTGGCAGCGTTTCCAATGATTGCTGCTCCGCTGGTGCAAATGTTTTAATGATGTTCCGGCAAATAACCAGGGCGTGCGCATCGTTCTCCGCAATATGATCCGCCACGCCGGAAATGGAGGTGTGCACCACCGCGCCGCCCAGCTCTTCTGCCGATACGATTTCGCCCGTAGCGGCTTTTACCAGTGGCGGGCCGCCGATGAAAATAGTACCCTGGTTGCGTACGATGATCGTTTCATCGCTCATGGCCGGAACGTAGGCCCCGCCTGCGGTACAGGAGCCCATCACGATGGCGATCTGGGGAATGCCCGCGGCCGACATCCGTGCCTGGTTGTAAAAAAAACGACCAAAATCATGACGATCCGGAAACACTTTATCCTGCTCCGGTAAAAAAGCTCCGCCGGAGTCTACCATATAAATACAGGGCAATCCGTTTTCCAGGGCGATCTCCTGCGCACGTACATGCTTTTTAATGGTCAGCTCCATATACGTGCCGCCTTTTACTGTAGCGTCGTTGGCAATGATCAGCACCGGGCGGCCGTGCACAATGCCGATGCCCGTAACAATACCCGCACCGGGAAACTGGTTGTCGTACATATCAAAAGCCGCCAGGGGGCTCAGTTCCAGGAAGGGCGTGTTGGGGTCCAGCAGGTTGTTGATGCGCTCCCGCGCCAGCAGTTTACCTCTTTTTTTATGTTTCAATACGGCAGGGCGATCCTCATCGTGCACCACGCTTTGCAGGTGCCGGCGATAGGTTTCCATCAATGCCTCGTATGTTTTTTTACTTTCCTTAAAAATGGCAGCCGACGTGTCTACCTTTGATTGTATCTGGTACAAGGGTTTAAATTTTGATCCTATTAAAGTTATACGAAGTAAAGGAAAAAAGATTAAATTACTAACAAATGTTAGTTTTATTTTTGTGAATTTATATAGCCGGTAGTATCAGCGGTTTTATGGGCCGGGCTGTGGTGTCAGTGGCGTCTGTGTTGCGTCGCACTCTTGTGCTGTGGTGCAGGTGGCGGCTGCGTCCCCGGGTCCCCATTATCCCACCCATTCGTGGGACAAATGGGACCGGTGCGACATGCGGCACCTAAACCTGACAGGTCTAACACCCCGTCAATGCCGAAGCCGCGGCTGTAAGAGTTTTGCTATAATGCTGGTCCACCCGGTTTGGTGGCTGGCGCCCAGGCCGCGGCCATTGTCGCCATCAAAATATTCGTAAAATAAAATGGAATCTTTAAAATCCGGATCCGTTTGTGCTTTTTGATTGTCGCCGTTCACTGCCCGCCTTCCCTTTTCGTTTTTTAGGAAAATACTGCAGAGCCTTTGGGTAAGGTCTGCTGCTATTTCATCCAGTGTTAACCGTTGATCGGAACCCGTGGGGTAGTGTATTTTAAAATCATCCCCAAAATAAAAATGAAAGCGCTGCAGACTTTCAATGATCAGAAAATTGAGCGGCATCCAGATGGGGCCGCGCCAGTTGCTGTTGCCGCCAAACAGGTCGCTGTCGCTGTCGGCAGGGGTATAACGCACTACGAATTCAAGCCCCGCGGCATTCAGCACATAAGGGTTTTGCTGGTATACTTTGGAAAGCGCCCGTACGCCAAACTCGCCTAGAAATTCATTGGGATCGGCCATGCGCTCAATAATTTTCTTTAGCCGGTGCCCTCGCAGTAAGCTGAGCAAACTGGTGTTGCCTTTGCCGGGCTCATTCCAGCGGGATACCAGGTTGGCCAGTTCCGGTTTATGGCTTAATACCCATTCCAGGTGTTTGCTGAAAGTGGGTAATTTGTTCAGTATATCCTGGTCGATCACTTCCACTGCAAACAGGGGAATCAATCCCACGGCGCTTCTCAGCCGCAGGGAAGAACTGGTGCCATTGGGGAATTGCAGCATGTCGTAATAAAACTGGTCTTCCTCATCCCATAAGCCCAAACCATCTTCACTGGCGGAATTGATCGCATAAGCAATGGCCAGAAAATGTTCAAAAAATTTACTGGCCATACTTTCATACACGGGATTATAAAGTGCCAATTCTAAAGCGATGCGCATCATGTTGAGCGCGTACATGGCCATCCAACTGGTGCCATCTGCCTGTTCCAGCACCGCGCCGTTGGGCAGCGTAGCGTTCCGATCAAAAATGCCGATATTATCCAACCCTAAAAAACCGCCTTCGAAAATATTATTGTCGTTAGCATCTTTTTGGTTTACCCACCAGGAAAAGGTCAGCAGCAGCTTCTGAAAAACAGTCTCCAAAAAAGGCAGGTCGGGTATACCATTCAGTTTTTCATCGATCTTAAATACCCGGAACGCGGCCCAGGCATGTACCGGCGGGTTTACGCTGCTAAAGTTCCATTCATAAGCCGGCAGCTTGCCACACGGGTGCATATACCATTCTTTGGTAAGTAGTTTTAGTTGCTCTTTCGCAAACGCACTATCGATCAAACTAAAGCTGACGCACTGAAAGGCCAGGTCCCAACTGGCATACCAGGGATATTCCCATTTGTCGGGCATGGAAATGACCTCTGAATTGTCCAGCGTTTTCCATTCACCATTGCGGAGGCTTTTACGGCTTTCCGGCGGTTTCACTTGTGCCGGATCTCCATTCAGCCATTTGTATACATTGTAATGATAAAATTGCTTGTTCCACAGTAATCCGGCCAATGCCTGGCGGTGCACCAACCGCGCATCATCGGTTTTTAGCCCTACCTGTACGGTGGCATAAAAATCATTTGCTTCACTGATGCGGGTGGCAAATAAATGATCAACGTCTGCAAAAGGATCGTTGGTAGTTTTATCTGTTAAACGATAATACAAGGTAAGGGAACCACCGGCATCCACCATAAGATCCTGCTGAAAGGCAGCCTTCGTGCCGCTATTAGCCGGATTAGTGGCCTGCTTGTTTTTGCCGGTTATAAAATCATTGATACCATCCTTACAATAAGCATGCTCGTTGGCCGACTGGTACAACCGCTGGTTATTGGTCTCATTATCGCAAAATAAAAGTGCGCCTTTTACCCGGCTGTACAGTTTTTTTACCAACAGATCTTTATGATCGATGGCAATCTGTTGATCGCTTTCCTGTTGTAATACCGGCTTGTAATCATCATATCCCCAGGCCCAGGTGTTGCGAAACCAGATAGTGGGCAATACCACGATGGGTGCGGGTTGCAGGCCACGATTGTGTAGTGTGATTTTTATAAACAGGTCGTTCACATCCGCCTTGGCATATTCAATAAAAATGTCGAAGTATTCCTTGCTGTCAAAAATGCCGGTGTCAATCAGTTCGAACTCCGGATCCATTTTGCCCCGTCGCTTGTTTTCCTGCAGTAACTGGTTGTATGGAAATGCCTGCTGCGGGTATTTGTACAGCATTTTCATATAGCTGTGCGACGGCGTGCCGTCAAGGTAATAAAACAATTCTTTTACGTCTTCCCCATGATTGCCTTCACTGTTGGAAAGCCCAAAGAAGATCTCTTTTACGATCGGGTCTTTTTTGTTCCAGAAAGCGGGCGCAAAACAAAGCAGTTGCTTCGCATCACAGATGCCGCCAATGGCTTCCTCGCCCCAACGATAGGTTTTGCTGCGCGCCATATCATGCGTGGTATAATTCCAGGCATCGCCATTAGCGCTGTAATCTTCGCGCACATTGCCCCATTCCCGGTTGCTGACATAAGGCCCCCAGGCTCTCCAGTTAACATCCCGTAACCGTTCTTTTTCGTTCATCCAGTTTTAATTGATATCATGAAGTTGCCCGGTTTTATATCCAGGATCTATTTCTTGTTATTAAAGTTAAATCTAAAATAAAAGCCCCACATTACTGCGGGGCTGCTTAACGTTTATTTAAGGTCTTTATAAATATAAATGGGATCAACAGGGTTGCTGTCTGGTGTGATCTTCAGCAGGGAATGCAATTGCCCGTCGGCAAGACCATATACCCACCCGTGCAGGATCGGGGCCTGGCGCTCCTGCCATGCTTTTTGAATGATGGAGGTCTTGGCCAGTTTTTCCACCTGTTCTTTTACATTAAGCTCTACCAGCCGGTTTACCTTTTGTTTGTCATCGGGGAGGGCATCCACTTCATCCTTATATTTATAGTAAACATCTTTAACCACACGCAGCCACATATTCAGCACCTGGTGAAAATCATCATTGCTTAACGCAGCTTTAATACCTCCGCATCCATAGTGGCCGCAAACAATAACGTGTTTTACTTTTAAATGCGCCACAGCATATTCTAAAACGCTGATGAGGTTAATATCCGTGTGCACTACCAGGTTGGCGATATTGCGGTGCACAAATATTTCGCCGGAGGTAGTACCGGTCACTTCATTTGCGGGTACGCGGCTATCGCTGCATCCGATCCACAAAAACTCCGGTTGCTGTGAATCGGCCAGGTTATCAAAAAAATGCGGATCAATACTTAATTTGCCCGCGGCCCACTCTTTGTTATTCTGTAATAATTGTTCGTATGCGTTCATAATATTTTTTTAAAATGACTTTTATTTACTATTGTTTTTTTATGGGCGTACTGCTAAGTTACGCAAATTCAGGGGTTGCTTTTGATTCTTTCTTTTGCCGGGTACTGATGATCACCCTCGTGTAAGTCCTTCTTAAATGCCCGTCCCGGTTGTCGTTGGCCAGTATTTTATCGGAGAATCCGTGATCAATAAACCCGCTTGTTTCCAATTGCACGGTTATATTTTTTAACGGAGCGTGAATGATGAAGTCTTCAATTACTTCCACAATATCCTTATCGATATAATCGGCCCGCAACGCATCAATGATCACCTGCGCGCCCTCCGGCACTTTTTCCAGGTGCTGTTTGATGAGGGCCTTATTAAGGAAGGATACATCTTTACGCAGCCGGAAAAGATATTTTTTATTGCCTGTCACCACAAATACCGCTTTCCGGAAGTTGGAACGGAAGGCAAAGAAAAGGCCCACGGCAATACCAATGATCACGCCCTTTAAAAGATCGGTAGCCAGGATGGCCACAATGGTTATAATGAAGGGTAAGAACTGGTCCCATCCTTTTTGGTAATACAATTTGAATAAAGCGGGCTTTGCCAGTTTATACCCCGTAAAAATAAGGATAGCGGCCAGCGCGGTTTTGGGGATCAGGTTCAGCAAAAACGGAATGAAAGCTACGGAACTTAACAACAATAAGCCATGCAAGATGGCCGATACCTTTGTTTTGGCGCCCGCATTTACGTTGGCCGATGACCGCACGATAACGCTGGTAACCGGTATGCCTCCCAATAATCCCGAAACAATATTGCCCAATCCCTGTGCCTTTAGTTCCCTGTTAGCCGGGCTTACCCGCTGGAAAGGGTCCATATCATCCACCGCCTCCAGGCTTAGCAAGCTTTCCAGGCTGGCCACTAAAGCAACGGTTAGTGCCAGCGCCCACACCTGGGTGTTCCCGATCACGCTCCAGTCTGGACTTGTAAAGAATGAAACAAATTCTTTAGCAGAACCGGCTTGTGGAATGCTGACCAGGTACCCGCCGGATAAGGCGGGGAGCAACCCGGTGCTTGCAAACAGGACATTCAAACCGATCCCCAGGAAAACGATCAGCAACGGCGCGGGAATCAGTTTGATAAATCCTTTTTTACGGACAACGATCTTTTCCCAGATGAAATGAAAGACCAGGCAAATAATGCCTATTGCCAGGGCGCCGGGTGTAATGTGTGCAAATGCTTTAAAAAAATTGACAAAGATATTTCCGGCGGGAACAATGGATTCCTCATCATTGGCAGGCAAGGCCGACCGGTCGCCCAGCAACTGCGGCATTTGGTTAATGATAAGGATCAACCCAATGGCTGCCAGCATGCCTTTGATGACGCTGGTGGGTATATAATCGCCGATGATGCCCAGTTTGGCAAAACCCAGGATCAATTGAATAAGGCCTGCCAGCACTACTACTACCAGAAAGGCTTCAAATGATTGTAAGGTAAGAATGGCAGAGGCCACGATAGCAGTAAGCCCTGCTGCAGGACCGCTGACACTTAATTGCGAGCCGCTGACAATACCTACAATAATACCGCCGCAAACGCCTGCAATGATGCCGCTGAACAAGGGGGCATTGGATGCCAGCGCTACGCCCAAACACAGGGGCAGCGCCACTAAGAATACCACAATGGAAGAGGGAAGGTCTGCGGCCAGATTGGAAAAAATGCTTTTTGATTTGTATTGTGCATTCATAACTGAAGTATAAAATTTTATACAGCGCCCTTAACACGGGTCAACGACCTGTGTAGGGCAACTATTGTAAAACACTAGGAAATTGGTGAAAGCGAACAGCACATTGCTTGCGAAAGACGCTACTCTCGTTGGTCGCAATTCATTTATAAAAAATGCTCACTTTATTGCTCACAGGTTCCGCGGATGTTCACAGAAATATGGTATTCCTTCTGTGTAAATCTGAGTAATCTGTGAGAGCATTCTTCCGTCAACTTATTGCGCATGGTTCCCACATATACGCAGAAGATTTTACAGACACTTCAACTTTTGTACACATTTATGCCTATGTAGCGCAGGAGTATCTGCGATTTTTTCTGTGTGCCTCTGAATAATTTGTGGGAGAACTTTTCGTAAGGGACTATGCCGCCGCACAAAGACGTGCAGGTACGTGCTGTTAAGCTAATGAATTGGGTGGTGGTGCGTGCAGTTCGGGATGAAAGGCTATATAAATACTTTCATGTGTATGTATGTAATTGGTGTTTTGCAACGTGGAAGCGATGGAAAGGTCGTAATTGCCGGCGTGTAAATATTCCTCGTTAATATTCACATTTGGGTTGGAAGGAACTTTTTCATCGGTAGTGCCCGACAACGGGTTTGACCGATCTTTTTCCTTTGAATCCGTTTGTTGGGTTAGCTGTTGCCTGGCCTCATACACAAAAGGCAGGCTTACGGAAAGCCATGCAAGTGTCAATACCAACAGTACAGCCAGTAATTGAAGCGTTGTTCTTTTGTATGTAAAATTAGTTTGCACTGGTTGCAAAGGTAGCCCGTATCATTCAGTGCAGCAAGAAAATGGATAGAAATTACAATTCTTTAACGAAAGAGATTCTCGATGCTGGATTCTTGATACTTGATATTCGATATTTCGAATCCAGCATCAAAGATCCAGTATCCCATTGACTATTCACTTTTCACTATTGTACTCCCCCTTCACCGCATACCAGCCAAAGATCATTAGCCCGATGGCAATCGGTAAAAAGATGGCGATAATGATTACCCAGATCACAGGGTTATTAATATCTTTTTTGCCCTGTGCCTCTATATTATGAATGGCTCCCGTTAATAAAAAATAGATGATCGCCGGACCCGCCAGCAGCCATACAATACCCAGAAATTTTTTTATCGTATTCATAGCCGTCAGATAAGAAATTAAAAAATAAGGAATTAGTGATCCGTAACTTTATTATTAAGATACACGAGCCCGATGACAAAACAAAGTGCTGCTATCCCAATCGGGTACCAGAGCCCTATGAGCGGGTCGGTGGTAAACGTGGTTTGCAGCAACACGCCGATAAAAGGTACTAACCCGCCAAACACACCGTTGCCGATATGATAGGGCAGCGACATGGACGTATAACGAATGTGCACCGGGAACAGTTCTACCAGGAAAGCCGCAATGGGACCATAGACCATCGTTACATAAAAAATCAAAAGAAATACCAGTAAAACATATTTCCCTGTATGGGGCAGCACCTTATTTTTAATAACGGGTTTTCCTTCGAGTATTTTTCCGGAGGCACTTTGTAAAGTGTCTGTTTGTTCTTTGGCATATTGCGCCCCGTTCGAAAGCTTATAAAGTGTAGTGGTTAGTATCAGGGAATCGGTGCTATGCGCTAAAAGTTTTGTTTGTTGTTTTACTGTAGTGGTGCTGTTTTCAGCAGACCATTGCTGCACGTCAGCATCTTCCAGTAACTGGTTAAAAATGGGGCGATAGGTAACGATCGCCAACAGCATGCCGGCCAGCATCACCCATTTACGGCCGATCTTGTCGCTCAGCCATCCGAAGAAAATAAAGAAGGGCGTAGCCAGTACGATCGCCCAAAGTAAGATAAGGCGACTTTGCTCAAAGCTCAGGGCCACTTTTGTTTCCAAAAAACTTTGTGCATAAAACTGCCCGGTGTACCACACCACCCCTTGTCCCATGGTGGCGCCAAACAACGCCAGTAACACCATTTTGAAATTTCCTTTTTTGCGAAAACTTTCTTTCAGCGGATTTTTCGCAATCTTTCCCTCACTTTTCAGTTGGGCAAACAAGGGCGATTCCTGCATTTTTAATCGTATATAGACCGATACGATCACCAGGATAATGGAAAACCAGAACGGGTACCGCCAGCCACCCCATTCTGCATTAAATTTTTCATCGCTTATATTCATTTTTACCAGCATGATCACCCCCAGGGCCAGAAACAAACCCAGTGTAGCCGTGGTTTGTATCCAACTGGTATAAAAGCCCCTTTTGCCCGGCGGCGCATGTTCGGCTACATAAGTAGCAGCGCCCCCGTATTCACCGCCCAGCGCCAGCCCCTGCAATAACCGGAGCAGTAAAACGATCAGCGGCGCCGCCATGCCTATAGAATGATAGCCCGGAACCAGACCGATCAAAAAGGTAGACCCGCCCATTAATACCAGCGTGAGGAGGAAGGTGGATTTTCTTCCCAGGAGGTCGCCCAGCCTTCCGAAGAAGATCGCACCAAAGGGCCGTACGATAAAGCCGGCGGCAAATATGGCCAGCGTACTTAAAAGAGCAGCGGTGCTATTCCCTTCGGGAAAGAACTCCGTGGAAATGGTCTTTGCCAGCATGCCGAAAATGTAAAAATCGTACCATTCAATCAGCGTACCAAGAGAGGAGGCCCCGATCACCTTACGAAGCGTGCCGGATCCGGTCGTTTGTTTCATCTGTTTTATTTTTTATTAATGGCATTTTGATTTCCCACGTCCTGACCGCTATCGGGACGCGGCAATCATCGGGAGATCAAAAATGTTATGCATCCAAGCCGAAGTCTGAACCCGTTTCATTTCTGCTATTCGTCAAATACGAGAAAACCGCCGCAATCGTTATGCAAAACAATGTTAATAGCGTTCAAGATAATACTTCTTTTAATAAAACATCAATGAAATAAAATAATTTTTATTTACTACTTTTAGGCCTCGAAAAAATAATGTTATGTCATATCCCTTTCAGATTACAACGATTGAGCAATACCATGAAGATTATAAAAGAAGTGTGGAAGATCCGGAAGGATTTTGGTCGGATGTGGCCGATACTTTTGAATGGAAGAAAAAACAACCGTTCAGCAGCCGTGTGCTGGAATGGAATTTTACAGAACCGAAAGTAAAATGGTTTGAAGGCGCGAAGCTGAATATTACGGAGAATGCGTTGGATCGTCATTTAAAGACCAATGGCGATACGCCCGCCATTATCTGGGAGCCCAATGATCCCAATGAAAAAACAAGAACACTTAGCTATAAGGTCTTGCACCGTAAGGTTTGCGAATTTGCCCAGGTATTAAGGAATAACGGCGTTAAAAAAGGCGACCGGGTTTGTATTTATATTGGTATGGTGCCGGAGCTGGCTATTGCGGTGCTGTCCTGTGCACGCATTGGGGCGATCCACTCGGTGATCTTTGGCGGATTCTCTGCACAAAGTATTGCAGACCGGCTGGAAGATGCCGGCGCTGAGTATATTATTACCTGCGATGGCGCCTACCGTGGTGCTAAGGATATACCCTTGAAGTCGATTATTGATGATGCCCTGATCGGAAATAAAACCGTGAAAAGGGTCATTGTTCATACCCGCACGCGTACACCCGTTAGTATGCTCAAAGGACGCGATGTTTGGTGGCGGGATGAGGTGGATGCGGTTATTGAAAATATGCACGACGAAGTCCTGGATGTTCCGGCCGAAGTAATGGATGCCGAAGATCCTTTGTTTATTTTGTATACTTCGGGTAGTACCGGGAAACCCAAAGGCGTTGTGCATACCGTTGCGGGGTATATGTTATGGACGACCTATACTTTTGTGAATGTATTCCAGTACCAGCCGGGGGATGTTTTTTTCTGTACGGCAGATATCGGTTGGATCACCGGTCATAGTTATATTGTTTACGGTCCGTTGCTGGCAGGTGCCACCGGGCTGATGTTTGAGGGTATTCCTACCTGGCCGGATGCCGGTCGCTTCTGGAATATTGTGGACAAGCACCAGGTGAATATTTTATATACTGCGCCTACGGCCATCCGCTCGCTGATGAGCTATGGACTCGATCCTTTAAAAGACAAAGACCTTTCCTCTTTAAAAGTGCTGGGCACCGTAGGGGAACCGATCAATGAGGAAGCCTGGCATTGGTATGACGAACATATTGGTAAAAAGAAATGCCCTGTAGTGGACACCTGGTGGCAAACGGAAACCGGGGGCATCTTAATATCGAACCTTGCAGGCGTAACGCCGTCAAGGCCCAGTTGGGCTACATTGCCGCTGCCGGGTGTGCAACCCCTGCTGGTAGATGAAAAAGGCGAAGAGATCACGGAATTTACAGATGATGTAATGAGCGGTAATTTATGTATGCGGGCGCCCTGGCCGGGGATTTTAAGAACGACGTGGGGCGATCATGAGCGCTGCCGCCAAACCTATTTCAGTACCTATAAGGATTTGTATTTTACGGGAGACGGCGCCTGGAGGGACGAAGCAGGCAATTTCAAAATAACCGGCCGGGTAGATGATGTGCTGAATGTAAGCGGTCATCGGTTGGGTACTGCAGAAGTGGAGAATGCGATCAATATGCACGCCAGCGTGATCGAAAGCGCCGTGGTAGGTTATCCGCACGAGGTAAAAGGGCAGGGGGTTTATGCTTATGTGGTGCTGGACGGAAAGCGTCGTAAAGAAGATGATGAGTTGACGAAAAAAGATATCCTGGCAACGGTAAGCCGGATCATCGGGCCTATTGCGAAACCCGATAAGATCCAGTTTGTAAGCGGGTTGCCCAAGACGCGCAGCGGGAAGATCATGCGTCGTATTTTACGTAAAGTGGCAGAAGGGGAGTTAAATAATTTGGGTGATACTACAACGCTGTTGGATCCTGCAATCGTAGATGAGATCAAAGAGGGAAAATTATAAAAAAGCTTTAGCTGGGAAGGGGGAAATACAGGAAGGTGTTTTTTCAAATGCCTTTAATTTACCGTTTCACCGCCTTCCGGTCTGAGTACCGCTTTTGCAGCCCACCTGGTCCTACAGAAACAACGCTAATTGCGTTATTTCGGTTTCCACCTGCTTTTTCGGTTTCCGGGCCGCGACCGTTTCAACGGGTAGGTCGTTTTCAAAATAACGATTGACCCCGGTTATTACCATGCCGGTAACCCGTTCCACCCCTTCATTGTTGATTTTTTTATGAATGCTAAGCTGGCAGTTGATCACCGTTCCGTTTTTAAACTGGACTTTCCCGGATTGTACGAGTTTGTTGAATTCTTTCGATTGCATGGTAAAACTGCGGGTGCTTCCTTTATATAAGCCCGTCCATTTACTGCTGCTCTTTTTTAATACCGGCGAAATGATTTCAATGTCGGCCTCATCAATTGTTTCCGGCTCAACTGGATTGGCTGTAAGTATAAAAGATTCGAATTCCTGCCGGGGTACATTTTTTTCGTAGGCGATCAATGTTCTATCCTCATCTGGTGCGAGGAACTGTACCCGGCTGATCCTGGGATAACGGCTTAATAGTTCAAAAAAGTTAGACCGCCGCTTTTTAATAACCTTGCTATCATCGAGGCTGGCGCAACCCGTTAGCAACCGTTGTTTTAACTGCTCCATTTGCCACTGCAGTTTTTCTTTGTCAGCAGCGTCGGACGCTAAAGGTCCGTCAAACAATTGTTGCACCAGTTGTTGGGTTGCTTCACTGGCTGTAGCGGAAAGCGGAGTAGTAATAATACGCACCAGCGCTGCCGTAATGATCGTGACCGCTGCTGCACCTGTGGGCGTTGCTTTTTTCAGGGCTACTTTAAAACGTCTCCGGAAATCCTTTTCAGTCAGGGGCGTGGTTTCAATAATGATCCGAAGCTTTAAACGCGTGGCAATCTCCCGGATGAGCGCCAGCAGTTCATACTCGCATTTATTCAGGATCATTGCATCCATTAAATGCGTCTTTTCTTCAAAAAAATATGCTACTTCAATACAATTACTGCCGGTAGAAAATGCTTCGTCACTTACACTCATTGCGTTCCGTCTGTTTTAAATGGGCTGCGAAAATAATGTTTTTTTGACTGGGAAGAGGTTTCCTGGTGGGGATGTGGACGAAAGCGCACCTTTTTATATACCGTTTGTTGGTGTGATGAATAAGGAAGCTCACAGATGGCACGGATTCTCACAGAAGGGATTATTAATCTGTGTAAATCTGAGAAATCCGTGAGAAAAAAGTATTGGAAGCTATAAGAAGGATAATGAGGGGCACAGATTCCGCGGATTTTCACAGAAGGACTTCAAAAATCTGTGTGACGCTGTGCTATCTGTGAGAAAATATAAATGTTATCTGCCGGCAGGAACCGATAAAAAAAATTTGTGTAGTTAAATGACTACATGTATTTTTGTAGTCAAATAGCTACATAATGAATCTGAGACGAGATGTTTTTCAGGCGATAGCCGACCCCACCCGACGGGCGATACTGCTGCTGGTGGCTACCCAGTCCATGACGGCGGGTGCTATAGCGGCCAATTTTGATACGGCACGGCCTACGGTTTCCAAACACCTGCAAATACTTACTGAATGTGAACTGCTGCAACCCGAACAAAACGGCCGGGAAATCTATTATCACTTCAATCCAAGAAAGATGAAAGCAATAGCCGATTTTATCGAGCCCTTCCGCAATATGTGGGACGACCGGTTTAATAAACTGGAAAGTATCATGAAAAAATATAAACCTAAAAAATGATCAATCATGGAACGGAAAACAAAAGTGAATGCCGAAGACGGCAAACAGGAAATTCATATCACGAGGGAATTTGAACTACCCGTAGCCTTATTGTTCAAAGCATTTGCCGACCCTGAAATTGTTGAACAATGGATGGGAACAAATGTATTGAAACAGGAAAATAAACAGCACGGCGGCTATCAGTATGAAACAACCGATGCGAAGGGGAACGTGGTATTCCGGGCTAACGGAACCATACATGAATTTGTTCCGGATCAAAAAATTATTCGGACATTCAAAATGGAAAACACGCCTTTTGAGGTGCAACTGGAATTCCTGGAATTTGAACCCCTGACGGATGATACCAGCCGCCTGCAAATGCACGTAATATACCGGTCGGTTGCGGGCAGGGACCAGATACTGCAATTACCCTTTGTTCAAGGTATAAATTGGGCGCATGACCGTTTGCAGGAAATCGTAAACAAATTGAAATAACCGCTATGTCAAAACGAAACAGAATTATTTATTGGATCGCGACGGCCTGGCTGGCGTTGGGCATGTTGTCTACCGGAATAGTGCAATTAATAAAAACAAAAGAGGAAACAGCGCTGATGAGCCATCTGGGCTATCCAGACTATTTATTATACCTGCTGGGCGTCTGGAAAATACTGGGTGTTGTAGCAGTGCTGGTCCCAAAATTTCCTTTGCTGAAGGAATGGGCCTATGCCGGTTTTTTCTTTGCCATGTCCGGCGCCATTATTTCACATCTGATCGTCGGAGATGCCGCTAAAGATCTTTTTGGCCCGGTGCTGCTGCTGGTACTCACAGCAACGTCCTGGTATTTTCGGCCCGCCGGCAGGAAATTAGCTGCATAAATCAATAACGGCATAACTTTAGCAGCGTGTAGTATTGGTTAAGGCATGAACATAAAATTATAAACCCATGGACCCAAAAGTTGACTTCTATTTTAATAAAGGAAAATGGCAGAAAGAAATAATAAAACTGCGGAAGATTGCCCTGGATTGCGGGCTTACAGAAGCATTGAAATGGGGCTGCCCCTGTTATACTTTTGAAGGGGCCAACGTTGTATTAGTTCATGTGTTTAAAGAATACTGTGCCTTTTTATTTTTTAAAGGGGCATTGCTGCAGGATACGGAAGGCCTTCTGATCCGGCAAACGGAGAATGTACAATCGGCACGGCAGATACGCTTTACTGGTCTAAAGGAAATAACGGATCATGTAGCTGCGCTGAAGGCCTATATTTATGAAGCCATTGAAGTGGAAAAAGCAGGACTGAAAGTGCGGTTAAAAAAAACCGTCGATTATAAGATCCCGGAAGAGTTTCAGATGAAACTAAAAGAAACGCCGGGGCTGAAGACTGCCTTTAATGCACTGACCCCCGGACGCCAGCGGGCCTATCTTTTTTATTTCGGGCAAGCTAAATTGTTAAAAACGAGAGTGGCGCGAGTTGAGAAGTCTGTTCAGCAAATCCTTGACGGGAAAGGATTGGACGACTAAGGGCCTCCGGGGAATATGAAAAAACCGGAAAATTATTTAAAACGAATAGAAGCACATGAACAATAAAAAAAGCATATCAGCGCAGCAACAGTCAGCCTTATTGAGCTTGCTGAAAGATCGGTTTAATAAAAACAGCACCCGTCATAAGGGCGTGAAATGGGCCGATGTGCAGACACGGTTGGAAGCGCATCCTGCAAAATTATGGTCGTTGAACGAAATGGAGCGCACCGGGGGAGAACCCGACGTGGTGGACTTCGACAAGAAAACAGGCGCCTGTATTTTTTATGATTGCTCCGCCGAAAGTCCCAAAGAGCGCAGAAGTCTTTGTTATGATCTGGAGGCCCTGGCATCAAGAAAAGAACATAAGCCCGCCAATAGCGCCAGAGAGCTGGCAGCCGAAATGGGCATTGAACTTTTAACCGAAGAACAATACCGGAAGCTGCAGCAATTGGGGAAATTTGATATGAAAACATCAAGCTGGGTGCAAACACCTCCAGGTATCAGAAAGTTGGGCGGCGCGCTTTTTTGTGATCGCCGCTACGACACGGTTTTCCTGTATCATAACGGCGCAGAATCTTATTACGCAGCAAGAGGATTTCGCGGCCTGTTAAGAGTATGAACAATATTGTTAGTTGTCTCAAGAGCCATTTTAAACCATAGAGAAAACGGAGAAGATGCTTTGATTAACTCTTTGCTAAACCTCCGTCCGGGCCCACTGTGGTTTTGTTGTTAAGTCAGCGCCATAACTGCCTGAAAGATTCATTCGTGCATTCGTGGCGGTGTTTATTTTACGTATTCGCTCTAATTGTTCTCCTACCTCACTCAAAATCGTTAAATTGCCGGAACAATTTTGTCATATGCAAACATCCAGAAGAAATTTTATTAAGAAAAGTACTTTAGCGGTGGCAGGTACAGCACTGCTTTCAAAAGGGGTTTTCGCAGCCGCAGCAAAAGAAAAGATCACCGGGTTGCAATTGTATTCGGTTCGTGCAGATATGCGCAGTGCGCCGTTGGAAACCTTGAAAAAATTAGCAGGATTTGGTTATAAGTATGTGGAGCATGCCGGGTATAGCGATGGGAAATTTTATGGCTATCCTGCAAAGGAGTTTAAAAAAATATTGGATGACCTGGGGTTAAAAATGCCCAGCGGCCACACAGTGCTGAACGGGAAGCATTGGGATGAGGCTAAAAAAGATTTTACGGATGCCTGGAAACAAACAATAGCAGACGCCGCTGTCATGGAACAACGTTTTGTGATCAGCCCCTGGCTGGATGAGAACCTGCGCAAGGATTATGATGGGTTACTAAAATGGCTGGACGTATTTAACCGCTGCGGCGCCCTGTGTAAAAAGTCCGGCATGAAATTCGGATACCATAATCACAATTTTGAGTTTACGGCGGTGTTGAACGGGTCAACCGTTTACGATCTTATTTTGAAACACACAGATCCTTCTCTGGTGGCGCAACAGTTAGACACCGGCAATATGTATGGGGTCGGTGGTCGTGCGTTGAATATACTGAACAAATATCCCGGTCGTTTCGAATTATTACACGTAAAGGATGAAATAAAAAGTCCCGGCAAAGGCGAGATGAACGATGGGTACGATAGCACTGTTTTGGGTAAAGGTATTGTAGGCATACAGGAAGTGCTCCGGGTTGCTGCGGCAAAAGGCGGCACTAAATATTTTATCATTGAGCAGGAATCTTACCAGGACCTCACTCCGCTGGAGGCGGCTAAACAGGACCTGCAGGCGATGCATAAGTGGGGGTACTAGAACAACAGAGCATTTTGGGTTTGATGTTTCTTATCTGACGCTTGTCGCTTAATGCAGAACGCTTAAGGCTTAATGCGGGATACGGGCTGTTGTTTGTCGTCTCACGTCTGACGAATATTGCAGCCTGGGTTTGGTTGTTGATCTGCCATTCAAATCGCAGATCAGAAATCAGCCATCATATATTTTCAAATGAGATGTATTATTCTGAAAACTTAAGGTCTTTCGTTAAATGTCAAACGAGAAACGGGAAACTAGGATCAGGTACCTGGCGTTTAGCATTATGCGTTTCGCGTTAAGCTTTGAATCTTTAACCCATAACCCGAAACAGCTCCTTTGGGTTATCCACCTCTTTTCCACATTTTGCGACTCTTTTCCACGCTTGGTGTGCATAAACAGGCTTCTGTTTTGTATCGGGAACCGTTATTTTCGCCAGTACATTAAATTAGGAACATTGTGCGTTTAAAAAGTCTGGAAATAAAAGGATTTAAAAGTTTCGCCGATAAAACGATCGTCAATTTTGATGATAATATTACCGGCATTGTGGGACCGAACGGCTGCGGAAAATCCAATATTGTGGATAGCATCCGCTGGGTGATCGGTGAGCAAAAGATCAGCAATTTAAGAAGCGAAAACCTTGATTCTCTGGTGTTTAATGGTTCGAAAACCCGGTCGGCCAGCGGCCTGGCAGAAGTAAGCCTTACGTTTGAAAATACCAAAAACCTGTTGCCTACTGAATTTAGTACCGTACGGATCACCCGCAAATTTTACAAAAGCGGGGAGAGTGAATACCGCCTGAATGACGTGCAATGCCGCCTGAAAGATATCCAGAATCTTTTCATGGATACAGGGGTAAGCACCGATTCTTATGCCATCATTGCATTGGATATGGTGGACGACCTCATCAAAGACAAGGATAATAGCCGCCGGCGGATGTTGGAGCAGGCTGCGGGTATTTCCATCTATAAAACGCGTAAAAAAGAAGCCCGCCAGAAACTGGACGCTACCGAACAAGACTTAAACCGTATTGAGGATCTCCTGTTTGAGATCAATAACCAGTTAAAAGCGCTGGAGAGCCAGGCGAAAAAGGCAGAGAAATACCACGAGATAAAAAAAGAATACCGCGAGGTAAGTATTGAACTGGCTAAAGCCGCCCTGGAGGGATTTAATCTTACCTACAAAGAATTAAACGAACAGCAGCAGACGGAAACCGATAAAGTAGTGCAACTGGAAGCAGCGATTGCTACAGGCGAATCCAATATTGAGCAGGAAAAGCTGGTGTTTATTGAAAAAGAGCGCGCCCTGCAAAGTATGCAGGCGGCTTATAATGAATTGGTGCAACAGGTGCGTACGAAAGAAGGCGACAAGAACCTGGCAGTGCAGCGTTTGCAATATTTGAAAGAAAAAGAAACCGGTTTGCAGGAGTTCCTCGCAAAATCCGATGCGCAGTTAAAAGGCATCGAGGAAAGCATCGCCTTTACCCAGTCGCAGGTGGCTGAAGAAGAAGGCGCTTATGAAGGGCTGACAGAGCAACTGGAAAACTTTCGCGACGAAGTAACGGTGAAACGCAATGTGCTGGATGAGCAACGCGGAAGTATGGACGGGTTGCGTGTGGAATACCAGCAGGTACAGCGCGAACAATTTGAAGCCGAGAAGAAAGTAGCGGTAGCCGATACTTCTATTCAAAACCTGCAACGTACCCTTACGCAGATAGAGGATGATTCAGCACAGCGGGAAGAGCAACTGCAAAAAATAGAAACGGACCGCCGGCAAAAAGAGCAGGAACTGGAAGAAAAGAAGGAGTCGCTGGAACAACTGCAGGCGCATCATGATCATACAAAAGAACAGATCTTACAAACCCAGGGTATCGTAGAAGAATTGCGCAATCAACTGGCGGATGAAACCCGTATACTGGATGCCAAACGTAATGAGCACGACCTGCTAAAAAGTATGATCGACTCGATGGAAGGCTACCCGGAGAGTGTTAAGTTCTTACACAATAATAAAGAATGGAATACCCAGGCGCCGATCCTTTCTGATATCCTTTATGTAAAGGAAGAATACCGTACGGCGCTGGAAAATGTATTGGAACCTTACCTGAACTATTATGTCATCGACAACCTGCAACAGGGATTACAGGCGGTTCATTTGTTAAGCGATCAGAAAAAAGGGAAGGCTAACTTTTTCCTTTTGAATAAAATTGAGGAAGCTGCCGGAAATGGGAATGGACACAGCTTACAGGGCGCTACTCCTGCATTGGAAGTGATCGAGGTAGAAGGAAAGTACCGCAAACTGGCGGAGCATCTGCTGGGCAATGTATTTATTGCGGAAGGAGAAGAAGCCCTGGAAAACAGCAACGGATCGGTGGTGATTGAAAAGCAAGGTAAGTTTGTAAAGGGTAAATTTACGCTTACCGGAGGCAGCGTGGGACTCATTGAGGGTAAGAAGATCGGGAGGGTAAAGAACCTGGAAAAATTGCAGGGAGATATTGCAAAGCAGGACGAAGTGGTGCATGAATTACGTGCACAGATCCAGACAAGGCATAACGAAGTGATCGCATTTAATGAAGACCTGCGCGAAAATGCCATTAAAGAAACGCAGAAAGAAATACAGGAACTGACGAATATGGTTTTTGCGCTGCAAAACCGATCCGAAAATATTCAGAGCCAGCAAAGCACCGCCCGGAACCGGATGGAAGAATTGTTGGTCCAATTGCAGCATACGCAAAGCTCCGTAGCGGGGGTACGCCAGTCGTTGGCCGAATTTAATGAACTATTGCAGTTGAACGCCAATAAGCTGGCGGAGGCGGAAGCTGCCTTTAAGCAAGCGGAAAGCCAGTATCAGCAGGCCTCTGCCGAATTTAATGAGTTTAACCTGAATGTTACCCGCCAGCAAAGTAAGGTAACGGCGTTGAAGCAGGAATTAGCATTCAAATCCAACCAACTGGAAGAACTGAAGCGCCAGATTGAACAAAGTACCGTTCAACTTTCCGATACCGGCAGCGATATCGTGAATTCCGGCAACGCGCTAAAAGAAATAGAACAGGCCCTGCTGGAACTGATCCACAACCGGGAACGGGATCAGCAAATATTGAACGAGGCAGACCAGACCTACTATAATATGCGCAACCTGCTGAACGAAAAGGAAAGTGAACTGCGCCATAAGATCAGGGAAAAAGAACAGGTAGAGCATTTGCTGGCGGCCATTAAAGACAAACTAAATGATCTTAAACTGCAACTGGCAGGAACGCGGGAGCGTTTGAATGTGGAGTTTAAGATCCAGATCGAAGATATTCTGGATGATCCGCGTAACACGGAAACAGCAACGGAAGAACTACAGGAAAAAGCAGACCGTATGAAGAAACGCCTGGAGAACCTGGGCGAGGTAAATCCAACCGCGATAGAAGCATTTACCGAAATGAAGAAACGGTATGAGTTTATCGTGGAGCAAAAAAGTGACCTGGTAACAGCGAAGGAAAGTCTGCTGAAAACCATTGAAGAAGTAGAAGCCACCGCCAACCAAAAATTCCTGGACACCTTCAACCAGGTGCGGGAGAATTTTATGCAGGTATTTAAATCCCTGTTTACCGAGGATGATCAGTGCGACCTGGTGTTGGAAAACCCTGAAAACCTTGCTGAGACCGGCATTGACGTTGTTGCCAAGCCTAAAGGAAAACGGCCCACATCGTTAACGCAGTTGAGCGGGGGAGAGCGGACCCTGACCGCCACCGCCTTATTATTTGCGATCTATCTGATTAAACCGGCACCCTTCTGTATCCTGGATGAGGTTGACGCGCCACTGGATGATGCCAATGTGGGCAAGTTCACCAACATGATCCGCCAGTTCAGTGACAACTCGCAGTTCATCATCGTTACCCACAACAAAACCACTATGAGCACGGTGGATGTTATTTATGGGGTAACCATGCAGGAACCCGGCGTAAGTAAACTGGTAAGTGTGGACTTCAGAAGCCTGGCGGCGGCGCAGAATTAATTTTATAATATTCTTTTTATGCTGCCACCTGTTGAACCGCTCTGCGAGGCGTCCTTCGCCTCGCAGCATTATTCTATCGCTCGGGCGATATTTACAAAGAAAGTTTTGAAACCACAGGCCGGATACATCTAAATCATTTTACAAGAAAAGACAATTGTGCTTGTCTTTTTGAGATAATCTTTTTTTGTTGCACGCAATAATGCTGATAGCTGCACTGAAGTTGAAGAGTGTTCCGATTGCTATCGGAACAAGTAAAGCCGATAGTAGTACTGAAGCCGGCCCCTATAAGTGCACAATAGAAGCCTTGCCATTTTTTTAGTAACTTTAGGGGAATAAAGTAACCTCATGCCCAAAATCCAATTGAAACGCATTTACGAGCCAGCGGATCCTTCAGACGGGTACCGGGTGTTGGTAGACCGGTTATGGCCGCGCGGGGTAAAGAAGGCTACCGCGGACATCGATGAGTGGGCAAAAGAACTCGCGCCATCCGGTGCATTGCGGAAATGGTTTGATCATGATCCGCAAAAATGGGCGGCGTTTCAGAAAAAATACCGGGAGGAATTGCAGGCTAACAGCGCTGTGGACGCCTTTGTGCAGGAACACAAGGCAAATAAGCTAATCACGCTTTTGTATGGTGCAAAGGATGAGGTACACAACCAGGCCGTTGTTTTAAAAGCGGTTTTGGAAAAGATACACACAAAAAAATAATAGAAACCGACCCGACATCTTAAAGAGGATAAACGAACAATTGTTATTAAATCATTTTTAGCTTTTGTCATAATCCTTTAAAATTATTCTAAAAAAGGAGGAGCGGTATCGAATAAAGAAAAAACGCGCTTTATAATCCTTTAACTTTGCCCGGAATTTTCATTATAGATGAGAATAAGAGCGAACAGGACTGCAGATATTCTTTTCAGGGCATTATTACTAATGCTCTATGCCTGTTTCTTTTTTGTTCAGTTTCACGCCCGAAGCATCAGCGCCCGGGAATACCAGTGGCCGTCTGCGCACCAGGTTACTTCCAACACAAAAGCCAAAACGGTTACCACTGCTCATAGTCATTCCCATACTACCAAGCAATTAAATAAGCGCTTTGAGCTACAGCCGGCATTGATCATTGCGGCGTTTATATTTCTAATTGCTATTACTTTTTTTGTTGTCAGGAAGCAATATGATCGCTCTGCGATCGCGCTTTATACCACTACCTATTATTGCTCCGCGCTACGGGGCCCTCCTGCAATGGCGCCCTTTTTTCAAGTCTAATTTTTTCTTTTAACTAAAGATTTTTACATGAGTACTTTCTTACAAAGAAGGTGCTTTGCGCTAATGGGTATGGGCCTGCTTCTTTTATGGGGGGGCGGTTCCGCATCGGCGCAAACACACCTTACTTTACTGGACCTGATCGCTGCTTCTAAAACCAATCTTCCCCTGTTGAAACAAAAACAGGCCCTGGTAAATGCAGCACAGGCAAGGTTTACAGCCACTAAACATTCTTTTCTCCCGGTTATTGCCGGGGCCGATGAAGTAAATATTGGTACAGACAATTCCCTTTCAGGTGCATTGTTTAGTATGGGATTAATTCCTTCTGCATCCGGCGGTATTACAGCGGCTAATAATATGCAGGCCGCCACCGGCAATATTGCGGTGGTTTCAGGTGATTACAGTCTGGTGAACTTTGGACTGAACCAGGCGAAAATAAATGCGGCGCAGTCGGATATTCAGTTGAACCAGGCCGATCTTTCCAAAGACCTTTATACCGTGAAAGCAAAGCTGGTGCTGCTTTACCTGAACCTGTTGAAATATGAAATTAAGCTAACCACCGATCAGCAGAATATAGACCGGTATACCAGTATTTATAAAGTAATATATGCATTGAGTGGTAGCGGGCTGATCGCCGGCGCCGATTCCTCAATGGCCAATGCGGAGTTGTCAAAAGCAAACATTGGTTACAATCAAACGCTGGGCATCATCAATCAGTATAAGGAGCAGTTGGCTTTTTTAACCGGGCTCCCGGCACAGCAGATCAACGTTGATACTTCTTTTTACGGGCACCTGCATCCGGTGCCACCGGTGATGAATTTTCCCATCGACTCTATTCATAACCCAGTGCTGGAATATTACCAGATGCGCACCAACAGCTTCCGGGTAAATGAGGCCCTGATCCGCAAAAGCTTTTTACCACGGCTGCACCTGATGGCAAGCGCCTGGGCGCGCGGATCGTCCATTCAATACAGTAACGATTATCAGCCGCTGGCAACAGGGCTGGGTTATCAGCGCTACAATTACCTGGCCGGTATTGCGCTGACGTATAATTTCCTGAACGGGATCTATAAAAAAGACCGCCTGTCGGAAAACCGGTACGCAACGGAAGCCAGCAACCAGGAATGGGAGCAGGAGCGCCAGGCATTGCAATCGCAAACCCTGCAGGCCGATAATGAGCTGCAAACAGCGCGGGCCAATTTAAAGCAAATACCGGTACAACTCGGCTCTGCGCAAGTGGTCTACCGTCAGAAAATGGCACAATATAAAGCAGGATTGATCTCGCTTATCGATCTCACCAATGCTTCATTTGTATTGTACCGTTCACAGATCGATTATATAGAGTCCAATACCGATTGGTACCTGGCATTGCTGAACAAGGCCGTGGCAACCGGTACGCTCGATCAATTTATTCAATCCTTAAACCTGGAATACTAATGATAAAGGCTGCACTAAAAAGACCTGTAACGGTGATCGTCCTGTTTGCAGGGCTGTTGCTGTTTTCAATAATGGCCATACGATCCATACCCATTGATATTTTTCCCAAACTGAATTTGCCCACCATCTATGTTATCGAATCCTATGGAGGTATGAGCCCCCAGCAGATGGAAGGTTTTTTTGCCACCCGTATGCAGGATCAGTTTTTATATGTAAACGGGATTAAAAATATAGAAAGTAAAAATATCCAGGGGCTTACCCTTATTAAACTATCCTTTTATGAAGGAACGAATATGGCGGAGGCCTCTGCCCAGGTGGCCCTCCAGGTGAACCGCGCCTCAAAATTCTTCCCCCCGGGGGCTTTGCCGCCGCAGGTGATCCGCTTTGATGCCTCTTCGCTGCCGGTAGGGGAACTGGTATTCAGCAGTAAAACAAAATCGCTGAAGGAAATTTACGACCTGGCCGTAACCCGGGTGCGGCCTATGTTTGCTACGATCCCAGGATTATCGGCGCCGCCACCCTTTGGCGCCAATTCGCGTTCCATCGTCGTAAACGTAGACCCCGGGAAACTGCGCCAGTACAATGTCTCTCCCGATCAGATCGTTGCCGCTATCACAAAAAATAATGCCATGAGCCCTTCGGGCAACCTGCGCGTGGATAGCCTGATGTATGTAACAACAGTAAATACGCTGGAAAATAATGTGGAAGCATTTCAAAAGATACCGGTTATTACCAATGGCACCAATACGGTGTTTATGAACCAGGTGGCGACGGTATCGGATGCGGCTGATGTAACGGTGGATTATGCGCTGATCAACGGCAAGCGTTCGGTGTATATACCCGTGGTAAAAACAGCGGATGCCTCTACCTGGTCGGTGGTACAAACACTGAAAAAGACAATCCCTGAAATGAAGAGCCTGTTGCCGGATGACATGGATATCAGTTATGCTTTTGATCAGTCGGTGTTTGTAATGAACTCCGTCAAAAGCCTGATGACAGAGGGTGCGTTGGGTGCGCTGTTGACGGGGCTGATGGTATTGTTATTTCTGCGGGACTGGCGCAGCAGCCTGGTGGTGATCATTACGATCCCCGTTTCGGTATTGGGAGCCGTGCTGTTTTTAAATATGATGGGGCAAACCGTGAATATTATGACTTTGAGCGGACTGGCATTGGCCATAGGGATACTGGTGGACCAGGCAACGGTTACGATCGAAAATATTCACCAGCACCTGGAGATGGGCAAACCGAAACGACAGGCCATCCTGGATGCCTGTGTGGAAATATCGTTTCCGCTGCTACTGATCCTGCTTTGTATCCTGGCGGTATTTGCTCCTTCTTTTGTGATGAGTGGGGTGCCAAAGGCGATGTTCCTACCGCTTTCCTTATCAATAGGATTTGCGATGATTGTGTCCTACGTGGCAGCGCAAACATTGGTGCCGGTTATTTCCAACTGGTTGTTAAAAGCGGAAAAATTTCAATATCACCATAATAAAGAACATGCACATGCAGGCCTGGCGCTGGATGCAGCGGAAAACAGGCAGGTGACCCTGCATGAGCAGGAGGATGAAGCCCACCCCGAAGAGAACAGTTTCTTTGAGCGGATCAAAATAAAATTCCAGAAACGCATTGGTAAAGCAATGCCCAAAAGGAAAAAGATTGTATGGATATACCTTGCGGGAACGCTGCTGGTAGTAGGACTTTGCTTTAGCGTGATTGGAAAAGACCTGTTGCCCAAGACCAATAACGGTGAATTGCAGGTGCGCATAAAAGAACCGGATGGTACCCGGCTGGAAAAAACAGAGCGTACGGTTAAAGCGATACTGGCGCTTATTGATTCTACAACCGGGGGAAATGTAGCGATCAGCTCTGCCTATGTGGGACTGATCCCCAGCAGTTATGGAACCAGCAATCTTTATGTATTTAACAGCGGCACGCACGAAGCGGTGCTGCAGTTGAATTTAAATGAAGATTATAAAACGGATCTTGACGATCTGAAAGATAAATTACGCAAGGTTATAGAAAAGGATTATCCCGAAGTGCATATCTCTTTTGAACCGATAGAACTGACGGAGAAGATCATGGCGCAGGGTGCTTCTACACCGATTGAAGTACGTGTGGCAGGGAAAAATTTTGATAATATCAAAAAGTATTCTGAGCAGTTGGTGGATAAACTAAAACAGGTATCCTTCCTGCGGGATGTTGCGATCGTGCAGCCGCTGCACTTTCCAACGGTGCAGATCAATATCGACCGGCTAACACTGGCGCAGATGGGATTGAGCATTAATGATGTTTCCCGCAGTATAACCGATGCCACTTCCTCCAGCCGGTTTACCGAAAAGATCCAGTGGCTGGATCCCAAAGTGGCCTACACCTACCAGGTGCAGGTAGAAGTGCCGGAATACCTGATGAATTCCCTGGAACAACTCAAATCCATACCGCTGATACATGGGCAATCACGGCCGGTGCTTTCGGATATAGCTACTTTTTCTGTAGTGCCGCTTCCGGGAGAGTACGATCGTTCCGGCCCCAGGAGGTTTCTAACGGTAAGCGCTAATATCTACAAAAAGGATCTGGGTTCCGCGGCGGATGCGGTTAATAAAGCAATAAAGGAAATGGGCACGCCGCCCAAAGGGTTGGTAGCGGAAATTAAAGGGATGTCGTCCCTGCTTACGGAAACCCTTAGCTCGCTGCAGAACGGGCTGCTGGTGGCCATTGTGGTGATCCTGCTGTTGCTGACCGCCAACTTTCAGTCGTTCCGGCTGGCGGTGGCAACCCTGTCTACCGTGCCCTCGGTATTGATGGGCGCAATGTTGTTATTACTGGCCACCGGGGCCACGCTCAACCTGCAGTCTTATATGGGTATCATTATGTCGGTGGGTGTTTCGGTAGCCAATGCGATCCTGATCGTAACCAACGCGGAATCGTTAAGACACGAATACCATGATCCATACAAAGCGGCTACCATGGCGGCAAGCATCCGGATGCGCCCCATATTGATGACGAGTTTTGCCATGATTGCAGGGATGATCCCCATGGCAAGCGGATTGGGGGAGGCAGGCGATCAGTCGGCTCCGCTGGGCCGGGCAGTGATCGGCGGTATCATTGCCTCAACCATCGCAGCCTTGTATATAGTGCCTTTGGTATATGCCTGGTTGCAGGAAAAAGTATCCTATCAGACTCCTTCATTATTACCGGAGGACGAGGTGGTTTTTGGCCAATCTGAAGTTTAAAAAAGTTTATAAATGATATACGTAAAATCAAATAAAAACAGCTACATGAAATATTCTTTACTATATGCGGCCGTCGTACTGGCGTTGGTGTCTTGCTCGGCCAATGCAGAAAAAAAACAAAAAAAAGTGATAAAACAAACAATGGAACAATATGCAGTAGGCACGGTAACCACAGGTGGCATTGCTACCCGGCTAAAATTGCCCGCACAGTTGGCCGCCTACCAGGAAGTAAGTATTTTTCCCAAAGTAAATGGGTATGTAAAAACGGTGTTGGTAGATATTGGCTCAAAAGTGCACACGGGTGATCTGTTGATGACGCTGGATGCACCGGAGCTGGAGCAGGCCTCTTTGCAGGCAAAAGAAGAATTCGAACAATCAAAAGCTTCCTTCAGTATCGACCAGGAGCGGTACAACCGCCTGCAGGAGGCGGCGCAAACGGAAGGGGCTGTTTCCCCGATGGACCTTTCCACTTCAAAAACAAAAGTAACTTCAGCGCTTGCCCTGAGCAAAGCCAGAAAAAACAACTGGCAGATGCAGCAGACCATGCTTTCGTATTTAAGAGTGCGCGCGCCTTTTTCAGGCGTTATTACGCAAAGAAGCGTGAGCGTGGGAGCCCTTGTAAGCGCATCGGTAAAGGACATCCCGATGTTGGAACTTAAGGAGGTGGATCACCTGCGATTACAGATCGACGTGCCGGAAACCATTGCGCCCGCACTGGATAATAAAGACACCATCAGCTTTTCTGTAAGCTCCCTGCCGGGCAAAAAATTAACGGGCAGGATCAGCCGTAAATCGATGAACGTAGATCCAAGATTGCGGAGCGAACGCATTGAAATAGATGTTCCCAATAAAGAGCACCTGTTGTCGCCGGGCATGTATGCGGATGTGGCGGTGGATGCGCCGGGTAGCGCTAATAGTATGCAGGTGCCCAGGGCAGCCGTGGTTACTTCCACCGAACGGAAATATGTGCTGGCAATAAGAAACGGGAAAACAGTAAAGGTGGATGTAAGCACCGGTAATGAAGGAAACGGCAATATTGAAGTATTTGGAAAATTGCAGCCCGGAGAAAAAGTAATTGCCCATGCGAATGATGAAATTGAAGAGGGCATACCAGTAAAGGGGTAGGCTGAACCAATGAAAATATGAAAGCGCTGTAAGATTAGAATCTTATAGCGCTTTTTGACTTACAACTATGCGAGCTGATAAAAACGACCTGGCACTGTTTGCCGGCAATATTATCACCCGTGGGCTGACCAAAAAGCCCGTTGCGAGCACGTTGTGTTTATAGCAATCGCAATGGTATTTGTTCGGGCTGTTTACGCGGTCCCGCTGAGGCGGGAGAGCCGATGCGTTGCGTAGATGATCATGAATACTATAAACACGCGACGCTTACAGCGCCTGAATTGTGTTCTTTATCTTGACGCACATGCGATGGCTATCGGGAGGCATGACAATGGGGGCTTTTGGGTCAACCTCAAAACATCCGTTTATAATAATGAACCGGTATCAAAATTATCATAATGGACTTATGGATTCTCCTTCATTGTGATCAGAGCAGGCGGGGTGCTCGTTAGCTAAGAGCAATAGCAGGCCTGGCGTTGCTTTCGAAATGGATCGTGCCGATGGCACTCAATCTCCTATATTTGGCTCATTACTTCGGAATAAATTCCGAAGTTACCTGAGGAACGCAAGCCCGTCCGAACGGTTCATCCGGGCGGACCGCTGGCTTTCTATAATATAAAAATAGTATTGTGCCGGCAGATCCTTCCAGCCGGTGAAGATTGAAGAGGCGTAGCCTCGGTTTAATGGGTTAACAAGGAACTTTAGTTTCTTGTTAAAAGCGTGCAACTAAAAGCAGAGAGCCATCGGTCCGGCCTATAAGTTGATCCTGCAACAATACCCCATCAGTCAATCAGCATTACAAGTATTTTAATAAAATGGATACCGGTTTATTATAAGTTGCCCATCCGCAGCTCCTATGGAGCAGGAGAAAGGAGGCATAATATAAAAAAACTCCCTGCCTGAATGTAACATTTTACCATTTTCAGCATTTACATATAATAATGAAAAGCGAATCTGTCTAACTACTAAACGCTATTGAAAATTTTATGACGAATGCTGTCAAACCCTCCGTCCCGCGACAGGAAATAGTTATCCTTTTGCTGATTTTTATATTTAGTTTTTTCCCTTTGACCGGGCTCTTTGCACAGTTTAAAATTGCTGGAAAGGTTGTTGATAGCAGCGATCATAAGGGAGTGCCGTATGTAACTATTGTTTTAAAGGCAATTAATCGGGAACCTAAGGACAGCTTGATAATTGATCAGGTACGCACAGACGAAAATGGCTGGTATGGATTTTCTGTTTCGGAAGGTGACTATCGATTGTTGATAGAATATTTTGGAAGGGGTATTCTTGATACATCCGTACAGGTTCAGGCTGAAGACATTATTTTAGGTACGACCCTTGTAAATTTAAGCCGCACATTACAAGCGGTAACGGTGAACGCCAGGAAGCCTTTGATTGAACGTAAGCTAGATAGGACGATATTCAATGTTGGTCAATCTATAGCGTCTCAGGGAATGAATATGCTGGAAATGCTTAAAAACGTTCCGTTGGTGCAAGTAAGTCCCGACGAATCATCGATTAATTTGCAAGGGAAAGGTGGTGTGAGGGTTATGATTAACGAACGGCCCGTTTATTTAAGTGGAAATGAATTAGCGAATTATTTAAAGTCCTTCCGGTCAGAGGATGTTGAAAAAGTAGAGGTTATCACAATGCCGCCATCAAAGTATGAGGCGGAAGGCAATAGTGGTTTGTTGAATATAGTACTCAAAAAGAATCAGGCTTTGGGCTGGAGCGGAAATTTGTCCTCTTCTTATCAGCAAGTGACCTACCCCGGATACTCAAATAGCATTCGCCTAAATTATCAATCAAAAAAGCTCAACATGTCTTATCATGCTTCAGAATACGACAGGAAGCGGATGGCCCGGGAAATAATTAATATTATTGGGGATAGCTCCATTTTTAGTACTTCAAATAGAAAGGATAGAGATTATGGTTTAAGCGGCGGTGTCTCGCTCAATTATAAGCTTGCGTCTAAGTCAAATATTGGATTTATATATGATGCAAACAAAAATTATGGTACTATATCCGAAAAGAACAGTTCTGTTTATGTGGTTAATAACAATACAGATTCTATTTTAACGACGCCTTCTCAACAAAATAGTATTACGCTCAGCCAGACGGCTAACCTCTATTATGACGTGGGATTGGATACTCTTGGTAAAAAATTAAATATTGGAGTCAATTATTTCTATAACGATCCGGATAGAACAACTGATTTTCAAACGGCATTCAACGTAAGGCCGGCCGCTGATACAGTCCGCAATACTGCTGCTCCAAGATACCAGGTGTGGTCCGGAAAAGCCGACCTGGAATTGCCCTCTAAATGGATCAATACTGAATTAGGAGCATCCTATACATGGTTCAGGAATCAATCAGATCTGCAATATTTAAATTACGCTGATTCAGTTTATTCAATTGATCAAAGCCGAAGCAATATTTTTTTGTATAATGAAGGTAATTGGGCTTTATATGCCAGTTTTGATAAGCAAATAAACCCTAAATGGTCCGCAAAGGCCGGTCTTCGGTATGAGTACTCTTCAATAGATGCTTATTCTCGTACATTAAATCAACGAAATAAATATAACTACGGGAATTTTTTCCCGACAATTTATATCCAGTATAAGTTGAAAAATCATGTTTATAATATTAGTTACGCCCGACGAATTAACAGGCCTGGGTTTACTTCGCTGAATCCTTTTAGATGGTATTCAAATTTATATTCTTATTATACGGGGAATCCATTTCTGAGGCCTTCTTATAACGAGAACCTTGAATTGGCCTATCTGTTTAAAAACAGGTTCTCTGCCAGGCTCTACGGACAAAAAACAAGTAATGGGTTTAGCCGCATAACGCTGGTGAATAAAGGAGTGCGCGAAGTGATTTGGGCTAATTTTTACACACAGTATAATGTGGGAATTAATCTTAGTCTGAACCTTATGTTGCGTAGATGGTGGGAGTCTTATATTGCTGGTTCGGGTTCCTATGTTGCAACGGCTTCATCAGCGCCGGAAGTAAGACCGGTAAATGGTATTGTTTCTTCCTATAACATAAATAATACGCTGGTCTTAAATAAAAACAGGAGCTTTTCGCTATTGGTCAACTTTAGTCATATTCTTCCCGCTAAAAAATTTAATATTTCTTCTCATGGTCTTGCGAATCTTACGGCAGGCGTGAAGTGGAGCCTGCTGAACAACACTTTATTTGTAAATGCGGTAGCCGAAGATATTTTTAAAACATTGGTGACCCGGTCAATATTATATTATGACCGGTATATTCAAACTGCAAATAATTACTATGACAGTCGGGGAGTGCGTTTAAGTGTCTCCTATAATTTTGGCAGAAAAAAAGTAAGATCTTACGACAAGGAAATACAATTTGATGAAAAAAACAGGGCGAGATAGCGATGGCGATCTTAAATTTTTCAATGTAGCCCAAAGCTATTAAGAAAAAAACTTAATGGTTTATTATATAAAATTGTTTAAATTTTTATAGAAACAATATGAACCTGGTTTTCCCGCTGATTTTAGGCAGATTTAATACGCCGTTGATATCCGCAGGTTGATTTTCTGCGAAAATCTGCGGTGATCTGCGGGAAATGCAAAGGGATCTGAAAGTTTAGACGATTTCTATTATTGTATCACCAGCAACCAACCCTTATTCTTTTGCACCGGAATCTTTTCCCCTACTTTAAAGTTTCGTGCCTCCTGGAAGTTCTTTACAGCAGGAGCGGTGATGGTGGCCTTAGCCGGGTCAATGCCCAGTTGTTTCCAGTCGATGAGCAGTGAAACATCGGTGTCGGTTTCATTCCAGCTTCCGATGGATACCAACGCTTTTCCTTCTTTTTTATAAGTAGTGGCTTTTATTTTTTCATTGTCTGTTTTTACCGGCGGATTGCTTACCCAGTAGCCCACCATTTTTGTGCCCTGCATGCCAAATTGATCCCAGAGTTTCCAGATGCCCGTGGGATCTGCATTTTCGGTCCAGGGGATCCTGCAGGTCATGCCGTAGACCATGCCCCGCCAGGCGTTACCGCCGTCCTGCAGCATTTCGCCCATCAGCCCAAAGGGGATGCCGCTTACCTCCGTTAAAAAGAAAGCCGGACTATTATTTTCGTAATCGAAATATTCGCCAAACCATAAACGATTCAGGTAGGGAAAGTGCTCCATATACAGATTAGCGCTATTAATAAAACCATCACGTTTATTAAACTGATTGGCGGAATGCAGATCAATAATACCCGGATGACCATCCGCCGTTAATACTCTCTTGATCCGTTTCATGGTAATGCGGTCAAAGGCAACATCATCCAGGTAAATGCCGTCAATGCCCACATTTTGGGTCAGCCAATTCATGCCTTCTACATAATAATTATGCCAGCGGCTCATACCACTGTTAATGATAGCAGCATCTTTTACTTCGGGCACAAACCAGGCGGCAATATAATCTGTATCCACATGCTCCTGCAGCCAACTGAAGCCGCCACCCTTACCGGTGGAATATACTTCATGGCCCAGACTTCTTAAAGGAAACAATTCATAGGCATGATCGGATAATTCTCTTACGGTATTATAAATTTTTACTTTCAGTCCGTTCTGATGTGCCTGGTCGATATAGCTTTTCATTTTTTGCCATTCAATGAACGGATAATTGATCCAGGGGTTGATCGCTGTTCCGTGATGGATATTGATAATAGTGGCCCCGATATTTTTTATTTTCTGGATGCTGTCGTATTTATGATAAAACCGTGTCGCCCACTGGAAATCGGTATTGATGGTATGGAACGGCGTTATCAGTAGGTTGAAATTATAATACAGGGTGTCGCCCTTTTTCATATGCCGTTCACCCGAATAATTATCGGCGAGGATCGATTTTCCTTTTTGGGCGATGGTGATACCGCCTTTATCGCCGTTACCCCATGAGGTGGGCAACAATAACGGTTTCTGTAAATAGAAATTGGTGTTCAGCGGCCGGATGTATTTTTCATCACGTAAGGTGTATTGCAAGCCTGCGTTTACGGCGCCCACCCAAACGGCGTCCTGGTTTTTTTGCGCTACGTTCCATTTCCAGGCCAGGCTATCCGGGCGCAGTTCCCCTTTTTCGCCCAGTCCCATCAGGTATTTGGATGATTCTTTTGTAAAGGGGATATGCAGGGTTATGTTTTTAAAATCGATATCCTGCAAGGCCGTGATCTTTACAGTGTAGGAGAGGAACCCATCGAATTCCAGTGAAGCATGCAGGTCCATCTGGATCTTATCATTTTTATTTACGTTGTTCCATTCAATCGTTCCCGGTGTTTGTCTGGTATAAGTGAGCGGCCCATCGGTTAGTTTCAGCTCTTTTCCATCGGCACCAAAAAAATGAAAATGGATCGGTTCTGTCAAAAGGAGGTTGGGCGCGCTCTGCAGCCCGGTCATTTCTTCGTTAAAGAAGGTGCTGATCTGCGCCGGAAAGCCCGAAGGTGCAATCGCCACTTTCCTGCCAAGCAGGTCAATAGTATTGTCTTTTAACACCAGCGGCGTATAAGGGGCGATGACGGTGTTCTCCTGTGCCATTGTAGAGTTCAGCCATTTTAACCGGGTTTGTTTCCAGGGCTCGGCGATATTGCCGTTTTTTGCGAGTGCGTTGCCTACCGTCAGTTGTATGGGCACAACGGTAACCGCTGCATTAGCGGCTTTAACGGTTGCTGCTCCTTTATAAATACCCGGTTTTGCAGTGGCCGGTACATCCAGTAAGCACCATAAGGGTTGTATGCTGTCTTTGGTGACATTTACGATTTTTGTAAACGGATTGCCTTTGTAGTCGGTACCACCGGTATTGATGCAGCTTAAATTTTTTGCGGCAATTACATTGCCTTTGGCGTCTTTCAGATCCGCAAAACTGACGGACAGTTGCTCCAGGTTTTGCAAGGCATATACGTTCAGTTGCAACGCATAATTTTCGCCCCGCAACGCACTGCCGGTGAATTGCGTAACGGCGCCTCTTTGTACCCATCGGTACGGAATACGGTCGAACATTTTTACCGGGTATTGCCGGTCTTCAGGAAATACAACATAATCGGTTCTTTTGTATTTTCTGATGAGCGCCGCAGATTCTGCGCCGGTGGCAATTACCTCCATCGGGTAGAAACTGTTGAAGGCGTTGATGGATTCAATTTCTTTTACCGTAGTATTGATCTTTAAGGCTTCCGGGATGGCACCCAGCCATTCGTTTGATGCAGTTTGCTCCGGCTGCAAATAATGTACGGTTGGATAATTGGGCGAACCGGAATTTTTTGAAGCAAGATAATAGATATAGTAAGTACCTTGTCCGGACAGGGGTTCAAAAATGAACGTCCCGTTTTTATTGCTGATACTTTCTGTTTTTACGTTCAATATTTTTTTACCGGTTTTTGCGTCCTGCACAATGATTCTTTTTTGGTCGGGGTTTTTATCCCGGCGGCGCCATTCTATCGTTGTTTTTGCAAATTTTCCGGTGCCGGTAAACGCTACCACCACCCGGTGGTTGCCCAGTGAATCGGCATTCCATTCGTTATGTCCGTTGGTGTATTTTATGTCCTGGGCCCGGAGTTGGTTAAGACTTGCAATCGCTATTAATAAAAACAGGTATTTCATTTTCGTGCATTTAAACAAACAAATCTAAAAAAAATGCACAACCAGTACGGTTTCTTTTTCGCGCAACCGGTTGTACACTATAAATTCACGGAGAAAGGGGTGCTCGTGAAAACCCTGGAATTTGTATGTTGACTATTGATCGCACCTTTTATAAATGATTTTTGCCACTTACTGATTTTTGTCTGCGGACGGATGGGAATTGGTTAGCTTTGTTGCATGTTTACCGGCAAAACAAAATACTGGTGGTTTCAGCTATTGGGGTGGGGCGCATTTTTCCTGATGCACCTGTTTTTTGCCTGGCTTTACGGGAAATTGGATACCCCAAAGGATCAGTGTCTTTTTTTTAAACGGGCCTGCTGTTTTGTGCTGATAGGGCTGGTGATGACGCATATCATGCGCATTTTTATCCGCGGGCTGGGATTGCTTAATCATAAGATAGGCATCCAGGTGCTTAATTTTATTTTGCTGACCTTTATAACTGCGTTGCTTTGCGGGCTGGTTGAACACCAGCTCCTTTCCCGTTTTTCTTTGTTCATGCCCAGGGAATTGGAACTGCTGAAACGCAGGGGCATCTGGCTGATGTCGATCGACGGTACTATTTCCTGGTGCATTTATATTTTTTTGTGGAATGCCGTCTATATCATTTATCATTATGAGAGGGACTATCAGCAACAACAGATCGATACGCTTCGTTTAAAATCGGTGGTGCGGGAGTTGGAGCTTAAAACCATTAAATCAAATATCAACCCCCATTTTATTTTTAATGCGTTAAATAGTATCCGGGCGCTGGTGGATGAAAACCCGGAGCGTGCCCGCGATGCGATCACGGAATTAAGCAATATCCTCCGCAGCAGCATCACCATGCACAAAACAGAAACGGTTATGTTGCGTAAGGAATTGGGAATTGTGGAAGATTACCTGGCGCTGGAGCAGGTGCGCTTTGAGGACCGGTTGTTGGTCGACTATCATATTGATGAGCAGTTGCTGGATAAACAAATTCCGCCGATGATCTTACAAACCCTGGTCGAAAATGCTATCAAGCACGGTATCGGGCGGGAAGTAAAGGGGGGCGTGGTTTCCATTGCAGCCACCATTAAAAATAATTTTATTGAACTTTGTGTACGCAACACCGGCAAGCTGGTATACGGAAACGAAGACACCGGATTTGGGTTGAACAGTATCCGCGACCGGTTAAAATTATTATACCCCGGACGTAGTGGTTTTGAAATAAAACAATTAACACCGGAGACGGTTGAAGCGAAAATAGCATTACCTGCCTGAATAAAATAGAACTAAAAAGTATGCGTACCATTATAATTGATGACGAACGGCTGGCTCGCACTGAGCTAAAAAAACTTTTACTGGAATTTCCTGAAATAGAGATCGTGGATGAGGCTAATAATGCGGAGGACGGTATAAAAAAGATCAATCATCATCAGCCGGATCTTATCTTCCTGGATATTCAAATGCCCGGTAAATCGGGCTTTGAGTTGCTGCAGCAACTGGAATATACACCGCTGGTCATTTTTACCACCGCTTATGATGAATATGCATTAAAGGCCTTTGAGGTAAATGCATTGGATTATCTGTTAAAACCGATTGACAGTAAACGGCTGGAAGACGCCATCAAAAAACTGAATATTCCCGATTATGAAGAAACCGAAGGCGTTTCTTTTGTGAATCATGATCTGTTAACGGAAAACAGCCAGGTTTTTGTAAAGGACGGAGACCGCTGCTGGTTTGTACGGTTAAGCGAGATACGTCTTTTTGAAAGCGTAGGCAATTATGCAAAAGTATTTTTTGGTACGAATAAACCATTGATCTTAAAATCACTTAATGCCCTGGAAGAACGGCTGGACCCTAAAAGTTTTTTTCGCGCCAACCGCAAACATATTATCAACCTGCGGATGATCGACAAAATTGAACCTTATTTTAATAACGGGCTGCTGATCGAATTAAAAGACGGGGAAAAAATTGAAGTAAGCCGTCGCCAAGCAGTACGGTTTAAGGAGATGATGAGCTTTTAACGGGAGCTAGTAATGAGTAGTAAATAGGTAGTAGGCCGCTACCAGCCACTAGCAATTTCCTACTAACTAAACCTTCGCAGCTTTAGCAGAATGCACCGCATGGCTGATCTCGGTAATCAGCGATGGATCTTTTTCAATGGCGTTGCCCACAACAATTACATCAGCGCCGGCTTTGCAGTTCAGATACGCTTTTTCAGGATCGGTAATGCCTCCGCCGACAATTATTGGAATATCCACATTTTTTGCTACCGCGCCAATCATGGATTCGGTGATCGGTTTTTGGGCGCCGCTGCCGGCATCCATATAAATGAGCTTCATGCCCAACATTTCTCCCGCCATTGCGGTACACAATGCAATATCATTTTTATCAGAAGGTACCGGCGCTGCATTGCTGATATACGAAACCGTGGTAGGCGCGCCACCGTCCACAACGATATAGCCGGTAGGGATGATCTCCAACCCGCTCTTTTTTACAAAAGGTGCAGAAAGTACATGCTGGCCAATCAATAACTCAGGGTTTCTGCCTGAAATCAGCGACAGGTATAAAAGGGCATCCGCATATTTGCTTACCTGTGAAGGGCTGCCGGGAAACAAAACAACCGGGATGGTTGTAACAGCTTTCAATTGCTGGATCACTTCATCCAGATGGGTAGACAATACCAGGCTTCCTCCCACAAAAAAATAGTCAACCCGGGCCGTTGTGGCCAGTGTAACCAGTTTGTCGAGGGTGGATGGTGTAACTGAATCAGGATCAATTAATACCGCAAATGATTTTTGGGCATTTTTTTTCTTTTCAACTAAACCACCGTAAATGTCTATCTTCATCAGGAAAGGGAAGGTTTCCTGCAAAAATGCAAAAGTTTTCTGAAAAAACCCGTATTTGAGGAAATAAAGGCACACAAAGTGCGTCGATGTAGTGTTAAAAGCCTGCTGAATACGCAAATATTTGCTCATGAAGAAGCGCAGATGAGGTTTTGGCAGAAAATCAGCAGAATACCTGTCTTGCTATATAAGTTTTATCAAACTGACATGATATAAGGCAACAACGCTCCCGGTTCGCTCAGCACTCTAATTTTCTCCCAGGGCCATTCATACAAAAAACCTTCCGCGTACATTTTTTCAATATGCGCTAACAGGTGCGTGTAAAAATCATTGGTGTTTAAAATGAAAATGAGCTTGTCATGAATGGCCAGGTTATTCCAGGTGACCATCTCAAAAAATTCATCCAGGGTCCCGTAACCGCCCGGCAGTATGATCGCGGCATCGCACCATTCATATAGTTTCCGTTTTCTTGTGTGCATGTCCGGCACTATTAATAGTTCGGTTAATCCCTCGTGTGATCGCTCCCGGTCTGCCAGCAATTGGGGGATCACGCCCGTAACTTTTCCGCCGCCGTTAAGCACTGCATTGGCAATCGTGCCCATCAGACCTACATTGCCGCCGCCATAGATCAGCGTAACATTATGCCGGGCCATCAGCGTGCCCAGTGCTTCCGTATGTTGCGTAAATAATGGGTCGTTTCCGTCTTTTGATCCACAAAAAACAGCAAGTGCTTGTATCGGCATAAGAGAATAGTTTTTTACAAAAGGAATTCAAATTTTCCTATCTTCAAAACTTATTTTAATTCGAAACCAAAGTTTAATGTTTAAGTAATATGTCGGCAGCATTCCTGTTTTCAATTGTTATAATCTATTTCGTTTTATTATTAGCCGTTGCCTGGAAAACGGGCAAGAACAGTAATAATGAATCTTTTTTTATTGGCAACCGGAACAGCAACTGGATGCTGGTAGCCTTTGGGATGATCGGCACGTCTTTAAGCGGTGTTACGTTTGTAAGTGTTCCCGGCGCGGTAGGTAAAGATGCTTTTGGTTATATGCAGGTGGTGCTCGGTTATATGATCGGGTATATACTGATCGCCTATGTGCTGTTGCCGTTGTATTACCGGTTACAGCTTACGTCTATTTACGGTTATCTGAAAACGCGGATGGGACTATTGTCCTATAAAACCGGTGCGTGGTTCTTTATTATATCCCGGCTGGTAGGCGCCACCGCCCGGTTATACCTGGTGGTGCATATTTTACAGATCACGATCCTGGACAGCTTTGGCATTCCCTTTTGGGTATCCACCGTCATCATCCTGGTGATGATCATCCTTTATACTTTTGAGGGAGGGGTAAAAACGATTGTATGGACGGATACGCTGCAAACTACCTGCATGCTGGCGGGCCTGGTCATCTGCACGGTTTTTCTTTTGAAACATATGAATATAAGTGTTGGCGATAGTTTGAATGCCATGCGCTCCGCGGGATTGTCAAAGGTCTTTAATACAGATCCTATGTCCAGCGGCTACTTTATTAAACAGATCCTCGCCGGAATGTTTATAACGCTAAGCATGACGGGCATCGACCAGGAAATGATGCAAAAAAGCATTTCGGTTACCAACCTGAAAGATTCGAAAAAGAATATGGTTTCCCTTGCCTTTATTATGCTGGTGGTGATCGGGTTATTCCTTTACCTGGGCGGGTTATTGCATCTGTTTGCAGCGCAGGAAGGGCTAACGGCAAAAGGAGACGCTTTATTTCCTGATGTGGCGCTAAATCATATGCCCTCTTATATTTCCATAATATTTATTGTAGCCCTTATTTCGGCTTTATTCCCCAGCGCCGACGGGGCAATGACGGCGCTGACCTCTTCTTTTTGTATTGACATTATGGGGCTGCAGCGGCGGACCGATATGGCTGAGAAGCAAAAGAAGCAATTCCGCCAGAAAGTGCACCTCATCGTAGCTTTTTCGTTTTTATTGATGGTATTGCTGTTTTACTGGATCAATGATAACAGCATGATCGGCATCATCCTGAAGCTGGCCGGTTATACCTATGGTCCGCTGTTAGGGCTGTTTGCTTTTGGCATCTTTACCAAACGCCGCCCGGCAGATGGACGGGTGCCTTATGTTTGTTTTATTGCACCGATCATATGCTTCTTTATCGATAAATACCAATCTGCAATTTTTGGCGATTTTAAAATAGGGCTGGAGCTCATAATAATTAATGCTGCTCTGACGTTTATAGGGTTGTTGGCTATCTCCAAGCCTGTTACAGATCATTCGGAGTTGGAACAGGATTCGGTGCACTAAAACATTCAAAACTGGATGATGGATTTACTACCCGTTGAATTGGAGCAATTTACGGCTTCTTTTTCTTCTCCTCCTGATGCGTTACAACAGGAAATTGATGCTTTTACTCAAAAAAATCATCCGGAGCCCCATATGTTGAGCGGGCCGGTACAGGGGAAATTACTGGAAATGATCAGCCACATGATCCGCCCCCGGCGCATTCTTGAAGTGGGCACTTTTACCGGGTACAGCGCTTTAAGCCTGGCAGAGGGTCTTACGGAGGACGGCGAAATACATACCCTGGAACTAAGGGAAGAAACCGGCAAAATCGCCCAGGGATATTTCGACAGATCTCCCTTGAAAAATAAGATTAAACTGCACATTGGCAATGCTTTAGAGATATTACCACAACTGAACGAAACCTGGGATCTGGTGTTTATTGATGCGGATAAGCCGGGTTATATTGCCTATTTTGAAACAATTATCGGCCAGGTTCGGAAAAATGGTTTTATCTTAGCCGACAATATTTTTTTTCACGGTCAGGTTTTTGAGGAAAATCCGAAGAAAAAAAGTGCCAAAGCCATCAAGGAATTTAACGATTTCATCCGCCAGAGAAACGATATTGATAAACTGGTGTTGACCATTAGAGACGGACTTTATTTAATGCGCAAATTGTAATCATTAGAGGATGCGAAAAATATTATTGACTATCGCCCTGTTTACGGCCCTTACTGCTGCAGCCCAGCAATCGGCCACAGTTATGGCCTATATCCGGCAATACAGGGGCATTGCCATTGAAGAAATGCATCGCACCGGTGTGCCGGCGGCGATCAAACTGGCACAGGGTATACTGGAATCCAGCGCCGGCGAAGGCGATCTGGTAAAAAGATCAAACAATCATTTTGGCATCAAATGTAAGACCGGTTATACAGGCCCTTATGTATTACATGATGACGACCATCCGCAGGAGCGGTTTATAAAATATGAGCGCGCCGAGTCCTCCTTTCGCGATCATTCGGATTTTTTAAAAAGCCGTGACCGGTATGCCTTCCTGTTTAAACTGGATCCCGCCGATTATAAAGGCTGGGCCAACGGATTAAAAAAGGCCGGTTATGCCACCAATCCCAAATACCCGCAACTGATCATCGGGCTGATCGAGCGGTACAATCTTGAAGACTATACCCTGATCGGCCTGGGTAAAAAAGAAATGCCTGCCGATATGAAACCCATTTTAGCCGCGCTGGATAATACCGACGCCCCTCAAACCCCCGGACGTGCGGCGCAACCTGGTGTGACCGTTAATTAAGCAAGCCAAGCCCATGCCAGATATCACTGTACATGATAAACGGTTTTCTATATACCTTTCGGAAGAAGTGTTGCAGAAAAGAATTAAAGAGTTGGCAGATGCCATCAATAAAGATTATGCCGGCAAAAAGGTGTACTTTATTGCCATACTGAACGGCTCGTTTATGTTTGCCGCCGATTTTTTTAAATACCTTACTGTCGATAGCGAGATCTGTTTTATAAAGCTGGTATCCTATAAAGGCACGAAATCAACCGGAAATGTAACCACGGCCATCGGGCTGGAAGATGATTTGCACGGGAAGGATGTGGTGATCCTTGAAGACATCATTGATACCGGGAAAACATTACATTATTTTTTGCCGCAATTACAACACCAGCAACCGCATTCATTAAAGATTGTAGCCCTGCTGCATAAAGCGGAAATGACCCAATATGAAGTGCCGATTGATTACACGGGTTTTGTGATCCCCAATAAATTTGTGGTGGGCTATGGGCTGGACTATGACGGCCTGGGTCGGAATCACGGCGCTATTTATCAACTGGCTGACCCGGAGTAGGAATGGAAACTGTTAGGTTTCTGGTCGATAAACGGTTTAAGGCTGCTGTCATTAGCTTTAAAAATAACCATTAAGAGATAAGCTTCTCTAAGACCTTGATGAATTTAAATGCCCTCATAAATTTAATACTATGCAAACAAACGCAAAAGGTAAAGCAAAGATCCTGCTGGTAGCAGGGGTGGTTGCATTGTTAACGAGTTATTACCTTAAATACAAAAACGAACGTACTGCCACTCATAATGAGAACACTGAAATAGCAGCGGGTAATCAAAATGGGGTTAGCGAAAGTGAGATTAGGTCCTTTCTCATAGGGATGGGCACGGTATTGGTGATTGGCGGGATCTATCTTATTGCTAAGTCGTCCAGAAATTCGTCCTAACTTTGCCCCCGTTTAAAATGAAGGGTTGAAAATGAGGATAGACACGCCGGAACGGTACAGGATCAATACCACTTCTTTTGATTATTACTGGAAGAAAGGGGTGGGTGCATCCCTGCTGGAACGATTGGGGTTTACCCCCGATATCCGCAATGCCGAGCAATACAAACATTATTTATTTGAAGCAGACGGGCCGGCTGATGCGGTGGTCCGGCAATTGTATAATAAGATCGGCTTTGGAAAGGCGCATGCTATGGTAAAAGCCTATATAGATCAACAGACGGTTGCTCCGGAGCACCAGAAGTTGCTGGACCTTTTTTTTCAGACTTTTGAAATACATCCTTCCTGGCTCAACAGGGAGAAACTGAAAAAAGGGGTGGAGCTGAGCCAGCGTTCGGGCATTCCCGGCCTCATGGTACTGCGGAATTATTGTTTGATGGGCGGTTACGAGTCTGCTGCCATAAATAAGCCGCTTATTTATACCGGGGCACTAAAAAAGGGCGCCGCCAAACGGATTACCGAAACCACCATTTTCTGGGTGGGCATTACACGCGATGAGGCATTTGAAGAGGGCGGTAACGGCCTTTGGCATGTGTTAAGCACCCGTATGATACATGCCTTTTCCCGCATCAGTATTTTGGATAAAACCGATTGGGACAATGCGCGCTGGGGTGTTCCGCTAAATACCTGGGATATGCTGGCGACCCAACTGGGCTTTTCGATCGTATTTCTTACAGGCGTGGAACGTATGGGCTTTCAGCCAACGGAGGAAGAAAAGGAGGGGCTATTCCATTTCTGGAAATACATTGGCTACCTGCTGGGCATTCCGTTAGAGCTGCTACCCGATAACGAAAAACAGGCTATAGAAGCCTTGTACTATTGGACAATGACGCAAAGTGCAGGAGATAAGGATTCTGTTGCACTGGCCAGGGCGCTGGTAAATGAGACGGTGGTATCAGGTTATCCCCGGAATAAATTGCTGCGCAACCTCATGCAGCAACTGCATTTGTTTTTCAACTATTATTTTTTAGGGGACTATTCCTGCGGTTTGTTACAAATACCAAGACCCCGGTTTAAGGCCGCCGGCCGTTTGCTGCTTTGGCGCATAAAAAAACTGGAAAAGAAAATAAAGGATCCTGTCTCCAGGCAGCGGCTTATTCAGTATGGCGGCAACCGGCAGCAAAACGCGCTGGATATTTATTTAAAGTATAAGATGCAGTAACAATTAATGATAGCCTTATTTCAAGGGGGTATAGAATAGACCGAAATTTTTCTTTTGGCTTGGTGATAGCAATTTTGAAGTTGAAATTTTATGTTTTATTTTTAAGAGGTCGGCCTCGCAAAGAGTACCAATATGTATACTGGGTTTATCTATTAGCAAGTTATAAATTGCTTTAGCGTGCTGTTCAAGAAAAATTGAGCAATTTACGTAAGAGGTATGCGTCAAAAATGGCCTCAATTCTCGGTCGAATTCCAGCTCCAGGTGTTCGTTTCGTAATTCCTCGCTAGGAAAAATAGTTGTATTTATCTTCGTATTGATCCGCAAAAAAGCTACAATAATTTTATCATATCTTATTCCAATAAGAATAAGTCTTTTTTCTTTTTTTGCTACGGCATCATAAAACTTAAATATGGATCCGACCTTAAAATTTAAATCTGCCAGAATTTTTCTTTGAGGATAGGGAAGCGCATCACCAATCGTGTTTTTCATTAAAGGTGAAATTAAAATTTTCTGAGGTTAGCCTGATAAATTCGATCATTTCATTAGTTGCGCCAATTGCTTTAGCAATTTCTATGTAGGGAATAGTTTGATTTTCTCCAAGATTTTGAATGGTCCAGTTATAAGCCTTGTCATGCGATTTTGCTTTTAAATCGCCGAATGAAAGATGTTTATTTTCTTCAATAGATTCATTCAGGCATTCTAAGTCTGATGCGGATAATAAATCCAGATCTGCGATTGATTTTGCCGTCACAATATTATCAGTAATTGAAAAAAAATGAGGATTGACTTTTGAATATTTGACCTCATCGTAGGATATTGAAGGAACAGGCCCGTATTCCATTGCAACAATGTTGTCGCCGGTAATCGGTCGGCCATATTTTGCCAAATGCTTTTGTTCAGCAAAATATAAGATTTTTAATAAAGAATATTTATCCCAGGTTCCACCTAACGAATTGCAGATATGCAACATGGCGTTAATTGCCTTTTCTCTGTTAAAGGGAAAGTCTATCATAGTTGATTTACAAAACTAATATTTTTAGCTAACATGTTTATGAAATAAGATAATTATTTTATAAACATGTTATTGTTAATGAGTTATAAAATTGTTGCTAGAGCGAAATTTTGAAAAATGGCAGTCAAAGTCTTTCCCGCATATATTTTGCAATATCCTGTTCCGTAGTCAACGGGCTGGCAGAAAGGGTTCGAATGATTTTTTCCTGCTCTCTTTTTGTTTTATTCTGACTTAATTTTTCCTTGGCCTGTATATCGGTTACCTGAATTTTGAAGGCAACAATTCCCTTGCTCATCTTCTGGATAAAATCTTTGGGCAATGCATCATGAGTAGGTTTATACGCCGGCTCGTAATTTTCAACGGTACGATCCAGGAGCTCCGTTACTTGCTGTGGATCGGTGATCACTTCTCCCTGTCCGTAAAGATGAACGGTAATATAATTCCAGGTAGGCACGCTGAGGGCCTGCTCATAATGCGTAGGGGAAATATACGCATGAGGTTCACTGAAAATAACCAGGATGTTTTTATTAGCTGCGATCTGTTGCCATTGCGGGTTAGCCTTTGCAAAATGGGATAACAGGAACAGGCCCGTTGCTGTTTTTTCAATTAAAAAAGGAAGATGTGTTGCCACGGGCCTTCCGGTTGCCTCAGTGGTTATAATGGTGCCAAATGAAAACCGTTTTATAAAACTGATAATTGCATCAGGGTCTGTCATTTTATTAAAAGCAGGTATGTACATGCGTTGAATTTTATTCAGGATGTTGACTAAGATACTATTAATTTTACAGGTACCGGCCGCGCGGGGTGGTTGACAAAATTACCTTTAATAAGGAAACATTGAATTCAGGCGAAGTGGCTATGGCTCCGGAGGAGCCTCGTGTTTGTAGCATCATCGTGATGAAGCGCATCGGCTCCGTAGGACGCCGCGTAAACATGGGGCATCCCGCCGGGCGGGAGAGCCCAATTCCCGCCTCGTATATTTTCTATAAACACGTTGCTCCTGCCGGAGCTTAAAAGATAAATTTGTCAAACGCTCCGCCGCGCCGCAGTTCAAAGTTTCTATATGAATCTGAAAAATCTGTGAATGTTATATCATTTTAAAATAAAACGACAATGCATAGACACCTGCAATTTGAAGAGCATTATGTAAACCGGAGCGGCTGGCTGCGTGCGGCTGTGCTGGGCGCCAATGACGGCATTTTGTCTACCTCAAGCCTGGTGATTGGTATTGCAGCGGCCACCGATTTAAGGAACGCGATCGTATTGGCGGCGCTTGCGGGCATTGTAGCCGGCGCTTTTTCAATGGCTGCGGGAGAATATGTTTCGGTAAGTTCTCAATCGGATATTGAAACAGCAGACCTGGTGCGGGAACGGCGGGAGCTGGAAACGATGCCCGAAGCGGAACTGGGGGAACTGGCTAAGATATACGAGGGGCGCGGATTGCAGCCCGGGCTGGCGCTGGAGGTGGCCAAAGCCCTTACAGAACATAATGCCCTGGAAGCCCATGCAAAAGATGAACTGGGTATTAATGAAATAACACAGGCCAAACCTTTCCAGGCGGCGCTGGCTTCAGGTGCTTCGTTTATTTCGGGAGGATTGTTGCCGCTGCTGGTGGCACTGTTTGCACCCGTTAAGAACATGATTTTATTTGAGTACGTATGTTCTATATTATTTCTGGCCGTTGCCGGAGTCATCGCTGCCCGCGCCGGCGGTTCCAGTGTTATAAAGGGAATGCTGCGGGTGTGTTTTTGGGGCACGGTGGCCATGGGGGCATCGGCATTGGTAGGTTATTTGTTTGGCGTGCATACGAGCTGATCCGATTGTGCTGCTGCAAAAGCAGATACATTTATTTTGATTTGCAGACAGTGCATTGATTGTAAATTATTGTGAGACGTGAAACGATAAATGTGAGTTCCTTATCTCTCACGTTTGCCATTGCGCGATTAAATTAACGCCGGCAGCACCACTGCTCAAGTGTGTTCCGATAGCTATTGTATTCGCGTCAAGATAAGGAAGGCGACTCAGGCGCTGTAAGCACCGCGTGTTTATAGTATTCATGATCATCTACGTAAACAGCCCGAGCAAATACCATTACGATTGCTATAAACACAACGCTCTTAACGGAGCGAAAATGGCTCAAATGCTGGTGTAGTTGCCATTCCAGCAGATTGAATGTCGCGCTTAGCTTGACGCAGATGCGATAACTATCGAGAGATAGTAGTGCTGCTGTTGGGCTGCAAAAAAAGTGTCACCAGGAAAACTATTTTTATAATCCGGCAAGAATATCCGTAGCGGCTTTTATGACTGCATCCTCTTTTGCAAAACTGAATCGTACCTGTGAGATGCCTGGCGGCGTCTTGTAAAAGGCGCTTAACGGGATCGTGGCTACCTTGTGCCTGGTGGCCAGCCATTGCGCGAAAGCGATGTCGGGCAGGTCGCTGAGCGCACTGTAATCAAAAAGTTGAAAATAACTACCCTTTGTGGTACCATTGAGTTTGAATTTTGAACCGGACAGCCCCCTGATCAGCAAGTCGCGCTTTTTCTGAAGAAAGACGGATGCTTCATCATCTGGCCGGTGCAGCTCCAGGTAGCGTGCCAATGCGTATTGCGCCGGTGTATTCACGCTAAAAGTCAGGTATTGGTGAATAGAACGGAAGGCATTGGTGATGTGCTCGGCTGCAATACAGAAGCCAACTTTCCAACCGGTGATATGATACATTTTCCCAAAAGAATAAACGGAGATGACCCTGTTGCGTAACCGCTCCTGTAAATAACCCGGAATATGTTGCTGGCCATCGAACAGGATGGTGTTATACACTTCGTCGGAAACGACATAAATATTTTTATCGCTGATCAGATCCGCCAGTGTGTCCCAGTCGTTTTTTGACCAAACAGTTCCCGTGGGATTGTGAGGCGTGTTAATCAGGATGACCTTCGTTTTGGAAGTGACAGCGTCTTTTATTTTTTGCCAGTCGATCTCAAAATTACGGGCCGCATCCAGCCGCACGCAAACGGGAATACCGCCGTTGATCTCTATGGCAGGGAGGTAACAATCAAAAGCGGGTTCCAGGTAAATGACCTCGTCGCCTTGCTCCAGGATCGTTGCAAACGCCGTAAAAAGGCCATAGGTAGCCCCTGGCGTGATGGTAATATTATTTGCATGGCAATAGTCCGAATGATAAATACGGTTGAAATAAACGGCGATCTGCTCCCGTAATTCCACCAGGCCCGGCATAGGAGCATATTGGTTGTAGCCGTTGGTAACGGCTTCTTTTAAAAATTCGCCGAGTTCCGGGGCCACCGGGTAGTCGGGTAACCCCTGTGATAAGTTATAGGCCTGTTCTTTTTTGGCCAGGGCCGACATGATGGTAAATATATTTAGTGGAGCTGCTGTATGTTTGGTGCGTAATGCCATCGGATCTGTTTTTATGCTTCCCCGTTCCACTCTTTATAAAACCGGGCAATAAAGGCCTCCATAAACTGATGGCGCGCTTCCGCCATTTTTCTTCCAGCCGTTGTGTTCATTTTAGCTTTCAGGTGAAATAATTTTTCATAGAAATGATTGAGGGTCGGCGCTTCGTTCTTTTTATATGCTTCCGGAGTCTGGTACACCGCGGGAGGAATTGCCGGGTCGTAAAGTTTGCGGTTCTTAAAGCCTCCATAGTTAAAAGCCCGGGCAATGCCAATAGCTCCTATAGCGTCCAGCCGGTCTGCGTCCTGTACGATGTTGAGCTCGGGGGATTGATAGCTGTTCGCCGCATAACTTGTTTTAAAGGAAATATATTTAATGATGTTTTCCACCGCCGTAATGGTGGCGGCATCCACCTCTTGCGTTTCAAGAAAAGCTCTTGCTTTTTCAGGTCCGATGCTTTCATTGCCGTTATGAAATTTAGCATCTGCAATATCATGCAGCAGGGCGCCCAGCTCAACAATGAAGGGGTCTGCTTTTTCCGATACCGCAATCTGTTTCGCGGTTTTCCATACGCGCTCAATATGAAACCAGTCGTGGCCGCCTTCGGCATTGCTTAATTCCTGTTGCACAAACAGCACCGTATTATTTATGACCTGTTCTTTATTGTTCATCTCGTTTCTATTAACAAGCGAATATATCTGTTTCATTGCAATGCCAAGCCCATTAATTTATTATCAGTAAAACTGCCATCCGCCTCTTTGATATAATTTTGCTGAAAGCCGGCTTCCTTAAATCCCATTTTTTTATATAAGGCTATGGCGCGTTCATTGGTGGCATGCACGTTGAGCCAGATGTTCTTAAGAATGGCTTTTTGTTGTGCCCAGTTAAGAGCCGTTTGCAGCAAAGCGGTTCCCAGGCCAATATTTTGCCAGTCCTTCCGCAGGGCAATGCCCAGGGTGGCATTATGGTAAACCTTGCTCCGGGCTTCCCCGCTGAGGTTCAGACTGCCGATGATTTTTGTGTTATAAACGGCTACGATCAAAAGGCTGTTCTCTTTTTCATTCAGGCTGCGGATCCAGGCCTGTTCCTGTTGTTTGGTAAAGTTAAATTCATTAACAGTGGTGATCAGGTAAGGGCTTTCCTCCAGGTACCGCCAACCCGCTTCCAGCACTGCTTCTGCATCTGCCTTCACTGCGGCTCTTATGGTAACGGTAATATTATTTTTTAGCGTAACAATAACCGGTTCAATTTTCATACATAAATTTATGATATGCTTAATATTGCAAAACTACCAGAATCATAATACATTTGTTTTGATGAACCGCAGCCGGGGAAAAAAATGGATCATACTCGTTGTACTCGCCCTTATTATTAAGGTGCTATCCCTTTTTCCCGCCCAGATAGAAAAATTTTATACGCAGGGCTTTTATAGCGGCGTATCAAAAAGCCTGCGTTTTTTGTTTGGCTGGCTGCCCTTTAGCATTGGAGATGTTTTGTATACCGGCCTAATAATCCTGGTGATTGTTTTGTTGGCGCGCGTTATAAAAAGATTGCTTAAAGGAAAGCTTCGCAGCATTCGATGGGGCAAACATTTGAACAACACGCTTCTTGCAATGCTCGGCTTGTATATTATTTTCTACGCCCTTTGGGGATTGAATTATAGTCGTCCGGGCATTGAAAAGCAGTTTGGGTTAAATGTTGCGCATATTACGGTAAAAGACCTGGATACCCTGGTACAGACATTACACGCACGCATCAACAGGGATGCCGCCGCAATGACCGTCAGGGACAGAGATTCCTTACTTAATACGCGTTTTCTTTTTAAGCAAAGTAATGTGGCGTACCGGGTCGCAAAGAAGGAGTATCCTTTTTTAAATAATACCCCGGTTTCAGTGAAGCCTTCTTTATTTAGTGAAGCCATGAATTATATTGGGATCCAGGGCTACTATAACCCGTTTTCGGGAGAAGCACAGGTGAATACCACCATTCCGGTTTTTTTATTACCGTCGGTTGTAACGCATGAAATAGGGCACCAGGTGGGCTACGCAAAAGAAAGCGAAGCGAACTTTATGAGCTTCCTGACCAGCCGGAAACATCCTTCTATTCATTTTCAGTATTCAACGGATTTTGTGATGTACCTGTATGCGGCAAGTGAGTTATATCGCCTGGACTCTGTAAAAGTGAAACAATACGACAGCACCCTTCATCCGCAGGTAAAAAAAGACATAAAGACGTATATCGGCTTTTATAAAAAATACCAGAACCGGATTGAACCGGTTATTCACTGGTTGTATGGAAATTATCTGCGGGCTAATAACCAACCCTCGGGGAACCGTTCTTATGATGAGGTAGTGATCTGGCTGATCGGGTGGTACCGGAAATACGGGCGGGAGGCGATCTGAATTGCCGGATGCTTGATGCCTGATCCTCGATGCTGGATACTCGCCCAATCAAGTATCCGGAAACAAATATCCAGCATTCAGTATCGCAGTCCATTTTTTTCAGAAAGCTTTCGTAAGTTTAAAAGTTTGCAAAGATTTTTATTTTGACTTTATTTAAACACTCTGAGTTTTAATTTTGAGAAAATTTGAGTTCCATGGAAGTGTTGATCCGGGCGGAGCGGGCAGAAGATCTTAAAGCCATTGCTACTATCAATGAAGCTGCTTTTGGCAGGGTGGAGGAAGCCAATCTTATTAACCAGCTTAGACACAGCAAGGCCTTCATTCCAGAGCTGTCCCTGGTTGCTGAAAACCATTTAGAAATACTGGGCCATATTTTATTTACAAAAATTAAGATCATTGACAGTTTAAACCATTGTCATCAAAGTTTGGCACTGGCTCCCATAGCTGTGGCTACGATGCATCAAAACCAGGGGATTGGCGCTGCTTTAATAAACGAAGGTTTGAACCGCGCCCGGGAAATCGGCTATCTTTCGGTCATAGTAGTGGGGCATGAGACCTATTATCCGCGTTTTGGATTCACTCCGGCATCGCAGTGGCATATCACCGCTCCGTTTGACGTACCCGACGAAGCATTTATGGCCGTGGAGCTGGTGGAGAACGGTTTGAAACACGTTTCGGGAATGGTGGTATATGCCAAAGAATTTGAAGCCGTATAGACTATTTTTTGCGTTGCTTTTTTAAATAAGCCTCCCAGAAATGAAAACGTTGGTCTGAAGGATGGATCTGTTTACTGCTGGTAGTAATATCCATTACGGGCGGCGCTGCATCTCCGGCTTTTATAGCTGACCAATGGGGCAACCCCGTGCCATTCGGATCTCCTTTTATTATAAAGTTTGCAAAATAATTAAACAGGGTTTCGGATGTTTTATAATCGTCCGGTGTCCATTTGATTTTTGGTAACAGGTAAAGGTTGCCCATACAATAGGGGATCTCGCTGGCATGTGCAGCCCCGATGGGTTGCTTGTCGGGCGGTAAATTATTAGGAGCTATTTTGCTGAACAGGTACCGGTATATTTTTTGACTGCTGTTTTTTCGATGCAGGTCGAACCATTTCCAGGTACTGAAAACAATAAAGCGATCGGAAGCTATATTGGCTGCGGACTGCCGGATTGCTGTTTCCGTTTTATGAGGATACGCCGCGAGTATTTTTTCATAATCGGCAGGAAAGTTTTCCTTTACTGCTGCCATAAAATTTTCTTCGGTAGGTTGCCGTCCCCGGAGGAACCCCGCCTCGCCGGATTCGGCTGAATTCCATCCTACCAACAAGGGTACCATCGATTGCCGGTGCTGTTCAAATAATTCAGGAAGTGTTTGGGGAAGGAAATAACCATCCAGTACCAGCGGGAAGCCGAACCGTTTTGAAGTATTGTATAAGCTGAAAAGCGCTTCTGTAGAAAGGTTGCGCAATTCGTTTAAAGAATGTAACCCATTTTTAGCTGCAAATGTTTGCCCGATATGCTCTGCTGAATCCAGTGGAACGGGAGCCAGGGTAGGATAGATAGCGGCGCCGCTTTCGCCGATGGCGCCGGCGAACAGTCCTTTTGATAAAGGCGATGCCATTTGTGTGCTTACGGAAATGGAACCGGCAGACTCTCCGGCAATGGTGACCTTCTGAGGATCGCCGCCGAAGGCGGCAATATTATCATGCACCCATTTTAATGCGGCCTGCTGATCCAGCAAACCATAGTTACCAGATGCCTTGTACGGGGCTTCTTTACTAAGCTCGGGGTGTGCAAAGAAGCCAAAGATATTCAGGCGATAATTAACGGTAATGGCGATGATGCCTTTTTGCGCCATGGCAGCGCCATCGTATCTTGGTTCCGATGATTCGCCTGCGACAAAACCTCCTCCGTAAAAATAAACCAGTACCGGAAGCTTTTTTCCTTTGTTGGCGGGCGCCCAGATATTCAGGTACAGGCAGTCTTCGCTCGTACTATCGGAGCGGTAGATCATGTCGCCAAATACATTGGTTTGAACGGGCCTCGGTCCGAACTTTTTTGCGGAGCGCACGCCGCTCCAGTGCTGCAAGGGTTGCGGTGCTTTCCATCGAAGGGGCCCTGTAGGCGGCTGCGCAAAGGGGACGCCCAGGAAAAGATTTAACCCGGTTTTTACGTCTGTAAATCCTTCCAGCGTTCCGTTTTGAACCCGCACCTGTACCGGCGTGGAGGTTGGCGTCTGTGCGATGGTCTGCAATGAAAAAAAGCTACAGGCTATTATAACAGCAATCGTTTTATACATAACATAGACCGTTTTGTGGCGGTTATGAAGATACGTTATTTTATCTTTGCCGTGGCCCGTTTTTGAAGTGCTGCGCAGCGAACAGGAAGTTGAAGGGAGTGACACAAGTAAAGCTGATGGCGGTTCTGAAGCTGGCCCCAGAAAAATAACAGACTCAATGCAGCGTTTAATAGTAGATATGGATGGCGTGCTGGCGGATGTGTACAGCCAGTTCAGGAAGTTCGAAACTGACGAGCTGGGCGCAGTTCAGCCCGACCGGGATCTGCTGGGAAAGACTGAAAGAGAAGCTTATAAAAACGTAAGGGTGTATGTAAATTCACCGGGCTTTTTTTTGAATGCGCCTGTAATGCCCGGAAGCGTTGGCGTAATGGAACAACTCAATAGGAACTATGAGCTGTTCATCGTTTCATCTGCTATGGAATTCCCCTTAAGCCTTTATGAAAAATACCAATGGCTGCAGCAACATTTTCCTTTTCTTTCCTGGCAGCAAATAGTGCTCTGTGGTTCTAAACAGGTTATTGCCGGGGATATTATGCTGGACGATCATTTTAAGAACCTGGATCATTTTAAAGGCAAGACTATTCTCTTTTCCCAACCGCATAATATGCTGAAGGACCCGGGGAGTCATACCCGGGTAAAGGATTGGCGCGAGGTTGCGCACCTGTTGCTTCCGCACTAAATTTCGTTAAGGATCACTTTGCGTAACAGCAGCAATGCCTGTAGCGTTGCGGTTTCAATATTTTGTTCCCGGTTGAAACGGAGTTGTATCAATTTGGTAATGATCTTATCTTCACTGCCCGCGGCCAACCAAACGGTGCCCACCGGCTTTTGCGCAGTGCCGCCATCAGGACCCATTATGCCCGAGGTTGCCACTGCATAATCGGTTCCCAATTGTTTTAAGGCGCCTTTAACCATTTGTTGTACCGTGGCATTGCTTACCGCGCCGTCACTTTCCAGGACGCCTGCTTCTACATTCAGTAATGCCTCTTTTATTTCATTGGAATAGGAAACGATGCTGCCTTTATAATATTTTGAGGCGCCGGGTACGCGGGTAATGAGGTGCGCAATATTTCCCCCGGTGCAGCTTTCGGCGGTGGCCAGCGTTTTATTTTCTTTTAACAACAAGTGCCCGATAAGGGCTTCAACCGGCTGGTCTGTTTTTGCAATCAGGATGTCCTGCAGCAATGCAGTCATTTCATCAAAATACAGATCTATTGCGGCATCTAATTTTTCTGCATGAGTGCCCTGGCTGGTCAGGCGTAATTTTACCATCCCATAAGAAGGCAGGTAAGCCAGTTTAACGTGTTGCGGGAGCCGGGCTTCAAAATCCAGGAGGCGTTCTGCTACCATCGATTCGCCCATGCCTGCGGTCAGCGCCGTGCGGTGCACGATATGCGGGAATTTAAAATGTTGTCGCAGCCGGGGAAGCACTTCGTCAATAAGAAGCCCCTGCATTTCATGCGGCACGCCGGGCAAAGAAACGAATACGACGTTCCGGTTGTTCACGATCTTTTCGAACCACATACCCGGTGCCGAGCCGCGTGCGTTATGCAATACTTTGGCTATGTCGGGCACTTCTGCCTGCTTTTTGTTGCGTTCATCAATGGGGCCGGGCCTGCGGTACACGTTATGGAACAGGTGTTCTACATGTTTGGCCACGGCAGCGTCGGTGGTCATTTTGCCACCAAAATATTTATTGAGCAAAGGCTTTGTAATATCGTCTGCGGTAGGCCCCAGGCCGCCGGTGAGGATAATGATCTGCGAGATCCCCGATTCTTCATCCAGCGCCTGTGCAATATCTTCAGCAACATCGCCTACGGCAACGCGCCGCTTTACCCAGATGCCCACCTTATTGAATTCCTGTGCAATGAAGGCGCTGTTGGTATCAATGGTTTGGCCGATCAGCAATTCATCTCCGATAGTGATAATTGATGCGTTCATAATTATTATTGTAGAGAACAAATATCCTGAATTTATGGGATTTTAACTACCGGGCTGCGAAGGTGCGAAATGATCGGACGAGAAAGATGCCGGCAATTGCATGTAATGTAAACCATTGGAGTAGGGATCATTTAAGTCCTTTTTTTAGTCACTTTTGCTGTTCCGGGTAAGAATGGTGCCCTTATACGGTGCGACTTAAGATCCGCTGAAAGCGGGCAATATCGGCCTCTTTCAGCAAAGGTTGTTGCCGGGCAATATTTTCAACCAATTGATAGGCGAAATAGGGCGCCAGTGAGCAGCCCTTGGAGCCCATCCCGTTCAGGATGCCCACATTTTTATGAACCGGGTGAAACCCCGCAAACGGCCGTCGCTCCATGGTAGCCGGACGTATGGCAGCTTTGTGGCCAACAATTTTAAAAGGCACTTTCAGCCATTGTTTCAGTGCGCCGGTGATGGATGCATAAAATTCTTTGGTAGGGTTTTCATTGTCAAATTCCCAGGTATAATTGGTGCCGGTCCAAAACAGGCCTGGTTCCTGTAACGGAGCTAATAGTAATGATTTCTTATAAAGATGGTCGGCGGGCAATTCCGGCGCTTCTATAATTATTGCTTCTCCCTTGTTCAGCGAGAAAGGCAATAAAGAGAAATAGGGATTGGCAGCCCCTGCCGCTCCGTCGCAAAAAATAACTGTATCCGCCTGAAAGGATTCATATTGTACGTTTGCAGCGGTGGTCTTTAATAAAGAATGATCAAAAGACTTTTCAATGAGTTTATGCTCCGTCTTCAGAAAATTCCTCCACGCCGGTAGCAAGGCCGCCATATTTACAATATAGGCCGGCTCGACGCTGCCTGCGCCAAATTCAAAATTGAAATAGGGCGTAAATGCCCGGTCGTCGTCGAACAGCCGGATATAGTCTTCCTTTTCTGAAAGCCTTTTTAAAAAACTTTCCCGCATAAACGGATTGGGAAAAAACTCAACAATAGAAGTTTGGGTAATGGCATTGATCCCCAGGAAACTGCCGATAGCCGCGTAGGCCTTTTCAGCAAAGGGCAGCAGGATGTCGTCCAGCCAAACCTTCACTACCCGCCGTCCGGTAACGGGATTGATGATGCCGGCCGCCACGCGGGAGGGTGTATTTTCTTTTTCCGCATCTATTACGATGAAATCGATCCCGGTAGTATAACAAAACCAGGAAAGAAAAGTGCCGCTGATACCCTGGCCAACGATAATAATTTTCTTTTTGTTCACTGTTAGCAGCGAAAGTATTTAATAATTGATAAGGTCATGGCAAAAAGAATGTAATTTTATATCATTGGAATAAATGTTAAGTTAATGGTAATGCGGTGTATAGAAAAGTGAGAAGTGAATAGTCAATAGAAGAATAGCGTTACGCATTAGGCATTTTGCATAGAGCGTGATTTTTCAACAATGAAAAAGCTTTTGTTAACAGGCACCGCCTTATGGTGTTCCAGAGACGAGCTGATCCGGCGGAACAGGAACAATGATATTGTTTTTTCTGTTACCGGTATGATGCCCTTTCACCGGCACCGTGCCACTGTTATGCTAACCGATAACGATATTGAATTAGCAGATAATGAAGCTTACCTTATACCTCTTGGCATCATTACTCAATTATATATTGGCTTTGACGAATATTACACAAGGGTCCTGGTTAAAAACCTGGGACTTTTTACCCAGCCATTGCGGATCACCACCAGCGACGAAACTGTCTGGTACTTTTTTATAGATTGCAGTTTCTGGGGAAGCTGCAATAAGATCTGGTTTGAGCAGATAAAGAACCTCATCGTGTAACCACCGGAAAATAATTTGTTTTTTATTTCAACCGGTTTCGGGGATCAATACAATTGGGAGCTGGTTATAACTGCTGCAAATCCTTTAATGCTCATTACCTGTGCATTACTTTCCCTCCTGTTTACAATTACTTAACATGCCGGTAACGTTTAGGTAATCCTATAGTGGAACTTTTGCATAAAATTTTAACAAATGCAATTTACTAAACGTATCCTACCACTACTGCTTTTCCTATGTAGTCTTACAGCCTTTCAGCAGTCCTTCGGACAGGAAACTACTTCTACTTTGAGTGGAACCGTCCGGGATACCAAGGGAACCAAGATCGACGGAGCGACTATCTCCGTATTGCACGTTCCAACCGGTTTTAAAACCTCCGCACAATCCAATTCAAAGGGGTTGTTCAGCTTCCCTAATCTTAAACCCGGCGGTCCTTATACGATCGAGATCACTCACGTTGGATTTAAGGCTCAGAAATATGAAAATGTCAACCTTTCCCTGGGGAACAACCCCCAGGTAGATATCGTTTTTCAAACGAATGATAACAACCTGCAGGAAGTAGTGGTAACTACGAATGCACGCAGCAGGGTTGTGGGCGGGCTTACCGTTGGTAAAGCGCAGTTAAACACCTTGCCCACCATCGGAAGAAGCCTGGCAGATTTTACCCGGTTAACGCCACAGTCAAATAACAACTCATTTGCCGGTACCAACTTCCGGTATAATAACCTTACCATTGATGGCGCCATTAACAATGATGCTATCGGTTTTAGCAATTCTTTTGGCGGAGTGAGCGGCGGTGGCCAATCGGGCGCAGCAGGCTCCGGGACGCGTACCAATCCTTACAGTCTGGATGTGATCCAGGAAGTACAGGTGCAGTTGTCTCCCTATGACGTGAAGTTGGGGAACTTTACCGGTGGGTCTGTTAACGCGGTTACCAAAAGCGGCAGCAATGATTTTCACGGATCCTTATACGGATACGGCCGCGGCCAGGCATTGGTGGGCAAAAGCCCGGACGGGCTGAAAACAAAGATCGGATCTGATTTTCATGAATACCAGTATGGGGCTACTTTGAGCGGCCCGATCGTAAAGAATAAGGCTTTCTTTATTGTAAACTTTGAGCAGACCCGCCGCCAGGAACCTACTTTTTACAACGCCGGGGACCCGGGTTCCGCCATCAGCCTGAATGATGCAAAAGCAATTGCTAATCAACTGAAAAATAAATATAATTATGATGCCGGATCGTACCAGGGACCGTACAAAATTTTTACCAACAGCGACAAACTTTTTGTAAGGACCGACTTTAACCTCGGCAAAGCCGGAGCCTTAACGGTGCGGGGTATTTATACCAATGGCTGGGGCAATAACCTGGAGCGTACTTCTACCAACTTCCAGTTTGGATCAACCGACTTTACGCAATACACCAAGAATCTGAACCTGACGGCCGAATTAAAAACCCGCGTGGGCGCCAATGCGAACAACCAGTTTAATGTAAGTTATATCAATGTGCATGAGTACCGGGATTTTCCCGGAACACTGTCGCCATTGATGGATATCGGCGGTGGCGCAGCATGGGTAGGTACCTGGCGGGAGGCATCGATCTACAATATGAAACAAAAAACATTTGAGATAAGCGATAACTTTACGCTTACAAAAGGGATCAATAAATTCACTTTTGGTACGCACAACGAGTTTTATAATTTGAGTTATGGATTTATTAACTCCTGGAATGGTCGTTGGGAATATTCGAACCTGGCCAACTTCCTGGCAGATAAGCCCAGTCGTATCCGCGGGGCGTATTCAACAGATCCCAACTATCCTAATACAAGAGATGCCTTATTTAATAATGCACCCAATCCGTACAAAGTAAATCTCACCAGTTTATATGCACAGGATGAAATTGCAGTTGCCCACAACTTCAAGATCATTCCAGGCTTAAGATTGGATTATCCGTTCCTTGGAAAGGATATTGCTATCGATAAAGATTTTGCAACAGCAACAAACAATACCGATCATCCTACTTTTAACAATACGCCGTTCAACCAGTTAAACAACAAATGGCTGGGCAAACCTTCCCTGTCGCCAAGACTGGGATTCAATTGGGATATCAACAGTGACCAGAGCGTGGTATTAAGAGGCGGTACGGGCATCTTTGTAGGCCGTATGCCTTTTGCATGGATCGGTTATGCAGAAACCTTATCGGGCGGTATTTATAATAATATCGACTTCCGGCCATCGGCTACCAATACCGTAGGGGGCAATACTACTATTCCCTTGGCCATTAACCCGCTTTACCTGAAAGATACTATTAATGCGCATGCCCTGGCCAGCGCCAATGCTGCTGCCACAAGAGAAGTAGATGTGGTAGATAATAATTTTAAACTGCCACGTGTATGGCGCTCCAACCTGGCAGCCGACTTTAAATTCGGCAACGGGTATAAACTGACGCTGGATGCCTTGTATACAAAAACATTATATGATGTGCAATTTCAGCAGATCAATGTTAAAGATCAGGTAGAATATTTTACTTCCGGACCTACATTGTCACCGGTATATACAGGCGGTAAATTAAACAGCCAGTATTCCAACGTATACCTGCTGACCAATACTACTGCCGGGTATCGGTATAACCTTACGGCGCAGCTCAGCAAAAATCCCGGCATGAGCACCAGCCCGTTCAAATATAACTGGAGCCTGGCGTACACTTATGGAATGAGCAAAGACCTGAGCAATGGTATCCGGAACTCCTTCCAGTCTAACTTTGAGGTGAACCCCGCTATTGTGCCCAATGCCCCACAGTTGGCCTATTCTAACTTTGACCTGAGACATCGTATTGTGGCGGTGTTAGGCGGCTCGTATAACTGGAACCCCACGAATACCACGTCGCTTACATTCTTCTACGCAGGTCAGTCCGGCAGTCCTTATTCTGTGGTATATAACTCAGGGGGTAATCCGTTTGGTAATGCGGCTAACGCCAACCTGCCTTATATTCCCAAAGATCAAAGCGACATCCGGCTGGCTGATTATGTGGTTAACGGCCAAACCTACACTGCTGCCCAACAGTGGACAGATCTGGATAAGTTAATTTCAGGCGACAAATATCTAAGCTCAAGAAGAGGACAGTATGCAGAAAGAAACGGCCTCAGAACTCCGTGGAATCATGAAGTGGATATGAAGCTGATGCACGAGTTCAAATTCAATGCAGCAAGATCTCATACCTTACAGATCAGTTTTGATGTATTCAATGTGTTGAACCTGTTAAGCAATAGTTGGGGGCATGTTTACTTCGTAACCAACGTGAACAACTACACCGTAAACATGTTCACTTTTGCAAAAGATGCCAGTGGCAATGCCCCGGGTAAGCCCAGCGCTGGTTATCAGCCTACCTTCAACTTTAACAAGCCTACCGGTTTAGATGATCATTACTATACAGTAGATCCGCTGAACAGCCGCTGGCAGGGGCAGATAGGTGTAAAATATAGTTTCTAAAATAATAACCGGCGTATGGTTTCGTGAAAAGTGGGCCGATAAATGTGAACGCCTCCTGTTGCTCTTTTAACTTTTCACACTTAACGCAACACTGGTTGTTGATAGGGGGCTACAAGCAGCACTTGTAGCCCCTTTTATTAATAAATGGGATTTAGAAAAAATGACAGGAATTAACAGATCAAGACACAAATTATTGCGGGAGTATGTAGATGAACTTGTGGCCGGATCGGAATTGAACAATGAAACAGCATCGCTGAAAAGCGAATTAGCCCTGCTGGACCATCTTTACGATAATTACTGCAATGCGATGACGGGTTTAACCGATCTGATCGGCCAGTATGAAAATTTGCATAAAAAAGTACGCGTGCGTGCCCGGGCCCTGCGGGAAACAAACCGGAGGAAATGAAAAGTGAACAGGCAATGGTGAAACGCTTAATGCGGAACGCTAAACGCAGAACGCCCGGAACCTGCAACCTGAAACCCGTAACATTATTTAGGCACGTAAACCAAATATTTCTCCTCAAAAAATGGCTCGGTAAAGAGCTCAGTGAGGGGCAGCACATGAGGGCGTGTGCCGCTTTCGGAGATCTCCTGTGCCAGGTCGCCGCCTTTTAAGCAAATAAGCCCTGGAGCATGATCGCCTTTTTCAATTAAGGCGGGCACGTATTTTTCGATATTCTTTTTAATCAGCGGCTTGCTCCATTGCCACAGGCTTTTTAAAGGCGCTACCGCCCGGGAAACCACAAAGTCAAATTGTTTGTTTTTGATATCCTCAATGCGGCTATGGCGGGTTTGAATGTTTTTTAATCCAATGGCCTCTGCAATGCCGTCCACCACTTTTAGTTTTTTGCCGATACTGTCCACCAGTAAAAATTCCGTTTCGGGAAAAAAGATGGCCAGGGGCAGGCCCGGGAAACCGCCACCCGCGCCCAGGTCCACAATTTGCATCCCCGGCTTAAAATTAAAAAGGGCGGCAATTCCCAGCGAGTGCAGTACATGGCGCTCGTAAAGGCTACCGATATCCTTACGGCTGATCACATTTATTTTCTCATTCCAGTCTTTATATAAGTCTTCCAGTGCCTTAAATTGTTCCAGTTGGGCGGGAGTAAAATCGTCAAAATACTTCAAAAGGATATCCATGATGCAAAGAAAGAGGTTTTTTGGATACTGGTTGCTCGTTACTCGATTCTGGTAGTGGATCCAGGATCCAGAATCGAGTATCAAGTATCATGGATCAAGCATCATGGATCAAGTATCATGGATCAAGCATCCTCCTTTCTAATTTAAAATTCCTAATTCCATATTTTACCTTTTACATTCCCTCCTGTGAATAACCCTGTTAATAATTAGTCCACAAATAAAGATTTTTTTCTACCCGGTTTAGGGTCTAAATTCGCCGTCTGATTTCAAGGGAACAAGACGAAGCCTTCGCTGAAAATAAGTACATTTAAGGTTGGAAAACTACCCGCGGAGTCATTGGTAAATTACTAATGGTAGTCTATTTTTTTGCTCTATCGGGCAGAAAATAAGTTTATTTAATATAATGGATTTATCTAATATAAATAAAGACAGGAAGCAAAAACGCAGAACGGCAGTCGACCTGGGAACCATGGTTTATGGGAAAGTTCCCCCGCAGGCGCGGGAGCTGGAAGACGCCATTTTGGGCGCTATAATGCTGGAGAAAAACGCCTTCGACGCTGTTATCGAAATATTAAAACCCGAATGTTTTTACGTTGATGCCAATCAGCGCATATTTCGCGCCATGCAGTCGCTGGCCAACAAAAGTCAGCCTATTGATATTCTTACCGTGGTAGAGGAGCTGAGGAGCCGGGAAGAGCTGGAAATGGTGGGCGGCCCCTATTACGTTACCAAAATGACCAATGCAGTGGTTTCGGCTGCCAATATCGAATCGCATGCGCGGATCGTTTTACAGAAATTTATTCAGCGGGAGCTGATCCGCATCAGCGGCGAGATCATCAATGATGCATTCGAGGACAGCACCGACGTATTTGAGTTGCTGGATGATGCCGAATCAAAATTATTTGAGATCACCAACTCGCACCTGCGCAGTACCATTCAGCCGATCGACTCGGTACTGGTACAAACCATTCAGCGCATTGAAGACCTGCGGCACCGGAACGAGGATGTAACCGGTGTGCCCAGTGGATTTAAAATGCTGGATAAGGTAACCTATGGCTGGCAGAATACGGATCTGATCATCCTTGCCGCGCGTCCTGCCGTGGGTAAAACCGCATTTGCCCTAAACCTGGCGCGGAACGCCGTCATGAGTAAGGTTAGAGAACACCCTACTCCGGTAGCATTTTTCTCTTTGGAAATGAGCGCCGCACAGTTGGTGCAACGGGTGCTGTCGGCAGAAAGTGAGATCATGCTGGAAAAGATCGCCCGTGGTAAGATGGAAGATCATGAAATGAAGCAGTTGTACACCAAGGGGATCCAGACACTTTCACAGGCCCCCTTATTTATAGACGATACACCGGCACTGAACATTTTTGAGTTGCGCGCCAAGTGTCGTAAACTTAAAAACAAGCATAATATCGGAATGATCATCATCGACTACCTGCAGTTGATGAGCGGCAGCGGCGATTCTAAAGGTAACCGGGAACAGGAGATCAGCTCCATCAGCCGGAACCTGAAAGGACTGGCCAAGGAACTAAGCGTGCCCATTATTGCGCTGTCGCAGTTAAGCCGCGCCGTGGAACAACGGGGCTCGAAGGATGGCAACCGGGTGCCCCAGTTGAGCGATCTTCGGGAATCGGGAGCCATCGAGCAGGATGCCGATATGGTAATGTTCCTGTACCGGCCGGATTATTATGATATGAACACCAATGCTGAAGGCGAGGACCAGCGGGGACTTACGGAGGTGAAGATTGCCAAGCACCGGAACGGTTCACTGGAAACGATCAAGCTCAAAGCGCTCCTGCATATCCAGAAATTTGTCAGTTGGGAGGAAGATCCGTATAATATTATGAGCACGCCCGGCAGCAGTTGGAAGCGTATCGACGAAGAAGAAGGCGGCGGCGCCAAGTTGTTCCAGGTAGAAAGTAAGATGAACAAGATGAAGGATGATGAATTTGATGATATGGGCGATGCGCCATTTTAGGTTGCAGGTTTCAGGTTGCTGGTTATTTATTAAGCAAGCTGAAGAACACATGGCATCGGTCTTGCGTCGCACTCTTGTACTGCGGAATATAGAGGAGCAGGTCAATAGTGAATAGTGAATAGTGAATGGCGCCTCATCAACATTCATTGCCCGATTTTCAATACGATGAGCAGAATATCCGACATCGTACATCTGACATCATCCATTTCTTATGCAGCTTCCCTTTTTCTATATCAACAATTATTCTCCCGGGCAAAAAAGCATGGTGCTGGATGAAAATAATTCACGGCATATTGTACAGGTTTTGCGCATGGAAACCGGCGAGCGGCTGCATTTAACAGATGGCTGCGGCCATTTGTTAACGGCAATAGTAACCAACCCACATAAAAAACATTGCGAAGTAGCGATTGAGCATTCGGAATTTATTCCACCGGCACATCCTCAAATAACCATTGCAATAGCCCTGCTGAAAAACGCCAGCCGTTTTGAATGGTTCCTGGAAAAGGCGACGGAGATTGGCGTACATGCCATCGTTCCTTTGATAACAGACCGTACGGAAAAAATAAGGACCAAAACCGAACGCCTGCAAAATATATTGGTCAGCGCCTTACTGCAAAGCCGGCAGGTATGGTTGCCGCAACTGCCCGAGCCGGCAAAGTTTACTGATTTTATGAACGGCCCGGAATGGCAAACGACCCCTCAGAAATTCATTGCCCACTGCCTGGAGCATGAAAAAGCTTCGCTGCGGCAGCAATCCATCAACAACAATACAATCCTGCTTATAGGCCCGGAAGGCGATTTTACTACTAATGAGATTGGCGCGGCACTGGAAAATGGGTATAAAGCCGTAACCCTTGGTGAAACCCGCCTGCGTTCAGAAACTGCAGGTGTTGTAGCAGCGGTGCTGCTCTGTATTAAGTAATAGAAAACCGTCCGGAAGGTGAATGATTGCCCGTTTTTTTAAGTCTGCCTGTCGGAGGTACGGATATGGTCTTTTTTAAAGCAGGTATATTGCCCGGCGCCTGCAACCTATTTATCCTTTTTTTTATAAATTTATAGGAGAAGGTAGTTGTTTATATAATGTATTAAACCGGTAAAATGAAGAAGGCAACCATCAAAAAAAGAGTAAATCACGGTCTGCTAACCGTTTTATTATTGTGTACACTTGTTGGGTACGCGCATGCCACATGGTCAATCATTATTATTGATCCTAAAACAAAAGCTATTGGTATTGCAGGGGCTTCCTGTACGTATAGCGTGTATGGTATTGGCGCGATAGCTCCTGGAAAAGGGGCCATTGTAGTACAGGCAATGAGTAATAACAGTGCCCGGGCTAAAGGTTTGCAAATGATCCTGGCAGATGCATCTCCTGATGAGATTCTGGCCGCAATAAAGGATCCGGAATTTGATCCCGAAGCACAGCAATATGCGGTTATATGCGCAAACTACCTGGAGCATCCTGTTACATATACCGGAATGAAAACCACGTCAGATAAAGGAGCTTTCGTGGCAAAAGGTATTGCTGTGCAGGGCAACACTTTGGCCGACCAGGCGGAACTGAAAGCTGTTCTGCGAGCTGCTATTAAAGCGCAAAAAAGAGCCCTGCCAATTGAAGAGGTATTAATGCTGGCTATGGAAGCAGGCGCTGAATTAGGTGGCGATAAACGATGCGGATCCCGTAAAGCAGCCAGTGCCTTTTTAACAGTGGCCCGGCCGGGGGATCCGGCAGATCATCCTTATCTGAACCTGGTGATATATGGCACAAACGAGAAAGTAAATGCTGTTGAAGCATTACGCAATAAATTCGATCAGTGGAAATCCATAAAAGATAAATAACAGGTAATTTCATAAAAAGAGCCTTAGCCCGTTCACACTGGTTGCGGCCGATGTGAACCTGATGGAATAGTATTGTGCCGGCAGATCGTTCCTGCCGGTGAATATTGAAGAGGCGTAGCCTCTGTTTAGTAGGTTGACAAGGGACTTTAGTTTCTTGTTAACCTGTGTGGAAATGAAATCAGAGAACCCTCGGCTCGGCCTATGCCGGCTCAATGATAGTATCCTTTCTAATCAATAGGGTCGTGGATATTTTGATAAGATTGATACCGGCTTATTATCAGTAAGTAGCAACACTGTTTTTATCGGGATATTTAATCACTTTTCCTTTCCAAATAAAGTACCCGTATGCTTAATGCCCAGATGAGCTTTAATTCGTTTGTTTCTTTTTGAGCACCCGGTACAATTCTTTAACCGCTCCGGCTTTGTCTTTTTTAATTTTAGCGCCCAGTTCCCTTATCGGGCAGTCCTTGTAATATTTGGTCCCCCAGTCCATTATCTCAACAACAATGGGCACCAGATCAATCCCCTTTTGCGTCAGGTGGTAAATGTACTTTGATTTGTTGCCCGGCGACACCTGCTTGGAAAGAATTTGCTCGGCTTCAAGAAGCTGCAACCGGTCCGCAAGAATATTGGTCGCAATTTTTTCTTCTGATTCCAGGAACTCGCTATAGGAAGATTTTCCCCGCAACATAATATCCCGGATGATCAACAGGGACCACCGGTCTCCAAAAACATCGAGTGAGCACCCTATGGGGCAATTGGACCGCTTTTTGAGCATAAAATAAGTTTAAAAAGCACTTGTGTTTTGCAATAACTTTTGTATTTTCAACTTGCAAAATGCAAGAACAAATTTGAATGAAACTTTTTAAATAAACAAAAATGAACGATGTTACTACAAAACAACTCCTGGAAGCCTATTACCAGGGGCTGTCCGGAAACGGCGGGTGGGAAACGGTCCTGTCCGATGATTTTAAATTTATTGGCGGAAATATGTTGCAGGCAACTCCGGTAACGGGCAAGCCTGCTTATATAGAAGTGCTCAACCGTTTCTCACGCGTTTTTGAAAATGTTCGGGTGAAGGAAATGATCATAGAAGGCGATAACGCGGCGGTGATCGCCAATTATGACCTTGTATTTTCAAACGGAACGGCTGTAAACGGTAATGTGGCTGAGTTTTGGAAAGTAAAAAAAGGCAAGTTGGATAGCCTGACCATTTTTTTTGATACCCATACCTTTTTTGTAAATGCGCCAAAATAATACCGCATGGCTTATGACGAAACATTGGCAAAAAGGGTGCGCGCTGCTTTAGCACCCGTAAAAGCCGTTGAAGAGAAGAAAATGTTTGGGGGGCTTGCGTTTATGGTGCGGGGAAAAATGTGCATCAATATAAGCGACGACCGGTTGATGTGCCGTTTTGATCCGGCATTAGAAAAACAAATTGCAGCCAAAACAGGCTATCAGCCGATGATCATGAGAGGGCGCGTATTAAAAGGGTATTGCTTGGTAGATGCCGGCGGCTACCAAAAACAAAAAGGTTTTGATTTCTGGATAAAACTGGTGCTGGATTTTAATGCCCGGTTGTGAAAGCCCCGCTCTGCGAAAGCTTATAGCTTCGCAGTGCTATTTTATCGCCTCGGGCGATCTCTTTAACCATTAAGAAATTAAGGCAGTTAAGAAAATACTTAATGCATCTTAACTCCTTAATGGTTTTTATAGGCATAAAGCTACACATCCTTTTCATCCAAAGAAAGCACTACTTCGCTAATACGTGGTGTGATTTTTCTTAAGGCGATGCCTGCAGTCTGCAACATTTTTTTAGAGGCAATGGCGCTTTCTTTGTGCGCGTGCTTGTCTGATAAGTAAACCACTTCTTTAATCCCCGACTGGATGATGGCTTTGCTGCATTCATTGCAGGGGAACAGCGCTGTGTATATTTTACAACCCTCCAGGTTGATCCCGATATTGTTCAGGATGGCATTCAGTTCTGCATGGCATACATAGGGGTATTTCGTATTCAGGAAATCTCCTTCCTTATCCCACGGAAATTCATCATCACTGATACCGATGGGCAGCCCGTTATAGCCCACGCCCACGATCTTGTTTTGCTGGTTCACAATACAGGCGCCCACCTGGGTAGAGGGGTCTTTGCTGCGCTTGCCCGAAAGCAGGGCCACTCCCATAAAATACTCATCCCAGGAAATATAATCCGCTCTTTTTGTCATAGTGTGTCTCCTTCCCGTAAATATACAGGATGTGCCGAATATTAAAAAACGGCTGATATATTTGCAATACTAATAGAACTTGTTTAATTTAATTTTAAACCCCGTAGCAATCACAGTGTTTGAGGTTGGCTGGATTCCGCCAAATGCGGAACATTGCTAATCTGTTATTGTGTTTCCTTTTGCTGTTATAGCAATTTTGTGAGGGTAAAGTAAAAAAAGCAATAAGCCCATAATGATACATCTGATGAAAGCAATTACCAACGGAATTATTTATACCGGAGACGCTGTGCTGCAAAACCATCATATCCTGGTAGATAGCAATAAAATCGTTTCTATAGTGCAGGAACTGCCGGCGGATATTGAAACGGTTGATCTTGAAGGGAAAAATATTTCCGCGGGATTTATCGATATTCAACTGAACGGCGGGTTCGACCGGTATTTCTCTCAGCAGCCGGACCAGGAGACGCTGATGGACCTGTATAAAGCCAGTTGCAGCTTTGCAACACCTTATTTTCTTACCACGCTGATCTCATCGCCCCAACAAACGATCATTGAAGCTATTAAAGCCACCCGGGAATTTCATGAACAACATCCGACGATGCTGGGCATGCATTTGGAAGGGCCTTTTATGAACCCGGAGAAAAGAGGAGCGCATAACAAAGCTATTATTCGCAACCCTACAGACAAGGAGCTGGATGAAATTATTGACCTGGGAGGGGATATTATTAAGGTAATGACGATCGCGCCGGAATGTTTCACCGATGCACAGTTGCAAAAATTGCTAAAAACGGATATTGTATTATCCGCCGGGCATTCCATGATGACCTATGACCAGGCACAACGTTATTTTTCTATGGGCATCACCCTGGTAACTCATTTGTATAATGCCATGACCCAACTGGGCCACCGGGAATGTGGAACGGTAGGGGCGGTGTTTGATAATGATTCGGTGTATGCGCCCCTGATCCTGGACGGGGGGCATTGCCATTATGCAGCGGCACGCATTGCACATCAACAGAAGGGCGATAAACTGTTCCTGATCAGTGATGCCGCCTTTTTGGGCAGGCAGAAGCAACATATGGAATGGGACGGGCTCTCCATAAAACTGGAAAACCGGTTCTACCGGGATACGGCCGGAAACCTGGGGGGCGCTGCCATATCTATGCCCGAAGCGATAAAGAACGCGGTGGATCACATGAACATACCCCTGCAGGAGGCCGTGGAAATGGCTACCATCCGGGCCGCCAGGGCTGTTAAAATGGAAAACAATATAGGGCGCATTCAGCCGGGCTATCCTGCGGTTTTTTCTGTGTTTGATGATGATTTGTTGGACTTTAAGGTATTGATTATTAAATAATAATGAGGCGATAAGCTACGTTTAGGCACAAGATTTTTCAAAGATCCGTGCTGATCTCCACAGAAAAATGATCTGCAGGGATCATTACAGACCTTCTATACAGAACAGGAAATCATTAATATGCCTGAGTGTACCTGTTTGAAACAAATTATTTGTGCCTGCGGGAATGGCACAGGCGGCCATTGGTGGTAGTCTGGGGCCCTCCCGATAAAAACCCTTTCGCCAACCGATAACCCCCGATAATTCATTACTTTTGCAGGAATAATTTTATCTGAATGGCAATTATCCCTGGTCCGCTCTTACAAACCGTAAATTCTCCCGAAGACCTAAAGAAAATCCCGGAAGAAAAATTACATGAGTTTTGCGAGGAATTACGACAGTATATTATTGACGTGGTAAGCGTGCACGGCGGCCATTTTGCGGCCAGCCTGGGCGTGGTGGAATTAACCACTGCCTTGCACTATGTGTACAATACACCCAATGATCTGCTGGTGTGGGATGTGGGACATCAGGCCTATGGCCATAAGATCATTACCGGCCGCAGGGATCGTTTTGCTACCAACAGGAAATACGGAGGGCTGAGCGGGTTCCCGAAAATAGCCGAAAGTGAGTACGATACTTTTGGGGTGGGGCACTCCTCCACTTCCATTTCCGCCGCACTGGGCATGGCCCTTGCTGCAAAATATAAGGGAGAGGCCGGACGAAAGGTGGTGGCCATCATTGGGGATGGTTCAATGACTGCTGGGATGGCTTTTGAAGGAATGAATCATGCCGGTGTGTCTGATGCCGATATGCTGATCATATTAAATGATAACGGAATTGGCATCGACCCAAATGTGGGTGCGCTGAAAGAATATCTTACGGATATCACCATATCTCCCAAATACAATAAGTTCAAGGATGATGTGTGGAAGGCAATGAACAAATTGCCTATTGGGAAAAGAATTTCGAAAGGTATTGCGCATAAACTGGCGGATGGGTTAAAAGGCATGATCAACAGTAACGCCAACTTCTTTGAATCGTTGAAGTTGCGGTACTTTGGTCCCATCGACGGACATAATATCACCAAGCTGGTAGATACCCTGAAAGATCTGAAACAGATCCCGGGGCCTAAGATCCTGCATATTATTACCACCAAGGGGAAAGGCTATGCGCTGGCTGAAAAGGACCAGACCAAATGGCATGCGCCTGGTTTGTTTGATAAAGTGACCGGTGAGATCTTTAAAAAAGCATACGATACGCCCCAGCCGCCTAAATACCAGGATGTATTTGGCAAAACGATTATTGAATTGGCGGAAAAGAATGATAAGATCTTTGGTGTTACCCCGGCGATGCCTTCGGGGAGCTCCTTAAAGTATATGATGGAAGTAATGCCGGACCGCGCACTGGATGTGGGCATTTGCGAGCAACATGCGGTAACGCTGAGCGCCGGGATGGCTACACAGGGGCTAAAAGTATTTTGCAATATTTATTCCTCTTTCATGCAACGGGCCTACGATCAGGCCGTGCATGATGTGGCGATTCAAAAACTGCCGGTGATCTTTTGTTTAGACCGTGCAGGCCTGGTGGGCGATGACGGGGCTACGCATCACGGTTGTTATGATGTGGCTTTTTTCCGGTGCATACCCAATATGATTGTGAGCGCCCCGATGAACGAATCGGAACTCCGTAGCCTGATGTACACCGCGCAGTTGGAAAAAACAGATGCGCCCTTTGTGATCCGCTATCCACGGGGACAGGGAGTACTGGCGGATTGGAAAACGCCTATGAAGGAAATTACGATCGGTACGGGCAGGAAATTAAAAGAAGGAAAAGATATTGCGCTCTTAAGTTTCGGGCATCCGGGTAATTTTGCGGCCTCAGCCCTACGCACTTTGCAGCAGGAGGGTATTATGCCCGGCCATTATGATATGCGTTTTGCAAAGCCGCTGGATGAAGCATTGCTGCATGAAGCCTGCCGGCAATATCCCAAACTGATTACGATAGAAGACGGCGCCGTAACGGGAGGTTTTGGGTCTGCTGTGCTGGAGTTTATGGCAAAGCATGGCTATAAAAATGAAGTGCGTATAATGGGGATCCCGGATCGCATCATCGAACATGGCACCCCCGGTGAATTGCAACGCGAATGCGGGTTTGACGTAGAAGGTATTTTGCAAACCGTTCATGAAATGATGAATGAAAAGATCGTGGTTAAAGAAGGACGCCTGTCTGTCTGAATACTTCATCAGGACTATTTATTAGCATAAATGAATCCGGGAGCTGTTCCCGGATTTTTTTGTTTAACAAGGTCGTCATCTTGACGAAGGGTCCCAAGGGAAACCTATCGTGTGGACACATCTTCGAGTGCATCGCAAAGCAATACTCTTCCAGGCCAATCTCATTCAATCGGAACTTTCTATTGAGCTATCTGGGCCCGAAGGGCGCAATGTGCATGGCCTCCAGCGTTAGCTGGAGGTCAACAGATAGGTAGCGAACGGCCAGGGGTCGAATGTTTAATGCTTCAACAGGCTTTTGCGTTCAACAAACACGTTCGACCCTCTCTGGGCCGCGCCCTCTGCGCATCTGTTACCCCTGGCGCAGCCAGGGGCTATGCACATTATGCCCTTCGGGCACCCTCAGGATGGATACTGGACGGCCGATTCGTCACGACCTAAATCCTGAGGATGTATCAAATTATTTTAATCATTTTCAAAAGATGTGTACACACGATAGGAAGGAAACGGGGAGAAATTTTGAGGTAGACAAACGGATCCTGAAACAGCGAACCCCGGATGGGGCCGTGACAAAATTCATGACGTTAAATTATGGATTTGTATTGCTCCGTCAGGAGCGCCGTGTTTATAGCCTATTGGATGTAGAAGATATGGGCTCCATAGGAGCCTCGTGTTATTTTTTATAATTGTTGGTTGCGCCTCCGTTTGAAATTTTCAGGTTTGAAAAATATCCTTCTGTCCAATTGCCAACCCACAAACCGATCGCGCCGGAGCTGTCAGCTCCATATTTTAAATCATTTACAATAAGGCAGGGTTGTTTGCTCTCGTTTATATATAGTCGGGCATGCCCGCCCTTTACAACTATTTTTATTTTTATCCATTCGTTCATCCCCATATCTGCGTAGGATTCATATTTTTCAGGGTCTGTTTTTCTGAAATCTGAAAACTTATGATCGGGATATGAAAAGTATTGGGTTGAATGATTGCGTCTTATCTGGTCGTTTGCCCGCCCGTTGTCCGGTCTGACATAAATACATTCAAATTTTGAATTATCGTTGTTGATTCTAAATGCTATCCCAATAAAACCACGGGCCCAGTCCGGGGCACCAGGAATGAACTTACTTAATACATTTACTTCTATTGTTCCGTTATGAAAATTGCTGCCGGCTAACTTTGCAAATGTCGGTTCATCAAAGGTTTTGATACTGGTATCGGCAATAACCCGGATGGTATTTTTACCATCAAATTTTGTTTCAATTGCCGCCACTCCACAGGGTTTGAATTTTTGTGCAAAAAGCGGAACAGTCAATAGCAATGACGCAATAAAATAAAAAACTATTTTCATGATTCTTTGGTTTGTATAGCCTGCGTTTTGGGGTATATTAATCTATGCTAAATTAGCAATATCTTCCTTTACAATAAAAACAGGTCTTTGATTCAGGTCGGCAGGCTCGTTTGCTTTTGCCCTATAATAAATAGTATAATAGTGAACCGGTATCAAAATTATCATAATGGACTTATGGATTCTCCTTCATTGTGATCAAAGCAGGCCGGTGCTCGTTAGCTAAGAGCAATAGCAGGCCTGGCATTGCTTTCGAAATGGATCGTGCCGATGGCACTCAATCTCCTATATTTGGCTCATTACTTCGGAATTTATTTCGAAGTTACCTGCGGAACGCAAGCCTCTGGCTTTCTGTCACATTGAGCACATGATTAAACTAGTTGAAACCTCCAGTCAGTGAACGTTGAAGAGGCGTAGCCTCGGTTTAATGGGTTAACAAGGAACTTTAGTTTCTTGTTAAAAGCGCGCAACTAAAAGCAGAGAGCCATCGGCCCGGCCTATAAGTTGATCCTGCAGCAATACCCCATCCGTCAATCAGCATCACAAGTATTTTAATAAAATGGATACCGGTTTATTATAAAAACGTTTCCTGTGCTGTCATACATCAGATTTCAAACGGAGATAGCACCTGACTGTTTAAACCCAGATGCGAAGGTTGTGCGCTTAGTTTCGCCGAACGTGTATTAATCCACCTTTTCTCTCGGCGAAGCGGACAACGGTTTCTTTTTATCGTCGGGAGTAACCGGTTCTATACGTTTTTGCAAACTGTCGGGCGCCGGGAGATCCCTTTTAGGCGCTATGCTGTCCTGTTTTTGCAGCGGTGTTTCGCGGGCGCCACGTTTTCTGGCACTCCGGAAGGCCTCGCTAAGATTGTCAAATTCCTTTCTGAATGAAATGCCCACCCCTGAACGTTTTAATTTCCCGGCGCCGGAGTTGGAGGCGGTCAGGTAATCGAGGTTCTCCCTGTAAAATAAATTAAGACGGATACTTCCGCTGGCGTTCAATAACCATTCGCCGGTTACATCCGGCAGAAATTGAACCGACTGCTGAATGGTGGAAGCCAGGGGCACTTCCATCGAACTTCCGACGGAAATTACAAACCGGTCTTTAAATATCGGCACCAAAATAGCCCCGTTCACATTGGCCTGGTTAATGTCGAAATTGCTGGTGGGGGCGTTGAGGATGTTCCGGTTGTACACCGATCCGCTGAACACCACGCTTACATTGGCGCCCAGGATCTTGGTGAGCTCGTTGTTGAGTTTTTTATTGATCTCGTTGAAGAATAAACCGGATAAACTGGAAATGGTATTGTACGTAAACTCATTAACCGTGCTGCCAAAATTGGAGCCTGTTTCCGGCGGAGCGAAACTGTTGAATACAATAAGATAGGTTACCTGGCGGGTTACTTCTGTTTCACTGCTTTCAATTTGTTGCAGCGCATTTACTACATTGAAATCATTTTTGTATTTACTGTTGGGATCCAGCTCCAGTTGGAATTTAAAATTGGGTTTGAACAATTTGTTGCTCAGTTGTGCAATTACGTACACATTCTCACGGGTATTAGCATAGGTTAAGTCCGATTGGAATTTGGCCAGCGGGGAGAAGCTTACGCGCTCCGCTTTATATTGTGCCTCGATATTGATATTCGCATCTAAAGGGTCCCCGTTCCAGGCGATATAGTTTTCTCCGCCTTTCTTTATTTCAAAGGGCTTTTTAAAGAAGGACTGAAAGGTGTAGTTATAGCTTCCTTCGTCAATATCAAAGCGCCCCCTGATGGCCAGCGGCTCTGAGGTGCCGGAATGAATATTCAGTTTGCCCGAACCTCTGCCTTTTATTTCATCACCGGTAAGGTTGTCCATCACAAATTTCATTTGCACTTTGGGATTCGCGGTCACATCAAGATCATAAATGATATTATTCTGCTTTTTATTGTAAATACTGTCTGTCATGGCCTCCCCGTATTTGCGTTCTACAAGCCAATCCGGCATCTGGTCGGCCTTGCTGCTGGATGAGGCGATTGTAAAGGCGCTCTCGTCCTGGCGGGAGGCGATGGCATCTATCTTCATATACAGGTTGTTTTCAGGGCCCACCAGTGCAAAGGAGCCGGTGGCTTTCACATTCCCATAGAAAACCTTATTGTCGCTATACGTCGTGTTCAGCACCTGCACGGGTTTGTTGTTCCTTGCGCCGGTGGTGCCGGGTTTACGGGTAGAAACGTTCAGGTCAAAAAACATATTTTTAAAGGCATTATGCGTTATGGTGCCCATAAGATACACCGGGTTTTTGGTGATCGTGTCCGTGAGTACGATCCCGTCCAGGTTGATCTCGTTTTGTTTTAATTCGATATCGTTGTCTTCAATCGCATAAAAGCACTGGCTGAAGTTTACCCTCAGCCCGGCATGATGCAAGCGGCCTTTTCCCACAACATACAATTGATCCAGGGGGCCCTTCAGCTCAAACTTCCCGGTTACTTCGCCCGTAATATCCGTAAACAGGGAGCCCAGGAAGCGGTCGAGGTATTTTAAATTGAAATTATCGGCACCCAGGGAAATAATATTATTTGCCTGGCTGGCTTCATCTTTTAAAAATAAATGAACGTCAAAGGCTAGGTCCTTTTTTTGTGGGTTCAGCGTGCTGCCATTAATCTGCAGTTCTTTTGACGGAAGATCAAAAAGCACTTTTGCGGAAAGATCTCCCACCGAATCCTCGTCAAACTGAATAGTCCTGCCGGTAAAATTATCAGAGGTGATCTTCATATTCTTCCCGGGATTTTCTAAAAGAAAGTCTCCGGAAGCCAGGCCCTCCAGGCGGTTGTGGGGAAGAATGTATTTGGAAATATCACCCAGGTTAATGTCTTTCAGTGTTATGGCAACATCATTCCAACTGCCGATATCGGAGGGCAGCGTCCGGATGCGTATCTCCTGGTTGCCTTCCTGCAACACCAATTGCCCGTGCGCGGGCACGTTCTTCCTGAACTCCAGTTCACCGTTCTTTTCAATATTCCACGTTTTGCCATTCAACACGAAGGAGGAAGGGGCAAAGTCTATTTTTACACCGTTGCTATAAGTGCTTACTATGGCATTTAACCGGGCCTGATCAACCGCACCGGTTCCGCCGGAATAGATCATTACTCTTGATACATCATTCCGCGCAGTGATATTAAATAAAGCGAGCGGAATATCCAGGCTATCCCCAACGCCAATATTGGTGGTGCGGCCAGAAAGCGCAATGCTGTCATAATTTCCCCTTCCGGAAATAGTAACATCATTGAATTTGAAGCGGTCATAACTAAAGAATGGCACTTCTGCATCCAGACTTAAACTGTTCGTATAGGTATTAATGCTCCCGGTGATGGTCGCATTGTTGAATCCGTTTAAGCTGCTGTCAATGATCGGGGTAAAACTGTCGAAATTCTGAGTTTTGATCTCGAAAGAAAACTCCTGTTCTTTTACCTGTTTTGTAGGCGGCTTGATATAAGCGGGGTAATACCTGTTTAAAAAACTAATGACGGAATTGGGCAGGTCCCTGATATTGAACCGGCCAAAAAGAGATGCAGAAAATTCATTGGAGGCCAGCGTTAATCTTTTTTTGTCGCCTTCCAGGGTCGAATTAATAGCCAGGGAGTCAAATGAAAGCGGCGAATGATTCCGTACCAGGCTGGCGTCGGTTATAGTAGCGCTCCCTAAAAAATTATCGATCGTTTTACCCGTAAAATGGGCATTGATCTTGCCGGCTAACAACAACTCGTCCTGCAACAAATGCAGCGCTTTAAAATCGATCTTCCGGATATCGGAAATAAAATTAAATAAAGGATCAGCCCTGCTGAAGTCAATCAACCCGTTCAGGTCCAGGTCCGCATTCGGGTCCTTAATTTTTAACTTGCCGTCAAATACTCTTTTATTCAGCTCGCCATCAGCATCTATGTTGTTATAACGATATTGGTTGTAGTCGATGTATCGGATGTTCGCATTAAGGGCAATAGCGCCGCTTGAAGGATCAAAGCCTGCTCCTTTAAGCGTGGCTTTAAAACTGACATGTCCCAGGTTATTCTCGTTTAAAAAAGGAGCCAGGTTAAAGTCATTAGTGGAAACGGTCCCGGAGTAGATGGGATTGCCCCCGCGGGGGATCTTCATGTTCACATCCGTTTTAAGCGTTCCCAGTGCAGTGGTAAGGGTGCCGAAGGTTACAAAATCCCTGATAAACCCGGCATAGTTGCCTACGAATGAGAGGTATTGAAGTTTCGAGAGATTGGGAACATCAACCTGTTTCAGCGCCGGGGCAAAAGCCAACGCATCTGCATAGGTCGTCTTAAAGCTGGTGGCTTTAATATCGATAAACGTTTCATTGATATCAGGTAATCCTGTTAAAGAAGCATCACCCGAAAAAGAAGTATTATTTCCAGCCTGGATCTCCAGGTTCTTTGCCAACAGCGACGCCACGGGCCCTTTTACATTGCCGCTTAAAACGATCTTTTTCTTCCAACTGCGCATGGCCGGTGCAAAATAGGCAATGTCGTCGCTATTGATATCGGCTTTTACAAAATGGGCCTCCATTTTTACATTGGTGATATAATCGTTCATACTGGAGAAGCTGGCAAACTTCATACTGTAGTAGTCGGTCAGGTGGCTGTCATTGGTGCGCAGGTCCAGCTCATTAAAAGTCATTTCCTTGGGTGTTACCTTGGCTTTGGCCGACAGGCTTTTGACTTCAAAACCGCTTTTCTCCCGGGTGCTTAAGGTAAGATGGGTGGTGATCGTGTCCATCCACCAGCGTACATTTTTGAAATCAGCATTAATCTTTGCAAATTCGATATGTCTTCCGTCAAACGTATGCGTGTCGGCGGTATCAACGGGCGTTGCATTATCCGTTTTAAAAGTGCCATTATTCAGTACCACATGGGTGGCGGTAATTTCCCATTTGCCGCTGTTCCACTCTAGTTCTCCCGGGTGTTTAGCCGATGCCGGTGCGGTCGCGGTTTTAGCGCTGTCGCTGGGTTCAGGCCGGTTGCCGTTGTAATCACGAAGCGCAAAGTAAGGCTGGTTAACCGTAAGCGTATTGATGCTGATCAGCTTTTTAGCAAAATCGATATTCCGGGGATCCACCCTCAGTGAAGCCAGCGAAATCGTCATATCCTGCCCCTTCCAGCCATCCTTCTGCCTGAACAGGATATTTTGCAGGTCCACCTTACGGAACGCGATATTGACGCTGTTTTGCTGTTTGGGCTTCTTACTGGCCGGAGTACTGAAGTAATCCAGGAGGAACTGGTAGCGCCAAACGGAATCGGATCGCTGCAACTGAATATAGGCGTCTTTCATGCCAATATATTTCAGCTCGATGTTTTTTCGTACAAAGAACCAGTCAGTAATATTCACCGTTATGGCGCCCGCGCTTAATATGGTATCCTGCTGCCGGTCGAGCACCAATACCTCTTCCAGGTGCATTTTATTAAACAGCGAAAAATCCACATGACGGATCGCTATTTTGGTTTGAAGCTCTTTTGATAACCGGCTGGTGACCTTGCCTATCAGCCAGTTTTGTACGCCCGGAAGCTGTATTGCCATCCAAAGCAAAATGATAAGGCCCAGGATTGCCCCCAATGTGCTCAATAATATCTTCCGTAATTTCTTCAGGTGATAGAGAAGTTTTTTATTGGTAAAAGTAATTTATTAACAGGGGACAGGCAAATTTGCACGGCATCTGGCCGGAATTTTATACTTTTAATAAAAACGACCCTATAGAAGTGTTGCAACAGTTGCGTATCAGCGCCGAAATGCAATCGGTACGAAAAACAGGACCATGAGGAAGCTTTTGTATTGGATGGCATTGTTATTAATGGCACAATTGGCAAACGCCCAGCAGTTTGGGGGGAATCCGCCTTCTTTGCACTGGCGGCAAATAGATTCTGACACCGTGCGTGTTATTTACCCAAAGGGATTGGATACCACTGCAAACCGGGTGGCGGCTATCGTAAGTACAATTGCCGGCAAAAATTACCATCCGCTGGGCAGCAGCGTTAAAAAAATTAATATAGTGCTGCAAAATCAGCCGGTCGGCTCTAATGGTTATGTGGGTTTAGGTCCGTTCCGCAGCGAGTTTTACCTGACGCCGCCGGCTGATAATTTTGACCAGGGAACCCTGCATTGGGCAGATCAGTTGGCGCTGCATGAATACCGGCATGTAGAGCAGTATAATAATTTTAACCGGGGGGCAAGCAGGCTGCTGCACGAAGTTTTTGGGCAGGACGGCTACTCCCTGGCTGTAAATGCTGCTGTGCCGAACTGGTTTTTTGAAGGCGATGCCGTTTTCCAGGAAACCTTTCTGTCTGCGCAGGGCAGGGGCCGGCTTCCGTCTTTTGTAAATAGTTACCCCACGCTTTGGGCAGCGGGCAAAAATTACAAATGGATGAAATTGCGCAATGGCTCCTTTAAGGATTATGTGCCGAACCACTACTACCTGGGTTATTTGCTTGTAAACTACGGCTACGCAAAGTATGGGGCCGGTTTCTGGGGAAAGGTAACCGCTGAAGCTGCCGCTTTTAAGGGATTGTTTTATCCTATGCAAAAAGCCATCCTGCATCATACCGGCTTAAGCTACCGCCGGTTTATTGACGATGCGTTTGATTATTATAAAAAGATCTATGGCATTGAAACAAGGCCCGTCCCCCCCGCGGCTAAACCCACGAACGGTGAAGAGGGGCTTGCGAACTATTATTATCCCCAGCAAATGGATGACGGGGCGCTGTTGTATTTAAAAGCTACCGTAAAACAAAGACCGGCATTTTACATCCGGGACCGCATGGGCGAGCACCTGGTGCGCTACCGGGACATAAGTAATGAAACGCAATTCAGTTACTCGAATGGAAAGATTGTGTATGCTGCGCTGGAAGCAGACCCCCGCTGGTCCTGGAAAACCTATAGCTCATTAAGGCTGATAGATTTACGGTCGGGAACACAGCGGAAGGTCACTACCCGTACCCGTTATTTTTCTCCCGATATTTCAGTTGACGGAAAATTGCTGGCGGCGAACAGCGTTGATTTAAAAGGCCACTCTTCTTTAGTACTGCTGGATGCAGCTACGGGTAACATCCTTGATAAATTTGCCATGGCGGGTATCGATTATTTTGCCAACCCTAAAATCAAAAGCCGGTATGAGGTAATTGCAGCCGTCCGGCAACAGAATGGCGATTCGTATATTGGGCTGATCCATTTCCGTACAAAAAAAATAACCCCGCTTACCCCGCCAACCCATCGCCCGGTAGGGCAAATCAGCCTGTTTGATCATAAAGTGTATTTCATCGGCTCCATGGGGTTACAGGACGCTATCTTTTCAGTCGATCTTCAGTCGCATCAAATAAAAAAGTTGGAGAACAAGGAGTTGGGCGCTTATTTTATCAATGCTTCCAGGGAACGGCTTCATTGGAGCAGCTTTACAGACGAAGGCTACCGGTTGCGGCAGCAAAATGAAAACGACAGCCGCTGGACCAACCAGGACCCGAACGCTTTTGTGCAGGCTGCTTCAGGATTTGTGAGTGATTCTTTACCTCATGCGGAAAGCCCTTTAAATATTGCTGTAGCACCCAGGCCCTCAAAAAAATATGCACAGTTAACCCGGCCGGTAAATTTGCATAGCTGGCGCCCCAATTATATCGATCCTGAATACAGTTTTACTGTTTATGGAAATAACATATTGAACACCACTCAAACCAACCTGTATTATATCTATAACCAAAATGACAAAAGCAGCACGGTAGGCGGCAGCATTACCTACGGCGGATTATATCCTTATATAGGAATAGGCTCTCAGTATAGTTTCAACAGGGAAGTGATGATCAGCCAAAGGCTTCGGAGATGGAACCAATGGGATAATTACCTGTCGTTTTCTGTTCCGCTAAGCTGGATAGACGGGCGTTTGTACAAATATCTGAATGCCGGAACCAATCTTGGTTATCAGCATGATTTTGATCAGATCACAACGCAACCTGGTATTCATTTCGGCTACCTGACGCACAGCCTGGGTTTTGGAGCGCAGGTGCAGCAATCCCGGATGGATATTTTCCCCAAATGGGGTTTGGGTATTAAGGGACAATACCGGTATGCGTTGAACCAATGGATCAGCCGGCAACTGTTGGCAAAAGCCACAGGTTACCTGCCTGGATTATTGCCCACACATAGTTTTGTTCTGTCCGTTACCGAACAGGAGTCTTCAGCAAAATACCAACTGTTTAGCAACCAGCTCAATTTTGCACGCGGCTTTAATGCAGTGAGCGCGGTACGGGCTGGTACGGCTACTTTCAACTATCACCTGCCCTTGTTATATCCCGATTGGGGATTTGGGAACATCCTGTACCTGCAGCGGGTGCGGGGCGCTGCATTCTTCGATTATTCGGTGATCAAAGAAAATCGATCGGCCCCATATAAAAACTTGCAAAGCGCCGGGGCGGAAATATATGTGGACACGCAATGGTGGAACCAATACCCGCTAACTTTTGGATTCCGTATAGGGGAGCGTCTGACGCAGGACCTGGTGGTGCCTGATGGTCCCCGATTATTTTATGAGTTTATTTTGCCGGTAAGCCTTATTCCGAAATAGGGTTTCCAATAGTGCTTTTACACCGGGGTTCCGGTTCTTTGCGTTCCATACCAAAGATAACTGGCTGCGTTGCGGGATCCGGGTCAGTGGTATAAAATTCACGGGAATGGAATAGCCCTGGCACAGTGAGGAAGGAACAATAGCAATGCCCATCCCTTTTTCTACCAGCTTGAAAATAGTAAGCGCATTTACCGTTTTATGATGCACCTGCGGTGTAAAACCACTGTCGCTGAAAATACTCATTACCAACTGGTAATATTCCGTGCTGTAGTCCCGGGCAAATAGAATGAAGTGCTCCTGTTCAAATTGTTTTATTGATTTGAAATTGCGCAACTGGATGCGATGATTTTTGGGCACTACCAGCGAAAAAGGCTCTTCTGTAATTTTCTTTAATGTAAGCCCCGCAGGAGCAATATGTGAGCGCACCAACCCAAAATCGAGCTTATTTTCCTGCAGGTATTCAAGCTGGGTTTCATTGGGGAGCTCGTTCAAACTAATGGCAATATCGGGGTATCGCTTATTTAATTGAAACAGGACATCAGGAATCACCGTTTGTGCGGCAGAGCCGATAAACCCGATCTTTAACTCGGCCCTTTTTCCTTCGCCGATCTGTTTTAACTGCAGTTGTATATTATCTAATTGATTCAATAAGATGAGGACCTCCGTTTGCAGGAATTTTCCCGCGGCGGTCAGTTGTACGAATCGTTTTCCGCGCACAAATAAATCAGTTCCGTATAGCGCTTCCATTTGCTTTATCTGCCGGGTTAGTCCGGGTTGCGAAATATAAAGACGCTCGGCTGCTTTGCGATAATGCAGCTCTTCGGCCAATACGCTGAAATAATGTAAATGCCTTAATTCTATTTGATAACTCATAGTTATTAATTATTGATAAAATTAGTATTATTAATTATTAACCGGCTGCGTTAATTTTGACAAATAAAAGAGTAGGGCCGCGTGCTTACAATATTATGAGTGAACCCATTTTTAAATACGGAGAAGATCATCTGAAAGCGTCCCTTGCATTGGATATAACAAAAGGAACAGTGAAGGGTGTTTTATCAGCAGCGGGGCGGCAACAAGTGCGCAACGGTGCGCGGCTTGTAGAGGCTATCGTGGCATCGGGCACCGTCGTTTACGGAATAAACACGGGTTTTGGCCCTTTATGCACTACGCTGATCAATAAAGAAGATACCCGGTCATTACAGGAAAATATTTTAAAGAGTCATGCCGTTGGCGTAGGCGGCCCCATCAGTAAAGCATTGTCCAGGCTGATGCTGGTGCTGAAGGTACATGCGCTGGCAAAAGGATTTTCAGGGATCCGGGAGGAAACGATCGATCGCATCATCTGGCATATCGAGGCGGATGTTATTCCCGTTGTGCCGGAGCAGGGATCGGTAGGCGCTTCGGGCGATCTTGCCCCTTTGGCTCATTTATTCCTTCCCCTTATTGGTTTTGGGTATGTACACTATAAGGATACCATTCAGCCGGCGGCCGAGGTACTGCGGGAGTTAAAGGTATCTCCGTTGCAGTTGGGGGCTAAAGAAGGATTGGCGCTGATCAACGGAACGCAGTTTATTGCAGCCCATGCAGTGATGGGTGTAGCCCGGTTTTATAAAATATTGATGCAGGCAGATCTGAATGCCGTGCTGATGCTGGAAGGATTGAGCGCTTCCAGTAAACCCTTTTACCCGGAACTTCATGCGCTGCGGCCTTTTAAGGGCAACCGGTTTGTAGCATCGGTTATTTACAACCTGTTAAACGGGTCGGCAATTGTGGCCTCTCATGCCAATTGCTCCCGTGTGCAGGACCCCTATTCATTACGCTGTGTGCCGCAGGTGCATGGTGCTTCCCGAACCGCCTGGCTGCATTTAAAAGAGCTGGTGGAAACAGAGATCAATTCGGTTACAGATAACCCTTTACTGATCGATGAATCGCTAACGATCAGCGGTGGAAATTTTCACGGACAACCGCTGGCCATGGCGCTGGACTATGCATGCCTGGCTGCTGCTGAAATAGGCAATATAGCAGACCGCCGTGTGTATCTTTCTTTAGAAGGAGATACGCCGGGCGTTCCCAAATTATTGCTCAAATCGGTGGGACTTAATTCGGGATTTATGATGTTGCAATATACCACCGCGGCCCTGGTAAGCGAGAATAAGTCCCTGTGTTTTCCGGCCAGCGCCGACAGTATACCTACCTCTTTGGGCCAGGAAGATCATGTGAGCATGGGCTCCATCAGCGGAAGAAAACTGTTACAGGTGCTGGGGAATATAGAAAGGATTCAGAGCATTGAGCTGATCTGTGCGGCGCAGGCATTAGATTTTCATGCACCCCTGAAACCCACCCGCATTATCGAAAAAGTGCATGAGAGGATGCGCACGAAGGTCCCCCATATTGAAACAGACCAGGTAATGACCGGCTATATTGAAGAAGCTCTGGACCTGGTGCGCTCCGGCGCATTAATTGATGCTGCTAAAGAAGTGGCGGCTAAGGAGGCCATTCCCTATGTTACCGATCTGGCGACCCTTTTTGATTCTTTTTAAATGAAAAGAAAACAACCATACACGCTGCTGGGTCCTTTTAAAGAGATCGTTACTATGGAAGGGCTGCCATTAAAAGGTCCTTTAAAAGACGAGCAGTTACCCATTATAGCCAATGGCGGCATTCTTTTAAACGGCGGTCATATTGAAGCGGTTGGCGCTTTTGAATCACTGGCAAAAAAAAAAGAAGTTCTGGTACAGCAACCGGCGGTACCCGGTGTAGTGTTGCCCGGTTTTGTTGATATGCATACGCATATTGCGTTTGGTGGATCCCGGGCGAATGATTTTGCCTTACGAAATGCGGGAAGCTCTTACCAGGAGATCGCCCGAAAGGGCGGTGGCATCTGGAGCACTGTTAAAGATACAAGAGCCTTATCGCGTCTGCAACTGGCGGCAATAACAGCGGAACATGCACAACACCTGTTGGAGCAAGGTATTACAACCATTGAGGTCAAGAGCGGTTATGGGCTAACGGTTGCCGATGAGCTGAAGCTCTTGCAGGCAATACAGGACGCGGCGCTGCTGACAAAGGCAGACCTGGTGGCTACCTGCCTGGCGGCACATGTGGTACCGAACGATTTTGATGGTAGTCCTGAAACCTATCTGGAGCAGGTCGTAACAGATTTGTTCCCTGTTATACAACAAGAACAATTGACAACACGTGTAGATGTGTTTATTGAGCAAGGCGCTTTTTCTGCGGAGCTGGCAATCCCTTATTTGCAACAGGCGCGGAAGATGGGATTTGATATTACCGTGCATGCCGATCAGTTTACGCCTTCGGGAAGTGAGGTTGCAGTGAGATTAAATGCGCTGAGCGCCGACCACCTGGAGGCGGCAACGCAACGGGAAATTGACCGGTTGGCAAAATCGAATGTAATTGCAACGGCATTGCCCGGCGCATCAATGGGACTTGGTTGCGCCTTTGCACCGGCACGTAAACTATTAGATGCCGGTTGTGCGCTTGCTATTGCTACCGACTGGAATCCCGGTTCTGCACCCATGGGAAGCCTGGTGTTGCAGGCGGCTGTTCTGGCATCGATTGAAAAATTGACGAATGCGGAAGTGCTGGCGGCCATCACCTTTCGGGCGGCGGCAGGCTTAAAGCTCAACGACAGAGGGCTGCTGGCGCCGGGTTACCGGGCTGATTTTGCCGTGTATGAAACGGATTGTTATAAAGAAATTACTTATCAGCAGGGACGTTTGCAACCCTCAGAAGTATGGAAAAACGGGGAACGAATATAGATTCATAAGAACACGGTATTTGATTTGCGAACGAATATTGCTGAGTAACGGACAGAACGCCGAAGAGTGCGACGCAACAGGCGTTCATAGTAGCATTAAGCCGGGCCAAAAATAAAGCAGTGGTATTTCCCGCAAATCTGCGCCGATTTTTTTGCGCTGATTTGCGCAGAAAATCAATCTACGGATATCTGCGAGGTATTGAATCTGTCTAAAATCGGCGGGAAACCCAGACACAGCTTTGCTTCCGTAAAACGTTTAAACAACTTTAATGATTAATTCGATCAATATGACATTCCAGGAAGAAATACTACAGGGCATACCGGATGTATTGCCTGCAAAAAAAGCACCGGATTCCGGTCTTAGTCATGCTCCTGTACGAAAAGCGGTATTAAACAAAGAAGAGCGGCAGTTGGCGGTCCGCAATGCCCTGCGTTATTTTCCCGAAACCTGGCATAAGGTATTGGCACAGGAATTTATGGAGGAGTTGCATACCTACGGCCGGATCTACATGTACCGTTTTATGCCGGATCATAAAATTTATGCAAGGCCGGTTGACGCCTACCCGGCAAAGACCCGGCAGGCGGCTGCTATTATGTTGATGATCCAGAACAATCTGGATGCCGCTATAGCACAGCATCCGCAGGAATTGATCACCTATGGTGGCAATGGTGCCGTGTTTCAAAACTGGGCGCAGTACCGCTTAACAATGCAATACCTGGCAACGATGACGGAAGAACAAACATTGCATATGTATAGTGGTCACCCAATGGGATTGTTCCCTTCATCAACTGCTGCGCCGCGGGTGGTAGTCACCAATGGCATGATGATTCCTAATTATTCCAGACCCGATGATTGGGAGCGTTATAATGCGTTAGGCGTAACGCAGTACGGGCAAATGACCGCGGGCTCTTATATGTATATAGGGCCCCAGGGTATTGTGCATGGAACCACTATTACCTTGATGAACGCCTTCCGGAAAAAGTTAAAAACCGGCGAAACGCCCGAAGCGAAAGTGTTTTTAACCTCGGGGTTGGGCGGTATGAGCGGCGCCCAGCCTAAGGCGGGCACTATTACAAAATGTATAACGGTTTGTGCAGAAATAAACCCGCTGGCTGCAAAAAAAAGACAACAGCAGGGATGGGTGGATGAATTAATTGCGGAGTTGGACCAGTTATGCGCGCGTACAAAAAAAGCTATAGAACAAAAAGAAATAGTATCGCTTGCTTATATAGGAAATGTAGTGGATGTATGGGAGCGTTTTTACGAGGAAAAGATATTTGTAACGGTAGGAAGCGACCAAACCTCTCTGCATAATCCCTGGTCAGGCGGGTATTACCCGGCGGGCATCTCATTTGATACAGCCAACAAAATGCTTGCTGCCGATCCGGAACAATTTAAACAAAAAGTAAAAGAATCATTGGTGCGACACGTGAATGCCATCAACCGGCATACGGCTTTGGGTACTTATTTCTTTGATTATGGAAATGCGTTTTTATTGGAGGCCGGGCGCGCCGGGGCCGCTGTGTTTGCAGCAAATAAAACCGATTTTATTTATCCCTCCTACGTACAGGATATTTTAGGCCCGATCTGCTTCGACTATGGATTTGGCCCGTTCCGATGGGTATGCACTTCCGGGTTGGAAGCGGACCTTTACCGGACCGATGCGATGGCGCTGGAAGTGTTGAGTGAAATGAGGCGCACTGCACCTGATGAAATTCAGCAACAACTAAGCGACAATATTCATTGGATAAGGGAAGCGGCGAAAAACAAGCTGGTAGTGGGTTCCATGGCCCGTATTCTTTATGCAGACGCGGAAGGACGGATAAGGATCGCCAAGCAATTTAATGATGCGGTGCGGGAAGGCCGGCTGACGAGCCCGGTAGTGATTGGCCGTGATCATCATGATGTCAGCGGTACGGATTCGCCCTGGCGGGAGACAAGCAATATTTACGACGGCAGCCGGTTCACTGCAGATATGGCGGTGCATAATGTTATCGGCGACAGCTTCCGGGGCGCCACCTGGGTCTCTATTCATAACGGTGGTGGTGTGGGCTGGGGCGAAGTGATCAATGGTGGTTTTGGACTGGTGCTGGATGGCAGCACCGATGCAGAACAGAAACTGGCCAATATGTTATTTTATGATGTGAATAATGGGATCGCACGCCGGGCATGGGCGCGGAACAAAGAGGCCCTGCAGGCACTTAACCGGGAATTGCAACGTACGCCTGGGTTAAGAGTAACTCAAGCGCATCTCGTGGATGATGCTATAATAACAGAAATAGAATAAATGCGAAAAATTATTCGTGCATTTGTGGCAACGGGTTTAGGAGATTTATTAGATCACATTTAATAGTCTGAAAATGCTATCGAAAAATGAATATCAGCCCATAGCTCCCGCGGTATGGGAAGGAAAAAAGGACGGAACAGCAACTTCGCATCAGCGCTGGGGAGAAGTGGTGCAATTCCTGGACCTGAAGGAGAAATTGCCGGATTTGAAAAAAACATTTGTGCTGATCGGGTTTCCCTGCGATGAAGGCGTCCGGCGGAATAACGGGCGAATAGGGGCGGCCGGGGGACCGCAGCAGCTCCGTGCTGTATTAAAGAATCTGCCTGTTCATCATGCCACCGGTATAAAAATCTTTGATGCTGGCGACGTGCTTTGTCTGGAAGGCAATCTTGAAGCCGCACAAGATCAATTGGCAGCGGCCGTTGGATCTGTAATCAGGAACGGTGGCTTTCCTGTTGTACTCGGTGGTGGGCATGAAGTAACCTATGGTCATTTTAAAGGGATACAAAATAGTAGTGCTGCAACTACACAAATTGGAGTAGTCAATTTTGATGCACATTTTGATCTCAGGGAACCCGGTAATAACCAAGGTAATTCAGGTACCGGGTTTTACCAGATAGCAATGGATCTGAAAAAGAAGGAGCAATCATTGCGCTACCTGCCTATTGGTATTCAGCGGATCAGCAATGCCCAAAAATTATTTGATACAGCCGATGCTTTCAACGTTAATTATATTGAAGCCTTTTCCCTGACTGAAGCGAATCTGCCTTCTGTCTTATCCGAACTGCAGCGATTTTTAGACTCCGTAGATCAGGTTTATCTCACCATAGACCTGGATGTATTTACCGCCGCCGCAGCGCCGGGTGTAAGCGCTCCCGCCTTTAACGGGGTTGCAATCGGTCCTCCTTTTTTCACAATGCTGCGCAGAATCTGCCGATCGGGTAAACTAGTATCTCTTGATATTGCTGAACTAAACCCGTTGTATGATCAGGACGATCGGACAGCAAAGCTTGCTGCGGCTATCCTGTTTGATGCGCTGCTTGAAACTGACCTGTGAGGTTTATAATAATGAACCGGTATCAAAATTATCATAATGGACTTATGGATTCTCCTTCATTGTGATCAAAGCAGGCGGAGCGCTCGTTAGCTAAGAGCAATAGCAGGCCTGGCGTTGCTTTCGAAATGGATCGTGCCGATGGCACTCAATCTCCTATATTTGGCTCATTACTTCGGAATAAATTCCGAAGTTACCTGAAGAACGCAAGCCTCTGGCTTTCTGTCACATTGAGCATATGATTAAACTAGTTGAAACCTCCAGACAGTGAACGTTGAAGAGGCGTAGCCTCGGTTTAATGGGTTAACAAGGAACTTTAGTTTCTTGTTAAAAGCGCGCAACTAAAAATAGAGAGCCATCGGCTCGGCCTATAAGTTGATCCTGCAGCGATACTCCATTAGTCAATCAGCATCACAAGTATTTTAATAAAATGGATACCGGTTTATTATAAAGCCTCACAGGTTTTGGCTTGGGGATTCAAGTGTAATTAATCTGCAAGCAACACACCCGACACATTCCAGGAACTAAAACTGGTACCCTCCGGCTTCCCCTGCGGGATCTTTACCTGTAGGGTGTGCTCGCCTGCGGCGAGATCGCCCAGTTCAATTAAGAACGGGTTGGTAACCGTGCCGGGGCACCAGTTGGAACGGCTGAGGTCAGAGGAGGAAAGCCCGTTATTGAAATTGCCCGATGCGGGATTGTATAACCGGTAGGTGCCACAATCCTGGCGCCAGGGGATCATACTGAAAACAATCTTCCCGTCCATTAAAATGGTATTAAGCCTGGGGACAAATTCATCGCCACCTCCCCAGCCTCCATGACCAGTGGTAACATAGCGCAGGTGTACGTTCTTTAAAGGATTGGCTAAAGTAAATTGAACCGTAATGCCTTTATCCGTATCAAACATCGTTGCATATTCCTGTCCGGCCATTTCCATTGCATTTAAGGTGTTGAACAGCGGAACAATGTGCGGTCGCAATTGTGCGGGGCCGTCATGATGCACCGTTATATTTGCCGTGATCTTATGCCCGCCTTTATCATAATTACCGATGAAAACACCGATGTACACCTCCTTATTGCTGAGTAGCGGAATAAAATCAGTAATATCCTGCCGGTAGGGAGCGGCCTCCTGCCATTGTTTTCCTTTTATTGCATTTTGATTGAATTGCTTGATGCCAAAGGGCGTGAAGAAACGCATCAACTCAATAAGCGGATTATAATCGGGGGTTGCAATCACTCCCTGATATTTTTTCCCATTTCCATTGGTGTAAATAGGTAAGGTATTAACGCCGTTTTTCAGTCCATCTAAAAAAGATTGCTTTTTATCTACAGGGATCAAAAATACTGTTCCCGTACGATCGTAAGCATCGCCGTTGGATTGTTCTGTAACATCAAGAAAGGCGCTGCTGCCGCTGTCGATCACCGGCATTTTTATTTTTTTTACCACAATCGTTCCGCTGGCAAAGCGCATAATGTCGCCAGTGGATTTAGTGGTGTCCGAAAAGTTGATGACCTGATGGGTAAACAAAGGGATGGTGGTAAACCGGCTTTTCCAAATTGCATCGCGATAGCTCAACAAGTCTGTTTGGTGCGCCGGGGTCTTCACAAAGGACGGCAATTGCAGTTTTTGCTTTTCTATTTTTTCTGCAGTAATGCTGCTGTTCCCGTTCCGGGTCATTTCCAGCACCAGGCCGAGGTTTTGTCCCAGGGCGGAGGGGGCTCCCTTCACCGGGAGCTGATCCGTATACCACAATTCCATCGTGTTGGATCTTACAATGGCTTTGGCTTTTTTACAGGTATACCCCAGGATCGTTTTTGTTTCATTGCTGAACTCAAATTGCTGGTTGCGCAAGGAAGTGTCTGTTGTTGAAATAACGTTTTGCGCACCCAGGAATGCCAGTAGTTCCAGCTCGTTTTTTTTATGATCTGCAACGGATACCTCAAAAGGGTACGGTGATTTTTTTGTGAAATCTTTTTCGTTGGTTATCAGGGTTTGGGTAGCGCCTGCGAACACCCATGTTTTATTTTGATGCTCCCGGGTTTTTCCGTTAAAACTGGAACTGTACGTAATCTTATACACTTCATTGTTATCGAGGTTTAACTGGGCGTTTGCTCCAAAAGCCTGAAGGAGCAGGATCATAAACAGTATTTTTTTTAGCATACGTTTCAGGATTTTCTTGTGTAAAGATAAAGGCTGATGCGTTATGCTCTATCAAGGCTAAAAATGTGCAATAAATACAAAGGAAGCAAGCAATTTCGAGGAACACTACTTGCCGTAAAATGCGTTTGTTTTTTCTCTCACTTTTTTTCCCGATAAATCGGGAATAAAAAAGTGAGCAATCCCGAAAGCTTTCGGGACTTGTTCTCAAAAAAGCAAATCCTGCCTAATTACCGCAAATCGGATCAGGCTTATACGAGTCCGGCAGGAACGGAAAACTCTGCGCTACAGGCTTGATTATGACGCCTTCCCACAGTTTTTGTGCTTCGGGAATCGCCTTGCGGCGTCAAAATCGCTATTCCGCTTGATTTTCCCTTTTGCTGTCTTGCGAACGACCTTCTAAGAAAGATTTCTTGTGGTTTATCTTTTCATTTTCATCGGAGAGCTCTTTATCCGGGCGATTCCATAACGCAATGGAATCTACAATAGACAGACGGTTCGGGGGCGCCTATTTTTTACGCAGCGACAGCTTCTTTTCAATTGATCATTCCCGGAATCCCAATAGCCATCGCATGTGCGTCAAGCTAAGGAAGGCGACTCAGGCGCTGTAAGCGCCGCGTGTTTATAGTAGTCATGATCATCTACGCAACGCATCGGCTCCGTCAGGTGCCGCGTAAACACGGGGCGTCCTACGGAGCCCGAGCAAATACCATTGCGATTGCTATAAACACAACGCTCCTAACGGAGCGAAAATGGCTCAAATGCTGGTGTAGTTGCAGTTTCAGCAGATTGAATGTCGCGCTTAGCTTGACGCACATGCGATAGCCATCGGGACAGCGCGGTAAGGGACCTACGGCGTGGAGGAAACAGCAACTTCAACTTTTCCCTTCAATAAAACCTTGAGGTCACTTTTCGATTTGTGTTTTCGTGTGCGTGGGCGGTCAAACGGCCGGAGGCATTCGTTTGATCCTGCCCTTTTTGCTCTACTTTTTGGTCCCGAATGCTTTCGGGAAAAAAGTGGAAAAAAGAGAGCATTCAACGCTTAAAGAAACGATATTATACTACGATTCCCAAAAAAATGCCGTCAAGCTATAACCCGGCTTTTCGATAATTCCATTGCGCATTTTCATACTGAATGAAGTATTAATCAAAAATTTGCTTTTATTACCCGCAATACATTTCCGCCGAGGATCTTGTCAATGGATTTTTCAGAATAACCCCGGCGTAACAGTTCCGCCGTGATCGCCGGATAGCAGCTTACGTCTTCGAGCCCTATGGGAACGGAAGTGATGCCGTCAAAATCCGAGCCGATCCCGACGTAGTCGTCACCCACCAGTTTTACGATATAGTCGATATGATCGACCACATCAGACAGGGTTGGCCGCAGGGGCTCCGTCTGTTCCTTGTAGTAATGCGCCCATTGTTTTTTTGTTTCAACAGAATCATGCGTAAGGGCATACACAGAGTCTGTGAACTGTTTATCATATTGCAACAGTTGCTCTGATTTAGCTGCATATTTTTTACTGATGAAACCCGAGAAGAAATTAATGCAGATGACCCCGCCATTTTTTGCCACAGCTTTTATCTGGTCGTCTTTCACATTGCGGAATACGGGACAGATGTTATACACCGAACTATGCGATAAAATAACGGGCCTGGTGCTGGTGGCGATGGCGTCATAAAAGGTTTGCTCACCAGTATGGGAAAGGTCTACCAGTACGCCCAGTTCATTCAGCTTGCGTACTATCGTCTTGCCGAAATCCGTCAGCCCCTTGTGTTTCAGGGTATCGGCATGTAAGGTTTCGTCCATAGCGCTGGTAGCCCAGGGAGTACTGTTGTTCCAGGTAAGGGTAAGATAGCGCATCCCTCTTTTCTGTAACGCTATCAGCTTGTTCATATCGTTTTCGATCATATGCCCTCCTTCCACACCAATAAGCGCAACGATCTTTTTTTCACGGATGCCTTTCATGATGTCCTTATAAGATCGCGCCAGCACTATGGATTGGGGGTTCCTTTGGATCAATGCATCCAGCGAATCGATCTGGTCATTGGCATCGGTAAATAAACCCAGTTTACTGCGGGGCTCGGGGTCGGTAAACACGGAAAAGAACTGAACATCCAGCCCGCCTTTTTTCCAGCGGGGAAAATCGGTCTGCCCCTCGGGTACCGGCCGGGAAATGTCCTTTCCATTCCAGATTGATGAATAGATGACATCATTATGTCCATCTACCAGGATGGCTTTGCTATGAATGGTTGCCGCATTTTGCGCCGTTACTAAAACAGGGGTGAGGCAAATCAGCCCAATGAGCAACCGTATCGGGTTAAATAAATTCATGCAATGAAGATAAAAATTATACCGCTTGTAAGTCTAAAATAGTCCGGATTCTGTTTCAATATGTATGTTATCTGTATTAACTTTTCTTTATTTATCTTTCTAAACCTATTTTTATTTATAGAAAACGAAGTAATTTGTGGGATGAAATCAATTGGTAAAGCCTTTATCGGCGGCTTGATGCTGGGCCTGCCGTTTATAACAACTGCTCAAACCCTGCAGCAGTTGGAAGCGAAAAAAATACAACTGCCTAATGAGTGGTCGCTAACGCCGGCAGGCACTAATATTACGTTGGGGGACCTTCCGTTAAACCTGGTGATAAGCAATAGCCGCAAATTAGCGGCAGTAACCAATAACGGGCAAAGCACACAAACGATAGACCTGATCGATATCAAAAGTCAAAAACGGCTGGACAGTATCATTATCGCCAGATCCTGGTACGGACTGGCTTTTAGTGGTAACGATCAGTTTATTTACGCTTCGGGCGGGCATAATAACCAGGTGGATCGTTACGAGATAAAAAAGAACAGGCTGGCCTTAAAGGACTCTTTTGTATTGGGGAAAAAATGGCCCAATAGAATTGGTACTGCCGGGCTGGATGTGGATGATAAAACAACCAACCAGTTGTATGTGGTTACCCGGGAAGACAGCAGTCTTTATGTGTTTGATCTGAACACCAAGAAAATAAAGAATAAGATCGGGTTGGGGGCAGAAGCGTATGCCTGTAAATTATCTCCGGACAGGAAGCTCCTGTATATTAGTGTTTGGGGGGATGCTAAAGTGTTGATATGGGATGTAACGGCGCAGAAAATAGCCGCCCAGATCCATGTGGGCAGCCATCCGAACGAAATGACATTAAGCAAGAACGGGAAATTATTGTTTGTTGCCAACGCCAACGACAATAGCGTATCGGTTATAAATACCGAAACCCGTGCGGTTGTAGAAACGCTGAATGCCGCATTATATCCTAATGCGCCCAGCGGCTCTACCAGTAACGGGGTGGCGCTTTCTGAAGATAACAAAACGTTATATGTAGCTAATGCCGATAATAATTGCCTGGCGGTTTTTGACATAAGCAATACCGGCAACTCCGTATCGAAGGGATTTATCCCGGTAGGTTGGTACCCCACCAATGTAAGGGTGGTTGGGAACCAGTTGCTGGTAACCAATGGTAAGGGGCTGTCTTCGTTGCCCAATCCTTACGGGCCCAATCCAACCCATACAAAGGAGTCAGTGGCAAGGCATAAGGGAGATAACAACCAGCCTGCAAAAGTGCAATACATTGCCGGGTTATTTACCGGCACATTAAGTTTTATTCCCACGCCCACGGCACAGCAGCTCGCCGTGTATTCGCAGGCCGTTTATAAAAATACGCCGTACTCAAAAGATAAGGAACTGATCGCATCGGGCGAGGCAGGTAATCCCATTCCGATGAAAGTGGGCGGGGCTTCCCCGATCAAATATGTTTTTTATGTGATCAAAGAGAACCGCACGTTCGACCAGGTTTTGGGCGATGTGGAAAAAGGCAATGGTGATACCAGTCTTTGCATCTTTGGCAAACGGATCACCCCCAACCTGCATAAAATTGTAAACGATTTTGTGCTGCTGGATAATTTTTATGTAAATGCTGAAGTGAGCGCGGACGGGCATAACTGGAGCATGGGCGCTTATGCAACCGACTACCTTGAAAAAACATGGCCTTCCAGCTATGGCGGTCGCGGCGGTACCTATGGCGGAGAGGGCGAGCGCAAGATCGCCAACAACAGGGATGGATTTATCTGGGATCATGCCAAACGGAATAAAGTATCTTTTCGCACGTATGGTGAGTTTGCTGACAATGGAAAAGCAAACCTGGAGGTGTTGAAAGGGCATTTTGCTACCTATACGGGATTTAATTTGTCGGTAGCGGATACCACGCGTTTTCAGCAATGGAAAAAGGATTTTGATTCGCTGTTGGCGATCCATGCACTGCCGCAATTGTCAACTGTACGTTTCGGGAATGATCATACGGAAGGCATGCGCGCGGGAAGACATACGCCTTATGCCCATGTAGCAGATAATGATCTGGCCGTGGGTATGTTTATCGACTATATCAGCAAGAGCCCGATATGGAAGGAGTGTGCGATTTTTATCCTGGAAGATGATGCGCAGAACGGTCCCGATCATGTGGATGCGCATCGCAGTACCGCTTATGTGATCAGTCCCTATGTAAAAAGAAATTATGTGGATCATACGATGTATTCGACCACTGGAGTATTACGGACCATGGAACTGATCCTGGGAATGCCGCCAATGACACAATATGATGCCGCTGCAACACCGCTCTGGCGCAGCTTTACAAGTAAAGCGGATTATACAGGGTTTGATCACCTGCCGGCAAATGTTAATCTGAGCGATCGAAATCCCTCAAAAGGCAAACTGGCGCTAATGAGTGAAAAATTCAACTGGTCCGAGGAAGATGCCGTGCCCGACCTGGTATTTAATGATATTTTGTGGATGGGCCTCAAAGGCACTCCGGCGCCTTCCCCGGTACGCGCAGCTTTCCTGCAATTTAAAGAAAAGAAGAAAGATGCGAGGAAGGATGATGACTAATAATGTGAAAATGTGATGAATGTGAAAGTGTGCTAGTGTTAAGTCTAGTATATAATGTCTGATGCCACGAAGACACGAAGGCTCCAAGAATAATAAATTAGTGGCTTAGTGCCTTTGTGGCCTAATAAAATGCGCTAGTTTGTAGTTTCCTAAGCCTCATTACTCACATTTTCATATTTCCACATTTGCCTTTGCTTTCTTCAAAAACCGTAGTGTCAAAAACAATGCAGAAAAGCTGAGGCCGGCGATCAATCCCAGCCAGATGCCCACACCGCCCATATCAAAGTGAAAGGCCAGTAAGCAACCCACAGGAATTCCCAGTACCCAGTAGGCGATCGCAATAAAAAATGTGGGAACGTTTACGTCCTTAATCCCGCGTAACAGCCCGGCGCTGATGGCTTGTATGGAATCGGAGATCTGGAACACAGCCGCCATTAACAGGAGGGTGGCTGCCATAGAAAGTACTTCGGTATTAGTATTAAAAAGATGAGGTAGCTGATACCGCAACAGGATGAACAGCAGGCAGCAGCACGATCCATAGATCAGCGCCAGCAGGATCGTGCTTTTGCCGATCACCGAAATGCGTTTCAGATCGCGGGAGCCAAAAGCGGTACTTACCCGGATAGACCCTGCCTGCGACAGGCCCATCGACACCATAAAAGTGAACGAAGCGCAACTCAATGCAATCTGATGGGCCGCCTGGGTGGTGGCACTGATCGTACCCATGATGATGCCTGAGAGCGCAAAAGCACCGGCTTCCATCCCGATCTGCAAGCTGCTGGGAACGCCTATTTTCAATAATTGTTTTATGGTGCCCCATTGTAACCGCCATTGATTCCTGGCAACCGCCATATAGGGCTGAAAAATACGGTGCCTTAAAATGACAACGGCCAAAATAATAAAGATGAGGGTACGCGTAATCAGCGTGGCATACCCTGCGCCGATCAGCCCAAAAGCCGGAATACCGAAGTGCCCGTAAATGAACACCCAGTTCAGCAGCGCATTTAACGGAACGGCCACTACGGAAAGCGTCATGGCTGTTTTAGTGTATTGCAGCCCGTCTGCAAATTGTTTTAAGGTCATAAAAAGGATCATCGGGATAATCGATAATCCCATGATCCGCATCAGCGGTACGGCGTAGGCTACTACCTGCGGATCCTTCTGGTCGAGATGATTCAGCACCGGGGTGCCGGCGATTAAAATTCCTGAAATAACAAAAGCGGCAATCGTGCAAAGAATAAAACCGTTGTAAAGATAATGGGAGATGAGCTGCCGGTCGAACCGCCCTTTTGCCAGCGAAACCATCTGCGCTACAGAAATGGTAATACCAATGCCTAATACAAAAGGAATATTGATCACGTTCAAAACCAATGCCGCAGCCGCCAGCTCTTTATATCCCAATGCCCCGATCATGGCGGTATCAACAAGATGCAAAGATATCTGGGCCAGCTCTCCCAGGATAATAGGAAAAGCGAGATGCAGGGTTCTTTTCGATTCGGTCTGGTAATTCATGCGCGGCAAAATTAACGCTCCCGGGGCAGGGTTGACCGATAAATTTTTCTAATGGTGCAGAAAGCCACTGAGGCACAGAGGGTTTTCAGTGTTTCTGCGTTTCAGTGGCAATTCCGCTCCGAGGCTTTGCGCCAGGAGTGCACGGGGAATTCGTCTTTATTAGGATAATAGATGCCCTATTTGTGTATTCTGTACAACGAAATCGTTTAGACTGATTTTAAACCCCGTCCGAACGGAGTTCATCCGGGCGGACACATAGCCGCAATAGAAATCATAGCGTTTAAGGCGGCATAGAATCCCCGCCACGGCGGGGAACATAGCTAATGTGTTTTATGTCCCCTGTTATCTATGTGGTTTAAAAAATTTCGTTGTATCCTTAAATTATGGCGCAACGCAGAACGATGGAACTGTGTCCGCCTCTGGAGGATTTGTGGCAGCTTTTGGATTTTTGCGTTCGCCCTGGTTCCCGAGGTTGAATCGGCATAATTTTTATACTTTTAGGGGATGCAGAACGCAGAATGCTGAATGCTTAATGCAGAATGCAGGAGCGCTAAGGCATTAGGCGTTGCGCGTTAAGCATTACGCATATAATAACCAGCATCCGTTTAACTAATAATAATGAATAACGACATAAAAGCAGTACAGTTACGCAGGCATAAAACACTGGCAACAGGTTTGTTTTTATTGATGATGCTTGTTTTTATTGGGTGCGTATATCTTTTAAAAACCAGTACAGCGCCCTGGATCGGGTATGTGAAAGCCTTTGCAGAAGCGGCAATGGTGGGCGCTTTGGCCGATTGGTTTGCCGTTACGGCCTTGTTTCATCATCCCCTCGGGCTTCCCATTCCGCATACGAACCTGATCGAAAGCCGGAAAAAAAGTATCGGCGCGAACCTGGGCAATTTTGTGGTGGATAATTTTTTAAACGCAACTACGCTCCGCCCTTATATCGATAAACTGCAGGTGAGCGCTTTTATTGCCGGTTGGCTGGGGAAGGAGTCTAATGTGGCATTATTGGTATCGGAAGCAACACGGCTGATCAAACAAATGGCGACAACCGCAGACGATACAATCGTTACTGATTTTATTGCAAAAAAGGCAGGAGGGCTGGTAAACGATATTAAATTGAATGAAGTGGTTGCCAATGGGCTGCAGCTCGTAATAGCGCGGGGTGACCACGAGCGGGTATTGAATTTTGTGGTAAATAAGGTGCGGCAATATGTGCTCAATAATGAAGACCTGATAAAACAGAAAGTAAAGCAGGAAAGTCATTTTTTAATTCCTGGCTTTGTTGATAATTATATTGCAGAAAAACTTACAGCGGGTATCGCCAAGTATCTGGATGAAATTGAAAAGGATCCAACGCACAAGATCCGTAATGACGTAAATAAACAATTAGAGCTCTTTGCCTCAGCATTAAAAACGAATCCTAAATGGGAAACGGAATTAAAAGCGTTGAAAGAACAATTGCTGCCGCCAGACAAATTAAAAGAGTACGCTGCGGCGATCTGGAAAAGCGTGCAAATGAGTATTATCAATGATCTTTCCGCAGAACATTCAGCGCTTAAAAATTATTTTACAAGGTCGGTTCAGGATCTTGCCCGTAATTTGCAACAGGATGAAGTGTTGAGAAACCGTATTGACGGGTGGATCCGCTACAATGCCTACACGTATATTTTAAGAAATACGAAGCAGGCGGGTGCGCTCATCAGCAATACCGTTGGCAATTGGGAAGGAAAGGAGTTGAGCAGTAAACTGGAGCTGGAAGTGGGCAAGGATCTGCAGTTTATTCGCATCAACGGAACATTGGTTGGCGGACTGGTGGGATTGCTTATTTATGCAATCAGCAAACTGATTTAAAATGGAATTGAACGAAAAATATACAGAAGTAGTGTTTACGAACGTTACCGCAGCAAGGGCAGATTTACTAATAGCGGCACTTGCGGAAAAAGCAGACGGCTTTGAAGAAGGCGAACTTACCGTAACTGCTTTCTTCAGCAGTAATAAAATTGATAACGAAACGCTGGATCATTTGGCAAAAGAACTGGAGTTGCGTTATGAGGTAAAAGAACTGGCAGCCCAAAACTGGAATGCGTTATGGGAATCAAATTTTGAACCGGTGCTGGTGGACGATTTTGTTGCCGTGCGCGCCTCGTTCCATCCGCCCTTTCCCGCAGCACAACATGAGGTTCTTATCAATCCTAAAATGAGCTTTGGCACAGGGCATCATGCCACTACCTGGTTAATGATGCAGCAAATGCAGACCATCGATTTTAAAAATAAATCGGTATTCGACTTTGGCACCGGTACCGGCATTCTTGCCATACTTGCAAAAAAACTGGGAGCGGCATCCATACGGGCTACCGATCTGGACGAATGGAGCATCGCCAATGCAAAGGAAAATTTTGAAATAAACGATGCCGCCGGTATTGAACTGATACTTTCTGACAGCGCCAATCAGCAAAGAACATTTGATGTTATTTTGGCCAACATCAATAAAAATATTTTACTGGCCACTATTCCCCAATTAAAAGCGCAATTGACGCCGGGCGGAACGTTGCTGCTGAGCGGTCTTTTGGCAAGCGATGAGGTAGAAATGACGACATTTGTAAAAGCAGCGGGACTAATTTTAACAAATACTATAGTAAAAAATAACTGGTTGTGTATCAGGTGCTACGCACAAAAATAGCATTGAGTGTTAATGAATTATTAAGGCGCTATTGTTTTTTATCATTACCTTTGCCCCTCACTTAGCCGGATATACATGAACTATGTACTACTCTTTTTATTAGCGTATTGCCTTGGTAGTATTCCTACATCAGTTTGGGTAAGTAAAGGTTTTTTTGGGATTGATATAAGAGAGTATGGAAGTGGTAATGCAGGCGCCACCAATACCTTTCGGGTGCTGGGCCCCCGCTGGGGATCCTTCGTGATGATCTGCGATTCGCTAAAGGGGTTTCTTGCCGTAAAGCTGGCCACCTTTCTGCCGGAATATGCCAATAATGAAATCATCTATTTAAATATTCAGTTGATATTTGGTATGGCCGCGGTATTGGGTCATATATTTCCTATATGGGCTAATTTTCGTGGTGGAAAAGGCGTGGCCACCCTGTTCGGGATTATCATTGGGATAAGCCCCTGGACAGCGCTGGCATGCTCTGGTGTGTTTTTATTAGTGCTGTACCTGACCCGTTTTGTATCTTTAAGTTCTATTCTGGCCAGCCTGGCCTTCCCGTTATTTATTTTGGTCATCTTTAATGTAGACAATCACTTTTACAGGGTCTTTGCCGTTGCAGTAGCCTTACTGGTGATTCTTACCCATCAAAAGAATATCGGGCGCATCATCCGGGGTGGCGAAAATAAAGTTCCTATTTTTAAAAACAGGGACCGCCGCCGGCAGCAACGCAACAGCCGAAGTCTTTAAGCCTTTCTTTTTTTAAGTTTGTTCCAATACCAATACTGGCCTGATTTTGGTACCCTATAAGTTTTTAAATCAAAATTAAATGTGTATAGCTATGCTTAAAAATGCGCTTTTTGTATTAGCCGGCGCTACTTTATTTTATGGATGCGCCACAAATGCGGTCACCGGCAGAAGTCAGATGAAGTTATTGCCCGAATCTCAGTTGCAGCAAATGGCCGTTACCGAATATCAGTCCTTCCTGTCAAGCAACAAGGTAGTTACTGCTTCTTCCAATAACAGGGATGCGGAAATGGTGAACCGGGTGGGGCAGCGGATCATCAATGCTGTGAATGCCTATTACCGTCAGAATAATCTTAGTAATGATTTAAGCGGGTATCAATGGGAAACCCGGCTGGTGCAAAGTAATGAGGCCAATGCCTGGTGCATGCCCGGCGGCAAAATTGTGGTGTATACAGGCTTGCTGCCCATTACCCAAAATGAAGCGGCCCTGGCCAATGTGCTGGGGCATGAAGTAAGCCATGCGCTGTTTGGTCATACCAATGAGCGTATGAGCCAGGGGATGGCAGCGCAGTTTGGTACCAATATACTGGATGCTTTTGCCGCTAACAAAACATCGCCGGGGGTAAGGCAGTTATTTGGCGCGGCGGTAGGCGTAGGCTCCCAGGTAGGCTTGCTGGCCTTTTCCCGCAAGCAGGAGCTGGAGGCCGATCATTATGGCATAATATGGGCCGCCATGGCGGGCTATAATCCACAGGAAGCCATTGGATTATGGCAAAGAATGCAGGCCAAAGCCGGCAGCGGATCAACGCCGGAATTTTTGAGCACTCACCCCGGGCCAGAGCATAGGATAGAGCAATTACAGAAATTTATGCCGGAAGCAATGAAATATTATCGCCCGGTAAACAAGTAATTATTTATAAAGCTATTATGGCCCCCGTTGTACGCAACAGGGGCTTTTTGTTAAAGATTTGTCCGAAACACTTTTTTTTTGTACTTTTGCACTCTGATTGTGCAGGTGTTTGCCAAAAAAGATTATTGTCAGATTTTTTAATAAACCCCTTCAGAGTTCTTATGATTCAAACAGTGTTCGAAAAACTACAGTACGCAGAAGAAAAAAATCTCTTAATCCAAGGACTTCCGTCTTCAATCGAAAAACAGTTCAGTAAATTATCATTTGCAAAAAACATGACTCCCTTGCTTCGTTCAAGGAAGCTGGACTTTGCATTGGTGTTTGCAGTGAACGAAAACCAATTGAATGGTATTCTGAATGATGTGATGCCTTCTTTGAAAGAGAACACCAAGTTTTGGGTGGCACATCCCAAATCGACCTCAAAGATCGTTACTGATTTAAACAGGGAGCGTAGCTGGTGCCAACTTACGGACCATGGATATTCGGGAAAGGATAGTGTGGAGCTGGATCATGTGTGGACGGCCACCCGGTTTGAGAAGTGTTGCGAAAATGAGCGTACCGCAGGTACTTCCGTTAAAGGTAAAAGAAGAGCAGAGCTGGTATAAGCTGTAAAGCAGACCGGCGTTCAAAATTGTTGATACCCCATGCCAATAAAAGGTGTGGGGTTTTTTTGTAACGTATAATTTTGCGGCCATGGAATTCATAAGGCCTGATTAGTATGGGAGTAAAAACATATTACTTATCTGGGTTTAGGTCGATAGTCGTTGGGATGCTATTGATTGCTATGGGCATTTCTATGTCGTTTATAGGGTTTGATCCGGGCGGTTCTTTTTGGGATAACTTTCAAGCCATGGTTATTGATTTCAGAAGTCCAGCATTTTTTTTGGTTTCCTTATTGATGTTGATCTTTAAAGTAGGATTTATTATTATGGGTTATTTCTCTTTGAAATATAGGGGAAAGGTGCTACGCGCTAAGCTTGACGACAAGGGTTTTTATTACAAAGAAATTACCGGAAGCAGCAAAATGGAACGAGTGGCTTTCGATTTGAATCCATTCGTATTTGTACCGTATTCCGCGATCACCAATATTGCCTATACAGAAAGTTTTTGGAAAGGCGACGCTTTGGAAATTGAAACACTGGCCGGACGAAAAAAACTGGTTACTTTAAATGTATTATCCAGGAAAGAAAAAAGAGAAATATACGATATCCTAAAGGAACGAATGAATAAAGGTGCCGGCAACGGCAAGCCCGGGGGAAGTAAAAACAAAAATTTTGTAATCCTGTAAGCACCGCTGATCCGGAAATTTTTTTATTTTCGGTTAACCTTCTAAAACCTCCATATGGAAACAATCCCTTTAAACAATTCAACACTCAGCCGGTACCTGAAACCCCATTCGAAAAAGTACCGGATAGAAACAGTGAACCGGTTTTGTTATGAAAAAGGACGAAACCCGGTAATGATAAAGGTTTCCGGCAACGTGGAGTATGAACAGCAGCTTGCAGCGGATGCTGTTTATACGGCCATCGGGTGGAGTGATATAAAAGGTGAGACAGACCAACCGGCAATGGAACAGCAATTGCAGCAGATGCTGTCCCTGGCTGCGATTAACCGGCGACTGGTGTTTAAAAGAAACCGGAATGGAGAAGTGCTCGAAATGGCTAACAGGGAAGAAGTGCTGGCGGACTGGCATTATTGGGTGCAGCATGAGTTGGCCAAAACCTTTACGTCCACCCGCGAACAACAAAAGTTTGTCCAGGCATATCAGTATGATCTCAACAACCTGGAGCAGGTACTCCGGAATAATTTTCAGTACTCCCTGCTGCTGCCGGAATTTTTGGGTTTTAATGAGGTTAAAACGCCGGGAAACTGCACCCGACCTTATATACAGCACTCACGGCTACTGGAAGAGCAGCTTTATGAATATGCCTGGCACACTGATATATTGAATGACGAAGCATCGGAGTTTCACATAAAACTAAATGCGACCCTCCTCAATTTCGATGAAGTGGCCCGGCAAAAACTGGAACAGGTTTATTCCAAAACCCGGCATAACTCCATCGATAATTTTGATTTTAATCTTTCTGTTAAATATATTTTTAAAAAATACGATGGCAGCATTACTGCCGCAAAGCTCTGCTTTGATGAGCGGATCCATGAGCACCTGCACTATCAGATCCGGATGACGCTTGAAAAAGTATAACGCTATTTTTTATTAAAATCACCTGCGTAAATCAGCGTGGCTTTCGCCGGATCGATATATTTTTTCAACGCAGCGTTTACATCTTTAAGGGTTAACTTTTTTACCTTGTTCTCATATTCTGTAAAATACGTCAGGTCCTTTTCATCCTGCATGTAAGAAGAAAGCAGGTAAGAAAGATAATTATCAAAACCCAGGTTGGTCTTCCGTTGCTGCAACCAGCTTTCCCTCGATTTTTTTAGTTCCTCTTCTTTAAAGCCCGCGCTGAGCGCCTTATTGATCTCTTCATGCAGGGCGCTGTCCAGCTTATTTTTATACATAGGATTAAAGATGGCATACACGCCCCAGGTAGAAGCCGCGTATTTATAATTGCCAGACAGGTAGGAGCCCGCGCCATAACTCATGCCGTCCGTTTCCCGGAGGCGTTGCGGGATACGGGACGAAAGGAAGGCGCCGCCGCCCAACAGCTCATTGGCCATTTCAAGCGCCGGAAAATCGGCATCAGATTCCTTAACCGGCAGGTTCAATGCTCCCATGCAAACCGCATTTTTCTTATCCGTAACATTGATGGCTTCGAGGCTGCCTTTTACATCAAAATATTGATCTGTAATTTCTTTATAGGCTTGTTTGCTGTTAAATGCCGCCAGGTTTTTTTCCAGGAATGACACGACCGCCTGGTTATCGATAGCGCCCGTAAAAGCTGCAATAGCATGGTTAGCGCCATAAAATGCCTGGTAGAAATTCCGGAGGTCATCTACGGTTACTTTTTGAAGATCAGTCAACGCTTCGCTGATGCTGTTTGGATAAAAAGGATGCCCCTTGGGGTAGAGCGACGTTTTTTTGCTTACCGCGTTGGATGCAAGGTATTGCGGATCGCTTTGGTTAGATTCGTACTCTCCTTTAAGATCCAGCACCATTTTGTCAAATTCATTTTTATCAAATGAAGGATGTAGCAAAATGTCGGCCAGCAGTTCCAGGGCAGGATTCATGTTCTCCTTGTCCGTGCTTATGTTTATGGAAACGGTTTGCGCATTGCCCGAAATGCGCAGGCTGGTCTTTAACTTATCCAGCAGGTCATTGATCTCTTTTTTGTTTTTGCTCGTCGTACCATTTTTAAGCATGCGGGCAGTTAACTCGGGTACCAGTCCCTTGTTCATTAGACTTTGCTCGTCGCCTAGCTTCAGCGTGATCCGTGCGCTGATCTTATCGCCTTTTGCCGGCTTTTTCAGCAGCGCATATTTCAGGCCATTGGACAAGGTGCCATATTGAGTGCTCTTTTTAATGTTGTCAATGCTGGCATCAAAGCTTTCTGTTTGCGCAGTAACCGCTTTTCCCTTATAACCTTTTACGAGAGCTGCAATGTCCGGGCGGTTGTTAACCGCAACCCGGTTTTTCTCCGCTTCTTTGTCGGGAATAAATACACCATATGTGCGATTGCTGGGGAGATAATATTTTTTTAGAACACTTTGCACATCCGCTAATGTTAATTTTTCCAGCCGGTCGCGATATATATAAAATAGCCGCCAGTCGCCTGCGCCAATGATTTCCGTCAGCGCAACACAGAAGCTGATCGTATTATTTTGTGTATTGAAAAGCTGTTTGGACAACGCGTTTTTCGCCCGCTCCAGGTCCGCTTCTGTAATAGCAAGGGCGGAAATGCCATCGGCGCTGGCCAGGAACGCCTTTTTAGCGCTGTCGAGATTTTGGCCCAGCGGCACATCGCAACTGAAATAAGTAAAACCGGGATCATAGAGTTGCTGGCTCCAGCCGGAAACCTTGGTAGCGAGTTTTGTGTCGACCAATGCCTTGTAAAAAACACCGGAAGGATTATTGGTCAAAATTTCAATGGCGGCATCATTGGCTACATAATCTTTATCGGAATACGCGGGCGTGTGATACCCAAGACCTACATATTGCATATCTCCGTTGCGGCGCAGCTCCACAAAACGTTCTCCGTCCTGTGGTGGTTCTACGGTGTACGGCGCGCGTAATACCCGCTGTGGTTTGGGAATAGCACCAAAATAATTTCCGATCCAGGAGAGCGTTTTTTTCTCATCAAATTTTCCTCCTATTATTAAAGTGGCATTGTCCGGCTGGTAATATTTTTGATAAAATTCTTTCAGGTTGCCGATGGGTACCTGTTCAATATCTTCTTTACTTCCGATGGTGGATTTGCCGTAATTATGCCACAAGTACATGGTGGAAAGTACGCGCTCCATCAAAACGGAGCCAGGATCGTTTTCCCCCGCTTCAAATTCATTACGGACCACAGAAAATTCTTTCTGCAGATCTTCGTTTCGCATCAGCGAGTGCACCATGCGGTCGGATTCCATATCCAGTGCCCAAAGCAGGTTACTGTCTGTAGCCGGAAGGATCTCGAAGTAATTGGTCCGGTCGTACCAGGTGGTCCCGTTTGCCGAGGCTCCTTTGTCGGCAATAGTTTGTTTGATGCTGGAGAATTTTTTAGAGCCTTTAAAAAGCATGTGCTCCAGTAAATGCGCCATTCCGGTTTCACCGTATCCTTCGTTGCGGGAACCGACATGGTATACGATATTTACGATAACATTTGTTTGCGCTGCATCCGGCACTAATAATATTTGAAGGCCGTTCGGCAGACGGTATTCGTTCACACCTTCCACAGCCGTTACAAATGTGGGCTGATTCCCTGTATTAGTTTTGGGTTTTACCTGGGCATGAAGGGTGCTTATAATAGTGATAAGGCAAATAAGCAGGAGTTGATTTTTTTTCATAAAAGCAATTTTCTTTGCTTAAAAATAAGAAGAATACCGGAAAGCGCGACCGGCATTTTTATTGTGCCTAGCCCGTCAGCCCACGCGGCGGACGCCAGTCGGACGGGAATGAATCATTAATACTGAACCGCCATCAAAATTAACATTATTGTCCTTCTATGGGTAGCCACTACGCGGCACGTTCAATCATTATAATATATGGTGCTGAAAACGGGTAATGCCGAAGGCATTATTCAACGGGGTGCTGATGCAAAAAGTCGTGAGGCGAGACCATTTCGTTTGTTTTGTTCGGGAGGAACAACCTATTGGTAGACTGGTTACAACCACAGATCGTTTGGTGTGCCATAGGTACCCTTTAAGAATAATTTTGATTCCGGCTCATTATAAGACGGATGCGAATATGCCAAGACATTAAAAGTATGATAATTGCGGTAGCAGGAATCCTCTCCTCGTATTCTAAGATCATTAAATAGAATAGTATAGGACGCGTTTAATCTTTCTTCCGGATAAACTCTTTATACCGGTCGTTAATATAGGCAATCATACTGGGGCGGTCAAGCATACGGGCCATATCATAGGTGGGGCGGTATTGGTAAAGGAATAAATGCAGCGAATCGCCTTTTAATCCGGTGAGCTTGCTTACCCACATCGGCGAAAAAACATAGTCGATATAGGCATCTTCTTCTTCCTTCTTCAATCGCTTTCTAAACTGCCGGGTCTTTTTGGCCCTTTTTGAAAAATAACTGATCGGACTTAAGACGAGGCCAAAGCCTGCTTCCGGGGTATTGCCGCCGGTAAGGCCGGGCTGTTTTTCATAAATTTTAGCATAATCGCCCCTGCGGCGCAATGAATCCAACTGGTAACTGGAGGTTACGGTTACGTTCTTCAGCAGCTTGCCATCAACTGTAAGCCCAACGTCATAGCCCGTTTTTAACAACTGTTCTTCAACTTTTACCGTATCACTTTTTAATCCGCTGGATGAGAATACGATTATATCCTTATTGGAGGCCGGAATTTGATAGGTGCCGGCAGAAGTGGAAACCGAAGATTGCCGGGTATTCAGGTTGGTTATGGTGGCGCCGGGCACGGGCGTATCATTGCTGTACAAAAATATATTTCCTTTTAAATAAGTTTTTGTTTGGGAAAAAGCAGTTGCAGCAGACAGCAATAAAATAAATATGGTTAAAGCACGTAACATCTGGATTAAAAATAAAAAGGCTTTTTATTATACCGTCAGTGACTGATCCAATCTTTTGTTAAAGCTGTCGGATGCTATTTTGTATTAAAATATTCGCCCTGGATGATCTTATAAATTTTAATAACCTGACCGGTGTTCATTCGGGAAACAGACCAATGAAGTTTATTGAAGATATTAATGCTGTCTGTGTGGGCTGCTGCATTGTTTAGGGGAACCACATTATAATCGACATCTGTTCTTTGCCGGTTGCCAATGGTTATTTTTGCCATATTCGGTTCTACCATTGTTTTTTTATCGGGGCAGTCTTTTAAACAAACATCCTGCATGATCTGCGTACTCGAATTGGGATCGATCATGATCTTGTCAAACTCATAACGAATAAGTGTATCTCCCTTTGGAGTAATACTGCCGTTTATAAACTGGATGGTTACCGGGTCGGGAAGCGGGTTTTCATAAATGGTGATCAATTGGTAGGAGCCGGGCGCCGCATCTTTATTCTTCTGACAGCCGGTACACACCCATAATGCCAGGAATACAAATAAAAACGGTATGGCCACATTGTCATTCTTCATTTGCGCTTTTTAAACAAAATGCTGGAATGTAACACCCGCTCATCAAATAGAAACCCCGTCTCTATCAAATTTCCGAAAAAATCTGCTATTTTGGCGAATTATTTTTTACAATAATATTAAGTCAATATGAAGCAATACCTTATTGCCGGAACCCTCCTGTTTTTGGGGATTACCGTGCGGGCACAGGAGAAAAAACTGTTTACCGCCAGCGATTATGACCGTGCGGTCAGCATGATGTCCGGCGGTCCCGCAGCAAAAGCCTACGCCAAACAAAACATTATGCCCCAGTGGCTGCCCGATGGTAAATTATGGTTTAAAGAACCAGAAAGCGGAAAGTATATTGTTATGGATCCGGCCGTAAAGGGCGGAAGCAGGACCACAACGGACAAAGCACCTTCGGAGGAAAAGAATTTGGGCAGAAGAAGGGCCGCGGCTGCGTTTGCGGTGTCGCCCGACGGAAGAAAAGCGGTTTACATAAAAGATTGGAATCTTTGGGTAAAGGACATTACCACCGGCACGGAAAAACAACTGACTCGCGATGGCATGGAAAACTTTGGTTATGCAACGGATAATGCCGGGTGGAAACATTCTGAAAGCCCCATCGTGCTTTGGTCGCCGGATAGTAAGAAGGTTGCCACGTATCAGCAGGATGACCGGCACCTGCATGATATGTACCTGGTGCGCACCAAAGTAGGGGCGCCCGAACTGGAAAAATGGAAATATCCGCTGCCGGGAGATAGCAGTATTGCGAAAATTCATCGGGTAATAATTGATGTGGAAACGGCTGCCACCGTTCGTTTAAAAATGGCGGCGGATGAGCACCGCGGCACGCTGAGCGACGACATCGCAGTGGATGGAAGTCTGGGGGATAACCAGTGGGGCGGCAACAGTAAACAGCTCGCTTTTGTTTCTGTTAGCCGGGATCATAAAGTAGCAACGTTCCGGGTCGCCGATGCGGCATCCGGGGAAGTAAGAACAGTAATGGAAGAAAAAGTAGCCACCCAATATGAATCCGGGCAGGGGAAGATCAACTGGCAGTTTATGCCCGAAACAAATGAACTGATCTGGTATTCTGAGCGCGATGGCTGGGGGCATTTGTATTTATATGACCTTACCTCAGGGAAATTAAAAAATCAAATAACAAAAGGCGATTTTGTGGTAACCCAAATGCTACGCGCCGATGGTAAAACTCGCAAAATAATCTTTGAGGCGAAGGGCAAAGAACCAGGGGAGAATCCCTATTACAGCCACTTCTATAAAATTAGTTTCGATGGAAAAGGGTTGCAGAACCTTACGCCTGAACCCGGCAACCACCGGGCAAGTTTTTCTCCGGATGGCAATTATTTTGTAGATAATTATTCTACACCAACGGTTCCACCGGTGATCAAACTTAAAAATACAGCGGGCAATACCCTCGGTGAGCTGGGAAGTATAAAGCCGGAGACACTGAAAGCTGCGGGCTGGGTGGCGCCGGAACTGTTTTCTGTAAAATCGGCCAATAACCAGTTTGATCTTTATGGGTTGCTTTATAAACCCAGCCGCCTGGATGTTTCAAAAAAATATCCCGTTGTCGTTTATATTTATCCCGGCCCCCAGGGCGGAAGTGTGGGTAACTGGTCCTTTAACGTGGCGGGCGGCGATTTCCAGGCATTGGCTGAACTGGGATTCATTGTGGTACGTTTGGAGGGAAGCTGTAATCCCAATCGTTCCAAAGCGTTTCATGACGTCTGCTACGGCAATATGGCCGAGAATACCTTGCACGACCAGATTGCAGGGGTGAAGCAACTGGCGGCAAAGAACGGGTTTATGGATTTAAACCGCGTGGGCATCTGGGGGCACTCAGGTGGCGGATTTGCAACCGCTTCGGCACTATTTAAATTCCCCGAGTTTTTTAAAGTGGGCATTGCAGAATCCGGCAACCACGACAACCGCAATTATGAAGACGATTGGGGCGAGCGGTATATTGGCCTTGAAGCAGGCGATAATTATGCAAAACAGGCGAATGAATTGTATGCAAAGAACCTGCAGGGAAAGTTATTATTGGTTACCGGGGGCATGGACGACAATGTGCCGCCTTACAATACCTACCTGGTTGTGGATGCCTTAATTAAGGCCAATAAGTCGTTTGACCTGTTGGTAATACCCAATGCCCGCCACGGTTACGGAGAGGATTCTTATTACATGATGCGCCGGCGCTGGGATTATTTTGTTGAAAACCTGCAGGGTGCGGTGCCTCCAAAAGATTATAAAATAGAAGTGAAGTAAAATAAAATGGGATGCCAAGTAAAAGCGACGGGGTTCTTCAATCCCGCCGCTTTTTTATTGCTCCGGTGTGGGGCTGACTAAAAAGCCCGTTGAGAACCCGTTGTCGTTCTAAACTGTTTCAGAATCTATTGAGCATCACTCGTAAATTTAGATGTCGGACCATCCCGATGGCTATCGGGAGGCATGACAATGAGGGCTTTTTTTGCCGGCCCCGGCCTGTTTTGTCGCTTATAGCAACACTCCGGGGAGGATAACTTTTGCTATTGTTTTTGTACGCTGCTTTTTGATTCTATATGGATCTCGACCGGGACTTCCTGGCCCATGGCGTTGACGGTACCTTTGAGGTGCTGTGTGATATCTGTATTTTCAGGCATCCCGGTTTTATTGTCAATCTCCATCGTGCCTGCGCTGGTTCCGTTAAGCGTAATATCCATGGTCATTCCCTGTTGTTCGAATTTAACACTTCCGTCAGTGCCGGCTTTTCCGTCAATTTTAAGGGTACTTTTATCGCCGTCAATCTTAACCAGGGTATAGTTGTTTTGAAGTGTCATTGCATAAGGGCTTGCGATCTTTGTGGTCGATGTCCAGGTGCTGCCTTGTTTTACCGGCTCATGAGGATAAAATTTAAAAAGCTGTTCAAAAGAGCTTTTTAACGCGCTTTCAGAAAATAACCGGTTAAGAAGCTCTTGTGTTTGCCGGTTGCCGGCGCTCGCTTTAGCGGCAATTTTATCAGCCCCCTTTACACTTTTCACTGTTCCATCGCTTCCGACTAAAACCGTGACTTTTGATCCTTTAACGGCTCTGAAGGCTTTGCTGCCCTGGTTAGTGGTGTCCGCACTCTCACTGTCAAAATTCATTTGCTGACCCATTGCTTCCATGGTCATATTGATCTTGTTATAAGTAATATCAAGATTTTTATCCGGAGCGGCATCGGCAATTTTATAAGTTAAATCTGTATTACTGGTACTGTTGATCTCCATGGTTTGTCCCATAACCGTCTGGTTTATTTTCATAACCGCCCGGGTTGTATTCAGGTAACTACTTCCGTTTGCCGGATTAAATTTTAGCGTGATGGTTTGCGCAAAAAGGACCGTGCTGCTTATTGTAAATAGCGCACCGATAGTTAAAAGTGTTTTTTTCATTATTTTGTTTTTGGGGATTTATAAGGTAGAAAGCAACTTTTCATTCAGGGTAATATAATCCGGGTTATGCTTGTCTGTAGCCTGTTGCTTTGATTTTTCAGCAGCGGCTTTTGCTTCTTTTTTCCTTCCGGCCTTTGCCAGCGCCCTTGCATAATAATACTGAGCCCAATAGGCTTCGGGTTGCGCTGCTACTGCCTTGCTGTACCATTCCACCGCTTTGGTAATGTCTTTATTGTTGTCGTAATAATAGTTGGCTGCAGCTAAATAAGCCGGTTTGTCTGATCGCATTGATGCGTCTATGGAAGCCATAATGCGTGCATCAATGGCGGTTTTAACCGGAACAGCAATCAGCACTTTCCCCCATTTCAATTGCAGTTCTGCGCTGGCAGGGGTTATATTCGCCAGTTCAATAGTGAAGGTTTCCGTGGAAGTGGCGGTAACGACCGGTTTTATATTTAGGCGAACCACATCGTCTCCTTCTTTATATACCGTCGGATCCGATGTGACGTCGGTTTGTTTCGTTATAATGACCACCCATGTGTTGGGTGCCGGAATGGTAAGCAAACCATATTTTCCTGCTCCGATGGTTTTTCCTCCGATTATTATTTCATCACTCACGGTAAGTGTGGTGGCGCTGTTGGCGCCGGTACGCCAGAGTTTTCCGGCGGGGGCAACATCAGTGTATACAGATCTTCCTTTCAACCCGGGGCGACTGTAACTCCATTCCAGTGTGCCGAGTCCGAAATCCTGTTTCACTGTTTGCACGGGGCTTGCTGCAGGAACTTTAACCTGGGCTTTAGCCGTCAGCAGGGTCCCCGTAAAAAAGAATAATGTCAGAATACGTTTCATAGTAAATGTGTTTGTTGTTGTGCTTACGAAAATAGTGTATTATTCTTCACCCGGTGGATCGATTGGAAATGGCCGTCAGTTTTTTGATAGCGGTCAAGAAACACAACAGGGAATATCCGGGATGCGCCCATAGCTTGTTAAAAAAATAATTGCTCCTGTCCTGCAAATGAAATTTCGTATGGGTGGTGTTAAATAGGGCGTCCTATTTGGAATGAAACCCTTGTGATAAAGGATGGTACGTATCAAGCGTTTTTCTGAGAAATTCCCGGTCAAGATGCGTATAGATCTCGGTGGTCGTAATGCTTTCATGTCCCAGCATTTCCTGTACGGCACGGAGGTGGGCGCCCCCTTCGATCAAATGTGTGGCGAACGAGTGCCGGAACGTGTGCGGGGAAATGGTCTTTGTTATCTGTGCTTGTGCGGCCAGCTCCTTGATAATTAAAAAGATCATTACCCGGCTTAATAAGGTACCTCTTTTGTTCAGGAAAACGATGTCCTCATTACCGGGCTTTACTGCAATATGATTGCGGATCTCCTTTATGTAGATCTTGATATACTTTGCCGCCGAATCACCGATCGGCGTCAACCGTTCTTTGTTGCCTTTACCGATTACGCGGATATATCCTACATCCAGATACAATTGAGAAATGCGCAGGTTTACCAGTTCGCTCACCCGTAAGCCGCATCCGTACAGGGTTTCAATGATCGCTTTGTTGCGGGTGCCTTCGGGTTTGCTCAAATCAATACAGGAAATCAGCCGTTCTATTTCTGCGATGCTCAAAACATCCGGGAGGGCCCTTTTGGTTTTGGGTGCTTCCAGCAACAATGCCGGATCCTGTTGTACTATGTTTTCAAGCAGGCAAAATTTATAAAATGCTTTTATGCCGGATATAACCCTTGCCTGTGAGGTAGGTTGCATGCCGAGTTCGGCGATCCAGGCAAGAAAGGCCTGAAGATCATTTAAAATAACGGTCGCCGGAGTTTTGTTGGGTGACTCGGCTTCCAGGTATTGAGTCAGCTTGTCAATATCCCGCAGGTACGCTTCTGTAGAATTGGGGGAAAGCGATTTTTCCAGTTTTAAATACGATTGAAAACTTTTTTTATAAGATTCCCACATAAAAAAAATCCTGCCTTGCCGCAACAAGGCAGGGGTATAAATTATTTAAACGCCAAAGGTTCATTATGCACAATTTCCTTTTCTTTAAAAAGGATTTTCGCATATATATTACTTTTAGTGATGTTTACTGAATCGATAACAGAATGTACATTATCATAGTCTATTCCGGTAATGCCAGTATCGGTCAGTAAGGTCTGGGCTGTTTGGCCGGTATTGATATCTACCACATAGATAAACGTATTGTCATAATAGGCTACCAACCCGTCTGCCACCTTAAATTTAGGATCAAAATTATTGATGGCGCTCCTGTATTTTTCCGTTGTTCCCTTTTTATCGAACGGAAGCTTGATCAGATAGCCTCTCCCGGTAGGGCAATCATTGAACTTTAGCCAGGCATATTTATCCGCAACGATATCGCAGGTGAAAAGGGACTTACTCGGCCGCACATCATTAGGTATAAAATCCTTGAAGATAATATCCGTTACGCCTTCTTTCTTTCCCCGCTCCCAATGGATGGTATCGATTTTGCAGTCCTTAAACGAAACCGTCACAAAAGGTTTGTCGGGCGTAGGGCTTCCAAACCGGAGCGGCTCCGTCATACAGGCAGAGTCTTTACAAAAGGACCCGGATGCTGCGGCATCGGTGTTGTTGCCTCCTTTGCAGGAAGCCAATAGTGTGGCAAGAACAATTGTTCCAAAAGCGATTGATTGTAGCTTCATTGGTCTGTTTTTTTAATAAAAATTTAGATTGCTAATTTACAAATTTGCGCAATAGCTTTAGTATTTATAAAAATACATCTTCCAGTAAAAAAAACTCCGGCGTTTTGTTTTTGGAATGAATGATCGCCAGTATATCGTATTGGATCCACCGGTATTGCGGGTATTGGTACAAAAATGCATCAGCCGCCTGCTGTAAAAATTTGAATTTTCTTTTGGTTACGCTTTCTTCAGGATAGCCAAATTGGCTGCTGCTTCTGGTTTTTACTTCAATAAAATGGAGTTTGTCTTTTTTAACGGCGATGATGTCGATCTCGTAATGCGAATGCCGCCAGTTTCTGAATAAGATGGTGTAACTCCTTTGCACAAAGTAAGCGGTCGCAATATCTTCCCCGTCCTGCCCCAATTGATTATGTGTTGCCATTAGGTTATCTTTACCCCCAAGTTAATTCTTTTTTTTATATGCAAAAACTGGCACTATTAAAAGGGGAGGTGAAACATTACGACTGGGGCGGTGTTTCCTTTATTCCCTCCTTGCTTCAGATTGAGAATCCGCAAATGAAACCCTTTGCGGAGTACTGGATGGGTGTGCATCCGGGGGCACGGTGCCTGATGCAGCTCAGTAATGGGGGCGAAGTATTGCTGCGGGATTTTATTGATGAACACCGGGAAGCATTGCTGGGAAAAGTGGTGCTGCAATCGTTTAAAGAAATGCCCTATCTGCTGAAGGTATTGGATGTGAAGGATATGCTGTCGATACAGGTGCACCCGTCCAAAGAACAGGCGGCCGTTGATTTTGAAAACGAAACGGCCAGGGGGATCGCCCTGAATGCCCCGGACCGGAACTATAAGGATAAAAATCACAAGCCGGAGTTAATGGTGGCGCTGAGCCCTTTTTACCTTTTACATGGCTTTAAACCGGAAGAAAAGCTTTTGGCCACCCTGCAGGCAGTAGAGGAGTTGCATGTTTTCATTCCGGTGTTCAAAAAAGATGGATACAAGGGGTTGTATAAAATGGCGATGGAGTTACCGCAGGAAGAAGTGAATGAGTTGCTGCAACCCCTGATCAGCCGCATCATTCCGTTGTATCAACAGGATAAATTAAAGAAAGATGCTGAAGATTTCTGGGCGGCACGGGCGGCACAGACTTTTGTGCAGCCCGATACCATAGACAGGGGTATCTTTTCGATCTATTTTTTTAACCTGGTGCATTTAAAAAAAGGAGAAGCGATTTTTCAGGATGCCGGCGTGCCTCATGCTTACCTGGAAGGATATAATGTAGAAATAATGGCGAGCTCTGACAACGTATTGCGCGGAGGCCTTACTTCAAAACATATTGATACGGTGGAGTTGTTGAAACATACAAAATGTGCCGCGACACACCCGCAAATAATAAAAAATCAAAACGGACAAAAAGAAAAGCACTACCCGGCGCCGGTTGCCGATTTTCAGCTAAATGGGTATGAACTGGAACCCGGTGACGAAATAATGATCCATCCTTCAACAGCCGAGATACTGTTGTTGATAAACGGTCGGGCGGCATTGCATAATGGGGATACTGCAGTTGAATTAAAGCCCGGGAATATAGCGGCAATAGCATTTTCAGGAACCGAAATAAAAATACATGCAAAAGAAGGGGCCTTGCTGTTCCGTGCAACGGTACCGGCAGGGCAAAGCAAAGATCAATGAATATGAATAGAGAAAAATTAGTAGCACTGATAAAAGAAAAGAAATCCTACCTGTGTGTGGGATTGGACACGGATATGAATAAGATCCCGGCACATTTAAAAACGGATGCCGATGCGATCTTTAATTTCAACAGGGCCATTATCGATGCCACCCGGGCCACTTGTGTTTCGTATAAGATCAATACCGCTTTTTATGAAGCGTGGGGCGTGAAAGGCTGGGAAGCTATGGAAAAAACGGTACATTATATTGGTGATGATCATTTTAAAATTGCCGACGCAAAAAGGGGCGATATTGGCAATACCAGTGATCAATATGCAAAGGCTTTTTTTGAAACGATGCCTTTTGATGCTGTTACTGTTGCACCTTATATGGGGGAAGACAGTGTAAAGCCCTTTTTGCAATATGAAGGAAAGTGGGCTATTGTGCTCGGATTGACGTCTAATAAGGGCGCCGGCGATTTTGAACTGCAACAGTCGGGTTCAGAACTGCTGTATGAAAAAGTGCTGAGAACAGTTTCAGAATGGGGAACGGCTGAAAACCTGATGTTCGTAGTAGGCGCTACGCAGGCAGATGAATTTACCCGCGTTCGTGAATTGATCCCCGATCATTTTTTGCTGGTGCCCGGCGTAGGCGCACAGGGTGGCAGCCTGAAAGATATTTCGGAAAAAGCAATGAACAAAGATTGCGGGTTGCTGGTAAACGCCAGCCGCGCGGTGATCTATGCTTCAGGAGCTGCTGACTTTGACGAGGCGGCAGGAAAAGTTGCGGCCGGATATCAACAGGAAATGGCGGGTTATTTGTAAAGCGAAAGACCTGTGAGATTTCTAAAACCTCACAGGTCTATAAAAAACCGTTTCAAAACGAAACGGTTTTTTATAGTATAGGTTAATGGTTTATTTTCTTTCAAAATTATATACAATATAGATCGTTTTACCTTCGAAGGATACCGGCGATTGTGCTACAAAATGATCTTTATCTGACGAAATGACCTGCAGGGAATAGCCTTGTTCTACGCCCTTCGACTGGTTCTTTTTCAAACCGTCTACTCTTTTAAAATTAAAATTGGTGCCGCCATTTACGTTTCTTGTCGACCATAAGATCTGGCGCGGGCCACTGCTGCAATTGCCGCTGGTAATAGTGTAGCTGCCATATCCGTTATTGGGTAAGGTCCATTCGCTGTTCATAAAGCAATCAAGACTTACGTCGTCAAAAGCCTGTATTTTCAGGTTTTTTGTATCGGTTCCTTCAATACTTGTATTCGTTACCCGCCAGGTTCCTTTGAAGTCGGTGCGGGGCACAACGGAAGAGGTGCTTTGTTTAGTGTTTGAGCAACCCGTTCCTATTGCGCCAATGGTTACCAGGATAAAAGCAAATTGTAAAATATGTTTCATAATCATGCTGTTTTTAAGCTTTATGCAATTGAAATGCCAAAGTTGAAGATTAGACGAAGTATTGGTGCAATTGGTTTGATGGCAGTTGTTAAAAAGTTAAGAAGGGGCCGCAGGTTGCTGAAAGCAGGAGAGCCTTATAATCGAAAGATGGATTTCATCAACAGCCATTTTTCTCCGGGCTTTGCGGTCGGCAACGCCTGCTGGTAGCGCCACATCAGGTCTTCCCATTCCTGAACTTTGGGATTGTTTTCATCTGCGGCCGCTTTTTTCTCAAAAGAAAAATCTTCCGCTGCTTCCATGATCATAAACAACCGGTTTTCGATCCGGAAAATTTCCATATGGCGGATCCCTGATTCAAGAATGCTTTTTTTTATCTCGGGCCAAACGGCGTTGTGATGAGCTTCATATTCGGCGATCAGCTCCGGATCGTTTTTAAGATCCAGCGCCAGGCAATATCTTTTTAGGGCAGGCATGAGTTATTAGTTATTTGTTATTGGAGCGTTACTGTGATTGCCAAATCGGAAATCTCAAATCAGAAATTCCTGACTATTCCTTCATCATATCAAGCAGTGTTGCCGCAACTTCTTCTGCATTCGGCTTGCTGAAATAATCACCATCACTGCCATAACCCGGACGGTGTTCTTTAGCCGTAATAGTTCTGGGGGCTACATCAAGGTGCCGGTATCCGCCCTGTTCCTCTATTACTTTCGTAAGCATAAAAGCCGTAGCGCCTCCCGGTACATCTTCATCTATAAAAACGATCCGGTTTGTTTTCTTCAGCGAGTGCAAAATGCTGTGATGAATATCAAAGGGAAGTAAGGTCTGCACATCGATCAGCTCGCAGCTAACCCCCAGCGGCTCTACTATTTTGATGGCTTCCTGGATCACACGAAGGGTTGACCCGTAACTGACAATTGTAATATCGGTTCCCGGGTGTAAAATTTCCGGAACACCAAAGGCTAGGGTCATTGTATCCAGGTTTTCAGGGAGCTTTTCTTTTAAGCGGTAACCATTCAGGCTTTCAATAACTAGACCGGGGTCATTGCTTTGTAACAACGTATTGTACATAGCGGCTGCCTGCACCATATTCCGGGGCACACAAATATGGATGCCCCTGAGCGAATTGATGATCATTCCCATTGGAGAGCCACTGTGCCAAATGCCTTCCAGGCGATGCCCCCGGCTGCGTACAATCAACGGGCAAAATTGCTGTCCGCCCGTACGGTATTGCAGGGACGCCACATCATCGGTCAACGGTTGTAAACCATATACCAGGTAGTCCAGGTACTGGATCTCCGCAATGGGCCGCAAACCGCGCAAAGCAAGGCCAATGCCGCGTCCCATGATCGATAATTCACGGATACCGGTATCGGCGATGCGTTCCGGGCCATGTTTTTTTTGCAGACCGGCGAACCCCTGGTTGACATCGCCTATCTTCCCCAGGTCTTCTCCAAAGGCAATCACTTTGGGATTGTTGCTGAATAACTGATCAAAATAATGATTCAGGATCTCATATCCGTTAAGTACCGGAGAATCAGCGGTAACCACCGGTGCAACCGGCTTTACCTTCAACGCACTTTTAGGACCCTCATCATACAAATTCGAGTTATAAATGACCGCATTTTCCGCGCACAAAGTATCATAATACTGTTGTGCGGTTACGGCCTGGTTGCCGCCAATTAAAATGGCTTTATATAATGTTTGTAAAACATTTTTCCGGAGCGGCTCCCGGTTGGTTACCAGATCGGGGAGCAATTTTTTTATGTCCCCGGCTTTTTCAGGGAGCTGTTCTGCCAGCTCGTTAAGTATATTACGGGTTGTTTCAACCTGCGCCTTTATGGGCTTTATATAGTCCTTCCACGCTTTATCCCGCGCGTCTTTTACATTTGCGCGGGCATCCTGTTCAATTTTTTCAAGGGTGGCCTCGTCGCTTAGTCCGTTCTTTAAAATCCACTCTTTTAACTTTTTCAGACAGTCTCTTTCGCGTTCCCATTCCAGCCGTTCCGGACTTTTATAACGCTCATGGCTGCCGGACGTACTATGCCCCTGGGGTTGGGTTAATTCGTCTACATGAAAGATCACCGGTGTATGGGTTTCGCGGGCCAGGCTGATGCCTTCTTCAAAGGCTTCAATCATGCCCATATAATCCCAGCCTTTCACTTTCTGAATATAAAATCCATTCGTGCCTTCTTCTTTTTCAAAACCTTTCAACGCCTCTGAAATAGAGCCCTTAGTCGTTTGCAGTTCCCTTGGCACTGAAATGCCATAGCCATCGTCCCAAACAAATATCACCAACGGTATCTGGGCTACTCCCGCCGCATTTACAATTTCCCAAAAATGACCTTCGCTGGTTGAGGCGTCACCAATGGTACAAAAACATACCTCGTTGCCGTTATTGGAGAGATTGGTAAACTGTTGTAATTCCGGAATTTCCCGGAAACATTTTGAGGCATACGCCAATCCGTAGGAGCGGGGCATCTGTGCCGCCGTGGGCGCCATATCCGTTGCCGTATTTTTTATATGCACCAGGTCGAGCCAGTTACCTTCTGCATCTGCATTTCTTGAAGTATAGTGGCTATTCATCTGGCGGCCAACACTAAAAGGCTCATTTTGAGGATCGGGGTCTGCATAAAGCTGTGCAAAATATTGTTGTGGTGTGCCAACGCCAATAGCAAACATCAGGGTCTGATCCCTGTAATACCCGCTGCGCCAGTCGCCTGGCTGAAAGAATTTCGACATAGCCACCTGCGCTACTTCCTTGCCATCTCCGAATATCCCAAACTTGGCTTTTCCGGTAAGCACTTCCCTGCGGCCTAAAAGACTGGTTTCCCGGCTAAGGGAAGCTACATAATAGTCGTGCAGCACACCATCTTTGAATTTATCAAATGACAACATATTCGTAGAAGTAATAAGGTCGGAAGTATTATGCTCCATATCGGCAAAAATAGGGATTTGAATGCTAACTCTTGTTAGTTAGTATTAACTGATGCAACTTTTTTAAAACACCAAACATCTATGGTGTACCTTTGTTATCTTTATTTTATGTTATCAAAAATAATTAATGATTATGAAGAAGTTTTACCTTTTGGCAGTTTTGTTATTTTTTGGATTTGCGGTTACCGGCTATGCACAGGAAGGGGTTCCGGCAGACCAGGTGATAAAGATGGTAAAGGACGAGTATGATCTGGGTAAATTGAAGTTTAAGAAAGGGACCACTTTCTATATGGAGTTTACCAATATCAGCAAAAAGCCCGTTATTGTACAAAATGTGATGGTTGGATGTGGCTGCACGGTGGCTGAAAAACCTTCTGCACCAATCATGCCGGGTAAAGTTGGAAAGATCAAAGTAGGGTATGATGCTACGGCTGCCGTTGGAAGTACTTTTAAGAAAGATGTTACCATTAAAATAAAAGGGGCGCAACCAAAAACGGTATATTTTACGGGTGAGATTATTTAAGAGTTTAGTTTTTTAGTATTATTGAACAGTTTCAACTTATTCCATCTGTAAAGGTGGAATTTTTTTATTTTTGCCCTTTATTTTTCAGTATGATTAGAATTTCTCAAAGAGGCGTGCAGATGCCTGCTTCTCCGATCCGCAAGCTGGTACCCTATGCTGAGGCGGCAAAACAAAGGGGTATTACCGTATATCACCTTAATATCGGGCAACCGGATATTGAAACACCCCCAGCCATTATGCAGGCGGTGAAAGACATGGATATGCCCATACTGGAATATTCGCACAGTGCGGGTAACGAAAGTTACCGGAAAAAACTGGTGCAATATTATAAGCGTGTCGGGGTGGCGGTAACACATGAACAGGTTATGATCACTACCGGCGGCAGCGAAGCGATCCTGTTTGCGTTTTTTGCCTGCCTGGATGCGGGAGATGAGGTAATTATCCCCGAACCTTTTTATGCCAACTATAACGGGTTTGCCTGTGAAGCGGGTGTTACCGTAGTTCCGATTCCCTCCACTATTGAAACGGGTTTTGCCTTGCCGGCTATTGAAGATTTTGAAAGGGTAATAACGGACCGCACCCGGGCGATCCTGATCTGTAATCCGAATAATCCAACAGGGTATGTTTATAGCAGGGAAGAGATCGAGGCGTTGGGCGTTATTTGTAAAAAGCATCAACTGTATCTTTTTTCCGATGAGGCTTACAGGGAGTTCCGCTACACCGAAGATGATTATATAAGCGCCCTGCAGCTATCGGGCGTAGATGACAATGTGGTGTTGCTGGATACGATCAGTAAGCGGTACAGCGCCTGTGGCGCCCGTATAGGTGCATTGGTGACAAAAAATAAAGAGGTATATGCGGCGGCATTAAAATTCGGGCAGGCGCGGTTAAGCCCCCCCGGACTGGCCCAGATCATGGGCGAGGCGGCGGTGGATTTGCCTCCGGATTATTTCGCAGCAACAAAAGAGGAATATGAAAGCCGCAGGAACCTGCTGGTGCAGCGGCTGAATGCCATGGAAGGTGTTTTTTGCCCCAACCCTGGTGGCGCTTTTTATGCCATAGCCAAATTGCCGATAGATGATTGTGACCGGTTCTGTCAGTGGCTGCTGGAGTCCTTTGAATATAAAAAGCAGACAGTGATGCTGGCGCCGGCAACCGGCTTTTACGCCACTCCCGGGCTGGGAAAAAATGAAGTACGCTTTGCCTATGTATTGAACCGGGAGGCGATTGCCGCTGCTATGGATTGCCTGGAGCAGGCATTGAAAGTCTATCCGGGACAAACGGCATAAAAAATTTTATAGCAAGAAAAAAGGACGGTCTTTTTTGGACCGTCCTTTCTTTTTAATAAAGCCGTTGCTATTTGGCTTTAGCTTGTTGCTCCTTAATAGCCTGTTCATCGCCTACCATAACGAGAGACATTTTTTCCGGTAGGAGATATTTTTTAGTCAATGCAGAAACCTGATCGGGGGTTACCGCATAAATATTTTTTACGCGATTGGTTAGGTAGCTTTCGTCCAGGCCATAAAGGTCCAGTGTGTTCAGTTGGGAAATAATTCCGGCAGGAGTGGAGTTTTGCAGTACAAAAATGCCTGCGTTATATTTTTTAATGCCATCCAGTTCTGCCGCTGCAGGGGGTTCGCCGGCCAGCCGAACGATCTCTTTTTTAATTTCATTGATCGCATCTATCGTGTGCTCGCTGGTTACATCAGCATTTTCTGCCCAGTAGGCTCCGCCCGGATGAACATTAAAGCTGCTTGACGGAGAGTAGGTGTATCCCTTATTTTCCCGGATGTTAGCGGTAATGCGGGAAGCAAAGGAACCGCCCAGTAAAGCATTGGTGATAGATAAGGGCAGAAAATCGGGGTTCTTAGGCGTTATGGCCGGCAGCCCCATGATGATGGTGGTTTGTGGCGCGCCCTTACGATCGATGATGGCGGTAGCCGGTGTATAGGCATCGCTGATGGAAGGATAGCTGATTGCCGGACCCGGTTTCCAGGAGGAAAATAAGGTACTGATTTCTTTACCCACAACGCCCTCGTCAAATTTCCCCGCCACATATAACACCGAACGTTTAGCTCCTATATTGTCATCGTAGAATTTTTTAATCTGCTCCAGCGTATAGCCTTCGACCATGGCTTCCGTAGGGTATATTCTTCCGTATGGACTGTTACCATACATCATTTGGGCAAATTTCTCCCCGGCAATGGATTGGGGAACGCCCTTTGACAGCACGAGGCGCCGTTTCATATTTGCCTTTAAACGGGGAAGTTCTTTTTCAGGGAAAGCCGGATGTTGAATGATGTCTGCCATCAGTCCGATCAGTGCCGGTGCATATTGCGATAAGGCGGTGCCGCGGACCAGTAATTGATCAGCAGTTACTGCAATACTGATTTCGCCTCCCATAGCAGCTGCTTTCCGGGCAATTTCCTGTGCCGGCAGCGTGGTAGTGCCTTCTTCCATAAGATCGCCCATTAAATCGGAAAGCCAAATTTCATTGGGCGCCTCGTTTACATTCCCGGCTTTTATGATCAGTTGTATAGTTACCTTGGGGATCTGCCCGTATTGAATAAGGGTGCTGCGCATGCCATTGGGCAGTGTTGCTGTTTTTTTTCCTGGCAATACAAAATCTTTTGGCGTTGCTCCTTTGGGTGGTGTTTCCTTTTGCGCCTGGCTATTGGATGCTGCAATGAGTAGCAGGGCTATTGCAGCTATAGGGCGAAGTATTTTTTTCATTAGTATTGTTTGTAATGTTTACGAAATATTTTTAAGGAAGAATGATCATTTCCCTTTGGGTGCGGCGATCAGGATCGTTCTGTTTTGCGGGCGCAGGTATTCCTTCACTGTCTTTTCAAAAAGAGCGGGCGTTACTTTTTTAAATTCATTTTCCAACTGGTTTATTTTATTGGGATTATTATCAAATAAAGCAAAAGAGGCCAGCAGGTCTACTTTGCCTACACCAAATTGTCCGCCAAGAATATCGTATAAGCCCGAAAGCATCTTAATTTTAGCACGTTCCAGGTCTTCTTTGCTGACGTTGTTCAGGCTGGCGATCGCTTTATCAAAAGTAGCAATGATCGCATCCGTTTTTGACAGGGTGTCGTACTTGAGATCCGCCATCCAAACCATCGGCCCGTTATAGTTGAACATATTGCCCAGGTAGTTGATACCACCGTTTACGCCGGAAGTAAATCCATTATCCTGTACCATATATTTATATAGCCGGCTGTCTTTGCCTTGTACCAGCAATTGATCAATAAGCCCCATGGCATAATATTCCGGTGTGTTTTTCTCCGGCATTTTATACGCAAAAGCGATCGCTGGTTTTTTAGCGAGGCTATCGGTTTTGGTAAAGCGCTGTTCCTGTTCCTGCCGGGGTTCGCTGAGGTCGGGTTTTGCAGGAAGCTTTGAAGCCGGGATTGCTGAAAAGTATTTCTTTACCCACTCTTTGGCAGTTGGGATCTCAAAATCGCCTACCACCACCAGGGCGGCATTGTTAGGCGCGTAATAGGTTTTAAAAAATGCAGCAACATCATTAAGGTTAGCAGCGTCAATGTCCTTTAGGTCCCCGTAAAAATTATGGGCATTGTACCAGTTCTTATTGGCGTATTGTGGCATATCCAGCCAGGGGAATCCGCCATAGGGTTGGTTTAATACATTTACTTTTACCTCGTTCTTTACAACGCCCTGCTGATTCGTAAGATTTTCCTGCGTAATGTCCAGTCCTTTCATGCGGTCTGCCTCCGCCCAAAGCGCCGTTTCGAGCGTGTGGGCAGGCATAATCTCGAAGTAATTTGTAAAGTCGAAACGGGTAGAGCCGTTCAAAATTCCTCCGTTTTGCTGAACCAGTTTAATAAATTCCATTTTACCCAGGTTTTTTGAACCCTGGAACATCAGGTGCTCAAACAGGTGGGCAAAGCCGGTACGATCTTTAGGCTCAATGCGAAAACCAATATTGTAGTAAACACCTACAACTACGGTGGGAGCGGTTTTATCCTGCGAGAGTACCACTTTCAGTCCATTGGGCAATGTATAATATTCTACAGGAACTTTTAACTGGTTTTGGGAGAATCCGGTAACGGATAATAACAGGAATAATAGTAACATTCCCGGTGATGTTTTTTTGCTCTTCATAAACAGAATTGAAAATTTTAAATAAAAAAGCAAATTATTGAAAATAATTAATTTAAGCCGGAAAATTTTGCAGCAAATAATAAAACCACGCACGGTGTAGCACTCTATGACCCTTCCAAAGTCAATAAGCATCCTATGGCTTTCCCCAATTCCGGAATAAACTAATTGCATGCTGATATTCAATTTATTGCATTTGTGCTAGTCAAATAATACCTGCTGTAAGATCATTATTATTAAAATACTATCATATTAAATATTTTATTATTTGAAAAATATTGTTTGTTTTATTTAAATTCGCAATCTGTAATAGTTTTTTAATTACATATAAAAATATTTAATATGTCAATGACCCGAAGATTAGCGATCATTCCATTTACCCTGGTTATTCTTGTTGGTATTCTTTGTTTGTTTTGCGGCCACAATCCCGTTAAGATTGAGCAACATGCGGAAATCAATTCCGGCGATACGGCCTGGATGCTGACATCAGCCGCCCTCGTACTGATCATGACCCCCGGCCTGGCCTTTTTCTATGGTGGGATGGTTAAAAAGAAAAACGTGATCTCTACCATGTTACAGAGCTTTATTTGCATGGCCATTGTAACGATGATATGGGTGATTTTTGGGTTTAGTCTGGCTTTTGGCGATTCCATTGGCGGTATTATCGGCAATCCCAAAACCTTTTTTCTGATGAACGGAGTGTTGGAAGGAAAGCCCTGGCCGTTGGCGGCTACCGTACCTCTGGCAGTATTTGCTTTTTTTCAATTAAAGTTTGCCATTATTACACCAGCGCTGGTTACCGGTGCCTTTTCAGAACGGATCCGGTTTACATCCCTGATCCTTTTTATATGTCTTTTTATTGTATTTATTTATTGTCCGCTGGCGCATGCCACCTGGCATCCGGATGGCTTTTTATTTAAGCTGGGTGTACTGGATTTTGCAGGCGGGACCGTGGTGCATATGAGCGCGGGTCTGGCCGCATTGGCAGGAGCAATCTATTTGAAAAAGCGCACGGATACCAGCGAAAATAAGCCGGCGCGGATCACCTATGTGTTGATCGGTACCGGTTTACTTTGGTTTGGCTGGTTTGGGTTTAACGGGGGCTCTGCAATGGGAGCCAACACGCTGGCAGCCTCTGCTTTGGCTACCACTGCCGTTGCTTCCGGAGCCGCTGCTTTTTGCTGGATCATCTTTGATGCGTTGAAGGGTAAGAAGCCTTCAGCGATGGGCACTTCGATCGGCGCGGTTGTGGGCTTGGTGGCCATTACGCCCGCCGCAGGATTTGTGAGCATTCCGCATGCAATGGTTATCGGAATTGTGGCAGCGATCATCAGTAACCTGATGGTGGAGTGGCGCACAAAAACATCTATTGATGATACCCTGGACGTATTTCCCTGCCACGGTGTGGGTGGTATGGTGGGCATGTTGCTTACTGGTGTTTTTGCCAATAAAGCGATCAACCCTGCGGGGGCAAACGGATTGTTTTTTGGAGAAACAAAACTATTTACAACCCATGTACTGGTGCTGATTGGTGTAGTGGTGTTTGTGTTGACGATGTCTTTTATCCTGTTAAAAGTAACCGACCTGATCACGCCACTGCGGGTAACGGAAGAAGAAGAAAAAGAAGGGTTGGACCGTTCGCAGCACGGAGAAAGTTTATAAAGTAAAATACAATATTACGCGTACTGCCGGAGGGCTGTACGTGCCGTAGGAGACCGCCGGTGGGTCTCCTACAACTATTTTAGGGATAAATGTGAGACGTCAAACGTCAAATCTCAGACATTAACCCCCAAACGTCAAACGCCAAAAGTTAAACCTCAATCAGTATTAGCATCGCTGTTATTCCGATTAATTTTCCTATTTTTCTCCAAAATTTTTTGCTGATGAAGAAATTGATATTGCTACCACTAAGCTGGCTGCTGTGCTTTATCGTGTCTGCACAGGTTTCGTTCCCGGTTAATGGCGTGGGAGATCCCCGCACAGGGGTGTATGCATTTACGAATGCGACAATTGTAAAGGATGCTGCCACAATAGTGCGGAATGCTACTATGGTCATTAAAGAAGGGAAAATTGTAAGCATCGGAACGGAAAATGTTCCCAAAGATGCCGTGGTAGTGGATTGTAAAGGGAGTTATATCTATCCCTCCCTGATAGATATATACAGCGATTACGGTATACCCGCTTTGCAAAAACCTGCAGGGGGGGCTTCTTTTTTTGGACCGCAGCAGTTTGCCAGTAATGCAAAGGGCCCCTTCAACTGGAACCAGGCGATCCGGAGTGAAATAAATGCCGTTGATCTTTTTAGCGCCGATGATGCAAAAGCGCAGCCCCTGCGGGAGCTCGGTTTCGGAACCGTGCTGTCGCACCAGAAAGATGGGATTGCCCGGGGCACGGGAGTGGTGGCCACCCTGGCAAAGAAAAAAGAAAATCTGACCATCATAAAAGATAAGGCTGCCGCATTTTATTCGTTTAGCAAAGGAAGCTCCACGCAAAGTTATCCCGGCAGTATGATGGGCGCCGTTGCATTGCTCCGTCAGACCTACCTTGATGGGCAATGGTATAAAAACAAACCGGCGAAAGAAGGCGTGAACCGGTCGCTGGAAGCATGGAATGAGGACCAGCAATTGCCGCAAATTTTTGAAGCCAATGACAAATGGAGCGACCTGCGGGCAGACCGTATTGGAGATGAATTTGGGGTGCAATATATTATCAAAGGGGGCGGCAACGAGTACCAGCGGATCAAAGAAATTGCTGCTACCAAAGCACCGTATATCCTTTCTTTAAATTTTCCCGATGCCCAAAAAGTAGAGGACCCTGCCGATGCGCGTTTTGTGGCCTTAAGCGACCTGGAACATTGGGAACTGGCACCGGGCAACCCGGCGGCCTTTGAAAAGGCAAAGATCCCGTTTGTTATTACGGCTGCAGATCTTAAGGACCCCAAATCTTTTTGGCCCAACCTGCGAAAGGCAATACAATACGGGCTTTCCGAAAAAGCCGCTTTAGAGGCACTCACGGCTACTCCCGCAGCCTTGCTTAAAGTTTCAGATAAAGTGGGCAGTCTGGCGCCGGGTAAGTTCGCCAATTTTATCATTACCAGCGGCAATCTTTTCTCAGAAAAAACCGTGCTCCTGGAAAACTGGATCCAGGGAGACCGGTATGAGATCAACGCAAAAACAAACAACGAAAAAAGCGGTCAGTACCAATTGGCCGTTACCGGTTCCGGCAGCACCCGGCAATATACGCTGGAAGTGAAAAATAATGGACAGGCGACCGTAAAAGACCAGGAGGCCTTAACTACCAAATTTAATTCCGATGGCAGCCTGGTAGCCATCAGCTTTTCTTTAAAACCAGCAGCCAAGACCCCCGCCGGCCAAAAGGATTCAGTTTTTGAAAAGACGCAGGCCGGATACCTGGTACGACTGAGCGGTGTTGATTATGGCGCCACCTGGCAGGGAGTAGGAACGGATGAAAATGGGGCAACCGTTAGCTGGGTAGCTACCCTCATAAAAAATGGCATTACGGGCAAAGATTCAACGCTGGCAAAAAACAATCCGCCATTGGGGAAGGTTGTGTATCCCTTTGATGGGTACGGCAATGAGCAACTGCCGCAGCAGGAAACCATTCTTATAAAAGATGCAACAGTTTGGACCAATGAAGCTGAAGGCCGCCTGGAGCATACCGATGTATTGGTGCGGGCCGGTAAGATTGCACAAATAGGAAAGGGGCTTTCCGTTTCTGATGCAAGAGTGATCGATGGCAGCGGCAGATACCTGACGCCCGGCATTATTGATGAGCACTCACATATTGCCGCTTTCTCTATTAATGAAGGCGCACAATCCGTTACTTCAGAAGTGCGCATTGGTGATAACCTGAACCCGGAGGATATCAATATCTATCGCCAGCTAAGCGGCGGCGTTACTACTTCTCATATTCTGCATGGCTCTGCCAATACGATCGGCGGGCAAACACAACTGATAAAACTGCGCTGGGGTGCGGATGATGAAGGACTGAAATTTAAGGGTGCTGATCCGTTTATAAAATTCGCCCTCGGTGAGAATGTAAAACGTACGGCACAGCCTATGGGAAATACACGTTATCCTGATACCCGTATGGGCGTATACGAAGTATTGAATGATGCATTTCAACGCGCCAGGGATTATGAAAAAGCGCTGCAATCGGGGCGAAAGGATGTACGCAGGGACCTGGAGCTGGATGCGCTGGTTGAAATATTGAACAAGAAACGGTTTATTACCTGTCACAGCTATGTGCAAAGCGAAATATTGGGACTGATCAACGTTGCCGAAAAATATAATTTCAGGGTGAATACGTTTACTCATATACTCGAAGGGTATAAAGTGGCCGACCGGATCAAACAACACGGATCGAATGTGTCTACTTTCTCCGACTGGTGGGCCTATAAGAATGAGGTGCGGGATGCAATTCCTTATAATGCGGCCATTATGCAAAAAATGGGGCTGAATGTATGTATCAACAGTGATGATGCTGAAATGGCGCGTCGCCTGAACCAGGAAGCGGCCAAAACGATCAAATACGGTGGCGTAACGGAGGACGAGGCATTTAAGATGGTTACCTTAAATCCTGCAAAAGCATTGCACATCCAGGACAGGGTAGGTAGTATTAGAACCGGCAAGGATGCCGACCTGGTTTTGTGGAGCGCTAATCCGCTGAGCATTTATGCGCAGGCACTTTATACAATGGTGGACGGTACTATTTATTTTGATCGGGAGAAAGACCAGCAAAAGCAGGCCTACATTGCAACGGAGCGCAATCGCCTGATCCAGAAAATGCTGGCTGCTGCAAAAGGAGGGGCCCCCACGGTTGCCGCAAAGCCCACGCCACAGGTGATACTGCACTGTGAGGATTATGAGCATGCAGGTGGTGTTTTAACTGTTGATGGCTTTGATCTTTAATTATTAAATTCTATTCCAATGAAATTAGTATTATATACTTTGTTTTTCCTTTCCTCTTTGACGGCTGTTGCACAGGATGATATTTATCCTGCAAAAAAACAGGAGGGGGTTATTGTTATTAACAATGGGACCATCCACACCGGTAAAGGAGCTGTAATACAAAAGGGTACCATTGTGATCCGGGATGGGAAAATTCAGAAAGTAAGTGAACAGCCCGAGACGATCAGCGGCGCGACGGTTATTGACGCATCGGGGAAAAATGTTTATCCCGGTTTGATTTTACCCAGCACTGATCTCGGTCTGCGCGAGATCGGCAGCGGCGTACGGGGCAGCAATGATTATTATGAATTGGGAGAATATAATACCGATGTGCGCGCCATTGTGGCGTATAATACCGATTCAAGGATTATCAATACGCTTCGGGCTAACGGGATCCTGCTTGCAAACGTTATGCCCAATGGACGGTTCCTGGCGGGTTCGTCATCGGTAGTGCAGTTAGATGCCTGGACCTGGGAGGATGCTTTGTATAAAGCGGATAATGGAATGGTTTTGAACCTGCCCGAGTTGATAAAGCCGCTGCGCAGTTATGGACCAGCCCCCGCCACAGATCCTGTAAAAGAAGGAATGAAAAAGATTGAAGCATTGAAATCATTTTTTGCAGAAGCAAAGGCCTATGCGAATGCCCCTTCAAAACAGGAAACCAATCTTAAGTTTGAAGCTTTAAGACCCCTGTTTGAAAAGAAACAAAAACTCTTTGTAACCGCCGATATCTCCCGCCAGATCCTGATGGCGATTGACCTGGCTAAAAGATTTGATATCAATGTGGTGATTGTGGGCGGCAGTGACAGTTACCTGTTAGCCGATCTGTTGAAACAGAATAATATCCCGGTTATATTAAATGCATTACATGCGCTGCCTACCCTGGAAGACGACGCCATCGATCAACCTTTTAAAACACCTGCCATTCTCAAAAAGGCCGGCGTTTTATTTGCCTTGAATGATGATTTTGCAGAGGCACGTTATCGTAATCTCGCCTTCCTGGCGGGCACGGCCAGTTCATATGGACTTTCTAAGGAAGAAGCGCTGCAGGCCATTACAGCCGATGCCGCCCGCATTCTTGGAATAGAGGAGCGTACCGGCTCTATTGAAGCCGGCAAAGATGCCAATATTATTATAGCATCCGGTGATATCCTGGATATGGACAAAAGCATTGTTACGGACGCGTTTATCCAGGGAAGAAAGATCAACCTGGCTAATAAGCAAACCCAGTTGTATGAGCGGTATAAGGAGAAGTACAAATTGCAATAAAAAATGGTAATGCCGTTCCTTGCATATTCATGATCTTCAGAGGCCTTAGGGGCCTCTTTTTTTATTAATTCACAATGAATTAGGGCTGATTCTTCTTTTATGTCCAATCGATGCTTTTCTGTAAGTGGCTGAGTGTCATGTCTTGACGCAGGTTAAGTTTTTTATGAATATTAAACAAATGTTTGATTAATTAAACGGATGTTTAATACCTTTGTGGTGGAAATCAGTTAAAAGTGTCTATAGAATTTACACAAAAGCAATTGGAAATTATGGCAGCCGCGGTGAAGCTTTTTGCCGAGAACGGCTTCGAGACGACTTCGGTCCGCGATATAGCAAAAGCTGCAGATGTAAATGTGGCCATGATCTCTTACTATTTTGGTTCAAAGGAGAAGCTGCTGGAAGCTCTTTTTATGAAGCATATAACGACCATCCGGACCAAACTGGAAGCAATAGTTTTTGCCAGTGACGTGGCTCCGGAAGATAAGATTGGTCATATCATCGACACCTATATTGACACCATTGCAGCAAACCGGAATTTTCATTTATTAATGGTACGGGAGCAGGGTATAATGAAAAATCCCGTGATGTACGAAAGTGTACGAAGCATGAAGCTTCAAAATAATACACTGTTGAAGAGCGCTATCAAAGCAGGAGCCAATGCTGGTATTTTCAGGAAGAATGTGGATATGCCTATGTTGTCCATAACCGTGTTTGGCACGATCAACCATGCATTTAATACCCGGAGGTTTTTGTGCGAGCAATACCGCGTGGCCCAGGATAATGAAGAAGAGTTTTTTAAACTGATCATTCCCCGGCTGAAGACACATTTAAAAGCGATCGTTAAAAGTTATCTCCTGGTAAAAGAGTCAGATAAATAAAAAGATAATAGTTCAATATATGAATACAAGAATAACAACCATTGCCGTTTTTTTATCGGTAATAATGGTCTTCAATAATCCTCTTTCCGCGCAGGACATTAAAAAACTTTCTTTAAAAGAAGCGGTGGAGCTGGGCTTACAAAACAGCAAGCATTTAAAGATCGACCAGGCCAAAATACAGGAAGCAACTGCGGCGGTGGATGAGGCCAAAAATCACCAATTGCCCGATGTTAAGGTTACCGGCAGTTATATGCGTCTTACCAATGCGAATGTTGACCTGAAGGCGGCTAAATCCGGCGGCGGAAGTTCTTCGGGTTCTTCAGGAGGCAGCTCGGTTCCAACGATTTCGCAGGCTATGTATGGCATTGCGAACGTTTCATTACCGCTGTATGCCGGAGGGAAGATCCGGTACGGAATCCAATCAGCAAAATACCTGCTGGAAGCGGTACGCCTGAACGAAGGGAACGATAAGAACGCTATAGCCTATAATCTTACAGAGGCGTATGCAAATCTGTTTAAGTCGGCACAGTTGATCGGGGTAATTCAGGAGAACCTGGTCGCTTCCCAGCACAGGGATTCCAATTTCCTGCAATTGGAAAATAACGGCCTGATGGCGCGCAATGACCGTTTAAAAGCGCAGTTGCAAACATCAGATATTGAATTGCAATTACTGGAAGCACAGAATAATAATGCCATAGCAAACGTGAATATGGATCTGTTATTGGGACTACCGGAAAACACGGTTATAGAAGTGGATTCCTCTTTTGTTAATGGGATTACAGAAGCGCAGCCGGTAACCTATTATGAAGCACAGGCCATTCAAAACAGGAAAGATATGCAGGCCCTGGATTACCAGGAAAAGGCCGCGCAAACAGGTATTAAAGCCGCCCGGGCTGATTATTTTCCCAGCCTGGCGTTAACCGGGGGTTATATAGCTGCTGATATTCCCAAAGTGCTTACCATCACCAACGCGATCAATGGCGGTATAGGGGTGCAATACAGCCTGTCCAGTTTATGGAAAACGGGCGCCACCATCCGCAAAGCAAAAGCCCAGGCGCAGGAACTAACGGCCTCGAGGGATTTACTGACAGATAACATCCGGCTGGAGATCAACAGGGATTATCAGAATGCGTTGCTGGCAAAAAAGAAAATTGACGTAAACGCACAATCATTGATACAGGCGGAAGAAAATTACAGGATCACCAAAAATAAATACGACAACAGCCTGGTTACGATAACGGATCTGCTGGACGCTAATGCCTCCTTATTGTCTTCCCGGATCAAATTACTCAATGCAAAGGCCGATGCAGCGCTGGCTTCCCAAAAATTACTGGAAGCTTCCGGTACCCTGATTAAATAAAACTTTTAAGACTATTAATACAAATACAATGGCAAACGAACAAGCAACCACGGTTCAGGAACAATCCAATGAATCGACTCAAAGAAAAAAAAGAAGCCCTATTTTCTTTGTAATACTGGCTTTACTGGTAGTTGTGGGCGGTTATTTTGGAATTAAGGCCTATGTTCACGGGCAGCATCATGAAGATACAGATGATGCCCAGATCACAGCAAATGTGAGCCCGGTGATCTCTAAAATATCTGGTTATATCGCTGAGGTAAAAGTAAATGATAACCAATTTGTACATAAAGGAGATACCCTGGTGGTGCTGGATACAAGGGATCTGAAAATAGCGCTGGAGCAGGCGGAAGCGGCATTGGTAACGGCAAAGAGCAATGTGGCGTCCGCCGAGGCCGGAACTGAAGCTTCCCGCAGAAATATTAACACAGCAAATGCAGCCGTTGCTACCGCAGACGCACAGATTGAAGCCGCAAAAGTAAATGTTTGGCGTACTTCAGAAGATCTAAAGCGTTATGAAAACCTGATCAAGGATCACTCTATAACACAACAGCAATATGAGCAGGCGCTGGCGGCCAAGCAAACGGCAGACCGCCAGTTGCAGGTATTGCAGCAGCAAAGAAACCAGGCGGCTGCGCAAACGGGAGCCGTGAGCTCTCAATCAAAAGCGACATCAAAACAGATCAGTGTTTCGGATGCAATGGAGCGCCAGCGCGCGGTGGATGTGGACAATGCAAAACTCAACCTGAGCTATACCGTGATCGTCGCCAATGCCGACGGGATTGTTTCAAAAGTTCCGGTTCAGGTGGGGCAGTACATACAGGCAGGGGCACAATTATTCAGCATTGTATTAAATGACGAAAAATGGGTCGTTGCTAACTTTAAAGAAACGCAATTGTCAAGAATGGTAACCGGGCAAAAAGCGGAAATCAGCGTAGATGCCTTTCCAAAACATAAATTTGAAGGCACCGTAACGTCCTTTTCCCCCGCAACGGGGTCTGTGTCGGCTTTGCTTCCGGCAGATAATGCCAGCGGCAACTTTGTAAAAGTAGTGCAGCGCCTTCCGGTAAAGATTGAGTTTGCCAATAAAAATGATTCTCTTGTTAAAAAGTTGCGGGCAGGAATGAACGTAGTGGTTGATGTTACGCTTAATTAATGAGAAGTGAATAGTTAATTGTGAAGGAGCAATAGCCTTCGGGCGATTGTTTTCTTTTTCATCTTTTCAAAGTATCAATTTATGGAACAACAGGATTCTCTTGTAGAATATGGTGCACGGCGTGCGATTATTACCATCACCGCCATTATTTGTGCCTTACTGGAAATTGTTGACAGCACTATTGTTAACGTGGCGCTGAATGATATGAAGGGCAACCTGGGTGCTACGTTGTCTGAGGTGGGCTGGGTTATTACCGCCTATGCGATTGGCAACGTGATCATTGTTCCTATGACCAGTTGGCTTTCCCAGCAATTCGGACGCCGGAATTATTTTGCCGTTTCAATCGTTATTTTCACCATTTGTTCTTTCCTGTGTGGAAACGCCACCAGTATCTGGGAACTGGTTGCCTTTCGTTTTTTACAGGGGCTGGGCGGTGGTGCATTGCTGGTTACTTCACAAACTATTATAACCGAGTCTTATCCGATTGAAAAAAGAGGCATGGCCCAGGCCATTTATGGCCTGGGCGTTATTGCAGGCCCCACGCTGGGACCTCCTTTGGGCGGATATATTGTAGATAATTTTAGCTGGCCGTACATATTCTATATCAATATCCCATTGGGGATCATTGCCACGCTGCTTACCTTACAGTTTGTGCGCAGCCCCCGGTACGCGGCTAAAAAAGCAGCACACGAAATTGACTGGCTGGGGATCTTCCTTTTGGCAGTTACAGTGGGCTCCCTGCAATACATACTGGAGCGGGGACATGAGGATGACTGGTTTTCAAGTAAAATAATAGTGACGCTTACCATTTCAGCTATTTTAGGATTGTTCTTTTTCATCTGGCGGGAGCTGACCTATAAGAACCCGATCGTGGAACTAAGAGTGTTGAAGAACGGGAACCTCCGGATCGGAACGATCATGTCCTTTATATTGGGCTTCGGGTTGTATGGCTCTACGTTTATAGTGCCACTCTATACTCAAAGCATACTGGGCTGGACGGCCTTCCAGGCGGGGCTTTTGATGATACCGGCTACGGTGGCAACTGCCTTTATGATGCCGGTGATCGGCAGAATGATCGCCAAGGGCGTGCCGCAGCAATACATGGTGGCAACAGGCCTCTTCCTCTTCTTTATATACAGTTTTTGGGGATATAAAATTATTACACCGGATACGGGCAAAGATGCTTTCTTCTGGATGCTGATCGTTCGGGGGGTGGGGCTTGGATTGCTGTTCATCCCCATTACCACGCTTGCGCTTTCCACATTGCGGGGGCAGGAGATAGGGCAGGGTGCGGCTTTTACGGGGATGATGCGCCAACTGGGCGGTTCCTTTGGAGTGGCAGCGATCACTACCTTTATTGCGAACAGGAATATGTTGTACCGGAACGATCTCGTTTCCAAACTGAATGTAAATGATCTGAATGTACAACAACGGGTCAATGCACTGCAGCATAGCTTTATGGCAAAGGGCATGACGCCCGATGTGGCGCTGCAGTCTGCGCATAAATTGCTCGACTTTACTGTTACCAAGCAGGCTACCGTACTTTCTTACATGGATGTATTTTTATACCTGGGGTTGATGTTCCTTGTATGTATTCCTTTTATTCTCTTTATCCGGAAACGTAAAGGGGCAACCGAAAAAATGGATATGGGCGAGATGATGCACTAGTAGTGAATAGTGATTAGTGAATAGTTAACAGGTTCGTATAGTTTGTTTTTTAAGAATCACGACAATAACCGGTCGTGATTTTTTTTGAGCCGGCCGGTTGAATAATAAATGGTCTTTGCAGATGCCGTATTTTTACAGAAATGGAGAATAAATTTTTGGCCGCCGCCGGGATTATTTTATTGCTGACAATATTGTCTGGTTGTGTTTCTTACCGCAAACGACCCGCCCGTTTATATAATGAAGTGCTGCAAGCAAACAAAACTTTTGATGCCGGTATTGTACCGGGTGTGCCGTTTAAGGATGGTAAATGGGATACGGTAATGAAAGGCCGGGTGATATGGGCAGCGCTGCTTTACAGGCAGGGCATCGTCCGTAATCTTATTTTTTCGGGTAGTGCTGTTTACTCTCCTTACTATGAAGCAAAGATCATGGGTCTGTATGCACAAAAACTGGGCATACCCGAAGCGCATATTTTTTATGATCTGAAAGCGGAGCATAGCACGGAGAACGTCTTTTATGGATACCAGGCCGCCCGCAAACAGGAATTCAGGAGCATTGCCCTGGTTACAGATCCCTTTCAATCTTCATTATTGAAAGGATTTACCAGAAGACGGTTCGGGACGAGAATTGTTCATATTCCTTTTGTGATCGATTCATTAAAAAAATATAATCAGGTCGAACCGGATATTGACCCGGCGCCGGCGCGGGCGGAGAATTTTAAAGCCATACAGGAGCGGGAAGGTTTTTTCAGGCGTATCCGCGGCACCCTGGGCGCTTTTATTCCCTGGTCTGATAATAAACGAAAAGAACCCGCTCTGTAGGAAGTTTCCTTTCTCTATGCAACAGGCTCTTCCTGCCGGGTAAAACTGTATAGCAGATAAAACAATGCGGGCAGGATAAAAACACTTCCGGCTAATAAGGCAATGGCAAGGGCCCGGATGCTTTTATCGGAGCCATGATGGATCAGTAATGATAACCCTTCCGAGTCTTTTAGATTGATCAATACCGGGTAGTGTTCATAAGTGATGGCAACGAGCAATAGGGTGATTTGTGCGCCGGCAATAATACGCAGCCATTTTGTAGACTGACGAAACAGCGAAACCCACATCCATGCAAGCGAAACCACGGCGAGGAGCACACAGGTAAAACTTACCGGGTTGCCGAAAAGCCAGTGTGTCAGGGGAACTCCATCTTTGAATGCTGCCAGCAGTACCAGCGCAGCGGCAGTTAATGCTGCAATGCTCATGTGTTTGGCTTTGGTTATAAAACGCAGCCGGTCCGCCTCGGTTTTTGTTTCTCCGATAATAAAGATCGCGGCAAGGAAGCCGCATATGGTTACCGTGAATACGCCAACAGCCACCTGGAAAAATCCCAGCCAACTGAAGATATAGGCCTCTACAAAGCTAGTTGCCTGCAAGTTGATCTTTCCGGAAACGGCACTGCCTGCAATAATGCCCAGGAACAAAGGCGTTATCACGCTGGAATACATAAATGTTTTTGAATAGATGCCCTGCATACGGTCTTTTACCGCATCATAATTCCGGAAGCTGAAAGCCGTGCCACGGGCAACGATACCCAGCAGCATGATGGCTAAAGGAATATGGAGATAAACAGATAGGGTTGAATAAATAACCGGGAAGCCTACAAACAATACCACTATGGCAATGATCAGCCACATATGGTTCGCTTCCCAGATCGGACCGATGGCGCGGTACATGACCGTCCGTGTTTTATCCTTGCTTTTTTGCGTGGAAAAAAATTCGAGGATCCCGGCACCAAAATCAGCGCCGCCCATCAAAACATACAGCAGCACCGCTGCCCACAAATAGGCCATTACGATATAGAGCATTTCATTATTTATTGTTTATTGTTTTTGGTTTGTTGCTGACTTCGGACGTCAAACATCAAATTTTTATGATACATCATACAATTGCCCCACCATCTTTACCTGCCGGTATAATAAAAACACGACTATTATACTTAATGAAAAATAAACCGCCGTAAAGATGTAAAAAGAATAAACGATTCCCGGCATCGGAGTAACCGCATCACGGGTACGCATAATGCCGTAAATGATCCAGGGTTGCCGGCCTACTTCTGTTACCGTCCATCCCGCTTCAACCGCCAAAAAACCCGCGGGTGTGGCCAGCGCAAATAATTTCAGCAGCCACCGTTTCTCCAGCCATTTTTTCCGTTTCCACAAGGTGAAAAAATAAAACACAGCGATCAGGAGCATCAGCATGCCAATGGCCACCATGGTCTGAAAGGCATAGTGGGTGATGGCTACGGGCGGCCGGGAGTCTTTTGGAAATGCATCCAGTCCGGTAACCGGCGTGCTAAAGTCACCATGCGCCAGAAAGCTGAGCGCGCCGGGAATTTTTATCGCGTAACGCACCGTTTCATTTTTTACATCCGGGATGCCGCCAATAATTAAACCGGCTTTTGCTTCTGTTTTGAAATGGGCTTCCATGGCCGCCAGCTTTTCAGGTTGCCGTGCGCCCACATTTTTGGCGGAAATATCCCCGCTTAGCGGTTGCAGCACAGCACCTACGCATGCAAAAACAGCAGCAATGCGGAAGGCCTTTCTGTGAAAACGGATATTTTTTCTTTTTAGGATCATGAAAGCATGCACCCCCGCAACAGCAAAACCGGTAGCCGTAAGCGCCGCCAGGATCATATGTAGCGCCTGAGAGAACCAGGCTTTGTTGAACATAGCTGCAATGGGGTCGATATTAATATACTGCCCGTTTACATAATCAAATCCTGCCGGGCTATTCATCCAGGCGTTGGCGGCTACCACCAGGATCCCGGATAGCAATCCACTGACGCCCACCACGACACCTGTCCACCAGTGAAACCATTTATTAAAACGGTTCCATCCATACAAATAAAATCCCAGTGCGATAGCTTCAATAAAAAAGGCGGTGCCTTCGAGGGAAAAAGGCATGCCGAAAATAGGACCGGCGTGCTTCATAAATTCCGGCCACAATAGCCCCAGTTCAAACGAAAGCACGGTGCCGGAAACGGCTCCCGTTGCAAAAAAAATGGCGACGCCCCGGCTCCAGGCGCGGGTTACATTCCGGTAAACCGGATCGCCGTTTTTCAGCCATTTGTAATGCGAAACCGCCATAAAGAACGGCATGATCATGCCGATGCAGGAAAAAATTATGTGGAAACCCAGCGAAAGTGCCATCTGGGACCGTGCTGCAATAAAGTCATCCATAATATATGGATTGGTTTAAAAATGAACCGTAGGTCAACGGTACTTGCAAAGATAGTTCAACCATGTCATGAAACCAATCGGACAAATTGGGGGAATGTTTTCTGGTCGCACAGGTCCCCCATGTCCCGTTGGAAAATAGAAGCACAGCAGTTGAACGGAGCGACGCAAGAGAGCTTAATAGAAGTACCGGAGTTGGGCCAATAATAGATCATAAATCAGAAATACGCCGTATCTTTGCAAACTATGACACAGGAAAAATTACAGGATATGCGGTCCCGCGTTCTCGGGGTAAGGAGGTTTCTTTGACGTCGAGAATCGTCAGCAGAAAATAAATGAAGATAAACAGCTTTCTCTAAGTCCCGGTTTCTGGGACGATAATCAGCGTGCCACAGAAATTTTAAAAACACTTAAGACGAATGAATATTGGATGGATCTGTTTCATAAAGCAGATGCAGCGGTAGAAGATTTTGCTGTGTTATTTGATTTCTGGAAGGCGGGCGATGCTACCGAAGAAGAAACCCAGGAGGCATACGACGCAGCGTTGGGTATTTTGGACGATGTGGAATTTAAGAGCACATTGAACGAACCGGAAGATGAATTGCCGGCGGTGTTGCAGATCAATTCAGGTGCCGGTGGAACCGAAAGCCAGGACTGGGCCGAAATGATTGCCCGGATGTACCGGATGTACGGTGAGAAGCAAGGCTGGAAAATAACCGAGCTGGACTGGCAGTGGGGAGATGGAGCTGGTATTAAAACGGCCACCCTTCAGTTTGAGGGGCCCTTTGCCTATGGATTTTTAAAAGCGGAAAGCGGCGTGCATCGCCTGGTGCGCATTTCGCCCTTCGATAGTAACGCCCGCAGGCACACTTCTTTTGCGTCTGTATTTGTATATCCGCTGGTGGATGATACCATCGACATCGAAATAAAAGATTCCGAGGTAAGAATGGAAACAGCCCGTAGCGGCGGCGCCGGCGGACAGAACGTGAACAAGGTGGAAACGAAAGTATTCCTGACGCATATTCCTACCGGCATCGTGGTAGTTTGCCAAACCGAACGCACTCAGATGGGCAACCGCGAAAAAGCCATGCAGATGCTGAAAAGCCGCCTGTATGAAGAGGAGCTGCGTAAACGGGAAGAGCTGAAGAACGCCGCCAATGCCAATAAGAAAAAGATCGAGTGGGGCAGCCAGATCCGCAGTTATGTGTTTCATCCGTATAAAATGATCAAGGACCACCGTACGGATTATGAAGTAGGCAATGTGCAGCCGGTGATGGACGGGGAGCTGGATGGTTTTATAAAGGCGTATCTGATGCAGAGTAAAGAAACCGTTTAATAATCTAAAGTGTCAAGGCGCCACATTTTCAAATTAAAAAAATTTCAAATCTTCAAATTAAAATAACATGCACCAGGGATCATTTTCTTATCCTTTACCTGCTAACGAACCGGTACTGAATTATGCAACCGGAAGTAAAGAGCGGGAAAATTTAAAAGCCGCGATTGCTTTGCTAAAAAGCGAAAAAACGGATGTACCCATGTATATCGGCAGTGAAGAAGTGCGCACTTCAAAAAAAGAAGCTTTGCGCCCACCACACGAACATAAATTTGTACTGGGCCATTTTTCCATTGGTGAGAAAAAACATGTGCAACAAGCCGTGGATGCGGCTTTGACGGCAAAAAAAGGGTGGGAGCAAATGACCTGGGAAAGCCGCGCTGCTATCTTTTTAAAAGCTGCAGATCTGATTGCTACCAAATACCGCGGGCACATGAACGCCGCTACTATGCTGGGGCAAAGTAAAAATGCGTACCAGGCAGAGATTGACAGCGCTTGCGAGCTGATCGATTTTTTGCGTTTCAATGTGCATTTCCTGAGCGAGATTTATAAACAACAGCCGGTAAGCAGTCCGGGTATGCACAACCGTGCGGAATACCGGCCGCTGGAAGGGTTTGTGCTGGCCATTACCCCCTTTAACTTTACTGCTATCGGAGGCAATCTTCCTACTTCGGCCGCTATGTGCGGTAATGTAGTGGTTTGGAAACCGGCGCATACGCAGATCTATTCTGCTCAGTTTTTCATGCGCATTTTAAAAGAAGCAGGCTTGCCGGACGGGGTGATCAATCTTATTTATGTAGACGGTCCCATAGTAGGAGATGTTTGTTTCAATCACAGAGACTTTGCCGGCGTACATTTCACCGGCTCTACAGGCGTGTTCAATCATATGTGGGAAACCATCGGTAAAAATATCCCTAAGTACAGATCTTATCCGCGCATTGTAGGAGAAACAGGAGGCAAGGATTTTGTAATTGCTCATAAAAGTGCCGATGCCGATGTAGTGGCCACTGCGTTGTTAAGAGGGGCTTTTGAGTTCCAGGGGCAAAAATGTTCCGCTGCCTCAAGGGCGTATATCCCTTCTAACCTTTGGAAAGAAGTGAAGCAAAAATTAGTGGAAGGAATTAATTCTTTCAAAATGGGAACGGTAGAGGATTTTAGCAATTTCATCAATGCCGTGATCGATGAAAAAAGCTTTGACAAGATCAGGGCTTATATCGAGAAAGCAAAGAAAGACCCCAAAGCATCGATTGTAGCGGGTGGTGTTTGTAATAAAAAAGAAGGTTATTTTATTCAGCCCACGGTTATTGAAACAAAAGACCCGAAGTATGTGACGATGTGTGAGGAGATCTTTGGGCCGGTACTTACGGTGTATGTGTACCCCGCTAACCAGTTTGAAAAAACATTGGAACTGGTGGATAGTACATCTCCTTATGCACTTACGGGATCAATTATTGCTACCGATCGTGCGGCGATTGAATTAGCTACCAAACGTCTTTCCAATGCGGCGGGCAATTTTTATATTAATGATAAGCCGACCGGTGCGGTAGTGGGCCAGCAACCCTTTGGCGGCGCCCGTGCGTCGGGAACCAATGATAAAGCGGGCTCTATTCTGAACCTGTATCGCTGGTTGAGTGTGCGGACCATCAAGGAAACGTATAATCCGCCGGTGGATTACCGGTATCCGTTTATGTCGGAAGAGTAATTTTGTTCAAGGTTTAATGTTCAAAGTTCAATGCACGTTAAACCTTAAACTTTGAACTTTGAACGTTAAATCTTTCTAATTGAAACAGATTCTAAAACCCGAAGAAATAGCCATCACCATCAAGCGGCTGGCGCAGCAGATCACGGAAAATCATGCTGATTTTTCAAAGGTGGCGCTTATCGGGCTGCAGCCCCGGGGTGTTTATTTGTCGGACCGTATTTATAATGAGGTTTGCAAACTGGTAAAAGGAAAAATTGATTATGGCCGGCTGGATATTACCTTTTACCGGGATGATGTACGCAACGAGTTGCATACGGCCAATAAGACCGATATTCTTTTTTCAATAGAAGGGAAAGAGGTGATCCTGATTGATGACGTGTTGTATACCGGCCGTACCACGCGTGCGGCTTTTGACGCGTTGCTGGATTATGGCCGCCCCAAAAAAGTAGAGTTATGCGTACTGATCGACCGCAGGTTCACCCGCGAATTCCCCATTCAGGCCGATTATGTGGGTAAATACATCGACTCCTTTGAAACCCAAAAAGTACTGGTGCGATGGAAAGAGAACAACGATAAGGACCAGGTGACGATGACGGAAGGATAGAATAGTCTGGTTGCTGAATGTAAAGCTAAAGCGCGGGAGTTCCTTTCGCGCTTTTGTTGTATAAATGGATGACTTGACTGGCAAGGTCTGTACGTTTTTCGCTGGTAGTCATTTTCGGCCCCGGTAAAACAGGTCCGCGAAATCTGTCAGTACTGAAATGTTATCCACCTCTGGATAACTCATCTTTTCCATCTCCTGAAATCTTTTTACATTTGATCGGTTCGCTCACTATCGGCTGAGCGGCTTTATATAAAAGGATTTGATCAATGGCAAAAGAAACACTAGCACCGAAGACAGGAGCTGAATATAATGAAGACAGTATTAAAAGCCTCGACTGGAAAGAGCATATTCGCCTGCGTCCGGGGATGTATATTGGAAAATTAGGCGATGGCAACAGCCCGGATGATGGTATTTATGTGCTGGTGAAAGAAGTAATGGATAACTGTATTGATGAATATATGATGGGCTATGGGAAAACCGTTGAGCTTTCTATAAAAGATCATACGGTTACCGTTCGGGATTATGGCCGGGGCATTCCATTGGGAAAAGTGGTGGATGTGGTGAGCAAGATCAATACCGGGGCTAAATACGATAGCCGCGCTTTTCAAAAATCGGTAGGTTTGAATGGGGTGGGTACCAAGGCGGTAAACGCCTTGAGCACTTATTTTAAAGTAACGGCTTTCCGCGACGGTAAGGAAAAAGGAGCGGAGTTTGAAAGAGGCGTGCTCACCAACGAAAGCAAAGAATTAAAGACCACAGGCGACAACGGCACGCTGGTCACCTTTACACCCGATAATACCATTTTTAAGAATTTTAAATTTTACCCGGAGTTCCTGGAAAACCTGATCTGGAACTATTGCTTCCTGAACGCAGGACTTAAAATTATCTTTAACGGGAAAAGCTATGTAAGCCGTAACGGCCTGCTGGACCTGCTGCAGCGCAAGACCAATGAGGATGAAATACGCTACCCGATCATTCACCTGAAAGGAGAAGATATTGAAGTGGCCATTACCCATGGCAATGATTATGGCGAGGAACTCTACAGCTTTGTTAACGGTCAGCATACCACCCAGGGGGGCACGCATCAGCAGGCCTTCCGCGAGGCGTTTGTAAAAACCGTCCGTGATTTTTACAAGAAAGATTATGAAGCCTCTGATATCCGTGGCGCCATCGTGGCGGCTGTAGCGGTGCGTGTAGTAGAGCCGGTTTTTGAAAGCCAGACCAAAACCAAGCTGGGCTCACAAAATGTGGATATCAACGGCCCAAGCATGAAACAATTTGTGGGTGATTTCCTGTCAAAAGCGCTGGATGATTTTTTACATAAAAACCCGTCTACCGCTGATGCCCTGAAGAAAAGAATTGAACAAAGTGAGCGGGAACGGAAAGACCTGGCGGGCATTAAAAAACTGGCGAATGAACGGGCTAAAAAAGCCAACCTGCACAACCGCAAATTGCGGGATTGCCGGTTTCATTTAAATGAGGAACCGCCTGCAAAAAATAAAGAGGAGTTTATTGCCAAACAAAATGAAACCACCATTTTTATTACGGAGGGGGATAGCGCCAGTGGTTCCATTACCAAGGCACGGAACGTGGAAACCCAGGCGGTGTTTAGCCTGCGGGGGAAGCCGTTGAATAGTTTTGGCCTGACCAAAAAAGTAGTATACGAAAATGAAGAGTTTAATTTGCTGCAGCACGCCCTGAATATTGAGGAGGGAATGGAAGGGCTGCGTTTTAATAATATTGTTATTGCCACCGATGCCGATGTGGACGGCATGCACATCCGGTTGCTGATTATGACCTTCTTTCTGCAGTTCTTTCCGGAGCTGGTAAAACAGGAAAAAGTATATGTGCTGGAAACGCCTTTGTTCCGGGTGCGGGATAAAAAAGAAACGATCTATTGTTACAGTGAGGCCGAAAAAAAGGCGGCGATAAAAAAATTATCCGGCAAGCCGGAAGTGACCCGTTTTAAAGGGTTGGGTGAAATCAGTCCCGATGAGTTTTCGCAGTTTATTGCCGGCGATATGCGCAAACAATTGATGCGGGTAGAGCAGGGCGACCATATTCAGCAATTGCTGGAATATTATATGGGGAAAAACACTATGGACCGGCAGGAGTTTATCATTGATAACCTGGTGGTGGAAATCGATCAGGCAGAGGAAGAAGCAGTTGCATAATCAGGAATCAACTCAATAAATGCAAACATGCTGATTCGCGGAGCTTCTTCGCAATGTTTCTCTTTTCTGCCATTAATCTGCGCCATCCGCGGAAATTTCATCTTATAATGAACCGGCATCAAAAATATTCCTCTTGCCGGTCAGTGAAGACACTGCCCGCGGGGTGGCAATGGTTTGTGTCCTCACAAACCACTTACGATTACGCATCTTAATAAAATTGATTCCGGCTCATTATTATCGCTACCCGATTTGACGTTTATTCCTGCAATCGTTTCACCGCAGCTTGGGGCACGGCCATCACTTTTCGAAGTGTATAATCAAAACAGATCATCCCCGTTTTCGCATAAACGACGGGAATTCTTTTCCCGTCCGCTTCCTTTTCAAGCAAATAGTACAGGTCAAACCCTGCGCGGTGAAAATCACCCGCGGCTACCGACGCAAAAATCGTATCGCCCCTGAACACTTCGTTTTTAAATTCGATGGCCACATCGGTCATAATCAACCCAGCACCTTCAATAGCAAATTCAGTATAACCCAACTGATCCAGGAACTGCACCCGTGCTTCATGGATCATGCCCAGCAAACTGTCGTTACCGGCATGTCCGCCATAATTAATATCGGTAACCCGCACCGGAATGGTGCAGACAAAAGAAAAGATTTGCGGTAACGCTACTTTTATTCTTGCCATATTTTTATGAGGTCGGCTGTTGCGGTACTATCAGCAGCCTTGCGTCGCACGCTTCAGCAGCACAATAAAGCCTGGCTTTTTGGTTCCTTTCCGAAAATGAGTTCAATGTTGCTATAACCTTTTTCTAATCGGCATTTGCCAGATCCAGCAGGTCAAGAAAGGTATCGGGGGTTACCGTTACCGGCGCATTGGCCACTTCCTTTTGCCATTCCTGTATTTGGGTGGTACATTCTGAACCGGCAGTTTCCCCGGAAACACAATCGGCTATATTTCCCAAATTTTTCGACATCCGGACCACATTTCCGTCCTCCGTCATCAGCATGATATACCGTCCCTGGATGGCTTTGTTTTTTTCGATGGTAGTATGATAGGTGTGCCCGGTAGCCGTCATGATCTGCGTGGGCTGGCCAGGTGTTTTTTCACGTTGAGCAAATAACGGGGCATCTTCCTCAGACGAATCTGTTCCGGCTTCATTTTGCGGTGTTGTGCTGGTGCCTTTAGGAGTAATGGCTGCCGGTCCGCTATCTTTTTTGCCGCTGTTCAAAATGGCCAGGCCGGCTGTCCTGTTTTTTGCTGATTTTTCCAGCAGATGAATGGTGGCAAAACAAAGCAGGCCTACAACGCTGGCTGCTACGGCATAACGTGCCCATTTAAAAGAACCCGTTTTTACAGGAGCCGGTTTGGCGGCAGCTACTTTACCGGGCAACGCCGGTTCAATTTTTGACCAAACAGCCGCCGGCGGCACTACGGCCATTTGGTTTAATTTTTCTGAAAGCTGGTCAAAATCATTATGTGCGTCAAGCTCATCAAGGATGGCATTCCACACAGCGGGGGGCGGTGGCACATCAATGCTTTCCAGCTTCCGGGCCACAGGTGCCAGTTGCTGCAAGTCATCCAGTTCGCCGGCTATATCCTTCCAGGCTGTAGCCGGCGGAGTAACTGCAGCTTCCTGCAGCTTCCGGGCAACGGCGGAAAACTGTTGCTGTTCTTCCAACGAACCGGCAATGCGTTCCCAGGCGTCAGCCGGCGGCGTTACCTGGTAGTCATATAGTTTATGTTGCCTGTTCATTGTTTAATGTTTCTGTTTTATCCTTGTTCTCAATATATTTTTTAACCAGATCCTGTAAAATGGCTTTTGCCCGGGATAGCTGCGATTTGCTTGTGCCTTCACTAATGCCCAGCATATCACCGATCTCCTTGTGGGAGTAGCCCTCTACTACATACATATTAAATACCGTGCGGTAGCCGGGCGACAATTGGGTGATCAGTTGTAATATATCCTTTTCAGCTAATTCATCCAGTACGGAAATATATTTTCCTTCAATTGTATTTTCTTCCCTTTCTGTAACCGGCTGCAGGTATTTCTTTCTCCGGAAATGTTCAATAGCCGTATTTACAAAAATGCGGCGTACCCATCCTTCAAAGGACCCGTCACCCCTGAAACTGTCCAGCTTTTTGTAAACCTTTATGAATGCGTCCTGCAAAATATCCTGAGCTTCATCAGTATTTGAAGCGTAACGCAAGCATACGGCATACATCTTTGGGGAAAAACGACGGTACAACTCTTCCTGCATTCTCCGGTCGCCATCAATGCACCCTTTAATTAAGTCGCTGTCTGATATATTATGGTTGCTTTCAGTGCTCAAAGTTTTTAAATTTTTTATTAAGTCGGGGTTTTAACGTTAACAGGTTTACAAATTTAAAGGTTGATAAGGACGTCCTTGTTAACTTGTCAACCTATCAACCTGCATACTTTCTTTCAAATATACCACCAGTTTTTTAACGGCTTTCTTCCGGTGGCTAAATTCCTGTTTTTCTTCTAAAGACATTTGTCCGAAAGTTTTATCGCTGCCATCGGGAATAAATACCGGGTCGTAACCAAATCCATTGGTTCCCTGTGCTTCTGTGGCGATCCGGCCGGTGCAAATGCCTTCAAATTGCAGTTCTTTTGCATTGATAATGAGCGATATAACGGTTTTGAAATGAGCCGTTCGCTGCTGGGTGTCTTTGAGCAGGTGCAGCAATTTATCTGTATTGGAAGCATACTCCGGCTCGCCATCCGCAAAACGCGCGCTTTTTACCCCCGGCGCGCCATCTAATGCCGTTACCATCAAACCACTGTCTTCGCTGAAGCAATTTTTCCCGGTCATTTTATGAATGACCGTGGATTTTTCCGTCGCATTTTCTTCCAGGGTATCAAAAGGCTCCGGGATGTCTTTCAAAATCCCGGCTTCTTTAAGACTAATGATTTCAAACGCTTCCGGTAATGCCTGGCGGATCTCCCGGACCTTATTTTCGTTATTGGTGGCAAAAATGAGTGTGATCATAAATTGAATATTTTTTTAAAGGCGGTCCAAAGCTGCATTTTAGCCGGCTTGTCGTCTTTTAGCGCATCAAGGGTGGGAGCGTGCATAACCGTATATCCGGAAAAATTTTGCACCTGGTAAAAAGGCGTTTCAAAAGGAAACCCAAAGCCGGAAGCCGTTACACCAAATAAGAGCACGGTTTTGCTTTCAAAATGTTCCAACAATTCCTGGTATCCCGTTTCCCGGTAATTACTCCGGTTAATAATAGCAACATCGTTGGGTCCCAATTTGCAGGCATTCAGCATTTGCGATAAAAACTCAAAAGCCACATCGGGCAAATGGAGGTCGGTGGCATAATCCACTACCACGGTAATGTTTTTATTATTGCCGCCTAATGATTTCCAGTCGGGGGAGGTCTTTTGTAGAAGAGGAGCACTGCTTTCTTCAATGACCCCTGTGTCCTCCATCAGCGGTTGTGATACCTGCGGCGCTGCCGTTTCAATCCCGTCCGTACTAAGGGACAGAGACCTGGGGTAGAGCCGGGCCACTAATGACGCAGATAGGTCAATTTTATTTAAACTCATGTTATCATTCATTTTTTGTTGAACCCAATAGCACATCCTACTACTTCATAGGAGCGTTCTTTAAGATATGTTTTTGTTATCATTTAAATAATTCTATGTGCCTATGTGGTTCAAATACTTTCCGGGTTTTCGTATCTTCGCTACAAGAATCCCGAAGGGTATCGGGATCAAAAATAATATTTTATGGTGGAAGCGATGAGTATACCGGTAACAAAAACCGGTCACAGTAATCTGGACAAGGTGGATTTTAAGCACCTGGGTTTTGGCAAGTATTTTTCGGATCATATGCTGGAAGCGGATTATGTCAATGGTGAATGGACCAATGTCAATATCCGCCCATACCAGGCGCTCGGTTTTCTCCCGGCGCTGTCTGTGCTGCATTACTCCCAAACTATTTTTGAAGGACAGAAGGCCCATAAGGATGAAAAGGGCAATATCCATATTTTTCGTCCGCATGAAAACTGGAAGCGGATGAACCGCTCGGCTGAGCGCCTGGCGATGCCACAGGTGCCCGAGGAGATCTTTATTGACGGGATGAAGCAACTCATCGAACTCGACAAGGATTTTATCCCTTCCGGCTATGATGAATCCCTGTACATCCGGCCCTTTCTTTTTGCAACAGAAGAAACCCTGGGGGTTAAAGAGTCTTCTTCTTATAAATTCCTGATCATTACCGGACCGGTTGGCTCCTATTTTTCTGCGCCGGCCCGCATCTATGTGGAAGAAAAATATACCCGTGCGGCTCCCGGCGGTACCGGCGCTGCCAAGACCGGCGGTAACTATGCCGCTTCTTTATTGTCTTCTGCAGAAGCAAAAAAACAAGGATACGACCAGGTATTGTGGATGGACGCGCTGGAACATAAATATGTACAGGAAGTGGGCGCCATGAACATTATGTTTATGATTGGTGATACTATTGTTACGCCCGACCTGACCGATGGCACTATTTTAAATGGTATTACCCGCATGAGTTTGATAGAAGCTTTTGAGGAGAAGGGCTATAAGGTGGAAGAACGTAAGGTTTCTATTGATGAACTGGTGGAAGCCTACAGAACCGGCCAGTTGAAGGAAGTGTTCGGTTGCGGTACGGCAGCTACTATTTCCCATGTTAAGGAACTGAAATACAAAGATCTCGTAATGGAATTTGATGTGGATAGCATGAAGGTATCTGCAGATATGAAAAAATATTTGCTGGATTATAAAGAAAATCTGCATGGCGATCCGCACGGATGGCTGGAGAAGGTTTAGCGTTTCAGGTTCGGGGTTTGATGTTTGATGTTTCTCGTTTCCCGTTTGACATGGGGCGTTCGGCCTTCGGCATTTCAGATTTATAGTTTGACGTTCCCGTTCCACGCAGTAATTTGATTAAGCAGCTCATAATGAAACAGATCTGGTATAAAAGCCCGGTCTGTTTTTGTAATTATATGAAAAACAGATGATTATATATTCTGCAGCACAAGTGAGTAACACAAGAAAGTTGAGCAGGATTACTGCAGCCGGTTCAAAAAAATGGGGCCGTGCAGAAAAAGTGAGAATTATTTTTGAAAGTTCAGGTACAAATGTTACCTTTGCCGTCCTAAAATTAAAGCATTAAAGAATGCCTACTATTAATCAGTTAGTTCGTAAAGGAAGAGAAATTATAAAAGCAAAAAGCAAATCCAGGGCTTTGGACCAATGTCCGCAGCGCCGTGGCGTTTGTACCCGTGTGTACACTACTACTCCTAAAAAGCCAAACTCTGCGCTGCGCAAAGTTGCGAAAGTGCGTTTGACAAATAAGGTAGAGGTGATCGCCTACATTCCGGGTGAGGGGCATAACCTGCAGGAGCACTCGATCGTTTTGATCAGAGGAGGTCGTGTGAAGGATTTACCGGGTGTACGTTACCACATTGTACGGGGTAGCCTGGATACTGCCGGTGTAAAAGACCGTAAGCAGAGCCGCTCCAAATACGGAACGAAAAAAGCTAAGAAGTAATTCTCAGCGATCAGACATTAGATTTTAGATATTAGAAATAAACTATAAGAGATGCGTAAAGCACAAGCCAAGAAACTTCCGTTAGCACCGGATCCTAAGTTCAACGATAAACTGGTTACCCGTTTTGTAAACAACCTGATGTGGGAAGGTAAAAAAAGTGGCGCGTTCACTATTTTTTACGATGCGCTGGATAAGGTGGCAAAACAAACCAATGATGACGGGTACGAGGTTTGGAAAAAAGCGTTGGCTAATGTAACGCCTGCTGTAGAAGTACGCAGCCGTCGTATTGGTGGTGCAACTTTCCAGATTCCTTCTGAAGTACGCCCCGATCGTAAAATTTCATTGAGCATCAAATGGCTGATCCGCTACAGCCGCGACCGTAACGGCCGCAGCATGGCTGATAAACTGGCTAACGAAATTGTTGCTGCCAGCAAGGGTGAAGGTGCCGCTTTCAAAAAGAAAGAAGATACCCACCGTATGGCTGAAGCAAACAAGGCGTTTGCACACTTCAGAGTATAACCTGAACTTATTGATTATAGGAACCCTGCCGGATGGCGGGGTTTTTTGTTTTGGTGCGGGAGGTTTCACACGGCGGCGCAATGGAGCAAAGATGCAGCGGTTATTTCACGCGATGGCAAAGGGGCGAAGGCGCGAGGGGTCTTAGCTTCACGGCTTCGCAGTGATTATTCTTTCCGTGTATTCAGTGGCGTTTATTCGCACAACGACGCAATGAGGCAAGAACACGTGGACTGTAATAGCTGTATGGTTAATAAGGCTTCGGTTTGAGTGTTCACGGCGCTGGAATAACTGCTCCTTCAGTGTTTCAGTGGCTTTCGTTACGCTTTTGTTATACCTTTAGCCGAAACTTTTAGTGCATGGAAACAAAAACGGAAGTATGGCTGCGCGGGAGTAAAACACCGGGCCTGGCGCCACAGTTGCAGCCCGCAGCAGATGCATTATTACAGACAAAAGAAGAGATCAGAAGTATATTGGAGGGGTTTCCGGAAGCGCTGCTTTGGGAGCGTCCGGCGGGCTTAGCCGCTGTGGGGTTTCACTTAAAACATATTGCGGGCGTGCTGGACCGGCTGCTGACCTATGCGGAAGGAGCGATGCTTTCGGAAGCACAATTTATATATTTGAAAAGTGAAACAGTTGTTGACAACAGCACTATTAAAGAGTTGCTGGAAGTGCTGGAAAATGCTATTGATACAGCGATCGACCGCTATAAAAAATTTGAAGCGGGCACTTTAACCGAAGAAAGGAAGGTGGGGCGTGCGGGGTTGCCAGCCACTGTTTTTGGACTTTGTTTTCATGCGGCCGAGCATACCATGCGGCACCTGGGGCAATTGCTGGTAACGGTTAAAGTGCTGCGAACCAGGCATGATCAGGCATAGCCGTTGTTCCTGCCCTATATACAATGCTGCCGGAGTTATAAGCTGATCCTGTTCTTTTCTTCTGAGGAAGTATTGCGCTCCCTGGCGGCCTTTATTTTCTGGTTGCCGAATTTATATACAAAGCTCAGGTTAAACCGGCGCCCTTCCCATTCATTCCGCCATACAATATCAATGCCCTCGCCCAGGTAGTGCGCACGGTAGGTATGTGTGGAGAGCAGGTTATAGATATTAAAGCGGATACTGGCTTTCTGGTTCCATAATTGCTGCTGCGCGCCCACTGACCAGGCATAACTGCTTAACAGTTTTGCAATGCCCGACTTTCCGGGGGCCGAATAATAAAAATTGGTCGTCAGTTTCAGGTTTTTATTCAGAGTAAAGCTATGATTGGAGCTTAAATCGCCTGAAAAGGCTTTTGTATCATAGCTGAAGCCCGGTATATCCGACAAGCTTCTTGACCAGTTAATGCCGATATTATTTTGAGCAGACCACCATTTGACCGGTTGTAACTGGATGGAAACATCCAGGCGCACATAATCGGTCCTTCCCGCGTTTTCATTAATGGTTGTTACGCGCCCGGTACCTGCATCTTGCTGAATGGTTTGTACCTGATTTTTGTTGGAGAACCTGTAAGAAAGGGTCGTAAACAGTAATTGTTTATAAATATGCTTTAATTCAAAAGAATTGGAGTAAGAAGGCCTTAGGTAAGGATTTCCCTTAAATACAGTATAAGGGTCTACATACATTACAAAGGGATTCAGACTCTGGTAGGAAGGGCGGCTGATACGACGCGCATAATTGAGTTGCAGGGTATTTACCGAATCTAATTTTTGTGAAAGAAAAACAGTTGGAAAAAGATTTAGATAATTCCGTTCATCTGTCTGGTTCAGGGTTTTCGATTCACCGCTTCCGATGGTCTGCTCTGCCCTTAATCCGACTTGCGCGGAGATTGCTCCCCAGTCTTTCATAAAGCTGGTATAGGCGGCGGCAATCTGTTCCCTATAAATAAAATGATTCGAGCGGGAATTATCATTTACCCATTGTTGGCTTTCAAGCGAGTCTGCGATCAAATTATTATCATTGGTTACCAGGCTGTATTTAGCGCCTGCTTCCAACCTTGTTTTTGGTGAAAAGTATTTGGTGTAATCCAGTTTAGCGGAAAATAATTGCACCGCAGCAGGCTGGTTGTTGCGAAAAATATACGGATCCTGAAATACCTGATCCTGTTCATTGTAAAAGTTGTTATTATTTATATCCGTTTCATTGCGTGCATAGTTGCCGTAGTCCGCATTCACCACCACTTCACTTCCCAGGCTGTCCAGTGTTTTTTTGAAATAGAGGTTCAGCGCATTATTGTTGGTGTTGGAATGCTCCTTTTTTACACTTTGAATGGACTGGTATCGCTGTTGCATTGCGTTCAGGAAGTTGGTGGTGTTGTCTGTTCTTGTTGGTGCATTATAAAGGCTGCCATTAAATAAAATACCGAACGTGGTTTTATTGTTAATTGCATAATCCATACCCAGGGTATAGTTCCACCACTTTCCCCTGGGATGCCAGTAATTGTTCCTGTTTTGATAAATGGTATCGGTAGTGCCTCGCATAATACTATTCAGGTTTAGCTCATTATACGTTTCACTATAACCAAGATAGCTGTTCCCGTAAATATTGATCTTTCCCTTCCGGTAATTGAGGCCTAACCCACCATTGGCCTTTGAGTAGCTGCCTATACCGCCTCCAAGCGTGGCCATGCCATTTATGCCGTATAATTTATTTTTCTTTAGATTGATATTGATGATACCTGAACTGCCGGCCGCATCGTACTTGCTGGAAGGGTTGGTGATGATCTCAATGGTGGCAACAATGTCTGCAGGAAGACTCTTTAGATATTCTGTCAATTGCTGGCCGGAGAGATAGGCTGGCCTGCCATCGATATAAATTTGGGTACCGGCTCCCTTAAGCAGGAGGTTATCGTCTTTGTCTACAGTAACCGCAGGCGCCAGCTTCACCACCTCGAAAACCGAATTGCCTGCAGCAACGGGGTTGTTTTCAATATTCATTACCAGTTTATCGGCTCTTATTTCATATAGCTTTTTTGTTGTGGAAACCGTTACAGCGGTCAGATTTTTTGCAAGAGGTGGCAGCACCAGGTCCGGGGTAAGATATACTTCCTCATGCTGTAACTTTACTATTGCCGATTTTTGCGTTTTATAACCCGTAAATGAAGCTTGTAAATAGTAGCTGCTACCGGCTTTAGCTGAAAAATGATAGGCTCCGGTACTATCCGAAACGACCGTATTGATCAACGCTCCGTCAATATTCAGCAGTTGCACTGTAGCCAAAGGCAGGGCCTGTTTTTCTGAATTGACGATCCTCCCTTTCAGGATCGTGTTATTTTGTGCGGTTAATGCGGTTGCAAGCGTGCTTAAAAGGAAAGTGAAAAATAGTTTCATATGAGCTGTGTGTTTGTTACTGGTATGCGGTCTTTATTTTTACACGCGCAAAATGAGAAACTGTTACAACTTATTTTTTGTATTTCTGCAAACACCGTTATGGATCCGACAAACGAGTCGGTAAAGACAAATTGCGTTTGCAGATTAAAAAGGCTTGTTTGCAGATCTGGCAAGGCTGTTTGCAGATGGGTAAAGCGCTCTTACAGTATATTGTTTACTTTACAGCAATTATGAAGAAAGGAAATATTATACTGATCCATATTGCATTCTGGCTGATACGCCTGGCTCCTTATTTCCCGGGAGGGCGTTCCAGTCCCCTGCTAAGCGTATCGTTTAATGCAGTGGCTGCCGTTACCTTTTACATCAATTATCTTTTTATTATGCCCTGGTTTTTTCAAAAGAAAAAATATGGGTGGGCCGCTGTTGCCTGGGTAGTATTGCTGTTTTTCTTTATTTTTTCCAGGTATCTTATTGAGGAAATAATCTATCCTGCCTGGTTGGGCATTCATAACTACTACCGGGGGGTTACGTTGCAGTTTTATATAAAAGATAATCTGAATTATGCAGGTGTTGTCATTATCTCCAGCATTATGATCTGGTTGCTGATCAGTTTTATAAAAAGTGTAAAAGAGAATGCCGATCTTAAAACGGAGAAAGCAAAAGCGGAAATAAATTTTCTAAAATCGCAGGTGAGCCCTCATTTTTTGTTTAACAACCTAAATAATATTTATTCATTGGTTTATCATGGTTCGGATAAAGCCCTGCCGGCTATTCAACGGCTAAGCGAAATGATGCGTTATCTTACAAAGGGTGCAAAAGCCGATCATGTGCTGTTAAGCCAGGAATTACAGTATATCCGGGATTATATAGCATTGCATTCGTTGCGGGTTTCCGGCACTTCCCATGTGGTACTGGTTGCTGGGGTATTGCCTTACGATCCTGAAATACCACCACTTTTGCTGATCCCGTTTGTTGAAAACGGGTTCAAACATGGGGTGGTTACCCTGCCGGAACAGCCTTTCACCATTGAAGTTTCCTTAAACGGAACAATACTGTACTTTCGTACCCATAACAAAATCAACAGGCATCAGAAGGATGCAGTCAGCGGCATCGGCCTGCATAACCTGAAAAAACGCCTGGAGCTTTTGTTCCCGGCCAAACATATATTAACGATCACCAGTACCGGGGACTGTTTTAATTGCGAGATGACCTTAAAATTAGTATAGCAGATGATTTCATGTATTGTAGTAGATGATGAGCCCTGGGCGGCGGCGCTGGTAAAGGATTATATAGAGAAAACACCTTTTCTTTCATTGGCTGGTGAATTTACGAATCCCCTGGAAGCCTTGCAATACCTGAAGGATCACCCCGTGGGCCTGGTTTTTCTGGATATCCAGATGCCGGAACTGACGGGCATCCAGTTTATGAAGATCATGGGCAATGCTGCGCAGGTTATTTTAACGACTGCATACGGCGAATATGCACTGGATAGTTATGAATATAATGTGGCAGATTACCTGCTAAAGCCGATTTCCTTTGAACGTTTTTATACGGCGGCCTTAAAGGCCAGAACATTACTGCAACTTAAACCGGAAATAAGCACGCCAGGCTCCATACAGACTCCCGGAATAGTTGCTTCTGAACCATTTATTTTTATCAAAACAGACAGCCGTTTTGTAAAGGTATTTGTAAAGGATATTTTATTTGTAGAAGGATTAAAAGATTATATAGCGGTACATACTGCCGGTGAAAAACTGGTTGCCCTGGATAATCTTAAAACGATAGGGGAGGCGTTATCCAAAAATCAATTTGTACGGGTGCATAAATCTTTTGTAGTGGCGCTTGAAAAGATTGATGTTATTGAAAGAAACCGGATCTTTATAGGGGCACAGGTCATTCCGATCGGGGATACCTACCGGGATGCATTGCATACCATACTTAAGGAGAAACAATTTGGCGGGAAATGAGACAGTGCCAATGAACTATCAAACCCGAACGGTTACACGGCACTAGTTATCTTTCAGCTTTGATACCAATGCAATATATGCTGCCATGGCCGCTTCCCTGGTTTTTCCCTTTTGATCCTCCCACGCATTGTATTTGGCCTTAGCTACAAAATCAAAGGGGTTGGCCGGCGGGTCTGTATTTATATCTCCTTCTGTTGCCTGTTTGTATAAGGAGTACAGTTGCAGCAGCGTTTCGTTGGAAGGCTTTTCGGATAAGCCCTTGCTGTCGGCTACCGCCTGCTCAAATTGGTTCATTAATTCCATTGTTTTTGATTGTAGACGCTAAAATACGGCTTCGGGAAGCATCCTGTAGTTTTCTTGTTTGTGATCAAGAGCGGGCGATGATCGGATTATAAAAATCGCCGGATGCCTGCCCGGCAAAGATGGACGATAAAATAAAAGTTAGGATCGAACAGCAGTGAATCTGCCGGGAAGCGGGAGAAGCTGAAATAAAGAAGAGATGCTCTTCAATTTGAAACAATATGTTGTCCGGCTGTAATGCTTGCCCGGTATGTATTATAGCTATTTTGAACCAAATTTTTGTTGAATGATAGTGAAATAGAATTACGAAACGCCGAAAAGCGGGATGTGTAGGTTGTTTATTTGTGGGACCTGTGCGACTCGCATTGATGTGGGGTGGCAGGGATTAAAAGATTTTATCACTCCAGTTTATTGATAAATAAGATAATTAAACGACTGTTCGGCAAATAAAGAAAAGTAATTATATTCGGTAGTAAATTAGTTATGGGCAATTGTAGCCCGACACAGCAACTAACAGACAAACAAAGATTATGGCAGTAGGATTTACACCAAAACATGTTGAGGATTTTCCTCTAAACGATTTGACACAACAGCAATTTCTTGCTCTTGCAAATGAAACGGCAGCAAAATTAAGTTGGAAAGTTGGTTACATCAGCGACGATGGACTTATCGCATACACCGACAATGGAATGCTTTCCTGGAACGCAGAAATTAAAATCAAAATCGAAGACGGAATTTCGAATATTCAAAGTACATCAACGGGAAACGAAATGATGGATTGGGGAAAAAATAAAAAAAACATTGCTAAATTCATTTCCTGTTTTGAAGAACTAAAACCGACCTTAACGAAAGAACAACTTGATTCAAAATATCAAGAACTAAAAGAACAGCTTGTTTCACAAGAAGAAGATATATTAAAGTTGCCACCAGCAACAACGGCAGAACAAATCAAAAATTTCTTTTCAATTTTCAAACCAACACAAGGATTTTTCATTACGCCAATTCTAATAGACCTGAACATTCTAGTTTTCATTTTAATGACAATTAGCGGTGTAAACATATTGATGCCAGACAATGAAAGTTTATTGAATTGGGGAGCGAACTTCCGGCCAATAACATTGGAAGGGCAATGGTGGCGACTGTTGACAAATTGTTTTTTGCATGTTGGCATTTTCCACCTTTTACTGAATATGTATGCGTTGCTTTACATCGGTGTTTTGTTAGAACCACTTTTAGGCAGAACAAGATTTATTTCTGCTTACCTGCTTACAGGAATTACGGCAAGTATTACAAGTTTATGGTGGCACGACCTGACAATTAGCGCAGGTGCTTCGGGCGCAATATTTGGTATGTATGGCGTTTTTCTTGCAATGCTGACAACAAATTTGATTGAGAAAACGGCGAGGAAACCATTACTTACAAGTATTGCTGTTTTTGTTGGTTATAATTTAATCTATGGACTTAAGGGTGGTATTGACAACGCAGCGCACATTGGTGGTTTGCTTGGCGGGCTCATTATTGGTTATGCTTTTATTCCAAGCCTGAAAAAGCCTGGCGAAGACAAGTTGAAATTTGGAACAATTGGGTTGTTGACAATTTTAATACTTGTTTCTTCTTTTGTTGTTTACAAGAAAATGCCTAACAACATTGGAACATACGATGCGAAAATGAAAGAATTCGTTTCAATAGAATCAAAGGCGTTAGAAGTTTACAACATGCCACAAAATACGCCGAGGGGCAAAATACTTTACGGAATTAAGGATAGAGGAATTTATTACTGGAACCAAAACATAAACCTTATTGAAAGTTTTGATGATTTAGAATTGCCTCTTGAAATCAGAACCAGGAACAAACTTTTAAAGGAGTATTGCGAACTTAGAATTAAGAGTTACGAATTGCTTTACAAAGGGGTTTCAGAGGAAACAAACCAATACGAAGCACAAATAGAAGATTACAACAAACAAATAGAAGCAAAAATTAAAGAACTTGGCGGTGGGCGATGAGCAAAAAGCAACTGTCCATTGGGACTTGCAATTGCATTGGTTAGACAGATCTATCTAAAAGAAAAATTGGTTGACACATTTCGACTATTTTAACGCAACCGCAAGATGAATAGACCAATCATATTATTGACACTTTTTTTGACAATGAACTGTTTCGGACAAGACAAGTTTGTCATCAAGGATATTGTAGGACAAGACGGGTTTAGCAAAAACGACTTCAGAATAAATTCAAATAATATTTTTGAAGACAGTTTATATATTGTATCAAAGACTTGTAACGGTGAATGGGGCGGGACAATAAAATTCAAAAACAAAAAGACGGGCATTGAATATTCTGCTGCTTCAACTTGTGCTGTAGTAGTTAACAAACTGAACGGAAAATATTACATAACAAACACATTGGCTCATATGAGAGGATTTTCGGAAATTCTTGAAATTAGCAATCCTGAGTTAATGGTCGTTTTTGAACTGCCTAAGCCAAGAAACAGAAAAGCAATTGTTAAGTATGTTGGTGATGACGAGTCAACATCAACAAATGGGACGAAACAGTTAGTTGACAGCATTGGCGTATTGATACTTGCTTCATTTCCATACAATGGACAATTGTATCATATTGTTACTGACTTTAAAAAAACATTCCTAACCAAGATTGAAAATAATAGATTCCTAACCATTGATACTGTTTCTGACAAAAGCATTTGGACATACAATCCAGAAGTTTTTTTGAAAAATAACGGACAAATGGTTGTTTTATTTAAAAATCAAGAAGTAGAAGGTGTTTTAGAAATCTTTGAAAATCAAATAACGGTAAGACGAAAGAAATAGAGAAAAGCAGTGACTAACATGGGAAAGAACTGGTCTGAAATATGACTCAGTTTCGTATAAAATAAAAGTTTGAGGCGAAGGACGCCCCGAATCGCTATGGACATTGCCGGAAAGACATTGTTTTGGACTTTCCGCTTCCAAAAGTTTTTATTTTGCTACTTCAGGTATCACCGCACCCACGCATCCGTTGGGCCGCTGAATATGTAACAGGGCCGCAAGCGTAGGCGCAATATCGGTCATATGCACTTCCCGGGTTAATTTACCAGGCTGAATGCCCCAGCCGTACCAGAGTAATGGAATATGCGTATCATGCGGGCTCCAGGTACCATGTGTGGTTCCGGTGCCTCCGGGTTTTCCGCTAAACCAGGCAGGGTCGGGAATGATCTCGATTGGGCCGGAACGTTTATAATTATACCCGTTTATGATCATCGTTTTAATGGGTTCCGGAATGGATTCGCTTCCAATATTACCCAGGTCGGCCACAAATTGCACGCCATGCTGTTTTTGCAAAAAAGACACTGCTGTTTTTTTAATGGCGGCGTAATCTAATTTTTTTTCAGCTATCTGTTTATTGTCAAAATGGATCTGGTAGTTTGCGCCGGACAGTATCAGCTTATCTGCCCCGAATTGCTTTTTCAATAGCTCGTTCAATGCCGTTACCATTTTTCCATCCTGCAAAAAATCTGCAGGTATTTTGTGGTTTTGCATAAAGCCGATCGAATGTGCCGCGCCGTGATCTGCTGTCAGGAAAACGAGGTATTTGCCTTTGCCTATTTTTTGATCGAGGTAATTAAAAAAAGCTTCCAGATCTTTATCCAGCCGTAAATAAACGTCTTCTACTTCAATCGAGTTAGGTCCGTACTTGTGGCCCACATAATCAGTGGAAGCGCAATTGATCGTAAGAAAATCAGTAAAAGAACCTGTTCCTAATTTGTAACCGTCTAAGGCGGCTTTTGCAAAGTCCAGCGTCAGGGTATTACCGTAAGGGGAGCTCCGGATCACATCCGGATCCGTTTTGAAAGGTTCGCTTATATCATGCGGAAAGGCAGTCGTTTTTTCCCCTTTGAATTTTCCTTCCCAGGGAACATCGTCAGCAGTGCTTTGTGTGTAGGTATTAATAGGATATAAAGTGGTCCAGGGTTTTGCCGCCAGGGCTTCCGGTTCTTTTTTGCCGTTAAATTCGTTTGTCCATTGCGGCAGTTCTTTCATATACCAGGTGCTGGAAATAAACCGGCGGCTTTCATCGTCGAACCAGAAAGCGCCATCGGCGGTATGCCCGGCGGGCAAAATCGAAGCCCTGTCTTTCAGGGAAACACCCACCACTTTTGAGCGGAAGTTGGTCGCCAGTTTCAATTCATCTGTAATGGTGCTAGCCAGGTTATTTCTGGGAGACATTTTTCCCGCTTTTGAAGTGCTTCCTACTCCCTGTACGGTGGAATCATCGGTACAGTAAACCGATTTTCCGGTGGCCTCATCGATCCAGTCGTTACCGGCAATGCCATGTATTGCGGGAACGGACCCGGTAAAAATGGTGGTGTGCCCTACAGCCGTAAACGAAGGCAAGTGACTGATAAAGGTATTTTCGCAGGAAAACCCATCATTCAGCAGCCGGTTAAAACCGCCTTTGCCGTATCGGTCGGCATAACGATACAGGTAATCCCAGCGCATTTGGTCTACTACAATGCCTACTACTAATTTTGGACGTTTTACAACATGCTGTGCACTGCCTGAAAAGGAGGTCAAAAGGACAAGCAGCAGCAGGGGAAGCTTTTTTATCATTAGGATCAATTTGGTCAAAAATAATGAAAGCCATCCGATTATGGTTTCCGTTTGGGTAAAGAATCTTTTTTAAAACAAACAGTCGTAATTTCAGCAGGTGAAAACACATTTTTTCCTGGCAAGCATGATGCTGCTGAGTTATACGGTAGCTACGGCGCAATCGTACCAACTTTCTGTTGTCCTGGATTCTTTCCCATCTTATACCCCTGCAAATGCAACGATTTTTCTTGCAGGCACTATGAACGGATGGAATCCAAATGCCAGTAATTACCAGTTTCAAAAACAAGCAGGCAGCTATGCGCTTTCTGTTCCGGTAAAGAAGGGCGCTATTGAGTTTAAACTTACCGGGGGAAGCTGGGAGCAGGGTGAAGCGGGTCCCGGCGGGGAGCGCGCCGGTAATCGAAGCCTGCAATTAAACTCCGATACCGTTATTCATATTGTTGTTAAAGGATGGCAGGATCATTTTACAAAAAGTGAAAAAATGCATACGGCAAGTAAAAATGTAACGATACTGGACCGGTTTTATCTACCGCAGTTAAAGCGCTACCGTACTTTAAGAATTTACCTGCCTCCGGGCTATAACAAGAATCAAAAGCGGTACCCGGTGGTATACCTTCAGGATGGGCAAAATATTTTTGACGCTTATACCTCGTTTGCAGGGGAATGGGATGTGGATGGGTTTATGGACCAGACCGCTCTTCCGCGCGCTATTGTTGTAGCCATTGATAATGGCGGCGATAAGCGGCTGAATGAGTATTGCCCTTATGGTGTAAAAAAGATTCCCGGCGCGGAAGGAGACTTGTATGCTTCTTTCCTGGGGGAAACCCTAAAACCTTATATTGATAAACATTATCGCACGTTAAAAAGCAAAACAAATACTTTTATAGCCGGCAGTTCTATGGGCGGACTGATCTCTTTTTATACCGCATTAAAATATCCAAAGCTGTTCGGCAATGTTGGTGTTTTTTCTCCGTCTTTCTGGGTAACGGATGATAAGATCTATGGTGATATAAAAAAGCTCGGGCCGGCTCTGAATGCGTTCGTTTATTTTTATGTGGGTATGCAGGAAGGAGATACGATGCCCAATGATCTGTTAAAGGCTGCGCAAGGGCTTACGGCGGTTTCAAAATCCCGTGTCACTGTTGTAATACGAAGCGGGGGGCATCATAATGAAGCAGCCTGGAGAAAAGAGTTTCCGCTTTTCTACCAGGCTGCCGTTTCAAAAAAAGAATAATTATTTACCGAATATTTTTAATACGGCCTGGCTGGACATACTTCCTTCAAACGCAGTAATGAGTTGTTTGTTGGCATTATAAAAAGCGTGGAAGGGGAGGTTCTTGATATTGTAGTATACGGGGAAGGTATAAGAATAATCACGGCCTACAAGAATATTGGGATATTTTTGCAGTTGGTAATGGGTAATAAAACCGGCCATTTCTTTAAGGGGCAGGGGGGTGGCCATTACGATCTGGATATCTTTGTACTTGTCGATATTTTTCAGCATTTCCTCCGTTTCATGTTTGCAGTGGTCACATTCCGGGCTGAATATCATGATCAGTACCGGTTTATTTTTCTGGAGTTTTGCTTTTAACTCATAGCCGGTGCTGTCAGGGTTCAATAATTTTACCGCGGGAATGGTGCGGTATTGTTTATAGGGGGGCAGCCCCTGGCTGTAACCGGGCAAAAAACTTATTATTGCAATAAAAAGAAAAACTAAATACTTCATTTTGTTTGTTTTATAAAAAATGTACGTCAAAGATAATAATAGGATGGAGAATCCACGGGATGGGTTGTCTTAAAAAAGGGAAAAAATATTTTTTTAATTACGAATATTTCGTAGTTTTATTTTCAAATCGTAATAGAATGAAAAATTTATCAGCACAGGAAGAACAGTTAATGTTAGCCATATGGCAGGTAGGCGAAGGGAATGTAAAAGCTTTTATGGATCTGATGTCTGAACAACTGCCTTATACTACAGTGGCTTCTACTATTAAGAACCTGGAGAAAAAGGGATATGTGTCGGCGCGCCTTTTTGGCAATGTATATGTATACAAGCCGGCTATTTCTGAAGAAGAGTATAAACGGAAATTTATGGGCAATGTTGTAAAAGACTATTTCAGCAATTCGTACAAGGAGCTGGTGAACTTTTTTGTAGATCAGAAAAAATTATCGGCCCAGGAACTGAAAGATATTGTAAAGCTGATTGAATCGGGTAAGAAGAAATAGTTTTCAGTTATCAGCGGTCAGCAGTCAGCTCGTTTTGTAAACTACTGAAAACTGATGGCTAAAAAACTGATCACCGGAAACGCTCAATGCTAAACGCTGCGTTCTAAATTTTACATTCTTAATTTTAAATTTTCAATTTCCTCCCATGCCTGTCATTATTGATTATATTCTGAAATTGAGTATTTGTCTTGCGGTGGTACATTTGTTTTACCAGCTACTGTTAAGGAGGCTTACCTTTTATGGCTGGAACCGTTGGTACCTGTTGGGGTATAGCATGCTGAGCTTTATCATTCCGTTGATTGATATTATGCCTGAGTTGCAAAAAAAAGAACTGGATCGAAATGCCCTGGTGCAACTGATTCCCGTATTTGGTTTTTCTTCTGCAGCCACCGATCCCTCTTTTTTTGAATCCTTAACTACCTGGGACTGGGTGCTGCTTATCGCTGCCCTGGGGTCATTGATCTTACTGGCCCGTTTCCTGATCATGTTCTGCTCTTTTCTACGCATTAAAAGAAAGGCACAACTGATATCTGACGATCGTACGCGTATTTACCAGTTGGATGAAGATATGCGGCCTTTTTCCTTTGGTAACGCTATTTTCATTAATACTGAATTGCACAGCGGCGAAGAATTGGAAGAGATTATCCGGCACGAATTTGTGCATGTAAAACAAAAGCATACGCTGGATATTATCTGGAGCGAATTGCTTTGCATCCTGCTTTGGTTTAACCCTTTTGTTTGGCTGTTGCGAAAAAGCATCAAGCAGAACCTGGAGTTTCTGGCAGACAAACAGGTGCTCCAAAACGGGATGGATAAGAAGGAATATCAGTACCTGTTGCTGAAGGTAATGGGCAATAAACAATTTGCGTTTACCAATCATTTTAATTTTTCTTCTTTAAAAAACAGGATTGCTATGATGAATACTCTTAGGTCGGCGAGGGTGCACCTGGCAAAATTCTTATTCCTCTTGCCCGTAGTGGCGGTGCTGCTATTGGCTTTTAGAAAAGAAGTACTGCGCGAAGTAAAAAAAGAAGCCGGGAGCGCTACCACAGAATTGCCCGCTAAGGCAACCGGCAGCTTAAGCGAAACTATCCAAAAAGAACTGCAATTGGCATTGATCCCAAAGGACACCACTCCGTCCAAACCGGGTCAAAAGAAATATTACGTAGTTGTAGCGAATGCAGGCTTCAGTAAGAATATAAAAGATCCTGCCGATATTGTTACAAGGATGCGCAGGTCTGAATGGGATGCCAATAAGGAAAAATACGAACGGGAATATGGACACGCACCCGCGGCAAAAATGCATTTGAGCCAGGATGGAGAAAGGGACTTTGGGTTTGATTCCGTATATGTGATGCGCCGGTCGCCACGTACCGCAGTATCTGTAAATCCTCCATTGTACATTGTAGATGGAAAGGAGCTTGACAGCAAAAAAGGTCTTAGTGAAATTGATGCCAATACGATCCAATCGATATCAGTTTTGAAAGACAATACCGCAGAGAAATTGTATGGAGAAAAAGGAAGGAATGGTGTGGTAATTATAACAACCAAAAAAGAAGGAGTTATGGTAGTCGATTCTAGTAACCGAGGCAATATTCAATTGCGGCTAAAGAACACGGATGATACTTTACTAACCCCAGAATTACGGTTACATGGCGCAGTTGCCGGGGTGCGTATTACAGCAAAGAATGCCAATGGAACGGTTAGTCCAGATGGCAATGGTGTGGTGCATACAGAATCTGCCGGGGTAGCTTTTGAAAGGTTCGACGGCGTGTATCTGCTTGACGGAAAGATGATGGACAAGGCTGCTCTTAAAAATATAAATTCCGAGAAGATCAAATCGATAAATGTGTTTAAGAATGATAAGGCAAGGGAAATGGAATATGGCGAAAAAGCGAAAAATGGGGTGATAGAAATACACACAAATGATGAGAAGAGCGATAAGGCCCCGCAACCGGCCAAAAAACCAGACGAGGTAGTGGTTGTGGGTTATGGTGTAAAAAGGCCCCTGCAAGAAGTAATAGTAACAGGTTATGGAACCAGACAAACGAAGGCTGCACCTGCCCGTGAAGGGCAAACCTTAAAATTAATCCCTGTTGAAGTAAAAGGGTATAAAAAGGAGGCGGAGGACGATAAAGCGTCGCCTTCTACAATAAAAAGCGATAAACCGGCTGCCCTTAATTTGAAACCTGCCAAAATTTATAAGTTCAATTTAGCTTATACGGCAACATTGAAACCGGCGAAAGTAGCCGTTACTGATACAATTGTGTTCAGGAGCAGGTAGCCTTTGCTGGTGTTGCGCGTGGGAGAGAAGCCGGATAAAACACCAACAAACAAGGCGAAGCCGTTGGTGTTTTCCTACGTTCATGGCCGCGCGCAACACCAACGGAGACGAATAGTGCTGTGGGTGTTTTGCCCTTGCTCACTGCCCCACTCAACACCCACAGCGACGGTTGCATTCAATCGTGGTAATGTGTTAAAAATCCCCAATAGTCTTTCCCCGTTTCATAAAACCCGGCTGATGAATATTTGTATGCTTCAGGAAATTTACAAATTCTCGCTTTTACTGGGTTTTGATGGATGTAATTGAGTTTTTGCATAAAAACCGGGTGTGAACGTAATTCTATGCTTAATGCGTTTCGCTCCCAAAACTGATATGCTCTGTCTTTTGCGTCAACCCTAAAGTGCTGCAATGTGTCTGGATGCAAACGCTCCAGATCTTTCTTTATCCGCTGTGCCGTGTATTTCAAAAAGTCGCGTTGCACTGCATCAGGTGAATGATCGGGCATCATCTGCCATATCAAATGTATATGGTTGCGCATGATTACGAAAGCAAAAATCTTAACGCGTTTAGCAGTTACTAAAAACCGCAGACTGTTGATGATAATGTCCTTGTATTTGTCGGGTTTCAGGAGCGCCTTCCATTCCAGGTTGGTAGCGGTGAAAAAAGCCGGGTATTCAGTGATTAAGGATAGCATACTGAAAGATACGAAAAATTATTCCTTAGTTGGTGTTGAGTGGAGCCTGGGGCGATGGCAGAACACCAACTAATAGTGCTGTGGGTGTTTTGCCCTCGCTCGCTGCTGTACGCAACACCTACAGCGGCGATAACACCGGCGGCGGAAAGCCGTTGGTGTTTTTTCTGTGCTCATGGCCGGACTCAACACCAACGAAGGTGGCGCGGTTAGCTTTTCACCATTTCAATATGCGGAATCCCATCCTCTTCATATACGTCGCTTGCTTGTTGAAAGCCCAGGGATTCATAAAAGCGTTTAAGGTGTTGCTGGGCGCCAATGCGGATGGGATTTTTGCCAAACAAACGGTAGCTGGCTTCAATGCTCTGTTCCATTAATACCCGCCCAAGACCTAAGGCCCTATAGGTTTGCGCCGTTACCACACGTCCGATCGATTGCTCCCGATAAGAAACGTCTTTGGGTAGTAACCGCGTATAAGCAACAGCAGCGCCATTATGCCAACCGATTAAATGATACCCCTTCAGATCCTTTCCATCAAGATCCTGGTAAACGCAGTGCTGCTCCACTACAAAAACGGCCGCCCGTAATTGCAGGATCTGGTATAATTCGATTGTTGACAAGTCTGCAAAAGCCTTGCAGGTCCACTCGATATTGGGTTCTTGCATCAGTAGTTATATTTTTCTTTCCACAGTTTTTTTAAATAATTGCGCAGTTCCTGTTCACGCGCGTTGACTCCTGGTTCGTAAAAAGAAGTGCCCGCAATTTTCTCGGGAAGGTATTCCTGTTCGCTGAAATTGTTTTCAAAGTTGTGTGAATACTGATAGCCTTTGCCGTAATTCAGGTCTTTCATCAGCCGGGTGGGCGCATTGCGGATGTGCAGAGGCACCGGCAGGTCGCCTGTATTGTTTACTGTTGACAATGCCTTGCCAATAGCCATACAGGCGGCATTACTTTTAGGAGAGGTGGCCAGGTAGATGGCGCATTGTGACAAGATCAGGTTGGCTTCGGGATAACCGATCTTTGTTACGGCATCAAAAGTGGCATTGGCTAAAAGCAGTGCATTGGCGTTGGCCATGCCAATATCTTCACTTGCGGAAATGACCATGCGGCGGGCAATGAACTTTAGGTCTTCACCCCCTTCGATCATCCGGGCCAGCCAATATACCGCGGCATTAGGATCGCTGCCGCGGATGGATTTGATGAAGGCAGAAATAATATCATAATGCTGCTCACCCGACTTATCGTATAAGGCTATTTTTTTTTGCGCAATTTCCATTACGCGTTCGTCCGTAATGACTACAGGCGCTTTCTGCGCCTCACAAACAATTTCAAAGAGGTTTAACAACTTACGGGCATCACCGCCGGAAATGGTGATCAGCGCATCTGTTTCCTTTAAGGTAACCTGTTTCGCTTTTATTTTCTCATCCTGCTCCATTGCCGTATGCAACACCCGGATGAGGTCTTTTTCTTCCAGGGCTTTCAGCACATAAACCTGGCACCGGCTCAGCAAGGCACTGTTCACTTCAAAAGAAGGATTTTCGGTGGTAGCGCCAATTAAGGTGATGATCCCTTTTTCCACGGCGCCCAGCAAGGCGTCCTGCTGACTTTTATTAAAACGATGGATCTCATCAATAAATAAAATAGCCCCCCTGCTTGCAGTGGCCGTTGCAATGGCATCTCTTATATCTTTTACCCCGGATGATATAGCGCTTAACGCGATGAACGGGCGGTTGACGGTATTGGCAATAATGGTTGCAATAGTAGTTTTACCAACACCGGGCGGCCCCCAGAGGATCATGCTGGGTACCGTGCCGGTTTCAATAGATTTCCGGAGGATACTGCCTTTCCCGGTAAGGTGCTCCTGCCCGGCCAGCTCATCTAAAGTCATGGGCCTTAAGCGTTCAGCTAATGGGGTCATAGTCTACTATTGTTTGAATCCCTAAAGATACTGCTAATTTATTTAGTACCACGGTGGATGAGATCGGATTCTGTTTTATTTGCTCACAGCTTTACACGGAAATCCTTTTGAATGTTTTTAAAACTGTCCAGATCTTATCGGCATATTTACAAGGCTGCTTTCGTATTTGCAGAAAAAATGCTGGTGACGATAAGTGAAATGATCAAATACCCCAGCACGATTGCCCATCCAAAGGGCGTAAAAGTTTTTAGCGTGAACCAATCGCCCCCGGCGTATATAATCCATCCCCCGCAAAGCGCTTTCAGGCCCTCCCATATCCAGGTAAACCGGTTGCCATCCATTAATTCGGCTAATGCATAAACAAAAAGAAAGATGAAAAGTCCGTAATAAAAAATGCCCGGCGACCCTATCGCCGCTATATTCCCAAAAAGAAAGCAAATAAAAAAGAGCAGGATGGTTAACTGGATCCACAGCCAAACTTTTGCCGGGGTGCTAAGGAGCGGATTATATTTTTCAAATTGGTAAACGTTCTCAATTTTACGAACAGGGAATTTTTCCCTTACATCAGCCGGGCGCCAGCCGGTGGGCATCAGCCAGATGCGGCACCTGTCCTTCCAACTGCGGGTACGCCAGGCATCTTTTATCAGCAACCCTACGTGTTGGAAGTTTATTTTTACCGGGTTCCAGGTTTGAACGGGTCTTGTAATACCGTATACCGGCGGCTTTTCGGGTATTTCCGCCTGGTAGGTGCCGAGCCATTTATCCCAGAAGATGAATATCTGCGAATAGTTTTTGTCGAGATACTCAGGGTTGATCGCATGATGCACGCGGTGCAGGGAGGGCGTTACAATAACGGCCTCCAGCCAGCCCATTTTTCTTATGAAAGTGGTATGATACCAGAACTGTGCAAATAAATGAAGCGGAGTAACCACGGCAATCACTTTTTCGGGTACGCCCAGCAATGCTGCGGGGAGGAGGAAGATGACGAAAATATTGGCAAAACCGGAAATGCTTTGCCGCAAGGCGCAGGCCAGGTTAAATTCTTCGCTGCTGTGGTGCACCAGGTGGCCGTTCCAGAAAAAATTAAATTGGTGCTGGATGCGGTGCACGCAATACCCCGAAAAGTCTAATACGATAAAAGCGATCGCATACGTAAGCCATGAGGCCTTAATATGCAGAAGCGCCCAATGTTGCACCATCCAGGAATAGGAATAAATAATAATACTGAGCCCCAGCACATCTTTGGTAATATTGGTTACCCCGCTCAGCAGGCTGCTAATGGTGTCATTCGTTCGCATGGTCTTTTTTTCTTTCCGCCAGGAATAACCCATTTCAAAGAGGACCAGCAGCAAAAATGCAGGAATGGCGATCAATAATATTTTACCGTAGGTTTCCATTTAAGAATAAGCAAGGTCTTTTTCAAATTTACATTAAAAAATGCCGGAAAACCGGTATATTTTAAACTATTACTGTGCATTAGTTTTGTGTTACAATTTAACCAACCTCCTGTGAAAGTTCAGCGTTTAACAAGAGAGTCGTTAAATGATCTATTCGTAAGGGCCGTTGCTAAACTGAGTTTTAAACTGCAGGTGCTGTTTTGCAGTTCATTGCAGATAAGTTTGAACCTTTTAAGTGCTGATGGTATGAGTAATGCCGGTGTGAAGAATAACAAGCAGGAGTCCAGTCATTTGTTGTCCGCTAACGACAAATGGCTGCTTTGGAAGACGTTTGTTAAAAGGATATTCCCCGGCTTTTTTCTTTCCGTATGCTTACCCCTGCTCGTATTGTTTTTTTTGCTGGAAACAATTGCCGAGATTGACGGGCAGTCAAAAATGCTTGTTTATCTTTTATTGCTGTTGTTGTTGGCAGCATTGGGCTGTATCTGGAGGCTTTTATATTTGCAGCACCGCATGGTATTGCGCTATCTTTTTGTACGCAAAAAGACCATCATACACGCGCGGGTATTACATATTACCGTAAGCATTCTTGAGAAAAAAAAGGTATACCGTGTCGTAACCGAATCGCTGGTGATTAACTCCATGCTGGATACCATTTTAAAGAACGAGGTTGCGTTTGTGCAACTGAAAGCGGGTTCTTTGCTCGAAATTCATTTGCTTTCCGACACCATTCCTCATTATTTACGGATAAAAGAAATTGTTGCGTAACGACCATCCAAAAAGGGCCGGCGCTTTGTTATGGTGGCGTCGTTAGTCTCTCGAAGGAATGAATGTAAAGCGCGTTTTTAACCGTAAAAATGGTTTTTCAAAATAATTGTACGATAACATTGCAATCGTTACCGTTATAAGAAATACGATAACAAAACCTATTTCGTTTTTCCATTCACCCAGGCCCATTTTATTACTGAACGTTGCCAGCTCCGCTTTAAAAATATGATAGATGATCCAGTATATGGTGATATGAAAGACATACATTCCATACGATATGCGCCCGAGATAAGCCAGCGCGGCGGGCATGCGTTTTTCGGATGATCCGAAGAACGAAAAAAAGAAAGAGAGCACACCGGCAAGTATCAGGAACCAGCCGCTGACAGACTGTGCAATGGTGGCGAGGTGCGGCGCATCTGCATTCACTTCGCAAATTATGGAAGCCGCTAACCAGCAGGCGTATCCCGTCGCAAACAATACCATCCGCGTTAGGAAATTCAAATGCGGTTGCCGGCCTTTCAAAAAAACGGATACCAGAATACCGGCTGCAAAAAACTGAAAATGTACAAAGCTGTTTGTCCACTGGCCACTGAATCCTTCAGTGGGCCTTTGGGCATAATAAAGGATGACCAGGTAGGAAAGTACAATTGCAAAAAAGGAAAAGATCTTTAATCCTTTTTTTCCGGTGAAGAACAAGACCAGCGGTAATAAAATATAAAGCTGCTCTTCTACTGATACGCTCCATAACGGGTTTATGCAATAGGACTGCCATTCATTAAATGTTATGTACCAGTTGCCCGAAAATAGCGTGAACGCCAGTTGTGCTTTTGGCGGTATGTTTCCGCCAAAATGAGAGGTGACGGAGGTTAACAAAACAATTAAAAAAAAGAAAGTGAGGTATAAGGGCCAGATGCGCAGGATCCTCCTGATATAAAAAGATCTGACGTTGATCTTCCCAAAACTGTCCTGTTCTCTTATAAGCAATTCTGTAATTAAAAAAGCGCTCAGAAAAAAGAATAAGGGAACCCCATAGTTGCCTACCAAACTCAGGTGGTATCCCCAATAATAGTGTTTCGCATCAACGGGTGCCAGGTCCATCCGGTGTACAAAGAAGACAAAAAGAAAGGCGCACAGGCGCAATACGTCCAACTCGGGGCGATAGTATCGTTGTGGCGTCATAGTTTTTTTGTTGCAGTTGTTAATGAATTTCAATGGATGGATGACGGCCCCGGCTTATAATGCGTTTTTTAATTTTAATACCAGCATCACTTCGGAGGCTTCGCCCGGCTTTAAAGATGCAAGATTGATCAGGCAATCCTTACCGGTATTCTTCAGGCTCAGGCGCTTGTTACTGCCCAGCAGCGTTGCTGTGGAGCCGGCGGGCACCTTAAGATCCTTAATGCGTATTTCCTGTTTGTAAGCAGGCAATATGCAATAGAGGTCCTTGCCCTTTGTGGTAAAAAAGGCTTCAATATGCGCCGTATCTTTCCGGGGTTTTATCAGTTCGGTTACACTGTAATTAGCAAAGGCATTTTTCCCGGTTTTGGAGGGTACCATGCCTGCGCTCCATTGGTAGGAATGGGTGTATGCTTCCGTTCCGTAAATGGCTTCCCCGTTTTTGTTGAGCCAGATGCCGATGTCTGCGAGGCGCTGTTGCATGATGATGGGGATACGCCCGTCAGCCGTGGGGCCAATATCCAGCAGCAGGTTGCCCCCGCGCGATACAATATCCACCAGCATTAAAATAAGATCGTTACTTGTTTTATAATCATTTAATTGTTCATTGCGGTTATAGCCGAATGAATGCCCTACGCCCTGGCATTCTTCCCAAACCACGTTTTTATCCATACCGCTGCCGTATTCGGATGTTACGTACAGCGCACCCTTATTCTGATTGCGCGTATTGCTGCCCCAGCGGTCGTCGACCACCACCTCATCCTTAACGGGAGATTCATTAAACAGCCAGGCAAGAATTTCGGGACTATGCCAGCCGGTGTCCGGCAGATCCCATTCGCCATCGGCAAAGATGAGCGAAGGTTTATATTTATTGACCAGGTCTTTTAATTGAGGGATCATGTGTTCTTTCACATAGCGTTCTTTGTTGCTTAGCCAAAGCGGGTTAAACCACTCGTACAACGAATAGTAATAGCCCATCTTCAAACCCGCATTGCGGACGGATTGGGTAAGATCACCCAGCAGATCGCGCTTGGGAGTTCCTGTTACGGCATTCCAGGGATGGCCCCAGTCGCGGTCGGCCTCGGCGCTGTTCCACAAGGCATATCCCTCATGATGTTTGGAAGTAAGCACCACATATTTTGCGCCCGATTTTTTCAATACATCGGCCCATTGGTCGGGGTTAAACATTTCGGCCTTAAACAGCGGTTCAAATTGTTCATATTTAAAATTGGCCCCATAGTTCTTATTATGAAAATCTACAAATTTTTGCCGGTAGGCTTCATTTTCTTCTTTACCGGTACCGGGGACTATGCGCCGCCAGTACCATTCTGCATAACTGTAGCCGCTGTTAGGGATCACCGGTGCGTAGGAAGGAACAGCGTATACACCCCAATGAATAAAAATACCAAACTTGTCCTGGTGAAACCATTCCGGCATTTTACGGGTATTTAACGATGCCCAGTTGGGTTGAAACTTTTGGGCAGCCACTGGGTAACAACAAGCAATAGTCAGCAGCAACGTAAGTAATTTTCGCATATCAGATATTTTATTGTTACCGGGTTTTAATAACGGATCGCTTTTAAAGCATCGCAACCTATTAATCGTCCGGCGTCGTGTTCCATCCAATAAAGCTAGTTGATTAGGGCGAAAAAATCAATTGTTTCGTACATTAATCATAAAGATAAAAGCAAGCAGATGGCAGGTGACATACAAGAGCCTTTATATTGCCGGGATAAAAACAAATTGAGGCTGTATCAAAAGTCTCCATTGTCATACCCCGATAGTCATCGGGATGATCCGGTATCTAAAAATAACGTATGGTTATTAATAGATTCTGAGACAAGTTCAGAACGACATTCCGTTGTAAAACGAATTTGGATACCGCCTCCTTCTTAAAAATGGCTGCGGCATTTGTAAGCACAGTGGTCTGATTGAAAATGAATTTTCAATAATCACCGTTGAAGCAGAAAGCCTTACCGCTTTTCTTTTAGCGACCAGCCGAACTTTAGCCCGATGATGAATATCACGAGTAATAGTTCTCCTATTGCCAGCAGGATATCGCCCGGTACCCGCATCCAGCGCAGAAAATGCATAATGTCCGTCTGCATAAATTCCGCCGAGCGGGCATACCAATACCCGTTTTTAATCGATGCCGCCGATTGCATAATACCAATGGGCAAAAGACTGATGGTTACCATAACCAGCAATCCAATGTTGGTGAGCCAGAACGCCCATCCTATCAACTTGTCGTTCCATTGTCGTTCGGGGTATAGACCTCTTAATACGAACAACATTAATCCTATTCCCAGGATGCCGTATACACCAAATAATGCAGCATGACCGTGCACTGCAGTGGTGTTCAATCCCTGGATATAATACAATGCAATCGGCGGGTTAATGGCAAAACCAAAAATCCCCGCTCCCAGGAAGTTCCAGAAACACATCGCAATAAAACAGTAGATAGGCCATTTGTAGGCTTTGATCCATTTGGTTGATTTGCTGAGCTGATAGTTGTGATACGCCTCATAGCCAATCAGCACCAATGGAACAATTTCCAATGCACTGAACGTAGCGCCCAATGCCAGAACGGCTGTTGGTGTTGCGGAGAAATACAGGTGGTGAAAGGTGCCCAGGATACCACCCGCAAGAAATATGATGGTTGAGAACAACACGGCGCTGGTAGCTGATTTTAGTCGCAGCAGCCCCAATCGTGTAAACAGGAAACCGGCCACTACAGTAGCAAAGACCTCGAAGAACCCTTCTACCCAAAGATGCACGACCCACCATCTCCAGTATTCAGCAATAGCCAAATGTGTTTGCCGACCGTACATGAGCCCGGCTCCATAAAATAATGCGATGGCTACTGAAGCCACAACAAAGAGGGTCAGCAGGTGCCGGCTTTCATCTTTTCTTCTTAATGCCGGAAGCAGGGCCCGCAACATCAGCACCAGCCAAAGCACTAACCCGATCAACAGCAAAATCTGCCAGATCCTTCCCAGTTCAATATATTCGTATCCCTGATGACCCCAGAGGAAATTATCCACAAGGCCCAGCTTTTGCATAATACCCAGCCATTCTCCGGCAAGCGATCCCAGTACAACAACCAATAAGGCCCCGAATAATATGTTTACCCCTAATTTTTGATATTTGGGCTCATAGCCGGAAACGGCAGGCGCAATGTACAAGCCGGTGGCAAGCCAGGAAGTAGCGATCCAGAAAATAGCCAACTGCACATGCCAGCTTCGCGATACAGATTGCGGCAGAAAACGATCCAGCGGTATACCATAAAAAGCGCTTCCTTCCACACCGTAATGCGCCGTAATAACTCCTGATAACATTTGCACCAGGATTAACAGCGCAACGATCCAGATATATTTAAGAGTGGCTTTCATAGAAGGGGTGGGCTTCATATCGCGCAGGGGGTCCTCCAATGGAAGCTTTTCGCTCATTTCTTCGTCCTTGTTCCGGGCATGGTATAGTACCAGGATCCCTAAACAGGTTAAAAGCATCAACACGCTGAACCCGGACCACAGGAACAACGAACCCGAGGGGGTATTGCCTACCAGTGGCTCATGCGGCCAGTTATTTGTGTACGATATGTCACTGCCGGGGCGATCGGTAACACAAACCCAGGTACTCCATGAAAAGAAAGCCGTCATTTGATTCATGCGACTACTATCCTTAATAGTATTAACGGGAATGGCATATGCGTCCCGTAATTTTGCCATTGAAGGATCGCCCATAAAGAGTTTGGCGTAATATTCCCTCAATTGCTTATGCACCTTGGCCCGTTCAGGTGAAATGATAATAGCATTGGCTTTTTCATCAAAAGTATTGGTGCGCAGTTCTTTTTTTAATAAGATCTCATACCGGGCCTGTTCTTCGTCGGGTAGTTCGCTATAGGTTTTGCCATCTTTTTTTGCCAGTTCTTCCAGTAATAAGGATGCTTCCCGATGCAGATAGTCTGCTGTCCAGTCCGGCGCAATATAAGCCCCATGCCCCCATATACTTCCAACGGTTTGTCCTCCGATGGACTGCCACACATTCTGCCCGTCTTTTATATCCTGTCCGGTGCTCAGCACTTCGCCATCAGTGGTCATTACCTTATCCGGGATCGGGGGGATCTTACGGTAAATATCTACTCCAAAGTATAAGAGCACCGCAAAAGACGCAATGATAACGACTGTCAGCCAGGTCCATAATTTTTCTGGTTTCATAATGGTCTTATTTTATTTATTTCTTTTTCCTGTTAAAGGCGTCAAATTTATTCTCCAGGATAAAGCAACAGCAATGACAGGCGTCATATTACCTGCTGATGTTGATTGATAATCAGGCATTGTTGATGTGGGTCACAAATGGCACTGATCACTGTCATTGCTATATGTGCTGCCTGTAGAGTAGCTTAGCCCCCAAATACAGTAGATAAGAAGGCAATGGGTTACTGCAAACCAGTTAGAGGGAAATGCTAGGCAAACTCCAATGGGTCATCGGGCAATCAATAAATAGTAAATGTATGAAAAAAATTCTTTTTGTTTGTGATGGGGAGAACTATTCTTACGGCTCATTCGAGTTTATTAAATTGATACACCTGCACGAACCGGTATACGTAAAAGGACTTTTTTTCCCAACAATGAAAAAGGCCTCTCTATCTTATGATAGTTATGCTCCGGGTGTTTATGACGAGTTGCTGGAGAGCAGGCAGGAAGCAGAGCGAAAGGGCATTGAGCAATTTATCAACCAGTGCAAGACTCACAATATACAATGCCTTGAGGTGAAAAAAGATGCGGCATCCTGGAATAAGGATTTTTGGGAAAAAGAGACGCGGTATGCCGATCTGATGGTTATCAGCCAGGAGCTTTTAGGCGCCAATCTAAATTCCCTTCAGCCCAACACCCACATGCTGGAACTGTTGCGCTGGGCCGATTGCCCGGTGCTAACTGTTCCTGAAACAGCGCTGCCCCCGGAACATATTATAGGGGCCACTGATGGTTCTGCAGAAAGTATGCATGCGCTGACGCAATTTTGCAAAATGTTTCCCCAATACAGTGCGCTTCCTGCAAAGTTTGTATATGTTAAAAACGAACACAATAAAAAAATACCGGATCGAAGATTATTGAAGGAGTATGTGAGTTTACACTTTAAAGAAGCAGAGATCCTGAAATTGCATTGGGATCATCAAAAACTTTTTACTACCTGGTTGGGCTGTTATAAAAATGCACTGGTAGTTACCGGCGCGTTTGGCCGGTCTGCCTTGTCAAACCTGCTGCAGAAAAGCTTTGCCGCGCAGGTTATTCGTGAACAGGCTGCACGGGTATTTATTGCTCATTAATGAAAAAATAAAATTAAGTCCGCGTTTCCGTTGTTATCACTATCTGTTGCCTGTAGTATTTTATGGCTTATGGCCGTATAAAAGAGCTAAACGATACATCAGGAAAACGCTTGGCACAGTTGTTACTATCGATTATGAAGAAACTGAAATTAGATCAAATACGATACGAATGCAACGCATGGAAAAGAGGCGTGAATTTCATAATGGAAGAATCGGTCATTATGAAGATCCGGCTTTCGGAGATTTTGAAGCTTAGTCTGAATGAACAACTGGTAGAGGGCGTTGAACGGCTGCAAAATAAGTTGATAAGGAATGATGAGCTGATAGGGGTTTTTCGGGATGACCTTACCGATATTAACAGTTTTATTCAAACCGAAGCGGCAATACCGGCACAATTGGAAAAGGAGTTTGATATCAAAATTGATCGCCTGCAACATAACCTGTTATACCTGGAAAAACACTTCAGTAAATTAAAATCGGAATTTAATAATTACCTTAGGAGTAATATGGGGCATACGATACGGAACTGATTGCCTCTTGCGGCGGATTTTTCCGGATTGTTGCGGAATAGATGGGGGTACGATTCAACTTTTCGCCGGAAGCGGTGATCGTTTTCGCACGTCACTTCGAAGGCAAACGAGAAGTCTCCGCCGTTTTGATGAGATGTCTCCCTTGCGGTCAACATGACGATAGCGAAAATTTGAATTGCACATCGGGGTTTGCGTGGGCTGATAATTTAAAAATATTTTTTATGAGCTTTCTTAATAAAAAAATGACCTGGACCAATGCTGAATTTATACCATTCAAGCTTTGTATTGCAAGCATCTATCTTATAGCAGGCGCTTATTTCAGCAATTTTGTACAGCATTATTATATTCCGCTCTTTGTACTATTTGTTATTTCTGTTATATGGACGCTTTATTTATGGGTGCGGAAAATGAACCGCAGTAATCAGGACAATTAGTTGCAATACCGCCCGGTTGCGCGAACCAAGGGTCAGTGTTAGTTGAGCAGGTTTTCCAGTTTTTTATGATTGAGAATTTCAATGCCCCCGGATTTAATGTCGATCAGTTTCTCGCTGCGGAAATCACTCAGTGTACGTATCAGGGATTCGGTCGCCGTTCCGGCAATAGAAGCAAGGCCTTCCCGGCTGATGATAATAACAAAATGCTCTTCATTGTTTTGTCGATACTTTTTTTCAAGCAGCAGCAGCGCATCTGCTACTTTTTTACGGAGAGAATTATAGGCCAGTCGCAGCAGTTGCTCTTCTTTCGCCGATACATTTTTCGCAAGCATCTGGATAAATTTTTGTGCCACAGCACTGTTGTTGCTAATTAATTCCGCAAAATCTTCTTTAGGCACAACGGCTAATTCTGTATCCTCCAGTGTTTCCGTTGTATCCTTATAGGCAGTTCCTTCAAGTAACGCTACATATCCTAAAAAATCGCCTGTATTAAATAGTTCGGTTATCAATTCTTTGCCATCGTCGTTGGTCCGATAGGCTTTTACTTTTCCTTTTAAAACATAATACAACCGGCTGGGATGGTTGCCCTCGGAATAGATAACCTGTTTTTTCCGGTATCTATTAATATTGCGATCTTCGGTTAAAGAAATTAAAGCCGCTTTGCTGTCAGATGCTTTCAGCAATTGCTGCAACCCCTCCAGCCCGGCAGCAAAGTCCTGTTTGAGCAGGTCCATTTTTTTTAACCTGCCGTCCACGGCATTCAGTAGTTCCGTTCCGGTAAAAGGTTTGGTGATATAATCATCTGCGCCCAGTTCCATTCCCTTCCGTAAGTCACTGCGCTCTGTTTTTGCTGTTAGAAAAATAAAAGGAATATTCTTGGTGGTCTCATTTCTATGCAGTGCATGCAACACCCCATAGCCATCGAGAACGGGCATCATAATATCACAGATGATCAGATCCGGGGTGTGCTCGATGGCTTTTTCCACGCCTGTTTTCCCATTTTCCGCAGCAATGACGTTGTAATTGGATAACTCGAGAATTTCAGCCGTATTATTCCGGATGTCGTCATTGTCTTCAATCAATAAAATCGTTTTCATTATTTATGCTTTTATACTGTGGTATTGTTGGGAAACCTGATGATAAACTCCGTGCCCATATCCAGTTCACTTATACATTGTATAGAACCGTTCATGAGCTCTGTGTACTTTGAAATAATATGCAGACCTAACCCGGTGCCCTGGATGTTTCCTGCATTGGCGGCGCGGAAAAAGCGCTCTGTTAAATGCCGCTGGTCTTCGCGTGAAATGCCAATACCCTTATCAGCAATGGAGAGCAATACGGAACTGTCATCCACAGTACTTCGTATCGTGATCAACCCATTGTCCGGAGAAAATTTACTGGCATTGGACAGCAGGTTTATAAGGATATGTTTTAACAGGGAAGGGTCGAGGTGCACTTCCTCCCGTCCTTCATGGTTGTAAACAAACCGTTGCTCTTTTTTTAAATTGATCTCCATCTCGCGGGCAACGCCCAGGATCACCTCCCGGATATTGAAATCAGAAAGCCGGACCTGTATTTTTCCTTCTTCTATTTTGCCAACGCTTAAGAAATCGTTCAGAATATCGGTAAGCAATTGTACGGAAGATACAATCCGTTGCAGATGGCGTTCCCGCTTGGAAAGGTCATCTGCGCCGGCGCCTGTATACTTTTCTATAAGGTAGGCCGAGGATAAAATAGTACTCAACGGGGTTCTGAATTCATGTGAGGCGATGGATACGAACTTCGATTTCAGTTCCCCCAATTCTTTTTCCCGTTCCAGCAAGCCCGAAAGCTCATCTTTTGATTCTTTCAATTCGTCCATAGCCACCTTCAGTTCCTTCGTACGCTGCTCTACCGTAAATTCCAGTTTGTTATTCAATTCTTCGATCTCTTCCTCGGCTTTCTTTCGTATGGATATATCGTTGACAAACGCGATCACAAACTCTTCCCCGGCGTCATTGTAGTTGCTTAAGCTAACCTCCACCGGGAATTCGCTGCCATCTTTTTTTATGGCATACAGATCCATGCCTACACCCATGGGCCTGCTTTTGGGGTGATGCGCATAGGTAGTACGGTGGGTAACATGTTTGGTATGGTACCGCATCGGGATCAAAACTTCGATCGACTGTTGCAGCAGTTCATTCAAGGTATACCCGAACAGGTTTAAGGCAAACGGGTTGGCCGATTGAATGGCTGCCTTACTGTTTACTATAATAATGCCAACGGAAGCCTGATTAAAAAACGCTTCATAGCGATAACTGTCCTGGCCTTTTTGTGCTGCAGTACTCATACATGTCTAATAGGTTTTAAATATAGAACAAATGGAAATTACGAGCAAATGTTTGCAGGATACGGATGCTGGCTGCAAGTTACAGGTTACTGGTTCCGCGGGTGCCGTTTGTCGTTTGGCGCAACAGAGGATCCCGGATATTAAATATCAGGATCGGGTACCTCTAATCGAGTATCTGGTATTATGTTCCCCCCCGGTCCTGATGTCAATCATGTTGCCATATGATTGAATCCCTTTTGTAAAAATGCAAACAGCCCGAGTTTTGGGCATTCTATAAAGCAAGGTAACTTTTGATTGAAAAAGAAGTCCATACTAAAATATACTGTCATCATTGCGGAGACCTTTGTCCCGATGAAGGGATACAGGCCGAGGGCAATTTTTTTTGCTGCAACGGCTGCCGGATGGTATTTGAGGTTTTAAGCGAAAAAGATCTTTGCGCTTATTACGATCTGAACCAATATCCGGGAAAACCGCAGGGCCGGCTGCCGCGGAAAGACCGGTTTGCTTTTCTTGAAAAGGAGGAAATAATAAATAGCCTGGTGTCTTTCTCCGACGAACAGCAAACACACGCCACTTTCAGTATCCCGTATATGCATTGCAGCAGTTGTTTGTGGCTGTTGGAGAATATAGGGAAAATGCAGCCCGGTATTCTTACTTCCCGGGTGAATTTTTCTGAAAAAACGGTTTTTATCATTTTTGATAATAAAAAATGTTCACTCCGGAACGTAGTGGAAACGCTGACGATGATTGGTTATGAGCCCTGCCTGGATCTGAATACCCACCCAAAAGACAAACCCCGGCCAATAAAAAACAAGCGCACGCTGGCCATCAGCGTCGCCGGTTTTTGTTTTGCCAACCTCATGATGTTAAGCCTGCCCGAATATTTTTCCCTGGGTGGCTACCTGGAAGAAAGAATAGGACATGTTTTCCGGTATATTAGTTTGTTGCTGGTACTGCCGGTGTTTTTTTATTCGGCGCGGGAATTCTTTATAAATGCCTGGGCCGGTCTCAGGACAGCCCGCTTGAATATCGACTTTTCGATCGCCCTGGCCTTGCTGCTTACTTTTTCCAGGAGTTGCTATAATTTGTTTTTTCTGGATGGGGCCACCTATTTTGACAGTTTAAGCGGCATTGTTTTTTTTATGCTGATCGGGCGCTGGGCCCAGGAAAAAACACAGCGATCCTTGGTGTTCAACAGGGACTATAGTTCCTTTTTTCCGATATCTGTAAACCTGATAAAAGGGGAAAGGATAATGCCGACACCGATCAGTGCGCTGAAAAAGAACGATATTATCGAGGTGTACGATCAGGAGATCATTCCTGCCGACAGCCTGTTGTTGCAGGGGAAGGCAATGGTTGATTATAGTTTTGTAACCGGTGAAACCCTTGCCAAACCTGTAGAACAGGGCGCTGTTTTGTATGCAGGAGGCAGGCAAATAGGGGAGCGTCTCGAATTAATGGTCTTAAAGCCCTCCAACCAGGGATACCTTGCAAACCTCTGGAATAAAGAGGCTCCGGATAAAGAAAAAAAGCAGCACGAGCGGTTGCATAAAACCAGCAACTATTTTACCCTGGCGGTATTGCTGCTGACGGCCGGCAGCGCGCTTTACTGGTTTTTAAATGGTAATGCCGGCGCCGGATGGCGCGTGCTTACCACAACCCTCATTGTTGCCTGCCCCTGTGCCCTGTTGCTCGCCGCTACTTTTACGAATGGCCATGTGCTGCGGATGTATAAAAAAGCAGGCCTCTATTTAAAAAATGCCAGTGTTATCCGCTCGCTGGCGGATATTAACCACATTATCCTGGATAAAACAGGAACTATTACCAATAGTAATGGGTTTACTGTAATGTACCAGGGCCGCCCGCTAACAGACGAAGAATGCTGCTGGGCGGCTTCGTTGCTTAAACATGCCACCCATCCGCTAAGCAGGGCAGTGGCTGCTTATCTGGGCACCCGGAATAGCACTCCCGTAAAGCATTTTAAGAACCAGCCGGGCAAAGGGATTGAAGGCTGGATTGCAGAACGGCATTTGAAGATCGGCAGTCGCTCTTTTGTTTTAGGCAAGCCAGACACGGAAGCGATGAATGCCACGCGGGTCTTTCTTAAAATTGATGGCGCTACGATCGGGTTTTTTGAGTTGCAGAACAGCTACCGGGGGGATATGGCTTCCTTTTTGAAACGATTGCAGCAAAAGGGCACCGTATCTATACTTTCGGGGGATAATAATGCGGAGCTGACCCGGCTGCAGGAGCTGCTGGGCGCTGATGCCGACATCCGTTTTTACCAGTCGCCAGACGATAAATATGAAGCCGTTTGTTTCTTGCAACAACGTAACCAGAAAAAAGTATTAATGGTGGGCGATGGCCTGAACGATGCCGGTGCATTGCAACAGAGCGATGTGGGGATCGCCGTTTCGGAAAGCGCTAAAACCTTTACCCCCGCCTCAGATGCTATCCTGGACGGCGCTGCTGTAACGCAATTGGACCAGATATTGTACCTGGCAAAAAAATCCGGGAACGTGGTGCGTGTCGCCTTCCTGGTATCTATAGTGTATAATATCGTGGGTTTATATTTTGCGCTGCAGGGGCAGCTTTCGCCGGTTGTTGCAGCGCTGCTGATGCCGCTGAGCTCGGTAAGTATTATACTGCTTACCCTTTTTCTTTCCGAATGGTATGGGAGAAAATTAAAGCCTGTTAACGCATGATCGATATCAGTAGGGCCACTGCCGGTTGTCATCCTACAGGCGGTGGCTTCCGCGGACCTTTGTTTTTATAATGAGCATTATTATCATAACCGCCATTGGCAGCTTGTTGATTGCCCTTCTGTTCCTGGCAGGATTGCTGTGGAGCATAAAAGATGGACAGTATGAAGATGAGTACTCACCGCCCCACCGTATTTTATTTGACGAGAAAAAACAAAAAAATAAATAACCAGAATGTATGGAACTACAGCAATTTAGTTACGATAACCGGATTCCAAAACTGTTTGCCATTGCCACGATCACCTGGGGCGTTATAGGTATGATGGCGGGTGTTTTTGCTGCATTTCAACTGGCCTTTCCGGCATTGAATATGGGCTTGCCCTATACCACGTTTGGCCGGATCCGGCCGGTGCATACCAACGCGGTGGTTTTTGCCTTTGTGGGAAATGCGATTTTCACCGCCGTGTATTATTCGATGCCCCGCCTGTTAAAAACACCTATGTGGAGCAACCTGCTCAGCAAGATACACTTTTGGGGTTGGCAGCTCATCATTGTATCCGGCGCCATCACATTATTGTTGGGCTATACTTCTTCAAAAGAATATGCAGAACTGGAATGGCCAATAGATGTGGCTATAACCATCGTGTGGGTACTGTTCGGTATTAATATGATGGGCACCATCCTTACCCGGCGGGAGCGGCACCTGTATGTAGCCATATGGTTCTTTATCGGCTCCTGGGTTACGATAGCCATGCTGCATATTGTAAATTCTTTGGAGCTGCCTGTTTCATTTATGAAAAGCTACTCCTGGTACGCAGGGGTCCAGGATGCGCTGGTACAGTGGTGGTACGGACATAATGCGGTGGCCTTCTTTTTAACCACCCCATTTTTAGGGATCATGTATTATTTTCTTCCCAAAGCCGCTAACCGGCCTATTTATTCCTATCGGTTAAGCATCATCCATTTCTGGAGCCTGATCTTTATTTATATATGGGCTGGCCCGCACCACCTTTTAAATACTGCATTGCCCGAATGGGCTCAGTCACTGGGCACGGCCCTTTCCCTGATGCTGCTGTTGCCGAGCTGGGGAGGTATGCTGAACGGGCTCTTTACGTTAAGGGGCGCCTGGGATAAGGTTCGGGAGGACCCCGTGCTGAAATTTTTTGTGGTGGCCGTTATCTGCTATGGAATGGCCACTTTTGAAGGCCCTATGCTTTCGCTGAAAAATGTAAATGCCATCTCGCATTACAGCGACTGGACCATTGCGCATGTGCATATCGGCGCATTGGGCTGGAACGGCTTTCTTACCTTCGGTATGTTATACTGGCTTTTCCCAAGATTATTCAACACCAAACTGCATTCTACCAAACTGGCGGGCACGCATTTCCTGATCGGCACTTTTGGTATGATCCTGTACGCCGTGCCCATGTACTGGGCAGCCTTTAGAAGTTATTTTATGATGTCTGCCTTTACACCGGAAGGGCAGTTGCAATACCAGTTTATAGATGTGGTACAATCCATAGTGCCTTTTTATATACTCCGGGCGATCGGAGGCTCGCTTTATCTTACCGGCGTTGTGCTGATGGTGTATAACCTGGTCAAGACCGCAAGGCAAGGTACATTCGTTGCAAGTGAGGAAGCCAGTGCCGCACCGTTGGAAAAGAGCTACAGGGCCCCGGCGCAATCGCACTGGCATGCTCGGATCGAGCGCCGGCCGTTGTTATTGCTGAGCTTAAGCCTTGTTGTGGTGGCTATTGGCGGATTTGTTGAAATGGTACCTACGTTCCTGGTGAAAGAAAATGTTCCCACTATTGCAAGCGTAAAGCCCTACACACCGCTTGAATTACAGGGGCGCGATATTTATGTAAGAGAGGGGTGTAATAATTGTCATACCCAGATGATCCGCCCTTTCCGTTATGAAGTGGCGCGTTATGGCGAATATTCCAAAGCGGGAGAATATGTATATGATCATCCGCACTTATGGGGCAGTAAGCGCACCGGGCCAGACCTGGCCCGTATCGGCGGAAAATATCCTGATAGCTGGCATTTTAATCATATGCTGGACCCCCGATCGATGGCGCCCGGTTCTGTAATGCCTTCTTATCCCTGGTTGTTCGATGACGCGCTAGACGAGGCTTCTACCAATTCAAAGATATATGCCATGCGCAAATTGGGAGTTCCCTACAAAGAGGGCTATGAAGCAGTAGCTGTGGAGGATCTGAAACGCCAGGCCAATGAAATAAGCGGCCGGCTAAAAAAGGAGAAAATAAGCATCCCCGGTAATAAGGAGATCATTGCACTTATTGCCTACCTGCAGCGCCTCGGCACTGATATCAAGGCGGAAGGCAGTGCGCAGCAACAACCCTGATAAATAAATACCCCGATTATGAAATTTGTTAATTACTTGGAAAAAATAAGCGGCGTTGGGGTTTACCCAATGATATCCCTAGTGTTGTTTACCGTGCTGTTCACGTCTGTAGTGGTCTATGCACTAAAAGTAAGCAGGGAAACGATCTCCCGGATGGAACAATTGCCGCTGGACGATGAATGATCTGAATGCTATCTGATCACAACTAAAGAAATTTAAATGAAACGACCTGACTTAAAAAATCAATCGCTGCTAATGACCACTATTCCGCTTCTGGCGCAAGGTCAGCCTCCGGGTGCTGCATCGTTTACCCTGGATGTAAACACCTTGCTGATTATTATTGCTGTGCTGCTGTTACTGGTAATAGGGATACTTGGATATATTCTGATAGCTTCCACTGATGTTTACCGGAAACGTAAAGGGCTGAAAAAGCCCGGTGAAAGAATACTGAAATCCCTGCTGCTGATCATGGCTTCAGCCGGGGCCTTACAGGTATTTGGACAAGAGGCGGCGCCGCCGGCCGCGAATCCTTTTTCGGATGCAAGCTTATTGCGTTATTTTCTGATAGGAGTAGTAACGCTGGAGTTTATTGTAATGTTTGTGCTCATTTACTGGATCCGTTTTTTTACCGGTATCGAGGAACTGCAGCAGGAAAAAGCCGAGGCAAAGAAAAAACTGTTTAAAGGCGCTTCATCGTGGTGGGGCCGTGTTAATAAATTTAAGCCGATAGAGGAGGAGCATACACTGGATGTGGGCCATAGTTATGACGGCATCCGGGAGCTGGATAACCCCGTACCAGCCTGGTTTTCCATCGCTTTTATTGCTTCCATCCTGTTTGGGCTTGCCTATCTCTGGCGCTATGAGGTAGTCCATTCCGGACTGAACCAATATGAAGAATATGAAGCTGCGGTAACCAAAGGCAACCTCCAGGTGGCAGCCTATATGAAGACCAAAGGAGATGCTGTTAATGAAAACACGGTTACCATGCTTGACGCAGCGGGAATTGAGGCGGGTAAGAAATTTTTTATGAACAACTGTACGGCCTGTCATGGCAATGCGGGGCAGGGGGGTGTGGGGCCTAACCTGACAGATGATTACTGGCTGCATGGGGGCTCTATCGGGAATGTTTTTCATACCGTCAAGTTCGGTGTGGTGGAAAAAGGAATGATGAGCTGGAAAGATATTTTCTCAGCAGAACAGATCGCCCAGATCGCCAGCTATATCAAATCTATTCACGGTACCAACCCGGCAGGAGCTAAGGCGCCACAGGGTGAGCTATACAAGGATGCCCCTGTAGCGGCAGCCGGGAATAAAGACAGCACAGCACAAAAAGTAAAATGATGGAAACAGAGCCTATTGGTCCTGCTAAAGCAGGAGATAGTTTTCGCGACCGGCACAGTAATACTACTGAAACGGGCAAACGTAAATGGGTGTATGCTTTAAAACCCGGGGGGAAATTGTATCAATACCGGCAATGGCTGGCTTTTGTGTACCTGGGGTTATTCTTTGCACTTCCTTTTATTACCATCAGCGGGCTTCCCGCAGTGCAGTTAAATTTTCCCGAAGCGAAGTTTGTTTTATTGGGCCAGATCTTCTGGCCGGATGATTTTATCATTTTCGCTGTGGCGATGATCGTGCTGATCGTCTTCATCGCTTTCTTCACCGTTATCTATGGTCGTGTTTTTTGCGGCTGGATATGCCCGCAAACTATCTTTATGGAATTCGTTTTCCGTAAAATTGAATGGTGGATCGAAGGAACGCCGGCCCAGCAGAAAAAGCTGAACGCAGCGCCAATGAATGCAAATAAATTTGCCAGGAAGGCGTTAAAACATGCGGTGTTCCTGTTGGTATCGTTTCTGGTAGCGCATGCTTTTCTTTCTTATATATTGGGCGTACAGGAAGTGTGGCGCCTGATCCGCGGACCCATTGCCGAAAGCTGGAGCATTTTAGCCGGGCTGCTGTTCTTTACGCTGCTGTTCTATTTTGTTTTTGCATTTGTAAGGGATATTGTATGCACCACTATTTGTCCTTATGGCAGACTGCAGGGCGTTTTATTCGATAAGGATACCATGCAGGTGTCCTACGACTATAACCGGGGGGAGCCGAGGGGTAAACTGAAGAAAAACAGCCAGCAGGATTTAGGCGATTGTGTGGATTGTAAACTTTGTGTAAGCGTATGCCCTACGGGTATTGATATTCGCGACGGAGTGCAGATGGAATGTGTGGGATGCACGGCCTGTATTGATGCCTGCAATTCTGTAATGCTGAAAATTAATCGCCCCCTGGGGCTGATCCGCATGGCATCAGAAAACCAGATCTCCAAAAAATTGCCCTTCCATTTCAACGGTAAAATGAAATTTTATTCTGTTGTACTGGTGCTTTTAATGGGGATTATCAGTACCCTTGTTTTTTCACGTAAAAGTATAGATACTACTGTTTCCCGGGTGAAAGGTCAGTTGTACCAGGAGGTAGGCGCCGATTCGTTATCAAACCTGTTCCAGGCAAAAATGATCAACAAAACAAAAAAAGAAGTACAGTATCAGTTAAAAGTAGAAGGCGCCATTCCGGGAACGATTAAGATGGTAGATACCGGCCATGACCGTTTAAAACCGGAAAGCATCAATACGGTTACGTTCTTTATCATTATTCCAAAAACAGCCATCCGGTCAAGGTCTTCCAATATCAATGTTGGGGTATATATTAATGGAGCAAAAATGACGAAAGTGCAATCGACATTTCTGGGGCCGTTTATATAAGTAAGAATGAAATCAGTTGATGAGAAGCTTCGTTATTACGAAGAACTGATAGCGAATAACTAGTGTTAAGTCAATAGTGAAAGGTGAAAAGTGAGAGGTGAATAGTGAAGTAATATAAAATATCCAAGGGCTGTAGGTTCAGGTGTTTTTACCACGATAAAAAAAATATCAAAAAACACGAACATTGAATGTTACTAAAAGAATGCCCGTTTACATTTTGTATTTAATATTCCTTATTCTACATTCTCCGGAATCAAGCGCTTAAGAAAACAACATTGAATAGTGAATAGCGCACATTTATCGTTTTCCGATATTACATGCCATTTTGCAATTAACATAACACTAATAACTAAAAACTTTCGTACCATGAGCTGGGGATACAGGATAATAATAGTAATGGGGATCTTTTTAGCAGGTATGACCACTATGGTCTATATAGCAATACTGCAAACCAATGAAATGATTGACACGAATTACTACGAAAAAGAACTGGCGTATCAAAGCATCATCGATGCAAAGCAACGCCTCCATGCTATCGGTAGCAGCGTTACTATTGTGGAAACGGCTGATAGCCTGCGGGTCCTTTTCCCTCCAGCCCTGTCCGGCGATATTAACAAGGGAACCATTTCGTTCTTAAAATTATCGGATAGCAAAAGCGACCGGAACATTAGCCTGGATCATACCAAAGTTGCTGTTCATGCCTTGCCGGTTAAAGGCATGCAAAAAGGGTGGTACAAAGTACGGGTACAATGGGTGAATAAAGGGCTAACGTATTATCAGGAAGAAAGTTTTTTGGTTCATTAGATGAATGATAGCCGCAATCATTATAGGGTTAGGAATGGGCATGGCTGCCGGTTTGCATTGCATTGGCATGTGCGGCCCGCTGGCGCTTTCCCTGCCAATAAATGGCCCGGGCAGGTTCGCACGCGTTAAGGGTGCATTGCTGTATAACACAGGAAGGGTAACTACCTATGTCAGTCTGGGTGTATTGCTGGGGTTGCTGGGGCGGGGTATCAGCATAACCGGCTATCAGCAATGGCTTTCAATCGCCGTTGGTACAATAATGTTGTTACTGTTACTGGGAGCAAAGTATATGCCTCCTACCGGCCCGGGGGCTTTTTTTCAGCAACGGATAAAAAGGGCATTGTCTTATTTTCTTTTGGGCGAAAAACGCCCGGTTACTTTTTTTGTAATTGGGATGTTGAATGGTCTCTTGCCTTGTGGAATGGTTTATATGGCAATAGCCACAGCATTGGTCATTGGAAACCCTTTGCAATCCGGTTTATTAATGGCGGCTTTTGGTTTGGGAACGGTTCCGCTGATGGGCTTGTTAATGCTCGCCGGGCATAAGCTATCCTTCCCGCTCCGAAACAAATTGAAAAGGGGGCTGCCCTGGTTTACAGCCTTTATTGCCTGCCTGATGATCCTGCGGGGATTGAATCTCGGGATCCCTTATGTAAGTCCTGCTTTTTCGGGGCGTCCGCTTGCTGAGAAAATTATGTGCCATCCCTGATTCTTAATACTAGGTGCTATTTATCTTTTTGACTCCGGCCGGAGCGGCGTGTTTGTAATCCATTCAGGTTGATCCCTATGATGTTTACACCTCTATTTAAGTAAATATCATTGGTTGCCTGATGAAGGTCTCCATCGCCACTAATCGCAATCATGGCTCTCGCGCTATGCAAGTGGTAGCTTTGGGTCATCATGAACCAAATAATAATAGACCCCTCTTTAATAAAAAAATATGATCAGCCCGTACCCCGTTATACGAGTTACCCCACCGTTCCGTTTTGGCAGGACCATATTTCGCCGGGCCAATGGATGGAGCAATTTAGAGAACAATTTGCTGCTGAAAATAACCATAACGGCATCAGCCTTTATATTCACCTTCCTTTTTGCGAATCTTTGTGTACTTATTGTGGGTGCAACAAAAAAATTACAACCAATCATACCGTAGAAGAACCGTATTTACTGGCTATCGCCAAAGAATGGAAACAATACCGGAGCCTGATGCAGCAAACACCGGTAATCCGGGAACTCCATTTAGGGGGCGGCACTCCTACGTTCTTCTCCCCGCAAAACCTTGAACGGCTGGTGAGAACAATACTTGGAGACTGCACCCCGCACCCGGACTATGAATTTAGTATTGAAGGGCATCCCAATAACACCACGCCGGCACACCTGGAGGTATTGGCATCCCTGGGGTTCCGGCGTATCAGTTATGGTGTGCAGGATATGGATCCCGAAGTACAACGGGTGATCAACCGCATACAGCCTTTAACTAATGTGCAGCGGGCAACAGACGAAGCAAGAAAAAAGGGCTTTACTTCTGTTAATTTTGATCTTATCTATGGATTACCCCTGCAGCGGCTGGCAGGGATACAAACCACTTTTGAACAGGTGCTGGCGTTGCAACCAGACAGGGTTGCTTTTTACAGCTATGCACATGTGCCCTGGACCAGCCGCATGCAACGGCTGTTTGACGAAACACAATTGCCTGCGCCGGAGGAGAAAATGCAGCTTTACCTGGAAGGCAAAAAATTGTTGCTGGAAGGCGGTTACCAGGATATTGGTATGGATCACTTCGCGTTGCCGCATGATGAATTATTCCTGGCGCGGGAAGCAGGCACGCTTCATCGTAATTTTATGGGGTATACTATTCAGAACAGTTCCTTCCTTCTTGGTTTGGGCGTATCAGCTATAAGCGATATAGGGAATGCCTTTGCGCAGAATGAAAAGAACCTGCATGATTATTATAATGCTATCAACACGAATCAACCAGCCGTAAAAAAAGGTTATTTTCTTAGTGAGGAAGATTTGTCCTTCAGGCGCTATATTAAAGACATTTCCTGTAAGGCAGGTACGCTCTTTGATGTAAAAGATCTTGAAATACTGGAACAGTCTTCTTTTCCGTTGCTCTCTCAATTGCAGAACGATGGGCTGATTATTTATGACCGGAAAGGAGTTAAGGTAACGCCAATGGGACATTATTTTATCCGTACGATCTGTAGCGCCTTCGACCTCTATCTGCAGCGGCGTACTCTTTCAGATAATAATGAATTATTTAGCAAGGCCATTTGATGTTTATTACAGTAAAGATCATGATTCCTTATGATCTCAGTCATAAAACCGGACTTGTGTACCACACTACCTTTGGTCAAATCAAACTGAACGAATATGAATAAAAAAATCATCGCAGCCATGAGCATTGTAGGAGCTTTATTGATAACTGCCTGTGGCGGTGGAGAAAGCCCCGATACTAAATCAGCTACTTCCGCCGCTCCGCAAACGGAAACACCTGCAGCACCGGCGACGGGTTCTTATGATCCGAACCGCGGGGAAGGAAAATTCAGTGAAAGCAATGTTACCATTGGTGCACTAGATGCGGCAATGGCCGGCAAAGGAAAAGCCATTGCGGAGACAAAATGTTTTTCCTGTCATAAAACAACAGGGGAAAAATTAGTAGGGCCCGGCTGGAAAGGCGTTACCGAAAGACATAAGCCTTATTGGATCATGAACTTTATTACCAATCCGGATCCGATGATCGATAAAGATCCTAAAGTGCAGGCGCAACTGGAAATATGCCTGGTGCGAATGCCCAATCAGAATCTTACAGATGAGGATGCCCGCAATATCGTAGAATTTATGCGGCAGAACGATGGTGCCAAATAAAGGGCCGTTGGTAAATCAATTTCAATGCACATCATAACTGATTATTTATGATTACTAAAAAATTAATGGCCGGCGTATTGACTGTGGCCGTATTGCTTGCCGCGTCCTGTAAACCCAGAGGAGTAGGCAATGCAGTAAGTGCCGATGCAGCATCAAAAGTTTATGTGGCGCCCGGCAAATACGATGAGTTTTACAATTTTGTATCGGGAGGGTTCAGCGGACAACTAAGTGTATATGGCTTACCCAGCGGTCGTTTACTGCGGGTGATCCCCGTATTTTCTGTTGACCCGGAAAAAGGGTGGGGGTATAGTGAAGAAACGAAACCCATGCTCAATACGTCGCACGGCTTTGTGCCCTGGGATGATCTGCACCATGTGGAAATGTCGATGACGGATGGTACAGCGGATGGGAAATGGGTGTTTGTAAACGGTAACAACACTCCCCGCCTGGCGCGTGTGGACCTGAAGACCTTTCGCACTGCGGAAATTCTGGAACTGCCCAACAGCGCCGGCAATCACAGTTCACCTTTTAGTACCGAAAACTCCGAGTACATAGTAGCAGGCACCCGTTTCAGCGTACCGCCGGATGATGTCAATGGGGATGTGCCGATCAGCTCCTATAAAGAAAATTTTAAAGGCCATATCAGCTTTGTGAGCGTCGACAAAACAAATGGCGAGATGAAAATTGCGTTTCAGCTAAAAACACCGGGGGTGAACTTTGACCTTTCCCATGCGGGTAAGGGAAAGTCGCACGACTGGTTTTTCTTCAGTACTTATAATACAGAACAGGCCAACACCCTGTTGGAAGTAAACGCCTCGCAGCGGGATAAAGATTTCATCATGGCGGTGAACTGGAAGAAAGCAGAGGAATATGTAAAAGCAGGAAAGGGCAAAAAGCAATCAGTGAAATATGCACATAACAAGTATGATGAGACCACCCATACCGCAAAATCCGAAATGGAAAATGAGGTAACCGTGTTGGATATTACGGAGTTCCCTGACCTGGTTTATTTTATTCCCTGTCCAAAATCGCCGCATGGCTGCGATGTGGATCCCTCCGGTGAATATATTGTGGGCAGTGGCAAGCTGGCCGCCCTGCTGCCGGTATTTAGCTTTGATAAAATTCAAAAAGCTATAGCGGATAAAGCCTTTGAGCCGGAAAAATATTCGGGGATACCCGTAATAAAATATGAGGCAGCATTATATGGTGAAGTACAGAAACCCGGCCTGGGGCCCTTGCATACTGAGTTTGACGGCAAAGGAAATGCGTATACGTCCTTCTTTGTATCCTCCGAAGTAGTTAAATGGAATATTAAAGACCTGAAAGTGCTGGACCGGCAGCCCACTTATTATTCTGTGGGGCACCTGATGATACCGGGCGGCGACAGTAAAAAACCTTTTGGAAAGTACCTAGTGGCCTATAATAAAATTACAAAAGACCGCTACCTGCCAACTGGGCCGGAGCTGTCACAAAGTGCACAGTTGTTTGATATCAGCGGCGATAAAATGCAGTTGATCCTCGACTACCCGACTATTGGCGAGCCGCACTATGCACAGGCGGTGCCGGCAGCGTTGATCAGGGAAAAGCAATTGAAGATCTTTGATATCAACGCCAATAAAAATCCTTATGTAACTAAGGGCGAGGCGGAATCAAAGGTGGTGCGACAGGGCAACCAGGTGCATGTGTATATGACCGCGGTGCGCTCGCATTTTGCCCCGGATAATATTGAAGGGGTGCAAATGGGCGATGAAGTATTTTTTCATGTAACCAACCTGGAACAGGATTGGGATGTGCCGCATGGTTTTGGAGTGAAAGGTGCTGCAAACGGGGAATTATTGATCATGCCGGGCGAAACATTAACATTGAAATGGACCCCTGATCGCACCGGGATCTTCCCGATCTATTGTACTGATTTCTGTTCGGCGCTGCACCAGGAAATGTCGGGGTATGTGCGCGTTTCTCCCAAGGGAAGCAATGTGCCCATTTCCTATAGCCTGGGTAATAAGAATAAACCCGCGGCGCCTGCTGTCCAATAGAACATCGTCAGCCAAATTTCCATATATCAAGGCAGCCGTTTGAGAAAACTGGTTGCCTTTTATTTGCTCATGGAATGTTTGCCGGAAAAACGGAAAGGCGGGAAAGATTATATGTGAGTCGTTTATGATTTACCGTGCTTGGCGCAAAAAAATCTGTGAGAGCAAAAAAACGAGAGGAACAATAGGAGCGCATTAATATATGGCTCACAGATGCCACGGATTCTTACAGAAGGTTTTTTAATCTGTGTAAATCTGGGTAATCTGTGAGAGCAAAAAACAAATCATGAAAATCGCATTTCTTTCAAGAGTGTTAATCATTGCAGCGGCCGTTGCTTTGCTGCTGTCATTATTTGTACCAATCTGGAGCATTTACCTGGATGCCCCGCAATACCCGGAAGGGCTCCGGCTGCAGATATGGGCAAATAAGATCGCGGGGGATATCGATATTATCAATGGACTGAACCACTACATAGGCATGAAAACATTGCACAGCAAGGACTTTATAGAGTTTACACTGTTGCCCTATATTATTTGTTTTTATATCCTGCTGTTTGCGTGGGCGGCTGTTACCGGTAAAAGAAAAGTATTGAATATTGTATTTGGCGCCTTTGTTTTATTTGGCGTGATTGCTATGGCTGATTTTTGGAAATGGGAATACGATTACGGGCATAACCTGGATACTAATGCAGCTATTAAAGTGCCGGGCATGACCTATCAGCCGCCGTTGATTGGGTTTAAACAGTTGCTCAATTTTGGCGCTTATTCCGTTCCTGATATTGGTGGCTGGCTGTTTGTGGGAGCGGGTATTTTATTGTTGATTGCCATTTTGAAAGAAGGCCGGGGACGGAAACAGAAAAAGTTCTATACGCCTGCGATGTCCATTCTTGCAATAGCCGTTTTGTTTTCTTCCTGCACGAATACTACTCCGCAGCCGGTTCTCCTAAATAAAGATGCCTGCGATTTTTGTAAAATGACGATATCCGACGGGCGCTTTGTGGCAGAACTTATTACCAGGAATGGCAGGGTGTATAAGTTTGATGATATGGGCTGCATGCTGCATTATGTAAAGGAAAAAGGAGATGAAAATATCCGGAAATTTTATGTGGCTGATTTTAAAAAGAATAACGTGTTAGCAGACGCAACAACCGCCTGGTTTATTCAAAATGAGGCGCTGAAAAGCCCCATGGGAGGCAATATAGCGGCATTTCCGGTGAAAGACGACGCGGTAAAGGAAGCTGCAGGCTATCAGGCTGCCGTGTTGGATTGGGAGCAATTGAAACAAATGGCAAGTGCCAAAGAGAATCATGAACACTAATAAATATCTACGGATCATTTGCTGGTACATGCTGTCTATGCTGGTATACACGAATATAGCGGCTACGGTACTGGAAGTGGGTGCGGGCAAGCCTTATTCGGGGATAAAACCGGCGCTTGTAGCAAGCCATAATGGAGATACTATAAAAGTATATAAGGGTATTTATAAAGAGGGAAATATTATAATTGATAAGGCCATATGCCTTACAGGCGAAGGGCAGCCGGTGCTGGACGGCGAATTAAAGTATGAGATCCTGTCTGTTAAGAGTAGCCATGTTGTGATCCGGGGGCTCACGCTTCAACGGTCTGGCCGCGCCGCTATGAGCGATCCGGGCGCCATTAAAGTATATGATGCGGCGCAGGTGTTAATAGAAAATAACACGTTGCTGGATAATTATTTTGGAATTTACTTGCAATATGCAACTAATTGTGAGGTCCGGAATAATCGTATTCAGGCTTCGCAGGTACAGGAAAGTCAATCGGGCAACGGCATTCATTGCTGGAAGAGTGATAGTCTCCGGATCATCGGCAACCAGGTGTCCGGGCACCGGGATGGTATTTATTTTGAATTTGTGACCCATTCGGTCATCTGGCGGAATATAGCGCAGGACAACCTGCGTTATGGACTGCATTTTATGTTTTCCCATGAGAACGCCTATATCACCAATTACTTTAAAAACAACGGGGCTGGCGTGGCAGTAATGTTTACGAAAAAAGTGGTGATGATCAATAATACTTTTGAGGCGAACTGGGGCGATGCCGCTTACGGGGTACTGTTTAAGGAATTGTCGGATTGCTATTTGCAGGGGAATAATTTTGTGCGCAATACCACCGGCATTTTTTTTGACGGCTGCAGCCGCATTATGATCGAACAAAACAATTTAAGGAACAATGGCTGGGGAATGCGGTTACAGGCAAACTGTACGGATAATACTATCAGGCACAATAATTTCCAGGGAAATACTTTTGATGTAGCTACCAACGGCTCCCTGGTACTGAATCAGTTTTGGGGGAATTACTGGGATAAATATGAAGGGTACGATCTAAACAAGGATGGACTGGGCGATGTGCCCTGTCATCCGCTTAGCCTGTATTCGGTTATTGTTGAAAAGAACCCGCCGGCAATGTTATTATACCGCAGTTTTATGATCAGCCTGCTGGACAAAACGGAAAAAATAATACCTAGCCTGACGCCGGATAATTTTGTTGATAAAAGGCCAAAGATGCGCCCTTATATATTATGATAACCATAAAAGATATCAGTAAACGGTTTGGAAAACTGCAGGCCCTGGATAAGGTGAACCTGCAACTGCGCGCGGGTGAATGTATAGCGCTCATTGGCCCGAATGGTTGTGGCAAAACAACATTGATAAAAACCATACTGGGTATGGTGCGACCGGATGCGGGCACTGTTTTATTTAAAGGAAAAGATGTGCGTAACGAAGATGCTTACCGCAGGCAAATTGGCTATATGCCGCAAATAGGGCGTTATCCTGAACATATGACTGTTGGTCAGGTACTCAATATGATCAAAGGGATCCGTAGCGATGAAACGGCGTTGGACCTGGAGCTTTATGACCAATTTGAAATCGAAGGGATCTTGCAAAAGAAAATGCGGACGCTGAGCGGGGGCACTACCCAAAAAGTAAGTGCCCTCCTGGCTTTTCTGTTTCGCCCGCGGGTGTTGATCCTGGATGAACCCACAGCGGGACTGGATCCGGTTGCCGCTGACCTGTTAAAAGAAAAAATAATTAAGGAGCGGAATGCCGGGCGCTTAATCCTGATCACCTCGCATATCTTAAGCGAGTTGGAGGATCTCGTAAGTCATGTGGTGTTTTTACAGGAAGGGAAGCTAATACTGCATAAGAGCGCGCCAGCTCTGAAAAGCGATACAGGAGCCAACAGTCTCGCGCAGTCTATCGTTCATTTATTGAAAAATGTAGCGACATGATACGAATATTGAAATATGTGGTGATCGACATTTTAAAGAATAAGATCATCATCGCCTATACGCTTATGCTGGCCCTGTTTTCCTGGAGCGCATTTGGACTGGAAGATAATGCGGCGAAGGGGGTGCTTACGGTTTTGAACCTGGTGTTGTTAACGGTGCCGCTAATGTCGGTGTTGTTTGCTACTATTTACGTATACAACAGCGGGGAGTTTATTGAGCTGCTGGTAAGTCAGCCGGTTCGGCGCAGTGCTATCTGGCGGGCGCTGTTTTCCGGGCTGTCGCTAAGCATGGTGATGGCCTTTTTGACCGGGGTGGGCATTCCGCTGCTGGTGTATGCCGATGTTGGTACGGCATTGATTATGTTATTGTCGGGCTCCTTGCTTTCGGTGATTTTTGTGGCGATCGCCTTTTTGAGTGCTGTTATTGCCCGCGATAAGGCCAAAGGTATTGGTGTATCTATATTGTTGTGGCTGTATTTTGCATTGTTATTTGATGGCCTGGTATTGTTCTTATTCTTTCAATTCGCCGATTACCCGATAGAAAAAATGGTTGTATTATTAAGTGCCTTAAGTCCCATAGATCTGTGCAGGATCCTGATTTTATTGCGCCTGGATGTGTCGGCTATGATGGGCTATACCGGGGCCGTGTTTAAAAATTTTTTTGGAAGTAGCGGAGGGTTGGGCGTTTCGTTTTTGTTGCTGCTCTTTTGGGTCGTGATGCCTTTTTATTTTTCGTTACGAAGGTTTAAGAAAAAGGATCTGTAAAAATTTGCTGATATGAACCATCATTTATTGTTAATTATACATCTGGTGGCGGCAACCATCTGGGTGGGCGGCCATTTATATGTTTGCCTTTGTGTATTGCCCGGCGTATTAAAAAGTAAGGATGCCGGCCCGCTGTTGCGGTTTGAAAAAAGTTTTGAGCCGCTGGGAATGCCTGCTTTAGTGCTGCTGGTAGGTACGGGTATTTGGATGGCGCTGCAATTTGGTGTATACCCGAGCCAATGGTTTTCTTTTGCATCGCCGTTGGAGCGGGTTGTTTCCGTAAAATTGCTGTTGTTGTTGTTGACAGTGGTATTAGCGCTCAGCGCTCAGTTGCGCGTGATCCCAACATTGAAACAATCCGCTGCCCGGCTCAATGAAATGGCCGTTCACGTAGTTTTGGTAACACTAATTGCGTTGGCGATGCTGGTACTGGGATCATTTATTCGATATGGGGGGATCTGATACAACGCAATTTGAGTTTGAACAGATAGCGGTAAAACCTCGATACGTTATATCCCCACAATAATTTGAAAAAGGCTGCCTGTGTATTTTTCAAAAACCTGTTTGAACTGGATTGCTCATTTTGCGTGGACTATTTTTGATTAGTTGAGTTCCGGTAAGAAGCACTATACTAGTCAAAAGAACTAAGGCAGCCACGAATAAAAGTTCATTAATATACGGAACGGGCCTGTAAATAAACGCGGCAATTCCCTGTAGGGTTAAGCAAAGTTCATTGAGTACAACACCGGATAGGAAAAGCAGCGCACAGCACCTGGCGGTTTTTGTTATGATCAGCAAACCATTGGAAAATAGAAACCCAATATAAAATAAACTATAGGCACCTAAGAGCACCAAATGCAGGTAGGCAATTACGACCGGACGAAAACCAAATACCAACTGGCTCAGGCTTGGGATAGCAGACACTGCCTGCAATAGGATTTTCAGGGTGATTGCCAGGGTTGCCGTGTAAAAAAAGATAGTGACCCAGGTGCCGGAGCTTCTACTGAATTGTTGCCGGATGATGGGCCACCCTTTTATCAGCAGCAGCACCCAGGCAGTGAGTTGCGCTATTGCTGCCGCAACCGTAATACCATACAGCCAAAGAGGAAGTTTTATCCACAGAAGCGATAAGAACAGGGTGGGAATAATCGTGAAGCAAAAGATTTTGTAATAGTAGTTTAATGAAGGGATCCGTTGTTTTAACCAGGGCGCTGCCAGCGCCATAGTGCCAAAGAAAAACCACCCGTTATATTGGAAATGGAGATAGTAGTAAATAGATCCCAGGTAAAAATCGGTATTGATATTTTTGCCGGCCATCATATATGCCAGCGAAAAAGGTCCGGCTGAGGAAAGAACATTCAGCAATAACCCTGTAATCGCCCAGGGTTTTGCGGCATGTTCCGGCGGCAATTTCCCGGCATCCTTTATAAAGCAAACCGCAAATGCCATGGCTGTAAAAATGGTCAGCGTTGAAAATACTATGGATATGGCTTTATAGCCCTCAAGGGTGAACGCCACCAGCATGCCCATGCCAAATAGCATATTGAGAGAAATAAGCAGGCGGTATTTTTTTTGCTGATTGCCTGGCAAATAGGGGGCCAGTAACAGCGCCAGGCCGCAGTACAGGCAATGACTTATCCATCCCGTAAAGGCAAAATGCGAATGTGCATGCAACAGGTTCTTTTGCTGCAGCAACGGAAGGGCAAATGCTATTTTGCAGCGCATCAGGGCTCCATAGAGCGCCACAAGGCTCAGGCTTACCAGGCCAGTCCTGAACCAGCTTTTTAAGGTAAAGGGAATCATAAAAAATCAATAATAAAGTTTGTGCTTAAAGATTTTGATCTTTCCTTCTTTATTCATGCGCGACAGTGTTCGGATAACCGTTTCAACGGCTAAGCCGGTATGGTCGGCTATTTGTTGGCGTGTATAAGGAACGCACCATTGTTGTGGGCAGGAGCTCTTCCCTTTTATTTTTTTCAGCAGGCGAAGAATTTTTTCTTCCGGTCTTTGGTTCACCCATATTTGCGCAGTGGTTGCCTTATTATAAATTCGTCCTGCAAAATGGTACAACATCCGTTCATATAAACCCGGGTGATCCTTTAAAAGGGCTAAAAAATTTTCTTTCCTGATTTTTATGATCGTGCTGTTCTTACTGGCTTCGGCTGTGCTTGGGTACCGTTTGCCCAGCAACAGGGGCGGTTCCCCGAATGTCTCGCCGTCACGGAAGATCCCCTGTGTCAACTCCCGGTCTTCTGAACTGCTGCTGTATAATCTTATTTCTCCTTCCAGTACCTGGTAAAAGAAAAAGGGTTGGGCGCCTTCTAAAAAAACAAATTCACCTTTGTTGATCTTTTGAGTTATTGCTCCATAACCAGCCAGGATCGAATACGCTATTTGCATGATTGGGGATGAGTTTTAAAATCAGTTACAAAGACTTTGTTCCAACAACAATGCTTTTGGGAACAGGATATTATTTTCCAAATGAATATGGAGGTGCAGGTCCTCTTCGAATTCTTTTAACAGGGAAAAAGTTGCTTTATAAGTATTACAGGCGCCTTCAGGCGGCGTATAATTATTTGTAAGTGCAGCCATTTTGCGGAACCGCTCGCCTTCGTTGTTGTGCTCGTAAAGCATTACTTCAATGGGGTGTTGAACCGTTCCGAAGGGAGCTGTGGCGCGCCCGCTCTCCACCATTTTCCGGATGTAAGGGAACAGGATCTGTTCTTCGTTTTTTAAGTGCGCGGCAAGATCCCATGCAGACTCGTTGAATAACTGGTCCAGTTCAATAAGTTCCGGATGCAGGTCTCCATGTACACGGGCGAGCTTATTCAGAAAAGGTATAATTTCCGGGGTACGGGAGGAAATATAGCGATGATGTTTTTTTTCAATATAGTCTGCCAGCAGATCCGGTGGCCACGCATTGAAATCTGGTGTGGAGGCACTAACGGTTTGTGCGGCATTGTTCAGTGTGTCAATTAACGGGTCTAAAGCAATACGTTTTTTTTCACAAGCCTCCGCGATGGTGCGATTGCCCTTGCAGCAAAAATCAATTCCGTAATTTTTAAAAACCGGGGCGGTACGGTAGTCTTGTGCTACCAATGCTCCAATAATGGTTTGTGGGGTAATATTCATGATATTGTTTTTTGTAGTATATAGAAAAAATAAATAAATACCTTTTTGTCTTTTATGTTTTAAAAAAAAGGTTAGCGTTTTAAAAATGTTCTGGCTGTTTTGGGTTGGTCCACAAATGTGCTGAGCTTTGCCTGCGTCAGCATTTGGTGTGTTCCCTTCCTGATCTTTTTAAATTTATTATGCAGCGGGCAGGGTTGTGTTTCCGAACACTCCCGCAAGCCAAGTCCGCACCCGGTAAAAATAGCATTGCCATCCACAGCGGTTACGATGTCTGCGAGGGAATGCTCCAATGTGGCCTCATCGTGATAAAAGCCCCCAGTAGGTCCCTTTAAAGAAAGCACTATTTTTTTTCTGCTTAATTCCTGCAAAATTTTTGCAATAAAGTGCTCGGGAGAATCAATGCCATTGGCGATCTCGATAATACTCACGCGCTCCCCGTTCCTGGTTTGCTGTGCGATAAAGATCATCGCCCGGATGGCATATTCACATGTTTTAGAAAACATTTGGCTGGGTTTGTAAAGCAAAGATAGCTATTATTTAAATAAAGGATAAAAATGTCTTTTATTATTTTGCTGCTGAAGTTGGGTCTGTTTCCGGGTATTTATATGAGCAGGGAAGGGTGAAGGTTATTGCCGTGTTGCTGCTTTTTATTTGTCTTGTGACGGCGATCACTAAGATAGCCTGGTATAGCTGCTGTTGTATTGCGCAGTCTCTGTCAATACCAAAATGGTCCCGGATCGAAAAAATATCGGCGGGAAAGATGATATTCCACTGAAAGGTTGTAATATTGCACCCCATTCGCCCAGATGGCGGAATTGGTAGACGCGCTAGACTCAAAATCTGGTTTCGGCAACGGAGTGCAGGTTCGATTCCTGTTCTGGGCACTTGATTATCAATCAGTTAGAAAAGACTCACTTGGTGGGTCTTTTTTATTTGCACACAATTTGCCAGCAAATTTTTTCAGAGGTATAAAAGAACTAATTAGTAGCTAAGTTAAGTCTTTTTTAGCCGTGGTTATAGTCAACCTCATTTCGGAGAAGTTATATTAATTCATTTGAGCCACCACTAAGAATTGTTTCTTGTTAGCGATCGCAGATTATCTGAACTCCGCTCAGGCTAAAGACTGCATCCATCGTTAGTTCAAGATAAGGTATCAACCGATAATGCAAGAATGTATCGATCAGTAAAAATCCGACCGACAAACAAATCATACCAAGGGATGCCCCTTTGAAGTATTCATTGTTTATAAAGAAAAAAGCAAGTGCTGAAATAATAATTAGCATCGCCCAAATTGGCTTTAAAAGTGTATAGTTTTTGTTATCGGTTCGCGCTTTTTGAAGCTCCTTTTTAACCGTTTCCCTGGGATTTTGCTGATATAGTTTGGAGATACTTTCTACATGCTTTGGCCTTGAGTATAAAAGGAAACCGCCATATCCCAGATTCACAAGCACTAACAAACAAATCGGTATAAACATTCCATTGAAAAGCGGGTATTCTTTTTTGAATAAGAATGGTAAGGCCAGGGCTAAGAGAAGCCCTGTACCCACCATTATTTTGCCTTGCAGGGCATCACCTTTTGCCCATACATTTAATTGCTGTAAAAAATCCATATTATAAACCATATTGTGAACGAATGAGTGCTAGATATTCCGGATCGTCCATTTGCTTACGGGCCGCAATGATCTGCTCCGCGTCAGGGCCTGCAATATAGCGTAGCTGGTTGGTACCATCGGTAGCCGCTTTATAAATGGTTTCAGCTACCAAAACGGGTTCACTTCCATTTGCCCCTGCTTCAAAGGCTTTAAGCACCCTGTCCGTGAAATCCTGGTATTCGGTTAATGCGGGGTCAATATTCAGGTCGAAGGAACTGGTGGCAAAATTGGTATTGATAACACCGGGCTCTATCATCTTTACCTGGATGCCGATTGCTGAAAGTTCATAGGATAATGCTTCGCTCATTCCTTCCACGGCAAATTTAGAACCATGATATAATGTCCCCATCGGGAACGTTATTTTACCTCCCATTGAAGATATATTTATAATAATACCGCTTCCTTGTTTGCGCATGATGGGGATCACGTTTTTAGTCACCAATAACAGCCCGATTACATTTACCTCAAACTGCATGCGGATCTTTTGCTCCGGGGTAGCTTCCAGAATTCCATAAGATCCATATCCTGCATTGTTCAGCAGCACATCTATTTTGCCAAATTTAGTTACGGCTTGTTCTACTGTACTTTTTATAGTATCTTCTTTGGTTACATCCAACTCAGTAACCAATACATTACCAAGGTTGGTTAGTTCTGCATCGCTATCAGAAAATTTACGAACGGTTGCCACTACATTCCATCCTTTTTCCTGAAAATATTTGGCGGTCATACGGCCAATACCACTGCTGCATCCTGTGATTAAAATTGTCTTATTCATTGTACTTGTTTTTAAGAGAATTAATTAATGAATATTGTGTTTGAAATGATTAAAAATCTTTGTTCTTAAAACCGTCGACCACCATTTGACTCGCCATTTTAGCAAAATGTGTCCAACTGTTATCAATGGCGAAGTAGGTTGCGTTAGTAAACAAATGCTCCATCAACGTTTTATTGGTCATTAACATTCCCTGGGCATTGAAATCATCAATTAAAACTGATTTTATCACATTTTTATAGTTATGGGCATTGCCAAAATTCCCAACACCTGAAACAAAATCTTCTTTGCTTTCATTACAACCACCCCAGGTTAGATAAGCGCTCATAAAAACATTGGGCGGAATGGTGTTCACTGCGATGCCTCCATAGTTTAATTCATTTATGGCTTTGTGGATGCGCGTTTCATGATTTTTCATCGTATCGTTATCTACTAATATCATGCACCCTAACGTGCCCAACAGCTTGTCATTGCAAAATGCTGTAGCTTTTGTCAGGAAGTCATCTACATTGTTCTCGGTGTCCAGTGCTATTTCTGAAAGGATCTGGCAAAAAGCTTCGTTCTTTACAGCAAAATCGTCTTCTTGTATACCCGGAATAAAAACGAAATCGGTGGTGGGATGCTTCCCATTTTCTACTTTCAAAGCCTCGGCTGTAGGTTGATTTTCCAGGAATGCTTTTTTAGTCTCCTCAACGCCCGGATAATAGGTGCCAACGGCATAAGTGTCTTCAGCAATGGCTTTACGAACCGCATCTAAAAACTGCGTTCTTTGGGGCCAGTTTTTTGAAGTAACAATGGTCTGGACCCTGCCACAAACAGCGCCACCGTTCATTTTCCCAACAGAAACCACCTGCAGGGCCTGGTGCTTTATTTCCTTATCTGTCCAGGGCCTGTCGCCTGGCACAATCAATAACGGATTATTCCCGCCACATTCTGAAATCAATGGCGCTTTGGCATTTTTTTGAATGGCATGGGCTACGCTTGTTGAGCCGGTGAAATAAATGGCATATAACCCATCTAAACCAGTCATGGCTCTCGATTCTTCCGGCTCAATAAAGGCCAGGGCCCTACGATCTATAAGTGGTTGGAATATTTTTGCCCATATCTTATCCGTTTCCACATTGTTTTGATGTGGTTTATGAATGACGGCCTTGTTTTCATAAAATAGCGCTTTCACCATTTCTACCGAAGAACTATAGTTCCCGGCTCCCGAAATAGCAATAATACCGGCAGGTTTGTCTAATGGGTTTATTTGTTTCGGTTCACCCTTTACGTGCAGGTAACCTTTTTGTTTTCCTGCCACCATTTTGTCTTTTGGAAAAATGGGCCAGGTCTGAATGGCTGTATTTCCGTTATCAAGCTTTTCTACGCTAACGGGTTCCAGCAGCTCTCCGTTCACCAATTTTTCATATAAATGATGGCTACCCATCAGCATTCCTGCAACAGGCCCTGCTGTTCCTGCCAGGCCAAAACCTTTGGTGTAGATGTCTGCACCAATAAAATCGTTTTTCATTTTCAGATCTGCCAGTGCAAGCTGGTCGGCATACTTACCTAAATTTCTTTGAACTTCCTCTAACAAGGTTAATTTTTCAACTGCTGAGGTAGCTGCCCAGGCTTGCGGGTCTAAATAGTTAAAGGCTTCTTGTGCTGTCATGACTTTATGTTTTTAATGTTGATTGATTGTTTCATTAACAACACAAAGCTAAACTGCCGGCTTTGGGCAGATTAACACTTTTCAATGATTGTAAAACACTTTTTGCAGATGCCTGAGAAAATAAAAAAGCGATCCAAGATAATACGGATCGCTTTTTTATTATGGCTGCTACGGAGACGGGCTAATTCAATTGTTTATACGCTAAAGGGGTAAGGCCGGTTTTAGATTTAAACAGCCTTGTAAAATAATGCGGATAATTAAAGCCCAATGAATAGGCAATTTCATTAACTGACTGGTTTGTCCCCAGCAGATAGTTTTTAGCCAACTCTATCACATGGTCATTGATATGGTCTTTGGCGGCACGCCCTGTTTCCTTTTTCAATAAGTCGCTAAAATAATGAGGTGATAAGTGAAATTTTTCTGCGAAGTAATTAATCGTAGGCAAATTATTTTCCAGTTGTTCTTCTCTTTCAAAATACGCTTTTAATTCTTTTTCAAACCGGGAAAGAATGTCTTTGTTTTGGGTTGTTCGTGTATAGAACTGCCGGTCATAAAAACGTAAACAATAGTTTAGCAGTAGTTCAATATTGGAGACTATTACCCTTTGGCTATGACTGTCTATTCGCTGAGAAAATTCGTTGGTAATATTTGTAATTGTAGTTGTAATAAGAGTTTCTTCATCTTCCGACAGGTGCAGCGCTTCAACAACTTTGTAATCAAAAAATGAATATTCCGAAATAATATTGCCTAAATGCGTTCCCCGTAGCAGGTCCGGGTGAAAATAAAGCATCCATCCTTTTATCTCGCCTGGCTTCATTTCCTTTTCAATAGTGCTCACTTGTTTGGGTGCGGCAAATGCCATTACACCTTCGGCAAAATCAAAATGATTCCTGCCGTATTCGATCCCGCAGTCTCTGTCTTTTAAGGCAATCATATAAAGATTCAACACAACTTTAGAACCGATGTAAGATGCGGGAACATTTATTTTTTCAGTATCTATTAATGTAATCAGGGGATGCTTGGGTTTGTCGAACCCAAAGACCCGGCATAGCTCACTAACAGAATTTATATTGATAATTTGATCCTTCATAACCGAACTTTAATACGCAAAATTAAAATTCTCCGATGTTAAAGAGTTGCACAAATTGCAGGATGAATAACACCAATTGCTTAATGCCAGCTTGTTTTTGGGAATAATGGTTCAACTATTTTGTACCTGTATGTTGATAGTGAAAAGAAGTAGGGGAAATGAACAAAATTTGTTCACCAAGTAGTTTGTTGATACACAAACGATACGCATTATTTACGATAAATTGATACTGAGATAGAATAAAACCCATGTTTTATGTGCTTGATTATCAATAAGTTATTAAAGATTCATTTATTGGAACTTTCATTGGAATGACCGATTGGTTGCGGCACAGGCACGAATGATAATCGGGGTCGGATCCCGCTAATGGCGAAAGTTCGGTTCTAAAAAAGTTGTCTTGGAAGGATGGGGCAGCCTCTGAGCAGATATTGAATGACGGTGGGTTTATTTTTTCTTTGGATGAAGGGGATAAATTAACTTAGTGAGGATATCCAGACAATGTTATACGCAATAATTAATAGTGAGAAAATGGGGGCACTACCTAATACAAAAGGCAAATGCCCTTTATGTCAAAAGGAGGTGTTTTCAAAATGTGGTGAGATTAAGCTTTGGCATTGGGCGCATAAAAAAGGCGAAAATTGCGATAATTGGTATGAACCGGAAACAGAGTGGCATAAAAACTGGAAATATATTTTCGGCAAAGAATATTCTGAAATTACTATTACCAAAGATGGAATTAAACACAGAGCAGACATTCAGACAAAAGATAATGTTATTATTGAGCTTCAAAACTCACCTCTTCAAAAACCAATCATTCGCAGGCGGGAAAATTTTTATGGTGAAAAAATGATTTGGATTATTAACGGAATGGGGTTCAAAGACAACTTTAGAATTCATCCAGAGCCTTTTCCGGGCGAAAATTATAGCCCTACTGAATATGGATTTGTTGATAAAACAACTGGCGAAGTAATAGATCAAAAGTCCCTTCCAAAAAAAGATGATAGATTCTTTTGGGAATATCCACGAAGTTCATGGAATGATGTTCAACGAAACGTTTTTATTGATTTTGGTGATGGAAATTTATTTTGGGTGAAAGACGGAATGGGAACGGGGTTCGGAAAAGGCCGACAAATAAAAAAAGAAGATTTTATAAAAAAGTATGGCGGTGATTTAGACGTTTTTTCAGCATTTGTTAAGGAACAGAAAGAAAAAGATAAGCAGCAGAAATAGTAAAACAACGACAAGAAAAAATAGCTTTTGATAAATTTAGCAGAGATTATCTGTCTCGACAAAGAAAGCGGTTTTGAAAAGAAAATCAGGTCGTCGCCAGTTTTGTTGCTACCAAATGTGAGAATAGCGCCTTTGTTTCATTATAGATGGGGACTAATAGCGCTTTTTCGGATAGAAAATTAGGCTCTGGAAATCCCGCTTTAGTAATTATTTGTCTCTTTAATTTGGGGGCCCTTAAGAATTGAAACCTTAAACAAAAAACCTCGCCGAAGCGGAGGCCAACTTTAAGTATACAGACCGGTGAATTACTCTAAGTCTTTGATTATCAGCAATCGTATTTTGATAGAAAATTAAAGAGAGGGCAGTTTCTTCGTTTCGTTTATTTCGTTTTTTTGCATTAAACTTAAATATATTATACACATGGAGGCAGTAGAAAAAATCAGCAAGGCTGAACAGAAAATAGCTATTGAATCCTATGATGCTTTAGCTTCAGTGATTGAGCAATTAAAATCGAACGACTCTGAAATCGAAATAGAAGAAACCGGAGAGAAAATAAAAATACCTATCAAAGCCCTAAAGTTTTTGGGAGAAATGCTAAAAGCGATGAGTAAGGGAAAATTTATTTCTCTTGTACCCCGTTGCAACAGAAGTAACCACCAAAAGCGCCGCCGAATTGTTAGGCTGCTCCAGGCCTCACCTGGTAAAATTACTAGAGGAAGGTAAAATAAGTTACACCAAAGTTGGCAAGCACAGAAGGCTTAGATATGAAGATGTCTTAAACTATAAAAAGCAAATAAAAGAAGCGCAGAAAAAACATATTATAGACATCATGAACTTCGACGAGGGAACAGGATTGTATGATTCATAGTGTGCGATTTACTGCGGTTTTGGATACCAATGTTATAGTTACAAATAATATAAAAGATTTTCCTCCTTCTTATTTGCAATCATTTGGGGTAGATATAAAAACCGCGCGGATGCTGCGGAGAATGACCGGTTTGTATTCAATATCGGCAGTAACAGGCTGGTAGCGCCTCATCTGTCAACTGCTTGTGTACACTTTGTTTATTATCGCCAACATTTTTTGGGCACTTACTTTTAAAGACAGGTTCTCTGCTACATATTCCCTGGGATTAAAATTTCTCTTTTGTACTTTTTCCCAAAAATGCTCAATGGTATTTAAAAAGGCATTAGTGTCGGTAAATGACATACCGCAGCGTTCATCAAAAAAAGGGATTGTCGTGGTTTTAATAACCGGGGCGTTCCATTTAAACCGGGCAGGATCCTGGCAGTAGCCCGGATCCCATGCCAGAACCGGAACATCTGCAGATAAGGCCTCGCATAAGGCGAAGCCCTGTGTTTCATGCTCGCACATAAACAGCATGGCACGGCTTTGCTGCACCAGTTTAAAATAATCTTTCTCCTGATAATTCCCATAAACAATTTCGATGTAGGAGAGGCCAAATTCATTTAATTTCTGAATGACCGGAGCTCTTAAAGACTGGTATCGCTCAGTTTTGTGCCATCTGATTTTATTATAAAGCAGGATGTCAAATTTCTTCTCGATTCTGTTGTTAGGGGACCATTTTTGCGTATCAACTCCGGCCGGCCATTCTTCGCACACTGCTTTTCCATAGTAGGGTAAAAAAAGATCGTTGGCCCAGGCGCAGTGCTGGAGGTATTTTACAACAGGATATTGCTGCAGCAAATTGGGCCATTCAGCAGGATGGGTCATTAAACCAATTCCCGCAATAATAGGGTTGGGCTGATCGTAACCTGCCAAAAAAGACTTACTATTATACAGTTCATCGCCCAGTATAATAACGGGTTCATTGGGCTTTATACTTTTAAAGGAGGGGTTCTTTGTGTATTTGACCTTTAGCAGATCGAACCCTTTACACAGATTTAGAAATACTTTTTCGGCGCCCGTTACATTTTTTATATTTAAAAGCCGCTTAAAAAAACGAATAATATGCCGGTCGCCGGGTATCCATTTGTAACCAACAGGATATTTAAAAAAATAAACATTAATGTTACTCATTAAATAGCCTTTTTAAATTTATTGATTATTGAGCTCATCAAGCCGCTGCTGTAATACCCTGGCTATTTCCAGGTGATGAGGAGTATCGAACATAGTATCATGACTACTGGAAACGGGATAAACGTTTACGCCATGCCGCGCATATTTTTTCCAGCCCAAAAATTTGGGATCATCCAGGTAATATACTTTTTCACTGGAAAACAGATCGATTGTAACATCATAAGGCACTATCACATATTTATTAAAGGCATTTTTAAATTTAATGATAACGTGCTGCATATAATCAGGCAAACCATATGTATCATGTATACCGTAAAAACCTTTTGTGAATTTCTTACTATAGAGCGCTTTGATATAGGCTATATTTTCTTTTGGTTTATTAATGAAAGAGGTTACCCTGAATTTTAATTTTGGGAACTGTCTGTATGTTTTTACAAGGATTTTTTTGAGCAGCGGATATTGATGCGTAGGAATCTGTATCGCCGCATCGAAAATTACCAATCCTTTTACCGCTTTGCCGGCCTTTTTTAATTGCCTGGTCATTTCATAGGCAATTACCCCGCCAATAGAATACCCTCCGATAATATAGGGACCCGTTGGATTTTGACGCACTATCTCCTCAACGTAAAACGACGCTATTGCTTCAATGGTATCCAGCGATTCCGTTTGGTCTGTAACCGCCTGTAGCCCATACATGGGCTGATCGGCTCCCAGGTCCAGCGCAAGGTTCCTGAATCTAAGTACATTCAAACCAATACCGTGCACAATATACAGGGGTATTCTTGTTCCGTCAGGTTGAATAGGTACCAAAGATTTGTAGGGCTCTTCCGTAACGCTATTAATGGCCGCCGCCAGTTGTTGAATGGTTGGATACTTAAACAAAACAGATGGAGATAATCTCCTGTTCGTAAGTTTTTCTATCTGGATTTTGGTTTTAAGCGCAATTAATGAAGTGCCACCCAAATCGAAAAAATTATCATGAATCCCAATGTTATGGATGCCGATATGTTTGATCCATATTGCTATAAGCATTTTTTCAAGTTCAGTATCAGGGGCCGCGTATTCCGCTACAGCATCTTGTATATTAGGCCTGGGCAATGCTTTTAAATTAATCTTCCCACTCGGAAGCAACGGTATTGCATCTATAACCTCATAGTTTGACGGAACCATATGTTCCGGGAGGATCTTTTTTAATTCCCCTTTACAATAGCTCGTCAATGCTGCAATGCCATCATGCTTTAATGGTTCTTTCAGCGTGAGATAGGCCATAAGGCGTGCATTTTTCACCCCATCTTCGTATACCGTAACGATTGCATCCTTAATGTTTTTCTGCAATTTTAGCTGGTACTCTATTTCCTCCTTTTCAATGCGATTCCCTCTAAGCTTTATCTGGTTGTCTTTCCGGCCTAAAAACTGGATATCCCCATTTTTAAGCCTCCGGCCAAGATCTCCGGTCCTGTACATCTTTTCGCCAGGAATAGTTGAAAATTGATCATCAATAAACTTCTCAGCAGTTAACTCCGGCCGATTAATATAACCCTTTGTTACGCCTGCACCACCTATATAAAGTTCACCCTCTGCCCCTGGTACTACTTCAGTTAAATGCTCATCTAAAATATATACCCGCGCATTTTCAATAGGTTTGCCTATCGTTATGGGTTCATTTTTGTCCGTAATCTTTTTAACAGTAGTACAGATGGTGGCTTCTGTTGGGCCATACATATTCCAAACCTCTTTGCAACGATCTGATAATTTTCCGGCCAGCTCATTAGTCATCGCTTCGCCACCGCAAAATATCGTGAGGGGTAGGGGAGTATCCCAACCAGCTTCAAGCATCATCTGCCAGATATATGGAGTTGCCTGCATTAGGGTAATGCCTTCTGCCCGGACAATTTCCAGTAAGGCACTGCCGTCTCTTGTTATTTCGCGGTCGACTATGGTTAATAAAGCGCCACTGATAAGGGGAAGGTAGAGCTCTTCCTGGGCAATGTCGAAAGACATAGAACTAAGGCCCAGCATATTATCATCCTTACACACGCCAGGTGCTTTAAGTCTGTACAACAATAAATTGATCAATCCTTTATGGGATACCCCAACACCTTTAGGCTGCCCGGTTGACCCGGAAGTGTAAATAATATAGATCAGGTCGTCGCAACCCCTGGCCACGGGTAAGAAGTCTTCCGGGTAGTTGCCCCTGTTTAGCCATGCATCCTCAAACAGGATCTTATCCGTATAACCGGTAGAAAGTGCTTCATATTTTTTTGAGGAGATCACGTATTTCGCAGAGGAATCTGCCAATAGATACCTTATACGATCGATCGGCAAACTGGGATCAATAGCTAAATAGGTGGCTCCGGCCTTTAGTATGGCCAACAGGCATACCGCCATCGGTATGGACCGGTCCATAACAACCGCAATAACATCCCCTTTAGTAATATGCTTGTTGTGCAGAAAGGCATTTATTTGATTGGTGCTTATTTCAAGATCCTGATAAGTGATGCTTTCTTTTTTGTGCTTTATCGCAATAGCATTTGGTAAGGTTTGTGATTGTTTGGTAATTAGCTCATGAATACTGTTATAAAATTCAGGACTGTACACGTTGCAATTTGTTGGTTAAGACCATTCAAATGTATAATTTTTTTTAACTTATCGAGCGGTTTAACTGATACAGGAATATTTTTTTATATTTGTTGCAGATTATACTAACAAGTATTTAAAACATTTTGACTTTGGCCAAAAACGCTACTGCTGGGATTTCATTGTTTGATATTGGTGATATTATGTTTAATAATATCCCCACCGTATATGCTCCCTACGGGAAACAACTCGAGGGATTTTCGGGTTGGGTGAACAATTTTTTAATTAAGCCTAATCCCGGTTTAGGGCGGACGGGCGCGGTTTGTCCCTATATCCAGTACTCAAAAGAGCAGAAATTCTTTAAAGTAGGGATCTATACAGAACTGAATCCTTCACAAGAACACATTATTGGTCTTATGAGGGAAATGAAGGAGTTGTTTAATGAAATGCACCCTACCAATAATAAGGATAAGCGTTTTAAGGCCATAACCGTCCTTTTTCCGAACCTGCAGGGAGAAGAGATCAGGCACATTATTGATGAGGTTCAGCTAAAATTGAAACCCGAGTTTGTAGACCTTGGATTAATGATCGGGCAATTCCACGAAAATTGTGCGCAACCCGGGCTCCGGAATGTTCATTTCAGACCCTTACAGGCGCCCGTGCCGCTGCTGGCCATCCGGTTTATGGTTGAAACAGACTGGCTCTTCCTTGCCGGTGACCCGGTATTGGAGAAAGCCTACTACAAAAACTTCGGATCCATTAATTTTGGCAAGAAAAAAGAAGCCCTGGATTAAAATTATGCATCCGAACGTTTATAAAGTTTTACACGACAACAATATTCCCTATCAGGAGATAAGACATGATTCTTTTAGTTTCCCGATCCATTCCCCGGTTGATTTCGCTAAAGCCTTAAACTACGAACTGGGCAGAATTACCAAGTCGGTTTTTTTGCGCTCCAAACAAAAAGATAAATATGTTATGGCGGTTTGCTCAATGGGCAAAAAGCTGGATTTTGGAGGTTTGGCCGCACTGGCAGGCGTGGCTAAATTAGAAGTAGCGGAAAAACAAGAGCTTGCAGATAAAATCGGGTATCCCGTTAACGGGGTGTGCTCAATTGGATTATCTCCTGATATCCAGGTTTTTATTGATAAGCCACTGGCCGCATTTCCCACTGTTTTGGTGGGCTCCGGAGAGGCTGCCGTTGAAATTGAATTATCGCCTGCAGCACTGATCGATATATCTAAGGCAAATGCCAGCGCTATTACTTTAGAATAAAACTGATTAAATAAACGGGAAGGCCTTACTGCTCCGCACAGCTTTTTTGTCCTGATTTCCAGCTACAGGGTAAATGGGATTTACGTAATTATTTACAGCAATTTTTTTTGGGAATAAAAATCGCTTTAAGAATTGCGGCTATTTTACGTAATATTTTCACTGCTTATATATACAAAATTACAATTAAATAGCTATTTTGTTGAAAATGCCTTTGTATGAGGGTAACTAACATCGGATTGATCCGGGAAAGGAAAATTCCGCAGGATAGCAGGGTGGCCCTTACGCCGGATCAATGCAAATGGATCCAGGCGCGGCGTCCCGGCGTGCAGTTTATAGTGCAACCATCTGCAACGCGCTGCTATAAGGATGAGGAATATGAGCGGGCAGGAATAACACTCTCTGAAGATCTTACGGGCTGCACCATACTGCTGGGCATAAAGGAAGTTCCCGTTGCCGATCTTTTGGACGGTAAAACCTATTTATTCTTCTCGCATACAAAAAAGCAACAACCGCATAACCGGCAATTGCTCCGGGCAATCCTGCAAAAGAATATTACGCTCATCGATTACGAATGCCTGGAGCATGAAGACGGACAGCGGATCATAGGCTTTGGCTTTTTTGCCGGGATCGTAGGGGCGCATAATGGCCTGATGGCTTATGGCAACCGGACCGGGCTATTTACACTGGACCGGGTTTATAAACAGCGCAGTTTTAAAGAGCTGATCCATACTTATTTTGGGCTCAGGCTCCCCAATCTGAAAATTGCCGTCACTGGAAGTGGCCGCGTGGCGCAGGGGCTATCGGAAGTGATGAACCTGGTGGGCGTGCATGAAGTAGAACCGGAGGAATACCTTGGGCGCCGGTTCAATTATCCCGTTTACACGCAGTTAAAAAGCGCGCAGTTGTATGCACGTAAAGATAATGGCGGATACGAACGGCTCGATTTTCATCACCACCCGGAGCGGTATCAAAATAAATTTCCTTTGTACACCAGTCAAACGGACATTTTACTTAATGGCGTGTACTGGTACCCCGGTGTGCCCCGTCTGTTTGAACCGGAGGCAATACGCGATGAACAATTTATTATTGAAACGATTGCCGATGTGTCGGATGATGAGATGGGTTCGGTGCCTATCAATCAAAGAACACAAACCATCGAAGATCCCGTGTACGGTATAGACCGGAATACGCTTGCCATTACAGCGCCGTATTTAAAAGGTTCCGTTGATATAATGGCGGTTGGTAATCTTCCCAATGAATTGCCCCGGGATGCCAGCCGCTATTTTGGAGAACAGTTGATCAAATACGTGCTGGATGATTTGCTGGGGGAAGGAAGCGCCACGCTGAAACGCGCCACCATTGTGGAAAAGGGTGTATTGACGCCTTTCTATAGTTATCTGAAAGAATATGCGGGGAGCGCTTAAAGTGAGTATATTTTGTAATCCGGCTTTTGCACTGCTATCAGCTTTGGTTGCGTCGCACTCTTCAGCGCTGGCACTCCTATCGGCAACTATGAGATAAGTGTTGTTATCTGCACAACGCCGCCCGTGTTGAATAACTTATTTTTGTTATGCAAAATTTCTTCGGGCCAGTAAAAGTTTGCTAAGGATTTATTTAAAGAAATATAATTATCATCTATTACTTTCATTCCCTTTTTGAAATGTTTAGCGATGAATTTTTTTAATTTATCGCCGTTTTTTTTTGCCACAGGATTGGAAGTGTTCCAGATAAAAGTAGTATCGGTTATTTTTTCTTCATTCGGATATGCTTCATGGTGCATGTAAATGAAATCGACCTTATCTTCTTTTGTTAATCTGCCATTTATATTTTGTATATGAGCATTAAAGATGGCTTCATCGCCGATATGGATAATTGTATCGCGCCCCATATCAATGATTTTGCTTTCCATTCTATGGCATAAAACCCTTTGCTCTCTACTTTTAAGCTCGTAGAAAAATATTAGGGTCTCTTCTTCTAAAAATTTATTTAGATATTTTATAAGGGATGTTTTGTCAAAAACAATATTTAACTGCATATGCTTTTAATGATGTGTTCCTCCCGATTTTGCGTTTTGTTCGGGATGATTATAAGATCTAAATTGAACCCTTCCGGAAACGCCATATTGGCTCCTTATTTTATTCAGGTCTTGCATGGCTTTTATTTCCCTGGGGACGGGTTTTCCTTTTACGCCACTTTGGCCTACGTTGCCCCAATGAGTCTTTCCATCAGCATCTCTCCAAATAATATCGGGTCTTCGGCTTGATTTATCACCTCCGGGTGTCATAAACTCCCTTTCGGGCTCGCGACCTCCCCTGCAATTACGGTCCCTCCGTTTTTTTCGACGTCATCGCCCCATTCTCTTATTGTCGGATTCTGTCCGGCATTTGGATCTGTTTTTGGGCCAGGTTTTTGCCGGGGTGATCCGTCTCTATTCACTTGTCCCGGCCATCTCTGGCCTTCAAGTCCCCATTCATCAATGTAATTATTGGGGTTCCATACATAGTTATAAAGCTGGCGCCCACCCCACAATCCAATCGGGTCCTGGTTTATATAACTCCCGCTCTCATTATCATAATACCTGAAGCGGTTATAAGCTAACGCGGTATCCTCATCCACATACTGCCCTGGGTAAAAATAGGGGATAAGATTTTTGGCGCCTTCCCATTATATTTTTGAACCTATCCAAAAAAGAGCCTTAATGATTCGTTTTTCTAATTTGGCAGGTTGCCAAATAGACCAGAATTCAAATTGCTGTGCTTTGATCATCGTTATTGGAGTTTCCTTTCCATTTTGCCATAATCTTAAGTCGTCTTCCGTTCCCAAAACTAATTTTACATCATCGAAGCCGGAGTCTTTAGATTTATCGTATGATTCCTGATGGTGTATTTTCCTCCAGCGCTTTTTATAAACGCCAAGTCCGGAAATTGCTACTGGCTCAAAAAGGCGATGGGCTGCAATAATGTTTGGTAAGGGCTCATTGATTGACCCAATCAGGTCAAATATCTCAATAATGTATCCCGCCCCTTGTTCGTCCGAAACTACCCGGCAAAATGCAAATTCTTTTCCCTTGTTTTCTAAATCATTTTTTTTAAAAGACGTATTACTCGGCGCATCCGATGTAAAAAGAGGAATAGCCAAAATGTCACCCTCTTTCAATTCAACCAACCTTTTCATTCCTTACTTTTTTATTTTAAAAAATTTAGTGATGTGTATTATGTGTGCTGGCTTTGCCTTTTCGCATTCTTTATTGAATGCCCTGCTACCAGAGTAGCAGAAATGCCTTCTCCGATTACTGGTTCTTTCTGGTTTTATCTCCCGCGTTTTTCCTCCTAAACCATTGCCATGTTTTTCTTTTATATTGGTTTTGTAACACCAATACAACATTCGGAACGGTCATTTTTTCAAAATGCCTGAGCTATATTTATGGTCCCGGTTTCAGTTAGAAAAAAAGCTGCCTAGTCCGTAATATATGGCATTTGGTGTTTCTATTTTATTTTCCTTGATATAGTCAAGAGCCTGTCGTTCATCTGTCGTAAGGACCCCTTCAATATTCTGATGTTGTTGATGAATTTGCGCCCGAATATTTGATGAAATGAGTTTTATTATTTCATTAGCGATTAACATTGGTGCAAGCCAACCCCAGTCCATATATTCATCATTGTCAGATTCATATTTTTCATATTCAGTAAGAAATAAATTAGAGTTTGGCGGGAATTTTTCAAGACTCTTCGAAAGCATTCCTTTTAAAAGGGGTAAGGAGCGATTTTGATATTTATAGCTGATAGCTTGTGCCACAAGTTGAGCGAGTGACCCGTCGCACCATGGAAATACGCCAAACTCAAATCGGCGAATTGTCGCACTTGAAAACAATAATTCTATTTGTTCAGGGATGATCGCATTATTTTCAGTTAATAGCATTAAAATATTCAGCAAAGAAGAATTTGAGTCAATTGGTTTGGGAACTACTTTATTAGAATTAAAGAATAAACATGATACCATTTTATTTGCAATCGACCATTCGGTATCTAAATTTGGCGCTGAAATCAGAGAAGGGAAAGTTAATTCAATATCTGCACCAATTATGCATAAAAACTGTGTAAGTTGTGCCTGGTATTTTAGATCCTTAGTGCATTCTAACTGCTGTAGCAATTGTTTTCCCCATTTTTTAGATTTTTGAATTATTCCTGATTGAAGTTCAGACAAATCCCTGGCATATGCATCTATTAAAGAACTTTCCTTTAAGTTAAATATATCCTTAGCAGGTTTTCTTGTTGGTGAAAACCCTAATGTGTTGAGTTTGAAACTTGAAGTAAGTCGGATCAAATTTATTAGCCCGTTGACAATAACCCATTTTGATTTATCATCTTTTCGCTGAATTAATATATTTAATAACGGGTCAATTAGGTAGATTGAAATGGGCTCAATTTTATCTTGATGACTAATTTTCTCGAAAAGCTCTCTTGCTGCATTTTCAGAAGCAGTTGTTTGACTGATCTTGATCTCATCAAGTAAAATTGGCACATCCTGTGCAACGCCATATGCATGTGTTTGTGTACTCCAATCCATTTTCTAATATTTAGTGATGACCATTGAAAACTTCCGGGTCTCCAACTGGACTTCTTTTGCTATCTCCAACAATAGGACGCCCCCCCTTTCCTTTTGATCTGGTATAAACTATTGTCATTTTATGTTCGTTTGCAAATGCTTGCATTCCTTCATGGCAATGTGGGCAAGGGGGGAGAGAAGATCCTTTAGCTGAGGGAATTGATTCAATTTCAAGGAACCCGCCGGTTAAATCAATTTCTCCTCTATTGTGTCTTCCTTGTAACTCTTCCATTAGTAAATTTTCACTATCTCCCTGGCGGCCAAATCCGCTTTGCGCCATTGAGTTAGATCCAGAACCTTCGACATTATTCCAATAGGGGCTTCCACTATTGGTTTTTACTGGGGTTCCATTAAGAGATCCTATTACAGTATGCAGCCCAAAAGGATCGGTTGCAATGTTTAGGTCAAATACATATCCATATAGGCGTATCCCTCCAGATAACGTCAGAGGGTCCTGGCTCAAAAATCTCCCGCTCTCACTATCATAATACCGGAACCGGTTATAGGCCAATCCCGTATCCTCATCTACATATTGCCCCTGGTATAATTGAGGGATCAATCCTTTTATTCCTGTTTCTTTTTTAACAGCCCCATAAATATCCAGTTCCCGTTCCCATACTTTTTCGCCTGTATTGTTATAAGCATGTGTGGGGGTGCCGAGATAATCGGTTATAATACTGTATTGTTCACTATCAATGAGCTTGGCGCAAGGTACAAAACTATCGGATTCATACAACCAGGTGATCAAATTTTCAACCGGCTCTTTTTCTTCTTTTATCCCTTCTTCATCAACTGATTTTTTGGGTGGATAGGCGCCTTCATATTTCCACTCATGCAATGGAACATTCCCATCCCATACCCATCGGGTAACGGCCTCCCCCCGGCCCCCTCCTGGAGAGGGGGAGGAGATGCGTTCCCTTACAATTTTTGCGATCCTCCGGCCCAGGGGGTCGTAATAAAATTCAATTTCCCGGCCGCCGGGATTGATCACTTTTTTGAGCATGCCGTTGCCGGACCATTCATAGATCCAGCCGGTACCGCTGCGTTTAAACTCAATGCCCCATTCTTTGGCGGCGGCCGTATGCACGATTGCAGCGGCATTTTCATTTCTTTTAAACTCCTTAAAAATGATATTGCCTTCGCCGTCGTAATGATAACAGTATTTATCATCTTCCTGTAAACGGCCGCCCTTGCTGTAGTTGCGGTCGCTGCGGTCGCGGGTCTTAAACAGGTTGCCTATCTTGTCCGGCACCCGGTAAAGGGTTTCGGCAGTACCGCTTTTGCTTTCATAAGTGGCGCTGATCAGGTTGTCAAACGCATCGTAGTCAAATAAAGTACTGGTCTTGCTGAGTTCATTTACCATACGATTGAGCTTGTGGCCCATGCCCCAATCGTACCGGGTACGGCTCTGCTCTGCGTTCTGCGCGCCAATACTGCGGCGGGTTACACGGCCTAAGCGATCAAGCTCTGTTTTTACGGATACATTGCCGGTTAGTTCCCGGTGCAGTTCCAGACCGGTATTATCGCGTTGAAAAACGGCATTCCATTTGTCGTTTGAGGTTTGACGTTTAACGTTTGATGTTGCCTCCATCTTTTTTACAAGATCATTCTTGTCGTATTCCAGATGAATGTCCGCCCCCAGATTACTTTCTATCTGCAAACAGTTGCCATCAATATCATATTTCCGGGTAACCGTATAAGCGCCCTGCGTTTCTTTTATGATACGCCCGTCGCGGGTTCTGGTTAGTTCAATATGACTGTCGTTGTTAAAAGCCTCAACCAGCAAACTGTCTGCATTGTATTTATAGGCAGCCATGGTGCCATCGCTGTGCGCTTCCTGTACAATATTGCCCACACCGTCATAACTGTACTGGGTCCACCGTTCACCGGGGCGCAGCACTTTGGTTACCCGGCCATTGCCATCCCGCATATAACGGCGGTGCAGTCCGTCAAAGCCCCATTCGTTCACCACGTTGCCCGTTCCGTCTAACCCAAATTTGTATAATTCACCGCCTTCGTTAGCAATGCTTTTTAATTGCAGTTCCGTATCGTAATTGAATTGTACGCTGTGGTTGTTTTGCGTTCGTTTTCTTAAGATGCCCAGCGGACCATATTCGAATTGCACGCGATGCCGGCGGTCCTTTGCAGTCAGCAGGTTGTAGCTGGTGTCATAGTTAAAATGATGCTCGTTGCCGTCAGCTTCTTTCAGGTAAATGATATTGCCGGCATCGTCATTCCTGTATTCGATAGTATTTCCCCGCACATCGGTATAGCGGGCTACATAGCCCAGCGCATCATAACTCCAATGTTCTTCCAGCCCGTTGAAATAAGCCGTTTTAATGATGTCGTTCTGTTCGTTATAAGTAAGCGCTACGGTGCGCCCGCGATGATCTTTTATCTGTTTCAACAACGCTCCTTCGTAAACATAATGAACCGCACGGCCATCTGTTTTTCTGCGGCTGGTCAGCCGGTTTTGCCGGTCGTAAAAATAAAGTTCGGAATCATTGCCAAAACTGCTTGCATATTTCAGGTTCTGCTGGTCGTCGTACTGGTAATTATTGTTTTGCCGGTTTTCATTGGTAATGGCTGTTAGTTTCCCATAAGCGTTATAATCATATTTGGCAACGCCGCCTTCCGGATTTATGCTTAATTCCAGTTCTTTAAATTTATTCCAGATCTGCCGGGTAATGCCGCCGTTCTCATCAACTATTTTATAAATAAGGCGGCGGCCGTCGTAATGATATTCGGCGGTGTAGCCCAAACTATTTCTTGTTACGGTTACCCCTTCTTTGTATTCTGCCCAATATTCCAGTATGCCTTCATCCCCCCAGGTATGGATGCAGCGGGCATCATCGCCTTTGCCCTCATACTCCCAGTAAAAATTCATCCCGCTTTGGTTGGTCAGTTGTACCAGTAAATGCCCCTGGTAGCGGAACTGTTTTTCCGCACCCATAACATCCAATGTCTTTACCATATTGCCCGCGGCATCATAATCGTATTGGATGAAGGTGACCTCCCGGTCTTCCAGCGAGGTAAAGATCCTTATAATGCGCCCTAACTGATCAGTTGATACCTGCAATACCCGACCGCGGCTGTCGATGATCTGTTGCAATTGCCCCTTCAGGTTATAATGGAACCGGATTTGAAAGCCCGAAGTATTGGTAATAGAAGAAAGCATTTCATAACCTTCTTTATTCCTGTGCCCTTCAAAACGAAAGACCCGCTTTGCGGCGTCTGTAACAAAAAACCCTTTTTCATCCTGCTCAAAAAAGAGTTGCTCCTCGCGGTTGTAAAATACTTCACCCATATGCACTTTAGGGAATGCCGTTTCGCGTCCATCGGCCATCCGCAACGTCACATAGCCGTTGTTCATATCATAAAGCCCCATGTTATAACTATGATGCCAGTTACAACCCAGCGGGCCTTCTACTTCGGCATCGCTGTAGTAGTGCCGGGTCCATTGAAAGGGCAGGGGGCCGGGTAGTTCAAAATCGGTGTTGGTTGCAACCACACTCCCTGTAACGGTATCTACCGGCTCTCCAAAAACTTTACATTGAACGGCCTGTAATTTATCTGCCAGTTTGGAATATTTTGTGGGGATCTTATCAATGCCTTTTTGGCTGAGTTTGCCCACACCTTTTAATCCCATCTTCAGAGCCAGGGCAAACAGATCGATGGTAGGCGGGCCGCCGGCTAATATTTTGCCATTCCCGGAAAAGATACAGATCAGAATGGAGGTGGGCAGCATTAACGGGTATTTCAGCCGGGGTGTTTTATTTTTCCGCGGCAGCGAGGGGAAGCCCACCAGGTTACAGGACAGGGTAGGGTGAAACTGGGTGGAAAAAGGTCCCCCGTTGGCCAGCACGGTACTGCTCCCCATCCATAATTCTGAGGAGGAGAAGGGTTTGGCTAATGGAATCAGGTGAATTAAAAATGCGGGAAGATGATAAACAGAAGTGCCGGCATTGCAGATCCAGAAACTATTTGCCTGTACGGACGGTTTCAAAAAATTAACAATCGCGGCGGCTACCTTTCCTAAAGGCGAATCAGGGTTGGCTGGCATAGCGGATGCAATGGCCCCCATGATAAGGGCAAAGGGATCAAATACCAATCCGCAATGCGGTACCGGGAATACGGGGCAGGGGGGCATAATGGTTGGCTCAAAATCCAGCCCGATGGCCAGGTCCAGGATCTTTCCGGCAGAGACTCCCGGGAAAGAGGGCAGGATGCTGGCCATGGCTCCCTGGATATGCTGAATGCCGTTGGAGACTTCTCCAAAACCTTTTTCAAGACTGTTTACTGCATTGCTCATATTATTTATTTTAGATTAGCCAATGGGAATGGAAAACCTTCCTTTGGGTTTTACCAGGATATCATCAATGCTCATGCCTTCCAGCAGCTCCGGCCAATCTTCCCCCAGCCATTCGCTCAGAGAGGCATACAGGACTTCCATTTCGTCGGGCGCTTTCATTTTTTTCCCGAGGTGCACCGCCAGGAATGCGGCGTGCACAAAAGTGGATTGCCGTAGGGCCGCTTTATCAAGGTAACTGCCGCCCACCAATGCCAATAATGATTTTTCAAAAGCCTGCTGGTGCCGCCCGCGTATAAAGTACAGGTGCCCGCTGATCCGGTGGCCTTCCATTATAAAAAAGGCGTCGCCCCGTTTGGTGGCTTCTTCGGCTAGTTCATCATAAATAACAATGGCGGCTTCCCATTTTCTTTTGGAGGCCAGCAGCCCCCCCTTTAACATCATACAGGAACGCCATACAGGATAGCCGGCCGGATCCTCTTCATCCATCGCAGTGCGGGCCCTGGTTATCGCTTCATCAGAATAGGCTTCGCTTACTTCTGTATCTTTTATAGCGTAGTGGGCCTGTGCCGCAATAAGCAGGGAGGTTATATAAGCGGTGTTGTTGTTTGACTCTTTTGCCAGCGCGATCATTTTTTTTACCTCCCGGCCGGTTGCTGAAACGGAATGCCCGGCGGTGGTTTCCATTACCCTGCGTATTTGCTTGCGCAGCCGGTTTTCAATGCCAACGGTATCGCTGGAGCCATCCGCTTTATCCATATCGTTATTGATGGCGGCGCGCATGTCCAGTTGTGGGATCAATTCCACAATAAAAGGACGCAGGGCTGGATCGGGGATGTGAATTTTTCGTGCCGGCCCGTAATCCATCGTAGCCAGACGAATGCCCTCGGGCACTCCTTTTTTTATTTTTTCGATCAGCCAGTTTTTTCTGCCAGGCGCTTCCGGGCCGGCCGACGGGAAATAGAGCAGGAAGTTTTTAGTGGAGTGCCCTTTTAAACTGGAGCGGAAGCGCAGCATTTCTTTCAAAAGATTTTCAAACCCTGAAAGTGGCTGAATCTGCGGCTTAAAATCTTTGGGCAGGATGCCGTCCTGCTTTAGTGCGTTGTAGATATCAAAAGTGGGGTCGGGGCAGGGCGCGAACCATTCCTGGTATTCCAGCCATAATTCCCGCTCATATAATTCCCGGTCTTCGGTATAAGGCGTATCAAAGCGAAAGAAAATGTCTTCAAAAACGCCGACGGCCAGGCGCTCCGTTTCCATGAAATGGTTGATGATCTCAATGTCGGCATATTGGGCTACCCAAATGGCCAGCTTCCAGCTTTTCAGCCGGTCAACACGGGCCCATTCTTCCCTCAGTTTGTAAAACTCCTGCGCAATGGAGGTCGTAACTATATTCATAAAAGCGTTAGGCATTCAATTTAAGAAGGCTGGAGCTGGAAACGTTAACATCCCCGGCTTCCGATGACATATTTACTTTTCCACCGGTAAAATTGCTTTCACTGGCGCCATGTGCTGTAAGCGCTGCGGCCAGCAACTGCATCATCTGCACCCCGGTCATATTAACCGTTTGCGCCGTTCCGCTGAAATTGCTGGTAGCGGTGAGCCCGATATTGATGGCGTCATGGGAGATATTATTTGTGGCGGTGCTGGCGATATTGTTCGTGGCAGTAGTAGTAATGTCTTTTCCATTAATAAGTATCGTGCCATCCTGTTTTAATACAATAGAACTTTGCCCGCAGGTAAGGGAAATTTCCTGGCTGCTTTGGTGCGCCATTTTACCGGCCCCGTCCATCGTCATGCTGGTACCGTTTTTATCCTGCATCAACACACTGCCGTCCTGGTCGTTCAGGATCATTTTGTTACCGCTCCGGCTTTGCAAGGCTTTTACATCGTTACCTGCATTCCCAAAACTGTTCTTTGCCTGGCTGTGGTATACGGCACCCACTACATAGGGCTTGGTAGCGCTATCGCCCTCAAAACCTACGATCACTTCTTCCCCTACTTCGGGTATCAGGAACATACCCTTGCCGCCGCCGGCATGTGGAGTGGTAACGCGGATCCAGGGGCTTTTTTCGGCTCCGTTCATCCAATGGAACTTAACGCGGACGCGGCCCAGGCCGTTAAAATCGTTATTGTCCGTAACAATAGCGCTTTGTGTTTCGCAATTGGGTTCTCTGTATTGGGCAATCGGTGGCACTTTGATGCTGGCAGGGACGGCCGAAAATTCATTTTCATACTGCCCCTGTGCATCAACAAAATGATGGACAGCTATAACCAAATAATCGCCATAACCCTCGTTCTGGCTGCTGAAAACATTATTTCCTTTTACTTCTATTTTACTGCCTACAGCAACACCCGGGTGCCCGCTTTGCCCACTGAAATTTACCATGCGGCTGCTTTCCATCGCGCTGCGCATATTGATAATGTCATCCTGCTGTTTTTTATTGGTCAGGAACTGGTTGTTCCAGATCTTGGGTTGTGTTCCATAAACGGCCTGACCTGCTTTGTAGACCTGCTCTCCCCAGGGGTTTAAGCCGGCTTTTTGGGCCACGTTGCTGGGCTGGCTCGTGTACAGTTGGCTGTTCATATAATCCCAGGCCATCATCTGCATTTGCGTAGGCCGCGCCTGCAAGGAAATATTGAACTTGCTGAGATTGCTGCCATACGCAAGCGGGGTGCTTTTCCCATTGCCGGGCTGCCCCACAATAAGGTTCCTGCCGTCCCAAAACAACCACTCGCCGTAAGTGGAGGTCAGTCGCTGTAAAAATTGCCAGGCCGTTTCTTTATACTGAACGGTGTAAGCCAGTGTTTCGCCGTATTGGGGCTGCACTTTGGGCTCCAGCAGGTTCTGGGGAAAGAATTTCAGCACATCCTGCGCAATATTCTTCACGGCTTTTTTTTCCCAGCTTTTGCAGTGCGGCCCGCTGTCCAAAACAATAGTAGGACTGTAACCGGTAATAATTACATCTCCGTGATGCCCGGTAAAACGGGCCGTTTCAACGCCGGTGACTACCCCATTAAATAAAACGGTTCCCCCGGCGCCCACACCGGAGATCCGCGCGCCAAAAGTTGCTCCGATCATCTCTTTTGAGGAAGTGAAAATACCGCTGTTGCCATCCACTGATTGTGCGGGGCAAACAAGGGTGAACTGATGATGATCGAAAATGCTTTGATGTAAGGAGAAGGAGGTAAATTGGGCTAAAGATTTGCCATTGATACTAAATACAGGTTGCGTGAGTTGTGCCATAAAAAGTGTTTGTCGATTATGGAAAGTGTCTAACTGTTATTGAATTATAGAGGCTGTTCTGAAAATCATCCGGTTATTGTCTTATTATTTCAAAAAAGAGCAATTTTTTGGAAATAATAGAAATCATTTCATTTGTCGCAAAGTTTATACCATACTGAATTAACTGAAGATTTTAATCCACAGTTTCATCAAATGTTAATTTGGATTAATTAATGTTCAACCATCAATCAATAGCTTTAACCATTTATGGGAAAGTCAGGGGCGTGCTGCGGTAGCTTCTGTAGCCAGTTTCGCATCATCGGGTGCCTTACGAAGCGATTTGTCCAGTTCAAATAGGGATTCATCCGTGGCCCTGTCGCCGCCGGCAATTTTTAACTGATCAATTAAATCGGTAGCCAGTTTTTCTTCCTCTCTTTGTTCCCGCACAAACCATTGCATAAAATTCCAGGTAGCCCAGTCCTTTTCCTTCATAGAAAGTTCTGCAATAGCGTAAATGCCGTTGGTATTGTCAATTTCATGTTTATATACCCTGTCAAAACAATCCGTCAACGATTTTGGGTCGGCAGGCGGGGCCGCCAGGGCCTCAATCTTTGGTTTGGCGCCACGTTCCTGGATGTACTCCATAAACTTGATCATATGATTGCGCTCTTCGTTAGAGTGGCGATAGAGGAAATTGGCGATGCCGCCGTATCCCTGATCATCGGCCCACACACCCAGCGCCAGATATATTTGGGCGGCATTGCCCTCCCGGGTCATTTGCGTATTTAGCGCGGAAAACAGCGCTTTTGAAAGACGGTTTGTGTTCATAGTTTATTTTTTAGGTATTTAAAAGATGCAATATCTGTGCCGTTTGAGCAAGGCCTACTTGTTTTATATAGTTACCATTTATAGAATTTTGTAATAAATACGGCGTGCGCAAATTATATTTGATCCTTAAATTTAATTACATGATTAACAAAAACATGCTATGTATAGCTGCTGTAGCAACCGCGGCAGTAGCCGGTTGCGGTGTGGCCACGAACCATCCCGGGGAAACGCCGAAAGACAGCACCGCTTACCTGGACCGGGCCAATATGGACACTACCGTTAAGCCCGGAGATAATTTTTTTCTCTATGCGAACGGGGCCTGGCTGAAAAAGACGCCGATCCCGGGAGATAAAACCGGCTGGGGCAGTTTTTATGAACTGGCCGACAATACCAATAAATCCGTTCATACGCTCCTGGAAGATGTAGCCAGGGAAAATGCGGCAACGGGTACCCCGCAGTATAATGTGGCTTCTTTTTATAAAAGCGGAATGGATACTGTGGCTATTGATAAGGCGGGTACCAACGCTATCAAAAGTGAACTGGACGCCATAAAAGCGATCACCACTCCCCAGCAATTGCTGGACGTAGTTATCGAGAACGGCAAAAAAGGGCTGCAAACGATCCTGCCCAACTATGTAGGCCCTGATGACCGGCATGTAACCCAGAATATTGTTCAGTTTTCACAGGGCGGGCTGGGGCTTCCTTCAAAAGATTATTATACCGATAAAGATTCTTCTGCTGAAAAAAACAGGGAAGCTTACAAAGCCTACGTTGCCAAAATTTTAACATTGGGTGGGGAAGATACCGCCAATGCGCATAAAAACGCACTTGCCATTTTCGATCTGGAAAATAAGATGGCGGCAGCCTCACTGTACCCTAAAGAAATGCGCGATCCGCAAAAGATGTACAATAAGTTCAGCCTGGAAGCTTTCTCCAAACAAACTCCCAATATTAACTGGAAGGAGGTGTTTGCCAAAATGGGCATAACAGGGCAGGACAGTATGCTGGTATCCGTTCCGCAATATTATAAAGCAGTATCAGGACTGCTGACTTCCGTTCCTGTTGAGGTGTGGAAAGAATACCTTACGTATAATACGTTATCAGATATGGCGCCATACCTGGGGAAAGATTTTGAAGAAGCCCGGTTTGAATTTTACAGTAAAACCTTAACCGGTCAGAAAATTCAAAAACCCCGTTGGGAGCGGGTAATGCAGGTTATTAATGGCGCGATCGGCCAACAACTGGGTAAGCTTTACGTGGATAAATACTTTAAACCGGAAGCCAAGGCCAAGATGGTAGAGCTGGTGCAAAACCTGCAGGATGCCTTTAGCAACCGGATCAAAAACCTGGATTGGATGAGTGCGGCTACCAAGGAAAAAGCACAGGCGAAACTCAGTGCCTTTATGAAGAAAATAGCCTATCCTGATAAATGGAAAGATTATACGGGCCTGACGCTGACATCCGATAATTATGCACAAAATGTATTGAATGCGGGGGCGTTCAATTACAAATATGATCTGAATAAATTAGGGAAACCGGTGGACCGTACCGAATGGGGAATGACCCCCAATACGGTAAACGCCTATTATAACCCTGCTTTTAACGAGATCGTTTTCCCCGCCGCGATCCTGCAGTTCCCTTTCTTCGCCTTTGGGGCGGATGATGCGGTGAACTATGGCGGCATTGGCGCGGTGATTGGTCATGAAATGACCCATGGTTTCGATGATCAGGGTTCGCAGTACGCAGCCGACGGCAATTTGAAAAACTGGTGGACCCCGGAAGATGAGAAAAAATTTAAAGCAAAAACTAAAATGGTAGAAGATCAGTTTAATAAATACACCATCCTGGATTCTGTTCATGTGAACGGATCGCTGACGCTGGGTGAGAATATAGCAGACCTGGGTGGTTTGACCATTGCCTATGATGCCTTTAAGAAAACAAAAGAAGGTCAAAGCCATGAATTAATTGATGGATTTACGCCTGATCAGCGGTTTTTCATGAGCTGGGCACAGGTATGGCGGGGCAAGCGCACGCCGGAACGCGCCAAGCAACTGATAAAAATAGACCCGCACTCCCCGGATGAATGGAGAGCTAACGGACCGTTAACCAACTTTGAACCCTGGTACAAAGCTTTTAATGTGCAGCCGGGTGATAAAATGTATAAGCCTGAAAATGAAAGGGCTAAGATCTGGTAATTTCTAGGTGATTTATTAAAAAGGTTGCCGCAGTAAACCCGGGCAACCTTTTTTGTTTTCGACCATTAAGAGTTAAGGTTCATTGAGGAATAAGCTTAATAATGAGCGGGCAGCACTTTTATTAAAATGTCGCATCTCAAGTGGTTTGTGATGACACAAACCATGGCCAGCGCCTCGGTCAGTGTCATCACTGACCGAGAAGAAAAATAATTTTGATAACGGTTTATTATAATGTTTCTTAATGCCTCAATGGTGTTGGATTCAATGCTTGATTTGAATTATTAATCGTACGAAAAGTAAGATTAATTCTTGCGGTATGAATTTTTTTGGATGGCGGCAGCCGGTGCAGCCAGTGGGTTTGCGTGGTTCCCTTCATTACCAGCAAGCTTCCGTTTTCTAACAGGCATTCAATTTTTTCCTCTGATGTTTTATGTTTAAATAAAAACCGGCGTTCCGCTCCGAAGCTTAAAGAGGCGATAGCGCCGTTCTTTTTTAGTTCCCGCTCTTCGTCGCAATGCCAGGCCATCCCTTCATTTCCGTCGTGGTAAAGATTGAGCAGGCAGGAGTTGAATGTTTCACCCGTTTGTGCTTCGCATATTTTTTTTAATGCCAGTAATTCACGGGTCCAGGGTAGGGCGGTTTTAGTTGCATTGGAGTAAGTATATTCAAAGGGGATATCTCCATACCAGGCCGCTTTTCTTTTGGTAATGATCCGTTTGCCAAAGATGACCGCTTCGTCGTTGCGCCAATCGATAGTTGTCAACAGCCTTTGAAAATAGTGGTCTGCCTCCCTGGGATCAAGCAGTTTACCGTAATAATTTACGGTGCCGTCGTAAGGTAAAAGATTAAGCATGAGGTAATGTAAAATGTAGAATATTAAATAATAAATGAAAAATGAGGCATTAAAGAGTTTTATATTTTACATTTTTAATTTATTACTCATCATTTCTGCCCTTGACTGTTCCCAGCCGAATATGGCCCTTTTGCGGGAAGGTCCCCACATATAACCGCCGGTTTCACCGGTGGCCTGTATTACCCGGTGGCACGGGATCAGATACGCAACGGGGTTACTGCCGATGGCTGTTCCTACTGCACGCGAAGCCGTGGGCTGCCCGATTTGTGCCGCTAATGATCCGTAGGAAGTTACCCGGCCCATGGGGATCTTTAACAGGGCTTCCCATACTTTTAGCTGGAAGTCGGTTCCCTTCAGATGTAATTTTATTTCCTTAGGTTCTTTCCATTGGTTTTGAAAAAGGAACAAAGCATTCTGTTGCAGCAGATCCAGTTTTTGCTGAAACTGCGCTTCCGGAAATTTTTGCCGGAGGTTTTCGAACGCCTTTTTCTCCTCGTCATAGAAAGCCATATAACAAATGCCTTTTGTTGTAGCCGCTACGATCAGGTTGCCAAAAGGGCTTTCTGCAAAACTGAAATTGATATGCAGGTTTTTCCCCCCGTTCTTGTATTCGGCGGGTGTCATCCCTTCTATAGTGGTAAAAAGATCATGAAGGCGGCTGGTGCCCGAAAGTCCTGTATCATAAGCTGCATCTGCAACAGACGCGTTATTGTTTTTAAGCAGCCCCTTTGCGTGTTCCACGCTTATGTATTGTAAAAATTTTTTAGGACTGGTGCCGGCCCACTCAGAAAAGAGGCGTTGAAAATGAAAGGAACTGGTATGCACGGCCTTTGCTATTTCCTCCAAACCGGGCTGTTCTTTAAAATTCCGGTGAATGTATTCGATTGCTGCAGCTATTTTATTAAAATTGATCTGTGCCTGTGTGTTCATTGTCTTACGTTTTATAACACAAAGATGGAGACAATTTGTGGCGGATACAATACGAATCTTGCTAAAGGCTGACAAGTTTAAAAGTTTACAAGTTGATAAGGGAAAGCCCCTGTAAACCTGTCAACAAAAACGAATCTATAAAAATAAATACTAAGAGCCGGTTAATGGAGATTGGGGTGCGCCGGAATTGATAAAAACAAAAAGAGTGTTTGTAGAAACACTCCCGGGTTGTTTTTGATAGGCTATAAATTATGATGCGAAGATTGCAAAAAAAAACGATTGAAAAAATTAACATGGGTTAGAGAATGGGCCGGGCAAAAAAGAGAAATCCTACTTAAATCCCAATTGTTCTATTTTATTGCCGATCGATACCTGTTTCTTTTCCTGCTCCAGCAGTTTAAAATCCTGTTTCAATACTTTTTTTAGTGAGCTGCCCTGCTGTAGTAAATAAATTGCGTCACAGGTATCCCGAAAGGTTGAAAGCTATGCGGGGAGATCAACAGCGTTTTACCCATAGGATGTCGATCCGGGGATGAAAGCGGCGGTACCTGTTATCCAGCCCCATAACGGTGATAGTCTTAAATCTTTGATGTGCCGGTTCATCAATCGAAGCCGGGCCGGAAAGAAGCATAGATCATTATGCGCTCAGCAAAGGGAAATAACGTTCTTCAATAATCCTGAAGTGATGGATCTGATGTCCAACTATTGTAAAGCCAACAGATAATACGGATAGTTCTGTATTGAACGTATGTCCTGTTGATAATAATTGACCGTCTGTGAGATTCTTGTAAAAAGCCAGCGTGCCCTGCCGCACAGCAACAAGCTCTTCCAGCAGTGATTCCAGGGACCGGTCGTTGGCGCCGGAGTTTTCTGTAAAGAGGTTTTCGTCAAAGCCCGGCAGTACGGTGGCATCTTTTCTTGCAAACCGAAGGGCCCGGTAAAGAAACACGCGCTCGCAATCGGCAATGTGCAGCAATATTTCTTTAATCGTCCATTTCCCAGGTTCATAAACCCTGTCGCCCAGCGCATTGATTTTGTCTTTATCCAGTTGGTATACGTCCAGTATGCTTTTCTGAATAGCGGGAACAATGTCCAGGTCATCCGGTACCTGGTTGATATACCGGTCAAAATAAGCCGGCATGGGATTGATTGCTGATTTATTCATTTTGTTTGGATTGAAAGCTTCAATACTAACGCAAATATAGTTTAAGTGACACTTTTAGATTCCTTATTTATTATTTCTTATTTTACATTTGTGATTCTTGTCTATGTCTAATTCCTATTTCCGGTTTAAAGAGTTTGTAGTTCACCAGGAGCATTGTGCCATGAAGGTGACAACCGATGCCTGTCTTTTTGGCGCCTGGGTGGCTGCGCGGATGAAAAAGGGAACGGTGCTGGATATTGGCGCGGGTACGGGTTTGCTAAGCCTGATGCTGGCGCAGGCTGGGTGTGACGCAATTGACGCTATTGAAATACAGGAGCCCGACTATCGTCAGGCGGTCGAAAATGTGAAGGGTAGCAAATGGGAACATCAGATCCGGCTGATCAATGCTGATGTGCGCGTGCATCCTTTTAACCTGATGTATAATGTTATTGTAAGCAACCCTCCCTTTTATGAATCGGACCTGAAGGGGAACGTCAGTGGCAAAAATATTGCACATCATGATGAAGGGCTGTTATTGCCCGATTTGCTCGGCCTTATAAAAAAACAACTCAGCCTGGCGGGTAGTTTTTATCTTTTATTTCCCGCAAAGCGCGCAGCAGCATTGTTGCAGGAAATAGCGCAAACGGGCTACTGCATCCATTCGCTTTGTTATGTAAAACAAACGGAAAAGCATCACCCGTTTCGCATTATGATAGAAGCGGGGGCCTCGAAAAAAGAAGTACAAAAACAAGAAATTATCATTCGCGAAAGGGGTAACTATTCCGGTGCATTCATTGAATTGCTGCGACCGTATTATCTGCATCTTTAAATTAATATAAGGCTATTGCTCAATGCTACAAATCCTCCAGAGGCGGACACCGTTCCGTCGTTCTGCGTTGCAGCATGATTTAAGGATACAACGAAAATGATTCCCACAGATCAGCGACCAAAGATCTCCCGCATTCCGATTTATCGGAAGCAGACTTTCGCAGAAAAATGAAGTGTAATCCGCGCCGCGCCGATGGCTCCCGATTTATCGGGATGCGTAATCTGCGGGCCAATAAAATTAGTTTGAACGGTTATGTTGTACAGAATACACGAATGTGCGCCAACGGCACATTTGCATTCGTGTTTTATTTTAAAAAAGCACCAGATGATTCATTCGTGAATTAGTGGCAACTTTTAGATTTATTGGCGAACTTCCGGAAGCTTGTCCGCCAACGCTTTCAGGCCGGGCAACTGCAAATCGATAAGTGTATGCGGTAATGTTTCCGGCTGATTGGTAGTAGTAAGATAAATAGTGCGCATGCCGGCGTTTTTACCAAACCGCATATCCGACAGATTATTACCCACCATAATGGACCGGCGGAGATCAATATCCGGGAAATCTTTTATGGCCTGCAAAGCCATGCCCGGATTGGGCTTGCGGAAAAAATCTTTTGCATCAACAGCAGTAGCGTAATAGATCGCCGGGATATGGCCGCCGGCATTTTTAACCGTACTGCTTAAAAGGTCATGAATGCTGTGGAGCGCTTTTTCATCCATCAGCCCCCGGCCGATGCCGCGCTGGTTGGTTACAATAATTACATGTTTGAAATAGCGTGCAAATTTATTGATGGCTTCAGGTACCCCATCATAAAATTCAAATTCACCGGTATGCAGCACATAGTTGCCGGGGCGTTCTTCATTGATCACACCGTCCCGGTCAAGGAAAAGCGTCCATTCTTTATTCAGGCCGGCAAGATCAAATGGGGATGAGGAAAAATCAGTTTGAGCCCGTGCATAATCTTCGGGGATGCCGATATCAATAAAATAGCCATTCATGGGAATGCCTGCAAATGTACCTTCCCCAACGTACCGCTCCAGGAAATCTTTTTCAAATGAAAATTTCAACGGAAATTGTTTCTGATAAAACTTTGTTTTATTGATCAGGTAAACACCTGCATTGATGAGCCCGGTTTCATAAAACTGTTTTTCCCTGAAGCTTTCCACCTGGTGCGCCTCATTAATAGTGACCACTCCATACCGGTCGAATTGCTCCATCGGCTTTAAAGCAAGCGTGCAAGCAGCATCGAGTTGGTTATGCACCGACAGGAGTTGCGGTACGTCGAATGAGAAAAAGCTATCGCCGTTTACCACAAAAATGGTTGAACCGGTTGCTTTTTCAAGTGCCAGCCGGATCGCCCCCCCGGTGCCCAGCGGTTCTTCTTCGATACAACATTCGTATTGCAAGGCAGCAAATTCTTTTTCAAGCCAGGATTCGATATACTCGTGTTTGTAGCCCAGACTGAAAACAAAACGCTGTATGCCGTTCTTCCGCAGGTGGTTGATCACGTAATATAAAAAGGGCTTTCCTGCCACAGGAGCCATACATTTGGGCAGATCGGGAACTGCCTCACGCAGGCGCGTACCCAACCCACCTGCCAATACGATCACTTCCTGTGCATTTTCCCAATTCCCTTCCAGACGTTTTTGAAGCATGAGCGCGTTTGACGTTTATCGTTTGACGTTTGACGTCAAGCTTAATTAACCGAAATATTGTTCTTCTACCAACTGGCAGATGCTATGGCCCAGCAACATATGACATTCCTGTATGCGGGGCGTATCCCCTGAGGGAATATTGACCAGATAGTCGCTGGTTGTTTTTAAAATGCCGCCCGTTGCTCCGGTAAAACCAACGGTAACCAGGCCTTTGGACTGAGCCATTTCAAAGGCTTTTACAATATTGGCGGAATTGCCGGAAGTGCTCAGTCCCATCAATACATCCCCCTTTTTACCAATGCCCTCGATGATGCGGGAATAAATAACGTCAAAACTGTAATCATTTGCTACTGCCGTGAGGTAAGAAGTGTTGCAATGCAATGCTTCTGCGGGCAGGGCTTTACGGTCTTTATAAAACCGGCCGCTGAATTCTGCTGCCAGGTGTTGCGCATCAGCAGCGCTGCCGCCGTTGCCACAGAAGTAAACGCTGTTGCCGTTTCTGAAAGCGTCAACAATAACAGCTACTACCTGTTCAACCGTTTGCAGCAAGGCGTCATTATTGAATACTTGTTTTTTTACGTCAATGGATGCTTGTACTAAAGATTTTATCTGATCCGTCATCTGAACACTTTTATAATTTATACGCTCCAGGTTTTTAACCCGTGTTTTACAAACTGATAATTGCGGTGGGTGCCGCCAAATTGTTCCAGGCTTTCCCGGACTTTATATTTTGTAGTGCCGGGGCAATAAAAGATCATAAAACCGCCGCCGCCGGCCCCGCTTATTTTTCCACCCGAAGCTCCATTTTTTTTTGCCGTGTCATAGATCGCGTCTATCAATTCGTTATTGATGCCCGATGCCATACGGCGTTTCTGTTCAAAACCTATATCCAATATCCTGCCGATTTCATCCAGTTGGCCTTTTAACAGGGCTTCCTTCATCAGGAGCGCCTGCTGTTTTAACTGGTGCATGGCTTCAATCGACTGGCTTTTCTTTTCTGTTACATTCTTACTCTGCTCCACAATGATCTTTGCAGATTCCCTGCTGGTAGAAGTGTAATAGAGCAGGAGGTCATTCTCCAGCTCATCGAGGTAACGCTGACGGATGCGCAATGGATTTACGATCACCTTGTCATTTGCATAAAACTCCATGTAATTGACCCCCCCAAAAGTAGCAGCATACTGATCCTGCCGGCCACCCGCCAGTTGCAGGTCGCTGCGCTCGATGCCATATGCATAATGCGCAATATCATATTCGCCTAAAGGCAATTGCAGCATTTCTACAAAAGCGCCAACAATGGCCACCACCAGCGTGGAAGAGGTGCCCAGGCCGGAGCCTGCCGGCGCATCTACATAAGTGGTCAGTTTGAAGCCTTCGTTTTTGAAGGGATAATCTTTTTGTATCCGGTTATAAACGCCTTTTAGCAAGTCCAGGTGATGGTTCAGCGGCAGGGATTCGCTCCAGTCGTGCGTTTCAGCTTCGCTCCGGTCCATCGCTTCCAGCGTTATTTTACCATCATTGGTTTGTTCAATAGTAGCGCTTGCATTTAAAGAAATAGTGGCGTTTAAAATAGCGCCGCCAAATTCATCGCAATAAGGGCTAACATCCGTGCCGCCGCCCGCCAAACCGATGCGCAAGGGCGCTTTACTTCTGTGGATCATTATTGTGTATTTTATCGGCCAGGTCCGTAATGGCAGTTACCAGGCGGTCCCAACTGTATTTTTGTTTTTCTGTTCGAAGATGGGGAATGAAATGATCAGCCCCCAATTGGAAAAATTCTTTAATTGCGGTTGCAATGGCCGCCGGCTCCGGTTCCGCCACCAGGCCGCTTTTGCCATGGGGTACTAAAGAGGGGAGGCCCCCCACATTCGTAACCACCATCGGCTTTTCAAAATAATACGCCAGCGGTGTAACGCCGCTCTGGGTGGCATTTTTATAGGGTTGCACCAGCAGATCGGCCGCGCATAAATAATAACGCACTTCACTGTCCGGAATAAAATCCGTTTTTAAGATCACCTGGTCGCGGATGTTCAGTTGGCCGATCAATTCCTGGTACGCTGTAGCATCTTCATAAAATTCACCGGCGATCAACAATTTAATTTCTAATTTCTGATCGCTGCCGTCTGCCGTTTCACGCTCTATGCGTTCCGCGTTATGCGTTATGCGTTGTGCATCCTGCATTAGGTCAGAAAATGCTTTTAGTAATAGGTCCAGTCCTTTATATTTTCGGATGAAACCAAAAAATAAAATGATCTTTTCCTCCGTTGGCAGGTTCAAATGCTCACGTGCCACTTCTTTTGATACCGGCGTTCCAAAAGTATCATAAAGCGGATGGTGCACCAGCACCGCGGGCTTGCTCGTGAAAATCCGCAGATCGGTCAGTACCTTTTCGCTCATTGTAATAAAAGCATCACAGGCTTTTATGAAATAGCGGGTAAAAGGCTTGTCGCCGGGTCTTTTTTCGTGCGGGAGTATATTGTCTGCAATGCAAATGATCTTTGTTTTTTTGTTTTTGCGGACAAGACGGAGAATGGTGCCCAATGCGGGTCCCATAAAAGGCAACCAGTAACGAACTACTACAATATCCGGAGCTTCTTTTGCAAGGGTATTGCCGGTTCTGATCCAGTTAAGTGGGTTAACCGAATTGATCTTTGTGTGAATGAGAATATTTTCTGGCGCCGGTTCATCCGTGAACTGCGATTTGCCAGGAAAGAGGAACGAAGGGTATTGCAGGGCAAACGACCAGATAGCACAGGTATGCCCCATTTCCTGGAAGGCTTTCGCCAGCCGGTGATCAAATGTTGCCAGTCCTCCGCGAAGGGGGTGTGCCGGTCCTATAATACTGATTTTTGCCATGCTTAGCCGCAAAGATAAGCGCGGCGTTAGTTTATCCCCCTTTTTTCTTCAACCAGATACGCATTGCGTCCGGGGGCATTACGCGAAATGAGTTCCCCTACAAAACCCGCCATAAAAAGCTGTACCCCAATGATCACAGCCGTTAATGCGATGTAAAAACCCGGACGGTTGGTGAGGGAGAAATCCGGATGGATGATCTTTGAAACCACCAGGTATAACGACGTTATAAATCCGATCAAAAAAAAGATCATACCCCATACGCCAAAAAAGTGCATCGGGCGTTTGGAGAACTTTCCCACAAAAGTGATGGATAAAAGATCCAGGAAGCCTTTGATAAAGCGATCCCAGCCAAATTTACTTACCCCGTATTTGCGTTTGCGGTGCTCTACTACTTTTTCGCCCACTTTTTTAAACCCGGCCCATTTGGCCAGTACCGGTATATAGCGGTGCATTTCGCCATATACTTCAATGCTTTTGATCACTTTCCTGTTGTACGATTTTAACCCGCAGTTCATATCGTGCAGTTGAATGCCACTCATGCGGCGGGTAGCCGCGTTATAGATCTTGGAAGGGATATTTTTGGTAAGCGTATTATCGTAACGTTTCTTTTTCCAGCCACTTACCAGGTCGTATTTATCTTCAATGATCATACGGTACAGCTCGGGAATTTCATCCGGACTGTCCTGCAGATCGGCATCCATCGTGATCACCACGTTGCCCTGTGCCGCCCGGAAGGCTTCGTAGAGCGCAGCCGATTTTCCATAATTGCGCTGAAATTTAATGCCTTTGATGCTGTCATTTTTTTCACGCAAATCGCAGATCACCTGCCAGGAACTATCGGTGCTTCCATCGTCTACAAAAATGATCTCATAACTGTACTGGTGTTCCTGCATTACCTTTTCGATCCATTCGGTCAACTCGGGTAACGACTCTTCTTCGTTCAACAGGGGTATGACTACAGAAATATCCATTTTTAATTTTTCCGCGACAAAGATAAGGTTCCGGCCGCGACAGTGGTAACCACCACTCCAATTAATAAATATTGGAAGACGGTTTGAGATATCATAATAGGTACGTAAAACTTCCGCGTGGTTTGTGCTTCCTGTTCAATTTCAGTCGGCGTGCGGTCTTTGGCGGTCTTTAGCCGTTCCTGTTTCGCTATTTCGATGTCTTTATCGATCGTTGCTTTATTAAACTGAAAAAAAGCAAAAGTATAAACAGCCATGATCAGGGTCACAATGACGAAGCAACGAAACCCTTGTCCGAACAGCTCTTTAAATACCAGTGTATTTTTGCGCGCACCAGTGATTGCCCATACAATGCCTGCGCCGTACAGGAGAAATACCAGGTATTGTAATCCTGAGTTATTCGATACTTTCAATTGGAGCAATAATAATCCCAATGCTACCATCAGTACCCCGGTGATCAATCCTTTTCTTGTTGCGTTCAGTATCATGTGTTATTGCTGAAATGTAAGATTCGTCTGGTTCTTGTGAATAATTCCCAACGGCTTCCCGGTTAACGGTTTTCCAATGAATGCAGAATTTTTGCTTTGCGAAAGGATCGCGTCCGCATTCAATTGCCATTTTTCGCCCGGATTAAACACTGTCAGGGATGCCGGAGCTCCTTCTACTATTGCAGCCGCCGGCAGTCCTAATATTTTCCGGGGATTAACGGACAACACCTCCACCCAGCGTTCCTGCGGCACTTCGGGCAATACCGTATTTAAAATGGCATAGGCGGTTTGTAAACCGATCATCCCGTTCCTGGCATATTCAAATTCCACTACTTTATGATCGGCGTCATAGGGAATGTGATGGGTGGCGATGCAATCCACCGAACCGTCTGTAACGCCCTTGCGAAGCGCTTTTTGATCGGCAACCGTGCGCAGGGGCGGGTTTAATTTTAAATTGGTATCATAGCTTACCAGATCCTCTTCCGTAAAAAATAAATGCGCAGGCGTTACCGAAACGGTAACTGCTGTTTTCTTTTGTTTGGCTGCTGTCACCAGTTTTAAAGCGGCGGCCGTGGTGATGCCCGTAAGATGCAGGCGGGATACCGCATATTCGGCCAGTTTTATATCGCGCGCCACCAATAATTCCTCGGCAATAGCGGGTTTGGCCTGTAATCCCAGCCGGGTGGCCGTAATGCCTTCGTTGGCCAAACCATGGGGCTGCATATCCTTATTGTCCGGCACCTGGATCAAAACCCCGTTAAAGGGTTTGATGTACAGCAGGGCCTTTACCATAATATCAGCGGACTGGATGGCATTTTTTCCATCCGTAAACGCGGCCGCGCCAGACTGCCGCATGTCGTAGATCTCCGCCAGTTCCTTCCCGTCGGTATTTTTAGTAACCGCGCCCAGGGGATGGATCGTTACCGGCAAACCGGCAGCTTTTGCCAGGATATATTCTACTACGGATTTTTGATCGAGCGCCGGTTTCGTATTCGGCACAATACAAACATCGGTGAAACCGCCGGCTGCGGCGGCTTTGGCGCCGGAGGCCAATGTCTCCCTGTATTCATAGCCCGGATCGGCAAAATCAGCGAAAAGATCCACCCAGCCCGGGCTCACGTGCAATCCCCGACCGCTCACTACTTTGGCATTTTTGTACGTAATGTGCTTGCTGATGGATTGAATAACTCCGTTTACAATAAGGATGTCTGCCGTACGCCCGTTGAATGGCGAGTTGGGGTCGATGATCTTGGATTGCTTAATGAGGATATTCATTAAGGCGCAAAGATAATGGCAATTTTAATACTATCGTAATGCTATAGTGTCAAAGAGGTTATGTATCTTTAAGAAACCTTTTTTCTAACGTATAAATTACTGTCAATGAAAATTTTCTGTTTGGCTTGCTTTGCCTTTCTGTCGCTTGCTGTTTGTGCCCAAAAAGATACTTCCGATGCGATCTATACCGGAAAATATACGGTGAAAGATGGCAGCAAGATCTCCGTCTATATTGAGTCAGGAAAACTGACCATCAGTGGCGACAAAGGAACGGCGCCATTGGTGCGGGAAAAGGTTGATAGTTTTAGTATCGAGGGGTATGGCGGAGCGGGGTATATCAAATTTCTCCGCAGTAAAAGCCCGGCGGCTATCAGCGGGGTGCATGTGTACCTGCCGGATATGAATATTGATGTAATTGCGGACAAGGACTCCGTGGCGGGTACCTCATTCATTAATATAAATGCCGCAGCGGGCAAGGTTCCTGCCATACTGGCGAAAGGCCCGGGCATTCATGAAGGGGCGTTTTTAACCTGGAGGGAATTGCTTGCTGCAAATGATAAGCGCCCGGATTATAATAATGGTATTCGGAAAATCTGAACTTAAAATTTCAAAACAGTGAAAAAGCGGGCGAATTATCCTATATTTGCCCCCCGAAATTTAAAGTTCTTATCAACAATAGATTTCTTACTCCGTTTTGAGTAATCAGAACAATTCCCCGTTCGGGACGTAGCGTCCCGTCAGAGCGGGAGTAGCGCATCCCGTTAAGGCGGGAGGGTCGCCAAGCTAGTGAAGCAAACAGTTCTTTAGAAATAAATATTTTACCCCGTTTTGAGTAATCAGAACAATTTCCAGTTCGGGACGTAGCGCAGCCCGGTAGCGCACTTGCATGGGGTGCAAGGGGTCGCTAGTTCGAATCTAGTCGTCCCGACCTACAAACAGGCCTCTGAGTTTTTCAGAGGCTTTTTATTTATGGTATTTATTATTCAACCCCGACCCTGATTGCAAAGTCAGCATTTTAAGCGTCCTGTTCGCTCAATTTTTGTACAAATTCAGCAATGGCTGTGCCTATTTCCCCCGGGCTGTCTTCCTGTAAAAAATGTTTTCCTTTTACGGATAGTTCTGTTTGATTGGGCCATGTACTGCAAAATTCCCGCATGTTGTCATTTTCCACCGCGCCGGGAATACCGTGAATCCAAAGCTTAGGAACCGGACTTTGTTGAAGCCAATTTCCATATCCGGTCACAATTTCAGCTACTTCTTTTGGCGCTCCATCCAAAGCAATCTGACGTGAAAAGGATAATGTTGGCCGGCGGCTCTCCCCTTCGTTAAGATAGGGCCTCCGGTACTCCGCCATTTCCACATCGCTGAGCTCCCTGAAAATTCCTCCTGGCAATACTTTTTCAATAAATACATTGTTTTTTAAAATCAACTCCTCGCCGGCGGGCGAGCGCAATGCCTTGAATAAGTCGCGTACTTTAGGTTCGAATTCATCCCATTTAAAAGGGATCGCCAATGCTTCCATGTAAACGATGCCCCGGACGCGGGAACGGTTTTGATTGGCCCAATCAAAACCCAATACAGAACCCCAGTCATGAAGCACAAGTGTTACGTTTCTCTCCAGTTTCAATTCTTCCCAAAGCGCAAAAAGAAAACTACGCTGCTCCGAATAAGAATATCGTTCCGGCCCGGAGCCGGATAGTTTTTCCGAGTCGCCCATACCAATCAGATCGCAGGCAATAAGGCGTCCAAGACCACGGCAGCAGGGCATTATATTTCTCCAGAGATAGGAGGAGGTAGGATTACCGTGCTGAAATACAATGGGGTCACCTTCCCCTTCATCAATATAAGCCATACGGTGGCCTTTTATTTCGATAAATTTTTTTTCGGCGAAAGGTTTTTCGCTGAAAAGAGTCTGTGTGTTTGCTTTGCGTTCCATATTTTTAATGATTTAATGCAACAAAGCAACGACCGCATCGTGTTCCGGAAAATAAAGTACTTTAAGATTTTTTGCGGAACATATTTGTTTTCACCTGGCTAAAAAACTCTGGCGTAACGCCGATATAAGAGGCTATATATTTTTGCGGGATCCGGTTGTCAAGACCCGGGTATGTTTTCATGAACAGCTCATATCTTCCTTCCGCGGGTTGCGAAAGATTAGCGTTTATTCTGTTTTGATGAAAAACAAAAGCGTTTTGAAATAATATCCTGAAAAATCGTTCAAATTTTGGCGCTTGCCGGAACAAAATATCCAGATTGTCTTTGTTGATTTGTAACAGGGTGGAGGGCATTAATGCTTCCAGCATATTGACACTCTTTTGCCCTGACAAAAAGCTGTACAAATCGCCGCTGCACCACCAATCTTCCGGTGCAAACATCAAAACGTGCTCTTTTCCATCTGAGTCAATAGTATAGGTGCGCAGGCAGCCATCGAGCACAAAAAACTGATACCTCGCCCGCTCGCCCTCCGTCAGCAAAAACGCTTTCCTTTTAACGGTTTTAGCAACGGCAAGGGATAAAAAGATTTCTGCTTCCTCCCTGGTTGGTTCAATGTGCCGGCGTATGTTTTTTATAACAGCTTCGTACATCTGTTATTGTTAGAGTTTTTTTATTGTTGAGCCGGAGCTGGAAATCCTGTTTTACCGGTTCCTGCTTTTGCCCTATTTTTATAAAATGTTCGAGTTTTTATTAATTGTCATCGTTATATTGGTATTGGCAGGCTATTCAATGGCTAAAAAAAAATAGTCCGGGGGCCAGGGTGCTGTTTATTGTAGGAACAGCTCTATAACGGGGACTGCATAGGGCGGTTGCTGCTTAGGTAATTGAAGTATTATATTGCCGCCTTCCGTTTTATAAAGTAGCTCCGACGCATCATTCAGAAATTGCGCATAGCTGATCTTATTGGCGAAGCCGGGCAATACCAGTTTCCCATCGGCCGGGTAAGCAAACAGGTGCAGGTAAAGCCTTTTCGTATGCGGATTATAGGTTTGTCTGATATCCGCGCTTTCAGGCAGTTTATAGTTGTCTGGCGGGTAAGTACAATTATAAATGGATTTGTTGTTAGCGTGCATCCAATAGGAGAGGCTGTCCAGCGCATGGTTGGCGCGATAGTCAAATTCACCCCGTGCCGTTGGTCCTACATTTAAAATCAGGTTGCCACCATTTGCCACGGATGTGATCAGCAGGTCCAGTAGCTGGCGGTGGGTTTTCCAGGTATTCTCGTCGCGGTAATATCCCCAGCTTCCCGAAAAGGTCTGACAGGTTTCCCAGTATTTTCCTTTGTATTTCTGGAGCGCTGAAGGCTTTACCTGTTCGGGCGTTTCAAAATCATATCCGTCTGTATAATTGTTCAGGTCCAACCGGTTGTCGATGATAATGCCGGGTTGTAATTTCCGGATCATCTTTAAAAGATCAACGCCGCCCCAGTCTTCATGCCCCTTACCGTTTTTACCCGGATAAGAAAAGTCGAGCCAAAGGATATCTATTTTTCCGTAGTTGGTCAACAATTCTTTTACCTGGTTGTGCAAATATTCCCGGTAGCGGCGCATATCCTTCCCTTTATTAAGGGCTGCATAATCGGCCTCGGTGGCGTTTTCCCCCAGGCGTTGCGGGTGCACCCGGTCAATAGTAAAATCAGGATGATGCCAGTCGATAAGCGAATAATAGAAACCGATTTTTATTCCTTCTGCACGAAAGGCTTCCACAAATTCTTTTACCAGGTCCCGTTTTGCGGGGGTATTGGTGGCTTTGTAATCGGTGTATTTAGAATCGAACAGGCAAAAGCCTTCATGGTGTTTGGTGGTGAGCACCGCATACTTCATACCGGCAGCTTTAGCCTCTTTTGCCCATTTTTTTGGATCAAACTCGTCCGGATTAAAATGATCGAAATATTTCTGATACTGCGCCGTGGTCATACGCTCGCGCTGTTTTACCCACTCGTGCCGGGCAGCTTCTGCATATAGCCCCCAATGAATGAACATGCCAAAACGCGCATCAGTCCACCACTCCATACGTTTTGCCTTTTGATCGGCCGTTTCTTTTAAAATACTTTGAGTTTGAGCATTTGCAACCGTTGCGATCGCAAGCGTTGCGCCGAGGAGCAGCCTTTTTACATTCATTTTAAAACCAGATAAATTAAGATTTAACAATCGTTGGCGGTAAATATACAAAAGAAAAACAAAAAGCCATCCCGCGGAAACGAGATGGCAGGGGTTTGATACGAATGAAAAATCGGGCTTTTGCCTGCGTAATGGTCAGGTTAGGACGAATCTAGCATCCGAAAATGAAGAAAGGATGAAATTTTACTCTTTTACGTGTTTTTGCGAAAATTGCAGGGTAAAAACGGCACCCTTGTTTGGCGATGAAACAACCGTTATGGTAATGCCAAGATAACCCGCAATTGATTTTACAATAGAAAGGCCGAGGCCAAACCCTTCCCGCTGGTACAAGCCTTTTTTAAAACGATCAAAGATCTTTTCTATCTGATCGGGATTCATGCCTACACCGGTGTCGGTGATGGCGATATAATAGGTTTCGTCATCGACGTAGTCCTTTATGGTGATGGAGCCCCGCGGCTTACTGAATTTTATCGCATTGTGGATGAGATTGTAAAAAAGCTGAAAGAGCAGATCCTTGTTCACATATTGCAATATACGGGTGTTAGACAGGCCTTCGTTGATGATCAGTTCTTTTTCATTCACCCGGTGCTGCAATTCTTCAATTACTTCCCGCACCATTCTTTTAACGGGAATGTTGTCATTAAATTCATATTGCTCATTTTCAATACGGGAGATCAACAAAAGCGAATTGACGATCTTTTTCAGCCGCTTCATGATCCGCATCGTGTCTTCCAGTTTTGTTACTACATGGTCCGGCAGATCATCGGTTGTCAGCATATTTTCAACCTTGCTTTGCATGATGCTGATGGGTGTCATCAACTCGTGCGAGGCATTCGATGTAAACTCTTTCTCTTTTTCAAACGCATGATTCACCTGTTCCATTAAAGCGCTGATAGAGGCATCCAAAAATTTAAAGTCATTGGTGGAGGTTTGCAGCGGATGTTCAGGGGCTTTGAAGGGAAACGTATTTTTTGTAAGCCTTGTTCGTACTATATAATCCAGGGGGCTTAATAAATAACGGGTATAAAAAAGCTGAATAAAGATTATTAATATGGCCAGGAGGATTAATATATAGGAAGTGGCTTTTTGAAGTGCAATATCTTCTTCGGTAATGCTGGTTACTTTCTTGCCAATTTCCAGCAGGTACGGTTGCCGGCCAACAGTAAAAGTGTCTGAAAGGATCCTATAGCTGATGGTGTCTTTCTCAATGACGCGCCGGTCTGTCTGCAACCGGGCTGAAATAGCTTCCTGGCGGTAGGGTTCCAACGATATATATTCGTCCTTCAGCATAGAGTAACTGCCATATACCGAATCCCCGTCCAAATAAAAGTCGATCCCGTTTTTTTTTATGGCAGACAGCACTTTGCCTCTTTGTTGTAACAAGGTTTTATTGGTGTTTTTGAAAGCGATCTGCTGCATCAGGTAGGGGAGCAGCCATACGAATAGCGCTAATATTCCTACGGTAACCGCGGCAGCAAATAAACCCAATTTAGTCTGCAGCCTCATTAGCTCATTTTTATCTTGTATCCGATTCCCCGGACGGTTTCCAACCAATCGGTAGCAGCAAATGCATTCATCTTTTTCCGGATATTCTTAATATGAACGTCGATATAATTTGAATCGTATTCGTCATCGGCATTGTCTCCCCAAAGGTGGTCGCTTAACTGCATTCTTGATAAGGGACGGTTTTTATGGAGCAACAAATAATTAAGCAGGTCAAATTCCTTGCGGGAAAGGCCTACTTCCCTGTTGTCATACAATATGGTCCTGTTTTTAATATTGATGGTAAAACCGCCTAGTTCCACTATCGGGTCGTTCAGTTTAAATTTTCTGCGGATGATCGCCTGCATTCTTGATTGCAGCTCTAACAATGAAAAAGGTTTTGCAAGGTAATCGTCTGCGCCCATATCCAAGCCTTTGATCCGGTCTTCCACCTGTCCGCGGGCTGTAAGTATGATCACGGCTACATCCGGATGGTCTTTTCTTATTTCCTGCAGCAGCCAAAACCCGTCCTTATCCGGCAGGCCGATGTCCAGCAAAATAAAATCAAAACTGCCGGTATCCGTTTTTTCTAATGCCTCCTTTGCCGATCCGGCTATCTCGGAATAAAAATAATTTTTATTCAGCGCAGTAACTATTTCGCCCGCCAGGGAACTTTCATCTTCTACGATCAATACGCGCATAGACTCCTGTTAAAACTGGTAATAAAATCCCAAGGTAAAGAAAGTATTTAAATCTCCTTTGTTAACGGCATTGTTGCCCAGCAATGCAAACTTAACCGCGGCTTCAACCAGGTAAGAGGCCCGGTTGTAAGCAAGTGGCAATTTTAGGTTGTAGGACAACAGCCCGAATTGTTTGTAGTTAACGGTAGTCAGGATTTCAACGGGAAGTATTCCAGTGCTTCCTTTCCCTTTCCCTTTGTTATTTTTTTCTTCCCGGATCAGGTATTCCTGGTAAAACTGTTGTGTGCCCGCTATAACGGCCAGTTCGGGCGTAAAGCTTAAGATGGCCTTGTTTTTGGATACGGAAAAATTGAAGGCTTTTGAGTTGGTAAGGGTGGTAAAATAATCCAGGTCGGTCCCAAAAGAAAGGTCGCCGCCCAGTTCTGTCTTGAACAGGTGCTGGTATGCAAGATCGAGACCTGCCTGGTTAGGCCGGCCGGCTTGTAAGAAGGGAGAGCCGGATGGGAAAAAGGTATGATTAAAACTAAGATCGCCTGTAAATTTAGGGGTGATCTTAAACTCGTAGCCCACTCCCAGCGAGGTGGCGGAAACAAACAGGCTATCCGAGAATAAATGAAAACCGGTGGCAGAGAAATAAATACCCGGCCGCGTGCGAACCGTTGCGTTTAATGCCAGATAGGGTAGTCTTTGTTCGCTTATCTGCCCATAATAATCAACATTTGATCCATAAAGTGTGGCAAGCGTTAGTGTCGTTTTTTCTTTTACAGAGTCTTCTGAAATAGTTACAGAGTCTTTTGAAACAGTTTCGTTTTGGGCAAATGCATAACCTGTGCTCATGCTAAGCAGAAAAATAAATACTATTTTTTTCACAATACCCTTATTAGTTTACTTGCCCAATCCTATCCCTTTGATTTTTGGTTTAATGAGTTTTACGGGCTTTATTTTAACAGAAGGCATTTTAATGGCTTTTGGCTTTTCGAGGTTCTTGGCCCTGGGCACCTCTTTAATTGCTTTTACCTTTTGACCAGTTTGCTCCTGTACTTTGTCCCGCACATCCTGAACCACTTTTTGTTGCTGCGGAATAGTATCTGTTATAGGAACTTCTTCTGTCCTGTTATAGGTGCCAAACCCTTTAGCCTCCACGTTAACGGTAGGCAGCGCGCTTAGCAACAACAAAACAAAAAAGGTTTTCATGATACAAAAAAACCGGATGCCTCATCAAGGCTTCCGTGATAAAGGTACAGATTAAAAATAAAAAAGGACTGTTTGCTGTTATGATCGGCTGTACACTATTCTCTCAAATGCTAACAGCGTTGCTTCCGTAGCAAACATCATAACAGATTATGAAAATTTGATGAAGTTACAGCTCCCGGTCCGGACCGTTCAACGCTGCGCGCAATTGCCCGCCATCCAGTTGTTTTTCCCATTTGGCAACCACTATGGTGGCCACGCCGTTGCCTACCAGGTTGGTCAGCGCCCTGCACTCCGACATAAAACGGTCAACACCCAATATCAGCGTCATCCCGGCTATAGGCACTTCCGGTACAATGGCAAGTGTGGCGGCAAGGGTTATAAATCCGGCTCCGGATACGCCCGCGGCTCCTTTTGAACTAAGCATGGCAACCAGCAGCAGTAATACCTGGTGCTCGAACGTTAAATGAATATTACAGGCCTGGGCAATAAACAAAGCTGCCAGTGTCATATAAATATTGGTTCCGTCAAGATTAAAAGAGTAGCCCGTAGGCACCACAAGTCCGACAACCGATTTCGCGCAGCCAGCCTGCTCCATTTTCTGCATCAGGCTGGGGAGTGCTGCCTCCGAGGAGCTGGTTCCCAGCACCAGCAACAGCTCGTCTTTGATATAGGCGATGAACTTGAAAATAGAGAAACCATTATAGCGGGCAACAGCTCCCAGCACCAGCACAATAAATAAAAAGGAAGTGGCATAAAAAGTGACTACCAGCATCCCCAGGTTGACCACCGATTGAATTCCATAGGCCCCAATGGTAAATGCCATTGCTCCAAAAGCGCCAATAGGAGCGGCTTTCATTAAGATGGCCACTATTTTAAAAACGGGGTAGGTGAGTGCCTGTAAAAAATCAATAACTATTTTACTTTTTTCGGATGTTAAAGCGAGGCCGATGCCAAATAAAATGGCCGTAAACAGTACCTGCAAAATATTATTTCCTGAAAGCGGGCTTACCAGCGTTTGCGGGAGTATATCAAAGAGAAAATGTTCCAGTGTATTTTCTTTTGCCTGGGAAACATATTTTGATATGGCTCCGGTATCCAGCGTATCGGGGTTTATATTCATGCCGGCGCCGGGCCTTACGGTGTTGCTAACGATCAGGCCGATGATCAGCGCCAGCGTGGAAAAGGTGATAAAGTAAACAAATGCTTTCCCCGCAACTTTCCCCACTTTTTTGAGATCATTCATTGCGGCGATACCGGTGCTTACCGTAAGAAAGATAACCGGGGCAATGATCATTTTTATAAGCAGGATAAAAGCATCGCCCAGGGGCTTCATTTTTTTTCCCATTTCAGGAAAAAAATGACCCAGCAGGATGCCCACGATTATTGCAATAATGACCTGGAAGTATAATACCCGGTACAGCTTTTTCTTTTTCACAGGCGCTGATCCGGAAGGATGGGCAACAATCATTCTGATAATTTTAAAAATACAAGTTAAAAAAAACAAACGATTTTATAAATAAAGTTCGGGCATGATAAGGTGCGCAACCGGATAAGATATTGTCATTTTAACAAATACGATGCAGGGAACGATAAGTTTGGTATTGTTTTTTCTTATTTGCTAGGGAAATCCGTAACCCTGTTAAAAGGAATACCGCCTTTAATGCGGTGGGTGTTATTTGAAAGTATATTAAACCTCTTAATTATGAAAAAGTTAGTTTTAGCAATGGCAGCAGGTATTTTATCTGTTGGTTGTATCCAGGCGCAAAGCATGAAGAATACACTGAAAGTAGGTGTATTAGGCGGTGTGGCAGTTCCCAGTGAAAATACTGCAGCAAATGCAGGCATAGATGTAGCGTATCAAAATCTGGTAACGCCGCATGTGGGAATTGGTATTGCCACAGGATATAATCAATTCTTTGGCAAGAAGAATACACTTGAGGGCACCACCCTTGAAAATAATAATGTAGGGCTGGTACCCGTGGCTGCCCTTATCCATTATTATCCACAGGCGAAGGGAATTTATGTTGGTACTGATCTGGGATACGGTTTCTTAACCGGTGATCAGAAAGTGGCTGCTAATACTGATGTAAATCGCCCAAACGGCGGCTTTTATCTGAAACCGGAGCTGGGCTGGCATAACCGCAACTGGAACATCTTTGCGAATTATACCAAAGTATTTACTTCGGGCGATGAAGGCGCTATTCCTGTTGGCACCGCTACCCAGAAATATAATGTGGGCTCCGTAGGCATTGGAGTAGCCTATAATATTGGTTTGGGAAGATAAATTGATTTGCTACTCATTTTGAAAAAGCAGGCGATTATTCCGCCTGCTTTTTTATTGTTTTATTGGAGGCGTTGGTGGGACATGGGGACTTGAGGGACAGGTGCTTTTGGGAAAGAGTCGCCCAAGCCTCCCTGCCCCCCGAAGCTGCGAAGCGGCTGATTGCGTTTGCCGGGTATTACACTACAGCACAAGAGCGCGATCCACCACAGCGGACAGGGGCAAGCCCGCCGATAGCAATGCTGCCGCCGGGCCTATAAAAAAATCCCGCCTTCGGGCGGGATTGCAAAACCCATCTTAAATATATTATAAATGAATCGCTTCGCCGTAGGCGGCTTCTATCGCGTCTTTCACGCTTTCGCTGATGGTGGGATGCGGGTGAATACTGTTGAGCACTTCATGATAAGTGGTCTCCAGAGTACGCCCCACCACGGTTTCCGCGATCATTTCGGTTACGTTATAACCGATCATATGCGTACCCAGCCATTCACCGTATTTGGCATCAAAGATCACTTTTACAAAACCTTCGGTATGTCCTACGGCTGTTGCCTTACCGCTGGCAGTTAATGGAAACTTCCCAACTTTTACTTCATAGCCGGCGTCTTTGGCTTGCTTTTCGGTAAAGCCAACGCTCGCAATTTCAGGGAAGCAATAGGTACAACCCGGCACATTATTGTAGTCTAATGGCTGCGGTTGGTGATTGTATTTCTTTTCTCCAAACGCGATTTGTTCCACACAGGTAATCGCTTCTTTGGATGCCACATGCGCTAAAGCCTGGCCCGGAACGCAATCGCCGATCGCATAAATACCATCAACATTGGTTTTGTAGAATTTATCTACTGCAATTTTTCCTTTTTCGGTCTTTACGCCCACTGTTTCCAATCCGATGCCTTCAATATTTGCAGCAACGCCTACGGCACTTAACAAAATATCTGCTTCCAGCACGGCTTCTCCGCTTTGGGTTTTTACTTTCGCTTTAACGCCACTTCCGGAGGTGTCAACCGCTGTAACCTCGCTGCCGGTCATTATCCCGATGCCTTGCTTCTTCAGGTTTTTCTCCAGTTCTTTCGAAATATCTTCGTCTTCCACCGGTACGATCCGGGGTAAAAATTCCACAATAGTAACTTTTGTGCCGAGGCTATTATAAAAATAGCCGAACTCCACCCCTATGGCACCACTGCCCACAATGATCATGCTTTTGGGCTGTTGGGGCAGTACCATCGCTTCACGATAGCCGATGATCTTTTTGCCATCCTGCTTCAGGGCCGGCAACTCACGGCTTCTTCCCCCGGTGGCAAGTATAATATGCTTTCCTTCTACCAGTGTTGTTTTTCCGTCGGCACCTTTTACTTCTACCTGGCCTTTGGCTTTCAACGTTCCGAAGCCCATGATCACGTCGATCTTGTTTTTCTTCATCAGGAACTGAACGCCCTTGCTCATTTTGTCGGCTGCCCCGCGGCTGCGCTTTACGATGGCATCAAAGTTGGGCTTGCCGGAGGCCTCAATACCATATTCCTGCGAATGCTGGATGTCATTAAACACCTGTGCGCTTTTTAATAAAGCTTTTGTGGGGATGCATCCCCAGTTTAAGCAAATACCTCCCAGGCTCTCTTTTTCAATAATTGCAGTTTTTAACCCCAATTGTGATGCGCGTATCGCGGCTACATATCCGCCCGGGCCACTTCCTACAACTATTACGTCATATGCCATAAAATGTACGATTTAAAAATTAAAAGATTTGTGCGAATTTAGTTGAAATAGGGCAACAGGCAAAATGCGGTTTGCGCCATCAACCGGCACAAATACAAATGGTTAAGACGCTCCCGCAACCTTCCCCGTTTGGACGGATGCCCGGATTACTTTTGAAACACCCGGAGGGAATAGTGCTGCTTGTTTTGAAAAAAGGCAGCGACGCTATATTTTAAATGGTTGATAATTAGTATGTAAGAAAAAAATGATTCCGATGCTCCCGTTACCAAAGATCAAAAGCGTAATTTTGCGGAGCTGTATTTTTGTGTTGGAAACAATTTTAGCTAGGGTTGATTTGATTTTTGAAAAAATATTTAGTCTTTTTTGCTAAATGCCGTATTAAATCCCTACCTTTGCACTCCTAAATTTTTATTCACTATGGCAAGAGTATGTCAGGTTACAGGTAAAACCCCCATTGGAGGCCACAAGGTTTCTCACTCCAATATTAAGACAAAGCGCCGTTTTTTGCCGAATCTGCAAAAAAAGAGATTTTACCTGGCCGAGGAAGATAAATGGATTACCTTAAAGCTATCTACTGATGCGATCCGTACCATCAATAAAAATGGCTTGTATTCTGTAGTTAAGGAATTGCGTGCTAAGGGCGAAAAATTATAACTAAAGCAGTTAAAAGCATTATAAAATGGCTAAGAAAGCAAAAGGAAACAGGGTTCAGGTAATATTAGAGTGCACCGAGCATAAGACCAGCGGTCAGCCAGGTACCAGCCGGTATATTACCATCAAGAACAAAAAGAACAACCCGGAACGTTTAGAGTTGAAGAAATACAACCCTATTCTGAAGAAAGTAACCGTTCACAAAGAAATTAAATAATTTAAATGTGCAAATGTGTAGATGTGAAAATGTGTAAATAATTGATGTTTTAGATTTTCGCATTTCCTACATTTTTCACATTTTTCACATTTCCCACATTTTCAAATTAATATAAGATGGCAAAAGCAGCTTCAAAGAACGCGAAAGTAAAAGATGCCAAGGCAGCGGCAGAATCTAAAAACTGGACGAAAGTGATCCGTGCGGTACGTAGCCCTAAAACAGGTGCATATGCTTTCAAAGAGCAAATTGTGCACAAGGAGAAAGTAAAGGACTTTTTAGCCCAGAAATAATCCTGCCTTTATTTAAAAATATTGTAAGCTGTTCGTTTTAAACGGATGGCTTTTTTTGTTTGATGTTTCTTTCCTGATGTTGCATCTTTGCCGGAAAAATAACCTCAAACAATAAACCCGACCGACCGGTGGTTATCCGGGCGGGCTTCAAACCATAAACACAGACCATGAGTTTTTTTGGAAAATTATTTGGTAAGAAAGAAAAGGAATCCCTGGATGAGGGATTGCAGAAAACAAAGGAAGGGTTTCTCTCAAAAATAAGCAAGGCCATTGCAGGGAAAAGCACCGTGGATGAAGAAGTGCTGGACAACCTGGAAGAGGCCCTGGTAAGTGCAGACGTTGGGGTGGATACAACGGTGCGCATCATTGACCGTATTGAACAAAGAGTAGCCAAAGATAAATATGTGGGCACCGGGGAGCTGAACCGGATCCTGCAGGAAGAGATTGAAAATGTTTTGGTGGACGCTCCCTCCGTAGGCAGCTATACTTTCGATAGCCCGATGCCCGCCAAACCCTATATTATTTTAGTGGTGGGCGTAAATGGCGTGGGTAAAACCACCACCATCGGTAAACTGGCGTATAATTTTAAAAAAGCCGGTAAGAGCGTATTGTTGGGCGCTGCCGATACCTTTCGCGCAGCGGCAGTGGACCAACTTACCATCTGGAGCGACCGGGTGGGGGTGCCCATTGTAAAACAGGAAATGGGGAGCGACCCGGCTGCCGTGGCCTTTGATACGGCACAAAGCGCCGTAAGCCGCCAAAGCGATGTGGTCATTATTGATACAGCCGGACGTTTGCACAATAAGGCGCATTTAATGGATGAGCTCAATAAGATCAAGCGGGTGATCCAGAAATTTATTCCCTCTGCTCCGCAGGAAGTGCTGCTGGTGCTGGATGGCTCTACCGGGCAAAATGCACTGGAACAGGCCAAACATTTTACCGCCGCAACGGACGTAACGGCTTTGGCTATCACCAAGCTGGACGGCACGGCAAAGGGCGGCGTAGTGTTGGCGATAGCTGATCAGTTTAAGATCCCGGTTAAATTTATTGGCGTGGGGGAGAAAATGGAAGACCTGCTGGTTTTTGATAAACATGAGTTTGTGGATAGCTTGTTTAGCTTGCAATGATTGCTCATCAGCATCCTTTTTAGGACCGGTGGCGAAGTTTTTTTTGGGTAACGTTGCGCCGGTGCCGGTGTTGCGCTGGGGTTTGAGGGGTGCAAAAACGCCGGCGCCAAGGCACAACACCAACAACGGAGAAAACAAATTTATTTTTTTCTTTTCTTAAAAGCCCTACGCTCCCACATTGTTTTTCTTAATTGAAGTGCAGGCGGTACGGAAACCAGGGTAAATTCAGGATTTAGCGGGTTTACGTTTTAGGAAATACCCGCCCAAAAAAGTAAGGAACGGCACTACAATGGCCGTTATCGTGTACTTCGGATCATCGGAAAGAAATTCAAGCCATTTGTCGAAAAAAGAGCGCGCATCTACTTTTACAGTGATGTACATCATTTTTTCACCCAGGCGGATAGGCTGGTTTTGCGCATCAATGCCGTTGAATAAAAAGGTGATGACCGTGCGGTTCGTTGTAGTGCCAGGTTTCAGCTCCCAGTTCCACTCCAGTTGTTTTTCGCCCGGGGCGAAGGTTTTAATAGGTTGGTTGTCGATGGAGGCGACCTTAAAGATATCGGAATCGCAGTTTAATACCACTTCCATTTTGTTATAAACCGGCAAAGCTTTTTGGTAAATATCGCTCTGAACAGCGCTGCTTTTTTTATTTTCTTGTTTGCTGATGTCTGCCGTAAAATCGGCAAGGGCCTTTTGAATATCGTCTCTTGTGATGGTTGCTGTAACGATGTTTTCGGTGCTCTTGATCATTTTGGATGGGCAATACACGAGGGCATGGCCTGTGGCGACTGTATCATTTTTAGAAGATGGTACGGGGGCTATTTTGGCACTATCCAGTGCAAATCCCGGTCGATGCGGCCGTGTAAGGTCTTTATATTTTTCGCGGATGTGCTCTGTGTCAGTCTTGCTGTTGGCGCTATCAGTAGCTCCTGTTTGGGGAACTACAGCCGCCGCTGAATCCGTGCCGGTTTGATTAGCGTCATGAGGATTATTTCCGCAGGAAGTTAGAATTGCGAAGATAAAAAGCAACGATGCTATGGCCCACCGGTTTTTCATTATTCTTATTGAATAAATCTGTTTAGAGATACTATTATAAAGTCAATAGTGAAATGTCATCCCGATAACTATCGGGAGTGAAGTGGAGAAAACATACGTCTGGCGTTTCACGTCTTCACCAACAACGCGTTGCTTTGTAATTAATCAAAGACAATATTGTGCCAGCGATTAATCTCCTTCATTTGCCAATAAAGCTATTACGATCAACAGTAAAAAACCATCGCTATTTATGGGTATTTTTAGTATTCTCCAAACACGTCTGCAAGGGTGCCGGCAATTTCACCCAGGGTACATTTGGCTTCTACCGCCTCAATTACAACGGGCATAAGATTCTCCGTACCGGTAGCCCTGGATCTTAAGTCTGAAAGGATGCGGTCACAATTGCTCTGGTTGCGGTTATTACGCAATGCCTGCAATTTTTGTTTTTGCAATTCGCCGATGACGTCATCTACTTTAAGGATCGGAATAGTGCCTGTTTCGTTGACCTGGAATTTGTTGACACCGACAATTATCTTTTCCTGGGTTTCTATCCTGCGTTGATAGTCGTAGGCGCTCCGCGCAATCTCGTCCTGGATAAAGCCTTCTTCAATAGCCGGGATGCTGCCGCCCATGGCATCGATCCGGTTGATGAGATCCTGTGCTTTTTGTTGCATTTCATAGGTCAGTGCTTCTACAAAATAAGAGCCCGCCAGGGGATCAACCGTGTCCGGAACACCGCTTTCAAAGGCAACGATCTGTTGGGTGCGCAGGGCGATGCGCGCCGCTTCTTCGGTAGGCAAACTCAGCGCTTCGTCAAAACCATTGGTATGCAGGGATTGGGTGCCCCCCAGTACCGCAGCCAGCGTTTGAACGGTAACTCTTGAAATATTGTTCTGTGGTTGTTGCGCGGTTAAGGTGCTGCCGCCGGTTTGTGTATGAAAACGCAGCATCAGGGCCTTCGGGTCTGTGGCACCTAAATCTTTCATAATGTAGGCCCACATTTTTCTTGCGGCGCGGAACTTGGCCACTTCCTCAAAAAGATTATTATGGGCGTTGAAGAAAAAAGACAGGCGCCTGCCGAATACATTTATGTCCAAACCCTTTTCCAGAGCGGCTTTCACATAGGCTTTGCCATTACTTAAAGTGAAAGCAATTTCTTGTGCAGCCGTGCTGCCCGCTTCGCGGATATGATAACCGCTAATGGAAATGGTATTCCACTTGGGCAATTCATTCGAGCACCATTCAAAAATATCGGTGATGATCCGCATACTGGGTTTGGGCGGATAGCGATAGGTGCCCCGGGCGGCATATTCTTTTAAGATATCATTCTGGATGGTGCCGGAAATTTTTGAAAGATCGGCGCCCTGTGTTTTGGCCTGTGCCACGTATAAAGCCAGCAATATAAAAGCAGTAGCGTTGATGGTCATACTGGTGGATACGTTTTCTAACTGAATACCTTTAAACAGGTCCGTCATATCTTCAATGCTGTCGATTGCCACGCCCACTTTTCCTACTTCGCCCTGCGCCAGGGGATGATCACTATCGTACCCAATCTGTGTGGGCAAATCAAAGGCCACACTTAAGCCCATTACCCCCTGCGATAACAAATAATGATACCGCTTATTACTTTCTTCTGCCGTGCTAAAGCCCGCGTATTGCCGCATGGTCCATAAGCGTCCGCGGTACATATCCGGCTGTATACCGCGCGTGTAGGGGAATTGGCCGGGTTGTTCGTTATCCGGTACCGGAACATCTTCGGGCGTATATAATTTTTTAACGGTGATATCGCTGTCGGTGACTATTTGTTTTTCGTTCATTTTTTCTTAGTTCATGGCTCATAGTTTATAGTTCATAGTTTTTCCTGAACGGACTATGAACCATTGACTATGAACTACAGGCTGTTTGTCAAAATTGTTTCCCGTCAATTTCTTTCCCGGCGGATGGCAAATATATGAACAGTTGTTCGTATCTTATATATTTGCAAAAATAAAACGATTCACTATGGATTTCCAATTGTCCGATGAACAAAAAATGATTCAGCAGGCGGCGCGGGATTTTGCCATTCAGGAATGCCTGCCGGGGGTTATTGAACGGGATGAAAAGCAAAAATTTCCGAAGGAACAGATTGAAAAATTGGCGGATCTTGGATTTATGGGCATGATGGTAAAACCTGAATATGGAGGGGCCGGGCTGGATACGATCAGTTATGTGCTGGCAATGGAAGAAATATCGAAAGTGGACGCCAGCGTAAGCGTTTGCATGAGTGTTAACAATAGCCTGGTATGTTATGGGCTGCAGGAATTTGGTTCCGAAGAGCAAAAACAACAATACCTGGTGCCCCTGGCGCAGGGTAAAAAAAACGGGGAGTTATACATTGGAGCCTTTTTATTGAGTGAGCCGGAAGCCGGCAGTGACGCCACTTCCCAACATACCACCGCCGAAGATAAAGGTGATCATTACCTGATCAATGGTACCAAGAACTGGATCACTAACGGCAGCAGCGCCTCTGTGTATTTGGTGATTGCGCAAACCGACCGGTTAAAGGGATCCAAAGGCATCAATGCATTTATAGTGGAGAAAAACTGGCCGGGCGTAACCGTGGCTGCCAAGGAAAATAAACTGGGCATCCGTGGCAGCGATACCCATACGATCCTGTTAACAGATGTAAAAGTGCCTAAAGAAAACCGGATCGGCGAAGAGGGCTTCGGATTTAAATTTGCGATGAAAACATTGGCCGGAGGCCGCATAGGCATTGCATCACAGGCGCTGGGCATTGCCGGCGGCGCTTTTGAGCGGGCGCGGGATTACGCCAAAACAAGGAAGTCGTTTGGCACTGAAATTATGAATCACCAGGTTATTGCCTTTAAGCTGGCGGATATGGCGCTGAAGATAGAAGTGGCACGACTTTTATGTTTAAAAGCGGCCTGGGAAAAGGATCAGCACCTGAACTATGACATCAGTTCTTCTATGGCCAAATTATATGCCTCTGAAACGGCCATGTGGGTCTCCGTTGAAGCCGTACAGGTACACGGGGGGTATGGATTTGTAAAGGAGTATCATGTGGAGCGCCTGATGCGCGATGCGAAGATCACCCAGATCTATGAGGGTACCAGTGAGGTACAACGGATCGTGATCAGCCGGGGGGTGTTGAAATGAGTAGTTTATTGGATATACAGACGCTCCTGAAGCACCTGCTGTTAATTTTTTAAAACCATTTAGATATTAAGAAGCTTATGGACTTAATGCATCTTAACTCCTTAATGGTTTCTAACCTGGTTTCTGATTTTCATAAAACATTCCTGTCTATCTTAGCAGCCTACAATTGTTTTTATGAAAAAGCTATTGCCTGCAATTTTGTTGCTTTTGGTAAACAGTATCCATGCCCAGAATATTACAGCATCCCCTGTTCAGGGAAAGCAAACCCCCATGATGGGCTGGGCAAGCTGGAACAATTATCATGTACATATCAATGAAAAAATAATAAAAGCCCAGGCAGATGCTCTGGTTGCTACCGGAATGAAAGCTGCCAGGTATCAGTTTATTAATATAGATGACGGTTTTTTCGGTGGAAGGGATATTAATGGTACTATAAAGACGCATCCCGCCCGGTTTCCTAATGGCATGCGATCGCTGGTGACTTATATTCACTCCAAAGGATTAAAGGCCGGCACGTACAGCGATGCAGGAATTAATACCTGCGGGTCTTACTGGGATAAAGACAGCATTGGCATTGGCATGGGCTTGTATGGCCATGAACAAACTGATCTCCAAAGAATGCTGATAGATTGGGGATTTGATTTTATAAAAGTAGACTGGTGCGGTGGTGAATGGCTGGGACTGGATGAACAAACACGGTACACCGAAATTGGAAGATTGATCCATTCAATAAAACCGGCAGCCCTTTATAACGTGTGTCGCTGGAAATTTCCGGGCAAATGGGTGGTAAATGTGGCGGATTCCTGGCGCATTTCCGGCGATATCAGGGCCAGTTTTGAATCGATCATGAAAATAGTTGACCTAGATGCGGACCTGTGGCCTTATGCGGGTCCGGGGCATGTAAATGATATGGATATGCTGCAGGTAGGGCGGGGGATGAGTTATGAAGAGGACAAAGCACATTTTTCTATGTGGTGTATGCTTAATTCGCCACTGCTGGCAGGCAATGACCTTACCAAAATGAGCAAAGAAACATTGTCTATCCTGACCAACCCTGAAATGATCTCCATTAACCAGGACCCCCTCGTGTACCAGGCCAGGAGGCTGAAGGATTATGGCGACCAGGAAGTATGGGCCCGGCCGCTGCATCACACGATGAGCGGTGAGGTAGCCGTTGCCTTATTAAACCGGTCGAAAAATAAAACAACCATTCATTTTGATCTGGATTCGGTGAGCATCGATTCAAAAAAGGGGTACCTGATGCATGATGTGTGGAATAAAAAAGATTTTTCAAGGTCCGATAAATCCGCACAGTCGTTTGAAGTGCCCGGTCACGGGGTGGTGGTGTTAAAAATAAAAGGCAGGGCATTACCTTATAATGTTTTTCAATATAAATAGTAGTTGGTTTCGAATACGAGCGCAATTTAAATTTTTATTGCTCACATCTGCCCGACGGCGTCATTCAAGCGGGGATTCGGCAGATTTGTACAGAAGTTTTTTGAATTTTTTATCGGTTCGCTAGTCTGCTCTCTTTAAATGTTGGTAGCAGGGATTCGGATTGCACTTTACAGAAAGAGCCATCGATCCAATAAAGGTTCTATGGTAATCTGCGCTTTCTGTGAGTCTTTTTCCTGTATTTTTACCTCATGGCGGTAAATGAAGAAAACTACAAAGAGGTACTGGAAAAAACAAATGCGGCCCATGCCACGCTGGTAGCGGTTTCCAAAACAAAACCTGTCAGCGATATACAGGCATTATATGAGTTGGGACAGCGCGATTTTGGTGAAAATTATGTGCAGGAGCTGGTGGAAAAAGAAGCGGTATTGCCTAAAGATATCCGCTGGCATTTTATCGGGCATTTACAATCGAACAAAGTAAAATATATCGCGCCCTTTGTGCACCTTATTCATGGTGTGGATAGCGAAAAACTGCTTTTTGAAATAGACAAACAGGGCGCAAAAAATAACCGTACGATCGATTGTCTGCTGCAGGTGCATATTGCGCAGGAGGAAACCAAATTTGGGTTTGACGAAAATGAACTGAAATTATTCCTGGAGACATTCCCAAAATATCAGGCTTTGGAAAAATTAAAAAATGTATGGATAAAGGGACTGATGGCTATGGCCAGTTTTACGGATGATATGGAAAAATTAAAACAGGAATTTGCTGTCATGAAAGCGCTTTTTCAACAGCAAGCAAAACCTGAAACCTCAAACTTGAAACTTGAAACCTTATCCATGGGCATGAGCAGCGATTATGAACTGGCGCTGGAATATGGCAGCACTATGATCCGGGTGGGGAGCTTGCTGTTTGGTGCACGAATCTGAGGTTTGCCGTGGCAGTAATATTTTATATTTCCGGTGCGCTGCACCTTCAACTTTTCTTACTCCCGATACTATATAGGATAGCGCTGCGCTGCAGCTTTTACGCATAGTCAATGATAAATTTGTGCAAATTTGTGGTACCTGCGAGCAAATAAAATGTTTCCCTTTTTTGAAAAAAAGAATTAAATTGGGACTTGAAAAACAACACTATGAAACACCTGATACCTGCCCTGGTATTATTTATTTGCTGGTCCTGCAAAAAACAAATACCGCAAAAAACCGGCGCGCCGGTTCCTGAAGAAGATACCACGCAACTGATCCATTATCATAAAGACCTTACGATTGTAAACTGGAATATCGAATGGTTCGGCGCTGTTGAATTTAAAGGAAATCCTGATCAGCAGGAAACGAATGTCGGAAAGATCCTAAAGTATCTGAATGCAGACCTCTTCGGGATCTGCGAAGTAGTGGATACGGCCCGGTTTGGCAGAATGATCCGGCAAAATCTGGGAACCGATTTTAAATATGTGATCAGCGCTTACCCGGCAATTGATCAGCAGCTTGCTTTTGTTTATAATAGGAATATTTTCAGAAAGGTACAGGTAAGGCCATTTATGGCGCTGAGCGCTACCGCTTACTCCAATTTTGCATCAGGTAGATTTCCGTTGCTGCTTAAGGCAGAAGCAACGGTTAATGATGCGCGGAAAAATATATTCTTTATTTTGGTCCATGCAAAAGCAGACAAAGATCTGAATGCGTATGCCAAGCGGCTAAATGGTGCCATTGAATTAAAAGATAGTATGGATACTTATTTTAACAACGAAAATTGTATGATCCTGGGCGATTATAACGACAACCTGGATACCAGCATCAGCACCCGGCAGCGTTCGCCTTATCAAAACTTCCTGGACGACAACGGGCATTATTTAGCGGTAACATTACCTTTAAACACCGCCGGTAACCAGTCTACAATTAATTATGCAAACTCGGTGATCGATCAGCAGATCGTGTCCGGAGCATTAAAACGATGGTACATGCCCCATTCTGCTAAAATACGCACAGATGTGACGGCTGTAGTTCCTGATTATACCTCTAATAGTGCTTCGGATCATTACCCGGTGTCTTCGGTGTATCGCATAGCAAATTAGCGTTATTTGGCGGTATGGCTGCTTGTAATATTGTAAGACAGGAAAGGATAAACGTGAACTCTGACATTTATCGCTTGCGCTTCACGATCCATTCAGCGCCAGCGTCAGCCTTAAAAGGTGATTATCGCTTCAAAACAGGTATATAACGCTGATTTAAAGCATATTATCTATGCCTTTGGGAATTCCAGTTGAAAACAAGTGTGAAATAAGCAGATTTTAACATCCTGTTGTTATCAATTATTTTGGGACGACATCAATTGGAATGTACCTTTATATCAGTTCTTTACTGCGTTTTTTCACCTAAATTATTTTAGTATGACAACACTACAACGTATTGAGTACTGGGGTGAAACACACCATCCAAAATGGATGGATCTTGTGCGGATCAGTCTGGGATTATTCCTGATTTACAAAGGTGTCCAGTTTGCGCAGAATTATACCAGCCTTATGAGCCTGATGCCAGGGTGGATGTCGTTCGGCTCCTTTTCAGAGCTGCTGGTGGGCCATTATGTAGTGGGAGCGCATATCCTGGGCGGTATCTTGCTTACTTTCGGGTGGTTGACCCGGGCTGCCTGCATAATGCAACTCCCGGTGCTGCTCGGCGCGGTCTTCTTCGCACCTTTTTTCGGCAACGTAATGGAACCCTTTTCCAATCTTTTACTGGCAATTGTGGTACTGTTGCTGCTGATCTATTTTTTGATCGCCGGTAATGGCGCCTGGTCTATGGACGCGATCCATGCGGGGGAAGTGGAAAAATAACCGGACGGCCGTATTAAAGCGGACCGGATCGATAGCCGGGAAACCGGAAATTCGGGGATGTCTAGTTTTTCGGGCGCGGTTTGTTATCTTCTCACCCTCCCCGGGGCCTGGCGCTACTTTTGATATTCCGATGTGCTGATTGTGTAATGGGATAACTCCATGCCTGTGAAAAAATAATTTAACAAACAGGATTTTTATTTTTTGCCTGATATTTCTCTAATTTTATAGAAATGCATTGTTATGCCTATGGCCCTTTGTTTATTCACCTGTAAACATTTCTAACACAATAAAACTTAAAAAATGGAAAAGAAAAAAAGTATCGTAAAAGGTTCCTTACTTACCGGAGCGATTATTGCTGCGGCCGGATTTTCTGCAAATGCTAATGGATTATTTAATTACAGTTCGCTGGGTACGGGGGCAGAGATGCGTACCAACCTCCTGGAAAAAAAGGGAGCTGCAAAAAATTTTGAACTGAAGTGCGGCGGAGATAAAGCCAAGAGCGATAGCACTATGAAAAAAGGAAAAGAAGGAAAGTGTGGTGATGGTAAGTGCGGGGATGGTAAATGTGGTTCAAAAACAGGAAAGAAATCAATGAAGAAGAAAGATACGACAACAAAACCCAAAGACGGGCAATAGATTTTTAACCGGCGGGTGTTTAACGGTCGATTTTTAGGCACCTGCCGTTATTTTAAAATTTGTCATTAATGGTAGGGATAGGGTATCGGAAAGATTTTGGCGAAGCATTCTTAACCAGTGATGTCTTAAAACCGGCATTTGTGGAGGTGGCTCCGGAGAACTGGGTCGGGGTAGGGGGCTACTGGCGAAAACAATTCAATAAAGTATTGGAGCGCTACCCGCTTTTTACCCATGGGCTGTCGTTGTCTATTGGCAGCCCCGACGAGCTGGATTTTGAATTTTTGAAGAAAGTAAAAATATTTCTGAAAGAAACCAATGCCCGGATCTATTCCGAACACCTGAGTTACGCGAAATGCGATAATGCGCATTTATACGATCTGCTGCCCATACCCTTTACAAATGATGCAGTGAAACATGTTGCTGCCAGGATCCGGACCATCCAGGAGCTGCTGGAACGAAGGATCGCTATTGAAATTGTGAGCTACTACACACCGGTAGCCCCGGAAATGAAAGAGATCGATTTTATAAACGCTATTCTTGAAGAAGCAGATTGTGATCTGCTGCTGGACGTGAATAATGTTTATGTAAACGGATTTAATCATCAGTATGATCCCAAAGCCTTTTTAAAAGAGTTGCCGATGGATCGCGTGGCCTATATCCACATGGCCGGTCATGAGCAGGTATCCGACACCCTGATCATCGATACACACGGGGAAGCTATTGTTGACCCGGTATACGATCTGTATGCTTTTGCCATGCAATTATTGCAACGGGATGTTCCGGTGCTGCTGGAACGGGATTTTAATTTTCCGCAGTTGAACGAACTGCAGGCGGAAATGGAGCGGTTAAACAGGATTAAACAGGCTGCTTTGCAGACCAAAAATTATGCAATTGCGTAACACCACACAACAATACCAATCGGCGCTGGCCAACTATTGCCGCACCGGTATGCTTGAAAATATTCCAGGAGTAGTAAAAGAAAATGTGCCGCAGTATCGAAGATTGGTATTGAATGTGATCGATGACATGCTGCAAAACGCATACCCCCTTACATACGACCTTTTGGAAGAGGCAGAATGGAACGCAATTGTTCACGATTTTTTCACCAACCATCCCTGCCAGTCGCCGCAGGTATGGTACATGCCGAAAGAGTTTTATCAATATCTTACAGAAACGACACATTCAATTTTAGACACTTATTCGTTTTTAAAGGAATTACTGTGGTTTGAGTGGGTAGAGGTAGAACTGTTCATGATGGAAGATCAGCTTATTTCCGCAGCAGCAAGCGGCGATCTTCGAACAGATAAGCTGATGATAAACCCCGAACATTTATTACTGACCTTTGAATACCCGGTTCATCAGAAAAATCCGGGAACGATCAGGGCGTCTGACAAAGGACACTACTTTGTAGTAGGCCATCGCAATTCCGATGGCGAAGTGATCTTTACAGATGTGGCCGCGGCCCTGGTACGTATGATTGAATACCTGGAAGAAGCGCCTTATACAGGCACGGAATTATTTTCATTGTTCGAAAGGGAAAATGCTTTGCAATTGTCGGAAACCGACAAAGAAGCCGTACTGAATTTTCTGCAAACGGCACTGCAACAGGGGTTGATAGCAGGGTTTGCAAAATAGACCTGTGAGGTTTCAAACCTGTCCGCCGTGGCGGAAACCTCACAGGTCTTTAATGGATACGGTCGCCCCGCACTTCCATCTCTTTCATCAACGCTTTTTCATGTTGCAGCCATGTCTCCCAGCGCGCCCGCACTTTTTCTTTCGGCAGGTAGGTTTCCGCTAATTCAATAAATAAGGTGTAATGCCCGGCCTCGCTTTCCATAAAGCGGCGGTAGAATTTACTCATGTAAGGATCGTTTAATCCTTCACTCAGCCGTTTAAAACGTTCGCAGCTCCGGGCTTCGATCATTGCCATGGTAAGCAGCCTGTCCAGGAAGACGTCATCCGGGTGACCGCCCTTTTCCTGGAATTGTAATAAGGCGTTTACATACTCGTCCTTTCTTTGACGCCCCAGTTTTAAGCCTCTTTTTTCCAGCTCCTGTAATACCAGGCGAAAATGGCCCCATTCTTCCGTAACGATGGGTGCCAATGCTTTTACCAGCTTGTCTTTATCGCTATAGCGTTGTATAATGGAGATGCAGGTGGTGGCTGCTTTTTGTTCGCAATAGGCATGATCTGTAAGGATCGCTTCCAGCGAGATTTCAGCCAGGTTCACCCACCGGGGATCTGTGGGCAGCTTCAGTCCCAGGATATTTTTCGTGTCTTGAGAAAGGTCCATAGGGTGCGAAATTAATATAAATTAACTGATCGCCGGAGGCGATAGCATAATGGTGCTAGGCTTGCAGCCTTGCACCGCCGAATGTATTTTTTTGCTCACAGATTACCCGGATTTGCACAGATTTTTTCGGTTGATATTTTTTTCTGTGCAGTTCTGTGAGCCATTGCTTCCACACTCTGCGAAACTTGTAGTTTCGCAACCTTATTTTGTCGCTTGAAGCGACAAAAGGGAACTTCGGAACTGCAAGTTCCGAAGAGCGCTAGTAACTTACCGCCTTGCCATCTCCCCGGCCAAGAATATTATTGGGGATTGGCCAGATCGAGCGTCCAGTAACGCCCGGAACGGGCTGCGCCAATTTCGGAAACGTAAGGGCTCATAATGTTTTTGCAATGAGCCGGGCTTTGCAGCCAGCTTTGCATGACCTGGGTGGTGTTTTGCTGTCCCATGGCAACGTTCTCGGCCATATAACTCCACCGGTAGCCCGCGGCTGTAATTCTTTTCCCGGGGGTAGTGCCGTTGCGCCCCGTATGGGTTAGCTGATTGGTTCGCTGCATATAATTACTTTGCGCAACCGCAGCATTTTCCAGTTTCGTATTCCACCGTACCGGAGGAACCGCGCGGTAGCGCACGCCCCCGCAATTGCATCCTTTTGCGCGAATAGCATTGATCTGCCCTAGCAAGGCGTTGCTGCTAAAGCCGGGTTCGTTGTCGTTGTCCTGGGCGCGGGAAGGGGCGGCGCAGGAACTGATTAAAAGTATAAATGCGATAGTAAAGAGAAAACCTGGGATACGGGTCATGAAACGGATTTTGGATCAATAAACGGGGGCAAACTTTATGCCAACGACAGGAGTTTCAGGTTTCAGGTTACAAGTTCCAGGTTCGGGGTTCGTAATTTATGTCTGACGTTTTGCGTTTATCGTTTGACGTTTGCCGGAAGGTGGATGGAGTAATAGACAATAGTGAATGGTCAACAGCTCACGGTTTGGTTGGGCGTTCAGCATTCAGCGTTGCGCGTGATGCTTACCTGCCTGACTTCATTGCTTTCACGATTTTCAGAGTGCCGTCCCGGGATAATTTTTTGTACGTTTCCGTCTCAACTCCATAAAGGGCGATCCTGCCTTCGGCATTGCTATGTATGCCCCAGCCATAACGCTTGGTGAGTGGGGAGGCCCTGAGACAGGGCTGGCCTTTTGAAAAGAATTTCTCCCGTTCTGATTTATATTCGGCTTTTGTAAGATCATTCTTATTGGCGTACACCTGAAACAATACGTCGTCTGATGTGTATTTATAGGGATGTTTACTGATCAGCTCAAACTGGATGTTTGCCGCTGTTTTTTTATCGCCTTTTAACGGGGGAACTTCACCGGAAACCGCAGGACTATCATCGGCGGTTTGTATGAAGGTATTTATGTAATTGGTGGTGTAACCGTTCATTTTTGGTATAAAGGTAGTTTATGGAAAGGTTACAAGTTGCAGGTTCCAGGTTTCAGGTCCCTGGGGCCAGGTTCAAAGTTTAATGTCTGACGTTTTGCGTTTATTGTTTGACGTTTGTCGGAAGGTAAATAATCAATAGTTCACGGTTTGGCTGGCGCTGAGCGTTCAGCAATTTGCATTCTGCGTTTAAAGTTTTGAATTTCCTGTAAAAATAGAATTATTTCGTTGATATTTAATGTGTTATAATGGTATAGGAAATGTAAAAACGCTGTGAAACATTTAATTTGTAAATTCCTGCTATTGCGTTACCTTTGCAGCCGAAATTATTGAATAGAAACAATCGGATGACCATTTAAAAAAACAAAGATGCCAATTACAAAAGAAAGAAACGAAGCAATTTTTGCAGAATATGGTGGCAGCGCCACTAATACCGGTTCTATTGAAGGACAGGTAGCGCAACTGACTGAGCGTATTGCACAGATCAGCACGCACTTAAAAAGCAATAAAAAAGATTTTTCCACCCACCGTGGCCTGATGCAAATGGTTGGTAAGCGTAAAAGCCTGCTGACGTACCTGCAAAAGCACAACCTGCAGGGCTACCGTGCCTTAATTGAAAAACTGGGTCTTAGAAAATAAGGTTCTCCTATCCCGATGGGTGTTGGTGAATGTTTATCCGGTTTTTGATTGCCGCAATCAATACTTCTACAATAATCTATTCCCAATGTCCGGCGGATATTGGGAATAGCTGTTTTTATACTTGCCGTTTTTTTGCTGAACAGAATTCCCGGCGCTCCAATGTGCGACGCAACCGGACCCCGTCACGGGCATAGAAGCACTGCTGCCGGGTCCATTAATAAAAAATTTCAATCTTATTTTATGTTACAACAACCTCTTAGAAAGGTATTTGATATAGGCGATGGTCGCGAAGTGACCATTGAAACCGGCCGCCTGGCGCGCCAGGCCGATGGTTCGGTAACCGTAACCATGGGAAAAAGTATTTTACTGGCTACCGTGGTAGCTAACAAAGAACCCAAAGAAGGACAGAGCTTTTTTCCGCTCACGGTAGACTACCAGGAAAAATTTGCTTCTGCCGGTCGTATCCCGGGTTCCTTCTTCAAGCGTGAAGGCCGCCTGAGTGATTCAGAAGTGCTGATCTCCCGCTTGATCGACCGTGCGTTGCGCCCCCTGTTCCCCGACGATTATTTGTGCGAAGTGCAGGTATTGGTAACCCTGATCAGCAGTGATCCTGAGATCCTGCCCGATGCAATGGCCTGCCTGGCTGCTTCGGCGGCGCTGGCGGTATCGGATGTGCCTATTAAAGAAATTATCAGCGAAGTACGGGTTGGACGCGTGAACGGACAGTTCAAGATCAACCCGACCCGTTCGGAAATGGAAGAGTCCGACATCGACTTTATCATTGCCGCTACCGAGAAAAACCTGATGATGGTGGAAGGTGAAGCACAGGAGTGCAGCGAGGACGACCTGGTGAAGGCCCTGAGCGTAGCACATGATGCCATCCGCATCCAGATCAAAGCACAGGAAGCCCTGCGCGATCTGAAAGGCGTAACCGGAAAACGTGATTACACAAAGCCCGCTCAGGATGAAACACTTCGAGAGAAAGTATACAGTTTTGCAAAAGATAAAGTATATGAAGTATCAAAAGGAAAGCTGGCCAAACATGAGCGCAGCGACCGCTTTGATGCGATCCAGGACGAGCTGCTGAAGAGCCTGGAAGAGGCCGCAACAGAAGAAGCGCCATTTACCGACGCCCAAAAGAAAATGGCCAAAGGCTATTACCACGATCTGCAATATGATGTGGTGCGGGATATGATCCTGGATGAGCGGGTGCGACTGGATGGCCGGGCGCTTACGGAGATCCGTCCGCTGGATATGGAAGTTGATGTACTGCCTTCTCCCCACGGATCTGCATTATTTACCAGAGGTGAAACACAATCACTTACAACAGTTACATTGGGTACGGCTTTAGATGAGTTGCTGATTGAATCTGCGGCAAAATCTGATTATACCAAGTTTATTTTACATTATAATTTCCCTCCTTTTTCTACCGGCGAGGTGAAGCCCATGCGTGGTCCCGGCCGGAGAGAAGTTGGTCATGGTAACCTGGCGATGCGTTCCCTGAAGCAAATGATGCCAACGGGTAATGATGATTTTGGTTACACCGTACGCGTAGTGAGCGATATCCTGGAATCGAACGGATCCTCTTCCATGGCAACCGTTTGTGCCGGTTCACTGGCGTTGATGGATGCAGGTGTACCTGTTCCAAAACATGTGTCCGGTATTGCTATGGGGTTGATTACCAAAGAAGATAAGTTTGCTATCTTAAGCGATATATTAGGCGATGAAGATCACCTGGGTGATATGGACTTTAAAGTTACCGGTACCCGCGATGGTATTTGCGGCGTACAAATGGATATTAAAGTAGACGGGTTGCCAATGGAAGTGATGCAGCAGGCATTGGAGCAGGCGAAAGCCGGCCGGATGCACATTCTGGACCATATGTACCAGGCGATGCCGGAAGCGCGTGTTGAGGTGAAAGCCCATGCACCACGGGTAGTGAAAATGTTTATTGAAAAAGAATTTATCGGAGCTGTGATCGGGCCAGGGGGTAAAGTGATCCAGGAAATGCAGCGTGAAACCGGTACGACCATCAATATCGAGGAAGTAAACAATCGCGGCGAGATCAGCATTTTTGGTGTGGAAAAAGCTGCGGTTGAAAAAGCTGAGAACTGGATCAAAGGCATTGTAGCCGTTCCGGTAGTGGGTGATGTTTATGATGCCGTAGTAAAAGGGATCAAAGAGTTTGGCGCTTTTGTAGAATTCCTGCCGGGTAAACAAGGCCTGGTGCACATCAGCGAGATCAGCTGGAAGCGCCTGGAGACTTTGGAAGGTGTGGTGAAAGAAGGCGATGCTATGAAGGTAAAACTGATCGGCACTGATCCTAAATCAGGCAAGTTCAAATTGTCCCGCAAGGCGTTAATTCCCCGCCCGGAAAGGAAAGAAGGCGGCGCTCCTGAGAATAATTAATCTTTACCTTTTAATTATAGAAACCTCCGCGAAGCGGGGGTTTTTTTGTTAATAGGGCCGGTGAGACGGTAAGTTGGAAGTTGAAGAATAAAACCTTTCCGCATTTCCGGCTTCCCGGCCATTGCCTGCAGATTTTTTTCTCACAGATGCCACAGATTGGCACAGAAGTTTAGTTGGAAGGGCTTACCGCATTTCCGGCTTATTATTGGCCCGCAGATGCCGCGGATCTTATTCGCAGATAATCGCTGATTCGTTTATTCCGCGAAGATCAACGGGAAGCTGCATTGCACGACTTTTTTTCTCACGGATTCCACAGATTTGCACAGCTTTTAGTTGGAGGTGCGATTTTTCTGCCGAGATCTGCGGGAACCCAAAACACGGCAATTGATTTTCTGCCGTCACCGGACTATTAATATTATGATAATTTAATTTTGGGTATAAAGAAATAGCTGTACCTTAAATGTCTAATTTTTAAAATCCTAACTATGTTTGACGAAATCTTAAATGCTGTAAAAAGCCAGCTTGCAGATCATCCCGACATCGCAGCCAACCTTACTCCCGAACAGGCAGATGCACTTCACAATGAAATTGCGAATCATATCAGCAGCGGTACCGCAACTGCTGATCAGTCGTCCGGTGGTGGTATCTTAGATACCCTTAAAAACGCGATTGGGGGCGGAGGCACCCTTACCAACGCTATTGAAGGCGGCCTGATCGGTTCCCTGACCACTAAATTTGGTCTGCCACCAGCCGTTACCGGCGCTATTTCAGCGGCCTTACCCGGGTTATTGCAAAAATTCGCGAATCGCGGAGAACAGCCGCAATAAGGTTCAGCACATTCAACTCAGCACGTAAAGGGGGCGTAACAGTATACGCGCCCTTTATTTTTCTACAGATTGAATAGCTAAATGCTGACGCTAAACGCTGAATGCATAATGCTGAATGCAAAATGCTAAATGCTAAATGTGAAACGCCAGATGCGCAGACTTTATTCTTTAATATAACTTCTCCTATTCACCATTGACTATTGACCATTCACTTCTGACAAACGACAAGCAATGATACTGAAACCAGGAGATTCTCAGCTCCCGTATCAGATCCGTTTCCGTTCTTCCTGGTCGCTATTGGTATGTTCGATGGCTTTCAGGTCTTTTTTACCAAATTTGAAGATAAGGGTGAGGGAATAGTTGCGGTTGAGCTGCAGCGTAGCGTATCGCTGTTGCACATTGTTCACCACATTGGTGTAGGAAGCGGCACTGGTTCCAAATACATCCTGCACGTTGGCGTTAAGGGTTAGTTTGTCCTTGACCAGTACGGCGTTAAAACCCAGGTCCAGGTTCCAGTAGGGGTCTGATCGGTTCACTAAACTGACTTCCGGGAACTGGTACCAGAAATTTATTGCTGCCGCCAACGTTTTGGCAGTATTAAAATACAGTGTATTGCTGTTGGAAACATAAGCACCCCAACCCTTGCGGTCTGCGACATAGGAAAGTTTGGATCGTCCATCTGTATAATAAATATTCAGCAGGGTAGTGCTTTCCCACCAGCGGAAGGTTGAAAAAGTATAGGCTTCGGATAAACCTATGCGAAGACTGTTCACAAAGTTTTTGGGGGTACGCAGTACAAAATTTGTATCTGCATGCGCAATGGTGATGTCATCAAATCCATTATTGGTGATCGTTGCAAACAGGGCGCTGGTGAGCTTGTTTTTATAAATATGCAGCAATTGGAAATTGCTGTTGTATTCCGGTTGCAGGAAGGGATTACCCTCATAGTAACTATAAGCTGTTAATATCGACTTATAGGGATTGAGGTTCCAGAATGTAGGGCGGCGCACTCTTTTATTATAAGTGAGAGAAAACAAATTGGCTCCATTCATTTTATAACTAATCAGCGCATTGGGAAAAAGCTTCAGATAATTGTTGTTGTTCCGTTGCCCTGAAAGAAAGGAATAGCCATTGGTTTGCGTCAGTTCCCCGCGCAGCCCGGCTTCCCATGACCAGTTGCCCAATTCCCGGTTAACGTTTACATAGAGGGCCTGACTATTTTCGGTGTACTTATATTCATTGCTAAGGTCTCTGTCATAGGTGTACCCTGGATTACTGACACGATAATACCGGAGATCATCATACATATCTATAAAATTTATCTTGCCGCCAAACTGCAGGCGGGCAAAGGAAAGCGGCAATTCCATATCTGCTTTTACCGCATAGATATTTATGTTTTGCGTAGTGGCGTTGGTATAACGCGCGGTTGAGGAAGGGATGGGCTGCCCATCCGGTAAAAAGCTTCTGGCGGTAACGTTGGAGGTATCGGTACGATAGAATGTAAGATAGCTCCCGTCCAGTGAAAAGGTTTTACCGCTGGTATCCAGTTTGGTTTTGTAATATAAATTATAAGACTGTGTTCTGGCCACAGGAAAATAATCGGCATAGGTGGTGAGCACAGAGTCTGTCTGGCCGCTGCCATTATAATTAGAATTGCGCACATAGTCGGCGCCACCCTCAAAATATCTCGAAAAGCCCACGTTAAATCCTATGGTTGATTTGGAAGAAAGCTGGTAATCGGCCCCGGCATTGATCGCCAGGTTTTGCTGTTTGTAATCGCCGGTATCGCTCATGATCCAGGTACGGTCCGGGTAATATTCTTCCCAGCGAAAACCATATTTGTGCCGGATGCGGAAAATATTTGCATTGGCGTAAAGCTGCCATTTGCCCGAATTATAGTTGATATTTCCGGTTGCATCCATACCCGGATAGTGTTGGTATTGTTTGTACCCCGCCTGTATACTGCCGCTGTACCCCTGTTGGGTAGTACGTTTGGTGATAATGTTGATCAGACCCGCATTTCCCGAGGCATCATACGCTGCCGAAGGATTGGTGATAATTTCGATTTTTGATACGGTTCCGGCCGGGATCGATTTTAAATAGCTTAAAAGCTCCTTTTGTGAGAGCTGCAGCAGTCGTCCGTCCTGCATTATCTGGACAGCACCTTTGCCTGGAATAGAAACCTCATCGTTACTGATACGAATGCCGGGAATTTTTTGCAATGCTTCTGCGATATTACTACCTACGATGGTGAGATTATCTGCAATATTCACAATCGTTTTGTTGGGCTTCATTTGTATCAATTTAGCGCGACCGCTCACCGTAACATTGTTCAGCATTGTGTTATTACGTGGTAATACTATGCGGATCGTGGTGTCGTTCTTAAGTTCAAGAGTAAGTTTGGCTTCCTCATGATTCACGGCCGATACTTCGAGGTGATATTTTGTTCCTACCTGAAGCGATGGAATTAGGAATTTTCCGGATGAATCTGTGGTCACCGATTTTGAATCCGCCCGGGACCTCAACCAGGTTATGGTGGCAGCGGGAACAGGTGCCCCGGCATCATCCTGCACTTGTCCGTGAATGGAGATTTGAGCCTGGGATAGTGTATTCCATAACAGCAACAGGGTTAGGTAGAAGATCTTTCGCATCCGCCAAAAATAAAGAAACGCTACTAATGAAAGGATTACAGTTGTTCGTACTACTGCCCAAATGGTTTTTGATCACTGCAACTGATATTTTCACCAGGTGATACTTTAAAATAGTTACAGAAGTATTTGTAATATTCATAACGGTAGGTGGTCTTTTGCAAGGCTGTTCCCTTGCCGCACTCGACCCCACCGTTAATAATATTAACCGTAGCGCCAAAGCCGGGCTGTATATTTTTTGCGCTGTCCATGGCATTAGGTTGCCATTTGCCCACTATGATGTCGTGGCAGGAAGGTTTGGGCCGTTGTGGGGTCATCCAGAACCAAAGGGCAGAAGCAAAAGATAATACTGGGTCTTGTGCTAATAATTCGGGGTGTTGCAGTAAGGTGTCTTTGTTGCCAAACCAGGCTTCGCTAAATTGCCCATAGTTATAATTCCAGCTTAGTTGTTTGGGCCCCCGGCCATAATAGGCCTTACCCGGTACCGGCATATAATTCTTTTTGGAAGTGTCTGCATAATTATTCAGGATGCCCTGCTGCGATTGCTCCTGCAGAAAATACAACCCCCACTTAAAATAACCGCCCGGCGCCTCAGTCCATCCGCCACTTGTTTCCTGTGCCATGTTGGCCAGGAAGGCCGCCAGCTCCCTTTTTTGCGTCGTTATATCACCTTCGGAAAGAAACCGGGGAAATGCGGTTGCTGCGGTCGCAAAAGCTTTGAAGGAATAAAAATCCGGGTTATGGTTTAAGGAATCTTTTAATTTTAGCCCGTACCGGTTGGGGAAAAGATCATTCCATTGAGCTGCGTTCAAATAACGAAGCAACCGCGGATGGGAATGTTTACCCGTTAAAGATTGTTTGAGCGGTAATGTATCTACAACTTGCAGATTATTTTGTCCATAGCCATACAGCCCGGCAAAAATAAAAAGACAGAACAGGTACTTCATTTATATAGCGCTGCTATTTTTGAAATGCGCAACGACAAGCAAGGTACTGTTTTTATAGGCAATCAAATCTGAAGAGAAAAAGCCCGCAGATTAGCGCAGATCAAATGCCAAAGAGATATATCAGCGAAAAGGATCAGCGGAGATCAGCGGGAAAAATCGTGCGCAGATTGGCACAAATTTGCTGTAAGTATCTAAAAATTCCATCCTGCCTTTAATCCCCAGAAGCCTTTGGTGCCGTCTTTCATCCAGGCTTCATATTTGGCCTGAAAGTCGAACCCAAGGATTTTTAATCCCACACCCGGTGATAAAATAAAAGCTGAACCGCTGTAATTTTTTCCGCTTAAGGCGGCCGTTCCTGATTCCAGTTTCAGATAAAGCAACGGAATGGGGCGGTATTTTACACCTACCCTTATAGGCACAGCTTTAAGGTCGGGCACTTTGTATTCGTTCCCGGTTGTTGGGTCCATTACATCCTTACCTCTAAAATACATATATCCGATAGAGCCGGTGGCTGCCCAGCTTTTTATAAGCCGAATATCCGCCTGGGCGCCAACACCGACGCCTGTTTTAAAATCTTTCTGAAAATCGCCTGTGGGAAAAGCAAGTTCTCCATAGGGCCCGATGCTAAAGCCTTTCAATTGTGCGGAGGCGCGTTGTGCGATACTTAAGCAAAATAAAACGACAATTAATAGAAAAAATTTATTCATAGCCTGAGGGTTTTAAAATTGAATATGTTCTTCTGATAGCAATTATCAGGCCTGATAGCTTAATTCAGGTATTTTCAGATGATTTGCCCCGGGTTATTTTTGAAAAATTATTTTAACCTCAAAACAACCCATATGAAACTTTGTCAATTAAGTGTATTGTTATTTGCCGGGACCCTTTTATTATTTAGCTGTAAAAAAGGAGACCCCGGTCCTCAGGGAGCTACCGGAGCACAGGGACCGGCGGGAACGCAGGGTCCCGGAGGCGCTCAGGGTCCGGCCGGAACGCAGGGGCCAGCCGGCTCGCAGGGACCGGCAGGAGCTCAAGGTCCCACCGGCGCACAAGGCCCTGCCGGAACAGCCAACGTACAATATTCGGATTGGTTTACTCCTGCTGCTTATACGGTAACTACCCGATTTGGTATCATTAATTTAGATTATAATAAAGCAGCGCCGGGAATTACCCAGGATATATTGAATACCGGAACAGTGCTGGTGTATGGAAAGCTGAATGGCTATAATACTACCTTGTGGCCTACCGACCAAACTTCAGTACTGCCGATACATATATACTACCAGATCGGCACTGCCACTAATATTGATACCTGGTCCGCGGACGCGACGGTTGGAAATTTGCGGATCAACCTTGTTAGCAGCATGAATGCCTATACTTCCTCGGGGTCAATCAGTCCTGCCCATACGTTTCGTTATGTGATCATTCCCGGAGCGGTGAAAGTAGCGCTGGCTAATACAAACCTTAATGTCCTCAGTTATGGTGCCTTGTGTAATACGTTGAGTATCCCTCAATAATTTCGTGCGCAGCAGCAACCAGGTATCTCATAAATAAAACCGCCAATGTATTTTAAAATACATTGGCGGTAATTGTTTAAGCCGGTTAAAACTTTCTATGAAGCTGTATCGCTTTTATAGTTAAAGATTTTTCAGACTTTCTTCGATGGCTTTTATCTTTTCCTCCGCATCGGCTTTCTTCCGGCGTTCGATCTCTACTACCTCCGGCTTTGCATTTTGCACAAAGCGCTCATTGCTCAATTTCTTGTCAACGGAAACCAGGAAGCCCTGTAAGTATTGCAGATCTTTTTCCAGTTGTTCTTTCTGGATACTGGTGTCCAGTTCGGTAGCTGGCTGAATAAACAGTTTGTCTTTACCCACCATTACATTAATACATTTATCAACCGCTGCTTCTGTAATGCTTACCGCATCTACATTTGCCTGCCGTTGTAAAATGGAGGCCAGGTTACTATAGATCTGCGGTTGTGCAGTTTGTACAAATAGTGTAACGGCTTCTTTCGGTTTAATATTGTTTTTCACCCGCGCATCGCGGATGGCTGTGATCGTTTGTTTCAACAATTCGCCTTGCGCCAAGATCGCATCATCTGCGGGTGCTGTAGTGGCGTATTGTTTTACAGACAAATCATCTTTTTGTTCACGCAGCAAATGATAAATTTCTTCCGTAATAAACGGCATGTAGGGGTGGAGCAGTTGCAGCAGTTCTTCAAAGAAACCGATCGTTGCCTGCAACTTTGCCTGGCTGGTAGGTGCGCCAAAGGCGGGTTTCTGCCATTCGAGATACCAGGAACAGAAGTCGTCCCATATCAGGGAGTATAATGTTTTTAATCCTTCGCTGAGACGGAATTCTTTAAACAGGCTTTCCATTTCTGCTTTAGCGGCTGCAATCCGATGTTTCATCCATGCAGCTGCAGCATCCGGTTCATTGCCTGTTGCTGCGCTGATACCATTCGGATTGTTTTGCCACATGCGGATCAGCTTTAACGCGTTCCACATTTTGTTGTTGAAGTTGCGTCCCTGTTCCAATGAGCTTTCATCAAAAAGCAGGTCGTTACCAGCCGGTGCGGCAATCATAATTCCAAAGCGTACCGCATCGGCGCCATAGGTATCGATCAGGTTCAGCAGATCAGGAGAGTTGCCGAGCGACTTGCTCATCTTGCGACCCAGCTTATCGCGTACCATGCCGGTAAAATACACATCCTTAAATGGAATCTCTTTTTCATATTCCAGTCCGGCCATTACCATGCGTGCCACCCAGAAGAAAATAATATCCTGACCGGTTACTAAAACGGAAGTAGGGTAGTAGTAGTTGATGTCGGGATTGCCGGGATTGGTGATGCCATGAAACACTTCGCTGGGCCAGAGCCAGGAGGAGAACCAAGTATCCAACACGTCGCTGTCTTGCTTAAAGTCGTCAATAATGAATGGTGAATGGCCAATGCTGTTTGCCGATTCACTATTCACCTTTGACCATTGACTAAAAGCTTCCTCTTTGTTCTCTGCCACCACAAAGGTTCCATCGGGAGCATACCAAGCCGGTATTTGCTGGCCCCACCACAACTGGCGGCTGATGCACCAATCTTTTACATTCTCCAGCCAATATTTATAAGTAGCCAGGAAACGGTCGCCGGGATGGATTTTTATATCGCCATCAACCACGGCCTTCAAAGCAGGCTCGGCCAATGGTTTCATTTTGACAAACCATTGCGTGGAAATACGGGGTTCCACTACCGCATTGCTGCGTTGGGAGAAACCGTTCTTGTTAATGATGTCCTCTGTTTTAACCAGATTGCCTGATTTCTCCAGGTCAATCACGATCTTCTTCCGCACTTCAAAGCGATCTTCCCCAACATACAACTGCGCGGCTTCGCTCAGTGTACCGTCCTCGTTTAAGGTATCAATTACTTCCAGGTTGTGTTTCAACCCCAGGTTATAGTCGTTGATGTCATGTGCCGGCGTGATCTTTAAAGCACCGGTACCAAACTCCATATCCACGTATTCATCAAAAATGATAGGAATGCGACGGTTGATCAAAGGCACAAAAGCGTAAGCATCTTTTAAATGCTGGTAGCGCTCATCATTAGGATTTACGCAGATGGCGGTATCACCCAAAATTGTTTCCGGGCGGGTAGTGGCAATGGTAATGAATTGATCTGAAGTACTATCGGTTACATTATTAGCTAAAATATCAAAATCAATAATTTTTGGTACCTTTGTATCCGCAGGAGTCGTTTCGGACGTGTGAGAGAAGGATTCCAATTCGTTGGAAGGCACAGCTCGCCTGTTTGTAAGGGAAGATTCTAAACCAGTCTTCCCTTTCATTTTCTCTGCAACGCTCTCGCTGTCCAGCTTGTATTGTATATAATATAACTTACTCTGTACTTCGCGGTATTCTACTTCTTCATCGCTTAATGCCGTTTTAGCAGCAGGGTCCCAGTTGATCATCCGCGCCCCGCGATAGATCAATCCTTTATTATATAGGTCAACAAAAACCTTTATAACAGCCTTGTAATAATGATCGTCCATGGTGAAGTTCACCCGGTTCCAGTCTACACTACAGCCCAGCCGTTCGATCTGGTTATAAATGATGCCGCCATATTTTTCCTTCCATTCAAAAGCGTATTTCAAAAATTCTTCGCGGGTCAGGGTATTTTTATCGATGCCCTTCTCCTTCAGCATCTGCACCACTTTTGCTTCGGTGGCAATTGACGCATGGTCGCTGCCCGGAACCCAACAGGCGTTGTACCCGCTCATGCGTGCCCGGCGTACCAGGATGTCCTGTACGGTTTCGTTCAGCGTATGACCCATATGCAATACACCGGTAACATTGGGGGGCGGGATGACCACCGTAAAAGCCGGGCGTTCATCCGGGGTACTGTTAAAATAACCTTTTTCCTTCCAATGGTCCGTCCACCGGATCTCAATTGCTGCGGGTTCAAAATTTTTCGTCAATTCCATAGGGGTGCAAAATTACTGCATTTTTGGGATTTAAATGTAATTAACGGGAGCCGGACCGGCTTGTTTGGGAGCGCTTTTGGAGGTAAAATGGGGCGAATAGCGAGTAGGACGTAGTGAAACGTGAGAAGTGAAAGGTGAATAGTGAATGGGGCGTTTTTCACAAACGGGACCTTATCCGATAACTCCTACCGGATCCCGCCAAATGAAGTGCAACGGAATGTCAGCAGAACTATTCAGTTGGTTTTCCGATGACCTTCTAAGAAGATCCTTCACACTATCTGCAGGAGCAAACGACCGGTAGGGATCATCACCTATTTTACCTCGCATTCCAGGTTAACGGTAATGCTGGCCGTCTTATTTTTTGCAGAAGTATTAAATGTACCGCCGTAGCTATAATCCTCATCGCTATTTTTCCCGGTTATCTGGAAAATGCCCATATTGGCTTTGGTTACACTCCCCAAAGAACCGCCGGTATTTTTTGCAATCGTTTCCGCCCGCTTTCTTGCGTCGGCTGCGGCCTTTGCCAACAGGTCCAGTTTAAGATCTGCCAGCTTTGTATAGAAATATAATGGCTCGGGTGAATTTAGCTCAATGCCGGTTTCTATAAGTTCAGTGATCTCCCGGGACAAGGATTCCACCTTCGCGATATCGTTGGATTCCACTTTTACATTTTGTGTGAGATTGTATCCCTGGAACTCAGAGGAAGTTGATTTTGTTTCTTCGTTATAATTTGATTTGAAGATCTTATCGATTTTTATAGAAGAAAAGATCATCTGGTTGGGAGTGATACCTTTTCGGGTAAGGTAATTCCGCACGTTCATTTCATCTTGTTTTAACTGGGCATAAGCGGCTTTTAAATCAAAATTGGACCTGTTGTAACTGCCATTCCAGGCGATCAGGTCGCTGCCAAAATCTTTTTCTGCGCTTCCGGTAACGCGGATCACCTGTCTTGATTTGAACTTATATTTATAAGCGCCTGCTACCAGCAACCCTGTGATAATAATGCAAATACCAAGGATGATCAATCCTAAAAAATTGCGGTTGGTGTTCTCTGTGTTCATAGTGTTTTATTTATTGTAAAAATAGGAAATCCATTTTAATTGGCAAGTCCAATCATTGCTTCCAGTTCCTGCTCCAATAACTGATCGCCTTCAAACCCCACTGCTTTAAATTTTATATTGCCGTCCTTGCCAATGACAAATTTTGTGGGGATGCCTGGTACGTTAAACTGGGTGACGACTTTGCTGTCATTATCCAGCAGCACATGAAAATCGTATTTCATTTTTGTAATAAAATCCGCAGCATTTTTTTGTTTATCGTCTACATTTTCCCAGGTATCTACAAATAAAAATTTAACGTCGGGGTTGTCTTTATATTTGCCCACCATTTTATTCATAGATGGAAAGGATGCCTTGCAGGGGCCGCACCAGGTAGCCCAAAAATCAACGATCACGGTTTTCCCTTTGAGGTCCTCTATATTCACCTTGTTGCCGGATAGGTCGTTGAGCGCAAACTTTGGTGCGGGGTCATTTAGTTTTTCTTTCTTTAGTTTTTCAATCATTTTAAGTTTGGCACCCTGTTCCAGGGTGGCCAGGTATTGATCGTAGCCATCGGCTGAGGCATGTTGCGTTGTATATGCCCGTTTAAGTATCTTTTTAATTGCATCGCTGGCTTTGCCTTCTTTTACAAACTGTTCCAGCTCCGGCTGGTATTTTTTTACCGGAAGGGCTTTTTCAGCCAGGAGGGCATAGGTGTTGTTGTAGTTTTTATTTTGACCTTTTGCATTGGTTAACGCTGCGTCTTTTGCATACGAATACCCTTCTTTATACTTTCCTGATTTGTAAAGCACCATAGCATAGGTATCTGCAAATTGAGAGTAACGGTTCTGGCGCTGCTCCAGCCATTCTTTGTTCAATGACATTTTAGGCTTGGGTTCTTTCGGATTTTTTAGTTCAGCTTTTGCATAGGCGACTGCTTGTTTTGATAATTCCGCTGCAAAGGGCAAATCAGCACTGTCTCCCTGCAGTTTCCAGGCAGCTTCGTTGTAAGCATTCATTTTTGCTGATGGAGCCTTTGTCTCTGAAGCATATCTTTTAAAATTGTCCCAGTCTTTCTTATACGCATAACCTATAAGTATCTGCCCTTGCATCATTGCTAAAAATCCGTCGAAAGAAGGTGGGTTGGTGGCTTTAATTACATCCTTTACAATTGTTTCCCTATCTGTTAAATTGGCGGCTGCGTTGAATTTTTCATAATAATCCTGGGAAGTTAATTTTTCATCAGGAAATTTTTCTTTTTTGAGATTTGTGAAAAATGCCATTTGCTGGGGCAGGCGCAGCATTGAGTAAAGCGAGCTTACTTTCGAATAGTCGGACGCGGTTTTTAAACCTGATGATAGTGCTTTTTCAATTTCTGACTGTATCGCTGTGTTTCCCTTTTCTTTATCGCTGCGCATCAAAGCAAAAAGGTAGCTTCTGATTACATCGTTCCTTTTATCCGGATAAAGCTCCATTTCCTTTTTATAGTAATACATTACTTTTTGGGCGTTTCGCTTTACACCAAATTTCCGTTCACCGATGTTATCATAAAAGTATGCAAGATTCGAATAAGCTTCCGGCCGTAAGCTATCAGCATGGTATACCGGCACCAGGTAACCGCTATCGGCGTTGTTATCTATTTTATCATCAATGTTAAATCCAAAAACCAGCAGGTTTAACGATGTGTCGGTACTGACGGACCCTACAAACTGATCTTTTTCTTTTTTTAATGGAATGTCTTCCATCTGTGGGCCGCCGGAGCCTATTTTTAAAACATAGGCGGTTGGCGTTTTATCTGTTCCTTCCAGGTCGCCACCGGGCAGATAAGAAAAATGGACTGTTTCACCGGCTTTTGGACGTTCAGGTTTGAGGGTCAGGTTAGATTGCGCAAAAATATTGGCGGAAAAGGCCAGGGCAACAAGCAATAAAAGGTTTTTCATTGTAACAAATTTGGTTGACTGTTAAAGCGAAAGTTTTTCCAAAGGTAGCTAAGTTTTCTATCTGATTGATACAGCGCTTTCCTTTTTCCGGATCAGCCAGGTAAAGGGTGATTTTTTCACAAATAATTTACAATCCTGCTGTTATCTATTGAGGGGTTTATGCGTCTAAAAAGTAGAAAATTCAGTAAAAATGAAAAACTATGTTCTAAAAACTTTTGCATTACCTGTTCTGGCATTGGTGTTGTTGGCGAGTTGCGGGCCAACAGCCCATATTGAAACTTCTCAGAATGCCAATTTTGGTAAGTACAGAACTTTTGCCTGGGCGCAACCCAAGGACCGCAGGGCACGAAGCTCTATGATGGAAGATCAGATCAAATCGGCTGTTACCGCCCGTTTGGAACAAACCAAAGGTCTGCGGCAGGTGACCAGTAACCCGGATGTGATCTTAAGTTATGATGTGCTGGTGCAAAGAGGAAGCCGGGTGGTCTCGGACCCGATGTACGGATGGGGCGGCTTCAGAACTTTTTATAACCCGTATCGCGGCCGCTTCTACAATGTATATTATCCTTCCATGTTTATGGGATATGATAATTATGCGGTACCAACAAAAGAAGGTACCATTACCATCACCATGGTGGATTCTTATACAGACGAAACGGTCATGCAGGGGTGGGCGACAGACGAGGTGGACAGCCGGAGGATTTCCGGAAGGGAGATTGACCGGATCGTGGATGCCATTTTCCGGAAATGGGAATCAACCAGCCGGTATAACAACACGTATCGTGGCAGCAGAAAAGGATATGACCGTTATGGTAATATGCACTGATAAAGGTGCTGAAGATAGTAGTTTGGTTTGGTAGTTACAACAGGGTCCCCGTTATTTTTAGCGGAGACCCTTTTTTTAGTTACAAGTTTCAGGTTGCTGGTTTCTGGAGGTGAAACGATAAACGTCAGACGTCAAACCAGGAACAATAGATCCGTTTTATAATTCCATTTGGTAGCTACAACGGAGGTCTAACTATTTTTAACAGAGATCCTTTTAGTTACAAGTTTCAGGTTACTGGTTTCTGGTCCGCTGATCGACGCGATTTCACGTTTATCGTTTGACGATTGCGGCAGCCAAGTTTGATGCCGGTTGCTCGTTTCAGGACGTAAACTTTAGACGTCAAACAATAAACCTCAAACCAAAAATAATAAATGTGTTTATGATTCCCAGGCCAGTGCGCTGGCGCCCAAAATAGCAGCATCTGCTTCTTTCAGCTCGCTAAACACCAGTTTTACTTTATTCTGGAAAATGGGGAGCAGGTTTTTTTCCATATGCTCTCTTGTGGGCTTCATAATATAATCGCCTGCTTTTATAACGCCGCCAAAAAGTATGATGGCTTCGGGGGAAGAGAACATGATAAAGTTAGCCAACGCTTCCCCTAATATTTGGCCGGTATACCGGAATACTTCTTTAGCAGTTTCATCGCCTTTCTCCGCCATTTCAAATACGGCCCGGGAATCGATCTTGTCTTCCGGTATCTCATTTAAAGCAGAATGAATATTCTCGGCCCTTAGTTTTTTGGCCGTTATAGAAATCCCGGTGGCGGAACAATAGGCTTCCAGCGAACCGTGCGCTCCGGTGCTCCAGTGCTTACGGCCGCCGGGGCGTACTATGATGTGTCCCAGCTCGCCGGCAAATCCATCGTGCCCATAGATCATCAATCCGTTGGATACAATACCACTTCCCACGCCGGTGCCCAGGGTGATCATTATAAAATCCTTCATGCCCCGCGCCGCGCCGTACAGCATTTCGCCCATTGCCGCCGCGTTGGCATCATTGGTAAGCGTGCAGGGAACGCTAAATCTTTCGGTTATCATTTTTGCGATGGGAATAACCCCGCGCCAGGGAAGGTTAGGGGCATATTCAATGGTGCCCGTATAATAATTGCCATTAGGTGCACCGAGGCCAATTCCTTTTATTCCGACAGACGCATATTTTTCTATGATCGGGGATACTGCCTCATGAAGCCCGTTGATGAATTCTTCAATCGTTGGAAAGGCATCTGTTTTAATATCGCCTTTGTCCAGGATCTCCCCGCGGTGGTTCACTATTCCGTATTTGGTGTTGGTGCCACCAATGTCTATACCAATTGCCAATTCCATTGACAAATCTATTACACCCATATCATTTTCCATTTTCAAAAAAAATTAATGTCCGCTTCCGGCTGTTTTTACGTCATAGTCAATCCCCTGGTTTCTCAATGTTGCTTTGGCTTTTATGGCGTAAAAGGCCAGGTAGGCAAAACAAAGGGCGCCTAATAGGTAGCTGTATTTTATTCCAATGGCACCATCTGCCAGTTTTCCCTGTACTACCGGCAGCAACGCCCCGCCCAGGATCATCATCACCAACAGGCTGCTTCCTTCATTGGTATGCTTGCCCAGGCCTGCAATGCTCAGGGTGAAAATACAGGGCCACAGGGTGCTGCAGAATAGTCCCACACTTATAAAAGCAAAAACACTTACCATTCCTGTTGTGAGCATTCCAATGCAGAGTGCAGTAATGCCCATTAAGGAGTAGATCAAAAGCATGCGGGCAGGACTATCGGCGCTTACTATATTCCCCAGGATGAGCGCCACAATTACAATTGCATAATAATAAAAGGGCGTTACATCGTGCCCCGCTATTTTATTTACAATAATGTAAACCGCAAAGGCAAGATAAGGCATAAAGAAACTTAATATTTTTTTAGCACCGGCCTTTACATTGAATGCACCTATGGAAGCCGTCCAGCGCCCCATCATAAGGCTTGCCCAGTAAAGCGACACGTAGGGGGCTACGTCCTTGGTAAGTATGCCCATATCTTTTTCCAGGTAGTTGGGCAGGTTACTGGCAGTAGCTACTTCCACTCCTACATAAACGAATATGGCGATCATGCCCAATACCAATTGAGGATAATTAAATACAGAAGGCCTGTCGGCGGTAACTTTGGCGCTTTCGTTCGCAGGATCACCGGCTTGTTCGGACTCAAATTCATTTTCAGCACCGGCGGTTTTTCCCAGGTCGATCTTATTCGGGACGGACGAAAATTTAAAAAGAATGGCCACTAAAAGGAATGCCGCGCCCAGTATAAGATAGGGGATCTTTACACTGTCGATATTGGCATTGTCGGAGCCACCCGTAACGCTCCCAAAAATAGCAAAGCTTACCAGCAGCGGGCCGATCGTTGTTCCGAAATTATTGATACCGCCGGCCATGCTCAATCGCTGGGAACCAGACTTGGGGTCGCCCATTACGATCGCCAGCGGATTGGCGGCGATCTGTTGTAATGAAAATCCAAGCCCTACCACAAATAATGCCGTTAACATTAACGCGTAAGAAGCGCTGTTGGCCGCCGGATAAAAAATGAGTGCACCCAATGTAGAAATGATCAGCCCGTAAGTGATGCCATTTTTATAACCGATCTTATTTAAAAGGTCGCCACCTATTGATTTTGAAACGGCAAAATAAATAATAGATCCAATGGTATAGGGTAAATAGAAAGCAAGGGTTACCCATTGGCTTTCTACCTGCGTCAATTTAAAAGCATGTTTAAATACGGGAATCAGAATGTCATTACTGGCAGCAACAAACCCCCAAAAAAAGAAAACTGTAATGAGCGTACCAAATTGGGACCACTTAGTTGTTTGATTACTCATATCAATCGTTTAATGTTTTATCAAGGGGTAAATGTAAATAGTAATCGGGTAAATAAAAATTTTTAATTGTTTTTGGTCAAACCCTGCGCATTCATAAAATATGCTTACATTAGTAACGGAAGAAAAAATGTTTATGGAAATAATTCATGTTTCTGCGGAGTGTTACCCGATGGCCAAGGCCGGCGGGCTGGGTGATGTTGTGGGTGCGTTGCCTAAGTACCAAAACGAACTGGGCCATGTAGCCAAAGTAGTGATGCCTATGTATCGTACCAAATTCTTATACCAGAACGAATGGGAGCTGGTGCACGAGGGAGGTCAGGCTTTGGGAAACGAGTGGTTTAAGTATAGTGTGATCAAGGAAAAAACAAACAAGTTGGGGTTTGATCTATACCTCGTTGATATTAATGGCAAGCTGGACCGGGAACGCATTTACGGGTATGATGATGATACCGAGCGGTTCGTAGCATTTCAGCTGGCCGTTTGCGATTGGCTGAGCCGCTGGCAGCACAAACCGGATATTGTTCATTGTCATGACCACCAAACCGGGCTGGTGCCTTTTATGATGCGGCATGCTTATGCATTTCGCTACCAGTTGGGTAATGTGCCTACTGTTTTTACCGTGCATAACGGAGAATACCAGGGGCAATTCGGATGGGATAAATATTATTATATACCGGCATATGATTCCTGGAACCGGGGTTTGCTGGATTGGGATAATGCCATTAACCCTATGGCGTCGGCGGTTAAATGCGCCTGGAAGGTAACAACGGTAAGCCCGAGTTATATGGATGAGCTGAAACATTCCGCTAACGGGCTGCACAATCTTTTTGAATATGAAAAAGGAAAAAGTATTGGTATTATAAATGGTATCGATAACGAGGTGTGGGATCCTGAGACCGATTCGTTCATTGTTAAGAATTATAATAAGGAGCTGGTTGAAAAAGGAAAAGATAAAAACAAGCTGGAGCTTGCCGGTCAGTTCGGGTTAGATCCTGAAAAGCCCCTGATCACTTTTATTGGCCGGCTGGTGGGGGAGAAGGCGGCAGATCTTTTACCGGATGCCATTAGTCAGTCGGTTTACCAATACCAGGGTAAAGCCAACTTTTTAATATTGGGCTCGGGTGACCCCTGGATCGAAGAACAGCTGAGCCACATGAATCAGCGGTTTAAAGGGTATTTTAATAGTTATATCGGATACAATGAAGGATTGAGCCATCTGATGTACGCAGGCTCCGATTTTTTGCTGATGCCCAGCCGCGTGGAGCCCTGTGGATTGAACCAGCTTTACGCGTTGCGCTATGGAACGGTACCTATGGTGCGTAATATAGGCGGGTTGAAAGATACCGTAGTGGACTATGGCGATAAGGATGGCTTTGGAATAAAGATGGAACAGTCCAGTGTGGGTGATATCGCTTATTCTGTTGGCCGCGCTATTGATCTGTATAATAACAAACACGATCTGTATAACGCTATGCGCGAAAAAATGATGACCATCGATCATGGATGGGATATGTCGGCCAAACAGTATCTCGGACTTTATGAATCTTTGTTGCCAACCAATAAAATATCAGAGGATTAACCGTTTCCAGCTTATATTTAATATATAGATAAAAATAATACTATAAACTATGTCTTTTTCAAATGAAATCGTTGCCATGATTCTGGGCGGTGGTGCCGGTACGCGGCTGGCCCCTTTAACCAGTAATCGCTCAAAGCCTGCTGTACCCATAGCCGGAAAATACCGCCTGGTAGACATACCTATTTCGAACTGCATTAACTCTGATATTCACCGGATGTTCGTGCTGACGCAGTTTAACTCCGCCTCCCTGAACCGGCATATAAAAAACACATATCGCTTTAGCGCGTTCAGCGATGCGTTTGTAGATATCCTTGCCGCGGAGCAAACGCCGGATAACCCGACCTGGTTCCAGGGAACGGCAGATGCGGTGCGACAGAGTTTACGCCACCTGGCCCCTTTCCCCAGTGAATATGTGTTGATCCTTTCGGGTGACCAGCTCTACCAGATGGACTTTACAGAAATGCTGAAAAATCATAAAGAAAGCGGCGCTCAGATATCCATTGCCACGATACCCGTAGGCGACCGGGAGGCTCCAGAGTTCGGTATTCTGAAAACCGATGAGCACAACATGATCAGTTCTTTCATTGAGAAACCATCAAAGGATATATTGGGTGAGTGGACAAGTGACACCGGCCCCGCCATGCAACAGAAGGGAAGAAACTACCTGGCTTCCATGGGGATTTATATATTTAACCGTAAACTGCTCCTGGACCTGTTGTTGAAAAAACATCCCGATGCTACTGACTTTGGAAAAGAGATCATTCCTTCTTCCATAAATGAATACCAGGTGGCCAGCTTCCAGTATGAAGGCTACTGGACGGATATCGGAAATATTTATTCTTTTTTTGAAGCCAACCTGGAACTGACCTCCGATATACCCGAATTTAATTTATTTGATAATACCAAATCCATCTATACCCGTCCCCGGATGTTGCCACCGGCGAAGATCAGCGGTACTACTTTGGAAAAAACAGTTATTGCCGAGGGATGTATTATTAACGCCTCCCGGATCGAGCATAGCGTTATCGGGATCCGCTCGCGGATCGGGTATGGGTCTACAGTGGTAAGCTGTTACCTGATGGGGAGTGATTATTATGAGACCATCGAAGATATCAGTCGCGATCAGAACAAAGGCGTACCGCCTATTGGCATCGGCCGGCGCTGTTACCTGCGCAATTGCATTATTGATAAAAATTGCCGTATTGGGGATGATGTACGGCTGAATGGCGGGGCGCATCTGGAGAATGCTGATCATGAATTGTACACGGTAAAGGATGGGATCATCGTAGTTAAGAAGGGCGCCATTATACCTGACGGTTTCGTTATTTAAAGTTCTTAAAATGGGGAAACTGGTTTTCGCGACCAGTTTTTTTCAAAATATTTTTTAATGTGTATTTAATACATATTAATTTTACATTTTAAACCGATTGCCAATGTCAGTAACAAGAAACGATTCGAAGCCCCGGTTATCTTTTGCAGCAATAGTGAACATGAGCGTGGGGTTCTTTGGGATCCAGTTTGGGTGGGACCTGCAGCGGGCCAACATGGGACGTATTTATGAAAACCTGGGGGCCAATCCGGACCAGGTGCCACTGTTGTTCCTTGCGGCGCCCCTCACCGGCTTGCTGGTACAGCCCATTATCGGGTACCTGAGCGACAGGACCTGGCACCCGCGCTGGGGCCGGCGCCGGCCTTATTTTATGATCGGGGCAATAATAAGCTCCATTGCTTTGATAGTAATGCCGCATAGCAGCGCGTTGTGGATGGCCGCCGGATTGTTATGGGTGCTGGATGTTTTTGGAAATGTATCGATGGAGCCCTTCCGGGCTTTTGTTACGGATAAATTGCCGGACAGCCAGGTGAACCGCGGGTTTATCATGCAAAGTTTTATGATCGGGCTGGGCGGCAGTATCGCATCGGCGTTGCCGTGGCTGATGCGGAATGTTTTTCATTTTAGTAATACGGCAGCACAGGGAACGATCCCCGAAAATGTAAAATGGTCTTTTTACTTGGGAGCCTTCTTTTTTATAGGAGCGGTTTTGTACACTGTTTTTACATCAAAAGAATATCCCCCCGAAGTATTGGCCGGTGGTGATGCGCCAGGTAAACAAAATGAAAAGGAGAATGGTTTTGCTGAAATTATTGATGCCCTGCGGAAGATGCCGCCAAAAATGCGCGCTATATCAATTGTTCAGTTTTTTACCTGGCCCGGTTTGTTCCTGATGTGGTTTTATTATACTACGGCGGTGGCGATAAATGTATTCGGTGGGAAAGACGGGAATGATCCCGTGTATGCCGCGGGTGCTGATTTTGGAAGCCTGACCCTTGCTTATTACAGCGTGGTTACTTTTTTGTTTGCGTTGGTGTTGCCTTCAATTGCCGATAAATTAGGAAGAAAGGCAACCCATGCGCTCTGTTTGATAGCTGGTGCCATTGGCCTGATCAGCGTAGCCTGGGTGAAAAATAAATATATGCTGTACGGGTGTATGACCGGCGTTGGGATTGCATGGGCCAGTATCCTGAGCATGCCTTATGCGATGCTGAGCGGTGTGCTGCCCCGGAATAAAGTAGGCGTGTATATGGGTATTTTTAATTTCTTTATTGTACTGCCCGAGATCATTGCTTCGCTGGGATTTGGATGGCTGATGCGGAACGTGCTGCATAACGACCGGCTGCTGGCCGTACAGGTAGGCGGGGGGCTGATGATCCTGGCGGCGGTGATCTGTTTGGTGTTGGTTAAGGAAAAACGCGATGCTTGATGCTCGATCCTCGATTCTGGGTGCTCGATTGATACGATCCAGAAACTAATATCCAGTATCCAGAAACTGGTATCTAGTATCCTTCAATTTTTTTATCATGAAAAGAGCCTGTTATTTTTTAATACTGCTGTTTTTGGCAACAACGGCCAACGCGCAATTTGAACTATACCCAACCAACTGGTGGATAAACATGAAGTGGAACAAGGTGGAAGTATTGGTGCGTGCGGCAGCGCAGGATATAAAAACCCAAAACGTAACCCTTGCATATCCCGGCGTAACGCTTAATAAAATATCAAAATTTAAGAACCCGCATTACCTGGTGCTGGAACTTATGATCAGCCCTGTTGCAAAACCCGGAACGGTTAAAATAAAAATAGGAGAAACGACAGCAGACTGGCCATTGAAAAGCCGCAGAACGGGTAATGGGAGGACGTTTGCCAACGGTGTTACTTCGGCAGATCTGGTATATCTGATCATGCCGGACCGGTTTAGTAATGGCGATCCTTCCAATGATCGCGTACCGGGCATGCGGGACCAGTCGCTTAACCGCGACTCTGTTTTTGAACGCCACGGGGGCGACCTGAAAGGCGTGCAAAATCATTTGGATTATTTAAAGGATTTGGGTGTTACGGCTATCTGGTTAAATCCGGTTATAGAAAATGATATGCCCGATAGAACCGAACATGGCTATGCGTTCACCAATCATTATAAAATTGATCCGCGCATCGGCGGAGCCGCGGCCTATAAAGATTTGATTGATGCAGCTCATTTAAAAGGAATGAAAATAATACAGGACGCGGTATATAATCATACCGGCCTGGAACATGTTTTATTCCGGGATCAGCCGGACAGTACCTGGTTTCACCGCTGGCCAAAATTTACACAAACCAATTATAAAGACCAGGCGATCTTTGATCCGCATGGCGCGCAGATCGATAAAAAAATAATGCAGGATGGTTGGTTCGTGCCTTCAATGCCGGATTGGGATCAAAGTAACCCTTTTGTACAAAATTTTTTGATCCAGCATGCGCTCTGGTGTGTGGAGGAATTTGGTATCGACGGATGGCGCATTGATACGTACGCTTATAACGACCTCAACTTTATGAACCGCTGTAACCAGGCCTTATATGATGAATACCCCCGGATCAGCATTTTTGGCGAAACCTGGGTGCACGGCGTGCCGAACCAAAGTTATTTCTGTCAGAACAATTATTCCATTCCTTTTAAAAGCAACCTGCAGGCCACAACAGATTTTCAATTGTTGTTCTACGGGATCATTCCTGCGGTTAATGAACCTTTTGGCTGGACGGAGGGTGTAAATAAAGTCTACACCACGCTTGCCCAGGATTTTGTTTATAAGGACCCCACGCGTGAAGTTATTTTCCTGGATAATCATGATCTCCCGCGCTTTTATTCTGTTGTTAATGAAGATACGGCCAAATATAAACTGGCCCTGGCCTGGCTGCTGACCTGCCGGGGCATTCCACAACTTTATTATGGAAGTGAGGTGCTGATGGAAGGTACTACCAGTCCCAATGACGGGCAGGTACGTAAAGATTTTCCCGGCGGCTGGGCAGGAGATAAAGTCAATAAATTTACGGCTGCAGGAAGAACGGGAAAAGAGAATATCCTGTTTAATTATATCAGAACCTTAGCTAATTTCAGGAAAAGGTCTTCGGCCCTTACAACTGGAAAGTTGATGCAGTTTGCGCCGTATGATGGGGTGTATATTTATTTTCGTTACGACAGACAGCAAACGATTCTATGCGCAATGAATACGAACAAAATGCCCGCTGCTATTGCCTTAAACCGTTTTGCAGAACGGCTGAACGGATTTCAAAGTGCCCGGGATGTTGTCACCGGACAGGTTACCCCACTTAAAGACTCTCTTACATTGGCTCCGATGTCGGACCGGGTATTGGAATTGACGAAATAGGATATCAATTTCCGCTGCATTATCAAAAACCAACTAATAGCTGATAACTAACAACTGACTACTGACAACTATAAAAACGTTCTCCAAATAAGCTTGTTGGTAAACTTGTCGCCACCCGTCCATCTTTTTCCGTATTCTTTTAGTGCATTGATAACAAAGGTTTCGGTAACCTTTTTACCCTTTACCGGTGGTGCAACAGGCGTTGTAACGTCCAGTTTCAATGAAGTTGCAATCCAACTGGAGTACAGGCGGGGAATGGTTAATCCCAGTATTAATCCCGGAAGCCCATGCATATTCATCGGGCCACCACTAATGGGTATTTCTTCAGTATAATAAGCGAATACGTATACGCTATCAAAAAGAATAGCACTGGCTTTGCGGCAGTTGAAACCGGCTATAACGGTGGTTTCGGAAGGGCTTAGCTTCCATTTTATTTTTTTCTCGTCGCCTTCAACGATGTTATAGTTGTCGATAGTAATGAGGTTGGAATATTTATGCGCCTGGTAATCATTGTACCAGATGTTATCCTCTTCCACTCCGGTAAGCCAACTGCTGATTTTTTGTTTATCGCCTGTGCGGTCGAATTTATAGAGCCCTTTGTTATCGGTAAAGGAATAGGAATAGTAGTTGACGGTGAAAGCCGGTATCTTATCGATGAGGGCCCTGCTCCACATATCATCCTCGCCTTCGAGGCCTTTTTTAATATTAGTTTTTACTTCATATTCAACAGTACCGCTGGTAATAAATTTTTGTGCGTGATTGGTTGCAACGATTACGAAGAAGAACAAAAGGAAAATAATAGAATGCTTCATGGTACTGGTATTTTATTTTGCAGGGGCTGCGCTTTTATTACTGTTTATGTTCCATATAAAGGACAACAGGTAAAATCTTTTTAATACGGTGCGGTAGGTTTCGGTAAAGCCGTACCGGTTGTAACCCGTATTCTGATTGAGGATATCGTTTACCCTAAACCAAAACTCAAATTCATTTTTATGGAAACGCTGAATGGCTGTGGCGTTCCAGATGGTGAAGTTCACATTGTTCGTAAAGTCGGGGGTCTTTTGCCGGTACGTGCCATTTACATCGGTTCTTAATTCGAAGTTTTTGGTGATCTTTCCCCGGAGTTCGCTATTGAGCCCGTAAGACCAGTATTTTTGATTTACACTGGTATTTACAGTGGCTTTGGTGTTGTTATAAGAAGTATTGGGCCGCACCCAGATATTGTATTTCTGATCTGAAAATGATTTTTGAATGCCGAGGCCAAAGTTGTAAGAGCTTCTGCTGGTGCTATTTTTAACACCGTCCGGGTTGGCGGCGTTTTTGATGAACTCAATACTGTGGCCGCTATTATAGCCGGGGTTGATATCGATACGGATACCGGGTTTCTTTAGTTTGAAACCATAGCCCATGTAGAGATAAAAATTAGAAACGCCGTTTGCATTTACGGTTTTATATTTCTGTACCAGGTTGGTATAATCATTGAAATTTACAAACGCATTCTGGGTTATTGAATAGTTAGAGTAGAAATACATATTTCGTTCCGTAAGCATTTTCCAGGAGTTGTACCCCAGGTTGAAAGAGTGCTGGAATGAAGGTTTTAAATCCGGGTTTCCTACGCGCTGGTTGAGTTGCTGCGTATTGTCAATAATGGGCTGCAGCATATCCAGGGAAGGCGCGTTGGCATAGCCAGAATAGCCGCCATAGATGCTCTCTGAGGGCTTTAGTTTATAATTGAAATTGGCCCGGGGGTTGTAGTTAGTGAAGTTATAAAGACTGTTGCTGGCATCCGTATGATTGATACGTTGGTATTGGTTAAAATTAACGGTTGTACCAAATGAATAGTTGTATTTCTTTTTATTGACCCTGAAGTTGAGCCCCGGCGCGTTGCTGGTATTGTTAAACTCAAAGTCATTGCTGAACAGCGGATTGAGTTGATCGTAATCCCCTGAGCCTCCCTTATCATAGCTGAAGCGTTTTCGGATGGAGTTATTCTTATAAAATGCGTAACTAAACTCAAGATAAAAATCTTTTACAATAGGTTCCGTGTAAGCCACCCGCGCATTCACTGATTTTGATTCATTGTTATTAGTGCGTTGCTGGTCAATAACAGCTATTGAATCCGGTATTGCTCCAAGTGTTTTATAGAATTCCGCCTTGGAATACTGGTGCCCTTTATTATCTGAATTGCTGTAATTAATGCCGGCCGTGGCTGAAAATGTACGGTATTGCTTTTTGAATTTATGCATCCACAATACATTTGCATCTACGCCACCATTGTTGGTTTCATTCGAATTGCGCGCGTCGCTCCGGGTAATAAATCGTCCATCCTGCGTCAGGTTTTCCGTATACAAATCCCCTTCGGTTTTTAATAATCCTTTGTTTCCGGTTGCTCTTATCCTGACGGTATTCATTGAGTCGATCTTGTCTTCTATCATCAGGTTCATGCGGTGACGGATATCGGAACTGAAATTATTGTTGACGGAGTTGTTTTTCCAGGTGGAGTCGGGGGTAAACTGGATCGAATTGGTGCGTATATAAGCCGGGGCATTGATCTTTACAAATTTGTACCCGGCGTTAAGACTGTACTGGTCTGCGTCGAATTTATTACTGTAATGGAAGCCGGCATTCCAGTTCGTGGGGATGCCATCGCTTCGGTTGCCGCCGCCACCAAAATACATTATAGCGCTTCCATCGTCCGATACCTGCATATTCTCATTTTCGCCACCGTATTTCTCCTGGTCTTCCCAGTTCAGGTTTAGCATGCCGGTGTTGCTCATGATGCCGTAGGCCGCAATTTTGCGTTTTGCTTTAAAGGCATTTAGCATAATGGAATTGTTGAACTTATTATCTCCGCCAATTTCCGATTTGTCTTTTAGTCCTCCTCCTACTTCAATTTTCCCGAAATATCCTTTTTTCTTATCCTCCTTCAACTTAAGATTCAGTGTTTGCTTGCTCTTGCCGTCATCAATGCCCGTGAAAGCGGCCTGATCGCTTTTGCCGTCATATACCTGCACTTCTTTGATATTGTCAGCACGAAGATTTTTGGTGGCTATTCCCGGATCGCTGCCAAAAAATTCTTCCCCATCCACCAATACACGTTCCACTTTTTTACCCAGGGCAGTGATCTTACCGTCTTTATCTACCTGGAAGCCCGGCAATCTTTTTAATAGTTCTTCTACATTGGCGCCCTCGGCTACTTTAAAACTGTCTGCTGTGAAAACTGTTGTATCGCCCGACATGAAAATAGAACGGTTTCCCTTTACGACCACTTCCTCCATCAGTTTTATTTTGGAAAGCATATGGATCGTTTTTAGATCAGACGTTGCGCCTGCGGCGAGCGTAGCATTCTCGAAGATGTCGGCAAAATAAGGATGCGTGATCATAATAATGTACCTTCCGGTATCCAGGTTCGCAACCTGAAAAGCCCCGTCTTTTGCGGTTCTGGTGAATCCGGCCAGTGATGAATCGCCGGCGTTCATTACGGTTATTAAAGTATTGGTTAGGTCCTTATGCTCCACGGTGTCAGCCAGGTGGCCCTTTATGGAGCCGCCGTTTTGTGCTTTTGATACGGCAATAAAGCCCAGGAGTGCGGCAAGCAGAACGTATTTTTTTATTCTCATGATAGGTTTTGATGATGTGCTTATTATTAAGTCGGGCAAATTGTTAGAATGTTACATTTACTAACTTTACGTAAAACTACGTAAAGTTAGTAATAAAAGCAAAATTTTATAAAAATGTTCTCCAGTAAATGGGGTTGAAATACTTTAGTTCTTCCTTGCCCCAGTTTTTTTTGAAATCGTTAAAAGTTGTTTTTAGTTCCTCCACCGTTTTCTTTTTCCCTCCTTTTACCGGCGGGGTGATAGATGCGGCCGCCACATCCAGCGAAAGAGAAGTAGCAATCCAACTGGTGGCCAGCCGGGGAATGGTTACACCCAGGATCATTCCCGGAAGCCCGTTTAACCCCATTGGCCCGCCGCTTACGGCGATCTCATCGGTATAATAAGCGAATACATATACGCTGTCGAAAATAACCGTACTTGCCTTTCTGCAGTTGAAACCTGCAATGACGGTGTTGTCGGTGGGATATACCCGCCATTGCTGAGGGTGAATATCGCCGGCAATCAGGTAGGTATCGTCCCACCGGACCGCTTTTTTATCTACAGATTTTCCTGTGCCGAAGTCATTATACCAGATATTGTCCTCATCGCTGAATTTATACCATTCGGGCACTTTCTTTGTATCCGTATTTTTCAGAAAGGAATAAATGGTTTTATTATCCGAGAAGTTTAAGGTATAGTAGTTCATCGAAAACTGGGGAACCTGGTCCTTGATCTGCCGGAAAAAATCATCATTCTCATCCAGCCAGGGAATCGATTTAATGACGTTCGTGCGTGCTTCGTAAGTAATGGAACCGCTGGTGATGAATTTTTGTGCACTGCTGCCCAATGAAAGGAGCAGGAGTGTTATCAGAAGAGTGTTGCGTAGTATCATGAGCTTCATTATTTGGCCGGAGCCGCAGGCGCTCCGGGATTTTTTGTGAAATTCCATATAAACGACACCAGCCACATGCGCCGGAACGTATTGTTGTAGGTTTCGGTGAAGGAATAGCTGTTGAAATTGCGGTTGTAACCACGGTTCTGGTTCAGGATATCATAAACACTGCCCTTTAATTCAAACTCCTTTTTATGAAACTTTTTGCTGAAAAATCCATTCCAGATCGTGTAGTTATTGTTGGAGGGGAAGCGGGGATCTTTCTGGCGGAAGTTGGCATCTACTTCTGTAGACAATTCAAAATCCTTTGGAAGTTTTAAGTTCCCCCAGATGTTATACCCGTAAGCCCAGTATTTGGCGTTGGCATTGGTACTTACGGTTCCCACACTGGTGTTGTAATTGATGTTCGGGTTAATATAGATATAGTATTTATCTGCCTTTTCTTTCCCGATGGTCAGGCGGGTGCCATAGTTCCGGGAGCGGGTTATATTTTTAACCGCGTTATTGGAAGCGTCCATCACAAAATCAACCCGGTTGTTTAGGTTGATGTTGGGGCCTGCACCCAATATGATCCCCGGTTTTTTTAATTTAAAGCGATAGTCAAAGTTGCCATTGAAATAGTAGACGCCATTGGTGTTTACCGTGTAGTAACGTCGCACGGAATCGACAAACTGGCTGAACTGCGTAAATGCGTTTTGCGTGATACCGTAGTTGACACTGGCAAACAGGCCTCTTTCGGTAGTCATCTTAAACGAATTATAATACAAATTAAAGTTGTGTGAGAAGGATGGTTTTAAATTGGGATTGCCCGTTTTGATATTTAAAGGATCGGTATTGTTGATGATGGGCTGCAGGTCATCCAGCGAAGGTGCGGTGGAGCGGCCATTGTAATAGAAATTGATTCTCGATGATTGCGTAAGCTTATAGGAGAATTGCGCATTGGGGTTGTAGTTTACAAAATTGTACAACCGGGTGTTGTTTTGGGTAAGGTCCAGTTGTTCCCAATGATTCATGCCAACCGTGCTTCCGATGCTCAGGTTCATCTTTTTCTTGACCATCCTGAAGTTCAGCCCCGGCATATTACTCATAATATTGTATTTGTAATTATTGCTGAGGCTGTCGATGAATGTGTCATAGGCCTGCGACTGGTCGTTTTTTGAATAAACATCCCTGTTATTGGTATTGTTGGCATTGCTAAAGTTATAACTGAACTCCATATATACATCTTTGGCCAATGGTTCGGTATAAGCCACGCGGGCCGAGACGGTATTAGAATGGTTTTTTATTAAAGTGTTCTGATCTGTTATTCTGGAAGAAGACGAATCGCCGTTCCTGTAAAAAGTAAGGTTGGAGTACCAGAGTGCGTCGGTATTGGTTTGGTAGAAGGAATAGCCCAGATTCAATGATAAGGTCCGGTATAGTTTTTTAAACTTATGCATCCAAAGCAAATTGGTGTTTAAAGCCTGGTTATCGCTTTTGCTGCTGCCATGGGAAGCATTGGAGTTGATCATACGGTCTGCCATCGTTACCGATTCATTGTAAGAGGCAAAATCGGAATTGGTGTGATTCGTATTACCATTGATGCGCAATTTCAATGAATTCATCGAATCAATTTTATAATCAAACGTTCCGTTAAGCGACTGCTTTAAGACCGTGCTGTAATTGTTGCGCTGCTCATTGGTTTTCCAACTGGAATCCGGCAGGTAATTAGCGGCATAGGTTTGCTGGCTAAAAGGGGTGTTCATTTTAACCAACCGGTAGCCCAGGTTTACGCCCTGCTTATCCTGGTTGAATTTATTGTTATATTGCAATCCCAGGTTCCAGTTGGTAGGCGTTCCGCCATTGGAAAAATTGTAATTATCGCCATTCCAGTTGTAATCAGTGGTTCCATCGTCATTGATGCTTACATCTACCGCGCTCTGGCTGTATTTCTGCTGGTCCTGCCAATCCAGGTTCAATTTGCCCGTATTGCTCATGATTGCATAGGCAGCCAGTTTTCGTTTCCCTTTAAAGGCGTTGATCATTGCGGCATTGCTAAAAGTGTTTTGGGTCCCCAGTTTTTTGTCGTTCAGCCCGCCGCCGGCTTCCAGTTTTCCGAAATAGCCTTTCTTTTTATCATCCTTCAGTTTCAGGTTAATGGTTTGTTTCGATTTTCCGTCATCGATACCCGTAAAGGCTGCCTGGTCGCTTTTGCCCTCGTACACCTGCACTTCCTTTACATTATCTGCCCGCAGGTTTTTACTGGCGATGCCGGGATCATCCCCAAAAAATTCTTCGCCGTCCACCAGCAGGCGCTCAACTTTTTTACCCAATGCCGTGATGTTCCCTTTCCCATCTACCTGGAACCCCGGCAACTTTCTGAAAAGCTCTTCTACATTAGCTCCTTCAGCCACCTTAAAACTGTCTGCCGTAAATACCGTGGTATCGCCTGATATAAACATGGCACGGTTGCCTTTTACGATCACTTCTTCCATCAATTTCATTTTGGAGAGCATGTTTACCAGACCCATGTCAAGGTGCTGACCCGGCGATAAAGTAATGTTGCCAAAATACTCTGCAAAATAGGGGTGGGTGATCATGGCAATATACTTTCCACTATCTAAGCCCGAAACCGAAAACCTGCCCTCCTCGTTAGCCCGGGTATAGGCTGCCAAAACGGAATCCTTCGATCTTAAAAAAGCAACAACGGTACTTTTTAAACTTTTATGCTCGGAAGAATCGGTTAATTGTCCTTTTATGGTAGCGTTTTGTGCGTAGACGAATTGGTGCAGCACGGCAAAGAGCAGCAGGAAGGTTACTTTTTTTAATCTCATCGGTTTTAATGGTTGGGTTATTTTTCTTTATGGCATTAAGTTGGTGACACAAAAATGACTGTTTTCCATAACACTTAATGCGTAAATAAGTTCGAAATACGTTAAAGAATACAAAAAATGGGGTGAATAGCGGTTTTTGAGGGGCGAATGACGCTGAATGCAGAACGCTTAATGCGCAATGCGGAACGCGGGATATTTTAATACATGATGCTCGATCGATTCCAGCAACCAGAACCGAGTATCTAGCATCCGGTATTGAGAATCCTGTAACGATAATGAACGCTAAACGCGGAATGCGCAATGCTGAACGCATATCCAGAAACCAGCATCCAGAAACCAGTAACCTCCTGAAACCTGAAACCAGTAACCTGAAACCTGTACCCTGTAACCAGAATTCGTCTCCCCTAACATTGCGTTGAAAAATATCGTACATTGCTTAACAACTGATCATATGCCTACCGATATCAACAAACTACAGGAAGCTTTTGAAGCCGAGAACTTTATCGATACCTCTAAGCCTGTCTGGACTTACTCATTACTGACGCCAACAGATGTTCAGAATTTTCAGAACGGAACGCATTATTCCCTGTATGAGAAATTTGGATCACATTCCATCCAGGTCAACGGCCAATGGGGGATGTATTTTTGTGTGTGGGCCCCTAACGCCCGTTTTGTTTTTGTTACGGGGAATTTTAACGACTGGGACAAAATTACCCATCCGCTTACGGCACGCTGGGATAACAGCGGTATCTGGGAAGGTTTTATTCCGGGATTTAAGCAGGGAGAGGTTTATAAATATCATATTGTGGGAGCCAATAATGCGGTGGATAAAGGCGATCCCTTTGCACATTACTGGGAACTGCGGCCCATGACGGCTTCCATCACCTGGGACCTGCATTATGAATGGAAGGATCAATCCTGGATGGAAACGCAGCGAAAAGAGCATAATGCATTAGAGGCTCCCTGGAGCGTTTATGAAGTGCACCTCGCAAGCTGGCAGCGGCCGGATCCGTCGGACGAACATTCTTATAATTCTTATGATCAGTTGGTGGAACGCCTGGTGCCCTATGTAAAGGGAATGGGCTTTACACATGTGGAGCTGATGCCGGTAACCGAACATCCCTTCGACGGGAGCTGGGGCTACCAGACAACGGGGTATTTCGCACCTACCTCCCGCTTTGGCGATCCACAAGGCTTTATGCGCCTGGTAGATGCTTTTCATAAAGCTGGCATCGGCGTGATCCTTGATTGGGTGCCGTCTCATTTTCCCTATGATGCGCATGGCCTCTTTATGTTTGACGGAGAGCATACTTATGAATACGCTGATATGCGGAAAGGCTATCACCCGGACTGGAACTCTTATGTGTTTAATTATAAAAGGGGAGAGGTGAAATCGTTTTTGATCAGCAGCGCCCGCTTCTGGCTGGAAGTATTTCATATTGACGGTTTGCGGGTGGATGCCGTAAGTTCCATGCTGAAACTAAATTATTCCAGGAAGGAAGGAGAGTGGGAGCCCAATGAGTTCGGCGGCGACGGCAACCTGGAAGCGATCCGTTTTATAAAGCACCTGAATGAAACAGTGTACCGCGATTTTCCGGATACACAGACGATTGCGGAAGAAGCTACTGACTGGCCGGGGGTCTCGAAGCCTACGTTTGAAGGCGGACTGGGCTTTGGCATGAAATGGATGATGGGCTGGATGCACGATTCACTGGATTATTTTAAACTGGATCCGGTTTACCGGCAATACCATCAGAACGATTTCACTTTTAGCCTGATGTATTATTATGATGAGAATTTTATGCTGCCCATCAGTCATGACGAGGTAGTGCACGGCAAGAGCCCGCTGATCTTTAAGATGCCCGGCGACCTTTGGCAGAAATTTGCGAACCTCCGGTTATTCTTCACTTATATGTGGACGCACCCGGGAGCGAAATTATTATTTATGGGATCTGAGTTTGGGCAAACCTCAGAGTGGAATTATAAATCGGAACTGGATTGGTCTTTACTGCAGCACAACAGTCATAAGGGCGCGCAGGAATGTTTACGCACATTGAACAAGGTCCTGGTGGCTGAACCGGCCATGCACCTGAACCAGTTTAATACCGATGGATTTGAATGGGTGGACCTGAACCACCGGGAACAAGGTGTGATCGTATACAAACGAAAAGGCAACGCACCGGAACAGGAGTTGTTGGTGGTGCTGAACATGACGCCGGAAGTGCAGCATGACTGGGTGATTGAAGTGTCGGGAAAAAAGTATACGCAGGAATTGTTTAATTCTGATAGTAAAGAGTATGATGGCACCGGAGATGTATTCAACCAAACCATCCGGTCAGAATGTATTGATAAAGAAAACCAGCGCTATAAGATCACCCTCAACCTGCCGCCACTGGCCGGAGTGATACTGAAATAAACGAGCGCCTTATCACTATATAAAAAAAGTCGTCGGTATATACCGGTGCAACGATTCAATGTGTTTTATCCACACTGTTATTAACGGCTGTGTATTTTATACATGTTTATCGCTATATTTCGCTTATTTTGCAAACCTTAATCAGTATATATGAGTTTTGAGAATTTCAAAGTGCCTTATGAAGTAGATAAGAATTATGAGAAAAAAGCAGCTTATTTTTCGATGGAATTTGCCATTCATCAGCCGTTGAAGATTTATAGTGGTGGATTGGGATTTTTATCCGGCTCGCATTTCCGGAGTGCTTATGAGTTGAAGCAAAATATGATCGGAATTGGTATTTTATGGAAATACGGGTATTACGACCAGGAGCGCAACCAGGACCAGACGCTGGATGTGGCCTGGAATGAAAAATTGTACAGCTTTCTGGAAGACACCGGCATCAAATTTCAAATACTGGTACATGACGCCCCGGTTTGGGTAAAGGCCTACTACCTGGCCCCCGAAACGTTCAAAACCGCGCCACTGTTCCTGCTGAGCACCGACCTGCCGGAAAACGATTATGTATCGCAAACTATTTCGCATAAGCTGTATGATGCCAACGTGGCAACCAAAGTAGCGCAGTTCATTTTGCTGGGGGTGGGTGGCGCCAAGCTGATCGACCTGCTGGGATTCAACCCTGAAATTTATCATTTAAACGAAGCGCATGGCCTTTCGGCTGCTTTTTATTTATACCAGAAGTATCATCGTGATCTTAACGAAGTAAAAAAGCGCCTGGTATTTACCACGCATACTCCGGAAGAAGCCGGCAATGAAAAACATGATATCTACCTCTGCCATAAAATGAGTTATTTCTGTGGCTTGAGCGTGGATGAAGTAAAGGCGCTGACGCATGACCCGGAAGATCAGTTTAATCATTCACTGGTGGCCCTGCGTTTTGCGCATATTGCCAATGGGGTTTCGCGGTTGCATGGGGAAGTGTCGCGTGAAATGTGGGGCAAATATGATGGTATCTGCCCCATCATATCCATTACGAATGCACAGAACTGGACCTACTGGGCCGATAAGCAAATGTATAAGTTCAAAGATGTGGGCGACGACTACGGTTTTGATGATCGTAAGAAATTCCTGAAGAAAAGGGCTTTTGAGATAGTGGCAGATCAAACCGGCAAATTGTTTAGCCCGGATGTGCTCACCATCGTATGGGCCAGGAGGTTTGCGGGCTACAAAAGAGCGGGACTGATTGCTTCGGACAGAGAGCGGTTTCATGAACTGATGACCAATACCCAATATCCGATCCAGATCATTTGGGCCGGAAAACCTTATCCGATGGACTTTCCGGCAATAGGAGAATTTAACGAACTGGTGCATTTAAGTAAGAGCTATAAAAATGTGTCTGTAATGATCGGTTATGAGTTGGGACTGTCCAAACGCCTGAAACAGGCTGCCGACGTATGGCTGAATAACCCCCGTGTTCCGCGCGAAGCATCGGGTACCAGTGGCATGACCGCCGCTATGAACGGTGCGGTTAATTTCTCTACCGATGATGGCTGGATCCCTGAATTTATCAATAACGGGCATAACGGTTTCGTGATCCCTAAAGCAGATTATGCCAATATGCACGTGCAGGAGCAGGACGAATACGATTTGAATAAATTATATGAAATTCTTACTTCCCAGATCATTCCATTGTATTACAACGACTACAATACCTGGCGCCAGATCATGAAGAATGGTATGCAGGACGTACGGTGGCAGTTTGAAAGTAACCGCATGGCGCACGAATATTATGAACTGATGTATAACGCGCCGGTTCAATAGATCACCGATAAACTTAATAGTAATGTGCGGCTTCACAGTCGCACATTTTTTGTTTTGCTACAGCGCGCCAAAAACTAGTGTTAAGTCAAGTATATAATGTCTGATGCCACGACGACGCGAAGGCTCCAAGAATAATAACTTAGTGGCTTAGTGCTTTTGTGGCCTAATAAAATGTGCTTGACATAGCACTAGCAAAAAAGTATTTATCGGCCGGCATGACTTTCCCGTCTTTCCGCATTTCCGGCTAATAATTAGCACGCGGCTTTTCCATCACACATTTTTTAAACTATGCAGAAAACTGCGCCGTCATTTTACTCAATTGTTCCTCACTCGTAAAAAAGCCCGCTATTTTTTCAATCACCTTTTCCACCAGGGCATCCGGACAGGAAGCGCCACTGGTCATCAGTATCTTTACCGGTGCGTGATCCGGAAGAAAACCGTTGGTAAGCAGTTCCTGTTTTTTATGGAAATCGTAATGTAATATTTCATTACGGTTAAGGATCTTGCCGGCGTTATTAATGAAATAAGTAGGCAGCTTTTCTTCACAAAGTTCTACCAGGTGGGAGGTATTGGAAGAATTGTACCCGCCCACCACAATCGCGAAATCAGCGGCGGTCGTCAGCATTTCCATTACCGAGGTCTGGTTGTCGTTAGTGGCGTAGCAAAGGGTATCTCTTGTGTCTGCAAAGCGCTCGGCAAGCGTTTCTTTGGTCAATGAATATTTTTCAATCATTACCTGTTTTAAATAATCAGCAATGGCCTGAGTATCGCTCGCCAGCATGGTTGTTTGGTTTACCACCCCGATGCGCGACAAATCTTTTTCAAGGTCAAAGCCCTCGCTGAATTGTCCCTTAAACTCGGTGTAAAAATCCGCTGCAGGTTTTTCACCGGTAATGTATTTTGCCAGTTCAATGGTTTGCTGCATATCCCGCACCACCACAGAGGGAGCATTGGAAGCCGCATGCGAAAAAGTGGCCCTGGTTTCTTCATGGCTGGGCTTGCCATGAATGATAATAGCGTAGGCTTTTTTTGCAATGCTTTCACTGCGGTTCCATACCTTTTCAACAAAAGGGCAGGTGGTATTATATTGCTCTGTACGAATGCCGATCTCCTTTAATTTTTTTTCGATCTCCAGGGTGGTGCCAAACGCCGGGATCAGCACAATATCTTCACGGGTAAGGTCTTCAAAAGGGATGATCTGTTTACCGTGCGTGTCCTGTAAAAACCGTACTCCGCGGCTTAAAAGGTCTTCATTTACCTGCGGGTTATGGATCATTTCACTTAGCAAAAAGATCCGCTTCCCGGGATTTTCATCCACCGTTTTAAAAGCAATTTCAATTGCATTCTCTACACCATAACAAAAGCCAAAATGCCGGGCCAGGTAAATTTGTACTGCTCCAAAATCCAAAAGGGTGGGCGAAAAGTCTTTCTTTAACTTATCCGTACTTCTTCTTTTTCTTTTAATATTGGATATTAGCGGACTTCTGTAAAAAAACGGTACCTCAAACTGCTTCATGGCGCAAAATTAATCTTTAATAACTATCTTCAGCAAAACAAATGACATGAGAGTCCTGTATCTAGTGCTGGTCCCGGTAGCTATCGGGATGGCTTTTGGCGCATTATCCTGCAAACTGATGCCAAAGGAACGCGGGAAAAAGGACTCAAAGGAAAAACAAACGGTTATGACAACAGTGGGAAAAAGAACTCCGGAATGGGCCCATTCCACCAATATCTACGAAGTAAATATTCGCCAATATACACCTGAAGGCACTTTTAACGCTTTTGCGGCTGCGTTACCGCGTTTAAAAGACATGGGCGTGCAAACGCTTTGGTTTATGCCGGTTACGCCCATTGCAAAAGAAAAACGCAAGGGCACATTGGGCAGTTATTATGCCTGTTCCGACTATACGGCGGTTAACCCCGAATTTGGTACACTGGAAGATTTTCAGCGGTTGGTACAACAGGCGCATACAATGGGATTTAAAGTGATCATCGATTGGGTGGCGAATCATACCGGATGGGATCATGTATGGACGAAGACGCATCCTGATTATTATTTGCATGACAGCGATGGTAGTTTTCATGCTGCCAGTGGTATGGACGATATTATTGAATTGAACTATAAAAATCCGGAACTGAGAAAAGCAATGATCGACGCCATGAAGTTCTGGGTGCAGCACACTGGCATCGATGGTTTCCGTTGTGATCTGGCTTCCTGGGTGGAAGTGGATTTCTGGCAGGAAGCGCGCCCGCAGTTGGATGCCCTGAAACCCCTGTTCTGGCTGGGCGAATTTGACGAACTGGAAAACCCGGAGTACGGAAAAGTATTTGATGCAAGCTATTCCTGGAAATGGATGCACCAGACAGAAGATTTTTTTAAGCAACAGCAGCCGCTGTCCGGTTTGTTTGAGCTGCTGAAGCAATACAGCGCTCTCGGCGATTCCAGCATGCGGGCCTGGTTTACCAGCAATCATGATGAAAACAGTTGGAATGGTACCGAATATGAAAAATATGGTAACCTGGCACAACCGCTGGCGGTTTTCAGTTGTACCTGGAACGGTATTCCACTGCTGTACAGTGGGCAGGAGCTCCCTTTAAAAGACAAGCGGCTTAAGTTTTTTGATAAGGACCCGATCCCTTGGCCGTCAAAGAGTGCGGGTGCAAAAGAAGGCCTGACGCTGATGGATTTTTACAGGACACTATTGGATCTTCATACCAATAACCCTGCGTTGCGTGGAGGCGATCCTGCTGTTATTACTTATAAATTGGCTACCACTGCCGACGATAAGATCCTTGCTTACCTCAGAAAGAACGGGAATAGAGAAGTGCTGGTGGTGTTGAATTTTTCTGATGCAAAAGGGCTGCAATTTGATATCAGTGATTCCAATCTTGCCGGCTCGTTCAAAAATGTTTTTACAGGCGTTGCCAGTGATTTTACAACCGGCAAACATTTTGAAATTGCGCCTTATGGTTTCCTGGTGTATGAGAAGCAATAACCACAATTTGCGGTAAACAAGTTATTCGTGCATTCTGTATAACTAAATTATTTTAACTATAACTTGTCCTGCCCTGCTGGACAGGCACGTAGATATGATAGCAGAAAACATAGTAGCTATGTTTCCCGCCACGGCGGGGAAATCTATGCCGCCTTAAACGCTATGATTTCTATTGTATCTATGTGGTTAAAAAGTCTAAACTGTCGCGCTTAATTCTTCAACCGCAATACCGGCACTGTTGTATGCCAGGCAATTTGTTTGCTGATGCTTTTGTGAAACAGGCTGGCAAAGAAGCCCTTTTCATGATGAATGAAGATCAGTATTGAAATGGCGTTTTCCCGGACAAAGGTTTCCAGACCGGTTTCAATATGCGGTGCTTCGATAAAATAAAATGCGGGGTCCAGGTCGGATAGCTGCGCTTTTAGCGCACTGATTCTTTCTTCATTGGTAGCGCTGGTTTTGTCCATATTTATATTTATTACAGACAGGGATGCGCCGTTAAATGCATTTAAAAAATTGTGCAACTGGCGCAGGTTCTCAGCAGAAAGCAAACTAAGGTCTGAAGCCAGTCCAATTTTTGTGGGGGTAGTTATAGACACCTTATCGGGAACAATTAACAGGGGAGCGTCAATGGCACCGATGGCTTTTACAGCGTTGCTCCCCATAATGATCTTTTCCAGCCCCGTTTTGCCTTTTATTCCCATAACTACGAGGTCTGTCAATTCTTTTTGGATAATTTCATTGGCTGAGTCGCCCAGGAAACCCTCTTCAACAATAGTTTTTATAGTAAGGTTATGGGTCGTTGTTGCTTCCAGCTCCTCTTTAAGAACCGTAATCCGCTCTTCGCCGGATTGGCGCATCAGGTCGGCCTGCTCCATCACCAGTGAGTAATTAACCGGGTTGGGGATGCCATCGGGTGTTAAGTTGCCGGCGGCGTCATTAATGAATACCGGCGGTTCAAAAGTATGCAGCAATGTGAGTTCGCCGCTTTGCCATTTTTGCACCAGGGTTAATGCATACCGTGCCGCCTGGTCGGCATTGCTGGAAAAATCGGTCAGGGCTAGAATTTTTTTCATGATAAAGTTTATTTAGCGTTTAAAGAGCTTGATCATTAATACCCTGCTGAACTTCGCTGATGGCTCTTTTTTGCATTTGATCTGCGTTTTCTACGGAAACCGTTTTGAAAAGCCACTCGTTTCCCTATACAAGGTATCGCTTTTTTTTATAATGAGAAAAGGGAAACAAGAATCCGGAAACCGGTGACCTGCAACGGGGTTCCAACAAAAAAACCGCCTCAATTCTTTTGAGACGGTTTTTTTTCTTATAAAATGTCAGCTATTACTAATAACTGGAATCATCATCATTGCCATCACCGTTCAGGTTGATCTGGTAAGAGTACTGTCCGCTGTACCCGGGGTAAATACCATTAAATTGTACGGCACCGCTTCTGCTGGCAGCCAATACCTTCGCCAGGTCGTCAACCGATTTAACCGGTTGCCCGTTTACAGAGGTAATTACAAATCCTTTGTCGATACGGCTCTTGCTCAATAATCCGTTTGCCCGGATGTTTTTGATCTCAACGCCTCCCTGTATATGTAACTGGGCTGCCCGTTTACTGTCCACGTTTGCAAGGTCCACTCCCAACTGATCACTTAAAACACCGCTGGCGGTGATCTTAACCTCGTTCGGTTTTGCAGTAAGGGTAATATCCGAAGTGTATTCCTTGCCGCCCCTCAGGTAGCTTAGTTTTACTTTATCGCCGGGCTGGGCGCTTGCAATAGTACCGCCCATCTGGTTTACAGAGGTAATATCTGTGCCGTTTATTTTTGTGATCACATCGCCGGCCTTAATGCCTGCTTTTGCCGCCCCACCGTTGTCGGAAACGCCTGAAACATATACACCCGCATCGGTCTGTATTCCTTTAGCTCTTAAACTTTGCGCGTTCTGCTGGTCGGTAGGCGAATAGGTAATGCCGATATAGCCCCGTTTTACATCACCATATTTGATAATGTCATTTACCACTTTTTTTACAATGTTTACCGGGATCGCAAAAGAATAACCGGCATACGTTCCGGTAGGCGCCAGGATAGCAGAGTTGATGCCTAGCAATTGTCCGTTGGTATTGATTAACGGACCGCCGCTGTTGCCGGGGTTTACCGCAGCATCTGTTTGCAGGAAGGATTCAACCGGCGACACGCTTTGCTGCGCGTTGATACCGATATTTCTTCCTTTGGCGCTGATAATACCGGCGGTAACCGTTGCTTCCAGGTTAAAAGGATAACCTACAGCCAGCACCCATTGCCCGATCTTTGCATCGTCTGAGTTGCCATAGATCATATAAGGCAGGTTGGTAGCGTCTACCTTTAATACGGCAAGGTCCGTGCTCGGATCACGCCCCACTACTTTGGCGGTATATACTTTTCTGCCTTCATTCAGGGTTACTTTAATTTCAGGAGCCACACCGTCTGCCCCGTCTGAAACCACATGGTTATTGGTTACAATATAGCCATCCTGACTAATGATCACACCGCTGCCCGATGCTTTTTGCTCAGGCTGTATCTGGGGTCCTACACCAAACATATCGCCAAAAAAATCGTCAAACGGATCACCGCTTCTGCCGCGGTTAGGCAGGTTATTACTAAGCTTTTTTGCCGGAATTTTTGTTTTGATATGCACTACCGCCGGAATGGCCGATTGCGACGCTTTGGTAAAATCGGTTGGTTCTGCGGCTGTGCCATTGCTGTCGAAAAAAGCCGCATAGTTCGCGGGTAATTTTCCATCGGTTGGCGCACCGATGCCGCTCGTTCCCCCCCGCGCAAATTTTCCGTAAAGGAAAACACCTGCAAATGCAGATACCACACTTACTGCAATCACTAAAAGAAGTTGTTTCAATTTCATTGTTCTGTTTATTTAATATTCATTTTTCATTAATTACGCGCTACAAAATAACAAATTGCAAAGGATATTTGATAAAACCGCAAGCCAGTTTAACAAAGTTTTACTAAAGTCTTCGTACTTTGAAGGGGCTTTATACTAGGCGTTTAAGTCCAATAAAAACTGCAGGGTATCCGCCCCGTCGGCATACTGATCAATGGCCGGTTTTTGTGCAATTCCGAAGGGGATATATCCGTGCCCCACAATGCACTGCACCGATGAATTATTGATCAATTCGCCGGCAAGATCTGATCTGTTGCTATAGTATCCGTAATTAAGCTGACTTACAGGCGCGAAAAAAGAAGGGTCCTCTACCAGGAGCAACGCCGGCGTGCTCATGTAAAACCGGTGGTTCAGCAGGTAGAGCGCCAGGTTATAATCATAATTGTTTTTGTACTTATGCACCTCTGAAAGGTAATCGTATTTTTGAAATATCCGCAGCAGGGGCTCAAACCCGTATTGTTCCGGCACAAATAGTTTGGTTACATTCCTGCAGCCCCGTCCAAAATACAATTGTACATCATCTGCCAGCCCTTCCAGTTCTTCTGTTGTTTCCCTCCCCGTTAATATGGCCGCCGAAGTGCGGTTGCGCCGGATGAGGCTTGGGTATTTTGAAAAATAATAATCGAAATATCCCGCGGTATTATCGCTTCCGGTGGCAATATAGGCATCGCATCCTTTTAGTAAAGCGGCAAAGGAGATGAGTTGCTCCACTTCCGGTTCCCATCCGATCATTTTTTTTACAAGGTGGGGTATCAGCGTTTCATCTTTTGAGGAGGCTTTGACCAGCGCTTTATTGCCGCTTATAAAAATGCACAACATATCATGAAATCCTACCATCGGAATATTACCCGCCATTACCAGGCCAACCAGTTGCGATGGGTTGGTGTCAGCAGCAAGGGCAGGGTAGGCCGCGGTCCATTTTTTCAAAGTTGCTTCCTGCAAAAAACTGGTGGCGATATTTTTAACCGCCAGATCGATAAATTCAGGAAGGAACCATCCATTCTTTCTAAAGGCCAGTGTTTTCGCTTCCTGCCAATCTTCATCCGCTCCCAGCATATACTGCCCCAATTTTACTAATAATTCAATACGTTGCGCTAATCTCATCTTCAATGATTAATTTTGTGCAAAATAAAACGATAAAACACAACTTTTAACCAAATAATAATTTTGAAGAGATGGCAATAAAAATAACAGAAGAATGTATTAACTGCGGGGCTTGTGAACCTGAGTGTCCGAATAATGCAATTTACGAAGGCGGGGTGGAGTGGACCATTTCAGATGGCAATGCGGTAACCGGCGAATATAAATTATTTAACGGCAGTGTGGTGGATGCGCATTTTAAGAACCCGCCGATCAGTGATGATACTTATTATATTGTTCCCGATAAATGTACCGAATGCCAGGGATTTCATGAGGAGCCGCAATGTGCTTCCGTTTGCCCCGTGGATTGCTGCGTTCCGGATGAGCAATACCAGGAAACCGTTGAAGAATTACTGGCAAAAAAAGAAAAATTACATTTATAACCGGTAATAAATTTTTTCATTCAGGCTTTCTGCCAACGGCAGCGAGCCTTTTTTTATAGCTGCGAAGCAAGCATCAAAAAGTAAAACTATGGAGCGAAAAAAGAACATTGCATTGGTAACAGGTGGCTTATCGGGAGAATCTGTTATTTCGTATAAGAGTGCGGCCACGATAGATAAGCACCTGGACCGGCAGCGGTATAATGTGTTTATTATTGATATTAACCCGGACGGATGGTTTTATACCGACAGTCTGGGCAATAAAACCAGGGTAAGTAAAGATGATTTTACTATTTGGGAAAGTGATCAGAAAGTGCAATTTGATGCAGTGCTCCTGGGGATGCATGGCACCCCGGGTGAGGATGGAAAACTGCAGGGATATTTTGATATGCTGAAGATTCCCTACACGGGTTGCGATGCCACCACTTCTGCAATTACCTTTAATAAACGTTATACGGTTGCGGTGGCAAAAATGGCGGGGATCGATGTGGCCAACTCCCTGCATTTGTTTGCCCATACGCCCGTGACGGCAGCAACAGTACTGGAACAATTAAAGCTTCCCTTATTTGTGAAGCCCAATAACGGCGGTTCCAGCATTGGCATGAGCAAGGTAGCAAAAGCAGAAGAACTGGAAGCGGCCATAGCGAAAGCATTTAAAGAAGATGCGCAGGTGTTGGTAGAAGAAATGATCACCGGCCGTGAATTTACCGTGGGGGTGTACCAATCGAAGGGCCGGATAACCGTTTTGCCGCTGACGGAGGTAAAGGCCCATGCTGATAAAGCCTTTTTTGACTTTGAAGCTAAGTATGAAGGGAAGTCATCCGAAATTACGCCTGCAGTGGTGGAGGAAGCTATAGCAGAAAAAGTACGCGCTGCTGCAAAGAAAGTGTACGAGGTATTTAATTGCCGCGGGGTGATCCGGATTGATTTTATTTATAATGAAGTTGCCGGCAGGCCTTTTATGTTGGAAGTAAATACGATCCCGGGGCAAAGTGCCGCAAGTATTGTGCCTCAGCAGGTAGCAGCCGCAGGGGGAAATCTCACAGATTTTTATTCTTTATTAGTGGATGAATGTTTTGCTTAAGTCCTATATTTACCACATATATTTTTGATGAATGTTTAAATTTATTACAAGCAGACCGCTGTGGGTAAATATTGTGGCCGGGGTTACTTTAGCATTGGCATTGTTTTCGGCCGTGATCCTTTCTTTAGGATGGTTAACGCATCACAATGACGCTAAAACAGTGCCGTCCGTGCTGGGAAAAACATTGCCGCAGGCGGAAAAAATATTGAGCGATGCCGGCTTTTCTATCGAAGTACAGGACAGTGTTTATATCGACAGCCTGAAACCGCTGCAGGTGGTACGGCAAATACCGGATGAGCTGGATGTGGTTAAATCTACCCGGACCGTTTATTTAACAATCAACCGGGCGGTGCCGCCGCTGGTTGAGATGCCCAATATCATTGGCTATAGTTTAAGAAGCGCGGAGCTTACCTTGCAAAATCTGAGGCTAAAACTGGGTGATACTACCTTTAAACCCGATTTTGCAAAAAATTCGGTATTGCAGCAATTGTACAATGGAGTGGATATTCAGCCGGGTGCAAAAATCCGTGAAGGCTCAAAAATAGACCTGGTTGTAGGCAATGGTTTGGGAACTTCCGTATCGGTGCCCAATCTGATCGGGCTAACCTTTGGTGATGCAAAGGCCGTGCTGGAAGGTAAAGGGCTTGGCCTGGGATCTGTTATAACCTCCGGTGGTGTTACGGATACTTTAAATGCTTTTGTGTACCGGCAAAGTCCCGACCGGTTTGATATTGATGGTACGCCCCGAACAATCCGGCCCGGGCAAATCGTTGACATCTGGCTAAGCCTGGAACGGCCGGTGGTAGATTCCACCAGTGCAGGAAATGGGAATAAGATCGATTCGTCTCATACGGTACATAAGGATTCAACTAAAAAAACTTCTAATATTCCAAAGCCATGAATACAATCACAGTAGAAGAACTTAAAAAAAGAATAGACAGTGGGGAAAAAATAAACCTGATCGACGTACGGGAACCTGCTGAATATGAAGAATATAATATCGGCGCAAAACTGATCCCGCTCGGGCAGATCCAGCATATGGAAGTAGAGGAGCTGGAGCCGCTGAAAGACGAAGAGCTCATTATTCATTGCCGTAGCGGCAAAAGAAGCGCTATGGCCTGCCAGTTGCTGGAATCAATGGGTTTTAAAAATACCGTAAACGTAGAAGGAGGCGTGCTGGCCTGGCTGGAAGCATTTGGTAATTAAGTCGGCTGCTGCAAAGTTCGCGGGATCTGAGAAGCTCAATAGTTGCCGGGAAGCTGCAAAGACGGGAAGTTATGTTGATTTATCCGCAGAAATCTGCGGGAACCCTTTCTTTCAAAAGTAGCGTACCTACTTTTTACTTTTCATTAATTCGGTGTAAGGAATAACCCGGTACCCAGACTGGGGCAGATCAAATTTCGATAACGGCACTGCTCCGAAATCGACATTGGATACGGTGTAAGTAATTTTTGTTTTCCCCTGTACAGCTTCGTACTCCATCGCCAGGCCCGGAAGGTTGCGGGCAATATTCTGGAATTCAGTATTCACCGGAACCAGGTCTTTGGTAAAATAAACGGTGAACGTAGTGCCGTCGCTCAGCTTACCGATCGCCTTCTGGCAATTATAGGTAGCTATTGTTTTAAATTCATTCTCAATAGTATAGGTTGGATTGTCGTAGCGCTTGTTGATGTTTTTCCATTCTGTCTGGGAAAGGCTCGACATGAATTTCTGCGTGCCATAATCCTTTAAAATGGTCACATTGCCGGTTTTGCCATCGATGATCGTAGACTGCGATCCCAGCGAGGAAACAAAATCGGAGCGGCTGGAACTTCCCTTCAGGTAAACAACCGTAGTAGCACCATCCATCATTGCAGGCACTGAAGGTTTACTGTTATTGGTGTTGATCACAATATCATAATAAACAGTTCCCTCGGTCAATTTCTTCTGACCCCATACCAGCGTATGCAGTAATACCCCCATCAATATAGATAATCCTATCTTTTTCATTTCAGTCAATTACAGAGCTTAGACGCAACACCCCCTGCGAATAGTTGCGTTACAGCACAAAATGAAGGCATAACTCCATCATCCGCGCCGGTTTATCATAAAAGCCAAAAATACAATTATTCGTATAGGTTCAACTCATTTTATTCATGAAATCCTGACGATCTTTTAAAGTATATTTCATCATTTTACCTTAATTTCGGCGAAAATAATACTGGTAATGGCAGAGAAGATATTAATGCCCCGTTTGAGCGATACAATGACAGAAGGTGTAATTGCAGACTGGCATAAGAAAGTGGGTGATCCCGTTAAAAAGGGCGATTTATTGGCGGAAATTGAAACCGATAAAGCCACCATGGAGCTGGAAAGCTATAAGGATGGCGTTATCCTGTACCTGGGCGGCCCCAAAGGCTCCAAACTCCAGGTGGATGACCTTTTGGCGATCGTAGGTGAAGCGGGGGAAGATGTTTCCGGGTTAGTAGGCGGAAACGGGGGCGCTGCCAAAACTGAAACAAAAACCGAAGCGGCTCCGGAAGCTACTGCTTCCCAAACTGTAGCTCCTTCAAAAACAGAAGCAGCGCCAACTGTGGATGTGTCCAAGATGGAAGAAGTGGTTTTAATGCCCCGTTTGAGCGATACCATGACAGAAGGTGTTATTGCAAGCTGGGCCAAAAATATTGGTGATCCGGTTAAAAAAGGCGACCTGTTGGCGGAGATCGAAACCGATAAGGCCACTATGGAGCTGGAAAGCTATAAGAATGGTACCTTATTGTACCAGGGGGCGCAAAAAGGCGAAAAGATCCAGGTGAACGACCTGCTTTGTATTATTGGCGATGCTGCCAACGTTGATGTGAATGCCATTGTTGCGGCTGTAAAAGGTGGCGGGGCTGTAGCGGCACCTGCGGCGGCAGAACAGCCTGCTGCACAACAGGCAGCTCCTGCGGTAGCGGCGGAGCCCGCGGCAGTACAGACAGATACGTCGGGGGATGGCCGCGTGAAAGCCTCTCCGCTGGCCAAAAAAATGGCGGCGGATAAAGGGATTGATCTGAGCCTGGTGCAGGGAACAGGCGACAACGGGCGCATCATAAAATCAGATATCGATAACTATAAGCCGGGCACCGCTCCAGCACCGGCGGCCGCTCAAAGCGCTGCGCAGCCCGTAGTTGCAGCACCTGCCGGACAGGTGAGTTTTGAAGAAGTTCCGGTTTCCCAGATGCGTAAGGTGATCGCCAAACGACTGGCGGAAAGTAAATATTCGGCGCCGCATTTTTATGTAACGATGCAGATCGACATGGATAATGCCGTGACGAGTCGCGCTAAGATCAACGAAACCAGCCCTGTAAAAATTTCCTTTAATGACTTTGTTCTAAAGGCATGTGCGGTGGCATTGAGAAAACATCCGGCTATTAACAGTAGTTGGCTGGGAGATAAGATCCGTGTTAATCACCATGTGAATATCGGTGTGGCTGTAGCAATAGAAGATGGCCTGCTGGTGCCGGTAGTGCGTTTCGCTGATGCAAAATCATTGTCTCAGATTGCAACAGAGGTAAAAGACTACGCCAAAAAGGCAAAAGATAAGAAACTGCAACCTTCAGATTGGGAAGGAAGCACTTTTACGATCTCCAACCTGGGAATGTTTGGGGTAGATGAATTTACCGCCATTATTAACCCTCCTGATGCCTGTATCCTGGCAATAGGAGGCATCTCACAAGTGCCTGTTGTTAAAAATGGCGCAGTTGTTCCGGGAAATATTATGAAGGTTACTTTAAGCTGCGATCACCGCGTGGTGGACGGCGCTAAAGGAGCTGCCTTCCTGCAAACGTTGAAAGAATTGTTGGAAGAACCGCTGCGGATGTTGGTGTAACTACAAAAAAAGCACAAATAAAATTACAGGCTGCAACCTTTACATGGGGCAGCCTGTTCTATTATACTGTAGTTTGGTCAGCCGGGAAGGCGGAAAAGGGGGAAGGTTTGTTTTTCAGTTGCTTTGGACGCACTGCTTTCCTGTCAAAAAAATAGTTATGAATAAAAAAACGATCGTATTAGGCGCTTCAGAGAATCCCGAACGGTATAGCAATATGGCGGTGAAACGGCTGCGGGCGCACGACCATGCAGTAGTCGCTATTGGAAAAAAAGAAGGGAAGGTCGGCGATGTGTTCATTCAAAATAAAAAAACGGATGAGAAAGAGGTAGACACCATATCCGTTTATCTTAATCGTGAAAACCAAAAAGAATATGAATCTTATATACTGAACCTGCATCCTAAGCGGATTATTTTCAACCCTGGCGCAGAAAACGAACAACTGGCTGCAAAGGCCCGGGAACAGGGCATTCAACCTTTGGAGGCCTGCACTTTAGTGTTATTATCTACAAACCAATTTTAATTATATTATGAAGAAAACGAGTTTTGCGTTGGCTGTGCTATTCTTGACGGCAACCGTTTCCTTACAAGCGCAGGTATTGAAACCATCCGATGCCGAAAGCAAAGTGGCTTTTATAGCGCGCAATATGGGAATGGATGTGAATGGTACTTTTTCGGGGTTGAAAGGAACCATTACAATAAACAAAACAACTCCGGATAAAAGTAATTTTGATGTTACGGTGGAGGTAGCCACCATTAAAACCGGGATCGATAAGCGGGACGCGCATTTGAAAACCTCCGATTTTTTTGATGCAGCAAAATACCCGCAGATCCGGCTGCAATCCAAACGGATCCTTCCTAAATCAGGCGACACTTACTATGCGGAAGCTATTTTAACCATGCATGGAATTTCAAAAGAAATAAAATTTGATTTTATTGCAAAGCCCGTTAGCGGGGGATACCGGCTGACCGGGGGCTTCCCGCTGATCCGCCAGGATTATAAGATCGGGGGCAGCAGCATGACCTTGAGTGATAAAGTGAATATTGTGTTGACGGTGGTGGCAAAATAACGGGTAACTTCAATTCATGGTGAGTGCGTTACGACATGGATTTCTGCTTTTCCTGATTGGTATTTTATTCCGGGCGCATGCTCAACCGCAGCCGGAGCAAAGGAACGTTGCCAATAACCGGCTGCGTATCAGTATTCTTACCTGTGCTGTTGGGGAGGAACTGTATGCCTCGTTTGGGCACACAGCCGTGCGCATTATTGATTCAACTGCCGGAACCGACATCGTTTATAATTACGGAACTTTTGATTTTAATGATCCAGATTTTTACACCAGGTTTACGTTAGGGAAACTGTTGTATTTCCTGGACAAAGAGGATTTTCAGGACTTTATCCAAAGCTACCGCTATGAATCGCGTGGGGTTGCAGAACAGGTGTTGCAATTGACGCTTACCGAAAAAGAAAAGGTCCGGCAGTTTTTAGAAACGAACCTTTTGCCTGAAAACAGATCTTACCGGTATGATTTTCTTTTTGATAATTGTGCTACGCGGGTACGCGATATTTTCCCAAAGGTGCTGGGGCCTGCATTTTCGTTCGGCCCGGTATTAGGAAATACAACTGTTTCGTACCGAAGCGTTATTGATCAATACCTTGAAAATAAACATTGGGAGCGGTTGGGTATCGATCTTGTTTTGGGAAGTCCTGTGGATAAACAGATGACAGAACGCACGGCGCTTTTTTTACCGGATTATTTATGTAAAGCCTTTCAGGGGGCCAGTTACAAGGGAGCACCCTTCGCAACCACGCAGCAGCTTTTGCCCGGAAAAACGAGGAAGGTTGCGGCTGCGATCAATGTACCGTTCATAGTGTTTTCTGTTTTTTTTCTTTTATTGGGCTTAAGCTTTTTATCGCCCCGCTTAAAAACAGTAAAAAAGCTGTTTTGTTCCCTGGTACTGATCGCAACCGGCTTGCTTGGCTTACAGTTGTTGTTTATGTGGCTGGTAACCGATCATCAGTCTTGTAAAAATAACTGGAACGTATTGTGGGCAATACCATTCAATATAGCCGTGCCCTTTTTCATAAAAAAACAATACCGGTTTTTAAGGGGGTATGCTCTTTTTGGAATACTATTGCTGATGGCAGCCATTATTGTTCATAGTTGCGGCATTCAGAAAATGCCTTTCTCAGAAATAATGCCGCTGTTGTTAGGTCTGTTGCTGGTGTATGGGCATCTTTATATAAGACAAAAACCAGCTCCATATGAGAAAGGAGCATCAAATTTCCTGCAGCCTTAACGAGAAAACGAAACGATCTGCATAGATCAGCGAAAAAGATCTGTATAAATCAACGGGAAAAAATATGCTGCTATTTAGGATCGTAGGCCCATTCTACTAATGTGGCGCCCCAGGTAAACCCTCCGCCAAAAGCAGCCAGTACCAATTTGTCTCCTTTTTTTAATTGAGGCTCCCACTCCCATAAGCATAAAGGGATCGTTGCTGCGGTAGTGTTCCCAAACCGTTGAATATTGATCATAACCTTTTCCTTGGGTAATCCCATGCGTTCTGCTGTTGCGTCAATGATCCGCAGGTTGGCCTGATGGGGAACCAGCCAGGCGATATCGTTGCCGGTCAGATTATTTTTTTCCAATAATTCAGCGCTTATATTCGCCATGCCGGTAACTGCAAATTTAAAAACGGTTTTGCCTTCCTGGAAAGCAAAATGTTCTTTTGCTGCAACGGTTTCCGCAGAGGCGGGATACATAGAACCGCCTGCTTTCATTTTCAGATATTGTGCACCGCTGCCATCACTTCTCAGAAGACTATCTTTTATGCCAAAGCCGTTTTCAGCGGGTTCCAGCAAGACTGCGCCGGCCCCATCGCCAAAAATAATGCAGGTGGCACGGTCTGTATAATCAATAATGGCGCTCATCTTATCCGCTCCCACCACCACTACTTTTTTATAACGGCCGCTTTCAATTAAACTTGAACCTAAGGTCAGCGTATAAAGAAACCCCGAGCATGCTGCTGATACGTCAAAACCCCAGGCATTTTTTGCCCCTATCTTATCGCAAACAATATTTGCGGTGGCAGGGAACACCATATCGGGGGTAACGGTGCCCACAATCAAACAGTCAATTTCAGATGCATCAATACCGCGTTTTTCGAGCAACTGTTTTACCGCCGGTACAATCATTTCAGATATGCCCTTTCCTTCGCCACGTAATATTCTGCGCTCCTCAATTCCTGTTCTTGTACGGATCCACTCGTCAGTAGTATCTACCATTTTCTCCAGGTCCTGGTTTGTTAACTTATCTTCGGGAACATATCCGCCAACGGCTGTGATGGCTGCGGTAATTTTATTGCTCATCGTATTATTATAAATAATTTTTTGGAGCCAAAGTTAGGGGATAAAAAAGAATAGTTTGCATCAAAATGAGCAGGTTCGTTAAATCAAACGGATATTAATTCCCCGTTTTATAGTATTCGGCTGATGTCAGAATGTATTACTTTCGCGCTATGTATGCTTATTTAAAAGGGAACTTTGTTTATAAAACACCATCGACGGTAGTTGTTGATGTTAATGGAGTAGGGTATGAAGTGAACATCAGTTTGAATACGTTTTCAAAAATAGAACATGCGGATGCCGGCTTGCTGTTTGTGCACCTTTTGGTGCGCGAAGATGCCCAACTGCTTTATGGTTTTGCTGAAGCAAAGGAAAAGGAAATTTTTTTGGGACTGATCAGCGTCTCCGGCATTGGCGCCGGGACGGCCCGCCTGATGCTTTCCTACATGAAGCCCGAGGAGATCATAACAGCCATTACCCACGGAGATGCAAAAGCCTTGGAGCGCATTAAAGGGATCGGGAAAAAAACGGCCGAGCGGGCGGTGTTGGAATTAAAAGATAAACTGGGGAAGGCTGGTACCGACCTTACTATTGAACCTTTACAAAGCGCCGGCTCTTCCCTGATGCAGGATGCACTGGGAGCCCTCATGGCGCTGGGGATCAACCGCGCGATGGGAGAAGGCGCTATCCGGAAAACGATGGCCCAGGAGCCGGGGATCGGGCTGGAGCAGCTCATTAAAAAAGCGCTAAAGAGCCTATAAAGCAATGCCATTTTCTTAAGCGGCGCCTTCCAGAGAATGTAGAATAAGGAATATATGAATAAGGAATGTAAAAGGGCATTATCGCGAAAGGTGAGAGCTGATCGTTTCGTTAGGGCGATAAAGGCGAGCTCCTGTTAGTATTGCATTTGATAATGAACCTTCGCTTTTGATAAAAAATGTTGAATTCAAACGGAGTGGCTATGGCTCCAGGGGAGCATAATCCCCGTTCGTATATTTTCTATAAACACAGCCGCTCCTGCCGGAGCTGAAAAGATAAATCTGTCATGTACCCGAATCGGTGCCACCTGTGCGAAAAGAGCGTGCGCTCTATTGAAACACCGACGGATCGTTATTGATCTCTATCCAGTAATTATCGGGGTCTTGCAGCCATATTTGTTTTACGCCATCCACACGGGTAGTAACGGCGCTTTTTTGTCCTTTTACATCTTCATAGCTAACGTGATTCTTATCCAGCTTGGCAATAAAGTCATCTAATGAGCGAACGCTAAAGCACATGTGATTGTTCTTAAAATATTCCTTCGGTTTATCAGCACCAAGAATGATATGGAGGGTTGTATGCGGACCGGTCTTGAACCAGGCGTGCTTTCCTATCTTGAAAGGCTCCTCTACCTGCTGCAAACCGATGATGGAGGCGTAAAAGTTGGCAGCCTTCTTCAGGTCTACAACGTAAATGGCCTGATGATTGGCAAGCACCGCGGCATTATTTTTTTCCTGGGCGTTCAGCTTCATGGCGGACAATAAAATCAAAAGAAGTAATAAATGAATTTTTTTCATTACTGGCATCGTTTATTACATCAAATGTATCGATAAAATTGTATGATTCTACCGGCTAAGAAAAATTTAACCAGTGTTATGCTTATTGCATGGTGAGACGCGAAACGATAAATGCGGCCCACTCGCGTTTATCGTTTAACCTTTCAGGTTTATTGTTAATGCTAATGTGCCAGCCCCGGGTTGCTGAGTTCCTTCAGGTACGCAACATGCGAAACAAAAGCGGAGAACACTTTCGGGAATTCAATATAACTTACATTGAACTCCTTACAGGTGTTTTTGATGATCTTATTGATCCTTGGATAGTGTATATGCGATATCTTGGGGAAAAGATGATGCTCCACCTGGAAATTTAATCCGCCCATAAACCAACAGGCTAACCTGTTTTTTGTGGCAAAATTGGCTGTGGTCTTCAACTGGTGAATGGCCCACTCATCGTCTACTTTATTGTTTTGCTCGTTCACAACAGGGAAATGAGTGTCTTCAACCGTATGCGCTAACTGAAAAACAATACTAAGTACAAAACCGGAAAAAAGCGTGTATACCAGGAAGCCGATGGCCCAGTCCTCAAAACCCAGCATATAAATGGGGAACGCCACAAAAAGGAAAATATGCAATAACTTAAATCCCCAAAATACGAAATGGTCTTTGGGCTTCATTTTCTTTAAAGGGATATCACCCACTTTGCCCGTAAAATATTTTTTGTAGTCGGAAAAGAAGATCCAGAAAAGATACAGCAATGAATACGCGAACCAGAAATAAAGATGCTGGTACCGGTGCATTTTGTAAAACTTCTGCGATTCGCAGAGTCTCAAAAAGGGCTTGGCATCAAGGTCGTCATCAATCCCGTCAATATTGGTATAAGCGTGATGGATCACATTATGCTTCATCTTCCACATAAAAGTATTGGCTCCAAGAAAATTTAAAGAAGATGCGGCCAGGGTATTTACCCAGGGCTTGCTGCTGAAACTCCCGTGCGCACCATCATGCATAATGTTGAAGCCGATGGCCGATGTGAACAGCCCCAGCAATAAACATTCGATGATAGCCCAGGCAGTGGCGGGCGTAAAGAATACGAGGTGAATATAAACCGCCAAAAAACCCGCAACCAGGAACAGAGCTTTTGAGTACAGGCGAAAATTTCCGGTACTTTGCACACCTTTCTCTTCAAAATAATCATGAACCCGGTTTTTTAAAACCGTGTGAAATGAAGGGGGCGGGGGAGTTGCAAATTTTGGAAAAGCCATTGTTAGAATACTTTTATATTTATATTTCGGTGTGCAAAGGTAACCAAAACCCATAAGCTTTCCGCATTAAATTTCACAAAATAAAGGGCGGCTTTTTAACGTTTATCAGGTCTCATTCAGGATAACGCCTGATAGGTTGGACATTCCTATTACCTTGGTACTCAATAAGCCTTCTGCATATTTTACGCCGATCCGCTTGCCCAGCATGCGGCTTCTGGCTAAAATGCTTTCCCGGAAGTCCGGCGTAGAGATGTAGGTTTGGGGCTCCGCATCCCCCGAGGGGGCAGCACCTGTATAAAATTGGGTGGCGTATGCTTCTATTGCTTTCATTTTGAGGTCAATAACATCGGAAATGTCAATAACCAGGTTGGGATCATGAAACCAATCTTGCATGTATTGAAAGAAATAGGCAGGGCGCCACTTTTGCTGGGGGGCGCCGGCATCGTCAAACGTTTCGATCTTAGCCAATCCCGAGAGGAAGCAGGCGTCGTTGATCAAATGCCCTGCGCGGCCATGGTCGGGATGCCGGTCGTTCAATACATTGCCCAAAATAATATCGGGCTGGTATTTGCGGATCACTTTTATCAATTGTAGCTGGTGCTCCTCATCATTTTTAAAAAAGCCGTCCCGCATTTTTAAATTCTCTCTTACGGAGACGCCCATGATCCGTGCCGCATCGGCAGCTTCCTTATAACGGGTTTCCTTTGTGCCCCTGGTACCTAATTCCCCCTGGGTAAGGTCAATGATTCCGGCCTTTTTTCCGGATTGGATTTCTTTTAACAGCGTGCCCGCGCAGCATAACTCTACGTCGTCCGGGTGCACACCGATAGCTAATATATCTAATTTCATTTGTTTGTATTGTTCAGCAGGTGCAAAGAAACGAAAGAAATGTGAAAAGCGGAGAAGCCCTTTGTGGCCGTGTAAAAAGCCAGACGCAAATCAGTGCCGGGAAGACGGAAATGCGGGAAGATATTGTTGTCAATTGTCTTTGACCTATCGTTTCACCGGCTCCCTGGCCAAATGTTACTTTGCGGCGTTGTTATTTTAATTCTTTTAAAATACGGCAGGGATTGCCCACTGCAACCACATTCCCCGGAATCGGTTTAGTTACCACGCTTCCGGCTCCTATAATTGTATTATCACCAATGGTTACACCAGGCATAACTACTGCATTTCCACCCAGCCAAACGTTATTGCCGATGGTAATAGGTTGGGCATATTCGAGCCCTTCATTTCTTTGTTCAATATTTACCGGATGCCCCGCCGTATAGAAACCGCAATTAGGCCCTATAAATACGTTATCTCCAAACGTTACTTTGGCGCCATCTAATATGATAAGATTGTGATTCGAATAGAAGTTTTCACCCAGCTCAATATTATAGCCATAGTCGCACCAAAACGGTTGTTCAATTACAAAATGCTGTTTGGTTTTTTTGATTATTTTTTCAAGGAGCTCATTTCTTTTTTCGATGTTTGAATATTCCGTTTGATTATATTGCTGGCATATACTTTTGCAAATACGCCGCTCCGCTGTTAATTGTTCATCATTCGCTGCATAGAGCAGTCCCTGTTTGCACTTTTCTTTTTCTGTCATTATAGTTTTTTAAGTTACACCTAACCGATGGATATGCTTTCTACTGTAATTTTCCCTTTATCTCCTGTAATTTCAGCAGCGCTTCTACCGGAGTGAGCCGGTTAATGTCGATATCCGTGAGCAATTGCCGGATCTCATCAAAAGTTTGGCTGTGCACGTCAAATATCGAGAGCTGGAATTTCGGGTTAGTGATGTCTTTTATTTTTTCTGTGATGGAAGTGCCGGCGTTTTTTTCATCAACATGTTTATGTTCCAGTTGTTCCAGTATCTGGTTAGCCCGGTTGATCAGGGCTGGCGGCATACCGGCCATCTTGGCTACATGAATACCAAAGCTATGGGTACTGCCACCACGCGCCAGTTTGCGCAGGAAGATGATCTTATTGCCTATTTCTTTATTGGTGACATGATAGTTTTTGATGCCCGTGAACTTTTCTTCCAGTTCATTAAGCTCGTGGTAATGGGTGGCAAATAGTGTTTTGGGTTTGTGCGGCGATTGATGCAGGTATTCGGCAATGCTCCAGGCTATGGAAATGCCATCATAGGTAGAAGTACCACGACCTATTTCATCAAGTAACACCAGGCTTCTGTCGGTAATACTATTAATAATGGAGGCTGTTTCATTCATCTCCACCATGAAGGTACTTTCGCCGCCACTTAGATTGTCGGAAGCGCCCACACGGGTAAATATTTTATCGGTCAATGCAATATGGGCTTCAGTTGCCGGAACAAAACTTCCCATATGCGCCATCAGGGTGATCAGCGCTGTTTGTCTTAACAGTGCTGATTTACCGCTCATGTTCGGACCGGTAAGAATGATGATCTGCTGATCGGTTTTATTCAGTTCCAGGTCATTGCTGATGTAGGCCTCACCCACCGGCAGATTGCGCTCAATCACGGGATGTCTTGCTTCTTTTACACTCCAATCTGCGCCTTCATGAACAACGGGCCGTTTATATTGATACTGCAGCGCATTATGTGCGAAGCAGCAAAGGCAATCCAGCACGGCGATAAGATTGCCGTTCGTTTGAATGGGGACCAGCCAGGTAAACAATTCATTTAGCAACTGCTCGTAAAGCTGTTGTTCCAGCGTCAGTATTTTTTCTTCGGCGCCGGTAATTTTCTCTTCGTATTCTTTTAATTCAGGGGTGATGTAGCGCTCCGCATTGGTAAGGGTCTGCTTGCGAATCCAACTGTCGGGAACCTTTGCCTTATGAATATTGGTTACTTCAAGATAATAACCAAATACATTGTTGAACCCGATCTTAAGCGAGCTGATGCCCGTCTGTTCTGCCTCTTTGGTCTGCAATTGGGCCAGGTAGGCTTTCCCGTTTTGAGAGATCGTTCTTAATTCATCCAGCCCGGGCAGCACGCCGGTTTGGATCATTCCTCCTTTGGCTATTGAGGCCGGAGGGTTTTCAATAATCTGTGCACTTATTTTCGCCGCAATTATAGGACAGGGATCCAATGCAGCACCCACCTGTTGCAAATAGCCTTGTTGTTCGGCTTCGCAAAGTTGTTTGATAATAGCCACCTGTTGCAGTCCCCTGGCGAGTTGTAATATTTCCCTGGGATTGATCTTTTTTGTGGGGATCTTTGCTACCAGTCGTTCTATATCTCCACATTGTTTGATCGCCTGTATTAAAGATTGACGAAGATCTGTTTCTTTGATCAGCAGTTCCACAACATCCAGCCGCTCGTTTATTTTTTGAATGTCGATCAGTGGAAAGATCATCCATCGTTTTAATAAGCGCGCTCCCATGGGGGAGGTGGTGTTATCCAAAACACTGATGAGGGTATGCTGATCAGGGCCGCCGCCCATCAGTTCGAGATTACGGATGGTGAACTTATCCATCCACAGAAAATCATTTTTGCGGATGCTTTCAATGGCGGTTATGTGCTGAAGATTCGGATGCTCGGTATCTCTCAGGTAGTGGATCAATGCGCCTGCGGCAGTAATGCCCAGTTCCAGCCCTTCAATCCCAAAGCCTTTTAATGAATGTGTCTGGAAATGTTTTAGCAAGGTATCCTGTGCATACGTTACGTCAAAGATCCATTCGTCTAACGTATAAATATAAGTTTTACCGCCAAAGTATTCTTTATATCTTTTTTGTTGATGCCGTTGAAAGATTGTTTCTGACGGGTTAAAGCTTTGCAGCAATTTATCCGCGTATTCTTTGTCGCCTTCGGCGATAAAAAACGCGCCGGTAGAAAGATCTAAAAAGGCAAGACCGAACTGATCGTTATCGGTAAAATGAATCCCTGCAAGAAAATTATTGTTTTTATGCTCCAGCAGTTTGTCGTTCACTGCCGTGCCCGGTGTAAGCATTTCGGTAACACCCCGTTTTACGATGCCCTTGGCTTGTTTAGGATCTTCCAACTGATCGCAGATCGCCACCCGGTAGCCCGCTTTCACCAGTTTGTGTAAATAAGTATCCAGCGAATGGTGCGGAAAACCGGCAAGGTCCAGCGAGGCGGCGGCCCCGTTATTGCGTTTGGTTAGCGTAATGCCCAGCACCTGGGACGCTATGACGGCGTCCTGGCCAAAGGTTTCATAGAAGTCACCCACACGAAACAGGAGTATTGCATCCGGGTATTTCTGCTTAATCGCCTTATGCTGCTGCATCAGCGGGGTATCCTGGGGGTTATTTTTTACTTTGGCCATGGAGGGCAAAAATAGGGCAAAAGCGCATTTTTGCAGGCGGGAAGAGCATATCATTTTACACACGCCGGTTGCTTTTTTGTCAATAAAAGGCTTGATTTTTAACTATTTTGGCTCGAATGGCATAATTGTTGGTTTGTACCTATATAAAATATTCAATTTATGAAAAAGCTATTGATCTTTGCCGTAGTGCTTACTACGATGGCGTTAGGTGCGCAGGCACAAACTCAGAAAGGCTATTACTTAATAGGAGGTAGTTTGGCAACCATTGGCGGAAATACAAATGAAAGGAGTTTTAGCATGAATATTACTCCGAAAGCCGCCTGGTTTATACAGGATAACCTGGCCCTAGGTGGTGAAGTAAGTTTGGGCTTAAAAGCCGGGAGAGCCCAGAGCCCCAGTTTTAATTATTTTGTAGGCCCGCTGGCGCGTTATTATTTCGGGCATGACGAAGTTAATACCCCTAAACAGACCCGTGCTTTTGCAGAAGCTAATGCGGGGGTTAGTGGTGCTAATGGTGGCGGTAAATCCACAAACGGATTTGGTGCCGGAATTGGGCCGGGGGTTGCATTTTTCGTGAATCAGAATATTGCATTAGAAGCGCTTGCTAAGGCGAATATTATTACAGGCGCCGGTAATAATGGTGTGGCATTTGCTCCCGAATTGAGTTTGGGATTTCAAATTTTCCTGCCATCGTCTAAGTTAAAAGCGATTCGTGACGATATGAAAAAGTAATTTTGATTATAGCAAAAAGGTTAAGCCGCTCCGTAAGGGCGGCTTTAACTTTTTAACGCCACAAACATGGTACGGTTAAAAGAACTGGTGTAGTGATCCGGCACCAGGTCGCCCGTAAAGTTAAACTGTTCAAATACGTGGGTAAACCCTACGCTGTGCAATACCTGTGTCAGTTCTTTCTTACACAGCCAAAAAGACCGGTCGTTGTTATAAGAAGCCCATAGCATTTTTTCAATGCCTGATTTTGCAGTGCGCTGGTTCCATTCTTTATACCACCGGCCTCTATATCCTTCGTTAGTGGTGATGGGGGAAAGGCGGTAGTTTTTTTGCCGTTCTAAAAAATGAGTTCTTTTTTGAATGGGCGCCAGCAGGTAATTGTTTATAGGCCCGAGGCTATACCGGAAGTCGTGTTCCGGTGCGAAATGGGTATTCAGCAGCAATAGTTTTTTTGTACTGTCGGAAAGTGTTTGTAAAAAACTAACGGGGTCATTTAAATGATACAGCAAACCGTAGCAAAGAGAAATATCAAAAGGACCGTATTTTGCCATATTGCGCACATCATCCTTAACAAAATTCAGGTGGGGCAGTCCCAGGTTTTCTTTAACCAGGTTACAGTTCTTCACATTGTCTTCGCGGGCTTCAATACCCAGCGCATCAAATCCCATCCGGGCAAATGCAGCAGTATAGCCACCTTCCAGGCATCCGAGGTCGGCTACTTTAACGGTGGCCCGCTCTGCATGGGTTTGAGGAAAGAATAAATCAACGGTTTGGGCAATTGAGGTCCACATAGCGCTTTCGGCTAAAATGGGAGTGCCGTTGTTCATAGTGGTGGAGCCGTCTTTGAGTTTGATATTATGCGCGGTAAAATTCATATAAGGGTATTAGTGAAATACTACGTATTTACATTTATGCACAATGATACAGTTTTTTTAACCGCCAGGGCGCAAGGACGCCAGGTTTTTATCTCCTTTTTTTCTCACAGATGGCACAGATGTACACAGATTTTGAAATCCTTCTGTGATAATCTACGGAATCCGTGAGCAATGCCTTATAGGTTGTTCTTTGTGTTATCGCGGTTAAATATATTGGGAACCAAAAAATGTTATTTTTGCGCCATGCGAAAATTAAGTATGGAAGAGCTGGGGCGCAAATCGGTAGCGGAATTCAGGGAGTCAGAGAAAATGCCGATCGTGGTGGTGCTGGAAAATATTCGCAGCGCTTATAATGTGGGCAGTGTTTTTCGTACCAGTGATGCGTTCCTGGTGGAAGGAATCTATGTTACCGGGTATTCGGCAAAGCCGCCGCATAAGGAAATAAAAAAAACAGCGCTGGGAGCGGAAGAGTCCGTAACCTGGAAACACTTTCCCAGTGCAAAAGAAGCCATTGATGAATTACGCCAGTTGGAATATGCAGTATTCGCTATTGAACAGGTTGCCAACAGCAAAAAACTAAACGAACTGAACTGGGATGGCCGATCCAAAATTGCCCTGGTATTCGGCAATGAAGTTACCGGGGTAGAGCAATCTACTATCGCTTTATGCGATAATTGCATTGAAATTCCGCAATTGGGAATGAAACATTCTTTGAACATTGCCACGGCAGCGGGAGTGGTGCTGTGGGAATTGGTGCGGGGGTATATCGGGGCCAATAGTCAATAGTCAACTGCCGTCGCGTTCCGCCTTCCGCCTTCCGCCTTCCGCTTGCCGATTGAATGAACTCTGTTAATTTTGCCCAATGTCAGTTGCAAAAAATTATCTGAGCCTGGTAAAATTCTCGCATACTATTTTTGCGATGCCTTTTGCGTTTATAGGTTTTTTCCTGGGGGTTCGCAGTCTGGATATAAGTGATGAGTCGCCCAATGCCACGGGGATCATGCCCACCATGTGGAATAAATCCATTTATTTTTTCAGGGAAAAAGGCTGGTTGTTTTTGCTGGTTCTATTATGTATGGTGCTGGCGCGAAACGCGGCCATGTCGTTTAACCGTTACCTGGATCGCCGGTTTGATGCCTTAAATCCCCGTACCGCGGTGCGCGAGATTCCCGCAGGTGTTTTGCCCGCCAAAAGAGTATTGGGATTTACGGTTGTAAACAGTTTATTGTTTATTATGGCCACCTATTTTATTAATACTATTTGTTTCTTTTTATCACCTGTAGCATTATTGGTGGTGCTGGGGTATAGCTACACCAAGCGTTTTACCGCTTTATGTCACCTGGTGCTGGGGCTGGGGTTGTCATTAGCGCCTATTGGCGCTTATTTGGCTGTTACCGGAACATTTGCCCTGCTACCGGTCTTGTTTTCTTTTGCTGTGTTGTTTTGGGTGAGTGGTTTTGATATTATTTACGCCCTGCAGGACGAAGCCTTTGACCGTACAAATGAGTTATATTCCATTCCCTCAAAACTGGGCGGTAAAAAAGCCCTGCAGGTTTCAACCGTTTTGCATTTGCTTAGTGCCGCTGCAGTAGTTTTTGCCGGTATCAGCGGGCATTTTGGCTGGGTCTATTGGTGCGGGGTGGCTGTATTTATCGGCATGCTTATTTATCAGCACAGTATTGTAAAACCCAACGACCTCCGGAAGGTGAACCTGGCGTTTATGACGGCCAATGGCATTGCTTCGGTAGTTTTTGCGGTATTGGTCATCGCGGACATGTTTCTGGTTCATGGTTTATAGTTCATGGCCCATAGTTTTACATTTCTTATTTATTATTTCATCTTGGCTAGAATTCTCGCAATCGACTATGGTTTAAAACGCACCGGCATCGCAGTTACCGATCCGTTGCAAATTATAGCAACAGGGCTCACAACGATCGATTCTAAAGAGCTGATCCCTTTTCTGAAAAAATATACCGGGGAGGAGCCCGTTGAAAAAATTATCATGGGCGAGCCCAAGAACTGGGATGATTCTGATACGCATGGCACTCCTTTGGTAAGAAAAGCAGTTAAAGAGATAAAAAAACATTTTCCTGCAATGCCCCTGGAATTGGTGGATGAACGTTATACCTCCAAAATGGCTAAGGACGCCATGCTGGAAATGGGATTGAAGAAAATGCAGCGAAGGAATAAGGCGCTGGTGGATGAAATTGCGGCTACGATTATATTGCAGGAATACCTGGGGCGGAATGCTTGATGCGGAACGCTCAATGCAGGATGCTTAATGCGGAATGCCAATGCTTGATACCGGATCCTTAATGCTCGATTCCAGTATTGAGTATCAAGCATCGAGTATCAAGTATCCAGTAATCTGCAAACCCTTAATTCAACCTTTTCTGATCATTCCTGGGCAAATTAAACCGGCCCTCTGTAATGGTTACCGTTTTGCCCGCCTTATTCACATAGGATAAGTTTCCTGTAAAGAGCCCTGCCATTTTCCCGGCAGTATCAATCACTTTAAACTCCTGTAAGTTGATCTTTCCCAAATCAGGGTTAGGACTGCCCATAGATTGCCTGGTTTCCATAACCCATTCATCATTTACCGAGTAGCCAAGATAGCGAAAGTCATATTTCATGCTGGGCGGGTTCTTAACAGTGCTGTCTGCATTATACTTGACGACGGTCACATTGAAATTTAAAAGCAGGTACTCCCCGGTTGCGTTGTTTTTGGCGCTAAGCGCTAAAAAGGGCATATTACTGCCCGACCATTCCGTTTGCAAATAGGCTCCCAGGTCGTCTGGAAGGGTTTCCCACTGATTATCTATTTTAACTTTGAAATACCAACCTGAAGTGTCAAAGGTGTCGTTTCCCTTTTGGCAGGACAGACAAATAACCGAAAGCAGAACGGACAATGCAAGCAAGTTTTTTCTCATAGCAGTTTTTTTACGAAAATACAAGATTTGTGTACATTTTCTGGGGAGTAGTTGAACGCTTAATGCGGAATGCTAAACGCGCAATGCAAATGCAAAAACGTCAGACGTCAAACGACAAACCAGAAACCTGCAACCTGCAACCGATATGCCAATTCTTACTACCTTTGCATCTATGATTTTACCCATTGTTGCCTACGGCAATCCTGTTTTAAGAAAAGTGGCGGAAGATATTGACGCTGGCTATCCTGAGTTGCAATCACTTATTGAATCGATGTGGGAAACCATGTACGCCAGCAACGGCGTAGGCCTTGCTGCCCCGCAAATTAACCGGTCCATCCGTCTTTTTGTAGTGGATAGCCGGCAGATCATCGAAAATCTTGAGGATGATGAAAAGGACCTCTATCCTGGTGATGAAGGTATCCGCCAGGTGTTTATTAATGCTTATGTAGAAGAAATGGAGGGGGCGCTCTGGAGTTACAATGAGGGATGCCTGAGCATTCCTAAAATACGGGAAGATGTACGCCGCAATGAAACCGTAACAATAACCTACCAGGATGAAGATTTTCAGGAGTATACCCAAACCTTTAGTGGTATTACGGCGCGGGTCATTCTCCATGAATATGATCATATCGAAGGGAAATTATTTATTGATTACCTGCCGCCTTTAAAAAAGAAACTGATAAAAAGTAAGCTGAACGATATTGCCAACGGGAAGATACGGGTGGATTATAAAATGTCTTTCAGTTAAGGACGTGTCCGGGGACATTATTGTATGTAATAGTATTTCCCGCTGACTTCGCAGATTTACGCTGATATATGATTATTTAGCCTGCGATAATCTGCGCATTCTGCGGGAATTATTATAATTTTCTAAAACGACAAATTCTTTTAACATGAGAAAACTGTTGCTTGCTTTTTGTCTTTGTATTGCTGCTAATGCTTTTGCGCAACCAAAGATCTACACCGTTCAAAATGCACATTCCCACAATGACTATGAACAGAAAAGGCCTTTCTGGCTGGCTTATGAACATCGGTTCGGTTCAATAGAAGCGGATGTGTTTTTGCGACCCAACGAGCTGTTGGTGGCGCATAACGAAAAAGAGATCCGGCCAGACCGGACGCTGAGGAGTCTTTACCTGGATCCTTTGAAATCAATGATCCTTAAGAATAAAGGAGCCGTATATCCCGACCCCAAAAGACAGTTGGTGCTCCTGATCGATTGCAAAATTGACGGCGTTGCCACCGTAGCTGAAATTATCAGGGAGCTGAAAGCGTACCCGGATATCATTAATAATAAGCGGGTGCGGATCGTAATAACCGGTAATCAGCCCTCCAAGGACTCTTTGTTTACGTATCCCTCTTTTATCTGGTTTGATGGGGATCTTACCTATAACTATACCAAGAAGAATCTTGCCAGGGTTGCGCTTTTCAGTGCTAATTTCAGGGACTATTCCAAATGGGATGGTACCGGTACTTTAGATGCGGCTTCCAAACTGGTGTTGGAGCGGGAGATCGCCAAAGCGCGCCGGGCCGGCAAAACAGTCCGTTTCTGGGGGGCTCCGGACACGCCCAATGCCTGGAAAACCTTTGAAGCATTAGGGGTTGGGTATATTAATACTGATAAGATCGCGGAGCTGACGGAATTCGTGCACCAATAAATACCTCCTATGGGTACTGCGGAATAACCTGCACGGATAATTTCTTTTGAATAATACCACCACTGTAAAATTGGGTAAATATAAACCGTGTATAACACCATGCTTTCACGCTTCTGCTGCCTGTAACAGCCGGTTTCCAGCCGGTGCAGGAGAGCTTTAACAATCGCAGCGCCTCCTGTTTGGTTTGCTTCAGTTTGGCAACCAAAGTAGTTACTTTGGTGATGCCGCCGTAGGGTAGCACAACAAACTTTACAATTACCGTATCTGAGAACGGTTGGTCTTTGTATCCTGTTGAATCAATGTACGGGAAAAGGAGTGATCGGTTAAAAAAATCAATTTTATCATTTGTGTTTTCGTTAAATCTTGGGGGCACTTCCGTTTTTGTAAATATTTCGTAATTGAACAAAAGGCTGTCATCGTCTGAATAGCAGGGCCTGTTTCTGTCGTAGGCTAATAATTTTAGTTTATCGTCCGCAGTTATTATAATGGACTTGTTTGCCGTTTCTATCCTGATCCCGGTGTATTCTTCACTGGCTATCCGTGTTTTTTCAATATTAAAATATTTTAGCGCCCCTGCTTGTAAAATCGCTTTTGGGATATGTTTTACCGGGTTATTGTTTATAGACAGGGTCTTTAATTTAGGGAGTGTAAAAAGGGAAAAGGGGATTGAATCTATTTTATTATTATCTAAATTCAGATACTCTAATTCCGGTATATTTATAACCGGGGGAATACTAGTGATGCGATTTCCATCGAGTGTCAGCCAATTCAATTTTTTTAACTCAAATATCCAGGACGGCGCAAAGTCAATGTGTGCATTGGTGACAATCAATGTTTTCAACTGTTCGCAGTTCCGGAGCGCTTTAGGAATGCTCCTGAGATTATTGGCGTTATAGGCATACAAATGTTTAAGTGATGGGGGCAATGACGGTATTTCAGACAGTACCGTATCATTACTTATAGAAAGCATTTCCAATGCTTTTAAACTGTCTAATGGAGGCAGTTGTGTAAAGGGATTGCTATCCAATTTAAGTTGTTTCAGTTCCTGTAAGGCAGCAATTTCCCTGGGAAGCATTTGCAGATTATTACCGGATACATCTAGTGCTTCAAGCGATGTTAGCGATAACAGAATGCCGGGTAAATGGGTAAACTTATTATGGGAGATATCTTCTTTAAATTAGAGAAGGCTTTAAACGAAGCAGGTAGTTCTTTTAGCTGATTATTGCTGATACTCAAATAGTTAAGTGTTCTATTAAGCCCGGGGCTGTTTTTAAGGGTGGTAATATTATTGCGTTCAAGAACAAGTGATTTTAGAGACGACATGTTTTTTATCCAGCCGGGGATTTCTGTTACCCTGGTATTATTTAACGCCAGATATTCCAGCTTTTTCAGCTTTAATATGCTTTTCGGGATACTGCTTATTTTGTTATAACTGATGGTAAGCTGGCGCAGGTTGCCGAGTTTGTAAATGCTTTCGGGTATCTGCGTGAGCCCTCCGCCATAAAGCGAAAGTTGGGTCAGGTTGGGCAGTTGTGCTATAAGGCTCAGATCTGTTTTGAGGATGGCATCATGTTTTAATTCAAGATAGAGAACCGAGTCCTTGTATTTGACGGCGGAATCTATACTGGTGTAAACTATAGTATTGCGTTTTGCCGGAATTAAATTTTGAGCTTCGCAATTAATTGAAAAACAAATAATTAATAATAAAAGGATGTCTTTTTTCATAAAGCAGTTGTTGCCCACTGATTGGTTATTTTTTTACTGCAAGGGTCGTCGCATCTAATTTATTGATAAAAATTGATATCTGCAAAGCGGTTCCTGCGTTACATAAAGTGCAATGTTTTAAAATTAATGGATAAAAATTAGTTTATTTCAAAAGGAGACTGTACATTTGCACTCCCAAATAAAATTGGGTTTATCCAATGTCACAGAGAATCAGAATTAAATTACAGTCTTACGATCACAACCTGGTTGATAAATCAGCAGAAAAAATCGTAAAAACAGTGCGCAGCACTGGTGCAGTTGTTACAGGGCCTATTCCTTTGCCCACGCATCGTAAAATTTTTACCGTTTTGCGTTCTCCGCACGTAAACAAAAAGAGCCGCGAGCAGTTTCAACTGGCTACACACAAAAGATTATTGGATATCTATACTTCTTCTTCCCGCACAGTAGACGCTTTGTCTAAGCTGGATTTGCCCAGCGGTGTGGAAGTGGAGATCAAAGCCTAATCCCGATAGCTATCGGGAGGCGCTGCCTGTGGCAACTAGTTCTTTTTAAAATACTTTCATCTCTCAAGTTCCGCCCTGCGGGAAGAAAAGAGCTCTGAAAATCAGCTTCTTAAGCAAACGAAGTAAAAACATAAAAACAAGCCATTCAGGGTTTGTTTACTATCGGTACTTCCTAATTCTGCATCAGGCAGGAAACAACGGAAAAGGTCGCTAGCAAACGGGGATCGAGTCGCGCCACCAGCGTGAAAGTCCCAATAAACCTGTTCGGCATAAAACAACATAACAATGAAAGGTATTATTGGGAAAAAATTGGGAATGACCAGTATCTATGATCCTTCAGGTAAACAAACAGCCTGTACGATCATTGAAGCCGGTCCTTGTGTCGTAACGCAGGTAAAAACAACAGATTCAGACGGTTACAACGCACTGCAGATCTCTTTCGGCGATAAAAAAGAAAGTCGCATCACACAACCAGAGAAAAACCACTTCGCTAAAGCTAACACCTCCGCTAAAAAATTCTCAAAAGAATTCAGAGATTATTCCCTCGAAAAAAATATTGGTGATACCATTACTGTAGACATCTTCGAAGAAGGTGATAAAGTTGATGTTGTAGGTACTACAAAAGGTAAAGGTTTCCAGGGTGTTGTAAAACGTCATGGTTTCCACGGGGTAGGTGAGCAGTCGCACGGTCAGCATGATCGTCAGCGTGCTCCGGGTTCATTAGGTAACTCTTCCGACGCCAGCCGTGTAATGAAAGGTATGCGTATGGCCGGCCGTATGGGTGGCGACCGCGTAAAACTGAAAGGTTTGAAAGTGGTGAAGATCTTCGCTGAAAAAAATTACATTCTGGTTAGTGGTTCCGTACCGGGCCATATCGGTTCTATCGTTTATATCCAAAAGTAAGATCCGGTATCCTGTAACACATAAAATTTTTGAAAATGCAAATTGAAGTTTTAAATATAGAAGGTAAAAGCACTGGCCGCTCCGTAGAGTTGCCTGATGATATCTTTGGTGCAGAACCCAATGACCACGTGATCTACCTGGCTGTTAAGCAATATTTAGCTGCACAGCGCCAGGGAACCCATAAAGTAAAGACCCGTGCGGAAGTACAGGGTGCCAGCCGCAAGCTGCACAAACAAAAAGGAACCGGTGGCAGCCGTAAAGGTAATATCCGGAATCCGCTGTACAAAGGTGGTGGTACCATCTTCGGACCCAAGCCCCGCGATTACAGCTTTAAGCTGAACAAGAAAGTAAAAGACCTGGCTAAGATTTCAGCGCTGTCTTATAAAGCAAAAGCAAATGCTATCGTTGTTGTTGAGGACATCAACCTGGAAGTTCCTAAAACAAAAACTTTAACCACTGCTTTAAGCAAATGGAATGTAGGCGATAAGAAGTTAATGTTCATCACTGCAGAACCGAATGATAATGTTGAATTGTCATTGCGCAATGTACCCAGCGTACTGGCACTGCCCTTGAGCGATATTAATACTTATGATATCGTAAACTCTGAAGTACTGGTACTTTCTGAAGGCGCTGCTAAAATATTTTCTGAAGATTTAGAAACTGCAGAAGCTTAAACAAATGTGTAAATGTGCTGATGTGGAAATGTGGAAATGCGATCAGCACAAAATATAGAGATTAAAATTTTCACATTACCACATTTTCAAACTTTCAAATTAGTAAAAGATGAAACCTTCTGAAATATTAATAAAGCCGATTTTAACCGAAAAAGCAAACGCTCAGCAGGAAAAGCTGCATCGCTATGCTTTCAAAGTGGCAAAAAAATCGAACAAGCTGGAAATCAAAAAAGCTATTGAAACTTTTTATGGTGTTACCGTAACCAGCGTAAATACAGTTGTAGCCCCTGCAAAAAATAAAACCCGTTATACAAAGGCCGGTTTTATCCAGGGACGTAAAGCAGGGTATAAAAAAGCTTATGTTACTGTAGCGGCCGGAGAGGAGATCGATCTGTACGCAAATATTTAAGTTCATAGCATATGGCATATAGTTCATAGAAAGAGACCATGAACTATGATCTATGAACCATTAACAAAAACAGAAAGGCAATCAACCGCCGCGAAGTGTTGAATAGATAAGAATCTGAAATAAATACAATGTCAGTAAAGAAATTTAAACCGGTAACAGCCGGAACCCGTTGGAGAATCGGAAATTCGTTTTCCGAAATCACTACCAACCAACCTGAAAAAAGCTTAGTTGAAACTAAGAAAAGCACAGGTGGGCGTAACTCTTCTGGTCACTTAACCATGCGTTACAGAGGTGGTGGACATAAGAAGAAATACCGTATCGTAGATTTCAAAAGAGATAAGCATGATGTAATTGCGAAAGTGGTAAGCATCGAATACGATCCGAACCGTACTGCATTTATAGCATTGTTGGAATATGCAGATGGTGAAAAGCGTTATATCCTGGCGCCTCAGGGGCTGAAGATCGGCACTGAAGTGATCAGCGGTAATGCCGTAGCTCCTGAAATTGGTAATGCGTTGCAATTGAAGAATATGCCACTGGGTACTAACGTTCACAATATTGAACTGAATCCGGGTCAGGGTGGTAAAATTTCCAGAAGCGCCGGTGCTTCTGCTCAGTTAACCAACAAGGAAGAAAAATACGCTGTATTGAAAATGCCTTCTGGTGAGTTGAGAAAAGTACTGATCAACTGTTTTGCTACAGTAGGGGTGGTAAGCAATAGCGACCACAGCCTGCAAAGCATGGGTAAAGCCGGTAGAAACCGCTGGAAAGGTATCCGCCCCAGAAACCGTGGTGTGGCGATGAACCCTGTAGATCACCCGATGGGTGGTGGTGAAGGTAGAGCTTCCGGTGGTCATCCACGCAGCCGTACTGGTAAATACGCTAAAGGAGAGAAAACAAGAACAGTGGGTAAGTCAAGCGATAAGTTAATTATCCAGCGTAAAAACGGAAGTAAACTGGCTAAATAGTAATCACTAATCAGAATTCAGAAATCAGAAATAAACAAATATGGCTCGTTCGATAAAAAAAGGTCCTTATGTAGCAACTCACTTAGAGAACAAAGTGCTGGCTATTAATGAAGGAAAAGGGAAAAAGGCTGTAATTAAAACCTGGAGCCGCCGCTCTACAATTACACCTGATTTTGTAGGCCACACTTTTGCAGTACATAACGGAAATAAGTTCATTCCTGTATATGTTACAGAGTTTATGGTTGGACATAAACTGGGTGAATTTGCACCGACCCGCAACTTCAAAGGACATGCGGGCGATAAGAAGTAATCGTATTAGTAAAAAGAATTTTTTATAAAAAAAGATCGTTTGATGGCGAAGGGGGAATGTACTAAACATTGAACCGGAAACCGGAAACTTGAAACTAAAATAATGGAAGCAGTAGCAAAACTTAGAAATTATCCAACATCCCCTCGTAAAATGAGGTTGTTGGCTGATTTAATCCGCGGCCAGCGAGTGGATTTGGTATTGGCCGAATTAGAGCACAATCCCAAACACCCTGCAGTACCTTTGCGTAAGCTGGTGTTGAGCGCTATTACAAACTGGAAGCAGGCTAATGAAGGGGCCGATGAGGCCGGATTAGTGGTGAAGACCATTTTTGTAGATGGCGGCAGAACCTTAAAGCGTATGCGCCCCGCACCCCAAGGTCGTGGGTACCGTGTTCGCAAACGCAGCAACCACGTTACACTTATTGTGGACGTTGCCGGCGAAAGCAAAAAAGCAACTAAGAAAGCTAAAGCGGTTCCTGCAGAAGAAGTGAAGGAAGCCCCGGCTAAGAAAGCTGCTGCGAAAAAGTCAACTAAAGAATCTAAAAAAGCATAACCAATAAATATGGGTCAAAAAGCAAATCCAATTGGTAACCGTTTAGGTATCATCCGCGGATGGGAATCTAACTGGTATGGAAGCAAAAAAGACTTTGCTTCTAAGTTAATCGAAGACAATAAGATCAGAACCTACCTGAATGCGCGTATCAACAAAGGAGGGATCTCTAAAATTGTTATCGAAAGAACTTTAGGTAAATTAATTATTACGATTCATACATCCAAGCCTGGTATCATTATCGGTAAAGGCGGTGGTGAAGTAGACCGTATTAAAGAAGAGCTGAAAAAATTAACGCAGAACGACGATGTACAGATCAATATCCTGGAGATCCGTCGTCCTGAAACAGATGCGATGATCGTAGGCGACACTATTGCCCGTCAGATCGAGAACCGCATCAACTTTAAACGGGCTACTAAAATGGCGATTGCTTCTGCCCTGCGTATGGGTGCGGAAGGGATCAAAGTAAAACTGAGCGGTCGTTTGGGTGGTGCTGAAATTGCCCGTAGCGAAGAGTTCAAACAAGGCCGGGTACCGTTGCATACGTTCCGTATGGATATTGATTATGCAAACGTATTTGCCCAGACTGTTTACGGAAAGATCGGTATCAAGGTATGGATCTGTAAAGGTGAAGTATTAGCTAAGCGCGATCTGAACCCCAACTTTATTTCCGGCAATGATAAAAATGTAGGCGGCGGAGAAAGAAGAGAGCATCGCCGGGATGACCGCAGAGGCGATCGGGATCGTCGCGGTGGAGGAAGAGATAAAAGAAACTAATTAATGTGGAGATGTGGAAATCAGGGAATGTGAAAATTTGTGTTTCCTGGTATCCATCGAATAAAATAGTTATTTGGTTGTGAGGGTTCATTTTCACATTCTCACATTCTCAAATTTTCAAATTAAGTAAGATGTTACAACCGAAGAGAACAAAGCACAGGAAAATGCAGAAGGGTCGCATGAAAGGCGATGCTAAAAGAGGAACGACCATTTCTTTTGGTTCTTACGCCTTAAAGGCCCTGGATTCTCACTGGATTACTGACCGTCAGATTGAAGCAGCCCGTCAGGCGCTGACCCGCAGCATGAAACGGGAAGGTAATGTTTGGATCCGGATTTTCCCTGATAAGCCGATTACCAAAAAGCCTGCAGAGGTACGTATGGGTAAAGGTAAAGGTAACCTGGAATACTGGGCAGCAGTAGTACAGCCGGGCCGTATCATATTTGAAGTGGATGGCGTTAGTGAAGAAGTGGCCCGTCAGGCATTGTCCCTGGCATCCGGTAAACTGCCGATCAAGACAAAGTTCACCATGCGGAGGGATTTAGTTACGAATTAATAATGTGGTAATGTGGAAATGTGATAATGTAGGGGGAAGTAACCTAAAACATTGTCCGGTCGCATAGCAACAAGTAATTTTCACATTTAACACATTCTCACATTTTCAAATTAATAAAGATGTCAAAGAAAAAAGAATTTGTAGACAGCATTAAAGGGGTAAGCGTTGAAGACCTGAAGATACAGCTGGAGCAATCCAAACAGCGGTTAAAAAAGCTGGAATTTGCTCACGCTATTTCTCCGCTTGAAAACCCGATGTCTATCCGGGCGCTTCGTAAAGATATCGCCAGAATTGAAACGTTTTTAAAACAGAACAGCGCAGCTGTAAAAGCTTAACAGCAATTTAGTACAAGCTAAAAGGTAAATAAAATGTCTGAAAGAAATTTAAGAAAAACAAGAATAGGAGTGGTTACCAGCAACAAAATGACAAAGACCATTACTGTTGCGGTTGAAAGAAAAGTAAAACACCCTATTTACGGTAAGTTCCTTAAAAAAACTACCAGCTTTCACGCTCATGATGAAAAGAATGAGTGCAGCATTGGGGACACCGTTAAAATTATGGAAACCCGTCCTTTGAGCAAGCTGAAACGCTGGAGACTGGTTGAGGTAATTGAGAAAGTTAAATAGATATTAGTACTGAGTATTCAGTATGTAGCAATAATTTTTGTATCTAAGTACTAAGTACTAAATACTAAATACTAAAAAACAAATTAAAATGATACAGCAAGAAAGCCGATTAAACGTTGCCGATAACAGTGGCGCTAAAGAAGTTCTTTGCATCCGTGTGCTGGGTAACAGTGGGCAGCGTTATGCAAGAATCGGTGATAAGATCGTTGTTACGGTTAAAGACGCTACACCGGCAGGTGGTATTAAAAAGGGTACGGTGGCTAAAGCCGTTATTGTTCGCACCACCAACAAATTACGTCGTAAAGATGGTTCTTATATCCGTTTTGACGATAACGCGGTGGTGATCTTAAACGCAGCAGATGAGCCCAGAGGTACCCGTATCTTCGGACCCGTGGCCCGTGAGCTGCGTGATAAAGGGTATATGAGGATTGTTTCATTGGCCCCTGAAGTTCTGTAAGAAGCTAAATGCCTAATGCAAAATGCGGCAGGCATTCTATCCATAAAAAATAGCGTTAAGCCTCGCGCCTCGCGCATTAAGCATAAAGAAAGCATAAAAAAATGAGCAAAAGATTTAAACCCAAGTACAATATTAAAAAAGGTGATCTGGTTATTGTTATCAGCGGCGCCGGCAAACCCCGGAAAGATGATAGCGGTAAATACGAATACAAACCCCGGTTGGTGAAAGAGGTATTGGTGGAAGATGGAAAAGTGCTGGTGGAAGGGATCAATATCAAAACCAAACATACCAAACCTTCGGCTCAGAATACGAAGGGGGGTATCGTTAAAACAGAAGCACCGATCCATATCAGCAACGTTATGCTGTGGGATGCAAAGGCTAAAGCTCCTTCTAAAATTAAGCGGGTACGCGAAGAAGGTAAAACGCTGCGCATCTTCAAAAAATCCGGAGAAAAAATCTAATCTTTTGTGTATCGCATAATAAAGTAATAGACCATGAGTACTAAAACATATATCCCCAGGCTGGCCACAAAATATAAAAATGAAGTGGTTCCTGCATTGGTTAAGAAATTTTCTTACAAATCAGTAATGCAGGCTCCAAAGCTTGAAAAGATTTGTATCAATCGCGGTGTAAACGGCGCTGTGACCGATAAAAAGCTGGTAGACGTTGCCGTGGAGGAACTGACAACCATTACAGGTCAGAAAGCAGTGGTTACCAACTCGAAGAAAGATATTTCAAACTTCAAACTGCGTAAAAGCATGCCTATCGGTGCGCGTGTTACCCTGCGTGGTGAGAAAATGTACGAATTCCTGGATCGTTTGATCGCAGTGGCATTGCCCCGCGTACGTGACTTTAAAGGGATCAATGAAAAATCTTTCGATGGTCGCGGTAACTACACCATGGGTGTTACCGAGCAGATCATTTTCCCTGAAATTGATATCGATAAAGTAAATAAAATTACCGGTATGGATATCACCTTCGTTACTACAGCAGCAACAGATGCAGAAGCATATGAACTGTTGAAAGAACTGGGAATGCCTTTTAAGAACGCAAAGAAATCTGCTGAATAATAATATTAAATTGAAATTGATATAAAATGGCAAAAACTTCAATTATAGCCCGTCAGAAAAAAAGAGAGAAAATGGTGGAGCAATACGCCGCAAAAAGAGAAGAGCTGAAGAAAGCCGGTGATTACGCCGCTTTGGACAAGCTGCCTAAAAACTCTTCTAAAGTGCGTTTGAAAAACCGTTGTCAGCTTTCTGGCCGTCCAAAAGGATATGTTCGCTATTTCGGAATTTCCAGGGTTGCTTTAAGAGATATGGCCCTGAACGGAAAAATTCCCGGATTGAAAAAAGCAAGCTGGTAAATCTTTTCATAGCTCTGATGAGGAGCCTAACAAAGCCGTAAGACAGGGTATGGGCTTTTAAAATAAACCACCCACTCAATTTAGAACTGAAATAATTCATATAACAATGGTAACAGATCCAATTGCAGATTTTTTAACTAGAATACGTAACGCTCAAATGGCGGGACACCGTATCGTGGAGATCCCTGCATCAAACCTTAAAAAGCGCCTGACTGAAATTTTATACAACCAGGGATATATCCTGAAGTATAAATTTGAAGAAGATAATAAGCAAGGACTTATTAAAATAGCTTTGAAATACGATGCAAACTCTAAACAGCCGGCTATTCAAAGCCTGGAAAGAGTTAGCCGCCCGGGTTTGCGTCAGTATGCAAAACCTGCTGAGATCCGTCGGGTTAAAAACGGTTTGGGTATTGCTATCCTGTCTACTTCAAAAGGAGTAATGACCGATAAAGATGCAAAAGCTCAGAACGTTGGTGGAGAAGTTCTTTGTCACATCTACTAGAATGTGATAATTAGGAAATTTGAAAATTTGAAAATGGTTTTCAAATAATAATAGGGCTCAATGTGAATTTAAGTTTTTTATACGGTAACTGAAACCATTTGGACCTACATTTTCAAATTATATAAATTCTCAAATTTTCAAATTAAAATTATGTCTCGTATAGGTAAACAACTCATTACAATTCCCGCCGGCGTAACTGTTACCGTCGATAATAGCAACGTGGTAACCGTTAAAGGTAAAAAAGGCGAATTGAAACAACCCGTTAACGCGGATATTAAAGTAGAAGTAAAAGATGGTGAGGTCGCGATCACCCGTCCTTCTGATCAAATTCACCACCGCGCGCTGCATGGCTTAACCCGTGCATTGGTTGCCAACCTGGTTGAAGGGGTAACTAACGGATTCGAAAAGAAAATGGAATTGGTTGGGGTAGGTTTTAAGGCTACGAACCAGGGTAATGTACTGGATCTTGCTTTAGGATATTCTCACAATATTGTTTTTGATATTCCGAAAGAACTTACTGTAGCTACTGAAACAGTAAAAGGACAGAACCCTACCATTACCATCAGCGGAAGCGACAAACAACTGGTGGGCGCCGTATGCGCTAAGATCCGCAGCCTGCGTAAGCCTGAGCCTTATAAAGGAAAAGGGGTTCGCTTCGTTGGTGAGATCGTACGTAAAAAAGCAGGTAAGTCTGCAGGTAAGTAATTAATTTGAAGATTTGAAAATGGATTAATTTGAAAATTGATTCATTAAACATTTTCAAATTCTCAAATCATCAAATTTTCAAATTCTTCCTGGCAGTATCAGGAAAATAAATAGAAAAGACAATGTCAAACGCAAAAGTCAAAAGAAGAACCAGCATTCGCCGCAGCATCCGTGTAAAGATCAGCGGAACCGGACAAAAACCAAGATTGGCGGTGTTCCGCAGCAACACTGATATTTACGCACAGTTGATTGATGACACTACTGGTGTTACTATTGCAGCGGCGTCTACAAAAGATAAAGAAATCGCAGCTCAGGCGGGTACTAAATCTGATAAGAGCAAATTAGTAGGTGCTGCTATTGCACGCAAAGCTGTTGATCTGAATGTGAAAAATGTAGTTTTCGACAGAGGAGGTTACCTGTACCACGGTCGGGTGAAAGCAGTGGCGGAAGGCGCAAGAGAAGGTGGTTTGCAATTTTAAAAAGTTATTCAATTCTAAAACGAAATAATGTCAACAGTTAATTTGAACAATGTTAAAGCCGGCGACCTTGAATTAAAAGATAAGGTTGTAGCGATCAATCGTGTGGTAAAAACAACTAAAGGTGGTCGTGCATTCAGCTTTTCTGCATTAGTTGTGGTAGGTGATGGTAACGGTGTTGTAGGACATGGTTTGGGAAAGGCGAAAGAGGTTCAGGAAGCTATTACCAAAGGAATAGAAGACGCAAAGAAAAACCTTATTAAAGTTCCCATCATGAAGGGCACTATCCCTCATGATCAATGGGCTAAAGAAGGGGCGGCGAAAGTAATGGTAAAGCCTGCATCTGCCGGTACCGGTGTAATCGCCGGAGGCTCTATGCGCGCCGTGCTGGAAGCTGCTGGTATCACCGATGTATTGGCAAAAAACTTAGGTTCAGCAAATCCTCATAACGTGGTTAAGGCTACTTTTAAAGCTTTAGCAATGATGAGAGAGCCGGTACATGTAGCTAAAACAAGAACCGTAGGTTTAAAGAAAGTATTTAACGGATAAAAAAGTTTAAGGTTTAAAGTTTAAAGTTTAAAGTTGATAAAGACCTTGAACCTTGAACCTTAAACCTTGAACCTTAAACATAATTAAGGCAATGAAAAAATTAAAAGTTACTTTAGTAAAAAGTCCTATCGATCGTCCGGAGCGTCAAAAGCTTACATTGAAGGCGCTGGGTTTAAATAAAACCAACAGCAGCAAAGAAGTAGAAGCTACTCCACAGATCCTTGGAATGATCCGCAAAGTAGAGCACATGGTTACCGTGGAGGAAGTTAACGCTTAGTTATTAGCGATTAACAGTTTCTGAATAACCAATTAATTAAACAAGCGAGGGGAATAAACCCCGGAAGTAAAAATTTAAAAACAATGAAATTACATGAATTAAAGCCTGCAAAAGGCGCGGTACACAAAGAGAAAAGAATTGGTCGCGGTGAAGGTAGCGGCTTCGGTGGTACTTCTACAAAAGGTAATAAAGGTGGACAAAGCCGTGCGGGCTACAAAAGGAAAATGGGCCATGAAGGTGGTCAGATGCCTATTCAGCGTCGTACCCCTAAAAGAGGCTTCAAGAACCCCGATAAAATCGTTTACAAGGTGATTAATATCGGCCAGGTAGATCAATGGGCTGAAACACATAATATTACTGATTTTTCCGCCGAGAATTTGTATACCATGGGCTTTATTGGGAAAACAGATAAAGTGAAGATCCTGGGCAATGGAGAGATTAAAGGAAAATTCAATTTCAAAGTTCACGCAATAAGCGAAAAAGCTAAAACGGCTATTGAAGCTGCTGGCGGAACGGTTGAAATTTTGAAGTAAAATTTTCCGGAAATAAATTTGGACGCACTCAGTGCGTCTTTTAATTTTGGAGCATTGACAAACTAAGAAGAATCAGGTGAAAAATTTAATCAAAACATTAAAAAATATTTGGAGCATTGATGAGCTTAGGAGTAAGATCCTTTTTACGTTAGTGCTTACCGCTGTTTATCGTGTAGGAGCGCATATAGTGCTTCCGGGAATTAATCCTGTTGCGCTGGAACAGTATAGCAAAGCCAACCAAAGCGGTATCCTGGATTTGATCAATACTTTTGCGGGAGGGGCCTTTAACCAGGCTTCCATCTTTGCATTGGGGATCATGCCTTATATTACAGCGTCCATCTTTATACAGTTGATGACGGTATTGGTGCCTTCTTTCCAGAAAATGCAAAAGGAAGGAGAAAGCGGCCGCAATAAGATCAACCAGATCACCCGTTACCTTACCGTAGCGGTAACGCTGGTACAGGCTTTTGCCTATATCGCTTACCTGCACCAAACAGCCGGCCCGGCTATTATGCCCGGATATGGCTCATTCAACTTTACATTAACGACCGTAGTGGTGCTTACCGCAGGAACGCTTTTTGTAATGTGGCTGGGTGAGAAGATCACAGATAAAGGATTGGGAAATGGTACTTCATTGATCATCATGGTGGGAATCCTGGCGCGTCTGCCGCAGGCATTCACACAGGAACTTGCCGTTCGTTCGGTGCGTACCGGTGATATCCTGATCTTCATTATCGAAATAGCGTTATACATTGCCATTAATATGGGTTGTATTATCCTGGTACAGGGAACCCGGAAAGTACCGGTAAATTATGCGAAGCAAATCGTGGGCAACCGGCAGTTTGGCGGAGCCCGCCAGTTTCTGCCATTGAAAGTAAACGCAGCTGGTGTAATGCCGATCATCTTTGCGCAGGCGATCATCTTTGTACCCACCTTGTTTACCATGGGTAGCAAAAACGCCACACTGGGCCGGATGTTTACCGATCATACAAATGGCTGGTACATGCTGGTATATGCTGCAGTAGTTATCGGATTTACCTTCCTCTATACAGCGTTGATTTTTAACCCCAAACAAATATCAGATAACCTGAAGCAGAATAATGGGTTTATCCCCGGTGTAAAACCAGGACAGCCTACTACTGATTATATCGGAACGATCATGGACCGGATCACCTTCCCGGGCGCTGTATTGCTGGCGCTGGTGGGTATTCTTCCCGGTATTATTCAAAAGTTATTCGGTATGACGCAGGGATTTGCAATGTTCTTTGGAGGTACTTCACTGCTGATCATGGTAGGGGTTATCCTGGATACCTTACAGCAGGTAGAAACACAATTGATGATGCGCCAGTATGATGGCTTAATGAAAAGTGGTCGCATACAGGGACGTCAGAGTTCCTCTGCAATTCAGATTTAAGTAATCTTAAGAATTTTCAATAAATTTGCAGTCCCGCAGCAGCCGTTGCGGGACTTTTTTAATAAATGGTATGGTTAAAATAAAAACAGAAGAGCAGGTGGAGCTCATGCGTAAAAGTGCATTGCTGGTAAGTAAAACACTAACAGAGATCGCTAAAATTTTGAAACCCGGAGTTACTTCGATAAGTCTGGATAAAAAAATAGGCGAGTTCATAAAAGATCATAATGCAGTGCCTTCGTTTTTAAACTATAACGGCTATCCGTTTAACTCCTGTATATCGGTAAACGATGTTGTGGTGCACGGGTTCCCTAATAAAAGAGAACTGAAAAATGGGGATATTGTCTCCATTGATGTAGGCGTTATTTTGGAGAAATGGCATGGCGATCATGCTTATACTTTTGTTATTGGCGAACCAACGCCGGAAGCGGCTCAATTGGTTGCCGTAACCAAGGCCTCCCTGTTCAAGGGCATTGAAAAAGCAACAGCAAACAATCGCATCGGGGATATAGGCTTTGCTATCCAGGACTATACTGAAAAACAACGGGGCTATGGCGTGGTACGCGAATTGGTGGGGCATGGTCTCGGACAAAAAATGCACGAAGATCCACAGGTGCCCAATTATGGCAGAAGGGGTAATGGTATGAAGCTTGCCAGCGGAATGGTATTGGCTATTGAGCCCATGATCAATCTGGGTACCAAAGATGTGTACACGGAAAGCGATGGCTGGACGGTACGCACCAAAGACGGCAAGCCCTCTGTTCATTTTGAACATGACGTTTGCGTGCGCCCGGGAAAAGCAGATGTGCTTTCCAATTATGCAACGATTGAAGAAGCTGAAAAAAACAACCCGGAATTATTTGTTTGCGAGCTGGCATCCTGAACGCTACGCAATTAATATAAACCCTGCCCGTTCCGGTCGGTCGGGCATTTAGAAGTTAAGAATCATTAAGTCGTTTTCTTAATGGCCTTAATTTCTTAATGGTTATTAAAAAGCCATTGAAGCACAGATCCGCTGAGGGCGTGTGGCGTACCGCGCATAACTTATCGGCCTTCCCGTTTTACCGGCCCAAAGAATCTCCGATAAAGTATTCATCATTTCTTTACATTGATACCCTCGCCAATTGCTCCGGATTGAATATCTTTAGCTAAACGAATTGTTATGAAACGCAAAGATTTTTTAAAGGCGGCTTCCCCTTTATTCCTGTTGCTGGCCAATGGAAACATTGTTAAAGCCGGTAACGAGCTACAGTCCTTCCTGGGGAAAAAGAAGCGCCTTCGGTTTGCCATTGCTTCCGACCTGCATTACGGGCAGGAAAAAACAGACTATGACAATTTTTTGAAAACGGTCATAACCAAGATCAATGCAGCCCATGTCGTACAACCTTTTGATTTTTGTATGTTAAACGGTGATATTGTGCATAATGATCCCAAACACTACCCGGCTGCAAAAGCACTGATCGAACAATTGAAAATGAAATGGTATGTAACGCCCGGGAATCATGATCAGGTAACGGCGGAACAATGGATGCAGATATGGAACAGCCCGGTGAATTATACCTTTACGGCAAGGGAAACGGTTTTCCTGGCCGCAACCACTTCCGACGAGAAAGGAAAATATATCTGCCCGAACCTGGGCTGGATGCGGCAGCAACTGGAGCAGCATCAGCACGCGAAAAACATCTTTATAATCATTCATATAAACCCAGCCAAACTCACTGCTAATGCTGTTGATTGCCCCGAGTTCCTGGAGCTGGTAAAACAGCATAAGAATGTACGCGCTATCCTTAATGGTCACGATCATGATCAGGACGGTATTTTAAAGCGTGATGGAATTCCCTTTATTTTTGATGCGCATGTAGGCGGCAACTGGGGAACGGATTATAAAGGATTCCGTATAGTGGAATTGCTGGATAATAACGATGTGCTTACCTATATTATGAACCCGGATGTAAAAATAAATAGTGCTACGTTGCAGGTATAGTACCGGCTGCCGGCCAGGGAAAACGCTTTTTTTCTTTGACCGGCAGGCCCGAAACTTTCTGCTCAAAGTCCAGATAAGGCATTAGAAGACTTGTAAACGTCAAAAGGGTTCCATCTTTCATATAAATCTTATAAGCAGCAAAGTCATAAATAGGATTTTTGCCACTGTTTGATGATTGCTTTATTTCGATGGCATCAATGTCTTGTTTCAGATATTCTTTTTGCTCGTTTTCCGTTCCGTAGTAAAACGTTTTTTTGCCTTTGGAAAAGATAAGTACTTTGTTTTTGTCGATAGCGTAATATTTGATCAGCAGCAAAATCTGGATGCCGCCTCCCATCACTGATAGGAGAAGGATCAATAGCAATACTGCCAAAAGCGGATGCAGGCCTTTTATTGGATGCGTTGCCAAAGAAAATAGCAGGACCAACCCAAATCCAAAGTATACGATATTAGAAAAGGAAAAGCAAAATGCCCGCAACCTCCTTTCATCAACGGTATAGCAGAAATCATTGGTGGCAAAATGCCGCGCCTTTTCCTTAAACCAGGTGTTTTCAAATTTAAATCCGTCCGGGACCTGTTCCGGGTTATTAAAATATTCTCTTACATACGGAAAACTTTCTTCCAGGGTTACAACACTTTTCAGGTATAAATCATCATTGCCCGCGTCATAATAGTATAGCACAAACTTATGGTTATAATAGAGTCCCAGCTTTAAATAACTTCCGTTATCGTCCTGCAGGGTAACCGAAGGGGTAGTCATATCTACTACAAGATGATCGTGCTCCTTTTCCCACGGATAATTTTTAATTAGCTGAAGGGTTGCTTCATAAGTGCGTTGTTGGATTTCGGCAAACTCTCCCGGTTCGTAATTTTTATATTGCACTTTACTGGTTAAAGCAATCATCTTATGTTAAAAATAAAAAAACCGCCTCAATTGGAGACGGTTTTAATTCGTTTATACTGAATTAATGGTGGTGATGCTGGTGCTCACTCACTAATTTGGCAAAATCATCGGCATTGATCGATTTTCCCTTGGGGCGTACTTTTGTTTCAGCCCATTCAAATATTTTTTGCGATTGTAAGCGGCCATAAGCATCTTCAACATACTTGCGGTCCTTCATCATTTTATTGATATAGTCCACAATCCAGGGCTGGTCTTCAACAGGGCCCATGTTGTTGCCCATATATTGAAACAGTTGCTGTTTTGCAAAATCCCTGATCTCATCCGGAGTCACCTGGATCTCGTTTTCAGCCACAATTTTTTCGGTGATAAGCGTCCACTTCAGTTGGTTAAGGAAGGTAGGAATTTCCGCTTCGATCTGCTCGGCGGTTTTTGCAGGCTGCGGATTTTCACCCTCCTGCTGCTGGCTGTTCTGTGTAATAAGCCAGTTTTTCAAAAAAGCTTCAGGAAACTCAATTTTTGTGTCGTCCACCAGGTAATGGAAGATTTGATCCTGCACCTGGTTACGGCTTTGAGCCGCCCAGTAGTTGAAAATTTCTTCTTTTATTTTTGCTTTCAGATCGTCTGCTGTTTTTACATCGCTACCAGGGTACAACTGGGTAAAGAATTCTTCATTCAATTCCCGCTTTTCCAAAAGCCCCACTTTAGTGATCACCAGGTTAAATGTCTTATCTTTTGTTGCCGCTTCGTCTTTGTTCAGGCCAAGGTCCGGTGCAATAAAATCAAGCTCCTTTTCTTCAAAAGCGTCACCCAGTTTTATTGTGATGGTGTCGCCGGCTTTTTTACCCATTAATTCTTTCCGGGTTTTAGGAGCGAAGTATTTTGCCAGCAGTGAATTTTCTTTTTTTATACCGTCTTCAATCACAGCGCCGTCGGCTCCTGTTTCTTCAAACGTTACGTTTAAAACGTTATCATCGCCTTCCACTGCTTCTTTATCGGTCATGTTGCCATAACGGTTCTGCAGCCTTTCGAGCTCTTCGTTTACCATCTCATCAGTAATATCAATATTGTAACCGGTAAGGGCGGCCTTGGCAAGGTCAGGCAATTTAAAATCGGGTTTCAGACCAATTTCAAAATGAAAATCATAAGCCTGCGGATTGCTTACATCCAGTTTGGTCAGATCATTCTCCAGCGGCAGGGGCTGGGCGAAAATGTTGATCTTGTTGGTATCCAGGTACTGTACCACTTCCTTATCAATAGAGCGGAGCACTTCATCCACAAAAAGAGAAGGACCGTACATTTTCTTTATTAATCCGGAAGGAACTTTCCCGGGGCGGAAGCCGGGAATATTGGCTTTTTTACTATATTCTTTTAATGATTTTTCAAAACCAGGTAAGTAGTCTGCTTTATCAAGCGTTACACTGATCTTTTCGTGGAGCGGGCCAATTTTTTCTTGTGTTACTGTAGCCATAATAAATTTATAGTTTATTAATTTATAGTTTATTGTTTATAAACCATAAACCACAAACCATAAATTGAAAATCGTCCGGATGAAGGGACTCGAACCCCCACACCTTGCGGCATCAGATCCTAAGTCTGACGTGTCTACCAATTCCACCACATCCGGAAAAGAACATAACCCCGATATGCTTTCGGGAGGGCTGCAAATGTAGGATATTTTGAGTAAAAAATGGGTTTTTTGACAACATTCGAATATTTTTTAGCGTCTGTATAATGAGCCGGCTGAATCCCATTTTATTAAGGGGTTAGTTCTTAATCATTGATTCTAAAGCAGATGCTGGTAGCAGTCATAAATTGTGTAATTTTAACACGAATGCCGGCAGGCATTGGGGTATAAACAGAAAAAGAGCGCAGGAGCATAATTTCATGAAAACGGTAGAACAAAAACCTAAATACAGTCTTAACGAAGAGCAGGAGAAAAAACTCATTTTAAGAGAATACCGGTCGCTGTTGCGGGCCTTAAAGGATAAAATAAAGCCGGGCGACAAAGATATTATCCGGCATGCTTTTGAAATGGCGGCGGAGGCGCATAGCAGCATGCGGCGTAAAAGCGGGGAACCTTATATCCTGCACCCGATAGCCGTTGCCAGGATCTGCGTGGAAGAGATCGGCCTGGGCGTTCGCTCTACTGTTTGTGCCCTGTTACATGATACTGTGGAAGATACTGATATTACATTGCAGGATATCGAACGCGAGTTTGGTTCCGAGATCGCACGCATTGTAGACGGGCTTACCAAAATATCCAATGTAATAGATGCCACCGCTTCACAACAGGCAGAGAATTTTAAAAAGATCCTGCTTACGCTTACCGATGACCCAAGGGTGATCCTGATCAAACTGGCAGACCGGCTGAATAACATGCGTACACTGGACAGCATGAAGCGGGAAAAGCAATTGAAGATCGCTTCTGAAACCGTTTATGTTTTTGCGCCCCTGGCCCACCGCATGGGGCTGTACAGCATAAAAACGGAACTGGAAGACCTGGCGATGAAGTACCTGGAGCCGGATACTTACAAAGAGATCGCTAGAAAATTATCAGAAACCAGGCGCGATCGTACCCGGTACATCAATGAATTTATCAAACCCATTAAGGAGAACCTGGAGAAAAATAAATTTGATTTCGAAATATATGGTCGCCCTAAGAACATCCATTCCATCTGGAATAAAATGAAAAAGAAGGGGGTGACGTTTGAAGAAGTGTATGATCTTTTTGCCATCCGGATCATTTTAAACTCGCCGCCCGATCGGGAAAAAGAAGATTGCTGGAAAGTGTATTCATTGATCACTGACGAATATACACCTTCCATCGAGCGCTTGCGGGATTGGGTAAGCAACCCTAAATCCAACGGGTATGAAGCGTTGCACACAACAGTGATGGGCCCCCGGGGCAAATGGGTGGAAGTGCAGATCCGCACCAGGCGCATGAACGAGATCGCTGAAAAAGGATTGGCCGCGCATTGGAAATATAAGGAAGGCGCTCCCGATAGCCACCGGGATGAAAACCGCTTTGATAAATGGTTTCAGCAGATCCGCGAAGCGCTGACCAACCCGGATGCGGATAGTGTGGATTTCCTGCAGGATTTCAAAATGAGCTTCCTCACGGAAGAAATTTATATCTATACGCCTAAAGGTGATATAAAAATGCTGCCGGTAGGCAGTACGGCGCTGGACTTTGCTTTTTCTATTCACACGGCCATCGGGTCAAAAACCATCGGCGCAAAAGTGAATCATAAGCTGGTGCCCATCAGCTATAAATTAAAAAGCGGGGATCAGATCGAGATCATCACCAGTAATAAGCAAACGCCCTCTGAAGACTGGCTTTCATTTGTTGTTACAGCTAAAGCCAAAAACAAGGTAAAGGAAGCGCTTAAGGAAGAAAAAAAGAAAGTGGCGGACGAGGGGCGGTATACCGTTCAGCGGAAGCTGGAGGGGATGGGTGTAACCATGCACCAGGGAAATATCGATGAACTGGTCCATTTTTATAAATTGAATTCAAATCTTGAATTATTTTACCAGGTAGCGATAAAGAATATCGATCTGAAAGAGCTGAAAGAATTTAAAGTGATCGGTGATCGTATTGAATATCCCAAACCCGTTAAGATCGTTCAGGAAAACCGGATCGAAAGTCATACGCCCTCGCCCTCGTCAGGCAATAAGGCCGATACGGAGCTGATCATTTTCGGGGAAAGCAGCGACAAAATTATGTACCACCTGGCTAACTGTTGTAAGCCTATCCCGGGGGATGATGTATTTGGGTTTATTACTACCGGCAAGGGGCTGGCCATCCATCGCACCAATTGCCCCAACGCACCCAAGCTGCTGGCCAATTACGGGCACCGCATCGTAAAAACGAAATGGGCGAAGAATAAGGAGATTTCTTTCCTTACGGGGGTTAAGATCATTGGGATGGATGATGTGGGCGTTGTAAGTAAAATTACCAATCTGATCTCGGCAGAACTAAAAATAAATATTGCCGCACTGACTATTGAAGCCTCTGACGGGCTTTTTGAAGGAAATATAAAGGTATTTGTACACGATAAAGAAGAACTGGACGAACTGGCCAACCGCCTGAAAAACCTGGATGGGATCGAATCCGTGGAACGCTATGATACGGAAGATATTCCGGGGAAGTAGGCAATAGATAGAAGTGAATAGTGAATGGTCAATCGGAGATCCGTAAAGCATTGAGCGTTTTGCGGTCAGTACTGCTGCTTAACGCGTAAGGCATAACGCTTAACGCTTGTATCGTTGTTAGCTACGGATCAGCGTTTCTTATGCAGCATTCAGCGTTCAGCATTTAGCGTTCGGCATTCCGCATTGGGCATCCCGCAACCAGAAACCAGAAACCAGCATCCAGAAACCTGCAACTTGTAATCTTTTCCCGCCAAACCTCTATTTTTGTACCCTTAATTCATATCAGGTAATAAAAATTTAATAATGATAGATGTAATTCTGGGTCTGCAATGGGGTGATGAAGGAAAAGGAAAAATTGTGGACTTCTTTGCAAAAGATTATGATGTGGTAGCCCGTTTCCAGGGCGGACCAAATGCCGGGCACACCCTGTACCGCAACGGGGAAAAACTGGTGCTGCGCCAGATACCTTCCGGTATTTTCAACCAAGGAAAAATTAATCTTATCGGGAACGGCGTCGTGCTGGACCCTGTGTCTTTAGAACAGGAATGCCAGCAGTTGACCAAATTTGAGGGGGATCTGAAAAAGAACCTGTATGTATCTGAACGGACCAACCTGATCATCCCCACGCACCGGGCGCTGGACAAAGCTTCTGAACAAGCTAAGGGGAAAGGGAAAATAGGCTCAACGCTAAAAGGGATCAGCCCTGCGTATATGGACAAAACCGGCCGCAATGCTTTGCGGGTGGGCGATATCCTGAATCCTGATTTCAAAAACATGTACGAGGCATTAAAAGAAAAACATTATGTAATCCTGAATACTTATGGTTTTGATGAAGATATCAGCCAGGACGAACAGGAGTTCTTTAAATCCATCGAATTCCTTAAAACATTGAATATTGTTAACGGCGAATACTTTATTAATAAATTGTTGAAGGAAGGCAAAAAAGTATTGGCAGAAGGCGCCCAGGGAAGTATGCTGGACGTTGATTTTGGCACCTTCCCGTTTGTAACATCCTCCAACACCATTTCGGCAGGTGTATGTAACGGATTGGGTGTGGCGCCACAATACATTAAAGAAGTTATTGGTATTACAAAAGCTTATTGCACCCGTGTGGGCAGCGGTCCCTTTCCGTCAGAACTGGAGAATGAAGATGGTCAGCGTTTGCGCGATATTGGGCGGGAATACGGAGCCGTTACCGGTCGCCCGCGACGTTGCGGATGGATCGACCTGGTGGCGTTGAACTTTGCCTGCATGATCAACGGGGTTACCCAACTGGTTATGACCAAGGCAGATGTGTTGGATCATTTTGAAAAACTGGAAGTGTGCACCGCTTATTCCCTGGACGGAAAATCAATTACCGAAATCCCGCTGCGTTTGGACCTGGCTGATTACAAGCCTGAGTTTAAAGCGTTTGATGGCTGGCACGCCGATATCACTCAAACAAAATCCTATGCGGAACTGCCGGAAAAGATGAAGATCTATATTGATTTTATTAACGAATATCTGGGGGTAGGAGTGAGGTATATATCCAACGGGCCCGAGAGAGACCAGCTAATTAAAATTTGATTCACAAAAAATCAGTTTAAAAATTTGGAGAATTAAAAACTTCGATTAAAATTTACACTTTCAATTATTAGATTTTATTAGGTATGGCAAAATCAAATAAATCAACCGGAACAGATAAGAAGACAAACGCAGAAAAGGCGTCGCCGAAGTCGAAAAAACATGACGAAGAAATGGATGAGGAAGATGACGATCTTTATGAAGATGCGGATGCCCCCAAGCCAGGCAAAAAAGGCAAAACGATAACAGATGACGATGAGGAGGAGGAGGATCTTGACGATGACGTAGACGATTGGGACAAGGTAGAGGAAGGAGAAGACTGGGATAAAGATTTTGATGAATTTGATATCCCCAAATCAAAATCGAAGTCGGGCGGAAAAGGAAAGAAATCTTCTTATGAAGATGAGGATGATTTTAAGCCTGATGAAGAGTTTGATGACCTGTTTGGCAACGAAAAGGATGATTTTGATGACGAGGACGATTTCTGATCCTGCTTTAATTAAAGAGAAGGTGCTAAACTGGTTACATCGGTTTAGCACCTTTTGCTTTTTGGACTCCTGCGCGCTTCCGGGGCAAAGCCTTGATTTCATTGCCGGGGCGGGCGCAGTGTCTGCTTTTGAGGCTTCGCAAAATGATGCATTAGAAGCTTTTGGTGAATACCAGAAAAAAAGACAGGGGAAATGGCTGCTGGGTCATTTAGGGTATGAGCTAAATACCAGCGGACCGGAGGCCCTTTCTAATAAAACAGACCAGCTTTTATTCCCTGATATATGCTTTTTTGAACCTGAAATAGTGCTGCAGTTAAAGGAGGGTATATTGGAAATTGATGCAGCGGATCCTGCTGCGGTATATGATGCCATCCTGAATATACCAGCAGATACAACTGCAGTTGGCAGCCCGGTGGTGTTGCAACCGAGGGTAAAGAAAGCGGCCTATCTGCAGGCAATTGAAGCACTGCAAAAGCATATTCACCGCGGCGACTGTTATGAGATTAACTATTGCATCGAGTTTTTTGCCGAAGACACGGTGATTGATCCGTTTACAATTTACCGCCAACTTACAAAAAAAACCCCGGCGCCGTTTGCCGGCCTGTACCGGTTACAGGATAAATGGCTGGTCTGTGCCAGCCCTGAACGGTTTCTGAAAAAAACGGGGAGCAATATTATTAGTCAACCCATTAAAGGAACGCTGCCGCGCCATGCGCAGGATGGAGTGCTTTTGGCCGGAGAGCGGGAGAATTTATTGAACAGCCAAAAGGACCGGGCAGAAAATGTGATGGTAGTGGACCTGGTGCGTAATGATCTTTCAAGGATCTGCCGGGAGGGATCGGTGCGTGTTGACGAACTTTTTGGAATTTATAGTTTTGCGCAGGTGCACCAGATGGTCTCCACTGTTTCGGGTGTGCTTCCTGATAATTATGCTTTTCCGGATATGTTGAAAGCAACCTTCCCAATGGGTTCGATGACCGGAGCGCCTAAGGTTAGCGTAATGAAACTGATCGATCAGCATGAACAAGCCAAACGCGGCATCTTTTCCGGGTCGATCGGGTATATAAGCCCTGACGGGGATTTTGACCTGAATGTGGTGATCCGGAGCCTGATGTATAATCACTCCACAAAGTATCTATCCTGTAAGGTAGGGTCTGGTATTACGATTTACAGCGAAGCGGCAAAAGAATGGGAAGAATGCCTGTTAAAAGCTAAAGCGATTGAAGAAGTGCTGAAGGGGTGAAAATAAGGAATGTGAAATATTAAATGTAAAAGTCGATAGTTTTTCTGTTATGTTGTCAGCTTCAGTACTTCTATCGGCTTCCTTGCTCCGATAGCTGTCGGGACTCCCTTCGGCTTCAGCACTACTAGCAGTTTTTTAATGAGAGGGCAAATGTATGCCCACAGGCTCTTTGAAGCAATGACATTCCTTGCGCCACTGCTCCTTTGCGTCGTTGCGTGAAACTTTGCGGGAGTTTTGTTCTCACAGATCCCGCAGATTTTCACAGATAATAAACCCCGTGATGCTAAAGAATCTTTGGCCGCGCCGCTGCTTCTTTGCGTCGTTGCGTGAAACGCGTCGATGGCTATCAGGATAGAGTGAAATAGCGGTAGATGAATAGGAAATAAGGAATATAAAAATCGGTTACGCATTGTTTGCCTCAAACTTATAATAGACAAGTTTGAACAAAGTGCAGCTCGCCAGCAGAAATAGGAGACTGATAAAAATAATATTGCTGAGCATCATGATAAAGTACCCGGCGAAAAAAAGGACCAGCAACGTTTTTACAAAATGTTTCAGCGGCATCAATTTTAAAAAGCTGAGCGAGGTCAGCAATACTAATGTTGTAAAGGCATAAAGCCCCAGTGATAACGCATTAAAATACCCCAACCCTTTAAGCGCCAGGATACAGAGTAGCAGTACTTCAGGAACTATGAGAACCAGGCTGAAACAGGCATACTGGATGAGCCGCCTGGCAATTGATACAGGTAATGTTCTGTAGAAAGAAAGATACTGTTCTTCATAACTGCGTATGCGGTTTATGAACACCCCATTTGCCAGTACTCCAAAACTGAAAAATAAAAAGGTGAGGTGCAGGCTGTCGGGGGTTAGACTATTGTTTACCGTTATGAAATATAAAAAAACACAGGTATATACTTTAATACCTGCCCAGGCAATTTTCTGTGTTGTGAAAACGGCCCTTGCGAGCATAAATGGATAAAACGAGGCAGGCCGCACTTTCCGGAAAAAGCCATTTGTCAGCCAGGCTTGTTGCCGTCCGGGGTGATTTAAAAGCCACACATGCCGGGCGGGAAGTATTAAGAGCGCGGCTAGTTGAAAAATAAAGACGATGCTTGTAGAAAGGATGGCATGCAGGTAAATACCTTCTGCAATAACGAGCGTAATATAAAATGTTATAGGTAGCAATAGTATAAAATCAACGATAAAGAAAAGCCGGTATTGTTTGCGGGATGGAAGGCTTTTCAATATCGCAATAAATTCATAGGAGGGTTGGCGCAATAGCTGTACGATAAATACGGCGCATTTTCTTGAATAGAAGATCCACAATAAAAGAGCCGCATACAGAAATGGATGAATGCTCAATATTGCTTTAATTAAGCCATAATGATACCGGAAAAGATCGGCGCCGTCAACAGTGCCCACAATAAAGAAGAACATAGTAAATACAAATACAAAGGTGCCGGCATTTTCTTTATAAAAAGGTTTGATAAAGGATTTATAAAGGACCCGGGCAATCATGTTCACTGTATAGTTTGGTCTTGAATTAAAAGTTCTGTACAGCCCGTCAGGAATTCGTGCGGGTCCTGGTGGGAGCTCAGGAGAAAAGAGGTTCCGGCGCTCCTGTGGCGGTCATTGATATAAGCCCCTAATAACTTGCAGGTTGCGGCGTCCAGGGTAATAAAAGGCTCATCCAGTAAAATTACTTTTGTTGCGCCGGAAAAAGCTAATATAAGTGATAGTTTTTTCAGCATCCCGGCGGAATAGGTTGCGGTCTTATTGCTTATATATGCGGCGCTGTTAAAAAGGTGCACCAACGAAGCTGTTGCGTCATTGCCAACCTCTTTGATCCGTTGATATAACCGGATGAGATCAGTACCTGTTAAAAAATCAGGATATAGAGGCTCTGCGGCTGCCCAGCTTAATTGTTTTCGATAGGTGACCGGGTCTTGTTTTTGAGGGATAGCATTTATCGTAATGGCGCCCTCAAAAGGGATCATGCCAGCAAGTATTTTTAAAAAAGTAGTTTTGCCAGAGCCATTTGCGCCTTTTATCCAATAGATGCCTTTTTCTAAATTGCAGGAAGGAATATCCAGTATCAACTGCTGGTTATACTTCTTTATCAGACCCGAAATTGCAATCATGCAGTGTTATTAAGGGGCTGTAAAATATAAAATTCTGCTGCTATATTTTGTTAATGTTTTGGGAGGGTAATAAAACAAAAACCCCACTTTGCAGCGGGGTGTATATGAATCGTTTTTCTTAATTACCGGTATTCGGGGTTGATGAGCATTTGAATGGACTCATTCAGCATCTCATTCTTTTTGGAAAGGAACTCCTGCATTTTATCTTCGGGCAATTTTAACTGGTAGGTGCTGTTGGAGGCCAGAACCTTATCCAGACTGGGATTGAGCTTGCTAAACGCCTCAATGTCCATTGCAAGGTATTTGGCAATAGCTCTTGAATTATAACGACCGCTGATCGTTTGTACTTTTACATTGAGTTGTGTAGCATCGTCTTTAACGGTTTTCATCATTGCCAGGGCCTGATCCCGCGAAACCGTAGTTACGCCACCCTGGCCCTCCATTATATAATGAGTGGCAATGAATTTTTTTACATGGTTCCTGCTTTCTGCGGGTAAATAATACTGAAGGTTCCAGAAATCATTGCTGCCTGCTTTGTTAATTGCTGAATTAACGCGTCCGGGTCCGCAGTTATAAGCAGCTACCACCAGTAGCCAATCCTTATAGATATTATACAGGTAGTTGAGATATTTACTTGCAGCTTTTGTGCTTTTCAGGTAATCGGTTCTTTCGTCGCGTCCGCGGGTAACGGTTAAGCCCAGTGTGCGGGCAGTTTCGGGCATAAATTGCCAGGGGCCTACGGCACCTGCCCAGGAAACCAGGTTGGCTCTTAAATGCGATTCTATCACCGCCAGGTATTTCAGTTCTTTGGGGATGCCATTCTGCGAAAGGACATCGTCCATCATATCAAAATAAGGCCGCCCCCAGGATTTCAGGTTATTGAGCTCCCGTGCATTTTTTTCAACATATTCCTTCACAAAGCTTACGGCCCTGGGATTTAAATGTTCTGTTTTGATGCCTTTAAAAGTAGCGCTCTTTGCATCGGTATTGTCAAAAAGGTCTTTGAATCCTGCCTTAGGATCGGCTTTTACCAATTCCGGGGTAGCGGTGGCAGCAGGTGCGGCGGCGGTTTCCGTAATCGGGCTCAGTTGCGCCTGCGCTCCTGCACACGCATGAGTTACCACAAGAACCAGCGCTCCTTTTAAAAATAACGTCAACTTGTTTTTTGTCATTATTCCCGTTGTGTTTTAGATAACAAAACCTGGTTCCAGTAAAAAACGCAGTCTGATCAATGGATTAAATAAAACGATTATTTATCCAGATTATTGTTACAGAAAGACAGCAAAGATAATTCATTAAAAGGAGCCGCCATTAGCTGAACGCCAAAGGGCATCTTTTGAACAGAGTGGACAAATTTAGGGATTGAAATAGCGGGAATGCCGGCCAGATTTGCCATAACTGTATATATATCAGCTATATACATGGCTATAGGATCGGTAGTTTTTTCCCCTATTTTGAAGGCAACGGAGGGGGCAGTAGGTAGGCAGATAAAATCAAAGTCCTTGAAAATCAAGTGTAAACGATTTGTTAAAATCATCCGGACCTTTTGTGCCTGGGTAAAATATGCGTCATAATAACCCGAACTGAGCACAAAGTTTCCCAGGAGAATACGGCGTTTTACCTCTTTTCCAAAGCCTTCGGAACGGTTCTTTTTATAAAAATCATCCAGTTCCAGGCCGGTAGCCGGGGATCGGTAGCCGAATTTAACGCCATCGTAGCGGGAAAGATTCGACGAGGCTTCAGCCGTGGTCAAAACATAATAGGTAGGTACAATATAATCCAACAGATCAAACTGTACCGGCTGAACCTGGTGCCCTTCGGCAGTCCAGTCAGCCAGTTGCTGTTGGATAGCGGCGCTTATTTCGGGGTCCAGACTTTCATGTTCCAGGGCTTCCGGGAAATAAGCTATTTTATATTTTTTCCCGGATATTAGTTGTGTGGCATAAGCGGGCACCGGTTCTTGCGAAACGGTGCTGTCAAATGCATCGGCCCCGGAGATAACTTCCAGGATTAACGCTGTGTCAGGAATAGTAGTGGCAAAAATGCCGATCTGGTCGAAAGAAGAAGCATAGGCGATCAATCCGTAGCGGGACACCCTGCCATAAGTAGGCTTCAGGCCCACTATACCACAAAAATCTGCCGGTTGCCGTACAGAGCCGCCGGTATCACTGCCCAGGGAAGCCATGCATAAGCCTGCCTGTACCGAAACGGCCGATCCGCCGGATGATCCGCCCGGAATACGGGAAGGATCTGCAGCATTCAGTACTGCACCATAAACGGAATTTTCGTTGGAAGATCCCATGGCAAATTCATCGCAATTGACGCGGCCAATGATAATTGCGCCTTCAGCGAGCAACCGCTCCACAACCGTTGCAGAAAAAATAGCCGTGAAACCGGAAAGTATTTTTGAAGCGGCTGTTAACCCGTGCCCTTTGTGGCTGATGACGTCTTTTACGGAAAGTATCACGCCGTGCAATTTGCCAGCAGGAGCAGAAAGAAGATCTAATTCCTCCGCCCTTTTTAAAGCTTCTTCTTCGTAAATTTCTATAAAAGCATTGAGGTGTTTGGTGGCCTCAATTTTTTTCAAACAGGCTTCCACCGTTGCCTTACAGGTGGTCGTGCCCTTTTTTAACCGTTCGTGATACTCGGAAATAGAAATGAAATCCTGCAAAAGAAAAAAGCTTTTGTAGTCAGATAGTGATATTTAACAATGGGTCTTATTCGTGAGAAGAAGAAGTTGCCGCGCTTTTAGGTTCAGAAGTAACCTGATTGGCGCTCTCTTCGATCTCTCTTTTTACATTATCCTTTGCATCGTTGAATTCGCGCACTCCCTTTCCTAAACCTTTCATCAGCTCAGGAATTTTTTTACCTCCGAATAACAACAACACGATAACCATAATGATAATGATCTCATTAGTACCCAAAGCACCCAACAGTTGAAAATTTGCCATGATAATTAAAAATTAATGTTCAAATATAGTGATTGTATAGCAATCACAACAGTTAAATAAAAGATTAAAGAATTCCTAAAAATAATACAGCTAAAAAGAGTTTTTGTTTTAAAACGTGTTGTTTTTTTCAGGTTTTTTTCATTTTTCCTAAGGCGTCTGAAATGCAGCGGTTTTCCCGGAATACTACCCGGCCGGGAAGCCGGTAGGGCGGTAAGGCAAAAGCAATTGAAAGACAATAGCAATAAAAAATCCCGCTCCGTAATTGCGGGGCGGGACCAGGTATAAAAATCTTCTAATAAAAATTATGCTTTTTCTTTTGCAGAAGCTGCTGTAGCAACCGCCATGCGTTTTTCACGGATGCGGGCGCTTTTGCCAAAACGCTCTCTCTGATAGAACAGTTTCGCGCGGCGTACTTGTCCCACTTTATTTAATACAATAGAATCGATATTGGGAGAAGTAAAGGGGAATAATCTTTCCACACCAATACCGTCAGAAATTTTACGAACAGTGAAAGTAGCAGTGCTGCCGTTTCCTTGTTTTTTAATTACATCTCCTTTAAAAGACTGGATCCTTTCTTTATTACCTTCGATAATTTTATAATTAACGGTAATATTATCGCCAGCTTTAAAGGCAGGGAACGACTTTTTCGGAGTCAGTTGTTCATGTACAAAATCTATAGCGCTGCTCATAACTCAAAATTTTAGGAATGCAAAGGTAATGCGGAACCAACTATTTTCCAAAAAAAAGAGCTATTATCTTTCCGGCCGGTGATTGTTAAATGCCCGGGTCGCCAACCTGCTGATTATTAATTGCTAAAGATTGCTTCTTCAGGGTCTTGCCACCGAACAGCAAAATAATTATAGCGGTAATGGCACAGAGGGCCATTACGCCGGCCATGGGAACAGCGCTGGTAGAATGAAACAGGCTCATCACCGCCGTTACAGATGCACCTACCGCCATTTGAATAAAGCCCAGCAAGGCAGAAGCGCTGCCGGCATCATTTCTAAAGGGTGCAATGGCCAGCGCCGAGGCATTAGGAAAGGTAAAGCCCTGGCAGGCCAGGAATAAGCAGCAAAGAACGATACCGCCATAAAGACCCAGCCAGTTTAAGGCGAATCCGGCAAATAATAATATGCCGGTCAGTACCTGAAAGCTCACGGCCCTGGGGATGATATCGTTACTGGAAACCCTTTTCAGGATCTGTGCATTGATCTGGGTGGCAATAATAAGGCCTGCGGCAATGATGGCAAAGATCCAGCCGTATACCCTTTCGCTTACGCCAAATATTTCCATAAACACATGGGGAGATCCTGAAATATATGCATACAAACCGGCGGCGGTAAACGCGCCGGTGAAAGTGTACACCAAAAAAGTGCTGTTCTTCATTACAGCACCGAACTTGCCCAGGATCGCTTTGGGGTAAAGGGAATAATGCGGGTCTGGCTTTTTTGATTCGGGCAACCATATGATCACCATTACGAGGATCACTGCTCCGATGCTTCCCAATACCATAAAAATGGAAGGCCAGCCAAAAGCAGCCGCAAGATAGCCGCCTACCGTAGGGGCAATAATCGGAGAAACGCCTACCACCAGCATTAATAATGAAAAAACCTTGGCGCTTTCGGTTACATCAAACAGGTCGCGGACCATGGCCCTGGAAGCCACCATTCCGACGCAGCCTCCGATGGCCTGAAGAAAGCGCAGGGCGATCAGCATTTCCACCGTTTTAACAAAAGGAGCGCTAAAAGAGGCGAGGACATATAGCACCATGCCTATGTACATCGGTTTTTTTCTTCCGTATTTATCTAAAAGCGGACCGTATAAGAGTTGCCCGATGGCAATGCCTATAAAAAACCCGGATAAGGTTAAGGCAACCCGGCTTACATTGGTGTGGAGGTCTTTTGCAATATCCGGGAACCCCGGCAGATACATATCAATAGAAAAAGGGCCAATTGCTGAAAGCAGTCCCAATATCAATAAATGAATAAACCTTTGTTTTCTCATAAAGAAGGCGCAAAGGTACGGAGTTCAGAAGGCAATTGGTTCATAGTTTATGGTTCGTGGTTCATAGCCAGGAAATCTATGAACCATGAACTACGAACTATAAACTATCTCGCTACGTTCACCGCTCGTTTTTCACGGATCACGGTCACTTTGATCTGGCCGGGGAAGGTCATTTCTGTTTGTATTTTCTGGGCGATCTCAAACGACAGTTTATCGCTATCCTGGTCGCTCACTTTATCAGATTCTACAATTACGCGCAACTCGCGCCCCGCCTGGATGGCATAAGCCTTCTCCACTCCGGGGTAGCTGGTAGCAAGGTTTTCCAGGTCCTTAATACGCTGGAGATATTGTTGCATGATCTCCCTGCGGGCACCCGGCCTGGCACCACTGATGGCATCGCAGGCCTGAACGATCGGGGAAATAACGTACTGCATTTCTGTCTCATCATGGTGCGCTGCTATTGCGTTAACCACGGCAGGATTTTCACCATATTTTTCCGCCAGCTTAGCTCCCAGTAAGGCGTGGCTTAATTCTGATTCTTCATCGGGCACTTTACCAATATCGTGCAGCAGGCCGGCACGTTTCGCCAGTTTGGGATTCAGCCCCAATTCAGCCGCCATGATGGCACAAAGGTTTGCCGTTTCCCGGCTGTGCATCAGCAGGTTCTGTCCGTAAGAAGAACGGTAGCGCATACGGCCCACCATTCTTACCAGTTCTTTATGCAGCCCGTGAATACCCAGGTCAATAACGGTACGCTCGCCAATTTCCATTACCTGCTCTTCAATCTGCTTACGGGTTTTTTCCACCACTTCTTCAATACGCGCAGGGTGAATACGGCCATCGGTAACCAGTCGCTGCAAACTTAACCGGGCAATTTCCCGGCGCAGCGGGTCAAAGCAGGAGAGGAGGATGGCCTCAGGCGTATCATCAACGATCAGATCCACACCGGTTGCGGCTTCCAAAGCACGGATATTACGGCCCTCGCGACCAATGATCTGGCCTTTTACTTCATCGCTTTCCAGGTTGAAAACGGTGATGGAGTTTTCAATAGCTTGTTCCGCGGCGGTCCGCTGGATGGTTTGAATGATGATTTTACGCGCTTCTTTATTGGCTTTTTGCTTCGCTTCGTCAATAATTTCCTGCTGGATCCCGATGGCCTGGGTTTGTGCCTCATTTTTCAGGCTTTCCACCAGTTGTGTCTTCGCTTCCTCAGCGGATAGTCCCGCTATTTTTTCCAGCCGGCGGATATGCTCTTCCTGGTGCTTTTCCAGCTCAGTACGCTTTTTATTTACCAACTCGATCTGCCGGTTCAGGTTCTCTTTAATGGCATCATTTTCTTTAACCTGCTTATCGGCGTTTGCCTCTTTCTGGCTTAGCGATTGTTCCTTTTGCTTGATACGGTTTTCGGAATCTGATATTTTGCGATTGCGCTCGTTCACTTCTTTTTCATGCGCCGCTTTTAAAGAAACAAAGCGTTCTTTTGCTTCCAGCTCTTTCTCTTTGCGGATCGTTTCCGCCTTCAGTTCAGCCTCTTTAAGGATATTTTTTGCGTTCCCTTCCGCCTCATCGATCTTTTGTTGTGTATTTTTGGCAAAAACCAGTTTGCCCGCTATAAGGCCCGCAACCAGGGCCACCACGATGTAAACAATTATTAATGGATCCATTTAATTTTTTTTGCTTTCTTTTCAGAAAAGATTCTACAATTCATTAAGCTTCAGTGCCCTGCAGGTGATTAACAGTCCTGCGGACGGGCATAGCGGCGAAGATACAAAAGCGGGAGGAAAAAATGATAAGTTTTAAAATAATGTCAATCACGGGCTAAAAGCAATAGCTCTTTTTGAAGGCAGTAAGAACGCTTGTGGTATGCTTATCGGGAAGTTAGTAGCCTCGACAGGAATCGAACCTGTATCTGGAGCTTCGGAAACTCTTATACTATCCATTGTACTACGAGGCCAATTTAATGTGATAATGTGGAAATTTGAAAATGTGCTAATGCATCCTGATTTTCAAATTATCTCAAAAAAACCGGAGCGCGAAGATAACTGTTTTCAATCATAAAACACAAACTATTGTATATGCTGGAAAAGCCCGGCAGCATTGGAAGCAAATATTTTTATGGCGATGGCCAACAATATGACGCCAAAAAATTTCCGTATGGCGATCAGGCCGCTTTTGCCCAACATTTTTGATAATTGTGCAAGCGATTTTAATACAAGGTAGATCACCAGGAGGTTGAGGAGGATGGCGATCAGGATCGTGGCTTCTTTATAATTCGCTTTTAAGGACATAATAGTGGTGAGGGTTCCGGACCCGGCGATCAGGGGGAATGCCAGCGGCACCAGGGTGGCGGCTTTTACATCATCGTCCGATTTAAAAAATTCCACGCCCAGCACCATTTCCAGTCCCAGAATAAAGATCACGATGGAGCCCGCAACGGCGAATGATTTTACGTCCAGTCCCAAAATATTTAAAATGGGCTCCCCCAGAAAAAGAAACAGGATCATCAAAGCGCCGGCAATCAGGGTGACCCTCCCTTCGCGGATGCCGCCCACTTTGTCTTTGATCGATATTAAAATAGGAATAGAGCCCACAACATCAATAATAGCAAACAGGGTGAAGGACACCGTTACGATCGCTTTGTAATTGAGTGGTTCCATTTTTTTTTGGAGCAAAGTTAATTGTTGCCGTAGAAAACAGCTAACAACGGTCCAAATCTAAATGATGAAAGCGAACCTGTGTACGGCGGGCTACCGGTGAAGGAAAGAATTTTTCAAAAAAACCGGTTGCTTTATAAGGAATGGGGTGCCGGAAAACAGGCCCTTCAAAGCAAAAACTGTGGTACTCGCCGTTTTCGCCGCAGGGGTCTGCAGTAGCAGGAAAGGAAGCAATAAGGGCGGGGGTAAGCTGCTGGCCGCAAAAACCCGCAGGCAGCATGGATTCATTGACGCAGCAGATGACCGACCGGAAACCGCTTCTGAAAAAATCGATCAGATAGGTATAGCTGTCAATATCCCAAATAGGGAACAATGCTTTAAATCCGATCTGCGCCAATTGTTGTTCCCGGTATGCCCTTAAATCCTGGAGATGAATATCGCCAAAAGCTACCGTTTCAATTCCTTTCTGACGCATCTGGAGCAATACTTTTGACAATTCTTTTTCGTAACCGTTTGTATCATTTTCGGGAACAAAAATTTTCAACAGCGGGATACCCGTTGCCTCAGATTGAGCTTCGATCAGGTGCTCCGGCGTTTCGTGCATCGCCGACCGGTGGTCTTTGTTGAAAGTGGTCAGCAGGTAGCGTACTTCATATATATCGCCCTGCCGTAGCCGGTGCAGGGTGCAGGCAGCATCTTTGCCGCCGCTCCAGCTTAACAGTATGGGGATCTTTTCCTTTTGCAGGACCATTGTTTTAATCATTAGAAGTTAAGAAATGACTGGTGCTGTCCTAATCGTGAAATGTCAAACGACAGACGTGAGCATCTCACGTCTGTCGTTTCTCTTCTGCCGATACCATATGCTATTTTACAACTAAAAGTCCTGATAGCTTTAATTATAACTGAAACCGGAAGCCCGCATTAAATGCGCGTCCCCAAACAGCGTAGCCGTAGGTTTCATAATATCGGGCATTTAAAAGATTAGTTGTTTGCGCAAATACTTTTATATGATCCTTTGCCAACTTGTATTCTGCATACAGGTCCCACAAAACATAGGATTTAAGGTCCACGTTTTCGGAGGCGAATGTTGCTGAATTATAATACAGGTCTTTACGTTTACCATAAAAATTCAGATTGGTGTTGACGCTGAAGCGTGGAGTGACCTGATAGCCTATATTAGCGCCAAAGCTGTTTTTTGCGCGTTTGAATAAATTATTAAAGGTAGTATCCTTTCCCTGGCCGTTATCAGTGGTTACTTTACCTTCTACAAAGGCGTAGAATAATTTCAATGTAAGGGGGTCGACGGGTTTTAAGGTTGCTTCTACTTCAATGCCATGGTCTTTTTGCCGGTTATAATTCGTATACACATAGTTTTGATCATAGGTAATAATGTTTTTAGTATTCCTTAAAAAGCCAACGATCCGGGCATCGGCTTTTTTATCAGCGCTGGTATATTGGAGGCCTCCTTCCAGTGTTTGTGATTGTTCGGGTTTCAGCCCGGGATTCGCGCCATAAGCGCCATACAATTCAGAAAGGTAGGGCGCTCTGAATGCCGTACCCCAGTTTGCGAATATTTTGAACTGGTTATTGATCAGGTAGGAAGGGTTTAATGTATAGGTAACCGTATTCCCGTACTTTGAGTGATGGTTCAAGCGGCCTCCGGCTTCAAAATTAAAACCGCCCAGGTTGCGCAGAAAAACCATCACATAGGGGCTGATCACCCTGATGGAGGTATCTGCAGTGTTAGGATTGGGGTTTTTCATTTCAAATTCGTCATAACGTACGCCAAACAAGGTTTGAACATATTGTTGCAGGTCCAGGTGTGCAAACAATTCCGCTGTTTTTTTAGTGCCCTTGTAACCGGAAGCGAAACTTCCCGCATAATTCCTGTTTACTTCATCATAAGAAAATAAGCCGGTGATGCTTCCATGCGTAAGGTTATACACCCCCTGGGTTCCGGCAGATAGCAGTCCCGAGGTGAAGTTATTTGTGGCCGGAACAAAAGCGCCGCCGGCAAAGCTGCCACTAAAGTAGGAATAACGGAAAAAGGGTTTTATGTGCAATTGATCGGTAACCGCCCCATCAACATCCATACTAATGGCATTTAAAAGCATCCCATTGTTGGGGAAATTTTTGGTACCTAAAGTGTCTTTTGCTTCAGCTATTCCGCGGGTTTCATTGTGCACAAAAGAAACATTGTAAGAAGAAGCGCCGAAGCTCCCATACAGTCCTGCATTGGTTTTTAGCGTATGCCGCGAACCGTAGGACAGGCCGCCATACAAATTTGCGGGTTTGCCGTTTCCTTTTTTGGTGATGATGTTGATCACTCCGGCAATGGCGTCGGATCCGTACAACGTACTTTGAGCACCTTTTAAAATTTCAATACGCTCGATGTTTTCAACCGGCAGCATGCGAAGGTCGAAGGCTCCGGAAACGCCGGTGGGATCATTTACCGGGATACCATTCAGCAGGATAACCGTATACCCGTTTGCAGCGCCGCGTATATAAATGCTTTTATCTTTTCCCATATTGCTGCCGGCCCCGTTAACAACAATAGCCGCCTGCTCATTTAAGATCTGCGCCAGATCTTTGCTGCCTTGTTTTTCTAAGTCTTCCTTTGAAATGATAGTGACGACCTTTCCGGTTTCGCTTATTTTTTTGGGAAACCGGGTGGCCGTTACCGTTACGTTGTTTAATAAAGTGGAATCGTCCTGGGCGTGCAACAGGCTACTGTACAAAACAGCAGCCACGATCAAAATCTTTTTCATTTTAAATGATTTTAAGTGACTGCCTCCGGTGGAATACTAGAAGATTTTTTAAACGCTGCAAGGATTGCGCCGCCTAAAGAACACTGCTTTTTCTCCCGAAAGCTGAATATTGTTTTAACTGAACCGGCAGGTCTTCTGGCTTCGTCCGTTTTGTTTACCTTCCCCCAACAAAAGCGCCGGAGTGGTGCACTAACAAAACATTTCTATGGACGTTACAGCTACGGGGATAGCGCCGGACTTGCACCGGCTTCCCTTTTCATCCCGCCAGTGGCGGGAAACCAAATTCGCTGCAAATGTAGGGAAGGTGATGGACTCAAGCATGAATATTTTAGTTATGAAGGTGTTTTCTGGATTAATGAATGTATCTTTTAGGCATTGTTAGCACCCGGTAATAATGGATGAAAAATATTATGGAAAACGATTTTTTAAAAGAAGATGAGGAGGATTTTGATCCACGTGATTTTTTGGATGGGTTTGAGGAAGATGAATAACCGGTAGCCCGGAGATAATAGAATTGTTTTGTTATTGCCTTTTACTTTAAATAAGAAGCTAAAAAATTTTGATGATAAGAAAAGTATACAGATTTGCTCTTAAGATCAATCCGCTATACCTGGGTGTTTTGTTGTTAATTGGAATCCTTTTTATTAATATAATTTTTGCAATTATCGAGGCAGGGGCGATACAAAACGGCTATGTACAGCCGTCCGGTAACAAACGAAATGAGTCGCTCATTTTCCAGGGGGTATTAGCTGTAATTCTTGCTCCAATTATTGAAACGTTTCTTTTTCAAAAGTTAATTATTCATTCAATAAAAAGCTACTTTAAAAAAAATAATATAAACGCCATCTTCATTTCCTCTGTTTTCTTTGGCTTACTGCATTATGACTCCTTTACCCGTATGTTTAGAGCTTTTTTTGTTGGGCTTGTATTAGGCTTTTTTTATACAATCTTATCTAAGAAGAACAATCACCCGTTTACAGGAACTTGTCTCTTACATGCAGGGTGGAATGTTTTGGCTGTATTATTGTCAATAGTTTTAAAATAAACTGCTATTGGTTGTTGTATACGACCTCCGGGGAATTTGAAAAAGATCAGCTTCGTTTTAACTAATCGCTTTTATTTCCAATCACCCGTACATTTGCAAATATGAAAAAATGGATAACATCCGGCATGCTGCTGTTTATGATGGCGATACAAGGTCTCGCCCAGGAAAAATGGAGCCTGGAACAATGCGTTACCTATGCTATTAAAAATAATGTATCTGTAAAACAGGCTGATATACAGGCCCGTATAGACCGGCTAACCCTGGAGCAAAGCAAGCTGGCGTTATATCCCACTGCCAATTCCCAGCACAGCGGAGGCTACCAGTTCGGACGTTCCATCGATCCTACTTCTAACCAGTTTACCACCAATGAGATCCTGTTTGCGAATCATTCGTTAAACCTGAATGCCGACCTGTTCAACTGGTTCCGCAAAAAAAACACGGTTGCCGCTAATGATTATACCTACCAGGCCAGTGCGGCGCGCTTTGAAAAGGCCCGCAATGATATTTCCCTCAATGTGGCCAATGGCTACCTGGCGGCACTGCTGTCCGGCGAACAAATTCATGTGGCGGAGGTGCAGGTACAGCAATCCCGCGAGCAGCGGGACAATGTCAAAAAGCAGGTAGATGCCGGGGCTTTGCCCGAGTTAAACCTGGCCGAGATGGAAACTCAACTGGCAAACGACAGTTCCACGCTGATTGGCGCAAAGGCTGATTTTAAACTAAAATTATTACAACTGCAGGCCCTGTTAAACCTGGACGCGGCCGTGCCCTTTACTATTGCGGCGCCTCCGGTGGAGAGCGTTCCGGTATTGCCTTTGAGTGAGCTGGAACCCGATGTCGTTTATAATTCAGCATTACAGAATCTTCCCCAGCAACGGATCAATGAGCTGAATGTAAAAGCCGCGCAGCGAAATGTGCTGGCGGCTAAAGCGGTCTTATACCCATCGCTGAGCTTTTTCGGCGGCCTGGATACAAGGTATTCGAATGCTCAAAAGTTGTTGCCGGCGAACTTCCAGCCGGCCGCAGTGCCCATAGGGTTTGTGAACGTTAATGGAACGAACTATGTTGTAAATACCCAGGAAAACATTCCCACCGGCTTTAATAAAAACACCTATTTCCGCCAGTTAAGTAATAATTTTAGTCAAAACCTGGGACTGGCATTAAATATTCCCATTTTTAACGGGGGGCAGGCGCGGATCAACTGGAAAAAATCAAAACTGAATGTAACCTTGCAGGAGCTGCAAAAAGAGCAGGATGCTCAATCGCTGAAACAGGATATTTACCAGGCGCATACCAATGCTGTTGCGGCCATTGAAAAATTTAACGCATCTAAAATTGCGTTGGCGTCCGCGCAGCAAGCTTATGATTTTGCCCGCAAGCGTTTTGAGGTGGGCTTGTTGAAACCTATTGATTTAATCACCAATCAGAACAACCTGTTTAAAACCAAGATCAATCTCCTTGCTGCGCAATATGATTATGTTTTTAAAATGAAGCTGCTGGAGTTTTATAAAGGAATGGGCATTCAGCTCCATAATTAACCGCCCGGAGCTTTAAATTTGCATTATGAGTAAGAAATGGAAAAGGATACTGATCATAGCGGGATGCGTTGCAGGCCTGCTGATCGCGTTTTCCTTGCTGTCTAATAAAGACGCCGGTGTTATAAAGGTATCTGCAGAAAAAGCGGCCGTGCGTTCTATTACGGAAACCGTTACTGCCAGCGGACAGGTATACCCTGAGTATGCAGTGAAGATTAGTCCGGATGTAAGCGGTGAGATCACCGATCTGAATGTACAGGAAGGCGATAGCGTGCGTAAAGGGCAGGTGTTGGCAAGGGTGTATGCAGACAATTACGCGCTGGACCGCGATGAAGCGTCTGCCCGTTTGGGCCAGTCGCAGGCAAATGTGGAGAACAGTAAGGCGGCGTTGGGGGTGCAAAAAGCGGCGCTGGATAAAGCCCAGCAGGCCTTCGATCGCAATAAAAGACTATTTGATGACAGAGTGATATCAAAAGCGGAATTTGAACAATATGAATCTGATTATATAGCCGCCAAAGCGAATTACAATGCGAGCCTGCAAAACATACGCAGCCTGCAGGCTGGGATGCGGTCGTCCCAAACGGGTTTGGTTGCTGCCAATAAAGTATTGGGAAGAGCTACCATTGTTTCGCCCATCAGTGGCACCATATCTTCCTTAAAAGTAGAGAAAGGCGAACGGGTGGTGGGCACGGCGCAGATGGCCGGAACGGAGATGATGACGGTGGCGGATATGAACACCATGGAGGTTCGGGTAAATGTTGGCGAAAATGATATTGTTAAAGTGAGCATTGGCGATAACGCCGATATAGAGGTTGATGCTTATACCGGAAGGAAATTTGCCGGAGTGGTCACCAAGATCGCCAGCAGTGTGAAGTCCGCCAGCGGCACCGGGGCATCGACCAGTACTACCAATGATGTAACGAATTATGAAGTGCGTATCCGGATTGATAAAGAATCGTACCAGGATCTGCTTGATCCGGCTCACCCGCGGCGCTTCCCGTTTCGCCCGGGAATGAATGCCAGCGCAGATATAAAAACCAAGCGAAAAGATAATGTAGTAAGCGTGCCTATTGCTGCGGTAAATGCCCGCGTAAAAGGCAGCGATAAAAGTTTAACGGATTCAAAAAAAGAAGCGCAGGAGCAGCAAGGAAAAAATACCAATGCACCAGATGAAAACAATAAAACCGGGGATATGGAGGAAGTGGTGTACCTGGTAATGAAAGATGGCGTGGTAAAGAAACGGATTGTAAAAACCGGGATACAGGATATTAACTATATTGAAATTACCGATGGGCTGAAAGCCGGAGATGAAGTGGTTACCGGACCCTACAGCGCCGTGAGCCAAACCTTAAAAGATGATGCAAAGGTGAGGGTGGTGCCAAAGGATGAGTTGTTTAAGGTAAAGTAGGTGGCAGCACAAACGGTTTAGCCCTTGTTGGTGTTGCGTGTAGGTTAGAAGCCCGGCAAAAACACCGACAAATGGTGCTGTCGGTGTTTCTCCCGTGCGCACTGCTACGCTCAACATTGGCAAAGGCGAAAGAAAGGCGAAAAAGTTAGTTTTGAGATCGGGTGTCATGCATACATTTGTAAACAATCAAATTATATGAAGAAGCCCATTCACCAGGGGAAAAACGTAGCGAGGTTCAGAGAAATGCTGAACCTCAAGGCCGAAGCGTTTGCTTATCAACTCGGTACGGGATGGGCCCCCACGGAAATATCTTTGCTTGAACAAAAGGAAATTATTGAAGAGCCTTTATTGAAACGGATTGCCGAAATATTAAAGATCCCTGTTGAAATGATTAAGCATTACGATGAAAAACAAGAAATAAATATTATTTCAAATGATTCAGGCAAAGGTGAAATTAAATTCCCCAACTTTCATGATACCGGGAAGAACTGAATGAGAAGATAGTCTCGTTTTTCTTCCTACTGATTTTCCGTCTTCCCGCTTTTCCGGTCCGAAAATACTTTTGGTTTCTTACGGTGGTTATTTCCTTACCACCAATACCCACTCGTTTTCTAAAAGCAGGTAACCAAAATCATAACAAAAAAAATAGGTCCGGCCGTCCTTAGTCCGGTATTGATTGGTGCTGTACTTAAACTGGAACCCTGCCGATTGTAATTTACTGCGCTGTATTTTGATATTCTTATCGCCCTCCTTTAAATGCCCCGAAAGGAGCTGCCTGTTTTTACGCAGGGCATTGTTGACGTTGCGGATGAGGTTTGTTGCATTTCCTTTCTGCGCATTGTTATAATTGTTGCGGCAATAATCATCACAGAATTTCTTATCAGACCGGCCCTTAACCGGCTTATGACAAAAAAGACATTTTTTGGGGGATGAGGGAGGTGTTGGCATATTCAATTGGTTTTCTGCATACAAGATACGAATTATCCGACAACAAACGTTTACAAACGCTTACATCCGTAAGTAAACGTTTAAAAACCGACTAAGGCCTTTTTGCGACCCCAATTTTGAATTGTTGAATCGGAGGGACGATTCAGTTGGGATAAACAAATTTTTTAGCCGTCCGCCACGTCAGTCTGAAAGATTCCTGCCGAATGACCGGATTTGGCGGGGTGGGCACAAAACCTAAGTTATGTACGCATTAAAAAACAAAGTTCAGTTGATCGGGAACCTGGGAAACAACCCGGAAGTTAAAGCCACCGTAAATGGTAAAAAAATGGCCCGTTTTTCTATCGCTACCAGTGAAACCTATAAGAACGCCAATGGGGAGCGGGTAACAGAAACACAATGGCATAACCTGGTTGCCTGGGGAAAGGTTGCGGATATTGTTGGTAAATATCTTGAAAAAGGCCGTGAAGTGGCTATTGAAGGAAAATTGATCCACCGCCAGTACGAAGACAAGAATGGTCAGAAACAGTACATTACCGAAGTTCAGGTTCAGGAACTGCTATTGCTTTCGGGCGGGCAAAAGAATGCTATGGATTAAACCGGAAAGGTCGTTGCTAACCTATGCCGCTCCAGTACGGGGCGGTTTTTTTATGTGCAATAAAAACACCCGGAATGAGGAATCCCGGGCGTTCATCGATCAGATGTGTTTTATAGAATGTTTACTTCCTGTGCCGGCTTTGTTGTTTCCGGATTTTTAGTAAGTGTTACTTTTAGCACGCCCTCTTCATAAACGGCGTTCACATTATCGGTAAGCACTTTGTTGTTCAGTTTAAAAGATCGTTCAAAAGGACCGGCCTGATGTTCCTGGTAAATATACCTTGCATCATTACCCGGCTCATTGAGCGCGTACCTGATGGTAAGTACTTCGTCATGGATTGAAATTTTAAAATGCTCTTTTTTCAATCCCGCGGCATATAACGCTACGATGTAGGCAGCATCCGTTTCTTCAATATTAACCGCTTTCCGGTTGTTCATGAATTGATGCAGTTTATGCCCCCAGGGATTGCCTTCGCTGAATTTTCTTCCCCAGAATCCGCCGCATTGTTTGAAGTGTTTGCCGAATGGAGATTGTGCTGACTCGTTGATCGGTTGATTTGTATACATGATTCTTTGTTTTTAGTGTGAAATAAATAGTATTAATTGATTGGGATGATGGCTATGCCGGAGCGCTGCTCTTTGCCGAACACGGGTTGCAGGGCTGTAGCACCATCCAATGAGTGATAATAAGCCGGCTGGTCTAATGGCATTCCATTATTCATCATCCATTTTGTCCGGGCTTTTGAGATGATTTTACCGGCGATAAAAACGATAACACCTATCGCTATTACGAGTATCAATAGCCGGAAAACAAGGAAAAGTACAAAGGACGCTAATCCGACCAACGCCGCCAGTACCGCCAGCCGCGGGAGCATAAATAAAAATTTCTGTTTCATTTTTTTTGTTTTATATGTTTAAAAAGGTTCTTACTAATGAAGACGGGGTGCGGTCTGTTTTACTCTAAAAAAACTTTTTATTTTTCGATCGATGCAAAAAACTATCCTGTTATCACCCCCGGGAGGGAACTAATAGTTTATTTTAAAAGTCCGGACAACTTAGCTGGCAAAATGCAGTCTAATGACTAATTTAGAAGAAAAAATGCTTCAGAATCGCGTTGATCCCCGTGGCACATTGATCGTTACACCCGCCAGAGGGCACTGGATGGGCAACCGCGGCCGGATCCATGATGAGAAAAAAGAGATCGTTCGTTCCTTCAGGTTGAAGGCCTGGATCACCTGTTTGCTTGCATTCAAAGGACGGCGGAGAGCAGTGATGGCACCCAACCGGTACACGGAATTGTTTTTTCTTGACGAGGCAACGGCCTTTGCAGCGGGCCATCGTCCCTGTTTTGAATGCCGGAGGAACGATTACGAACGGTTTAAACTGTTTTGGCTGAAAGGCAATACGGACAAGGGGTTTGATGAAAGAACCTCGATAAAAGAGATCGATAAGGTGCTGCACGAAGAACGCATCACAAAGGATGGGGTCAAACAAACTTATAAGGAACAATTTAAAAATTTGCCAGACGGGGCATTTATCTTAGTTCGGGAACAACCCTTTTTGGTAACTGACGGAAGCGTCTTCGAATGGTCGCCTTATGGATATAAAGAGTCGGACTTTATACCCGGCCAGGAACGTGTTACCGTGTTGACACCCCGCTCGATCGTCAAGGCATTTAAAGCAGGCTACCGCCCGCAGGTGCATGAAAGCTGTTTGGTTCATATAACTGATCAATAAAACTTTTTGCCTGTTGCGCCGGAGACGGCTGGGTTATGACTAATTTTAAAAAATATAAACAAGTTCATGAGAAAAAAAATTGGCTTTATCATTACAGTATTACTGCTCCCTTTTTGTTTGCTTGCAGGTTTCACGGCTTCCGCCCGCACTGGAACGGATTCATTGCGCGTGTTAAAGAAGCATGTGCTTCAAAATATACTTTCGGGCAAGCCGGATGCCGCAACTGCGCTTTCTTTTGCATCGGACCAGCAAAAAGATGGTTCCTGGGCCGATATCGATTATTCCAGTAAAATAAGAGGTGGGTGGCCGGTGACCGATCACTTGGGGCGTTTATTGAATATGGCGATGATTTATGTAGCCAACCCCGGATTGAAGGAAAGAACGGCGTTGAAAGCCGGGCTTTCAAAGGGACTTGATTTTTGGCTGGACCATGATTTTATATGCCCCAACTGGTGGTATCCACAGATAGGAGTTCCCCGTTTGTTGGGACAGTTAATGCTTTTACTGGAACCGGAGCTGACTAAAACCCAGAAGGAAAAGGGTGTTCGGATACTGGACCGCGCAAAAATCGGGATGACCGGACAAAACAAAGTATGGCTTTCCGGAAATGTTATTTATAAGAGTTTGCTTACAGGTGACATTGCACCGATCAGGACAGCGGTGTCGGCCATTGAAAGCGAGATCGTTGTTTCTGAAAATGAGGGCGTGCAACCGGATTATTCTTTTCACCAGCATGGGCCGCAGCAGCAATTTGGGAATTATGGCTTGTCCTTTGCGAACGATATGGAAATGTGGGCCGGCATCTTCCAGGGGACGCCCTTTAAAATGGATGATAAAAAAATAGCGATACTTCGCAATTACCTGCTGAAGGGAATGCGTTGGGTATTATGGAAAGGAAGTATGGACATCAGCGCCTGCGGCCGACAAATAACAGAAAATGCTCCCGTAAGAAAAGCCACAATGGTGAAGGGTATCCTCGACCGGATGCCGGAGATCGACCCGGCATATAAAGAGGAATACTTAGCTGCGATGAATGATTTTAACGGAAATAAACATTTCTGGAAGTCGGATATGACAATCCACCACCGGAAGGATTTTTATGTTTCCGTAAAAATGTGCTCGGCACGTGTGGGCGGCGGCGAATCCTGTAATGAAGAAAATGTATTGGGCTACCACCTGGGCGATGGGGCCACTTATTTTTACCAGTCGGGGAAAGAGTATACCAACATTTTTCCTCTCTGGGACTGGAAGCTGATACCCGGCACCACCACCTATCATGATGAGGCGCCGCTGCCTGTTTTGCCCTGTAGCGGTTATACGATAAAAAGCAATTTTGTGGGTGGCGTTGATGATAATACGAACGGCGTGGCAACAATGGATTATATCAGGGACGGGGTATTCGCTCAAAAATCCTGGTTCTTTTTGAATAACACGATTGTATGTTTAGGTGCCGGTATTCATGCTTCAGCGGAGCGTACGGTAACCACCGCTGTTAACCAGTCTTTGCTCAACGGAAAGGTGATGGTGAGGGAAGGCGATAAAATAAGCGAGGCAGGAAAAGGAAAGCAAAATTTACAGCATGTTTCCTGGGTGGTTCATGACAACTGGGGCTATTATTTCCCAGATCAGAATAATGTTATGCTCAGCGCGCAAACACAAACAGGCGACTGGAACCGGCTAATGCGCAGCCAGCGGTCAAAGGAAGTGAAAAAGGATGTTTTCACTTTGTGGATTGATCACGGGAAAAACCCGCAGGACGCTACTTATGCCTATTATGTGTTTCCCGCGGCTGATCCGCAACATATTGATTCCCGTGCCCGCGTCATTAAGATCCAGAATAATCAAAATATTCAGGTGGCAGAAGATGTGGAGCATTTGATCAGCGGATTTGTTTTTGTAAAAGAAGGTGCCGTTACCTCTGAAACTTTTGGCAAACTGAGTGTCGATATTCCCGCGGTATTACTGCTCTCAAAAAAAGGCAGTCAAATTGATCTGTCAATAGCTGACCCCACTCATCAGCAAAAAACGGCACGTGTAATATTACCCGGTAACCGGAAAAGCAATACGCAAAAAGGCGTTTTTGATCCCAATAAAAATGAAACTTCTTTTTTGATTGCACTACCTGAGGGGCTGGATGCGGGTAAAGGCGTTCGGCTGGTTGTTGAATAATATAGCAACAAGGGATATAGAATGCTGAATATATAATGTAAACCGCTTACATATGTAAGCGGTTTTTTTTATAAAAATACGCCGGGGAGCCGACGTTCCATTTCTTATTGATGTCTTAACTTCCTGCTGCCGGTGTCGTTGTTTTTACTGCGCTCTTCCGGGTCCCGTGGCTTGTACCCCTCCATCACCAATATAGGCTACTTTTGGAAAAAGGGCGTTGAATAATTTGGAACACCCTGCATTGTGAACTTATCTTGAGCTTGCAAAAAGATACCTTTAAATCATTCTGCAAAAAAAAGTTTGATGCATTGAATAAAAAATAACCGCAAACCCGATCTGCTGACGTATTGAACATTTTGAGTTATGGAAAATTTCCATCAACCCGTTGACCGGGCAAAAACAGTTGTGCTTATGATTCTGCAATGCATCGCATAGATAAACGAAATTTTTTTACGACTAACTCGATCAAGATGATTCGGACCGCATTTGAATTTATAAAAGGGGAACTGGACGCTTACATCTCGGATAGGGAAAATGATCCTGCAAACTATTCGCCCGGAAGTATTGTAGAGGTGGGTTCCGTGGTTTCTCCTTTTAATAACAACACCAGCTTCGACAGTACGAAACATATAACCATAACCCTTATTGGTGTGGAAGAAGAACGGCGGGAAGGGAAGCGACCGTATATGGTGGCCACCAATGATCGTAAATTGCTAAAACTGAACCCACCTGTTGAGTTGAATCTGCTATTGCTTTTCATAGCGCATAGTGCAGATTACAGTACCGCACTGCGCGATCTTTCGGATGTAGCTGCCTTTTTTCAGGCAAATACTGTTTTTGATGAACAACATTTCCCGAACCTGAATGCGACCGTTTTATCGCCTGATGAAAAGCCCTGGCAACTGATCGAACGGTTAAGCTTCCGGCTGCACAATCTTTCATTTGAACAGCAGAATAATTTATGGGGAATGTTTGGCAGCAAGTATGTTCCCAGTGTTATTTATAAAATGTCGCTGCTTACTGTATTAGATACCAGGAGCAGGGAGGCAACGCCGGCAATTGTTGAACTGGGGGTGTTGGATAAATGAGTAAAATATGAATCGCATTCAGATTACATATAAAGAGTTGTTCCGATTGGCGATAGCACAACCGTTTTACCGCAACGGGTTTTACCGGAGCAACGGAACGGAACCGGATGTACAACTGCTTACGGCACCGGATACCGTCGATCTGCTGCGCCGGCTAAACCTTCTCGTAAGGAATGATCCTGCAAATAGCGGAATAATAGTGCTGGCGCGAGCTGCCGGAACAAATGCTGCGGGTGATGCGCTTTTACGTTTCCTGCCCACACCGGGTACGGTGCTCACCTTCCTGATGCTGTTGAACAACCCGGAGCTGGCTAATTTTGATGAGCTGCCTCTGCAAACGCAGCAGGAGAACACACTTTATTTTACGAATAATGTGAGCGACCCGGCTGCGCCAAGAGATGATCTTCATCTTTCAAAGGCGCCAGAAGGGGTTGATGGGTTAAATGATACGATAAAAGTATCGGATGTCAATTATCGTTTTCATCATAGTACAACGGTTACGGCAGGAGCGGCAGTGGTAAAGGAAAGCCGTACCGGGCAAGTGATCCAGCCATCGGCGGTAATAAATGCCGGTGGTCAGTGCGACCTGGTATTTGATCTGAGTGGTTCACCAATGGGGACCTATACATTGCTGATAAGCGGTACCCCGGTCGATACCTTTTATTACCTGGGTGCTGCCGCCGGACAGCGGGTGTTCGGTATCGTTGAAATTTCCCTGGACTCCGCTCTGGCAACCAATTACCGCGCGGTGGAAGCCGATCGTTCCCTTACTGCAGACCGGCCTTTTTATCAGCTTCGCTTTAAAAACAGGGAGACCTTCTGGCGCTATACGATCCTGCTACAGCAAACAAGCCCGGTATACCTGGAAATGGCGGCAATGACTTCCGCTCAACGCTCGGACTTTATAAGCAAGGTAAATATTGTCAGTAATGACACATCAATGATAACGTTCAATATGACGACGGCATCCGATACCGAGTGGGTGTTTGAATCGGTAAATAAACTGGCGCTACAGGAAAAATATACAGGTGCTTCCAATGTGCCTTTGCAACTTTCTTTAAAAAAGAATGTAAACGATGTATCCACACCTGCAAAAGTGGTAAAAGACAATTTACCTTTTCCTTCCACCGGTAACCTGGATGCTACAGCTCCTCCAAAAATTTATTCTGATGTATTTATGATACTTTAAAACATATAAAATGGCAGTAGTAAAACTTTCCACACCTGGCGTTTATGTACAGGAAATACCTTCCCTTCCGCCTTCTGTTGCTGAAGTGGCAACCGCGATACCCGCGTTTGTGGGCTATACAGAAAAGGCAGATAAAATTGCTTCCGGAGATCTGCTCCTGGTGCCCACAAAGATCAGTGGCATGGCGGAATTTATTACATTATACGGGGGACCTCCCACTGAAACGGCCGATAGTATTAAAATTGGCGTTACCGATGCAGGGGGCAGCCAGTATAGTATAAAGTTTGATTACGATGATACCAAGCGTTCCCCGTTCAGGTTGTATTATTCCTTACAAAGCTTTTTTGATAATGGGGGCGGTACCTGTTTTATTGTTGCGGCGGGTAATTACGCTACTACCGATGGACCTGTTACCATCAGCTCAGATGATCTGACCGCGGGGCTGACAAAAGCAAAAGATGTTGACGAAATAACACTGCTGGTTATTCCGGAAATGGCGGCAACCGGATCGGCGGCCAATTACAAAAAGGTGGTGCAGGCGATGATCAGCCAGGCGGCTGACCCGGACCTGCGGGACCGTTTTGCGATCATTGACCCCTACCAGGTAACCCCATTGAGCAAAACGTATACCGATGGAGACCTCGATACCGATATCCAGTTTATAAGGGATGCAACGGTGGGTCCCGAATCTGATCGCTATGCTGCGGCCTATTATCCCTCTGTTGTGAGCGCTTATGCACATAGGTATGACTTTGATAATTTAACGATCGATTCGTATAGTCTTGCCACCGGGGCTACCGCTTCGCTGACAATTGCAGCGGGAGATAAGATGAGCAAGTTTTCGGGTTCTGTTTTTTACAACAAAGTAAAGGACGCGCTAAATAACGAATGGGTGGTGCTGCCTCCTTCCGGCGCGGTAGCGGGCGTATATACAAGAGTGGATACTACAAAAGGCGTGTGGAAGGCCCCGGCGAATGAAGCCGTGCTGTCGGTAGTGAGCCCCGTTATTAATTTATCCAGCCGGCAACAGGAAGATTTAAACGTAGATCCTGTGAGTGGGAAATCGGTCAATGTCATTCGCTCGTTTCCTGGTTTTGGTACCCTGGTATGGGGCGCCAGAACACTAAACGGAAACGACAATGAATGGCGGTATATCAGTGTGCGCCGGTTTTTTATCATGGTGGAAGAATCTATCAAAAAGTCGATCCAGTGGGCCGTGTTTGAGCCAAATGCCATCAGTACCTGGGTGAAAGTGAGCGCCATGATTGAAAACTATTTGTACACAAAATGGCGGGAGGGGGCACTGGCAGGCGCCAAGCCCGACCAGGCCTATTATGTACACGTAGGATTAGGTTCCACTATGAACGCTACTGATGTGCTGGAAGGGCGTATGAATGTTGAGATCGGAATGGCGGTTGTGCGGCCTGCAGAGTTCATTGTATTACAATTTACTCAAATGGTGCAGCAATCCTGATCTATTAAATTGAAAAACTTAAATCAAATAAAATGGCAAACTATCCCTTAACCGTCTTTCACTACAAAGTTTCATGGAATAATCAGGACATCGGTTTTTCAGATGTTTCAGGACTAACGCAGGAGATCCAGGCAATTGAATACCGCGACGGGCTAATGCCGGGATCCACTCCGTCATTGAAACGCCCGGGATTGCGCAAGGTTACCAATATCAGTTTGAAAAGAGGCATTGTTGAAAAGAATAACGACTTGTTCAACTGGTTTAATAATAATGGCGCGCCTAATGTAGAACGGCGTGATATTACCATTACACTTTTGAACGACGAAGGCGAGCCGGTTATGATCTGGTCCGTGTTGCAGGCATTTCCCGTAAAATGTGAAGGCCCGGGGCTGAAAGCGAGCGGGAACGACATCGCCATTGAATCTATTGAATTGGTTCATGAAGGGATCTCAACAAAAACCGCATAAGTATGCCTACGTATTACCCGCCTGCTGCCTTTCACTTTAAAGTAGAATTTACCGGTGTGGATGGAAGCAGCGCGGATGCAGAGCAGCGCTTCCAGGAAGTAAGCGGGTTGTCGGTTGAGATTGAAACAGAAGTGATCCGGGAAGGAGGGGAGAACCGGTTTGAGTATAAACTTCCCAAGCGTGCAAAATATCCTAACCTGGTATTAAAAAGAGGGATGCTTACCAATACCGTTTTGCTTAAATGGTTCAAAGCCGCCACCAGCGCGTATTTCCTGGCTGTTGACCCTTCTTTCGATTTTAAGCCCTCGGATATTTTAATTACCCTTCTGGATGAAAGTGATCAGCCCGTAGCCGTGTGGAATGTGTTTCAGGCCTACCCGTTAAAATGGTCGGTGTCGGATTTGAGAGCTGCTGATAATGCGGTAATGGTGGAAACCATTGAATTAGGCTATCAGTATTTTGAAAGAAAATTATAAGCAATGCCGGTACAAATTAATGAAGTTATTATCAGGGCGGTTGTGGATCCGAATCCCCGGCCGGGAAATGTATCGGATGCCTCCGGTCACCCTCCGCAGCAGGAAGGCGACATCCCCGGGGAACTGATGGAAAAAATAATGACCGTTTTAAAAGAAAAACAAGAAAGATAATGGATGCTACCAGCGCGGCCAAGTTGCCCTTCAATCTGAAAATTATCCCGGTAACGGAACAGGGAATACCGGCAGGGGTTCCTTTTCTTGCCCAGTTTAATCCTGAGTCGTTTTCCGTAAAGGAGTATGTCGACTGGGAGAACCGCAGTGTACCCGGTACAGCAGGCGCCAACCCCGTTTATAAGGCCACCCGGGCGCGTTCCTTTACACTGGAATTTATTTTAGATGGAACGGGTGTTAACACCAATGGGGTCAAGATCCCGGTAACCGCACAGGTATTGCTTTTCAGGGAGGCTACCACTAAAACAGTTGGCACCCTGCACCGGCCACCCTATCTTATTGTACAATATGGTTCGTTCGTCAGTTCCTGCAATCTCAGTTCATCGGATGTTAGCTATACGATGTTCGACATGACGGGTCTGCCTATAAGAGCCAAGGTAACGGCGAGTTTTGACGAACGCACCCCGGGCGCTCTGGGAGCGCTACTGAGCATGCTTTCCTCTCCCGATCTGACACATATTGTTGAAGTGCAAAAGGGAGATATCCTGCCCTTACTCACCTATAAAGTGTACCAGAACCAACAATATTATTTGCAGGTGGCAAAAGTGAACCGGTTAAAAAATTTCAGAAAACTGCAACCCGGAACATCCCTGGTGTTCCCCAGGATTGCGGATCATTAAAAACAGCATATGCCTGATGTATTAGCTTCCATACCGCCCGGAACGCAGCCTTCCACTGATGTGGTGACCCGTAAGGTTTTTATCAATGGCATACCGTTGAGCAATGAAGTATTGCTGACGCAGATAACCGTTACAAAAACATTCAATAAGATCAGCACCGCAAAAATGGTTTTCCTGGACGGTGCTGCATCGGAGCGGGATTTTTCGCTCAGCGATGATGATCAGTTTAAGCCGGGTAATACAATTAAGATCCAACTAGGATATCATGGAGAAGCAGATACCGTTTTTGAAGGCATTATAATAAAACAGGGAGTCCGGGTGCGGCAGCATGCTTCCTCGGCACTGCTGATCGAGGCAAAAGATAAAGCCGTAAAATTAACAATGGCGCGGAAGAGCGCTTACCACCTTAATAAAACAGATAGCGATATCATTAGCGACCTGGCGGCGGATTATGAAAATGAAGTGGATGCGACGACCGTTTCCTATGATCAACTGGTGCAGTTTGATGCCACCGACTGGGATTTTATGCTCACAAGAGCCGAAGCCAACGGTATGTTTGTGTTTACTGACAATGGCAAGCTGGTGGTTAAGAAGCCCACCACAATCGGAATGCCGGTGTTAAAGGCCACTTACGGCGATAATATCTGGGATTTTGATGCAGAAATGGATGTGCGTAAACAGTTGCAGCAGGTTACCAGCCATTCATGGGATTTTGCCAAACAGGAAGTGATAACCTCCGATCCGGGAAGTGCCGCTTTTTCAGAAAACGGGAATATTTCTTCGGATGACCTTGGAATGGTATTGGACGCTGCGGTTGAGTTGAGCCATACAGGAAATCTTCCTGAAACAGCGTTGCAGGCCTGGTCCGATGCTTATGCCTTACGCAATCATCTGCTGAAAATTGCCGGCCGGGTGCGGGTACAGGGCCAGGCTTCCGTAAAACCAGGAGATCTTATAACGCTGGCGGGCGTAGGTGACCGCTTCAACGGCGATGTTTTTGTAACCGGAGTATTGCAATATTATGAGGGCGCCTGGCAAACCGATATTCAATTTGGCTGGCGCGAAGATTGGTTTTACAAAAAAGAAGATGTAATGAATAAGCCGGCATCCGGCCTCTTGCCGGGCATCAACGGGTTGCAGATCGGCCTGGTAAAAGAGATAGAGGACGACCAAAGCAGTGACTACCAGTACCGGGTTAAAGTGCATGTGCCGGTCATTACTTCCGGCGACGAAGGGATATGGGCCCGCGTGGCAACATTGGATGCCGGAGCCGACAGAGGCATCTATTTCAGACCTCAGGTGGGCGATGAAGTAGTAGTGGGGTTTCTGAATGATGACCCCAACGAAGCGATCCTCCTGGGGTGCCTGCATAGTAATGATCAGAAAAAATCCCCGCTTCCGGCAGACCCAGGTAAAGAACAGTACGGCATTATTACCAAAGAAAAGATGAAATTGATTTTTGACGACAGCGACAAGAAAATAACGATCGTGGCAACAACCAACTCAGGTGAAAAATCAATAATAATGAATGATAACGGCTCCTTTGAATTAAAAGATGAGTACGACAATCATATTAAGATGGATACTACGGGTATTACCATCCAATCCGGAGGCAGGGTGGTAATAAAAGGGGCGCAGGTGCTTATTAACAGTTGATGTTGTTACTACTCCTTAACTGGTTTATGTTAATCGTGAAATGTCAAAGGTGAAACGTGAAGGGTTTGCGTTTATCGTCTCGCGTTTTCCGATACCGGTACAACGGCCACTTTGCAAATAGGGTAACACGAAGACCTTAACATTTAAATATTCATAAGATGGCACTTGCAGCAAGGATAACCGATAATCATACCTGCCCGATGACCAACCCGAATGGCAGCCCGCACACCGGAGGGCCCATATTGCCCTCGGGGAAAGCGACGGTGTTTATTGGAGGAATGGCAGCGGCGAAGCAAGGAGATTCATGCGTCTGCGCCGGCCCACCGGATACGATCAGCAAGGGCTCGGCATCAGTGTTCATCGACGGCAAACCGGCGGCGCGGGTAGGGGATCAAACGGCGCATGGCGGTGCGATAACTTCAGGATGTGCGACCGTTATGATCGGCGATTAATAATATAAACTATAACAACAATGGCTACAGAAAATATGGATCAATCGTTTTTGGGAACGGGATGGAGCTTCCCGCCAACCTTCCGCAGGGAATGGTATGGCCTTGAAATGCTGACCGGCAAAGAAGATGTGGAAAGCAGTATGCAGATCATCCTGGAAACAATAACCGGAGAACGGGTAATGCTTCCCTCGTTTGGCTGCAACCTGCAGGCCTATATTTTTGAACCGATGAATGTTCCGTCCATCACAATGATCGAGAAAATCGCGCACGATGCGTTGGTGTATCATGAGCCGCGTATCATTGTTGAAAATGTATCCTCGACACCTGATGTGGAACAGGGGCTGCTTCAGATCAATATCGAATACACAATTATAACGACTAATACGCGCTACAATTATGTGTTTCCTTTTTATATGGCAGAGGCGACGAATATTGAAACGAAATGATGAAGAAGAATAGTGAATGGTGAATAGTTAAAGGCACGTTAGGATACCGGGCATTGAGTATCAAGCATCGGGTATCGGGTATCGAGTATCAAGTATCTGACATTTTAACCTAATATTAAAAAATAGTTCTCATGGGAGGCTGCTGCAGTTGTAATAGCGAGATAATCCGGGATGGCTCGGGCCAGTTAAGCCGGTATTTAAAAGCGCTCGATCCGTCCTACGCACCGGTCGATGACAGAAGTATCGAAGAGTTGCTGGTCTTTATAAGAGGCTATGCAAAACAAATACGCTTTTATGATGTTCCCGGAAGTAATCCGGACAATACATCCGATCCGTCTAAAATAAGTTGGGAAGCATTCTTCCAGGGCGATATGGCCGTTGTTGCGGCTTCCGTAGCGCTTACCGATAATGCATCGGTTAAGGACCAATACGATGGCTTGCGCGCAGACCTCGATGCACAGCCGGTTGCTGATAAGTATAAAGCGCTTTTCGATCCGATCTGCACCCTTGTTATTAAAATCGACGGATGGTATAGTTTGGCGATTCCTGAAAATCCGTTATACAATGATCTCCGGCTTGCGATCCAATCCAATCTGAAACTACAGGCACAGCAGTTGTTGGCATACGCCAAAGGATTCAGCTATGTGGATGCGCAAAATCCATTTGTGCCGGATTTTTCCTTAATAAAAAATAAAGAGGTCTGGGGATTGAACGATGTGGTCAATGCCGATATTTCTATTTACCAGGGCACCACAGCGGAAGACAAAATACGAAACGCAGCATTGTACATAGACGATGTGTTTAATAATTTTTATAATTTTTTGAAACAGCTTCAATACAATTCCACAGGGTACATGGAGGTGGCGTTGGAGCAATACCCGGCACACCAGCCGCATATGGCGCTTTTTATTTCCTTTCTGAAGCTTTTTCAACTGGCACAGCAGCAAATGAATGGCCTTACCGGGCGGATGCTCGATTTTTATTATAAAGAGGTATTGCAGCTCACCACCAAGCCCGCTATACCAGACAAAGTGCATATTGTATTTGAATTGGCGAAAGATATTGCGGCCTATGATGTAGCGGCGGGTACGGCATTGAAGGCGGGCAAAGATGCATCGGGCAAAGACCAGGTTTATAAAACCGAATCCGACCTGGTAGTAAACCCCGCGAAGGTGAAAGAAATTAAAACGGTATTTATTGGGAAAACGCCCTCGGCAAATGACCCTTCAAAAAATACGATCACCGGTTTTTTTGCGCGGCCGGTTGCGAAATCTGCCGATGGCTTTGGGCAGGCGTTTACCGTAGCGGATGCTAAATGGCCTGCATTGGGAACGGATGGAACGATCGGCAGTTTGTTTGGTAACCCCTGTGATCGTGTTGCGGCCGCCCTGGATAAAAACGGCAATGCAGCAACCCAGGTAGGCTTTGCCCTTGCCTCTCCCCAGTTGGTATTGAACGGTGGGAACCGTCTTGTGGAAATACAAATAAATAGCGTTTCCAAAGACGATAATTTATTTGCAGCAGCGAAACAATTTGAAACAAAATACGCCGGGAAGGCCTTTTTTAATGTGTCGCTTTCGGGCGCCAAAGGCTGGATCAATGCGGGTAAAGTGCTCAGCGCTCAGGAACAGACCGCCCTCTTCCAGGATGGGGATACAGATATTTTTGAGCAGGATTATACGTTTGCCGGGGCGGCTTATTATTGTAATTACGAGCGGAAAACCATTACTGTCTTTTTGCCGGTTTCAGCGCAGGCGGTAATTGGATTTGATCCTGGGGTGCACACGGGTGCCGGTTTTCAGACCAGTTTCCCGGTAGTGCGCATCCTTATTAATGTTGATGCTCCGTTGGATGAAAACGAATACCAGGACCTGATGGCCGGCGGTCTTAGTATACGCACTAAAGTGGGTTCTATTAATAAGCGGGACGCTACTGAAACAAGCAATAGCCCGGATCCTCATATGGACGGCTTAAAGAAACTGGTGCTGCAAAACAAAGATGGGGTTATTCAGCCGGGCAAACCTTTTGATCCATTTACCGCCTACCCGTTGCCCGGAAGGTCCCTTTATATCGGCAGTGCCGAGGTGTTCGATAAACCCTTTGTACTCACTAGCGGCGACAAGTTGGCTGTAAATATTCAAAAGACAATGACTGCCGCCGCTGATGATTCCGGAACGGTAACGCTCCGGAGTGTTATTATAAATAACGAGGATACTTACAACGTAAGTATTTTACAGCGCAGACAATGGCAACAACTTGCGGGCCGCAATTTTACGATCAAACGTCTTTCGACCAATGTGCTGATCGGCACCGATGCCTTCTCATTCGAACGTACCCCGATAGATACTGTTGAAGAATGGAAACCAGACACTGAAAAGGATTTTGTTAAACTGGATCTTGTTTATGATCCGCTACTCACAAACAATGAGAATACGGATATAATGCAGCGAAGCCGCAACCTGGCGCCCCACCTGGAAATTAGCGAGATCTCAGTTAGTTATGATTCCACCGTTGTTTTACAAAGCGGTATCGATCAATTCTTTCATATATATCCGTTTGGCGCCGTGGAAACGGATATTCCGGGGCGGGCCGCGTCAACGAATAACCTTCTTGTGCAAGCGGACGACCGGCTTTTTCCGCAGTTTGGCTATCTGAGTCCCTATGAAAAATATTACAAGCCACAAACAGTAAATGAAGTGGGGCATAAAGAATTTGCCGCTATTTTCGATACGGGGAATCGTTTGCCGGGGGCTGTTGGCGCAAGCGGCAATGCGGTGCGCCTGATGCTGGATGCCCGGGATAATAGTGACAGACGCACCAACCAGTACACGGGAGCTATGCAGCAGGGAATGCTGTACATCGGGCTGGAGCAACTGCAACCACTCCAAAATATTTCTTTGCTTTTTCAATTTGCAGAAGGAAGCGCGGCTGACGAAGATAATGACCCGCCTGCAATCAACTGGAGCTATCTTTCTAATAACAACTGGCGCCCCATGAAGGCCGAAAGTATTGTATCGGACGGTACCTACGGCTTTCAGACTACGGGCATCATAAAAATAGCTATTCCCGCTGATGCTTCCCTGAACAATACCCTTGCTTCCGGCGGATTGATATGGTTGTGCGCAAGCGTAGACCAACACGCTGATCGCATTCCCCAGTTGATAGATATTGTAACACAGGTGGTGGAAGCTTCATTTGTTGACGGGGATAATGATCCTTCGCATTTTGATAACGCCTTACCCGCCGGTAGTATTGCAAAGTTATCGGCGCCGGTAGCAGCCATCGCCAAAGTGCAACAGCCCTTCGCCTCTTTTGATGGGAAGCACCGGGAAGTGGGAAAAGAATTTTATACCCGGGTAAGCGAGCGGCTGCGGCATAAGGGCCGGGCGGTTACTGCCTGGGATTATGAGCACCTGGTACTGGATCGTTTTCCTTCCGTTTATAAAGTGAAATGCATTACTCATACAGATCCGAACTGTTTGTGCAGGACTGCGGTGAACGCACCGGTTCAAAAACATTTTCTGTTGACTTTTAACAGCGATCAGAATTTTGATGAACCCTCTCAAAAAGCGATCGACGCCATCATCAATGATCTTACGCAATACCAGCAGTTGACGGCTACGATTACCATCTTTGATCCGGAGAATAATAACGGCACTTCTGACGATGCCATAAAAGAAAAGATCATTGCCCAGCTCACTGCCAATGGTACTGTTGCTGCCAGCCGGATCACCATTGCTGTCGCCAGCAGCGGAACGAACTGGACAATGGACATACGGCTGGGCGATTATCCTTCCGATGATAAAAAAGAATGTTGCGGTCCACAGGTGGCGCCGGGGCATGTGTTGCTGGTTCCCATTGCGAATCTGAAGAACCGGAATGCAGTCAACCCGCTGCAGCCCAAAACCAGCCGCAGGGTCTTGATCGCTATTCAGGAATTTTTAAAAACCAAAACGGCGCCCTTTGTCCAGGTACATGCAAAGAACCCGGTATACGAACAGATCATTGTTTCGTTTAAAGTACAGTTCTATTCCGGTGTGGACAAAGGCTATTATATGAAACAATTAAATGACGAGCTGGTCCATTTTCTTACACCCTGGGCTTTTGATGAAACGGCCGATGTGCAGTTTGGTCAGAAGGTCTATGCCTCGTCGATCATTAATTTTATTGAAGAGCGCAGCTATGTGGATTTCATAACAGATTTTGCAATGGGCGTGTGCTGTAATGAATGTTGCCCGCCGGACACCCGGTCAGCAAGTGGGGCATCTGTTCTGGGGATGCTTTTTGATGACGATAATAAGCAAAGACCACTACAGGCCATCGCAGTAAAAATAAAAGAATTGGGTGTTTCCGTTGTTACCAATGCAAACGGGCAGTATTCATTTGGTGGAATTCCCCCGGGGAGTTACACACTGGTTATCTATTTCTCCCTGTTTAATATGGTAACACAATCATTCACTGTTGCAGACCCACCGGTTGCGGTTACCCTGCCGGATATCATAAGAGGTGGTCCGCAGGCGGGTTACAGCCAGGAAGCGATCTCATTATTTTTTAGCAAGCTCTGCAGTTGCAGCGATATTGAACAGCTCCTGGAAAATGACCCGAATTTTAAGGGTGATATTGTTGCAAAGCCCTGTACAGCCCGGTCCATTTTGGTTTCTGTACCACAACATATCATCATTCCCTACGAAGAGGATGAGGGCCCTTCGCCTTGCGAAAAAAGAAAAATAGCCGCGAATGCTGCCAATACGGTATTGCCGGTTGCTGTTGTGGCTGTTGATAAAGCGATCGCAGCTCCCATTGCCAAAGCAACCAAAACTCCAACAGCAAAACGCGCTCCGGTAAAGAAGTCTGCTGCGTCTAAAGCAAAAAAGTCAAATAAATAATTTAATTATGTCAGCATCTGTTTTTTTGAATAAAGCCAATTCCCTGCTCCCTGCCGAAGATTTTACAGCGTTACGGAAACTGGGCTTTAAAAATATCGAAGAGGAGGGTAGCGATCACTGGACCAACTATAATAATTCAGATCCGGGCATTACCATCCTGGATGCGGTCTGTTACGCCATTACGGACCTGGCCTACCGCACCGGATTCGAAGTAAAAGACCTGCTGGCCCCGGCGCAATTAGCAGAGGATACCTGGAAACAGATCTTTTATACGGCGCGACAAATTTTACATAACAGTGCGCTTACTATTAACGATTACCGGAAGCTGCTGATTGATATCAAAGGAGTGCGCAATGCCTGGATTGAAACCAGCAAGGATTATGAAGTGCCGGTATGGATTGATTATAATTATCCTGACAGGAGGGCCGACGATTGCGGTTGCGGCGATGCGGCGGAACATACCTGTTTGGGGGCATTGGGCCTAAGCGCTATCGACGCGGCTACTTACAAAAGCGGCTTTCAGTCAAAGCTTGCGGATGCACAAACAGCCTATAACAACCTGCCCGCCAATGCCACGGGTCAACAAAAAAAAGCGGCGCAGGCCCTCATCGATAAAATTACCTGGCAGCTAACGCAGCTACCGGATGACCCATCGCAGTTGGTTGCGTCTAAAATAGTGGAGCTGGAAGGATTATATAATGTGATGATCGAATATGAAGAGGCGGTTATAGACAATGACCAGCGGGAAACCATCCGGCAGCAAGTAGTGGAAACGCTGGCGGCCAACCGGAATCTTTGTGAAGATTTTATTACGGTGGACGCAGTGGAATATGAAAATTTTGGCATCGGTTTGTTTGCGGCGCTGGAAGAAGACGCCGACCCCGATACAGTATTGGCAACGGTTTTTTTCACTATCTATAAATATTTTACGCCATCTGTTCCCTTCAATACGATACAACAGTTGCTGGACAAGGGATATGAAGTGGATGAGATCTTTGAAGGCCCCGCTTTACAGCACGGCTTTATAGAAGATATAGCCCTCGAAAACACCGATCTGTTCCGGGATATTCGTTTGTCGGATCTGATCAATGAAATTGCAGATATCAGCGGTATTAAGGCCATTACTTATCTGCACCTTCCGTTCTCCGGGATCAGCGATGCTACCGCTTTAAATAATTTTTTTAATCAGTGGATGGATCATTTAAAGGAAGAACGGAAAGTGGCGCGCATCCAACCGGCACTATCGCAGGCACTGTTTTGCAAAGAACGCGAAACCATCAGCTATTATATGGGACGAAAGGAAGACCGCAGACCGGACAGGATGCTGAAACTCTTCAGGGATCAGAAAACGCTTGAAGCTAAGTACAAACTTATCGGCGCTCCCGATGACTTCCCCGTGCCGGTGGGTGAATATATGGACCTTGAAGATTATTTCCCGGTGACCTATTCGTTGCCGATGTGCTATGGTGTGGGCGAGCAGGACAGCTTGCCCGCCAATGCCGATGAAAAAAGAAAAGTGCAGGCGCTGCAATTGAAAGGATATATGTTGTTTTTTGAACAGTTGCTCTCTGACTACCTGGTGCGGTTGAATCACCTGAAAGAGCTGTTTTCTTTTGATGATACCATACAACACACGGCTTTTGTCCGGTCGTTTTTTACGGCAACGGAATTTACAGAAACCCAGATCAGTGAAATAAGAGACCTGAAACAACTGGTGATCGATTATCAGAACCGGGGCGCAGACCATTGGGATCAGATCATAAATGATTTTGCTTCGGTGATACAAGAGCTTGTAGAACCGTTGCCCCGCTTTAATCAGCGGCGAAACACCTTTTTAGATCATTTGCTGGCCCGGTTTAGTGAAGATTTGAGCGCCTATGCATCCATCAGCAAATGGCTGACCCCGGTTCACCTGGAAGAGCGGTTGATCGGTGATAAAATAAGAATGCTGAAGGACGGTGAGTACACCAACATCAGCAGCAGGCGCGCAACAGGGTATGATTATACCCGGTATGATACCTGGGGCACTGCCAATGTTTCGGGAGCAGAGCGGAGAACGGCGCGACTGTTGGGGTTTAAAGATATTACCTGCCGGCAGTTGGCAACAGATTTTATTGTTACCGAAGCCATTCCCAACACTCCTGGAAAAAACACGATCAAATTTATTGACCCGGATAATAAAGAGGTGGTCTTGCTCACAAGCGTACCCGTGAGTGATGGCTGCTGCACCGAATTGCTGATCAGCCAGATCCTGGAACACGCTGAAGAGCTAATCTATTTTAAATTGCTGAACGGGGCTAAACAACGGCGCTGGAAGTATGAAGATTCTATGGTGCCTTTCTGGTTTGAGTTGTATGATAGTACAGATGATACCGTTGCAGTTTTATTGGCAACGAGCGGCGAGTTTCAGACCGATGCCGACCGGCAGCATGCATTCGACCGCTTGCAAGTGTTGCTGCAACGCATTAATGATAATGAGGGCATGCACCTGGTAGAACATATTTTGCTACGGCCTAAGCTGAACGAAGTGCTGGATGAAAAGAATATTCCCGAGCCGGTTAGCTTTTTAAATGTGTGCCTGGATGGCTGTGATGTGGGCATCGGGTTAAATGAAGGGGTGCAGTTGCCTTTGTTTAAGAAAAAAGTGAGCCGTGTTCCTGCAGCGCTTTGTTATGATCAGATGCCCTGGATACTGGAATATTTCAAACTGCCTGTAAAGCCCGGCGATAAATCAATCCTTTACCAGCAGGCTTTTGCCGACGGGTCGGAGCCGTTGCCTTTAAAATTCCGGAAGTATGAACTATTGGCGCAGCGGGTCCGCGCCCTGCAGGAGTTTGGATCGGAACGGATCAATTATGAGATTGTTTCCAATTTTGAGGAGCAGGAAGATCCTTCCAAAACCAAATACAGCTTTATCATTCACGGAGATAAGAACGTAGTGCTGGCGCAAAGCGATTTTATATACAGTAAACGAACTCAAAAACAGGTAGAAGAAGGTGTGCCTCCGGCTGCGGATGATATTGATATCGCTATTGAGGCATTAATGACCTGGTTTGGGTTTGAACTGGATCTGTATTGTGAGCCCGATCCCTGTGATAATAACGAGGATCCCTATTCCTTCAGGGTTACGGCGGTATTGCCTTGCTGGCCCAGGCGTTTAAGGAATCAGACCTTCCGGAACCTGGTGGAAAAAACGATACAGACAGAGTTCCCGGCTCATATCCAGGTACGTATAAAATGGGTAGGGTTGCAGGAAATGCGGGCTTTCGAAACGTTGTATAGCAATTGGCTCGATGAAATGGCACAAAACGAAATGCCCCGTTACGAAATGGTGAATCCCCTGGTTGATAAACTGAATGCGATACAACCCTGCACCTGCGATGAAGATTGCACCGGCGCTTCATAAACGCGCTGCTCACGTTTGACCTTTCACGTTTGACGTTTCTTATATCAGTATCACTAAAAACGCTCATCAAACATGCACCTGATCAACCGCCTTCAATTAGAACTGACCTGCGCCGATGAGGCGTTGGCGTTTGACTTCCGGCAGCATTTCGGCGCTGTTTACCAGCAGTTGGTTGCGGATGCGTTAGAAGCTGCCTGCACCGGGCTGGCGGGTGGCGATGAATGGTTGCGCATAGACCGGCTGGAACTAAACCTGGGCGCGTTTTTCCGGGATAGTTTTAAAAGAGATTTTGAAACGGTGTTAACGCCTGCATTTGAAAAAGAGCTGCGCGAAAAAATAGATCTTATTCCTGCTGAGCAAAAAAAGGATTCAGAACTGCTGGCGCAGTTGGAGCTGTGGGCTTATTTTTTTAATAAAGGAAGCTTGCCCTGGTGGGCACAAAATAACGGTACTGATATCAACAGCATTACAAAGGAGCTGGCCTTGCAGCGGCCGGATCAACTGCGACAGGTGATTTATAGTCGCGCCGGTAACCAACAGTTTTGGCAACGGATTATTTTCCAGTTAAATGCAGAAGCGAAAGCAACGGTAGTGGAGTTGGTGGAAGCGTTGCAACAACTCAGACTGGTTTTTAGTAAATGGATGCTGTTGTTAAAGCTGCCCGCAGTGATGTTGCCAGGTGATCTGGGTGCTGCAACCGATTTGCTGGTTTTGAAATGCGCGGGTAATTTTTTTCGGGAAAACAATGGAGCGGCATTACTGGATAGTTTTGAAATCGCATTGGCTGAAACGCTTTCCCCCAGAGCGGTTCAGGTGTTAGATGCAACAGTTGTCCATCGTTCTGCTTATCTGAAAATATACGACGAAGGGATACCGGCGGCCGGGATCCTGAAAGACGGGCAGTCTGCGACCCTGGAAAATGTCCCGTTCCCTTCAATAGCAGTTCCCGTTGATGTGGTGCCGCAGTATATGGTTTATGCTGCGGGGACCGTTTTACTGGCGCCTTTTCTGACTACTTTTTTTAATAACCTGCAGTTGCTCGAAGCGGGTCAATGGAAAAACAAAGAGGCGCAATATCATGCCGTTCATTTATTGCGATACCTGGCTACAGGACTGCAGCAGGCTCCTGAATATGAATTGGTCTTGGAGAAAATTATCTGCGGACTGGCGGTTGAAGCACCGGTACCGCTTGAGATAACCTTGACTGCTGCGGAATGCAGCGAGGCGGAAGACCTGCTTTTGTCGGTGATCAGTCATTGGTCTGCTTTAAAAAATACTTCAGTGCAGGGATTGCAGGAGTCCTTTTTAAAACGGGAGGGCATCGTAAAGCCAAAGGAAATGGGTTGGTTACTGCAGGTAGAACGTAAAACGGTAGATGTGTTAACCGACAGCATCCCGTGGGGGTATTCAATAGTGGCGCTTCCCTGGAATGAATATATTATTTATGTAGAATGGTAAACAAATGTTATGGAGTTTGAACAAACGATAACACCCCGGCCGGATGAAACCGCAGCGCTGCTGAATCGGAATGCGGAAAGCCTGGTCCGGGAAATTAACTGGTTTGTGCAATGCGCAAATAACCGGCTAACGCAATATTTTCCAAACGAGACAGTGACAGAAAAACCAACACTGCCGGTGGAAGAAAAAACTCCCGGCTGGTGGAACCGGCTGCTCCATTCCAAACCGGATGCGCCCTTATTGCTGCCGGAACAAACGGCTGCAGCCGCTATTGTGGAGGGTACGCCACCAGATCTTACCAATGATAATTCGGTATATGGTGAATTTGTAAAGTATTACAGTTTGTCGCCCGATGAACGCATGGTACTTATGTTGGCGCTGATTCCCCATGTACAGCCTGCAGTGCTGGATGTATTTTTATCGGTCAATAAAAATACATCCAGGGGTTATACAGAATTTGGCGGATTAAAAGCGAACCGCCACAGCGGGTTCCTGCCAACGGTAGAAACGGCTTTGTTCCTTTTGGCCGGATCCGATCTGGACCGGCGTTTCCGCCTCAACACGCTGTTTGGTCCGGATCATTTTTTCTCGGCACATAATATTTTACATATTGATGGTTCCGGTCAGTCCGAGTCGTTTAATGATAGTCAACTGACCATTAGTGATGAATACATCGATTTCTTTACCACCGGCACCTTGCGCAAACCCCAGTTCGGAACGGATTTCCCGGCCAAACGATTAGTGACGGCCCTGGAGTGGAAGGATCTGGTTGTAGATGACTATACTTCCCGCCAATTGGATGAGCTTCGCATCTGGCTGCAACATGGCCAGACACTTTTTGAGGATTGGGGAATGGCAAAAAAACTAAAGCCCGGTTACAAGGCGCTCTTTCACGGAGCGCCCGGTACCGGGAAAACCCTTACAGCTTCCTTATTGGGCAAGCTGTTTAACCTGGATGTGTATCGTATAGATCTTTCTATGGTGGTGTCGAAATATATTGGTGAAACGGAAAAGAACCTCGAGAAAATTTTTAAAAAAGCAGAAAATAAAAACTGGATCTTGTTTTTCGATGAAGCAGATGCACTGTTTGGTAAACGCACCAATGTCTCGGATGCGCATGATCGGTATGCCAACCAGGAAATAGCTTATTTGCTCACCCGGCTGGAAGATTACCCGGGACTGGTGATTCTGGCGTCCAATATGCGACAGAATGTTGACGAAGCTTTTACAAGGAGGTTGCAATCCATCATTCACTTTCAAAAGCCACAGGCAGGGGAACGCCTGCGGATATGGACGAATGCATTCAGTTCCCAATGTATGCCTCCGGGAAATGAAGAACTGGAGCGCATTGCCCGGCAATATGAGTTGTCCGGCGGATCAATTATGAATGTGGTACAGTATGCATCGTTAATGGCATTAAATCGCAATGATAAAACGGTTACAACAGAAGACATCTTAACAGGGATCAGGAAAGAATTAAAGAAGGATGGGAAAACATTGTAAACAAAAAACGTATGAGGACTTTTGTTTCTGTATCCAATTCAGATAAACAAGCTGCATCAACAAACGCAGGAAGGAGAAATAGTGGTACGGGGGGATCAATGCGCCTACCAGGGCAACATTTTATTCAGCGAAAATGCGCCCATTGCGAAGAAGAAGAGAAGAAAATAAACCGGAAGCCGCTTCCCTCTTTTATCCAAAGAAAGACCGTATCCGGTAGTGGTGTGGCAAGTAGTGCAGTTAGTGCAACTATTGCGGCAACAAAAGGCGGCGGCAGCCCGCTTTCCGGAGATGCAAAGACTTTTATGGAAAACAGGTTTGGGACAGATTTCTCAAACGTCAAGATACATACAGGCAGCAATGCTGCGCAACTGTCAGGTCAATTGAATGCTCAGGCATTTACTGTTGGTAATGATATTTATTTTAATGAAGGCAAATTTGCACCTGGATCAAATCAAGGAAAGCATTTGCTGGCCCACGAGTTGACGCACACGTTACAGCAGGGAGAAAAACATACAATACAACGGAGTTGCAGCGATGGAAAATGCGATAGCTGTAATGGGGGTAAAAAAGATTTTTGGGTAACGTATTATTTCAGAACCAAGGCCAGTGAGAAGGTCCTTAAATATGTTGAGGACCAAACTAAGACGGCTGCGAAAATACTGGCAAATTGCTGTCTTAATTTAAAAACAAAATCGGATACCTCTTTAATTGCCGGAGGAGGAAAGTTTGATTGGCAAGACAGCTCAAAGCCAGGTGAATGGCATTACAATAAGTCAACTTCGGACCTGGGGACTGGCAATACATTTAAAGATGCAAAGGGCATCCCGATTATAATAGCAGATGAAGTTCCGGATTCAGGAGGTGGAATTACGGTAGACAAACGGTTTGACAAAAAATATAGCGGAAAAACCTATGCAGCTATTGCTGTAAATGAAACCAATTCGAGTTGCAATTCACTTGCGCACGAGTTATGGCATGTGAGCAGCGGCATCGTAGGGCATGATAAAGTGCATGGAGGGATCGCTGAGTGTAGTTCTGATACGGTTAGTGACGAGTATTGCAAAAATATGCGGCTAATAGCAGGCGCATGATACCGCAAGCTTGGAAAAAGCAAACCGCTGCTTGCGGATGTGGAGAAAAGAAAGTAAGACAAGAGGATGCGTATAAATCTTTTATATCATTAAACAGTTGAAAATTATTTGTCAGATCATACTTCCATATTGCCGCAAATAACCGCCAATAAGCCGGCAGCGGTTAAAGATATAATGCCCGTACCGGCGCAAAGGCGAAGTGACCCAGGCATACAACCGGCACATAAAATACTTCTTCAATGTAAACTTTCAATAGGTGCGGTTGATGACCCCTTTGAACAGGAGGCAGACGAAATGGCTGATAAAGTAATGCGTTTGCCGGAACAAAACTTTGTTCAGAGAAAATGCGCGCAGGATGAAAGAGAAGAAAGAATACAACACAGCGCTTTAATACCCTTTATTCAAAAAAAAGAATTTAAATCTACCGGCAGGGCAAATGAAGAAACCCCTGCACTTATTAATGAAACGGTGATAAAAAGCAGCTTGTTGTCGAAATATGTGGGGGGCGACAAAATAAAGGCTGCCCTTCTTAATGCTGAAAATTTTCATGTTATACAGAACTACGAGTTGAAAGAATATGGCGACAAATGTAATCAGGGAAATATCGCCGATATAGCCGGTGGCTTCTTTTGCAGGACAGTTGCAAGTGCAAAAGACAAAGGTTTAGCGGGAGATATTTTTGTGGTGCAATATCTTAAACTGGGTTATGTGATTCATGAATTTATGCACAAGTTATCAGGAGTTACCGTAAAAAACATGCTGGGCACTTTTATAAACGAAGGTATTACACAATATTTCACCGATCGGTTTTTGACTGAGGGTAAATATGATGTGCTTAAGGATCATAATTATGGCGATAATCTGGCTTGTGCAAAGAAAATAGTTTCCGATACCAGCGAGGAGATGGTGGCAGATGCCTACTTTAAGAATGATATGAAACTCATTAATACATTAAAAGATAAACTAAAATTGTCAACGGTAACCGGGTTGAAGCCCTATTTTGAAAAGGGGCGCTGCCTGCAATAGCTGTTCGCAATGAAACAAAGTAAATCCATATCGCCCAATGCTGTGACCGCCGCTTTTATGCCTGTCAGTTCATTGAAACAAATAAACGTACCTGCTTCAAAGGATAAGAATAGTTGGCAGCAATTGCCGGTGCAGTGCAAGTTGTCAGTAGGGGCCGTTGATGACCCCTTAGAACAGGAGGCAGATGCAATGGCCGATAAAGTGATGTGCATGCCCGGACAAAATTTTGTACAGCGAAAGAAATGTGCACACTGCGAAGAAGAGCAGTTGCGGAAGAAACCAGCAGAAACATTCATTCAAAAAAAATGCGTGCACTGTGCCGCGGAAGAAAAAGTAAACCGGAAACCGCTTGCCTCTTTCATACAGCGAAAAGCGCAGGGGGATGCGCACACCGCCGGCGACACCGTTAACGCCGGCATAGCCGCAACAAGAGGTGCCGGGTTGCCGCTTTCAGGCGATACAAAAAAATTTATGGAAAGCCGGTTTGGTGCAGATTTTTCTGCAGTTAAAATACACAATGGTAATGATGCTGCGCAATTGTCGGCGCAGTTAAATGCCCGGGCGTTCACCGTTGGAAGCGATATCTATTTTAATGAAGGAGAATATCAACTCGGCTCCGGGAGAGGAAAACGGTTACTGGCGCATGAACTGACGCATGTAGTGCAACAATTGGGTCATATCGCGCGGTTTACGGATGATGCGCACCATATTATTGATGAGGCAGGATTGACCGGCGGTGGCTTTACAGAAGAGCAGATAAAAGATATTGAAGAAGGGAATAAACTGCGGGATTATAGCCAGTTGCCGGCAATAGGTAATGCCATTTTATTATGTAACCCCGGTAAATTCGGCGGGTACAGCCAGGCCGAACATTTCGATAACTATATATGGGATAAAGAAAAAAATGAGTGGCGGGACCGGTCGCTTTTGGCTAATCAGAAAGCAGGCCTGGTGGATGCTGCCGTAAGAGGCAGTGATCCCGTTGCACATATCAAAAATAAACTTGGATCCTTTATAAGATTGGGGCTTGTGAAGCAAGGGTTGAACGATCTGGGGATCGCCTTTCATGCTGTGGAAGACTTTTTTGCACATTCTAATTTTATTGACCTGATCAATAACGATTTTCGTTTTGGAAAAGAATTACTCACCGGGAGCGTACCCGGAACTGCATCCGTATCGCTGTTGCACACGGCAGAAGATGTGAGTACAAAGGAATCGGCCGCCTATTATAAAGCAGCGGGTGAAGCAGCAAAAGACAAAACCGATAATTTATCCCATGCGAATATTGCCAAAGATCATTTGGGCGATCGCAACCATATTCAGGCAAGAAGGCTGGCAGCCCTGGTGGTACAGGAACTGAGCAGTGAGCTGCTGCACATTGTACAGGCGCCGCAGGCAGACCGGGGACGGCTCCTGGAATCCATTGTATTCTCAAAAATTGATCGGTACCTGAAATACCCTGACGCAGTACATGATCCCTGGTGGACAAAATTAACCGCAGCGGATAATGGCGCTATAGACCGGTTGTTGGAAAAAGCTCAGGATGAAACTCCGGCAACGGTGAATCAATGCATGTTTAGTCCGCTCCGGAACCTGGAGGCGTCGAAGGATTCGAATATGAAGATCATTCTTGGTGCGGCCCTGCCGGTTAAGGTTTTTGGCGCGACCGGTTTTATACAGGTGGGCGGCGGGCTGATGACACCTTTAAATATTGATAATGCTATGATAAGCTCAGACAGGGCAGATAGGCCTGCCTGGTTTGTTGGCGGGCAACTCACTATTCCGATAAAATAAATTTTAACAACTGGTATGCATGAAAATACAAACACAATAAATACAAGCCAGGTGCGTCCTGCAACGGAGCATCCGGGCTTTCAGGTAATGCAAAAAATGCAGCAACCAGGTTGCATGCCGGTGCAATGTAAACTGACCATTGGCGCCGTGGATGATCCGCTGGAAGCCGAAGCGGACGCCATGGCGGATAGGGTCATGCGCATGCCGGAACACGATTTTATTCAGCGAAAATGTGCACACTGTGAAGCGGAAGAGAAAATACGAAAAAAACCACCGGCATCATTTATTCAAAAAAAATGCGCCCATTGCGAGGAAGAAGAAAAGATCAGCCGAAAACCACTGGTATCGTTTATTCAAAGAAAAACCGCATCCAGCGCCGGGACGGCAAATAATGCCGTTAGTGCAAATATAGCTTCAACAAAAGGTGGCGGAAGCGGGCTCTCCGGCGATACAAAAACTTTCATGGAAAGTCGTTTTGGTACTAACTTTTCCGGTGTGCGGATCCATACAGGGGGCGACGCCGCAGCTCTGTCAAAAGAGCTGAATGCACAAGCGTTTACCGTAGGTAATAATATTTATTTTAATGAAGGGAAATATCGTCCGGAATCTTCCGAAGGCAAGCAGTTGCTGGCGCATGAGTTAACGCATACGTTGCAACAGGGGGCCGGAGCGCAACCGCAGCTTCAGCGTAAAGTTGATAATGTTGAGATTAATTGTGCGGATAATCAGATTCGTTTTCAGCATGATGGAACCATTACTTCTTATGCCCTGGATCATTGTAAAATAACAGATGGAACTTATAATGCCACCGTTAAACTATCGCCGGCAAAGGTAGATTTCGACCTTGGTACGGTACCGCCCGGCACGCAATTCGATTTTAGTTATTCAATAGCGCCCGGACAACCAAGCCCAAACACTTTTTTCAAAGGCCAAAACAGCGTAAATATTACTTGCACGAATACCTCAGGTTTAGGTGGTGTAAATGATATAAGATTCAGTGCAAAAAAATTAACAGACGCAGATTTCCTGGCATTAACCGGAAATACCGCAGATACAATTCCCGAAGGGATAATGATCCCGTTGTCAAACTTTTTAGGAAGATCATTACCGGCCGCAGGCCCCGCTGCTGCTGGAGCCAGTTATTTTTCTCCAACACCCTGGTCCGTTATTCCAAAAAATGTTACCGGAGTTTTATGGACGCAGGGTCACACCTCCGTTTTTGCAAATCCTGAGGGCGCTTTTGCTCCAACTATAAAAGGGTATCGGGGAAATTTGGGCTATTATGCTGGAGAATCGCTTCCCTGGATTGGCCGCCAATGTACCATACAGTTACATGAAGGGGTTCCCGGAAGTTTTACAAATGACGCATGGTTTCCATTATTTCCCGGCGAAAAGAACTTTGTTTTTGTGCCGCGTTCGGCAGAGCAGTCATTTGATTTTGCAGAGCGGCTAAACGAAACACAGTATGGCGGCGATTATACTTACAGTCCCCCGCGTTCGGTGGGTGACCCGATCTTAGGAGATGTTAAACCAACAGAAGCGGGGTTGAATACTGAGTTACTGGCAAGAGGAAAAGCACCTATGTGCACCAATAATTGTATCACCGTACCACAGGCAGAAATTGAAGCGGCCATGGGCGGACGCCCGGTAACAAAAACTGGTGTGGATGTAATGACGGGCACAGGACCGGATGGTGTAATAGATCCGCATTATGCCGGACGCGGAAGATTAATGACAGATGCAATGGCAGAGGGCCCGCTGCCGGCTGGAGCCACGCGAATAAATTTGACCGTAACACCTGGCGCTTCTGCCGGTATGTTTATCATCAGAGGCGGCGGTTATATAATGCTGGTATATGGCATCTATCAAACCGGAAGCAGGATTGCAAATACGGATGCTAAAGATTTACCTGTGGTACTATCAGAAGAAACTGGCTCATGGACGGGCGGTATACTGGGTTCAGCGCTCGGTGGCGCCGCGGCGGGTGCCGTGTTTTGCTCGCCAACGGGGCCTATCGACGCAGTTTGTGTGGTAGGAGGTTTTGTTGGCGGATTATTATTTGGTATTGCGGGCAGCTCCGTAGGAAAAGCAATTGGTCATACTGTGGGAGAATATGTTGTTGACCCGGTTGTAAATACGGTTAATGATTATGTGGTTCAGCCGGTGGAACAAAAGGCGGCAGAAGTTCAATCTAACTGGACGAGAGAGATTTATAACTTATATGGCGTTCCTTTGTATTAACCGGCGTATTTGCAATATATCATCACAACAGACAAAATATTTTGGAGTGCATCTTTATAGCGGGTTTGTAAATAAAAAGCGACTAAAAGTCGCTTTTTATTCTTTAACGAATGCACTATTCAGAATTATTGCTGTCGTGGCAGATCGAAAGATCTTCTAAATGCGGGCAGCTCCTCAGCCCGGATTTCTTCCGGTGATTTTCTACACACCTTTTTAATTTCCCGTTCCTCATTCAGGACGGAGCAGGACGGTATATCTGTTTTTGCACTTTATATTGCAGCAGGTTGATATAAACGATTGTCAGTTGCCGGTTCAACAGCTTGTGGAAGTACCGGAATAAATTTTTTTAAATGAACAACGGTTTGAAATATTTGAAAGGCGCGTTTTTAGTAGCGGGCGGCGCTGTGATGATCAATGCGGCGCAGGCGCAGATAGCGTGGCCTAAAACTACCAGGGAAAATAAGCCCTGGACGCGCTGGTGGTGGGAGGGAAGCGCCGTTAATGAAAAGGACCTTACCTGGAACCTGGAGCAATACCAGCAAGCCGGCCTGGGCGGCGTGGAACTTACGCCTATCTACGGAGTGGAAGGCCAGGAGAAAAACTTTGTAAGTTTCTTGTCTCCCCGGTGGATGGAACTTTTCCGGTATACATTAAAAGAAAGCAAACGGCTCGGGCTGGGGGTTGACCTGGCCAACGCAACCGGCTGGCCCTTTGGCGGTCCGTGGGTTATAGATGCCGATGCCAGCAAAACAATGGAATACAAAACGTATTCTTTAAAAGCGGGCGCGCAGTTGAAGGAGCCGGTACAATTTATACGGAAAGGGCTGGTACGTACCGCTAATAATAAAGAAGCAGACCTGGCGCTTATTAAAAAACCGGTTTCGGCCAATACCAATTTACAGGAACTGGCTTTGGATCAGATCCAGTACCCTGGTCCGATCCCTTTGATCTCTTTGATGGCCTATAGCAATAACGGTCGCATTGTTGATATTACTGATAAAGTATCTGCCGGCGGAAAGCTGAACTGGGTGGCGCCGGCGGAAGGCGAAAGCTGGACCTTATACGCGTTGTTTGAAGGATTGCATGGGAAAATGGTAGAGCGGGCGGCGCCGGGTGGTGAAGGCTATGCGATCGATCATTTTTCAAAAAAAGCAGCTACTGACTATTTCAAAAAATTTGATAAGGCGTTCAAAGGAGCCGATATCAGTTACCTGCGGGGATTCTTTAATGATTCTTACGAAGTAGATGATGCGCGCGGGCAAGCCAACTGGACAGATGATTTTTTTGCTGAATTCAAAAATAAAAAAGGGTACGACCTGCGTACACAACTGCCGGCCCTGTTTGGTAAAGACAGCGAGGATAAAAACAAAAGGGTGTTGTATGATTATCGTTCGGTAATTGATCAGTTATTGCTGGATAATTTTACAAAAGTGTGGAAACAATGGGGCAATGGCCGCGGCAAACTATTGCGCAACCAGAGCCACGGATCACCCGCTAATACGCTTGACCTGTATAGTGTGGTAGATATTCCCGAAACGGAAGGAACCGAATTGTTGCGGTTCAAATTTGCCACATCTGCAGCGCATGTTAGCGGTAAAAAGCTGGTCTCTTCCGAATCGGCCACCTGGCTGAATGAGCATTTCCTATCTTCCCTGGGAGATGTGAAAAAGGCGATCGATCTTTACTTCCTGGGCGGAGTCAATCATATCTTTTATCATGGCACGGCCTATTCGCCAAAAGACGCAGCCTGGCCTGGATGGTTGTTTTATGCAGCGGTGCATTTTCAGCCGGTGAACCCGCAGTGGCAGCATTTTCATGCGCTTAACGAATATATTACACGGGTACAATCTTTTTTACAAAAAGGGCAACCGGATAACGATGTGCTCTTGTACTACCCGATCATTGATCGGTATTCGGAAACGGGCGGTCCGTTGTTGCAACACTTTGATGGCATGGAGCGGAATTTTGAACATACCGGTTTCGAATATGCCGCCAATAAAATGACGGAGCGCGGTGTTGGGTTTGATTTCTTTTCTGACCGGCAGTTGGCACAGTTTGATTATAAAAACGGCGCCATCATCACAGGTGGTAATCAGTATAAGGCCATCCTTTTACCCGCTAATAAGCTAATTGATGATCTCTCTTTTTCAAAGCTCATCAACCTCGCAAAAAGCGGGGCAACCATCCTGGCGTATAAAGCACTGCCTGCCGACGTTCCGGGGATGGCACAACTGGACGCCCGGCGAAAAAGGTTGCAGGCTGCCGCGGCGCAACTGAAATTTATAAAAGAAGGCTCCTTGCAAAAAGCAGTTATAGGAGCCGGTGCATTTTATATAAGTGATGACCTGGATGCGTTGATGAAAGCCGGGCATATCAGAGAAGCCAGCGGTAGCGACAAAGATATTTTTGTATTACGAAGGAAACAGGCGGACGGTAAGACCTATTTTATTAATAACCGTTCTGATCACCCCGTTGAAGAATGGATCCATTTCGATGGGCATCCAAAAGCTGCGGTGCTGTTTGATGCAATGACCGGCGAAAAAGGATTGGGAATGATCAGAGCTGCCGCAAACGGATTTGAGCTGCGGGTGCAATTGCAACCCTATGCCTCTGTTATTGTGCAGACCGCTGCAGCTTTAAAAACGGGAGCAGCATTCCCTTACAAAAATGCCGGCGGGCCGGCAATAGCATTAAACAAAGATTGGAAGCTTTCTTTTATTGAAGGGGGGCCGTCTCTTCCCGGCGCCGTTAATTTAAAAACACTACAACCCTGGACGGAGCTGAAGGAAGCTGGTGTACAGGCGTTTTCAGGGATTGCCTCTTATACCACGCGATTTAAAAAGCCGGGGAAGAATGCCCGAAATTACCTGTTGGATCTGGGAAAAGTAGCGGCTACAGCGGAAGTGGTCCTCAACGGCAAATCTATTGCCACGCTGATCGGTCCTTCGTTTACAACCGTGCTCCCCGCTGCCTTATTAAAAACGGAGAATGCACTGGAAATAAAGGTAGCCAACCTGATGGCCAACCGCATTTCCTATATGGATAAAAACAATATGCCCTGGAAAATATTTTACAATGTGAATATAGCGGCCCGGAAAAAGGAAAATGTAAAGAACGGCATTTTTGATGCATCGGGCTGGAGCCCGCTTCCATCGGGCCTTTTAGGGCCGGTGACCCTGACGCCTTTGAAATAAACCCGGTGAACTATGCAAAAAGCGCGTAATTATTATGTGATCAGTTACAAGATGCTGTCGTTGGGCTTCCTGGTTATATATATGTGTAATGCCGCTAAAGCGCAGCCGTTGAATATTAAGAATGATGTATTTTGGAATACGGCAGACGGGCGTCCCGTTTATAGCCAGGGCGGAGGGATATTTAAATTTATTGATCCGGTAACAGGTAAAAAAAAGTATTACTGGTACGGAGCGCATTATAAAGAGGCAGCAATATACAGGCAGGATCCTTCTGTAACGCTGCCTGGGCCTACATTTCTTTCGGTGACCTGTTATAGTTCTGTAGATCTGGTCAATTGGACATTTGAAGGCGATGTGCTTACCAGAGCGACGCTCGACAGCAATATGCGCACTACCTGGGTGGGGCGCCTGGGAGTTGCTTATATTCCTGCACTAAAGGAATATGCGTTGTTTGTACAGCACGGCAACCAGGTATTGATCACGGTTGCTGATGCACCAAACGGCCCCTTTTCCTGGTACCGGCGGATCAACATGCAGGCCATGATCGGGACCACTAATACTGGTGATCAGACGGTATTCACAGACGAAGACACTGGTAAGTCCTATCTTATATATTCTTACGGCAGGGGAAGAAACAAAATATATGTTTCAGAAATAGGGGTGAAGAACGGCCTGATTGATCTGCTGGACTGCACACAAGTGTTCAAGGGTGCAAGCAGGGAAGGCAACTGCATGTTTAAGTATAGCGGTAAGTATTATATGTGCGCTTCTAATATTTATGGCTGGGATGCTTCGGATGCTTACTATATGGTTGCTGATAATATCCGCGGCCCCTATAAGCCGGTTGATGATATGGCAGTAATGGAGGGCTGTGAACAGGATTATGCCCATGTTACACAGACCGGTTTCTTTGTAACTGTTAAGGGGAGCAAAAAGGAAACGGTAGTATACTGTGGCGATCGTTGGGCTGAATTTGCCGGTAACGGTTTGGGTTATAATCAATGGTTCCCTCTCTCTTTTAATAAGGAAACCCCTGTTTTTAACTCTTTAAGCTCCTGGAACCTGGATGCAAAAACCGGCGAGTGGACCATCGGCAGCAATAATAACTATGTGCTGAACGGCAGTTTTGAAGCAGATCGCAATCATATTCCAAGTCATGTTAAGCCTGTGCAGACCGGATTGCTGGGCTGGCATACAGTAGTCACTGAGGGGAATATCGTATCTCTTGATAGCAGCACCTCTCCGGTATTGAACTATTTCAATACGACCGCTGACCGAAAAATAGTGACGGGGGAAAAAAGTCTGAATATAACGGACAAGATTCCCTTCAAAAGAAAAGTATACCAGCTCGTTGGCTCCAGGTCAAAATTACCGGATGGGCTTTATACGCTTAGTGCCATGACAAAGGGAAGTAATGGATTTGCCCGGCTCAATATGTATGCTGATACAGGCAAGAAAGCCCGCCGGTCGGATATTCAGAACGAAAATGATACGTGGAAGCGGATTGATATCAGGCATATTGCTGTTACCGGGGGACAGGTTGAAATAGGTTTTGAGGCAGATGGCGCGGCGGATGCTTTTTGTTATGTAGATGATGTGTCGCTTACAAAAGAGTAATAATTAAAGCTGGTGGCTACCGATTTTAAATATTATAACACGATAGATATAATACTAAAGGCAAACATAAGGCTGCTATTGCTTTTGTTCGTTTTGCACTTCGGTATTGCAGCAAATGCCCAGGCCGGCACTGTTCCGAAACCCCTGTATGATGACCCCATTTATCACGGAGCGGCAGACCCGGTGGTTATTTATAATAAAGCAAAGAAAAAGTGGTGGCTGTTTTATACCAACCGGCGTGCAACCGACACTGATTCAACCGTTCGGTGGGTGCACGGTACCCGGATTGGTATTGCCGAAAGCGCAGATGGAACCACCTGGCGCTATCTGGATACGGCCAATATTAATTATCGTCCGGATGCCGGCTATACATTCTGGGCCCCGGATATTACGGAATATAACGGTATCTATCATATGTATGTTACCTATGTTCCCGGCACTTTTGCCGACTGGAATCATCCCCGCCGGATCATCCATCTTACCAGTAAAGACCTGCTGAACTGGCATTATGAGACTACATTGGATCTCTCAAGTGAAAAGGTGATTGATCCCGCTGTTTTTAAGTCGGGCGATGGGCATTGGTATCTGTGGTATAATAATGAAAAGGATGGCAAGAGTATTTATTATGCTGAAAGTAACGACCTGTATCACTGGACGGATAAAGGAAAGGCTATTGCCACAAGGGGAGAAGGGCCCAAAGTGTTTTACTGGAAAAACAAATACTTTATGATCGTGGATGTGTGGAAGGGAATGGAAGTCTTTTCCAGCAATGATTTAAAAAATTGGGAACGGCAGACCGGGCGGATACTGGAGTTGCCGGGAAAAGGCCGGGATGATCAGGCGATCGGCGGTCACTGTGATGTGGTAGTGAATGATGGTAAGGCTTATATTATTTATTTTACACATCCAGGCAGGAGTAAAGACCATCCGGCTGCGAAAGGATCGTTTGACGACAAACGAAGCGTGCTGCAATTAGCTGAATTGCATTATGAAAATGGAACGATTACCTGCGACAGAGATGAAGAGCTGGCGGTAAAATGGAAACGATAATGATTCAACCGCTGCTATCTGCACAACCACTGCAGTGAGTGACACAAGGAAGCTGATAGTAGTGCTGAAGCCGACCAAAAAAAATAATAATAGTTCATGAGAGTTTATTTACTTGTCTTAGCTGGATTTATTTGTAACGCGCTGGCGGCGCAACAAAAGGAGATCGTATACCTGTCCGGCACGGGCAGCGACCATACGGTGCAATGGGATTTTTATTGTACCGGCGGGCGTAACAGTGGCCACTGGACGCAGATTGCGGTGCCTTCCTGTTGGGAGCAACAGGGCTTTGGAAGTTATAATTACGGGCGTGATTATAAAACCTATGGGAAAAACTTTCGCTTTGCGGATGAAAAAGGGATCTACCGGCACGCTTTTAGTGTACCCGCTTCCTGGAAGGGCAAAGAAGTGTATATTGTTTTTGAAGGGAGCATGACGGATACGGAAGTCAGGATTAACGGCCAACCCGCGGGAGCCACACACCGCGGCGCTTTCTACAGGTTTAAATATAATATTACCGGCAAATTAAAATATGGAGTCAGTAATAAGCTGGAGGCTGAAGTGAGCAAGATGTCATCCGATGTATCTGTAAACAATGCGGAGCGCCTGGCCGACTATTGGATCTTTGGCGGTATTTTCCGGCCGGTATACCTGGAAGTGGTGAACAAAGAGTTTATTGATTATGTGGCTGTAGACGCCAAGGCTGACGGGCTATTCCGGATGCAGGTGTTCCCTAAAAATATTAGTAAACCTAAAACAGTAACGGCATCGATTATTGATGCAAAAGGCGCTGTTATTAAAACAATATCCCAGGCGATTGCGGCTGGTGATACCGTAACCACTCTGCAAACCCAGGTGAAGCAACCTTTGCAATGGACGAGCGAAACGCCTAATTTGTACCGGGTGCTCGTTTCCTTGAAAGAGAAGAATAGAACCGTTTATACAATGAAGGAACGGTTTGGTTTTCGCACTATTGAAGTGCGGCATGGCGATGGTATTTATATTAATGGCGTGCAGGTGAAAATGAAAGGGATCAACCGGCATTGCTTTTGGCCGGAAACGGGAAGAACGCTGAATGATAGCGTTCAGTTACTGGACGCACGGCTGATAAAACAAATGAACATGAATGCCGTTCGTTGCTCGCATTACCCGCCGGATCAACGCTTCCTGGAATTATGTGATTCCATGGGTTTGTATGTGCTGGATGAATTGGCCGGCTGGCAAAAAGCCTATGGAACGGAGGCCGGCAAACCACTGGTGAGGGAAATGGTAGTAAAAGATCTCAATCATCCGTCGATTATTTTCTGGGATAATGGTAATGAAGGTGGAACCAATAAGAATCTGGATGCAGAATTTTCCCGGTGGGATTTTTCCAACCGACCGGTGATTCATCCGCATCATAGGCCAGGTAACGCTTTTAACGGTATAGATTGTAATCACTACGAGGATTATTACAGTACTAAAAAAAATTTAGAGGACAGTTTGATCTATATGCCTACCGAATACCTGCACTCGCAGGATGATGGCGGCGGAGGTTCGGCCATGTATGATTTCTGGAACCTGCATTGGAAGGCAAAAAGAAGCGGCGGCGGTTTTATATGGGCAATGCTGGATGAAGGCGTGGTACGCACGGACATGAATAATATTGTGGATGCGGATGGACTGAATGCGAATGACGGTGTTTTGGGGCCCCACCGGCAGAAGGAAGGTAGTTTCTATGCCTTACGTGCGGTGTTCGCACCCGTCCGGATTGAGCTAACCGAATTGCCCGAAAACTTTAAAGGGGCCATCGAAATGGAAAACCGTTATCATTTTACGGATCTGAATGCGAATACCTATAAATGGGAGCTGGTGCGTTTTAAAGGCCCCTTTGATCCGGCGTTTACGGGCTATACGGTTGAAAACTCGGGAACCGCGCAATGCCCGCCGATCAAGCCTTTGCAGAAGGGAATGCTGCAGTTGGGGTTGCCGGCTGATTTTAAAAACTATGATGCGCTGGTGCTGACGGCCACAGACGGGAATGGCGATGAAATTTATAAATGGACCTGGAAGATAAAAACAAATGCGCAGCTCCTGGATACGGTTTGGGGCCATGAGAAAAGAAAGAACAGCGTTGCTGAGAATGATTCTTTAATTACACTGAAATCAGACGGGCTGGAGTTGACCTTAAATAAATCAAACGGCAGAATAAAATCCATCCAGAATAAAGAACTGGGAATGGATCAATTGTTGTTCAATAATGGTCCCATCCTTGTGCAGGGTACTTCCCGGGTGAAAGGCTATGCCATTAAAAATGAAAGGGATGACCCATCCGTGGTGTTTTCCTGCGACGGGAATATGAAAGCATTTACCTGGACGATGCAATCCAATGGCTGGGTGCGCCTGGATTATGAATACGCGCTGAATGGCTCCTATCCTTTTGCAGGCATTAGTTTTAACTTTCCGGAAAATTATGTTTTAGGTGCTAAATGGTTGGGAAAAGGGCCCTACCGCCAATGGAAGAACCGCTCCTGGGGCATACCGGTAAATGTCTGGAAGAATTTTTATAATAATACACAAACAAGTTATGCTCCATTAGTGTACCCGGAGTTTAAAGGATATTATGGTGCGGTTACGTGGATGGAGTTGAACACCGTTCAGGGTAAATTTTACGTGGCAAGTAAAGATGACGGGCTGTACGTGCGGCTGTTTAATTTTTATGGGCTTACGGGCGTAAAGCCTTTTCCGGAACTACCTGTGGGCGATATTTCGTTCCTGGATTGCATTCCGCCGATGGGCACTAAACTGGCGTTGAATCAAAGTACGAATACCGCTGTGTTAGGCCCGGGAAGTGAATTAACAAAAATTGACAAACCGGTCAAGCGATCCTTGTATTTTTATTTCGGGTTGCCGAAGATTTCAGATACAAAGGAGCAATACAGCCGGCCCAAGATCGATAATGTTTTTTAAGGCTATGAATATATCTTACGATTATAGAAATGTTAGGGGCTGCAGGCAGCGTTGTTGCCGTTTTGTTCAGGGATGCCTTTTCTTGTTGCTGAGCTTGTTAACAATTAACGTAGCCGCTCAGGAAAACGACCCGGTCTATATGTTTTGCTATTTTAAAAACAATGGTCAGGATGGGCTACACCTGGCCTATAGTAAAGATGCTTGGCATTGGAAAGCGCTGAACAATGATCAGTCTTTTTTGAAACCCGCCGCAGGAAAGGATAAACTGATGCGCGACCCCTGTGTGATCAAAGGCCCGGATGGTTTGTTTCATATGGTGTGGACGGTGAGCTGGAATGAAAAAGGGATCGGTTATGCATCATCAAAAGACCTGGTACATTGGAGCGCCCAGCAATATATTCCGCTTATGGAAAATGAAGATGCCCTCAACTGCTGGGCTCCGGAAATTACCTATGATGAAAAGAGCGGGCAATACATGATCTACTGGGCGACGACCATCCCGGGGAAATTTCCTGCAACAGATTCTTCAGGAGACGGGAAGTATAATCATCGTATCTATTATGCGTTCACAAAAGACTTTAAAAATATTTCTAAGCCGGAGCTGTTGTATGATAAAGGATTTACGGTAATTGACGCTACGATCAAACAGGATGGGAAAAAGTATATTCTGTTTCTGAAAGATGAAACAAAGCTACCAGTGCCGGAAAAAAATATTAAAATAGCCACAAGCAAATCTATCAACAAAGGCTACGGCGCTCCTTCTGCGCGCATTACCGGCGATTATTGGGCAGAAGGGCCGACCGTTTTAAAAAAAGGGAAGCAATGGATCGTTTATTTTGATAAGTATACAGCGCACAAATACGGAGCGGTTGTATCGGAGGATCTGAAAAACTGGAAGGATGTGTCAGATCAACTTGAAATGCCCGCCGGGATACGGCACGGTACGGTGTTTACGATCAGCCAAAAAGAGTTTGATGCCTGGTTTGGGGAACAATAAACGAGGGACGACAAACGATAAACCATTAAGGAGTCAAGAATAGTTGAGCTCTTAATGGCCTTAATGCCTAAATGATTGAAGCGTGTCAATAGAAACAGGTTAATGGATGCAGAACGAGAAACGGCAAACGATAAATTATTAAAACAAAAACGTCATTTCGACCGCAGGGAGAAATCTTTCTGTTATGAATCATGATCTGAATTTAAAATACAAAATATATGTTCAAAAAAATGAAAAGAGCAAATGCACGCCTGGCAGCCTTTATAGTAATTGTTGTATTGTCGTCTTTTGCTGTTTATAAAGCGCAAAAGCCGGTCTTGTATATTATCGGCGATTCAACAGTTAAGAATGGGAGTGGCAAAGGGGCGGATCAGCTATGGGGCTGGGGGAGTGTGATCAATGCCTTTTTCGACACCTCCCGGATCAGCGTTGTAAATAAAGCTATTGGTGGCCGTAGCAGCCGTACTTTTATAACGGAAGGCCGCTGGGAGGAAATTTTAAAAAACCTGAAAAAAGGCGATTATGTGTTGATGCAATTTGGGCATAACGACAGCAGCCCGCTGGATGATACCGCCCGGGCCAGGGGCACGATCAAAGGCATTGGTGATGAGCATAAGGATATTTATAACCCGATCAGGAAGGTAAATGAAACCGTGTATACCTACGGACACTATATGCGTCAGTTCGTGAATGATGCCAAAGCCAAAGGCGCGATCCCCGTTATTTGTTCTCCCGTTCCCCGGGATAATTTTAAGGAGGGTAAAGTAGCAAGGGGCAATAAGGATTACGGCTTGTGGGCAAAGCAGGTGGCCGAACAAACAGGCGCTTTTTTTATTGACCTGAACAACCGGATAGCAGATGTGTACGACCAGATGGGAAACGAAGAGGTAAATAAATTCTTTCCCAAAGACCATACGCATACGAATAAAGAAGGCGCGGTGGTCAATGCGCGTTTAGTCGCTGCAGGGGTGAAGGATCTTTCCGGGTGCGGTCTGAAGAAGTATCTTTTGAAAGCGCAGTAATCGTTCTTAATACATTGCAAACATATTCGTATGAAATTTTTTGCTATTTTTTTCGCTTCGTTTTTAACCCTGCTCATTAGGCTCCCTACCCGGTTGGCCGCACAAACAAAACCTAATATTGTTTTGATTCTCGCCGACGATCTGGGTTATGGCGATGTAGGGGTATACGGCCAGCAGAAAATTAAAACACCCCATATCGATGCGCTGGCAAAAGAAGGATTACGGTTTACCCGGTTTTATTGTGGTACGGCAGTTTGCGCGCCGTCGCGATCGTCATTGCTTACGGGCCAGCATACCGGGCATACGCCCATACGCGGCAATATTGGCGTAAAACCGGAAGGGCAGTGGCCGCTGCCCGGTAACACGGTTACGATAGCAACGCTTTTAAAATCGGCAGGATACAGTACCGGTTGTTTTGGTAAATGGGGGCTTGGTTTTATTGGTACCAGCGGAGACCCGCTGAAGCAGGGCTTCGACCGTTTTTATGGATACAATTGTCAAACCTTGGCTCATGATTATTTCCCGGATCATTTATGGAATAATGAACAGCGGGTGGAGTTGTCTAATACCCATGAAAAGCAAACAATCTATTCTGCACAACTTATTCATGAGCAGGCGATGCAATTTATCCGGCAGCACCAACGGCAGCCTTTTTTCTTACTGTTGGCGTATACACTGCCCCATGCGGCGCTGCAATTGCCTAAAGACGATACACTGTATAATTACTATAAGAAACTATTTAATGAAAAACCGGTGCCCGTTGCTGAGCACTGGAATGGTAAAGGCTACGAACCACAGGCCTATCCGCATGCCGCCTATGCCGCAATGGTGGGGAAACTGGATGCTTATGTGGGGGAGGTTCAACAGCAATTGAAAGTTTTAGGACTTGATAAGAATACAATGATCTTGTTTGCGAGTGATAACGGTCCGCACCGCGAAGGCGGTAACGACCCGGCTTTTTTCAACAGCAACGGAGGTCTGCGGGGAATAAAAAGAGATTTGTATGAGGGCGGGATCCGTTCACCGTTTATCGCCTGGTGGCCGGGCACGATTCAAGCCGGCACCCAATCCAACCAGGTAGGGGCCTTCTGGGATTTACTACCAACTTTCGCAGCGCTGGCGGGCATTGGCATGCCTGCAAACAACGATGGTATTTCAATGCTGCCTACCTTGCTAGCCAGGGGAAAACAGCAGCAACACGATCATTTATACTGGGAATTTCATGAACAGAACGGGAAACAGGCAGTTCTTTTCAAGAACTGGAAAGGGATACGGCTGAATGTTTCCACAAACAGCAGCGCACCTATTGAATTATATGATCTGGAAAAGGATCCCGCAGAAACAGTGAATGTTGCGGCGCAGCATCCCGATATCGTGAAGGAAATAGATCGCTTCATGAAGCAGGATCATGTAGAGACGCCAGACTTCCCGCTGCTGGAAAAAGCAAAAAAGAATCATTAGCCGATGAACGGCCTCAGTGCTTTTTGTGTTTCGGTGGCAAAGAACGGAGCGCTCTGTTTATACTTGCTTATTGCAAGTAATGCTAATCCGACACTAAAGGGCCTCTGTTGCCCTGTTCCGATAGCCCTGCCAATGACATATGTTTTTAAGTTATGAAAACCAATCATTAATGTTGTCGTCGTTTCGACGGAACGAATCCCGATTTTCGTCGCATATGCGTCAAGATAAGGAACACGATTCAGGCGCTGTAAGCGCCGCGTGTTTATAGTATTCATGATCCTCTACGCAACGCATCGGCTCTCCCGCCTCATCCTATCGTGTGGACACAACTGATCTTTCCGTAGTTGGTGCTAAAGTGCCCGGAGGGCATAATGTACATAGCCCGCAGCGTTAGCTGTGGGAATAGAAATACGTAGAAGACGCGGCCCCGAAAGGGTCGAATAGTGGTTCACAATAAATATAATCAGCAAGCGATATTGAGGGATGAAGGTCTGAAAAAATATGTATATGATCTTCTGTGCCGTTGATGCGATAGAGCTTACATTTTTTATTCTTTATAATACCCCAGATGTATTTGTAAAGTTCCTCACAATGCGCTTCAGTAATGGTTTTACAGCGATTTTTAGTAGCAAATATAATCTGGTAGAAAATCTGATGGTAGCTCATGATAGTTATTCCATAGGTTATAGAATACTGTTCTATCAGCTGTAAGGTACATTTAATTTTAGAAATTTTAGCCCGCGTTCATTACATTCGACCCCTTTGGGGCCGCCTGTTCTACACGTCTCACACCCCGGGCTAAAGCCCGGAGTTATTCACATTACGCCCTCCGGGCTATGCCTGCCTAATTTCAATAAGTATTCTCTATTAAGTAGTTGCATATCTGGTAATGAGGAAGTAGCAGGATATTTTAATCATCTTCAAGATTTGTGTCCACACGATAGGCCTCAGCGGGACCGCGTAAACAGCCCGAACAAATACCATTGCGATTACTATAAACACAACGCTCCTGAACGGAGCGGAAATGGCTCAAATATCGGTGTAGTTGCAGTTCTGGCAGATTGAATGTTGTGCTTAGCTTGAGGCGCATGCGATTTTCATCGGGGCGAAAGCCGGGAGAAATATTCGTTTAATAACTACTGATGCAGGATGGGTCAGGATGGCTGATAAAAAAGTTCGTTCTACATTAGCGGCAAGTTACCGTCAATGATTGGCTTGCGGCATTGCTTTATTTTGCCTGGCAGGTATTACAGGTAGCAGCCCGGGGCGGCGTTAGTACAGCTCTTTTACCTCATTTCGTTTTTTGTTCTTTTAAACCAAACAACAAAGCATAGAATGAATTATAAACCAGAAATTAAAAAGTGCGGCAATTACTTTTTTATCCTGCTCTGTATGTTTCCAATGGGTGTACAGGCGCAATATGTGCAGGGAGGAGGCAATGATGCATCGACCCCGCTGCACCTGATGAAACCTGATTATGTTACCCCCTATGGGGAAACCACGGGAAAAAGCGTAAAAGCAGTGCTGGACCGGGTGTTCACTTATCTGGACAGCGTTACGCCCATGCAGTTGATCAATAAGGAGACCAAAGCGCCGGTGGCTGATCTTTCTAAGATAAACACTGTCTGCATTTTTAAGCCGGGAGATTTCAGGCTGATCAGTTACGAGTGGGGCGTTACCTATACGGGAATGCTGGAAGTGGCAGCGGCTACCGGGGACAGGCGCTACAAACAATATACGGTGAACCGGGTCAATTTTATAGGCGATGTTGTTAGCGGCTATAAAGCGATTCAAAAAGCTAACGTTGATGCAACGGTGCCCGTACGTTCCGTGTTGGAGCCACACGCCCTGGACGATGCGGGGGCTATGGCTGCTGCAATGATAAAAGCGATGGCTGCCGGCGCTAATACAGCGGTAGTGCGTCCGATGGTGGATAATTATATCCGCTACATCATGACCAAGGAATTCCGGTTGAAGGACGGAACCTTCGCCCGCAACCGGCCGCAGCCCAACACGCTTTGGCTGGATGATCTTTATATGAGCCTTCCCGCCCTGGTGCAAATGGGCAAGCTGACTCACGACAAAAGATATTTTGTTGAAGCGTTGAAACAATACCGGCAGTTTGCGGAGAGAATGTTTAACCCTGAAAATAATCTGTACATGCATGGATGGGTGCAGGGTATGGACCCGCATCCGCAATTTCATTGGGCAAGGGCCAACGGATGGGCCTTACTCACCAAAATAGAACTGTTGGATGCATTGCCTGAAGATTACCCCGGCAGGGCTTTTATTATAGAACAATTGAAAAAACATGTGGCCGGCCTGGCAAAATACCAGGATAAAACGGGTTTCTGGCATCAGTTGATCGATCGAAATGATTCCTATCTGGAAACCTCGGCTACCGCCATCTACGCCTATTGTATTGCACGGGCAATTAACAAAGGCTGGCTCGATGCCAAAGCCTATGGGCCGATGACCCTCCTGGCCTGGAATGCAGTATCCACAAAGGTTACAGCCCGCGGGCAGGTGGAAGGCGTTTGCGTAGGCACTGGGATGGGTTTTGATCCCGCATTCTATTATTACCGCCCGGTAAATAATTATGCAGCGCATGGTTACGGGCCCGTTCTGCTTGCAGGGGCCGAAATGTACCGGTTGTTGCAATTACATCCCTTTAAATTAAATGATAGTTCGGTGCAAATGGGACAATAGCAGAAGGATAAGAAATTAAAATAGTAATAGTTCAATTAAATTATAATGTCGTATGAAAAAAAAATGCACTTTAGCTTTTTGGATGCTATTGGTTTATTCGGCTGTTTTTATAGGGCTGCCGGACAACGCAATGGCCCAGGAAAGCAAACTCATCGAAGTGGCCGGTACTGTAGTGGATGAAGCTTCCAAACCCGTCGTGGGCGCCTCGGTCCAGGTGAAGGGAACGAACAATGCTGTTGCGACTAGTGCAACAGGGGCTTTTAGCTTCAGGGTTCCTGCAAACGCAGTGCTTGTTATATCAAATGTGGGATATGCTTCACAGGAAGTACCGGTAACGCAGGAGCGTATGAAGATCACCTTAAAGCAAACAGCATCTGATCTGGACCAGGTAGTGGTAGTAGGTTATGGTACCGTTAAGAAAAAAGACCTCACCGGTGCGGTGACGGGTATCAGTGAAAAAGATATCAAATCCCGGCCCGTAGCCAACGCGCTGGATGCGATGCAGGGAAAAGTGGCAGGTGTGGATATTTCCACTACACAGCGACCCGGTACCGTAGCCAGCATCAACATTCGTGGGGTACGTTCTTTAACAGCGTCGAACTCCCCGCTGTTTGTGGTGGACGGTATTCCGTTGATGAGTGGAGGTATAGAATACATCAACCCCAGTGATATAGAAGCAATAGATGTACTGAAAGACGCGTCTGCAACGGCTATTTATGGTTCGCGGGGTGCCAACGGTGTAGTGATTGTTACCACTAAGCAGGGTAAGGCAGGCAGAACCAGCCTTAACCTGGATCTGTCTACTACCTTTGAAACCCTGAAAGATAACCGGGAAATGATGAATGCATCTGAATATATTACTTTCCGTCGCTGGGCCTATTATTATAAAGATCCTACAAAATATCCCCGGGGAGATAAGCCCACGATCGCCAATGATAAAACAATTTTTCTTGCCACCGGCGATCCTACCGCCTGGGCCAATATAGCAAAGGGCTGGGCCTCCGGAACCTGGGATGGCTCCAAAGTTGCAACAACCGATTGGTATGGAATGGTAACCCAACCGGGTCTTACAAAGAACCTGAACCTGAGCGTCAGCGGAGGTAGCGACAAAGTAAAAGCCTATGCTTCATTCGGATACCTGGATAACAAGGGAACCCAGAAAGGACAGGGGTTCAAAAGATACGCGGCTAATGTAAATGTGGATATAAAAGCAACCCGGTGGTTTTCGATGGGAAGTAACCTGCAGGTTTCTTACAGCGTACAGGAGTACGGGCAGTCTACCGCCGGGGGCAACCCGCTTTCCGGCCAGGGCTCGCTTTATGAGCAGGCCCGGACGGAGTTCCCTTATGCACAACCTTATGATTCCGCGGGTAACCGGATACTGACTCCCGGTGGGGATATCGGTATAAAGAATATTGCCAATGAATGGTTGTATAACCAGGACCAGCGTACCACCCTCAGGGCTTTTGGAAGCCTTTACGGGCAGGTAGATTTTGGAGCGATCATCCCCGTGTTAAAAGACCTGAAATACCGGGTGAACTTCGGACCTGATTTTTCTAACTACCGCGACGGAACCTATATTGACGCCCTGTCTGTCCGGAGCGCAGGTACCAACTACGCCGCACTTGCTAAAAACCAGGCGATCTCGTATACGCTCGATCACCTGATCTATTATAACAAAAGTATTGGCCGGCATGATTTTGGACTGACCCTGTTGGGGAGCCAAACGCAGTACACAAACGAAACCAGCAACATCGCTGCAAACGGGGTGGCTTTTGCCAGTCAGAAATGGAATGCATTATCTAAAAAATATATCTCGGCGGCGCAGTTGGCCGACTATTCTTCGGGTTGGACAAAAAATGAGTTGCAATCCTATATGGGCCGGATCAACTATAGTTTTAATGACAGGTATTTACTTACCGCATCTATACGTAGGGATGGCGCTTCCCAGCTTGCCGAAGGCCATAAATATTCCTGGTTCCCTTCCGCCGCGCTTGCCTGGAGAATAAAACAGGAACATTTTATGAATAATGTTTCCTGGCTCGATGACCTGAAACTAAGACTGGGCGTGGGTGTTACAGGCAATTCCGCTATTAGTGCCTATGCAACCCAGGGTGCGGTTACCTCTATCTTCTATCCCTATATAAGCACTTTGGGCGCGGGCTCCGTTCCATCCACTACTATGGCAAATCAAAACCTTGGATGGGAAAAGACCACTCAATACAATGGGGGGATCGATTTTTCTATGCTGAATAGAAGGGTTAATGGAAGCGTGGATGTATATACTTCCCGGACAACCGACCTGTTATTGAAAATGTCTATCCCCACCGTTACCGGCTATACAGACACCTATGCCAATGTGGGAGAAACAGCCAACAAAGGCGTGGATCTGAGTTTGACCACAGTAAACATTACCACGAAAGATTTTAACTGGACCACAACGGCCAGCGTTTCCTGGCAAAAAGATCGTATTGTAAAACTGGCCACCGGAAGTAACGATATCAATAATGGTTGGTTTATAGGTCAGCCCGCCAGTGTTATCTACGGGTATCAAAATTCAGGGTTATGGCAGGCGGCAGATTCGGCCACTTATAAACTGTATAACGCTAAAGGAAATACGTTTTCTCCGGGAAATGTACGCCCCGTTGATATGAACGGCGATACAGCAATTGATGCAACGCACGACAGGGTGGTTATTGGCAGCACCCGTCCCCAGTGGATCGTGGGGATGACCAACACCTTTGCCTACAAGGGTATTGAACTTTCGATTTTCCTGTATGGCCGTTTGAAATACCTGTATGATACCGGTGGCGAATCAGAAACGGCCCGGGGTACACAGCGCGTTATTAATTATTATACAGAAACGAATACCAATGCGGAGTACCAGAAGCCGATCTACACCGAAGGAACCGGGGACCCATTTTACCAGGCCCTGGGCTATAAAAGCGGCTCCTTTATTAAGATCCGGAATATTTCCCTGGCGTATAACCTGGACAGCAGGATACTGAAAACAAATGCCGTTAAGGGATTAAAAATATACGCACAAATGGTTAACCCCGGTATGCTGTTCTCAAAAATAAAGTGGATCGATATGGATTTGTTGAGCGCCCCCTATAACAAAGGCATCACCATTGGCCTCAATGCAACATTCTGATCTCATACGCGTAACCACAAAAATTAAAGTAAAATGAATACGATAAAATATATTGCCGTTATCTTTCTTTTTTCGGGCCTGGTTCTTACATCCTCCTGTAAAAAAACATTTCTTAAAGAAACGCTGGAGACCGACAGGGGAATGGACTTTTATAAAACCGATGCCGGCATCCAGTCGCTGTCAACCGGCACCTATTACCAGGTGTTCGATGCCCCGTTTAGCGGTGAGCAGCCTTTTTGTACTACCAGCTATGGTATCGATGAGTTTGGGATTGGAGGGGATGCTTCCAATAGCGCCTGGAATAATTATGACGGAAGCCTGAAATCCATTGTTACTGTTGTAAACTCCAATACCACCAGCGCCAATGCCCAGTGGGATAATTTGTATATTGGTATAGGAGATGCCAACCTGATTATTGAGAATGCAACCGCCAGTACTGCTACTTCTGATGCGATCAAAAAAGTGGCGCTGGGCGAAGGTTATTTTTTCAGAGCCTATTGTTACCTGCGCCTTGTTTCCCAATATGGCGGCGTGCCCCTGAAGTTAAACTCAAGCAACACGGTTGAACTGGAATTTACAAGGGCCACACCGGAAGAAGTGTGCAAACAGATTATTGCTGATTTTACACAGGCCTACAGCCTTTTGCCTACGACCGGCGCCCCTGCAAAGATCACTAAATATGCAGCAGGTCATTACCTGGCAAAAGCTTACTTATTCCGCGCCAGTGAAATCAATGATTCCTGGAATACTTCCACGAAGGCTGCAGATCTGGCAGCAATTATTCCGCTGTGCGATGAAGTGATCGCCGCCCGGCCGCTGGCTGCTAATTTTGCCAGCCTCTGGAATTATACCGGCTGGGACGGGGCTAACGAGCAATTGTCCGAGCTCATCCTCTCTGCTCAGTTCACGGCAGACGTTTCCACCAATGGTTCCAATGCACAGCATTTGTATTTCGACGCCCGGTATGACGACCTTCCTTATATGCAGCGCGATCTTACGGGAGACCGCCCTTACAGCCGGTTGCGCCCCAATTATTATATGTACCGGATCTACGATATGGTGAACGATTCCCGCTTTTGGAAAACCTTCCGCACCAAACACCGTCTGAACAAATTTTCCGGCACCAAGTATGTAAACGGCGATCTGGGGATCATCTATATTATCGACCAGCCAGGCGATACCCGTTTTTCCGGATACAAACTGAATGATGTCGTGGTGTATAGCAAAACCGGTAAAACGATCCCCAGCGCGTATATCGCCTATCCTTCGGGCACTACAACAGACGGAGCATTAAATGGGGATGTGCGGTTCCCTTCTTTGAGCAAGTACCTGGATGGCTCAAGAGCAGCCGGATTAAATGATACCAGGGGGTTGCGTGACATCATCCTGGCCCGTTCTGCGGAAACCTATCTTATAGCGGCCGAAGCTAAAATAAGACTGGCGAAACTGGGTACAGGCGCTTATACAGATGCGTTGCCGTATATCAATGCGGTTCGTATGCGCGCCCAATATACAGCCGGCGAAGACCGGGCGGCTTATTATGATGGAGGCGGTGCATACAAAGTATCTACTCCCTATGCAGCAGATCCGACTGCCATCGAAAACATCAGGTCGTTTATGCCGGAAAACTCTTACTATGAGTCCAATAATATGGCTGTTACTACGACCGCCTCCGGTAGCCTGGCCATCACGAATATTAACGCGCTGCCTGCGGGGGATGAGTATGTGATCTCTAAATTAGGGCTCACCGGCGATTATAACCGGATGCTGGCCCTTGTATTAGACGAGCGTTCCCGGGAACTTGCCGGCGAGTTTAAACGTTGGGAAGATCTTTCCAGGACAAAAACCCTGGTACCGCGGGTGCGGGCATTTAATTTTCAGGCAACGTCCTTTATACAGGACTATCATTTGCTACGCGCCATTCCGCAAACTTACCTGGACGGCATTCAGCAAAACGGTAAGAGTTTAACAAATGATCAAAAGCAGGCGCAGCAAAACCCGGGGTATTAATGAGCGCCTGACTTATAAAAATTAGTTGTGTAATAAGGAGTTGGTCCGCAGGGGCCGGCTCCTTATCTTTTATAAGGTAGAGCAATGCTGTTTCCGGTCACTTACAAACCGATTTCCTGATTTTGACATTTTTTTTAGACTACGATGCAGAGTAGCACAATAGACTTGCAACACTTGAAAACAGGAAAATGATATAAGAGTATAGTTTTTTAACGTTTAAGCGTCCGGATCTTCCTGCTACCTGTTTGATTCAAAATGTTACGCAATCGATTGCGTAGATTTTGGTGCTTTTGCAGGATGCCACAGGACAGTTAGCCGCCGCGCGGATATTACTTTTGGAAAGATTTAACGTTTGCCATTTGATAATGATTATTAAAAACTGTTTAAGCTAAATGTAAAGTTTGGAAGCCAGGAAAGCAACTTGTTGAGAGGAAGGTTTTTAACGTACCTGTTTGCATGAAAAAAATACACTCTATTAAACCACCTGATTGTTTGTTGCTTCTTTTCCAAATAAATTATTAACAACATAGAATATCCCTCACATGGGTTCGTGCGTTGTTGTGTCGGCACAACACGACTCCTTTTTGCAGCAGCTAAAAAGGAGCTGTGGGAGGTTTGCGCCGGAATAACAACCTAAAGGATGCCGTTCCGGGAGCAGGAAATGAAAGGGATCCTATGTAATGAGAACCTTTAAAGCTTATATATAGCGCTAAAAGCAAAAATAAACGAATGATGAAAACCTGGACTATTAAATGCGTGGCTGCTGGGCTGCTTGTTTTTCTGGTAACGGCCTGTAGCAAAAAAACATGGGATGAGTTTTATAATGTTCCCGATAATCTAAGTAAACCGATCTATGCAGAACTGCAGGCAAAGGGAACGTTTACCCAGCTATTGAGTGTCATAGACAAAGCGGGGTATAAAAATACATTAAGCAGCGCCGGTTACTGGACCTTTTTTGCGCCCAATGATTCAGCATTTAAAGCCTATTTCGCCGCCAACAATACTTCAGTTGAAAAAATGGATTCCAGCAAAGCCCGCGCATTGATACAATTCATGTTGGTGTATAATGCTTTTAATAAAAACACGATCGACGATTATCAGTCGAGCACGGGATGGGTGCCCGACCAGGCCTTCAGGCGCCGCACGGCTTATTACACGGGCTTTTATGATGATACGATGCAAAACGGCACTGTGGTGAAAACGATTCAGTCTAACAGGAACACGGGCTATATAACCGGCGATAATAATAATAAGTATATTCCTTGTTTCACCGACATTTATTTTGGAGGCAAGGGACTTACGGCTGCTGACTATAATTATTTTTATCCCAATACATCATATGCAGGCTTTAATATCGCAGAGGCGAAAGTCATCAACCAGGACCTGAATGCCCAAAATGGGGTGATACACGAGATTGACCGGGTGTTGACACCGCTGCCTTCTATTGAGGAATATTTAAGAAGCAAACCGGAATACAGCGAGTTTAGAAAACTATTTGATAAATACATGGTAAGCTTCGTTTTGAATAGTGAGGCCACGAACCGGTATAAACTGTTGACGGGCGATAGCAAACAGGTATATGTTAAAGTATACAACACTTCGCTTGCTTTTTCGCCCAACAGTGAAAATTTTCTTAAGCTTCAGGATAATGACGCCCAGCAAAGCTCCTGGACCATGTTTGTACCCAAGAACGAGGTGCTCCTGGACTATGAGAAAAATGTACTGCTGGAATATTATCAATCCTTCGACAATACGCCAACTTCTATTATACTGGACTTCCTGAACGCACATATGTGGCAAACACCGGTGTGGCCCAGCCAGTTTAAAGCTGCCATAAACTTTGTGGGGGAAGAGGCACGGTTCGATCCCCGGGCGGATATTATTGACCGCCGGATCCTGAGCAATGGCATGTTTTACGGAACCAGCAAAGTGCAGGATGCCAATGTTTTTTCAACAGTATATTCCAGGGCCTACCTCGACCCCAAGTTTTCCATCATGATCCGGTTGCTGAATACGGATCTGCGGTACATTATTACCAACCCCAAGGCAAAATTTACCTTGTTCATGATGCCGGATGCCGTGCTGCGGGCCGCGGGGTATAATTATGATGTGAACAGCAATCTTTTTACCTACACTTCAGGCTCCACAACGGTTTCAGGAGAATCGGTGCGCCAAACGCTTTTACGTATTTTAAACAGCAGTGTTGTTTCTGAAAATTTAACATCCTTAGCGGGAGCGGGGATTACTGAAACCTACAATGGCGAATTTATTAAGTGGAATAATATGCAGGTAATGTCTGCAGGTACGCAGGATGCCAGTGTCGCTGTAAATGTAGACAGCACAAGAACAACGAAGAATGGTACAGTGTATTATCTTAATGGATTGCTCACGTATAGCTCCTGGCTTTTTGGAAAGCATATTATGAACCTGGGCGGCACTTCGGTTGCGTCTGATTTTTATTATTTTTCGCAGTTTTTGAATAACTCCGGCCTGTACAATGCCACTACCGGCGAAATTACCGGCACTACTTCCGGCACGCTTTACACGGTGTTTGTTCCCTCTAATGCTGCTATAAAAAAAGCGGTAATGGATGGCGTACTGCCGGGTAATGTTACTACCGGGGTGCCCAACCTGACGGCATCCACATGGACGGCGGCAGAAAAAGACCGGGTTGCCAATTTTATATTGTACCACATCCTTGCAAAATACTCATTGATCCCTAACGGAAAAGAATCCGGCTCTTTTGAAACCCTGCTCAAGAACGGTTTGGGGGAAGTAATACCTGTTACGGTGATCAGCCAGCCGGGGAGCATGCTTGTGAATGATGTTACGGGCCGGGCAGCCAATGTCGTGGTTCCGCAAAGCAATAATCTTTCCAACAGAACGATCATTCACCTTATTGATAATTATTTAAAGTATTCCAAATAGTGAAGCATATAAACTGCAATATGAAAAAAAGTATACTGCGATTAGTGGTCTTGTTTGTTATCCTTCTTCTTGCAGGCAGGATGGCAACGGCACAGAATAATCCGAAAACGGTGACCGTGCAGGGACGGGTGCTTGATGAGGACCGTAAACCGGTTCGCGGGGTAACAGTGGCTGAAGTAGATGCAGACCAGCGTACCATAAAAGCGGCAAGAACCGACGTCGATGGTAATTATGTGGTACGCGTGGAAAACACGGCAGACTCACTGATGTTTTCATATATCGGTGCGGAAACGATTACCCAGGGCATCGGTAACCGCACAACGGTTAATGTTACCCTGAACACCAAAGCAAAAGGAATGGACGAAGTAGTGGTGGTTTCGCAGGCCAAAACAGACAATGGCCTGATGCCGATAAGCGACCGGGACCGCACCACCGCTGCTTCCCGGATCAATGCCAAAGAAATGGAAGAGATGCAGGCGGCTTCTATTGACCAGGCCTTACAGGGCCGTTTGCCTGGAGTGGATATCGCGGCTTCCTCCGGTGATCCGGGAGCCGGTATGCAGATCCGTATCCGGGGTACTTCGTCTATCAACTCTTCTACAGACCCGTTGATTGTTGTGGATGGTATGCCGTATGAAACGCAGATCCCTGCTGATTTTAACTTTGGCGCTGCGGATGAGCTGGGCTATGCCTCGCTGTTAAATATAGCGCCTTCAGATATTAAAGATATTACCATTTTGAAAGACGCGGCAGCCACAGCGGTTTGGGGATCCCGGGGCGCCAACGGCGTTCTGGTGATCAATACCAAGCGCGGCACCGTTGGGAAGCCTGTGCTCACCTATACGTTCAAGGGTTCTGTTACCCGGCAGCCCAATGCCATACCCATGTTATCTGGCGATCAGTATTCTACTTTAATTCCCGAAGAATACATGAACCGGAACGGTACGCCTTTAAATACACAAACGATTAAAGAGTTTCAGTATGATCCCAACGACCCGTATTGGTATCATAACTACAGTAACAATACCAACTGGGTAGATGCTATTACGCGGCCGGGGTGGATCCAGGATCACAATTTATCGATGTCTGGCGGGGGAGAGAAGGCGCGCTATTACGCTTCCGTAGGCTATCTGGACCAAACAGGTACCACCATCGGCACCGGTTTAAAACGCATCAGCACCCGTATCAACCTCAATTACGACGTTTCAACCCGGATTAAATTCCGGAGTGATGTTTCCTTTTCTCATACGGATAATGATAAAAACTACGCCAATAACCTCCGGGATATTGCGTATAAAAAAATGCCCAATATGAGCATTTACGAGTATGATGAATTTGGTAACCTTACGCCCAACTTCTTTTCGCCGGCATCAAATATCCAGGGGCAATTTTTAGGCATCGATACCAGGAATAATATCCAGGGAACGGTGAACCCGGTAGCGATGGCTACCGATGCAAAATATAATGTAACTACGGAAAGGGTAACGCCGCACTTTAATCTTCAGTATACCATATTAAGAAACGTATTGAATGCAGTTTTTGATGTGCAATTCGATATCAACAACACCAAAACCAAATCCTTTCTTCCGCAAACCGCCACCGGACGGCCGTGGACGGAGACCTCCGTTAATCGCGCTTATGACGGGGATGTGGATGTGTTTAATGTACAGACCAAAACCAGTTTGATCTATACGCCGCATTTTAAAAATCCGAAGCACAATTATATGTCATCGCTTATTTTATTTACGTATGACAATAAGAGTGTGAAACAGGAGGCGCGCACTTCCAATACGGCCTCCTCCCTGCTGACCGATCCGTCCGATCCCTCGCGTACACAAAATGCGGACCTGGCCATTGCTTCAGGAACGGCACAAACAAGAAGCATCGGTGCTACGTTTAGTCACCAATACAGTTACCTCGACCGGTACATCATAAATGTGGGAGCCAGGATGGATGGTAATTCAAGATTTGGTCCCGCCTATCGCTATGGATACTTTCCATCAGTGTCTGCGCGCTACCGGCTTTCCGGTGAGCCCTTTATGAAAAAATATCAAAACTGGCTGGATGACCTGAGCATCCGGGCAAGCTATGGTATCAGCGGGAACGCGCCCCGCAGGGATTATACCTTTTATAATATTTATTCCGACTTTGACTGGGGCTATCTGGGTCAGGCGGCCGTCTATCCTTCTAATATGGAGTTGAAGAACCTGCGCTGGGAGACTATTACCGGTCAGAACCTGGGCTTCGATTTGATGCTGTTCAAAGGCAGGGTTAGCCTGGATGTGGAGATTTATAAAAACCGTACCAAACAACTGTTCTTTGACGGTCTCCAGATCTCCTCATTCACGGGTTTCAATAGTGTGAGCATGAATGTAGGTACCATGGATAACCAGGGAATGGAGATAGGGTTGAACACCACACCATACCGTTCATCAAAGCTTCAGATCGACCTCAATTTTAATATTGCGAAGAACCAGAATATTATCCGCGAGATATCGCCTTTTTACCCAACAGAAAAAGGGAATATCACCGGCAACGGGCAATATAAAACCTTTATGCAGGTCAATAACCCTTTCGGTTCGTTTTATGGGTTCAGGTATCTGGGGGTGTATAAGGATGCTGCAGCCACTATTGCCACCGGTGCAGATGGCAAGCCCATCCTGGATGCCAAAGGGCAGCCGGTTTATATGCGGTTCAATTATCCCGCAACGGCCTATGTTTTTCAACCCGGCGATGCCCGGTATGAAGATATGAACCACGATGGGAATATTAACTATATGGATGCGGTGTACCTGGGCAACAGCAACCCTAAATTCACGGGCGGATTTGGCGCTAGCGCTACCTTTAAAGGCCGGTTAAAACTTACCGCCTTCTTTAACTACCGGTATGGATATGATGTGATCAACCAGACCAAAATGCTGACCACAAATATGTACGGTTACGATAATCAAAGCACTGCGGTATTGAGAAGATGGCGCAAGGAAGGAGATGAAACGGATATTCCAAGGGCATTGTTTGGCTCGGGTTACAACTGGCTGGGTTCCGACCGCTATGTGGAAGATGCATCGTTCATCCGGTTCAGAACCATGACCCTGCGGTACACTTTTGCTCCTTCATTGATACAACGGTTACGGATCAGGAACCTCAGCGCGTATCTGACCGTGGAAAATCTGTACACCTGGACAAACTATACCGGCCAGGATCCGGAAGTTTCACTGCGCGGCTCCGATCCCTTCCGTGTGGCAACCGACCAATCCGTAACACCGCCTTCAAAAACCTTTACCATCGGTTTAACCGGTTCTTTCTAAATGAAAAATTAAAGAATATGCAACTCTTTAAAAATAGTCGAATAAAATTTTTATCGCTGCTGTTGATGCTGGTATCCGCAGTATCCTGCAATAAGTTTTTGGATCTGAAGCCGGAGGATGGCATCATCCGGCAGAATTTCTGGAAAACAAAAGAGCAGGTGGCGGCCGCTGTCAATGGTTGCTATGCCTCCCTGCTGGGCGGCGGCTCCGATGCGCCCATACCCGAATATCTTTTTTTATGGGGCGAGCTAAGGGCCGACATGCTTACGCCGTCCGTTGGCGTGGCGAGTAACGAGCTGGACATTATTAATACGAATATTCTAGAAACCAATAGTATTACGAACTGGCGGTCGATCTACCGCACGATCAATTATTGTAACACAGTATTAGACTTTGCGCCGGATGTATTAAAGAACGACCAGACCTTTACCCGGCAGGCCTTAGATGCTTACCTGGGTGAAGTAAAAGCACTGCGGGCGCTCCTGTATTTTTATCTGGTAAGAAGTTTCAGAGATGTGCCGCTGGTGCTAAAATCTACTTCCAGTGACGATCAGTTGCAACAATTGAGCAAGAGCACAGGCGCCGATGTATTGAACCAGATTGTAAAGGATTTATCCGAAGCAGAAGTTACAACACCTCTCACTTTTAATAACAACGACTTCGATAAAGGAAGAATTACGCGGTACACGGTGAATGCTATACAAGCCGATGTTTATTTGTGGATGGAAAAATATCCTGAAGCGATTGCGGCTTGTGACAAGGTGATTAATTCCGGAAAATATGGGCTGCTGGCAGGCAACTCCTCCTGGTTTGCCCGGTTGTTTGTTAACGGTAACTCCAATGAAGGGATTTTTGAAGTGCAATTTGATGATCAGAAACTGAACAGCTTTTATACGATGTTTCGCTCCCGGCCGCGCTTTGTGGCGTCCGGCCTGGTAACCGATCCGGATGTAGGTATTTATCAGGCTGATATTATCGACCCCACCCATAAGGATATCCGGGGCGATGGCGCTGCAGCCCGCTTCGCCGATGGGCTGATCTGGAAATACATTGGGGTGGATAATGATAATTTAAGAACAGCAGAAGCCTCCTTTGCGCACTGGATCGTTTACCGCTATGCTGACATTCTATTGATGAAGGCGGAAGCATTGGCATTAACGGGAAAAGGACAGGATGCGCTCGATCTGATCAACAGAATACGCCAGCGGGCCAATGCGCTGCCTTCAACGGAGCAAAGCGTTGATCCCGGAGATACGGAGGGGCTGTGCGATTACATCCTGGCCGAGCGGGCGCGGGAGTTTGCCTTTGAAGGAAAGCGTTGGTACGACCTGCTGCGCCATGCTAAAAGAAATAATTACAAGCGGCTCGATATTTTACTGAATATGGTTTCGTCAACGGTTCCCGGCAATTTGCAGCAATCGGCAATAGCCAAATTCAAAGACCCCAACAGTCATTATTTTCCGATTTATCAATATGAACTGCAAACCGATAAAAATCTTGTACAGAATCCTTTTTATAAATAAGCAGCAATGAGAACAAAGAACTTTTTAACAGGGGTATTAGTGGCAGGGGTCTTCGCACTCAGCTATATGGTTAGTTGTAAGAAGATCGATATTGTAACGGCAACCACTACCGATGTAAATATCTATGATTACCTGGTGAAGAACGGTGATCAATACTCGGAGTTTGCCAAAATGCTGCAAAAAGCCGGCTACAGCAATTTTTTAAATGCCTATGGCGCTTACACTGTTTTTGCGCCTACCAATGATGGGGTAAAAGCCTTTTTACAGGAAAAGGGCAAGGCTTCAATTGATGCGTTCTCTGAACAGGAGCTGCAGGATATTGTAAAACTGCACCTGTTGCAGGATACCGTTCAAACCGGCTCCTTTACCGACGGTAAGTTGACGCAGGTAACCATGCTGGGACAATACCTGGTTACCGGTGTTGCCAACCAGAACGGAACCTCTGCTTACACCATCAACAAACAGGCGCAGGTGGTACAGCCCAATATTGCCTTATCGAACGGGATCATACATGGTATCGATCATGTATTAAAAGCGGCCACCAAAACCGTTGCGCAAACCATCGAAGCCAATACCGATTATTCCATCTTTACCCAGGCATTAAAGGAAACCGGCTTTTATGACTCGCTGAATATTGTTAATAATCCCGATACCACCTATCGCTTTCTTACGGCTATAGCAGAAACCAATAAGGCCCTCGCCGATTCTGGTTTCAGCAGTTACGCAGCCCTGAAGGCGAAATATTGTAATACGGGTGATCCCAAAAATGTAAGCGACAGTCTGCATATGTTTGTGGCCTATCACATCACCACAGAAGCCCGGTATATTGCCGATATCATATCCAGCACATCGATCCCAACCCTGGCGCCGCTGGAAGTGATCACGCCCTCGCTGGACGGACAGGACGTATTGTTAAATGATGTGGTCTTTAACGGCAACCACGAACGCGGTATTGAATTGAATCGTGCCAAAAGTGATCTTACTTCCATCAACGGAGTGGTGCATGAGGCAGAAGCGCATTTTGCCGTGAAGATACGCGTACCGGTACGGGTGGATTTTGAGCCCTGCGATCAGCCGGAACTAAGAAGGCTGACCACTATTTTTCGCAAAGCAACCACGGAAACCGCTATTACCAGCAAAGGAGGTGGTTATACGATTAATAAGGACTTTTTTGCTGACGTAACCTGGAACGCTATTACCAGCACCACCAGTACCGTGTCCTACAACTGTATGCCGCCCACCAGCACTACTTATTACGGATGGCACGGCGATTACTTAAGAATACCTGAAGGCAATACCTCAAGAAATAAAACGATCGAATTCCGGACACCCTTACTGGTAAAAGGCCGGTACAAGGTTTGGGTCTGTTACTACAGGGGCCGGGCATCTACCAATAACCCCGCATTTCCTAATCGCGTTGACTTTGATGGAGAGCCGATGCAGCGGACCTTCGATTTCTCCGAGCAAAAACCGGTGGGCACACCAAGTGAGCTGGAGGCCCTGGGCTATAAACAATATACGGAAGCTCCTACGAATAACAGCAGCGCCGACCGCAATAATGTAGGCCGTTTGGTGGGTACCATTAATGTGGCTACTACCGACCGTCACACGATCACATTAACGTTTTTGCATGCAAGCTCCACGGGGCAGGAATTGAATTACCTGGATATCATACAGTTTATCCCGGTGAATGATGATCAGACACGCCCGGTCTTTGGAAGGGATGGAACTATTATTCCGTAAATAATGAATAGTCAATAGTAGCCGATACGAATAGCTTGTTTAATAAATAAAGAAAAATGAATTTCAAAAGCACAATAGTATATGCGTTCCTTTTTGTATCCTGTTTGGCAGGATGCAAAAAATGGGACGACCGCACCAAACCCGTTGATCTGGCCCTGGGGAAAAATTTACTCGAGGAGATCAGCGCCAATCCGGACCTTAGTAAATTCTATGAGTACCTGCAGAAAACAGGGTTCAGCAAGGAACTGGCTGCTTCAAAAACCTATACGGTATTTGCACCGGTGAACAGCGCCCTGCAAAGCCTGGATCCCGCTGTGGTGGCGGATAGCGCACAGTTGCGGGCTTTTATCGGCAACCACATCGCCCTGCAGTCTTATTTTACAAGTAACGCAAATCCGGCTGTCCGCATACAAATGCTCAACGGCAAATTTGTAACCTTTTCCGGAAGCAATTTTGACGATGCCGCTCTTACGGCAAAGGACGGGCTCGCGGGCAATGGCGTACTGCATATTATCAATAAAGCGGTTGCCGCTTACCCCAACGGGTGGGAACTGCTGCAGCATACCAAGACCGATTATCAGCAAAGTGCCTTTATTCTTTCGCTTACGCGCAATGTTTTTGATGCTACCCGTGCGGTGGTTGACAGCATCAGCTCGCTTACCGGGCTTCCCATTTATCATCCGGGAACGGATAGCGTGTTGAAGAATACTTTTAATACCACTGTCAGCGATCTGCAGGATGAAACCAAGCAATACACTTACTTTATTTTGAACGATGCCGGTTTTGCTGCAGCCACGCAGCAACTGGCGCCTTTTTATCAGACCTCCACAACCGACAGTACGGCCAGCCTGGCTTCTTACAACGTGGTAAAAGACCTGATCGTTGACGGGTATTATACGATCGATCAGTTGCCGCCCGTGCTGACTTCAAAATTCGGCGTGAAAATTCCCATCGACAAATCCACCATTGTTAAGACCATCCGCATGAGCAACGGGATTGCCTATGTCATCAATACGATCAGTTTTGATATAAAGGAAAAGATCCCGGTGGTAACGGTTCAGGGTGAAAATTATCTTGGTTTTTATGATGCCAACGGGCTGGCGGTTACCCCACGGCAGAACAATGTATCGGCGGTGTTTACCCGCTACAGGATCAATCCCACTACCGGGCAGGCGTTTACAGATATGTTTGCCTACGGGCATGGTATCAGCAGCCTCAATGCCCTGTATGTCGCCTCCAGACTGCCTTCGGTAAAATATAAAGTGTACTGGATGGCGGTAAACGATACGCTCCGGCTGAACGGGAATATCATACCGGTAACGTTTACACAAAAATTAGCCATGGGAGCAAGGGGCACCAATCTGTTGCCCACAATAGCCCCCCTCACCAATAACATGACGCCGTTGAATTATAAAGAGGTATACCTGGGCGATTATATAATGCCGGCCTACGGAACCTTAAGAATGTTTTTAACCGCCAATGCTTCTACAGGCAACGGAACCAATAGTCTGAATCTGGATTACATCAAACTGGTACCGGACCTGTAAAAAGATAAATTAACTTATATACAATATTAACATGCGATTATTATCAATAGCAATGAAGGTGTTTCAGCAGGGATTAACGGGGGCATTTTTGCTGTGCGCGATGGTGTCGTCCTACGCGCAGACCGGTAGGGCAGATAAAACTAAAGGGGTGGAGCTGAAAGGAACGGTAACTGATGCCGCCACCCACCGGCCTTTACCGGCCATCCGGGTCATGTACCAGGATTATGCTGCCGCCATTACCGATAGTACCGGAAATTTTATCCTGAGCGTACCGGACTATACGGTTACCGTTGTGCTGCAAGGGGATGGCTACCAGTCGAAAGAAGTAGCGTTGAAGGGTCGCAACAAAGTTGCAACGGTTTTATACGAAGAGGCTTTTGCTTCCTTTTATGATGGGGCAAACCTCCCTTTCGGAACGCAAGCTACCAACCGGATCCCTTTTGCTGTTACCTCCGTGCAAAGCCAGGGCAACTGGGCGCATACCTCGGAAACCCCGGATGCTTTCCTGCAGGGTAAAGTAGCCGGACTGAACGCCATCCGCCGTTCCGGCACGCCCAATGTGGGCGCTAATCTTTTTCTGCGGGGCATTACATCTTTGTACACAACGAATCAACCATTGATCCTTGTAGACGGTGTGATCTATGATAATTCCGATTACGGCGGCTCGCTGAACTCCAATAGTTACACCAACCCACTTGCTTATATCGACATCAAGGACATTGATAATATTACAGTGATCAAGGACGGGGCTTCCACCTATGGAACCAAGGGCGCCAATGGGGTTATTTTGATCACAACCGCAAGAGCCAAAGAACTGGGTACCCGCATTGATGTGGGTGCTTATGGTGGCGTTAATTTTGCGCCACGGAATCTCCCGGTAATGGATGCCGGTCAGTACCGGACCTACCTGGGCGATCTGTTGCAATCATCAGGGGCCACTGCAGCGCAGGCAGGCAGCTATCCTTATATGAATGATGATCCGTCGAACCCGGATTATTACCGCTATCATCACCAGACCGACTGGCAAAAACAGGTGTTCAGGAACAGTGCATTTAAAAACTATTCCATCAAGGTGACCGGCGGCGATAATATTGCAAAGTACGCGCTCTCGCTAGGCTATATGTCTAACGCGGGTGTCCTTAAAGGCACCGGCCTTACCCGCTATCATACGCGTTTTAATGCAGATTTGAATCTGAGCAAACGACTAACCGCCACTGCTAATCTTAGCTTTACTTATAACCAGCAGGATTTGAAGGACCAGGGGCTTGCCTATAAGACCAACCCCATCTTTTCGGCGCTCATAAAAGCACCGCTGATCGGGGTTAATGAAATGTCTGCAGCGGGAGTACAGTCTCCGGATATTACCGATACAGATATTTTCAATGTAAGCAGCCCGGCAGCCCTGATCCATTCAGCATCGGGCAGCAATAATAATTATCGTTTCCTGGGGTCGGTTGGGTTTAATTATCTTGTTTCCAAAACAATTAATGTAAATACCATCGTGGCCGTTACGTTGGATAAGATCCGGGAGAATTTATTCATTCCGCGCAAAGGAGTTGTGGATGATACCACCGGGAACGATGTGATCATCGACAGTCGTCTGGGAGCGCAAACCAAACGTTTACTGAGCGTGTACAATGATACCCGCGTTACGTATGACAAGGTGTTCGACAATATTCATCATCTAACAGCACGGGCGGGCATGCGTTTTATGGCGCCCCGCACAGAGCTGGATTGGGACCTCGGCGCCAACTCCGCTACGGACCAGTTGAAGAGCGTGGGCAACGGCGTTGCGGCCCTCAGAAGAGTAGGGGGTGATATTACCCGCTACCGGTGGCTGAACACCTACCTGGGCGCAGATTATTCGTTACGCGATAAATATTTTGCATCCTTCAATATGGCAGTGGACGGGTCTTCCCGCTTTGGTAAAAATGTTCCCGGGGCCTTGCATATTAATGGGAATAGCTTTGCAGTGATGCCTTCACTCGCCGGCGCCTGGCTGCTTTCATCGGAACCCTTTATGGCCAACGACCGGGTGTTTGATCTGTTGAAGCTGAGAGGTTCTTATAGCTTATCCGGCAATGATGATATTATGAATTATCGGGCACGGCAATATTATATTTCATATGGACTGACCGGTGACTATGCGGCCAACTATACTTCAGGGCAATATTATTCTTCGCAAAACTTTCTGGGCACAGAAGGGTTGGTACGCGGCAATTTCGAGAATAGTGGCCTGCAATGGGAAAACGTATATAAAGCAAACCTGGGCATCGATGCGGCTTTGTTTAAGGAGCGCCTGAATATTAGTTTGGACGCCTATCGCAACCGGACCTACAAAATGATCGTGAACGAAACCCTTCCCACCGTAGCGGGTATCACCCATGCGTATACCAACAGCGGATCGATGCAGACCCTGGGCGCAGAAGCATCCGTGAACGGAAGAATTATAAACCGATCCTCTTTAAAATGGGATTTGGGATTTACCATTGCGCGTTACAAATCGACCATAACCCGGCTGCCGGATCCCTGGAATATTGTGACTCCTTATGCAGACGGATATATTTTAAGCAGCGTAAATAATACACCGAACCTGTTCTACGGTTATAAGACAAACGGCGTGTACAGCTCTGATGCAGCAGCGGCGGCAGATGGGTTAAAAGTGATCCAATTCTCCGGGGCCGCTGTTCCTTTTAAAGGGGGAGATGTGCGTTTTGTTGATGTAAATGGCGATAAGGTCATTGATGAAAAAGACCGGCAGGTGATCGGTGATCCCAACCCCGATTTCTTCGGTTCGATCTCCACCAGTGTTACCTGGCAGCGCTTAACGCTGGATGCCTTCTTCACTTTCACCAGGGGAAACGATATCTATAACTATACCCGGAGACAGTTGGAGTCCGAATCAAATTTCAACAACCAAACGACAGCAGTGCTGAACCGCTGGCGGGCCGACGGGCAGGTAACCACTATGCCCCGTGCTTTATACGGGGATCCTGTAGGGAACAGCAGCTTTTCTGATCGCTGGATTGAAGACGGTTCTTATCTGAGGTTGCGGTCGGCAACACTTTCGTACAACCTGCCGGTAAAAACTAATTTTTTAAGGTATTCCATATTGTACCTGACAGGAAATAATTTATTTACGTTGACCAAATACCTGGGCTATGATCCTGAAACCAGCGCTACTATTAGCCCGCTGGGACAGGGCGTGGATGTGGTGCTGGAGCCACAGTACCGGTCGGTTCAGGTAGGTGTAAGATTTGGTTTATAATCTTTAAAAACGAAGAGTCAGTCATGAAATCAATTATAATAAAACTTAGTTTCTTAGTGCCGGTATTGATGGGTGCATTGTTATTGCCCTCCTGCAAAAAAGTTTTTGATGTAACAACGGAGTCCACGCTCGCCGGGGAGCAAACCTATCGCAATGTATACGATGCAGATGCCGCGGTGTTAGGGGTGTATGGTAAATTACTGAAACTGGCCAGGCCGTACGTGTTGCTGAATGAGCTGCGGGCCGACCTGATGTCGCCCACGGCAAACGCGGATCTTTACCTGCAGCAATTGAGCAACCAGAATGTTACAGTGGATAATCCTTACATCGACCCCGCGCCTTTTTACGAGGTGATTCTGAACTGCAATGACGTGATGAAAAATTTTGACATCATGCTGGCGGAAAAGAAAATGAAACAGGATGAGTATAATGAGCGTTATGCTGATGTGGCTTCGGTGCGCACATGGGTGTATTTACAACTGGGTATCCATTTTAGCAAGGATACTAAAGGAATCATCGGCATTCCTTATGTAACGGACCCCCTGGCAACCATACAGGATGTAAAAGATGAAACAAAATACCGATGGTTACCCTTTCAGCAATTATTAGCAGAGCTGATCAAAACAATGGAAAGCCTGCCCACCCTTGAAATGTACAACAGTGCGGCTTCTTTAATGACTACGGTGGATCAGTACCGGACGGAAAAATTCTTTATCATGAAAAAAGTGCTGCTGGGCGATCTGTATTTATGGAACGCCGCTTACGATCCGTCTTCCTATAACAAAGCCGCAACGGCTTACCGGCAGATCATTTCTTATTATGATGATAAGGGCAATGATAATACCAAGAAGAACTATTATAAGCTAATCGGTGCCCCGGATCCGGCCAGCGGGAACCAGCTTGCCGTGCAATATGTGCGGTACCGGGAAAGTGATATCAATGCACTGTACGATAGCAACACCGAAGGCTGGCGCTCCATGTTCTCACGGGGTAAGATCAGTTACGATCAGCAATTCGATTGGGAATGGATCTGGCACATGTCGTTCAGCAGCAGCTTTGAGCCAAAGAATCCTTTTATTGACCTGTTCTCCAATATCAATGGAAGCTACCTGGTAAAGCCATCGCAGCAGGCAATGGATAACTGGAACAGCCAAACCCAATACAACGGATTTCCGTTTGACGCCCGCGGTAATTTTACCTACCGGACGATTGCCGGGCAGCCGGTTATTATGAAATATCTCTATTATTATATGGATGGGAAAACCTTTGTTCCTACCATAAATACCAATACGCGTACCGGTGAATGGTGGTTATACCGGGCTGCATCGGTATGGCAGCATTTTGGAGAAGCCGCCAACCGGGATGGTTATCCTAAATTGGGATACGCCATAGTAAACCAGGGAATAAAAACAACTTATACCCCTCCTAATGCTTCTTCAAACGTGACTAATATTCAGCAAACCTTCTTGCCTGCGCCTTATGATTTTGATGCACGGAGTGGCGATAATCCGCAGTTCAGGGCTATTTACAGGGATATGGCGGGCTTGCGGGGCAGGGCCAGTTTACCATCAAGACCATTAGTGGGCGATAGCACCATTGCCGTGGAAGATATGCTTACGGATGAAAGCGCGCTGGAGCTGGCCTATGAAGGGCAGCGCTGGTCCGATCTATTACGGGTGTCCATCCGCCGGCACGATCCCACTTATATCGCTGCCCGCGTAGGCGCCAAGCTAAGAAAAGATGGTGCTGGCAACGCAGCCGCGGCAGAAGCAAAGCTTACCGCCGGTGAATTTTATTTGCCCTTTAAATGGAAATAAAACGATGAGAAAATCAGTGACAAAAAAACAAGATGCCGTTAAACTTTTTGTTCCGGATTGGATCTGTAACAGGCGTTCTGAACGCGTGCTGCGGACGAATGTTCAAACTCCATTGGTGTATTCTGTACAACAAAGTCGTTTAAACTAGTTATACGCACATAGATTTAGCAGGAATTAAAGCGTTTAAAATCGCATGATTAGGGATGAGTAAAAATTTTTTTTTAGCCCGCAGATCTCGCATCCCGATAAATCGGGAGCCGATGGCGCGGCGCGGATTACACTTCCTTCTTCTGTGAAAGTCTGCTTCCGATAAATCGGAATGCGGGAGACCTTTTTGACCGCTGATCTGTGCGGATCATTTTCGTTGTATCGTTAAATCATGCTACAACGCAGAACGATGGAACTGTGTCCGCCTCTGGAGGATTCGTGGCGCTTCTTTTGCAGAAAATAAATGCTTTGTGTCAATGCTGCATAGTACGGATATCAGGACGGAGCATGATGGTTATACTGCCGGGTTCCGCTATTTTTAATGAAATTTAAGCAGCGTCGCCCGGAGCTCATTTTATAAAACGATTTTCATGTATCGCATTTGCCTTTTCTTTTTGTTATGTGTTGCAGTGGTGCCCGCGTTTTCCCAGCGCCTGATGGAATCATTGGATCGCGGCCTTGTTGCGCTCCCGGATGGTAATGGCAACGTTTTTATCAGTTGGCGCTTATTGGCTACGGATCCGGATGCCGTAGCCTTCAATGTGTATCGTACCATTAATGGTGCTGCAGAAAGATTAAATCAATCACCCCTTACCAAAGTTACCTGGTTCAGCGATGCGGTAAAAAATACTTCGGCGCCAGCCGCTTATTCCGTTGCCGCTGTTATTAACGGCAAAGAAACCGGGCGGTCCCAACCCTTTACAATACAATCGAAGGACCACCCTTACTGGTCGGTGCCGTTGCAGCTACCGGAGGGGTATGCAGCCAACGATGGCTCTGTCGGCGATCTGGATGGCGATGGAACCTATGAGATCATATTACATGTGGCAGGCAAGGGACATGACAACAGTCATGCGGGATTTACGGATCCGCCATTGATACAGGCGTATAAGCTGGATGGTACTTTATTATGGACGATTAACCTGGGAAAGAATATCAGGGAAGGAGCGCATTATACGCAATTTATGGTGTACGACCTCGATGGCGACGGCAACGCGGAAGTGGCCATGAAGACGGCGGATGGCAGTATTGATGGTAAGGGTAATGTAATTGGCGACAGTACTAAAGACTGGCGCAATGATAAAGGGTATATTCTGGCGGGGCCTGAATATCTTACCGTATTTGATGGCGCCACCGGTGCGGCCATTAGCATTACTGATTTTATTCCGCCGCGCGCTTTATCTTTAATGCCTTCTTCTGAAGAATTAAAAAAGATCTGGGGTGATGGCTATGGCAACCGGATGGACCGTTTCCTGGCGGCTATCGCTTACCTGGATGGGGTGCATCCAAGCCTCATCATGACAAGGGGGTATTATACAAGAACGGTGATCGCAGCCTGGGATCTGCACAAAAAACAATTGCAGAAACGCTGGGTCTTTGATACCAATGTGCGGGGGAATGAAAAATATGCGGGGCAGGGAAACCATAATCTTACCATTGCGGATGTTGACGGCGATGGCAGGGACGAAATTATTTACGGCGCTATGTGTTTGGATGATAATGGCAAAGGCCTTTATTCCACTGGGCTGGGCCATGGGGATGCGTTGCACGTCTCAGATCTGGATCCTTCCATACCGGGTCTTGAAGTATTTGATATACAGGAACGGTTTGATGATGCGGGTTGTAGTTTTCGCTCCGCGGCTACCGGACAGGTTTATTGGAAAAAAGCTTCAGTGAAAGCGGGGGAAGATGGGGAAGGGCCGGGACGCGGACTGGCACTGGACGTGGATCCGCGTTACGCCGGAGCCGAATGCTGGGTGGCCGGTGCAGGTATAACGGGCATGTTTGATACTAAAGGAAATAAAATTGCTGATAAAACGCCGGCTTGTAACATGGGAATACTTTGGGACGGCGATTTGCTGACGGAAATCCTAAATAGCACCACCATTGATAAATGGGATTATTTAAAGCAGGGGACCAATCGTTTGCTGAATACCGCAAACTATCAATGCAAAAGCAATAATGGCACCAAAGCCACACCGGTATTGGTAGGCGATATCCTGGGCGACTGGCGCGAAGAAGTTATTTACAGCACTACGGATAATAAAGAGTTGCGGATCTTTTCAACAGCTATTCCAACAAATTACCGTTTTTGTACGCTAATGCAGGACCCGCAATACCGGTTAAGTATCGCCTGGCAAAATGTAGCATACAACCAGCCGCCACATACCAGTTTCTTTTTTGGTGAGGGCATGAAGCCGCCACCAAAACCGGGTATTAAAATTATTAAAGCCGTAAAGGCTGCTCGTTAATAAACATATGCAGCCGGGTAGACGAACAAACGGAAAGGTTTATTTTTTTAGTGGTTGTTAAATTACCGCTTTACCGCCTTTCCGGCCCAAAGAAATATTTTAAAAAAACTTACGTGAACAAAAGAATCCTTACGCTTATTTTTTTGCTGATCGCTTTTGCGGGTGCAGCGCAGCCCTCTTCAAGAATAAAGTATAATTTTAATTCCGGCTGGAAACTGCATGTGGGCGATGTTTCAGGTGCAGAGGCGCCCGCTTTTGATGACAAGGATTGGAAGCCTTTAACGCTACCCCAGGCCTGGAATGAGGACGAAGCTTTTAAAAAGGATATTAAGGATCTGTCAACCGGCATCGCCTGGTACCGCAAGTATTTTAAACTTCCGGCGTCGGCTAAAGGCCAAAAGATCTTTATCGAATTTGAAGGGATCCGGCAGGCGGGTGATTTTTATGTTAACGGTAAACCTATCGGCTCACATGAGAACGGTATTACTGCTTTTGGTTTTGATATTACTGATCTCGTAACATTCGACGGAAAGGAGAATTGTATCGCCGCACGGATTGATAACTCATGGGACTACCGGGAAAAGGCCACCAATACGAAGTTTCAGTGGGAGGATAGGAATTTCAATGCCAACTATGGAGGGATTATTAAAAACACCTACCTGCAGGTGGTGCCAAAGTTATACCAAACGCTTCCTCTGTATTCAAGCCTGAAAACAACGGGCGTGTATGTTTATGCGGATAACTATGATATTAAAGGGCGCACGGCAACTATTCATGCCGAATCTGAAGTGAAAAATGAAAAACAGCAATCGCAGCAAGTACAATATGAAGTAGCGCTTATTGATCTGGAAGGCAAGCCTGTGGCTACATTCAGGAGCGAGATGCTTTCGGTGGCACCGGGGGAGACAAAGATAATGCGTGCTTCCTCATTGGTGAAAAACCTCAATTTCTGGAGTTGGGGCTATGGATATTTATATGAAGTGCATACCCGGCTTCTGGTGAATAAGCAGCCGGCAGATGAAGTGGTCACCAAAACAGGGTTCCGGAAAACGGAATTTAAAGAGGGGATGATCTATCTGAACGACCGGGTAATAATGGTGCATGGCTATGCACAGCGCACTTCCAACGAATGGCCGGCCACGGGGTTGTCTGTGCCTGCATGGATGAGCGATTACAGCAATGGGCTGATGGTAGAAGGGAACGGGAACCTGGTGCGCTGGATGCATATTACACCGGCAAAGCAGGATGTGGAAAGCTGCGACAGGGTGGGGCTGATGCAAGCCATGCCGGCAGGTGACGCAGAGGCTGATGTGCAGGGCACGCGCTGGGAACAGCGTAAAGCGGTCATGCGCGACGCCATTGTTTATAATAAGAACAACCCGAGTATTATTTTTTATGAGTGCGGTAATCATGGAATCAGTAAGGCGCATATGAGCGAAATGAAGGCCATCCGTGATCAGTACGATCCGCACGGAGGCCGGGCAATTGGCAGCCGGGAAATGCTGAATAGTAAGATAGCCGAATATGGCGGGGAGATGCTCTATACAAATAAAAGTGCACGTATTCCGCTGTGGGCAATGGAATACTCAAGAGATGAGGGCTCAAGAAAATATTGGGATGAATGGACGCCTCCCTATCATAAAGATGGCGATGGCCCGTTATATAACGGGCAGAGCGCTGCTATTTATAACCGCAATATGGAAAGCCATGCGCTGGAGAACGTAAAGCGCTGGTATGAATTTTGGCGGGAGCGGCCGGGAACCGGTAAAAGAGTTAGCAGCGGCGGCGTAAATATCGTTTGGTCCGAAACAAATACGCATCACCGTGGAGAAGAGAACTACCGCAGGAGCGGGGAAGTGGATGCGCTGCGGATCAAAAAACAAAACTTCTATGCCAATCAGGTTATGTGGGATGGCTGGGTAGTGCCGGAAAAGTATAGCATGCACATTGTTGGACATTGGAATTATAAGCCCGGGGTTAAAAAAGATATTTATGTGATTGCGTCCGCACCCAGGGTAGCGCTAAAGATCAATGGCAGATCTATGGGGTATGGGGAACGAAGCGATGGCTTTATTTTTACGTTTAAGAATATTGAATGGCAGCCGGGAACTATTTCGGCGGTTGGTTATGATGAACGGAATAAGGTGGTTTGCACGGATGTGATTAAAACGGCTGGCGAGCCTATGGCATTACGTCTTACGGAAATTAAAAGACCAACACCGTTTCTTGCAGACGGGCATGATATGGCATTGATAGAAGTGGAAGTAGTGGATGCCGGCGGCAACCGTTGCCCAACAGCATTAAATATGGTCCATTATAAAATAGATGGACCGGGCGAATGGCGCGGAGGAATGGCGATGGGGCCGGGTAATTATATTCTTAAAAAAGACTTTCCCGTGGAAGGTGGTGTGAATCGCTTCCTGGTCCGCTCTGCAACAAACCCGGGATCCATTACGATTACGGCCAGTGCAGACGGGCTGCAAAGCGCCAGGATTACTTTGGTTACCCATCCGGTGCAAACAGACCAGGGGCTGTCGAAGCTGTTGCCGGCCGCGGGGCTGCCCTCCCTGCTGGGCAGAGGGCCTACGCCTGCAACCCCTTCTTACCAGGTGGTGCGACGATCGCTGCGGGTGAAAGCGGCAACAGCGGGCGTTAACTCAGACAGCGCTTTTTATAGCTATGATGATAATGAAACAACCGATTGGGTGAACGATGGAAATAGCACTACGGCCTGGATCGAATATGAGCTGGCGCAGGCCGCGACTGTTGATGAAATTTCTTTAAAACTGAACAAATTCCGCACAAAAACCTACCCGCTTATTATTATGGTGGATGGCCAGGAAGTTTTTAACGGAAGAACACAGCCAACACTAGGCTATTACACGATACAATGCAAGCCGGTAAAAGGCAAAAAAATAAGAATACAACTAGCAGGCGACACCTCCGGCAAAGCCAGTAAAGATGTTGAAGTGGGTGGAAAAAAACTGAATGATGGGGTGGCGCGGGTTGATGTAAAGGGCCGGGATGTATTAAGCATTATTGAAGCGGAGTTCTATGAATTGGTCAAGTAACAGGCAGTGAAACTCGTCATTCCGATGAACACGACGAAGGAGGGTGAGGAGGAATCTCAGCCTACTACTTTTTGAAAGTTTAAAATAAGAAGATATGCAATATATAAAAAAGTTCATTTTCGTTTTAGTGGTGTTGTTCGTTTTTACCGCGCTCAAAACTGCAGCACAAACCTTTCCCGACGGAACGGCCATTCCGGCCTGGTTTTCAGATACGAAGATTGTATCGTTTAATGCATTGGGTAAAAAATATAACATTACTGATTATGGTGTAAGGAATGACAGCACCATCGTTCAAACCGAAACGATCCAGGCCGTGATCGACAAAGCCGCCGGGAGCGGCGGTGGAGTGATTGTCATTCCCAAAGGAGTGTTTCTCAGCGGTTCGCTGTTTTTTAAACCCAGGACGCATTTGTACCTGGAAACAGGAGCAACGCTGAAATGCAGCGATCGTATCTCCGATTTTAAAATTGTTACCACCCGGATAGAAGGGCAATCTTTGAAATATTTTGCTGCCCTGGTGAATGCCGATGGGCTGGATGGATTTTCAATTTCAGGTGGCGGCATCATCAATGGTAACGGGCTCAATTATTGGAAAGCTTTTTGGCTGCGCCGCCAATGGAATCCCAAATGTACCAATATGGATGAGCAGCGCCCGCGGCTCTTATTTGTTTCTAATAGTAAAAACGTACAGGTGTCGGGTGTGCAGTTGCTGAATTCGCCTTTCTGGACCTCTCATTATTATAAATGTGAAAACCTGAAAATTATCGGCGTGCAGATCCGCGCCGGCACTAATAATGGAAGCGATGTGCGCGCGCCCAGTTCTGATGGGATTGATCTGGATGTGTGTCAGAACGTGTTAATAAAAGATTGTTACATATCCGTAAACGATGATGGAATTTGCCTGAAGGGAGGCAAAGGGCCTACCGCAGATAAAGATCCCAATAACGGGGCCAACCGCAATATTATTATCGAAGATAATACCATTGAGAATTGTCCCTCCCTTACATTGGGCAGCGAATCGGTTTTTACCCGTAATGTGATTATGCGGCATTGCACTGTAAAGAATACTTCCCATGTACTGTTGCTGAAGATGCGCCCCGACACGCCGCAGCAGCATGAAGATGTGTGGGTGGAAAATATAACAGGAACTGCCCGCAGCTTTTTTTCGATAGGCCCCTGGACACAGTTTTTTGATCTGAAAGGGCAGCCGGAGCCGCACTCCTCAGCAAGGCATATTACCTTTCGGAATTGTACGGTGCAATGCAATGATTTTCTCAATATTAAACCGTCAAAACAATATTCCCTTTCTGATTTTAGTCTGGAAAACCTGAATATTATGGCTTCTGGCGGAACCAATATCGCATTGGATTTTATTAAAAATTTCAGTTTGAAAAATATCAGGGTGAATGATAAACAACTGGCGAAATAACACATGACAAAAGCAATGCTGTAATACATGAAGATGCGCAGATACTTGATTCTTGCAGGGCTGTTATTATTCTATTGCTGGCGCTCTATTGCCGGCGCTCAGGTGCATGTTATCATCACAGCCGGTCAATCGAACACCGACGGGCGTGTGCCTAATAAATTGTTGCCCGCCTATATCAAAACCTTAGCCACCGATACCATAAGCTTCGCCAGAGGAGCTTATCGCTATTGCAAAATTGCACGGAACCGGAACGATGGCAGGTTCATTCCTTATTTTCCCAAAGGAAGAATCTCTGAAGGGTACTGGACCTATGATGCGGTAACCTACTACCGGCTCGAACAGGCTTTACAGCATGATTTTTATGTTGTGAAATATGCCGTGGGCGGTACGTCTATTCAATACCCCAGTGATACGGCAAAAGGCAGATACTGGTCGGCTAATGCAGACTGGCTTGCAAAGACCACTTCGTGCGAAAAAGGAGGAAAGTCGCTACTGCTCTCGTTTACAGAGGCTATTGATGCAGCGATTGACAGCACTTTGTCGAAACTTAAAAGAGGTTACCAGGTAGATGCTTTTCTTTGGCACCAGGGCGAAAGTGATGATCGTTACGATCGAAAATATTATGAGAACCTGGGTGCTATCATTGCATATGTAAGAAAGCATCTGACTGAAAGGACGGGTAAGGATTATTCGCACCTGCCCTTTGTTTTCGGTTCTATACCCTATGCTAACCGTCATTTTAAGCCCCTTGTGGATGAGGCGATGAGACGGATTGCTGAAGAAGATCCCAACGCCTATTTTGTGGACATGTCTGAAGGCGCCCTGCAGCAGGATCGCACGCATTTTACCGAAAAATCGGCCGAATACCTGGGGGAAGAAATGTACAAACTATTGGCTAAAATACTCTGGTTAGATGGGACTGGTTTTCATATTGCAAAATATCGCAATGACAAAACCTGTGCAATCAGCTATACTTTTGATGATGGGTTGCTGGAGCAGGCTACGCTTGCGGCTCCGGCTTTCGACAGGCTGGGTTTTAAAGCTACTTTTTTTGTAAATGGCAGATCCATTGAAGATACGACGGCGGCAGGCGGAAAGCCGCGCGTATCCTGGGAGCAGCTTAAACAAATGTCGGTGCACGGCCACGAAATATCCAATCATGGGTGGGAGCATCGTAATTTTGGTAAATTTTTATTAAAAGAAATTGCGACAGATATTGCTAAAAATGATAGTGTCATAGGCCTGAATACTGGGGCCACTCCGCGGACTTTTGCTTATCCGAATAATACAAAAACTTCGGAAGGTGTTGCGCTGGCCGGCCGGGGCCGGATCGCTACCCGTCTTTTGCAATTTTCGGTCGGCGGAAAAAGTACAAAGGAAAATCTTGAAAAAAAGATTAATGAACTGCTTGCCAACGGCGCCTGGGGCGTAACGATGACGCATGGGCTGACCTATGGCTACGATCATTTCAGCGATACGGCCATCTTTTGGGATCATTTAAAAAAAGTAAAAGCGTTGGAAGATAAAATATGGGTAGGCACGTTTAGGGAGGTGGCGGCCTATAGCCAGGAGCAAAAAGCCATAACCTATGAGGTTAGGAAAATACCCAACGGACTTACGATCCTGCCCGAACTAAAGCTGGATCAATCCCTTTATACCGAACCCCTGACCGCTGTAATTGAAAAAAGAAATATAAAGAGCCCCATCATTTACCAGGGAGACGAGAAATTGATTCCCCGGGTTTTGGCCAATAAAATACTGTTTGATTTTGATCCGCATGGGAAAAAGATAATTGTAACGTTTTAGCAATAATATAAACAACGAATAGCATGTTCAGAAGATCAGTTGCATTTTTTATCATTGCTTTGCTGGCCGCGGTAAACCTTCCGGCCCAGCAGGAGACGCGTATCAACCAGTTGTTCAATTTTGGATGGAGGTTTCATTTTGGTGACGCTAAGGATGCCGAAAAACCGGGCTATGATGATGCCGGCTGGAAAGCATTGGATCTGCCGCATGATTTCCAGATCAACCAGCCCTGGGTGGAGGCCGCCGGTGGAGCCCGTGGGTTTAAAGAAATGAGCACCGGCTGGTACCGCAAAACATTTAAAGCCGATCCTGCCTGGAAAGGCAAAAAAGTATTGCTCGATTTTGAAGGCATCATGCTTACAGGCGACGCCTGGCTGAACGGTGAAAAAATAGGCGGTACCGATTATGGGTACCTTGGTTTTGAGACGGATATTTCAAAGCTGCTTAGGTACGACGGCGATAATGTGGTAGCAGTGCGCGCGTCCACCGGCGATAAAGGCGCTTCCCGCTGGTACACGGGCGGCGGGCTTTTCAGGGATGTGCATCTTATTGTTAAAAATGAAATAGCCGTTGCCCGTCATGGAGTTTACATTACTACGCCCGCCATCACGTCACAAAAGGCAACCGTTAACGTACAGGTAGCATTGGATGGCATTACGAATAAAAATTATAACCTTGCTATCCGGGCGGCCATCCTGGCACCCGACGGGAAACAGGTGGCGGTTACTACTGCCATAGCACCGCAGCGCAATAAACTTAAAACAGTTGAAGTGCCGTTGCCGGCCGTCGCTATTCCTGCACCGCAATTGTGGTCCTGCGAAACGCCTGATCTCTATACCGCGGTTGTGACGTTAACGCTGGATGGAAAACCCATCGATGCCGCTGAGCAAAAATTTGGCATCCGCACCATCGAATTCTCTAAAGAATTTGGGTTCAGGTTAAATGGTAAAAAAGTTTTTCTTAAAGGGATCGCGAATCATCACGACCTGGGTGCGGTGGGCGTTGCGGCCTATGAAACGGCTATTGCCCGGCAGATGGATCAACTGAAAGCCTTTGGCTTTAATAGTATCCGTACCTCGCACAACCCTTATTCTGAAGCTTTCCTGCGGCTGGCTGATGAAAAAGGTATTTTAATTGTGGATGAGCTTTATGATAAATGGAGCAATAAAGATTACTGGGCCGGACGAAAGCCCTGGACTGCATTATGGTTTGAAAATGAAATGGAGTGGATCAGGCGGGACAGGAACCACCCGTCGGTGATCCTGTGGTCCTTTGGAAACGAGCTGCAGATGCGCGAAGACCTTGCCGGGCTCCCGACAGGCGATTGGGGCGTTACTACTTATCGTCTAATGAATGTGCTGGCCAAACGTTATGATTCCACCCGTAAAACTACAGTCGCAATGTTTCCCGCACGGGCGGGCGGCGTGGGTAAGAACGACCCGGATTTTAATACAAAAATTGTTCCTCCGGAACTGGCCACCGTTACGGATGTTTCGAGCTTTAATTACCGGTGGCTGAATTACCCCGATTACCTGAAACACGCACCCAATATGATCATCTACCAGAGTGAAGCCACCACCAATGAACTGGTTGCCCCGTTTTATGGTATGGACCGGGAACGGATGGTAGGACTGGCTTATTGGGGCGCAATCGAATATTGGGGAGAATCGAACAAGTGGCCAAAGAAAGGATGGAACTATTCCTATTTTGATCATACGCTGCAACCCAACCCGCAAGCCTACCTGATTAAAAGTATTTTTTCCGACAACCCCCTGGTCCGTATCGCTGTAATGAGTAACGATGCGGATACCGTAACATGGAATGAGATTGTAGTAGGTAAAAAAGCGTCGTTCTCCCATTGGAATTGGGAGGCCGGGAAAAAGTATAACGTCTTTACCTATACCAATGCAGACGAAGTGGAGTTATTCGTAAATGGAAAGTCTTTCGGCGTGCAAAAAAATAACACCACAGTTGATAAGCACAATATGATCCTCTGGCAGAATATACCCTATTCCCCGGGGAAAATAACAGCGGTTGCCCGAAAAAACGGGAGAGAAGTGGCGCGCCACGAACTGGAAACTGCCGGCAAGGCCGTGGGGCTGAAAATTGAAGCGGAACATACGAATTGGAAGGCTGATGGTATGGATCTGCAATATGTAAAAGTATATGCGGTGGATAGTAAAGGCCGCCGTGTGTATACCGCCAGCCCGGCGGAAGTGCATTTCAAAGTAGCGGGCGCTGCAAAGCTGATCGCTGTGGATAATGGCGATCAGTTCAGCAATGAATTGTTTGATGGAGGTCACAGACAATTGTATAACGGTTTTGCCTTAGCGATCCTGCGGTCTGGTCAGCGGCCAGGGCAGGTCAGCATCAAGGTGTCCGCAGATGGATTGAAGCCTGCAGAAAAGAAATTTATTACAAAATAAAACCGGGAGCATAAATCATGTATAAAAAACGAATCGCGGTTATGCTGGCCGCGCTTGCCTTTCCGCTCGTCGCTTGTGCTGATATTGTTTTTCACAATCATACAAATCTGACCGTATCCATCAACCGGAACGAGGCGGCAGTAGTATATACAGCACTTGAATTGTTTGGAAGCGATTATAAGAAGGTGTTTGACGGGCGTATGGTAAAAGGAGGTAATGCGCAGGTATTTATCGGAACAATTGGAAATAATAGCGAAGCGGAAAGGGGTATTGCAAAAAAGCAGTTGGAGTTATTACGCCTGCACAGTGAAGGGTTCGTGCTGGTAGTGCAAAACGGCAAGCTATATATTCTTGGTAGTGATAAACGGGGTACGGCCTATGGTATACTGGAACTGTCCAGGTTAATTGGTGTATCGCCCTGGGAATGGTGGGCCGATGCGCACCCTGAAAAGAAAACTTCCTTTAGTTTAAAAAACGGGTATAGCCGGATGGAATACCCTTCCGTTACCTACCGGGGCATATTTCTTAACGACGAAGATTTTGGTTTGTTGCCCTGGGCCAGTCAGCATTTTGAACCGGGCCTGCCTGCCGTTGGAAAAACAAAAGGCGCTATTGGTCCCAAAACCTATTCGAAGATTTTTGAATTATTGCTGCGCTTAAGAGCGAACCTGATCTGGCCGGCGATGCACGAGGTAACGGTCCCTTTTTATTTAACAAAGGGCAACAAGGAAGCAGCAGATAAATATGGCATTATCGTTGGTACTTCGCACTGCGAGCCGCTGATGCGTAACAGCGTTACCGAATGGGATATTTATGGAAAAGGCGATTATAATTATGTTACCAACAAAGACGCCATGCTAACCTACTGGACGGAGCGGCTGCAGGCGTTGAAGGGCGCTGATAATATTTATACCGTAGGTTTGCGCGGTAAGCACGATGGCATGATGCAGGGCGTAAAAACACTGGCGGAGCACAAAAAAGTATTAACCGAAGTGCTGAAGGATGAACGCGAACTATTGAGGCAATATGTAAATCCCGACATAACAAAAGTACCGCAGGTGTTTGTTCCCTATAAAGAAGTATTAGAGGTGTATAACGATGGCTTAGAGCTGCCGGATGATGTAACACTTATCTGGTGCGATGATAATTATGGTTATATGACGCACTTTCCCAATGAACAGGAACGCGCAAGAAAAGGAGGCAGCGGCGTGTATTATCATATTTCCTATTGGGGACGCCCGCATGATTACCTCTGGCTGGCTACGAATCACCCCGCACAATTGTATACGCAAATGAAACAGGCGTATGATAAAGGCGCAAAGCGGTTGTGGATGCTGAATGTGGGTGATATTAAACCTGGTGAGTACCTGATTGAGTTGTACATGGACATGGCTTGGAATATCGGTTCGATAGAAAACAATGAAGCCGGTCTGGAGCAGCATTTGTCTACCTGGCTGAACCGCGGATTTGGCGAAGCCACAGCGAAGGAATTAGTGCCGGTGATGAATGAATATTATCGCCTGGCCTATATTCATAAACCTGAGTTTATGGGCGGCACCCGAACCGAAGAAACGAACCCGGGCTATAAGTTGATCGCTGATCTTCCATGGAGCGAAACGGAAATTAATCTGCGGATAAAAGAGTATGATGCTATTGAAGACAAAGTGATGCGGCTTGCTAAAAAGATACCGCGTGAAAAAAGGAATAGCTGGTTTGAGTTGATTGAATACCCCGTGCGCAGTGCAGCGGAAATGAATAAAAAATTGTTATACGGCCAACTCGCGCGACATGCGGTGGTGGACTGGGCTATGAGCGACAAGGCCTTTGAAACGATCATTGCGCTGACACAGCAATACAATGCATTGGAAGATGGCAAGTGGAAGGGGGTTATGAGCTTTGACCCCAGGAAATTAGTTGAGTATGAAAAGTTGCCGCATATAAGATCCGAAACCGCCCTGATCGAAAATAAAGCGCCCCGTTTTTTATTTAACGGAAAGACGTATGAAAGTTTTACGGGCGGGAAGCCCATAGCTTATGGCCTGGGCTATCAGCGCGGCGCCATAAACCTGTCAAAAGGAAGCGCTGTAGTTTACAGTTTTACCGCGGCTGCTACAGATTCAATTCGAATAGAAACGGATCTGGCGCCCAATCATCCGGTTGCGGGCAAAACGATCCGTTATTCGATCCGCGTTGACGATGGCCCGGCGCAGGCAGTGGATTATGCCACACAGGGCCGCAGTGAAGAATGGAAGGAGAACGTGTTGAATAATCAGGCCCGGCGCACCACCCGCCACAGGCTAACAAAAGCGGGCAAACATACAGTACTCATTAAAGCGTTGGATGAGGGGGTTATAGTAGATCAGGTAAAGGTTTGGTAGATGAGGAATAGTAGCGAAAATAGCATAGGGTTCAATCGGGTGATGTTATTAAAGAGCTCTGTCATTCTGTTTCAATTTGGCTCCGTCAGGAACACAGTGTTTGTAGAATGTGTATCGTTTAGGGCGGCGGCTCCGTTAGGCGCCGCGTAAACACGAGGCTCCGATGGAGCCCTGATCTTCTATATCCAACCTGCTATAAAAACGGTGCTCCTGACGGAGCAATAGAACTATGTTTTGATGAATAGGTGACGAACGCAGTTGCGGCCTGCAGGGACGCCCGGTGCTCAACGCTTGATTAATAAAGATATTTTTATAAAACGGAAACCAATAAAAATGAAAAAATTATTCTATTTCTTTTTGCTGTTTGGTGTTAACGGCAATTTGCTGGTACCACAATTATATGCACAAACCTATAAGTTTGATTTTGGCAAAGGCAAAACCGGAAAAGGATATAATAAAGTGTTGCCGGAAACCGTTTATAACCCGCAAACGGGCTATGGCATTGACCTGGGCACTACAGTAATGAGTAATACATCAGTAGGGAAAGCTGCACCAACAGACGGCTTCCTTACCAGCGATCAACCCTTTTATTTTTCAGTAAAACTACCGGAAGGGAACTATGATGTAAAGGTCTGGACAGGAGATGACCGGGGTACTGCAGATATAGCGGTTCGTGCGGAAAACCGGCGGATGTTTGTGAACCGGCTGCAAACCAAAAAGGGACAACACAAGCTTATTGAATTTACCGTAAATATCCGCGACAGCCTGATTGCAGGGACTAACAAAAAAATACGCCTTAAGCCGCGGGAATATGCCTATCTGCACTGGGATGATAAACTGACACTGGAGTTTAACAGCACCAGCCCTAAAGTGAACGCCATTGAAATTACGCCCAATAAAAAAGCAGTGTCTGTTTTCCTGGCGGGGAACTCAACGGTGGTGGATGGCGCCAGTGAGCCTTATTCTGCCTGGGGGCAGATGTTCCCTTATTTTTTCCAGCCGGGCAAAGTGGCTATCGTAAACCTAGCGGAGTCGGGTGAAACCCTGAGCAGCTTTATTGGAGCACGGCGCTTTGAAAAATTGCTGAGCCTGATGAAGCCGGGCGATTATGCTTTTGTGGAATTTGGTCATAACGATCAAAAACAGAAGGGACAAGGCATTGGTGCTTTTACCAGCTATAAAAAAGATCTTGAATATTTTATTGATGCGGTAAAAAAGAAAGGCGGTATCCCGGTGGTGGTTACATCCGTACAACGGCGGCGTTTCGACAGTAGCGGCCGGATCGTGGAAACCCTGGGTGATTATCCTGCAGCGGGGCGCTTAACGGCTAAAGAAAAAGGAGTGGCATTGATTGATCTGAATGCGCTAAGCAAAACGATGTTTGAGGCAATGGGGGAGCAGGGATCACTGCTGGCTTTTGCGCATTTCCCTGCCGGTGCATTTCCCAATAGAAAAGAAGCGATTGCCGACAATACCCATTTTCGCCCGTTTGGCGCTTATGAAGTTGCAAAGCTGATCCTGAGCGGGGTCAGAAAATCCGTGCCTGGTTTGGCGCAGTTTATAAAGCCGGGAGAGCCTGTTTTTGATCCGGCAAGGCCCGATGCTTATTCCAGCTTTTACTGGCCGCAAAGCCCCGGCAAAGATGCTACAAAGCCCGATGGGAACTAGTTGTGTCAACGATCCCCTTTCAGTGATGAATATCAGGATGATTGTGTATTATGGGAATTGCCCCAGCATTTCTTTTGTTTTTCCGTTCTCATCCAATATTTCCATTTTGGGGGCTCCTGAATCATCGATATAAATTTTCATTTTTGGCTTCCCTTGTTTGTCGAATAAAAAAAGGCCTGTTGCCTGATCCGCATTGCGGCCGATAAACACCCGTCTTTTGCCTCCTTCTTTTTCAATCAGGCTTTTTATTTTCCGGTTTTTCTCGGCGGTGTCTTTTATATGTTCCAACTGCTGGAATTTATCATGCCGGGTCATCAGCGAAGTTCCCTCCGGGTACTCGTTAAAAGCCAGCCCGCGGGTAATAACAGGCCTGCCCTCTTTATACGTTTCACTATTGAGTAACATTACTACCTGATCGTCACGATAATTGTCCATAGTAAAAACCATTTCATTTTGTATCCTCCCTTTTTCTTTGTCTACGCCAAAAACCAGGCCGCCGCATTCATCTCCCTGGGTGTTAAAAAAAATGATTCCCGCAGGTCGTTGCCTTGCAGGAATATCTTTTCCATCCATGCGCCCCGGGTGTTGCCGGTGTTCATTGCTCAATACTAATCTTAAACTGCCGTCCTCGCCGGTTATGTTGATTTTTTTTGCTGTAATTTCATCGGCATACAGGCGACGGTCATTAGTAAAGGAGAGGAGTGCAAAGGCAAAACCCAGGGATGAAATGATGGCGTACGCCGTTAGAAAGCGCACGCTCCGGTACAAATTCTTTTCCATAGATAATTGTTTTTAGAGGTGTAAATGGCTTAAAGATACAAATACCTTTATTGAATGGCTGTGACAAGACCCTAGCGTTTTTCACTGCGATCTGCGGGAGCTTTTTTCAGCAATTACGCTTCTTCTGGTTCTTGTTTGAACCGATATTATTTTGTCATCAGCGCCACCACCGGCTCTATTAATTTTCTTGACCCGGCGGCGTCCAGGTGCAGCCCGTCTGCTGTCATCGTGTTGATGTTGAGCCCGGGTGTACGGTACCCGCTTACAAAAAAACAGTTATTTTGACGGGCTATTTTTTTGAAGCTGTCGTTCATGGACTTTACCCGCTGATCACCATTGGCATATTTTTCGGTTGCAAGGGCTTTTGCGCCATAAGGTGGCGGGGCTATAATAATAATGCGGGCTTTATTGATGGAGGGATAGGAACAGTTTTTTATTTTTTGAATCAGACGGCCCAGGTTTACGGGTACTTCATTTTGTCGCTCTGCAAAAACAGCCTTGGCATCATTGGTGCCCAGCTCGAGGAGTACAAAATCAAAGGGCCGGGTTTGCGTAAATGCTGCCGCCTTCTTCAGGTTTTCTTCGATAACCAGCAACGAATTCAGGGTGCTGTCGTTGAGGTTCAGGAAACCTATGGTTCGGCCCGATTTACTGATATTAAATACCTGAGCATTGGGCAGGGCCTGTTGCAACTGCACCGGCCAGCTATAAGGAAAGGTTCCGTTACTATCGCCCAAAGTAAGGATGTTGAGCTTTTTGTCAGACATCTTTTTTTCCTGCGCCGGTAACGCAAAAGGCAGCAGCAACAGGACCATTAACAAGATCTTTTTTATCATGGTGTACTATTTGAATAGTTTATTTCCAGGCAAGCGTACATTTGCCAATAGCATAAAATTTCCGGTTATTTATTTTCTTTAGTGCTGTATAGATCACTGTAAAATTGCCATCAGCTTCTTCAATAGCACAAAGGGGCGTGCGCATGGAATGGTCGCCGGCCTCGGCCCAGCTATTGCCAGGCGACTGTACTTTCACCCGTGTTTCTTTATCCCAGTGTACGCCATCAGCAGAAAGGCTGTAACCGATCTCGCGGTCGCCAAAGGAATCAAAGACCATCAGGTAACGCCCGTCTTTCAAACGCGATACTACCGGGTTTTCAATAAAGGTATCTGCAATTTTCAATGGATTAAATTCCGCAGGAAGCCGGGTCCACGGGCCGTTTAATTTTTCTGCAAAGGCCATTCCTATGGGCCAGGGCCCGCGGGGAATATGATTGTGCCCTGCATACAAACCATACCAGGTCCTTCCGGCCTTATAGGGGAAGAAGGAGGCTACGGCCTGTTGTCCTTCCCATGCCTGCGATTGTGCATCCGGTTGCAATACGATGCCCATATCGGCGTAAGGCCCGTCAATACCCGTTTTGCCGGGAACAACGGAACGGGCGCGCCAGATATGGCCTGCGTAATCATTGCCGGAGATTTCTCCCTTAGTACTGTCGCCGGCCCGGTAGGCTACGTAGAATATATTCCACGCATTTTCAGTCTCATTAAAAATGATGGTGTTTAACCATACTTCAGAACGCGGATTGGTGGCCGTTCTGCCGGGGATGCTGTTTACAATGGTAGCCTGCCGCTTCCACTGCACGGCATCGGCACTGATCCAGTGCGCTACCCGCATATCCAGATGCGCCCGCCCAAACATTTCGTTTACGAACATATGATAGATGCCATCCAGTTTTATCACCTGGCCGGTTTCAAAGCCAGACTGGTTGGCACTTGCCAGCACATCAGGATTGTCTGCATCAATAATGGGGCCTCTGTGTTCGGCTGCCATTTTTAAAACTTTGTTTTTCGCGGGTTGTGCGGACAGGTTTACTGCTGCATATAGAAAGAACAACAGGCAAAAAAAAATCTTTGTTTGTATAGGGCTCATAACCGGGTAAAATTATTTACATTTTCAGTGATCGTATTTTTCTCCAGCACTTTGCCGGCCGTTACATTTTTCAGCGATACCGTTTCAACCGGCAGCGCTTTCTGCCCCAGCACCCGGGCTATAAACTTTACTTCGGATGCATGTATATTGGTAAGAAAAATATCTTTGATAGGGGTTAATCGTTTTTCATAGGTAGGTACCAGGTCGCGCCATTGGTACAATACATCGGTTTCAATGCCCAGTATGCCCAGGTCGATCTTACCGCTACGGATATTGGAAGCATAAATGTTTTTGACATAGCCACCCATACGCTCATTGGTTTTAATGAATAACAGATGATTTAGTTTCGCGCCGTCAAGCACTGTGCAATGGTCAATAAAAACATTTTCTATACCTCCTGAAAGCTCTGAGCCGATCGCTACCAACTGGTGCCCGTTTTTGACCGTGCAATTGCGGATGACAATATTTTTTGACGGCGTTTTCAACCGCCAGCCTTCCGGGTTTCTTCCCGATTTGATGGCGATGGCGTCATCGCCCTGGTCAAACACACAATTTTCAATCAATACATTCTGGCTCATCTCAGGATCCACTCCATCGTTGTTATGTCCATGGGCGTAAACATTGAGATTGCGGAGCCTGATATTTTTGGACAGGTACAGGTGGATCGTCCAGAACGGACTGTTGACAACAGATACGCCTTCCAGCAGAATATTTTCGCTGCGGTTAAATTGTATGAACTGCGGCCGCAGATGTGCTGTATCATTTACCATCTGCCGTTGCTCCAGCGGCGCCCGGTTCCAGGCAAGGTTATAGAGCCGTTTAATGCTTTCCATATGTGCCCGCGGCCGTGCGAACCATTTTTCCCAGGTAGCCATTTGCGCCTTTAACGTTCCCTCACCGGTGATGGCCACATTTTTACATTCATAAACATAAATGAGCGGCGAGTAGTTGTAACATTCCATTCCCTCCCAACTTGAAACTACCGCGGGTAAATAATCCTGAGGGTTTCCTGAAAATAGCAAAGTAGCCCCTTTTTCAAGATGAAGATTTACATTGCTTTTAAGATGGATCTTGCCCGTAAGCCATTCCCCTTTGGGGATCACCACAATGCCCCCGCCCAGTTTATTTGCTGTAGCGATTGCCCGTGCGATGGCTGCCGTGTTTTTTTGTTGATCGCCTGGAACAGCGCCAAAACCGGTAATGACCAGTTTTTTGCTTTTGCTGAAATCCGGGGTATTGATTTTGCAATTGCCATATGGGGTTTTAACAGAATAGCTGCTAAGGCCCGGCGGTTGCGCATTTGCTGAAAACAGACAGTTCAATAAAATCAATACCAATACGTAGTTTTTTTTGTTCATATTGTAAGCGCATTGAAAAGACGATTCAAAAACCATTAAGATGAAACATAACAAAGCTATTTCTTTTACTTAATGAATCTTTACATCTTAATGGTTTTAAATTTAATGCAGCGTAAAGAGACCTTCCTTAAACGCCTTTTTGCGTTGCCAGCGTATTGAGGTACACTTCAATATTAAGGTAACGGGGATCAGCGGTACTGCGCGATAGCGCATCTTTCACTTCCGGATTCAGGCCCAGTTGCCGTTCCCAAACGTCCGGTATGCCATCGCCATCACCGTCCTTATGCGGGTCGGCAACGGGAAAGTCTCCCAGTCCGCCATTGGCCAGCGGCAGATCCGATTCTGTATACACATACAATCCCTGCAATCCTGCCGACCGTAGTTCTTCAATTAATAATTTGTCCACATCATCCCGATGCGGATAGGCTGCTCCGGCTTCTTTAGCTACATATTTAAAAGCATCGGCTGCCGTCATTGTTGGTGTGCTGAACGGATAGGGATACGGGTTAGGCATAAAATTCTGCGGCTCAATGCCCGGATATCCTACGGAATCGGCAGGCACCAACGTGCCATCCAGTACGCCGTTTTTATTACGATCGAAGTAATTCCCCGATGCATACAAATAAAAAGTACCCGTGCCTCTCGAAAAGGGAGTTGCTCTGTCGGGCGTTAACGGTCCCGCTATAAAATAATTATTGATAATATTTACTTGCGACACTCCCGCCGATCCGCCCATGATATATCCGTCACCCGAAACGGTATGCCCCATTGGGTTGCCCAAGTTTCCCCAATCGTAAACAATATTGTTTACAAATTCATTAATGCCTTTTACTTTAGGGTTGCGGGTTTTGTTGCTTATGTAAAGGCTTTTGAGAATGCTGATCTTGCCGGCAGTTTGTATCAGCCCGCCTGCGGAATGATTCACTTTATGTAATCCCTGCGCTACAATGCAATTTTGCAAGGTGATGCTATCGGGCTCATACCCTTTATTATCCCAGTTGATAGAAAACACTTCATCCTGCCCCCAGGAGAACGATACGTGATCGAAGATCATATTTTTCCCATTGGCTACGCCCGATGCATCGTCGCTGCGGGAAGCGCCGTCGTTGGCGCCCAGGCGGATGCGGATGTTCCGCACAATGGCGTTATTGGCGCCCGTAAAAGTTACTTTACGCCCGTACAATACAATGCCTTTGCCCGGCGCGGTTTGGCCGGCAATGGTAGTATTGGCCGCCACGCTTACATTTGATTTTAACCTGATAATGCCCGTTACCTCAAACACAACAAAGCGGCCCGGCTTGCTTACTGCATCTCTGAAGGATCCCGGCCCGCTGTCGTTAAGATTGGTGACAACATAAACAGAAGCGCTGTCTGCACCACGGGCGCCGGTGGCAAACCGGCCAAAGCCTTCTGCATCCGGAAAGGCAGGCGTTCGTTCTTCTGCAAGGGCTGTAAGCCTGGCTTCGTTATGGTTGCTGACCGCGTTTAACGATCCTTCCTTAGCGAGGTCCGGTTTTTGACAGGATCCGGCAAAAAGAACAATACCCAGGAGGGATGCTCCACTGGTAATTTTTAGAAATCTGGAATTCATATGGTTTTGTTTAGAGTGAAGAATACGGGTTTATAGTAAGGGCGCCTTTCTAGGGACGTTGGAGCGTGATGCTCATCAGGCCGATGATCACGTCGTTGGAAAGGGTTTTTAAAGTGAGTTGTTTCAACGTTCTTCCGGGGTCCAGTTGGATGTCCATTAATTGTCCCGCGCCGCCATCGATCCCGCGACCATAAACACCGCGGATGTTGAGGTCTTTTCCCAGGTTGTTGCTGACCCTGCCCGTTTTTAAGTGCAGCCGGTAGGGACGGGGCGCATTTAGTTTAAAAGCTAAACCGTCTTCAAAATAATCCTGCTCAATGGGGCACCAGTTTTCGGGATTAATTAATTCAATTGTCTTTTTACTGCCATCGGTATATTCGATGCAGATGCTTCCATTGGCGATATGGCTCTGCATCTGGTTCGTGCTTCCTGCTAACAGCAGATAGGCATGTGTAGCCTTCCCCGATAAGGCAACATTTACACTATCGGGATAATTATCCCATAACGAAGTGAAGCTGATGTTGTTGCCGGTTGCAGGCGTGCGAAAAGGGACGCCGATGCTTGTTTTAAACAGGTTATCCCGTGCCTGTGCGCGTAAGCCGGAATCGTTTATAGTAGCCGTTTGCAGCGGGTGGCACCATTCGCCGATGCCCTGTGTAGGTATTTGTAAAGTGGTATAAGGCGATCGGGGCGACAAATATTGCTGACTGAAAATATCGGTAACCGATGCATTCCAGTTAGCATCCATGATCACAGGAGTGCATTTGTTGCTGATCACGCTCATGAATGAGGGCGTGACCGGCTCTTTTTTTGTTTCCACCTGCTGATGCACCGCGCCCCACCAGGTCATGGCACCCTGTGTTATTTCTTTAAAAGCCGTTCTGTTGCCTGTTACGGGCGGAATAATTATGGGCTTGCCACCCCAGGTAATTGTTATTTCAGTAGTGGCGGCGGCGTTGACAGCCGGGATGGTAATAGCGATCAGCGGATAGCCCACTACGGCGTTTGATCGTTTCCAGTTGACCGGTTGACCATTGGCTGTTACAGCGTTGACCTGGTCCCACCGGGCGGGCACCTGCAATTCAAGCTCTAGGGGATGTGTAAACTTACGGGTGATTTGGTAAGTGTCGATACTTGTGCTGTTTTGTTTTTTGTTTTCCGTGCGCTGGTAGCTTAAGGAAACATCAGGTGTTTGTATGGCTGCATGATCCCAGGAGGCTGGAAAGCCGGGCCGGATCAACAAACGATTGTTGAGGGCATCCGGTGTAATACCAAAAAGCCCCTGGATGAACACGCGCGACGCTACGCCAATCGCGTCGCCGAAATCACGATAGCTTTCACCGCGCGCGGCATCATAAAAAGAGACCTGCCCGATATTACCCGGGCTGTCACCCAGGTACATGCCGTCGAGAACAGCACTTTTTAATAATTTGAATCCCGTTTCATTGCGGCCGGCAATAAAATACGCCAGCGCAGTATGCATCACTTCTTCAAAAGCCACGTTATTTGTGCTCCAGACATAAGGCATCCAATTGGTAGTGGAGATCGTAGCATACCCCTCATCTGTGAGGCCTTTGGCGCGTACCGGGATATGCGGGATCTCTGTATCCACATACCGCGTGGCCTGGTAAGCCTGGAACGGATCGGCTACGCCACAGTCGATGGCATGATAGATCGTCCACACTGCGGCGTTTTCATGCAGCCGCTTTAACCCCATGAAATCCTGGTATTCGGCCCAGTGCCCTTTATTCTTCATCCAAAGGCGGGCATTGATGGCTGCCAGGATCTTACCGGCCTCCTGCTGGTAAGGTTTGGGGTCTTGCCCGATCTTCTGAGCGATGAGTGCTGCCAGTTTGTTGGCGCGATAATTAAAAGCAGAAGAATGGGTGACCGCGCCGGAATTGTAATACAGCGCATCGCTGGCCCAGATGCAGGCATAGGCATCATAGAGCCCATCGCCATCAGGATCAAAATTGAGTTTTTCCCAGGCAAGGTGACGGGTAAGCACGGGCCAGATGGTACGCGCATAATCCAGATCGCCCGTCCATTCCAGATGCCACAGCAGCTCGTCAATATAATTCAGGTTCATATCGTAATGATGCATCTGATCATTACGATTGGGGTTGCGGCAGATATAGCCATTACTGTACATAGGCGTGCCCCAGCGTTTTACCGCACGCGCCAGGTGCAGCTCGGTATCCTGTGCGGGATGGGGGATGGTGTTGGGAACATTGGTTACCTGGCTGGCCGCATAGGCATTAAAATGGATCCGCGCCCGGTCATGCCAGCCAAGGAAATCTCCCGCATAGGCAGCACGCCAGCCGGTCAGTGGCATGCGCCAGCCAATGGCGCCGTGCAGCCAGGTAGTGCCATCCCAGATGCCATCAGCGGCAGTGACTAAGGTACCACCGATCGTATTGATAAAAGGATCAGGGGTGCTGATGTGTATACGCGCGGCAAGCGCTGCCCGTGTTTTTTCGGTTTCAGTAAATAATGTTTTGCCACTTGTTTGGGGTGGCATTGTTAAGTGCTGTTGGGAAAGTACTATATATGCTGAATGATCCGTTACCTCCCAGCGCTGTGTACTGGTGTAGTGCGGATCGTCCGGCGCTTCAAAACAATCCGGCGGATCTGCTCCCATATCGCCATTGCGGTTTAATTTTTTTGCTTTGATCCCTGTCATGCCTATGAATAGTGCACTTCCCCTGGGCATGCCGGTGGCAGTTATTTCCCAGATGGCGCCGTCTTCCTGATACAGCGCCAGCGCCGCTATTTGCAAGGTGCCTTTACCCCATGAAGGATCAGTAATACGATAACTGCGGCTTCCGGCGCTGTAACGCGCTTCACAATAAGCTGCAGCATCCAGCGATACGGGTTTGTGGCCGGGAACAGTGATGTGGAAACTGATGTTCTGACTATTGTTGCCATAGAACGCTGCAAATACCGGACGATCGCTGGTTTCCAGTCGAAAGGCGGTCGGGCCTCCGTATAAGGCCCGCGTGTAGCGGTTTTTGCCGTTTATGCAAACAAAAGCATCGCCATCCGGTTTATATTGTAAACTGCGCGGCGTACCGCGTTTGCTTTCATTGTAAGAAATATTTTCAATATAGTCGCCGGCTTTTTGTTTGGGCACAGTTTGCGCACTGGCAGCAAGACCCGCCAGGCAAATGATACTGGTAAACAAATATTTTTTCATACAATGTTATTCGGTGAAAAGTCAATGGTGAAAAGTTAATAGTCAATAGTCAATAGGTTGCTGCTTTCTGTTCCAATCAAAAAACCTCAGAAAGGAACGAGCATCGCATGATACTAAACTAATGCCCTTCTACATTTTTTATTCAATATTCCTTATTCTACATTCCCAGGGAATCCGCACCTAAGGAAACGACATTGATTCACTATTGACCATTGACGGTTTTATCTCTACTGCATAAATGTCTTCCTTTCCTTCAAAATTTGCCCGGAACAGGATCCATTGCTGGTCTGGGGTGAAGTGTACATTCGGTTCCAAGTGATAATTATGCTGTTTCATATTTACCAGCTTTTCTGCGTTAAAATGATCGCCGTTTGGAGTAAACAGATAGATCCATTTACCATCCGGGGCTTTTGCAACAGCATTCGGATCACCCCCATCGCCGGCAAATAATTTTCCATCGGGAGAGGAGGTAAAATGCACCGACCATTCATTTCGCTGCAACTGGTATTTGGTTTCTGTGCCGGTTGCCAGGTCGGTCCCGCCTACAAAAAAAGTGGCGCCACGCGGTTGCTGCAGATCGAACCAGATCTTTTTGCCATCTGCGCTGAACCATTCATGCCCTGCAATCTCCATCGGCATTGTTCTTTTGTGTATTAGTTTTACCTCTTTAGAGTTCACATTAATTGTCCAGATACGATCTACCTTATGCCAGGGACCTTCATGGCAGAACATTAACAAAGCCGGGTCGGTTGGGGAAAACTGAATGTGATTCAGCCAGGCCGTATCTGAAAATATTTTATCCAGTTTGCCGGTATTAATATTTACCGTAAACAATGTTCTGCGCAATTTTGCTTCGTAAATTTTATTGAAGTAATCGCTTTTGCTAGGATTGTTTTTGAATATCTGTTTCTCTTCATCCGTTGCTCTTGCCCCCGCCAGGAGTGTACCATCCGCATTGATAGTAGTGATGCTGGCCTTAAAATCTTCCGGAAAAACATAGACCAACCGTTCTTTTTTTGTGGAAAGGTTCACGGCAAACACACTGTCCTTTACCTGGTAAAAGGCCTCGTTTCTTTTTGCTGAAACGATTTCTCCCAGCATGGGGGCGGGGTGATTGGTCAACCGTTCCGATTGACGATTCTCCAGGTTCAACAGGTATAATTGCTTGTCGTTGCCAACGGCGTTATAGGTTTCTACCTTGGCCGCGCGGGGTGCATTTGTTTTTGCGCTGCTGTAATATACCATGTTATGACCCACAAATGGATTATTGTGGAAATAAAAGCTAAGGTTGTTGCGGCCATTATTGGTCAACCGCACTACTTTGTGGCCCGTAGCTTTGTCGATCCATTCCGCAGGCATGCCCGGCCCTGTTTCCAGTACGGGTTGTGCAAAGGAGGAAATGGATGTAATGGCTAATAAAAGGGGAAGGATCGTTTGTTTCATTATGTTGACAGCTATTGTTTATGAAATTAATTGTATCCGGGGTTTTGCGTATATAATCCGGGAGCGGTTAATAGTTCTGCTTGCGGCAGGGGGTAGATAACATAATTGGGCATTACCTGGTTTATGGTAGCTGACAGGGTGTCGCTTGCTATCCATGCGTTCATAGTGGTAACGGCCAACCCTTCGCGCACCAGGTCGTTCCAGCGCAACCCTTCTCCCAAAAATTCCCTTCTTCTTTCTTCCATAAGCAGCGGCAGCGTTACATCCGTTGTAAGGGCCGGAACGCCAGCCCTGGCCCGCACCTGTGCTACAATGCTGTTTACATCGGCCTGCGTGCCGGAAGCTCCATGCAGGATACATTCGGCCTTCATCATTAGCACATCAGTGTAGCGCATCACAATAAAGTTGACCGGCCAATCGGCCCGGTTGGTGCCCCTCCGGCTTACGTCGATATACTTTTTGATAAAAGGGCGGGTAGTGTCCAATGTATTAGGAGTGGAAGTTGACAATGCAAATCCATGTCTAATGGAAAAAGTATCTCTTATATCAGTTGCCGTTCCTGCACTGTTCCGGTAGGAGCTCAGCAGGTTTCTTGATACGTTGTAGGTTGCGGTTCCATAGCCATTGTCATAACTTGATAGTCCCAGTCCGGTCCAGTATGCGCCGGGAACCAACTGGCTGGGATAATCGGCCCCGTTACTGGTAGACATAAATTGTACGTCGAATAAAACTTCCGGATTATTTTCGGCAGTATAAGAGAAGATAGAAGGATAGCTAGCTGCAAACTTGAACCCCCCGTTAGTTATGATATCATTAAACAACGCCAGGGCTTTATCGTATTCGTTGCTGTTCAGGCCGGGACCTTCAATATTATACGTCGGTCCGGATTTTGTCAGGTACACCAATCCGAGTAAGCCTTCAGCAGCCCATTTGGTAGCTCGCCCTATATTCGCGCCCGAATAGCTTACAGGAAGATGGGCCATTGCGTATTGAAGATCGGCAATTATAAAGTTGTATACCTCTGATACCGGGCTGCGGCCGATAGTGGTCACCTCGTAGGTGGTATACACTTTATCGATAATGGGAAGTTTTCCATAAAATTTTACCAGGTTGAAATAATAAAAAGCGCGGAGAAAACGTAACTCAGCGGTAAAACGGGCTTTCAATGAATCATTGCCAATTTTATCCCCCTTTGTTGCCAGCGCGTCAAGTACATTGTTAACATTATAAACTGCATTGAAATTGTTATTCCAGGCGTTAACAATAAATGCCGTTGTGGTGAGGTTAGGGGAGAAGTTGTTGATGCCCTGCCAGTCGCGGTTACCGTCTGATGTTGCGGCAATATCGTCTGAGCGAAGCTCGCCCATCCAAAGTGCCTGATCCGGATAGGCTTTTAAACCACTATAGGCGCCCGTTACCGCTTGTGTGAAATCATTTGCATTAGTGTAAAAATTATTGGTGGTAATACTGGATACCGGTATCTGGGTAAGGTCCTTTGAGCAGGCCGTGATCAAAAGGCTGGAAATACAAATGGCGCTATATATAAATTTTTTCATTTCGAATATATTTTAAAAAGTTAGAAGGAAAGGTTTAGCCCGAAAGTGACTGTTTTATTCAGCGGCATCGATCCATAATCACCCGGAAGGGGGAAATTGCTGTCGCCGCTTACGTTAGTGTTTTGTGCTTCGGGGTTACCGCCGCCCTTATATTTATCTTTTCCGAAATAATTCTGCAGCGTTGCGTAAACACGGGCGCCGCTCATGACGCCTGTCTTGATCAGACTTTTTAAATTATATCCCAATGTTATATTCTGTATTCTCCAGAAATCAGACGAGTATAACCAGTCTGTCGTAAACAGCGGGATCGTATAGCTATAACTGATTTTTCCGCGAGGGGCATTATAATTCTGGTTATCGGCTGTCCACCGGTCGCTCCATACGCCCAACGTGGTTTGCCGTCCGTTAGCAGGATTGTCGATGGCACGTCCCAGGAAGGAGTAAATGGATCCGCCGTGCTGGCCGTAGGCCTGTATATTCAGGTCAAAGCCCTTATATCGGAACGTATTGGTGAATCCCCAGGTATATTTTGGTGTAGGCTGACCGGCAATAACCCGGTCATTGGCATCAATAATGCCATCGCTGTTCTTGTCATAGTATTTGATGTCACCAACGGTTTCCCCGGTTAGTTTCGCCACTTTAGGATTGGCAACGTCATCGGCCGTCAGGATGCCGTTTGATTTGATCAGATAATAGGAAAACATCGGCAAACCTTTTTCCAGTAAAAAGGGAGGATTGCCGCTATAGGCTGCTGAAATATTTACGGCGGCGTCGCCATTTAGTTCCACTACCTTGTTTTTATTAAATGCGATATTGGCGTTGGTGCTCCATTGAAAATCGCCCTTGCGGATATTTACCGAATTAACAGTAAACTCAATGCCCTGGTTCATTACGGCTCCAAAATTGGTTAGCATGGCGGTAAAGCCGGAAGTTGCCAGAACCGGCAATCTTAAAAACTGATCGGTTGTTTTCTTCTGGTAGGCGTCTACGATCAGGTTGATCCTGTTTTTTAAAAATGACGCATCAATGCCGAGGTTATAAGTGTTTGAAGTTTCCCAATGTAATTTGGGGTCGGATAAGCCGCTTATCGTTACGCCGCTGACTGCGGTGGCAGATGAAGAGCCGCCGAAACTATACGCGGTATTGGAGAAGGTTTGCTGGTTGGCATAATCCCCGATATTGGAGCTGCCGGATTTGCCCCAGCTTGCCCGTAGTTTCAGGTCGCTAAACAATGAACTATTCTTCATGAAGGGTTCCTGTGAGATACGCCAGGACGCCGCCGCCGCAGGGAAAGTGCCCCAGCGGGATTCTTTACCGAATCTGGAGGACGCGTCCCTGCGGATGCTACCCTGCAACATGTATTTATCCGCATAATTGTAGATGGCTCTTCCGTAATACGATAACATGGAGTTGTTGCTCTCTGTGGTATTACCGGTTACCGTTACACCGGCGGTGCTGGGTATGGCTCCGTTAAGCGTGGTTACAATGTCATTGGCGAAGCCTCCGGCGGTGCTGATGGTAAAGGTTTCCAGATGCACATAGTTGTAAGTAAAACCGCCCACTGCTGAAAGCGAATGATCGCCAAAGGTCTTGTTGTAGCTGAGGGTATTTTCATTTACAAATGTCTGCTTTTTATTGCCGCTATAGGAGCCGGAGGAGCTCTTGCCCGGGGCCGTCAGGTAGTTGGTGATATTACCCGCTACATAATCAGAAGTGTAGGTTTTCCTGTTTAGATTCTGGTCGTCGTAGTTGACGGTTGTACGCGCATTCAATCCTGGTATAATTTGCAGATCTGCATATACAGAAGCAAGAATGCGGTTGGTTTTTGAAAAGTTGATCGTATTATTCAAATAGGCGACCGGGCTTACAGAAGACGAGCTCCATCCATAAACACTATTTTTTCCGGCGCCGGTTGCGAGACCTGAGGTGTCTTCAGCGATCGGTGCCATCGAATACATTTTCATCAGGATATTATCTTTTCCCTCTGCACCGGGTGTTCTGGTCTCGGCATAAGAGGGGGCCAGGTTCAGTCCCATTTTTAATCTTTTGCTGGGATTTACTTCCAGGTTGGCCCTTCCTGAATAATTTTTGTAACCGGAGTTCAGCAACACACCATCCTGGTTCAGATAGGAGCCCGAGAAATAATACCGTACCGATTCTGTACCGCCGCTGGCGGACAACTGATAATTCTGGAAGGGCGCTTTTCTAAATACCTTGTCCTGCCAGTCAACGTAAGTTAAACCGGGATGCCCGGGTTGGGTCCAGCGATCATCTGTCATGTAGGTGTAGTTATTAGCGGTTGGCGCCAAGCCTAAAATTGTTCTTCTTTGAGCATTGGTTTGATCGGCTGTTCTGCCCGTGCCCGATGCTACCCACTTGGCATTAGCAAGCTCGGTTGCCATATCGACCCATTCCTGCGCGCTCAGCAGGTCGAGCTTTCTTGCGATCTGGCTGAATCCTCCATTAATATTTGCAGAGATCCTGGGCTTGCCGATCTGCCCTCTTTTTGTGGTGATCATTACAACCCCATTTGCCGCACGCGATCCGTATATGGCGGCGGCAGCGGCATCTTTTAAAACCTGTATGGATTCAATATCGTCCGGGTTTAAATTGTTCAGGGGGTTAGAGGTAAAGCCTCCGGCAGAGTTTTTGGCCACTACATCCAACGGGAAACCGTCCACAACATAAAGAGGCTCCGTTCCGCTGGATACCGAGCCGGTGCCCCTGACCACAATGCTCAATCCCTGACCAGGCATCCCCGTTTGTTGTTGCACCTGTACCCCTGCCAGTTGCCCGATCATTGCTTGGTCGATACGCGTCACGGGTTTTTCTTCAATACCCTTACCGCTCATGGAACTTACTGCGCCGGTTACATCTCTGCGTTTTGCAGTTCCGTAACCGATCACAACAATTTCGTTCATGGAGTTGGTGGAAGCTTTCATGGAAACCGTTAGCTGGGTTTGTTTACCCACTGAAACCTGTTGATCGTCGTAACCAACATTGGTAACAAGCAAAACGGCATTCTGCGCAGGAACAGTTATTTTGAAATTACCGTCTTTATCGCTGATCGTTGTGGCGGCGCTCCCTTTTACCTGGATGGTGGCGCCCTCCATAGGCTGGCCGGTATTGTCTGTTACTTTCCCGGTTACGGTTGCCGGGTGCTGCGCCTGCACCAGGGCGGTTAAAAAAAGCAGGAAAATAAAAAGCAGGAACAAACGTCTGTATTTAAGCATCTGTGTCATATAGCTACAATTACGAATTAAAAAAAATGTTGGATCTAAAGTACGTTCGTAAAAACGATCATGCATCCTGCTCCGTCCTGCGCAAACGTTTGCGGAACGTATTTTTTTTGTCACGGGTTTATTTGATTTTCCTTCGGTTTATCGCAAAAGACATTAGAAGATGGGAGGCTGACCAAAAAACCCGTTAAGAACCCGTTGTCGTTCTGAACTTGTTTCAGAATCTATTAAGAAGCACTCGCAAATTTAGACGCCGGATCATCCCGATGGCCATCGCATGCGCGTCAAGCTAAGCACGACATTCAATCTGCCGGAACTGTAACTACACCAGTATTTTGAGTCATTTCCGCACCGTTAGGAGCGTTGTGTTTATAGCAATCGCAATGGTATTTGTTCAGGCCCCATAGGATGCCCGTGTTTACACGGTCCCGCTGAGGCGGGAGAGCCGATGCGTTGCGTAGAGGATCATGAATACTATAAACACGCGGCGCTTACAGCGCCTGAATCGTGTTCCTTATCTTGACGCATATGGATGGCTATCGGGGGCATGACAATGAGGACTTTTTAGTCAGCCCCAGATGAACTCGTTCTTCTTTGATATTTTTTAATTGGAGCGGAAAGCAACAAGCACCGCGCCGCATCGCTTTTCAGGCTATAGTGGCAAAAGTGAATAGTCTTTGGGGAATTGATGTCGTCTCCAAGCATTACCGGCTAAACAATACGTGCAATCAGGGCATTTTCCGGAGCCCTTCCACTTTTACCTTCCATTGCCCGTTTTTGGGAATACCTGGCAGGGGGGTGGTCGCCTGGTCGTACCCCGCGCACATCATGGCAATGGCAGCCAGTAGTCCTCCGTTACCCGGCAGGTAAATAGTCAGCCGTCCGTCCTGGTAATTATGCCCGTTGGGCAAGTAGGTATTCGTTTGAATGTTCATCAGCAACGCATCAATAGCTTTGCCGGGCAAACCCAGCCGGGTGGCCGTCATGGCAGTCATCGGGAAATCCCAGCCCCATGTTTTTCTCCAGGTCCAGTTGTTCCAGATCCAGTCAAATGTGTGCCGCATTGTCTGCTTGTCCATCAGGGAAGTATACGGCAACATGCCCCATGCGCCGAACACCGAAGGATGATCCGTTCTGAATTCAGGGTTGGTATAAGAATCCGTGGCACTTTCCGTAAATAAGTATTTATCCCCCTGTTTGGGAAGGGGTGATAACCCTTGCAGCACTTTGTCCCATTGTTTATCACGCGGCAGGTGTAGCCGTTCCCGCCATTTTTGAGCGGTGCTTAATGCCCAATGCCAATAGACCAGCTCGTAGGTGGGGTTAAAGGTTTGTTCGGGTTTAAAGCGCTCCTGTGCGGGAATAACCCCTTTGCCTAAAATATAGCGGTGTTTTACTGAATCGTATACGGCAAATGAGGCCATGAAATCTGCCGTAGCAAAGACCAGGTCTTTGTATTTGTTGAGCAGTTCATTGCCGGGACGGGAGCGATAACAGAGCTCGGCAAAATAAATAAAATGCGGTTGTTGCCAGATAAGGAAAGCGCCTACAGAGGAAGGGCTTTCACGCCCTTCGTTGTCGGTCATCTTTTGCCATCGTACACCTTTGTATCCCTGCCGCTGTGCGATGGCCCTTGCGCCGGCGGAATTGTGTGCATACCAGGATAAACTTTTCTCCAGCAATTCGGGTCGCCCCCATAATGCAAAATGAATACCGTGCCACCAATGCATTTCCATATGGGGTTTGCCGAACCAGCTATTATAGGTTAAACCCGTTTCCTGCGGCGGATAGTCCCCGGCGCACTGGATCTTTGTAAGGTATTGCGACAATACGATCCTTCTTTCCAGTTCTGCCGCCCGGGGATCGGTACTGCCTGAAAAATCGATAGCGCCCCCGCTGGTCCAGAATTGTTGCCAGCGCAACGCGCTGTTTTGTTCTGTTGCGCTGAAAGTGGGAGGGGGTATGGTATTGCGCTGTTGGTCAAAACGGATGCTACATTCAAAACTGCCTGCGGCTGCAGGTTGCAGCAAATAATAATGTGCCTGTTTCTGAATGAATGTGGCTTTGCCCTTCCACAATGCAGAAAGATAATACGTGGTGGTGTCTAAACTATGTTCGATGATAGCGCTGTTGTTTTTTTTAGCAATAATAGCGGAATGGTGCTTGTCGTCATTGTTCCAGTTATCACCCATATCGGCCCAGTTGCCGGTGGGGTAGGGCAGCCGGATGCGGATATGCAGTCTTTTTTGTTGCAGCAAAGGGGAGTTGATCTTTACCGCAATGGCATCCTGCTTCTGGTGCCCGTAAGTAAAAACAGTGACGGGTACCTTTTCAATAGTAAAATAAGATTTGATGGCGCCGGTCCATAGGTTCAGCTCCTGGTGTATGTTTTGTATATCTGCCAGAGTTGCCAGGGTGCCATCTTTTTTTAAAATTTCCAGCCCGATATTCCCCAGTTGCAGGCGGTGCACATTTTGCCGGAAATAGTTTGCAGCTTTTCGATTTGCCTCAGGGCCACCGCCCCATTCAACGGCGTAGGGTACATCCCGCCCGTTTAAATGGTAAGTCTTTAGCGCGTCTTTGAATTGATAGTTGTTTACATTGGGAAAAGCATGCCAGCCCCACTCGCTCTCTGTTCCCAGCGGAACGCCTTTTTCATAGGCGTTGGGAAAGGATTGCAGGCCGGTTACATCAACAGTAAAAGCAAAACCTCCATTGCCGACCGATAAAGATGCCAGTGTATCGGCCTTATTTATTTTGATCGTATGGCGCTCCACCAGCGCTTTGCGGTCAATTGTAGTTCCGGGCTGTGCAAAACCAGCTATTGCCCCATTTAAAAAGAGCAGCAAAAAAAATAATCGGTAATAATTCATTGTATAAAGGAATACGCTTTTTATAAAGATCAATCGCCGGCAATAAAGATAAAACTTCCAGCCAACCAACAATCCTGCACAATCCTGCCCCGGATGCAGGACACTACAGGATGCGGGGGACGGGATTAATATGTATCATTGTGTTGGAGGAAGTGAATAGTCAATGGTTAATAGTAAATGGGTTGCGATGATGCCGAATATTCGATTTCTGATTGGCAATAGGGTAACCAGTAACCAGTGACTTATAACCGGAGTTCAGCATCCAAAATGAAAAAATTATGAAACGATTGTTGGTTTTTGTATTATTATTAAGCGCAACTACGGGCAATGCGCAAGGTACTTTATCCAAAAAAAAGATACTCGAAACAATGCGGCTGTGCAATGCCTACTTTATGAATAAGTGGCCTGATCCGGGAAAGCCGATCGTTACCAATAAAGAGCGCCCGAGCAATATATGGACCCGCGCCGTTTATTATGAGGGGTTGATGGCTCTGTATACCATCGACCGGCAGAAAAGCTACTATGATTATGCGGTAGACTGGGGTACGAAACATCAATGGGGGCTGCGCAGCGGCATTACCACGAGGAATGCCGACGATCAGTGTTGCGGGCAAACTTATATCGATCTTTATAAACTGGATAAAATGCCGGAGCGGATCAAAGCGATCAAAACCAGTATTGATAATATGGTGGCGTCTGATAAGAACGATGACTGGAGTTGGGTGGATGCCATACAAATGGCAATGCCGGTATATGTAAAGCTGGGGGCGCTTTATAAGGAGCACCGCTATTTTGATAAAATGTACCAGATCTATGCCTATACGAAAAATGTTCATGGCGGCAAGGGATTATATAATAAAGAAGAACATCTGTGGTGGCGCGATAAAGATTTTGTACCACCCTATAAGGAGCCGAACGGAGCAAACTGTTATTGGAGCCGGGGCAACGGCTGGGTGTTTGCAGCGCTGGTACGGGTGTTGAATGCCCTTCCCAAAACAGATGCGCATTATGCAGAATACCTGCAGGACTTTAAGGATATGGGCGCCGCTTTATTGCAGTGTCAGCAGGCTACCGGTATGTGGACGGTCAGCCTTCATGATACGAACCATTTTGGAGGGAAAGAAATTTCGGGGACAGCATTGTTCACCTATGGGTTTGCCTGGGGGGTCCGTAACGGGCTCCTCGACAAAAAGCAATACCTGCCGGCGCTTACCAAAGCATGGAACGCAATGGTTAAAGACGCGGTGCACCCCGATGGTTCATTGGGGTATGTGCAGGGTACGGGAAAAGAGCCTAAAGACGGACAGCCGGTTACCTATAATAGCAAACCGGATTTTGAAGACTACGGACTGGGCTGTTTCCTGCTTGCGGGAACGGAAGTGTATCGGCTGGCTGGGGAGTGAATTGTGAATAGACAATGGACAATAGTTTATAGTCTACGCGGGGCTTGGCATTATGCGTTTCGCGTTCCGCATTTAGCTCCAAAAATCAAAACCACTACATAATTATATGAAACGACTTGCATTTAAAATGAAACTCTTTAAGGGCCTCGAATCGGAATATGAGAAAAGGCATGCAGCCATTTGGCCTGAATTGAGTGCGCTGCTAAAAGAACAGGGTATAACGGATTATTCTATTTTCTGGGATAGGGAAACGAATATTCTTTTTGCGACCATGAAGATAACCGATCCGGCGAACCTGGATCAGCTTCCTGCTCATCCCGTGATGAAAAAATGGTGGGATCACATGAAGGATATTATGGAAACCCATGCGGACCATTCTCCGGTGTCTGTTCCGCTGAAAGAGGTGTTTTATTTACCCTGAGCAATAAGATATTTAATACAAAGAAACGGGAGAGCCAGAAAAAAAAGAGAGCTGCTCTTTATCCCATTGATAGTTTGTAAGCCACCATAAGGTTAATGCCGGGGCAGAAAGATCTCAGCTATCATACAACGCGCGCTGCCGCCGCCATTCTGCTCAATAGTGTTCAAAGGAGCGTGAAGGATCGGGTTAAAGGTCTCAATAACTTTAATTTGTTCCGGGGTCAATGAATGATACGCGCTGTCGGACATGATCAAAAAAGGTTCACCGCTATTGTTTTTTACCTGTAAGGCATTTCCGGCAAATTGTTCCATCTGGGCAATGCTGATCGGTATAATTTCCTTGCCGGCTTCTTTAAGCATTTGTAAGACTGAAGCGCGTTCTGCCGGATCGCGGATCGTTTCATCTGCAATGATCGCAAAAGTATCGGCAATGCACATCATTACATTGGTGTGATAGATGGGCGCATCCCTTTTGTCAACCGCATGAAACAAAACCGGTTTATAGTCCAGCATCGCGCAAAAATCAAGCAATACCTTTTTATCTGTCCGGGGGGATAAGCAGGCGTAAGCAATTTGATGCACGCGGTCCAAAACCATGCTGCCCGTGCCTTCCAGGAAGCGGTTCTCTTTTTCGTATCCTGTAAGATCAATAGTTGAGTACACGGTAAACTGCTCCTTTAGTTTATCGGTAACACCTTTGCCACGTTCTGAACGGCGGTTGGGAGCAAACATCGGGTACAGCACCATTTGCCCGTCGCTGTGCAGCGACATCCAGTTGTTGGGAAAGATGGCATCGGGGGTGTAGGGTAGCGGCTGGTCCTGTATCACCAGTACATTAATGTCCTGCGCTCTCAATACTTCAACGAACCGGTCAAATTCCTGTTGTGCTTTTTCATTCACGTTCCAGTCGGTTCCTTCTTTCTGAAAGGAATTATTAACGGCTGTTTCTTTATTGAACCCAAAGGCTATGGGCCGTATCATTAGTAAATGGGATGTCGTCTGCATTTGGTTTTCTGTTATTGCTGGTAATTAGTTGTCGTCGCGGAGCAGGGGCATGCTCATGCAATGGAAGCCCCCCCTGGCTCTCGACAATTCTGCCGAGGGGATCGTGATAAATACATTTTTCAGCGTGTTGGTTGTTTGGGTGCCGTTTTCCAGTTGCGGTAACAATTCTTTTACGTCAATAATGCTGAAACCCTCTTTACGGAAGGCTTCCAGGGTTTTATCATTTCTGTCGTAACCCACAACCACACCGTCCTTTAGCGCCAGCAGGTTGCAGCTATCGGTCCACTGCTCCCGCAGGTCGAAGGGGAATTCATCATTTCCGGAATGAATGATCTTTACTTTCCCTTTTACCTTCAGGTCTTTTTTACTGATATCAACCAGCAGGTCTTCCAGGCTGTCGAAATAGACGGGTTTCGTTATATCATTTTTTCTAAATTGTATAATGCTGGTCGCCGTTCCCGGTTGCTGCTCTTCAATGGCTTTAAGAATGGCATCGCCCAATGCAGCCTTTGTGCGCTTTTTTGAAAAAGAACCGAGCATCACCCAGATGTCTTTTTTTATTTGCGTAAAGATCGTGTCTATATGCATGTATTCTCTTTTCCGGGGGATCTGCACCAGTGAAACTTTTGTAACAATGTTCTTTTTGAAAAGCTGGGTAGCTACCTGGTGCGCCGCGGCCATGCTGGTGCGTTCACTAATACCTATGATAACATGGTTGCTGCTTACTACCATAACGTCACCTCCTTCCAGGGTAACATTATACTCGTCTGCATCTACGGGAAGCAGGAAATGGTACGGGCTATCGGCCAATTCAATGATCTTGTCTTTATACCCCTTAAATAAGGGATGGGTAAAGAAAATATATTTCATCAGCAAGGCTTCGCGTAGCCGGGCTTTTTTGGCCGGCTTGTTCAGTAAAATGTGGTCGTTGATCACAATCCCAATGTCTCTTGTAAAAATAAAATTGGGAACGGGGGGGAATAACATATCCAGGTTATTCCCCGTTCCACTGATAAATATTTTTGCAAGCTCTTCCGCGTCTTGTTTCAATAAGACCTCCTGGGTTTTATAGGAGCAGTTCTCAATAGCGCATACGGAGGCGACCAGCTTTTGTTTGATGGCGCTGTCCTTGAGAATATCCGATAGCAGCACCTGTATCTCTATAACGTTTTGAGAATTATGAAAGCCCTTTTTACCAGGTTTAAAAAAATCATAATTGTTCTTTGGCGCGTCAACCGTTTTTAATTTCCCTTTGATCAACAAAGGATCTAAAAAGTACAGCAGGAGCTTGGTATAATAATCGTACTCTTTTCTCCGTATGGTATCCAGGTGCACAATATCTTCAAAAAGCCAGTCCTGAGCTTTTGAGGGAATCACTTTGCCAATGCCACTGTCCGGGCTGTGCACCAATACTTTTTTCAATAACCCGATCTCCGAACTCACTTTTATTTTCATCAATATTTTTTTTATTGTAAGTTGCTAACGCTTGTTATTGACAAAAATACAGGAATGAATGCTTGCCGGCAAAGTAAATTAATTAGCTTGCGCTCCGGATGAAAAAAGCATTTTTACAACTACATATAGCGGTTTTACTGGCGGGGTTTACGGGCATCCTGGGAGAGCTCATTTCGTTGAATGCCGGCCTTTTGGTCTGGTACCGCCTGCTTATTACCGCGGTTACCTTGTGGGTGCTGATGAGCGTAACCGGAAAACTGGAAAAAATTCCTGTAAAAGAGGCGTTAAAGATCGGGGGGATCGGTTTTGTTTCTGCGCTCCATTGGGTGCTCTTTTACGCCTCTATTAAGTATGGGAATGTATCGATCGGCCTGGTCTGCCTGTCTGCCGTCGGTTTCTTTTCCGCCATTCTTGAGCCATTGCTCACGCGTCAGCCGATAAAAAAGGAAGAATTATTACTGGGAATATGCTCTGTGTTCGGGATCTACCTCATTTTTCATTTTGATGCACGGTTCAAACTGGGAATTATACTGGGTTTTATTTCATCTTTTTTTGCGGCGCTTTTTCCCATTCTTCTCAAATTTTCGATGAAACGTACCAATATGCAAACGGTATTAACCTGGCAAATGACGGGGGGATTGATCACTTTGTCTGCCATTATGCCGTTTTACCTGAAGGTTTTTCCGGTGGCTACCCTGCTTCCGTCGCTGACTGATTTTTTATGGCTGCTGGTATTGGCCTGGTTCTGTTCAGTAATCGCCTTCCAGTTTTCGATGAATGCGCTAAAAAAACTGTCTGCTTTTACCGTAAGTTTATCGTATAACCTGGAGCCGCTTTATGGCATATTAATGGCCTTTGTAATTCTCAAGGAAAACAAAACCTTAAACCAGGGTTTCTACCTCGGCTTTACCATCATAAGTCTTACGCTTGTTTTGCACGCCGTTTTATTAAAGCGGAATAACAGGAAGACGGCGGATGCTGTGGAAGCATAATAGTTTTGTTTACTTAAAGAGCGCACACATTTTTTTCTCACAGATTCCGCGGATTTTCACAGAGTTTAAACCCTTAATGTATTTGCGCGCGTGCCGCTGCATCACTGCATCGCCGCGGGAAAGTCTTTGTATCGTTGCGTGCAACTTAACAAATATTTTTTATCTTCAACCATCATCAATGATCGCTTTATGAAAAAAAACGCAAAAAAGTTATTTGCCGCCCGGAAGGATTTTAAGCTTGATAACTATCCAACCAGCATCGGGGATGAAATAAGCCCGGAAGAAGCAAAGAGCCGGCTAAAAAAAATACGTGTTGAGCTAAGCGCCCTGCAGGATAAAATGTATGCGCATAACAAATATGCAGTGCTGGTTTGTTTACAGGGGATGGATGCGGCGGGTAAAGACAGCCTGGTTAGGGAAGTGTTTAAGGAATTTAACGTCCGGGGCGTGGTCGTGAACAGTTTTAAGACGCCTACTACCCTGGAACTGCAGCACAACTATTTATGGAGGCATGCCATTGCATTGCCGGAGAAAGGAAAGTTCGGTGTATTCAACCGCACGCATTATGAGAATGTATTGGTAACACGTGTGCACCCGGAATATTTATTAAATGAACGGATGCCTGGGATAACTGCAGTAGCCGATCTGCCAAAGAATTTCTGGAAAAAACGTTTTGAGCAGATCAATAATTTTGAGCAACACATGGTGGACAATGGCACGATCCTGTTTAAATTCTTCTTGCACCTGAGTAAAAAGGAACAGAGAGATCGTTTACTCCGGCGCCTGGAGAAAGGAAAACATCAATGGAAATTTTCAGTGGGTGATCTGGCTGAACGGGAACGGTGGGATGACTATATGCATTGCTACGAAGAAGCCATAAAACATACCAGTACCGACAGGGCGCCCTGGTATGCATTACCTGCAGATGATAAAGATATTTGCCGGTATCTGGTGGCCCATATCCTGCTGGAAACCCTGAAAAAATATAAGGATATTGAATATCCGGCGGTCGGCGATGCAGTGAAAGCCAATGTTCAGCAATATAAAGCACAACTGGAACAGGAAGGATAAAACGAATGAGCACCCTTTTTGACAAGGAATATTATAGAAAATTGCGATAACCTGAAGTTATAGCCAATTGCTTTTCTTGATAACTTAAACGATAGTTTTGTGCGTAGATTTGTGATAGAAATAAAAAACAAGATGCGAGTATTCCTGGTTCCGGCTTTAATTTTCACATCCCTGGCAGTCATTGTATTGTTTGAGAACGGGTGTAAAGGCAATGATAAAAAAGAGGAGCAACACAAGACAGTTGCCGGCGGGCTGCCAACAGCTAAGGATACCATCTGGTGGGGATGGAATCATTATCAGATCCCCGATTATACCGCAACCGGAAAAGAAATTGCCTACGGCTATCAGTTAATTGCTAACACGTCTCATTACCTGGGTCCCAAAGGGACCGTGGCTGCCATCAGCAATGGAATGAACTGCCAGAACTGCCACCTGAATGGCGGGATCGTTCCTTTTGGAAATAACTTTGGCAAAGTTTTTTCTACCTACCCGCTTTACCGCGGACGTAATAACGGGATACAGGATATTTATATGCGGATCAATGACTGTTTTGAAAGAAGCCTGAATGGCAAACCGCTGGATAAATCTTCTTCCGAAATGCAGGCCATTTATGCCTATATAAAATGGGTGGGGGAAGGGGTGCCCAAAGGAAAGATCTATAAAGGTACCTCTCTTGCAAAACTGAAGCCAATGGATCGCGCGGCCGATCCCCTGAAAGGGCGCATTGTTTATGAGGCTAATTGCGCGCGCTGTCATGGAGCAGACGGGGCGGGCGCGCGCACTGCCGATGAAACGGGTTTTGTATATCCGCCGCTATGGGGCCAAAACAGTTTTAATGACGGCGCGGGTTTATTCCGGATCGGGAGCATGGCCGGGTTTGTGAAAAATAATATGCCGCTGGGCACCACGTATCAAAGTCCGCAATTATCAGATGCGGAGGCCTGGGATGTGGCGGCTTTTATTAACAGCCAGCCAAGGCCGAAGTTTGATCAAAGCGCCGACTGGCCTGTTTTAAGTAAGAAGCCGGTAGATATGCCCTATGGTCCTTATGTTGATAGTTTTTCGGAGCATCAGCACAAGTATGGGCCTTATGGACCGATACAATTGGCGCAGGCTGCTGTGCCGCATAAATAAAAAACGTTGATGCGGTTTTTTGATTACAGTTGCTTAGCATTTTTTGCAAAATTTAAACGGCGTTTGTCATAAACTTTTAAATTAAATACAATGAAGAAAATTTTACTGCTTGCTTTTACAATTAGCTTGGCTATGGCTGTTACTGCACAGGGGCTGACCCCGATAGAGAAGAAAAACAGCGCCGTCACCGGCGCGCAGGCAACAAAGAAAGTATACCATGTGATTTATCAAATGGATAACGGCGATCCCAAGATCATTGAAAAAGTACTGCGGAATCTTAATAATGCCCTGGAAGATCCAAGGCTGAAAGGGAAGTTGCAGGCAGAGCTGATCGCGTTTAGCGGCGGAACCGATGCCTACATTAAAGGGAGTAAATATGAGGCCGCATTAAAAAGCCTGGTGGAGCGCGGCGTTATCGTTGCGCAATGCGCCAATACATTGCATGAGCGGAAAATTGAAAGAGCCCAGATCTATCCGTTTATAGGGGTAGTGCCCAGCGGCAACGGGGAACTGATCCTCCGTCAGGCAGAAGGATGGGCGGTTATAAAGCCCTGAGGCACGACAATGGAAGCCGGGAAGACGTGAAGGCGGGAAGCTCCTGTTTGCTAATCGTTTCAGAACCGCCGCTTTAGCGCCATCCGGCGCTAATCAAATATGTTCCAGCCGGTCTCAGAACGGCGCTGCATTTAAAAACAAACAAATGAAAAGAATCCTGATCCTGTTGTTATTGAGTTTTAATTTCCTGGTTGACCTGAACGCACAGGAACATCGCTTTGATCCGCCCTGGAACAAGCCACCCGAAAGCAACGTACTATTTACCGTACCCGGCATCGATAATGTGCCGGACCTGTACGGAGATATTAATGATCCGCAATTAGTATTGTTTTTTGCGGGCAATCAATTTATGTGTATTGATGAGCTGCTGGCGGCATTTAAAAAAAAGCATCCGCAGTATACCCGGATATTTGCGGAAACGCTTCCCCCCGGAATCCTTGCAAAGCAGGTGGAAGGCGGCTCTTTAACGGTAGGTAATATGAGGATAACCCTAAAGCCGGATATTTACACGGCCGGCAAAACAAGGATTGATCAAATGGCCAATGCTTTTTCCGACACCATAGCGTATGCGTATAATAAACTAGCCATAATGGTACCAAAGGGAAACCCGAAACGGGTTGCAGGCTTAAAAGATCTGGCAAGGAGCGATGTTAAAGTAGCAATGCCCAATCCTGAATTTGAAGGTATTGGAAAGCGTATTGTGGCGGCCTATGTTAAAGCGGGCGGCGCAGCCCTGGAAAATGCGATCATGAAGGAGAAGGTAAGCAAAGGAACGACCCTGTTAACGCAGATCCATCACCGTCAAACACCTTTATGGATCCTTTATCAAAAATGCGATGCAGGACCGGTCTGGTATTCTGAAGCGTATTATCAGCAGTTGATCGATCATCCCATTGCATTGGTTGCGATCCCCGATAAAGAGAACATAACAGCAACCTATATGGCAGGCATATTAAAGAATGCACCGCATAAACAGGCTGCAAAAGACTTTATTGATTTTCTAAAAACTGCCGACGCAAAAGCGGTGTACCATAAATACGGCTTTACGACGCCGGATTAATTTTTTTTCCGGTTGCCTTTTTTGATTTTGCTGCCTCCGTATAACACCAGTTGATGATTTGGTCAATCGCATTAAGAATTTGATCTTTTCCTTCATGAGTAGTTACATCAATACTGCAGAACGTGTTTTTATTGTACCGCTTATGCAACACAATATAATACACCGCTGCGACGAGTAATGCGTTAACCGCACGGAAATTCACCGGTGTGCCGGCAAAATATTTATCCGAAAGTTGAAAGATACCTTCCCCAAAGCGTTCCCGCTCATCCACCAATTCGGAAAGCTGCCGGTTGTATTCACTCAGCTCCCAAAGAATGATGTTCTGCATTTCATTCGAACGCTCTAAAAAATCAAACTGGTTTTTAAAGATACCGCTCATCAGCCCGGGGGTAACATCCGTGATGGGGTTAGCCTTCAAAACATGATCGGTGCGTTTCCAAAAATCGTGCTCCTTGAGATAGCAGTCGATCAATCCGTTGAGGCTTCCAAAATAATTGTAAATCAGTTTTTTATCTACTTTTGCCCGGTCCGCTATCTTACTCACTTTTAGTCCTTTATGTCCTTCGCTCTTTAAAATAGCTCCCACTGCCTGTAGCAACTTTTGCATGGTTTTTTGCTTATCCCTTATCGGTCCCTGAATTTTCCTCGTTTTCATGTCTTTTCAAATACCAGGCAAAGATCATTGTTTTTTAAATTTGACATTTTTAGAAGAATTAAAAATCTTTTGGAGTTCAATTGTATTTTTATGAATTCAAAGGGTTTAAGTTTGATTTTTTTACCGGGTAACAGCCTGTTGATTCGGTTTTGTTTAGTAGCGGCCTTCAAAAGCACAGTCATAACTCACTGGTTGTTGAGTTATGAAATAAATTGGTTATTTTTGCAGCTTCGAAATTGCTGATGCTGTTGATGCCCTAAAAGACAATATCACTATTTTGATGTGCAATCGTGCCGTTGCTAGTTGAACATGAGCCACCAACGTGCTTCTGAGACGGTTTTTTACGGGTTTGATTACAATGGATATGCTCTATACCAATAACAAGTATGTCCATTTTTTTATTATTAACATTCCCCGAATGCTGCATAGAAGTGCCGCTTTAACCAGAAACCCCTTTTATATCAGATGGCCGGCAGAACATGTTTTGTTTGAAACCGGTTTGCGGGCATTCCCGTAAACCCCGAATTACTCCACACGAATAAGGCCCCGGCATGGGGCTGCGCGTTGTATTGATCGGGGTTGAGCCGGTCGCAGGCGGTGGTAATATAAAGATCGGATAAGGCAGGTCCTCCAAAAGTGCAGGAAGTGACGCGGGCAACGGGGAGCCGTACCGACAATAGTTGTGCGCCGGTTTCGGGATCCCAACGCGTAACCTGCCACCCGTCCCAATGAGCGATCCATAACATCCCTTCCTTGTCGATCGTCATGCCATCTGGGGCTCCTTCCTTTTCTTTTATGGTGATCACTTTGCGGGGATTGGAGATTTGTGCGGTGGCTAAATCGAAATCATAGGCCATCACAGCAAAAGCAGGAGTGTCGATAAAATAAAAGATTTTATTGTCGCTCGTCCATGCCATACCATTGGGAATAGTCAGGTGGGGAAGCATTTTCCTGAAGGTAAAATCTTCAGTCATGCAGAAAAGACTGCCAGCCGCTTTTTTTTCATCCAGCGCCATTGTTCCCAGCCAGAAACGGCCTGCAGCATCGCATTTGCCATCGTTAAAACGATTTGCTGTTGTTGCCGGGTAGGGCGGAGGCTGTTGAATAAAAGAATGTTTATGAGTATTGAAAATACCCGGGCCCTTTTGTGCCGCTACCAGCAGGTCATTGTTATTGCATAATGCGATCGCCCCCGTAAGCTGCCCGATAGTGTATGAAGCGTGCTTCCCGCTTAGAACGTTCAGCTCGTGGATAATACCCTTTGCAATGTCTACCCAATAAAGGATATTTTTTTGTTCATCCCATACAGGGCCTTCTCCTAATTGTGTTTTATGTTCACAGGCAATTTCAATCATTGTAAATAGCATTAATCAGGCTGGATGCCAACGCTTGTCCATCCGCCGTCGATAACTATATTTTGTCCATTGATATGTCTGGCGTTCTCATGCACAAGGAACAATGCGGCGTTGGCGATGTCGCCCACTGTTGCCGGCCGGCCCCCGGGGGTTATCTTTTTCCATACCCTTTCATAATTTTTATCAGCGGTGGTACGTTCGGTGAGCGTTGCGCCAGGGGCGATGCTGTTGATGTTGATACCGTATTGCGATAATTCGATCACTAAATTGCGCGCCAGCATTTCTAATGCGGCCTTGCTCATACCATAGGCCACCAGCCCTTTATGTGCCAGGTGACCGGTGACGGAGGACATAAAAAGAATGGAGCCGCCTTGCTGTTGCTTTTTCATCTGATTTGCAGCGGCCTGCGCCAGGAAGAAAGAGCCTCCCAAATTGGTCTGCATCACTTTAGCAAACGCTTCGGGCGTATAATCAAGAAAATTGCCAAACAAGGTGATTCCCGCATTGGCCACTACTATATCCAGTTGCCCAAAGGTTTCAATGGCGTACTGAACCATCCGGTTGATGATTGCGGGGTCACTGCAATCGCCGGGGAGTGCCTGTACCCGGCCAGGATATTGCTGATTGATTTGTGCTGTTGCTTTTTCTGACAACCCCGGCACCGCATCATTTAAAATAACCCCGGCGCCCTGTTCGGCCAGTTGTCTGCAGATCTCATATCCGATCCCTTGTCCCGCACCGGTTACGATCGCTACTTTATCTTCAAAGTTCATGCTTGTGTTATTAGTATTAAGTGAATCGTAAAAGGTCATTCCTATAGCCATTCGGAGTGAAACAGGAATAACCCGCGTTTATCGTTTCCCGGTACTACAGGTTCCTCTTGTAGTGAACGTGACAGCAGTATTTATAATACCCGTTCTCTTAAAAAGAGTATGTGTCAATGAGAATCTTTGGTAACCTCGCTGCCACTGCCTCCGGTTAAAAAATCAAGATCAGCCCCCAGGTGTGCCTGTTGTACATGTTGGGTATAAAGATGTACGTAGCCCCGGGGCGCCTCCATTGTTTGCGGTTGTCCTTTTGCTCTTCTTTTCTCCAGCTCTTCATCGCTAAGGTGCACGTGGATCGTCCGGGCCGGCACATCCAGTGTTATAATGTCGCCGGTCTTCAAAACGCTGAAGTTGCCTCCTGTGGCGGCTTCGGGCGAAATGTGCAGCACCACGGTGCCAAAGCCTGTGCCACTCATGCGTCCGTCGGAGATCCGCACCATATCGGTAATGCCTTGCTGCAACAATTTCCTGGGCAGGGTCATATTGCCTACTTCGGGCATGCCGGGGTATCCCTTTGGCCCTACATTCTTTAATACCAGAATGCTGGAGGCATCCACTTCCAGCTCTTCACTGTTAATTCGTTGTTTATAATCCTCAATATTCTCAAAAACCACGGCGGGGCCTGTATGCTGCAAAAGCTGTGGGCTGGCAGCCGAAGGTTTAATGACAGCGCCGTCCCCGCAAATGTTTCCCTTTAATACGGCCAGTCCGGTGAAGTCGGAAAAGGGTTTGTGAAACGGTGCAATCACCGCGTCATCATAACATTCCGCCGCTGCATAATTTTCGGCAATACTTTTTCCGTTTACGGTAAGTGTATCTTTATGCAGTACGGCATCCAGTTGTTTTAAAACCGCCTGCAGTCCGCCGGCATAATACAGGTCCTCCATAAAAAATTGCCCTGATGGTTGCAGGTTTACGATCAGCGGGATGTTTTTAGATAAGGTGTCAAAGTCGCTTAGTTCCAAAGAAACCCCTATGCGGCCTGCAATGGCAAGGAGGTGAATGATAAAATTAGTAGAGCCGCCGATGGCCGCATTGGTCATGATGGCGTTTTCGAATGCGTTTCTTGTAAGAACGGTGGATAAGGTGAGGTCTTCTTTTACCATTTCCACGATACGATAGCCTGATGCCTGCGCCAATACTTTTCGATGGGCGTCCACCGCGGGGATAGCGGCATTACCCGGCAGCGATAAACCAAGGGACTCTACCATACATGCCATGGAAGAAGCTGTGCCCATTACCGCGCAATGTCCCTGGCTGCGGCAAAGATCGCCTTCCATGGAGCGTAATTGTTCTTCAGTAACCGAGCCATCCTCCAGCCCTGCGGCCAGGCGCCACACCTCACTGGTGCCAATGCTTTTTCCCTTATGTTTTCCTGTAAGCATCGGCCCGCCTGAAACCACGAGGGTGGGGAGGTTCACGCTACAGGCTCCCATTACTAATGCAGGGGTTGTCTTATCGCATCCACAAAGCAGCACCACTCCATCAATGGGGTTGCCCCGGATGCTTTCCTCCACATCCATGCTTACGAGGTTGCGGAAAAGCATGGTGGTGGGCTTCATCAGCGTTTCGCCGAGCGACATTACGGGAAACTCGACCGGGAAGCCACCGGCCTCCAGCACGCCCCGTTTCACATATTCCGCCAGGTCTCTGAAATGGGAATTACACGGCGTCAGCTCACTCCAGGTATTACAGATCCCGATGATCGGTTTTTTAAATTCATGATCCGGGATGCCGTTATTTTTCATCCAGGACCGGTAAATAAATCCATCTTTCCCGGTACGGCCAAACCAATTGCTGCTGCGCAGGATTTGTTTATTCATATTTAAATACGATCGTTCCCCGCAAGCTACTGTTTATTTTTTAAAACGGGAGATCTTTTGCCCGGCGCGGCTTATAGCAATATCTGGGGCCAGCGTTGGGCTCCAAACTATTTGCAATAACCGGGGGATATTCATTTTTATTTTCTGCAAATACATTATTTTTGATGCTGATGGATGGGGGCCGGTCTTGACAGGGTTTAATGATAGTACGATTGGAACGATCCGGGCAACCAAAATATTTTTCATGCATGAAAACGATATTCAGCTTTCTTAAACTGATCCGATGGCCAAACCTGCTGATTATTTTCTTAACCCAGTTGTTGTTTGAATATTGTATTATCCGTCCGTTGCTGGATCAGCATGGGATACAGCCGGCGTCCGGCCCAAAAGATTTTTTGATTATCGCCCTGAGTTTCCAATTGATTGCAGCGGCCGGATACATTATTAATGATTGGTATGATCTTCCGTTGGACCTGATTAATAAACCTCAAAAAATATATATATCGCGCACCATAAGTAAACGGGCGGCCCTGCTGGCGTATTTTCTCATGAACGCAGCCGCAATGCTGCTGGTTGTATTTGTTGCTCCATCCCGGGAGCGACTATTGCTGCTCGCCTGTATAATACTTTGTGAATTGCTGCTCTTTTTTTATTCGGCCTGGTTCAAAAAGCGCTTTTTGATCGGTAACCTTATTGTGGCGGTTGTTACCGCATCGGCTATCCCCGTATTGCTGGTTCCCGTGCGCCCGGCCTTCCTTCTTACAGGAAGTACCTATGGCACTCTTTTGCAATTGACATTGCTTTATACGGGGTTTGCTTTTTTGATCACCTTTGTAAGGGAAGTGGTAAAGGACCTGGAAGACGAACAGGGAGACCGCCGGTACGGCTGCCGGACCATGCCCATTATATTGGGCGCTAAAAAGGTGCACCAGATTGCCGGAATAAGTGTGATAGCCCTGACGCTGGTTATTGCAATGCTTCAGCCTTTATTATGGAAGATAGGAATGAAGCCATTCCTGTTATCTCTTTATTCAATCTTGCTGGTGCTGGTTCCTCTTGGGTTCATTACAAAAAAAATATTTAAGAACGCAACAACCGTTAAAGAATACCACCAGCTAAGCAGTAATATAAAAATGGTAATGCTTACCGGCATTCTTTCGATGCTTTTTTTCCTGTTTATAAACCTGAAATAGGATAATGTATTTTTTTGAATTTGCCCGAAATATTATTTTCAAATTAGTGCATATCCTGTTCACCCGCCGGAAGGAGGCCCGGTGGGCGCAGCGCTATTTAAATAACTTACAGGAAGAGCTGGGCGGCCGCCTTAGTGAGCAGGCCTTTCGCAAGATCATAGTTTCCTATAGCATTTATCTGCCGATGATCATTGATTCCTTCTCCGGTTTGCGGGCGCAGAAGATCAGTCAAAAGGAAAAAGAACGGATCCTTTTGTATTTTATCTGCAGCACTACTTTTGATGATTTTTTAGATGAACAGACGCTTTCTTCCGAGAATCTTTCTGCCATCTCCTGGTCGCCCGAAACCTTTCAGCCGGCAAGTGTGGAAGAACGTGCCTTTTTATACGGACACCTGGAATTAAAAAAACAGGTGCGGTATAAGAAGGAATACGAAGTGATTGTACAAAAATTATTCAAAGCCCAGATCGATTCATTGCAGCAGGCTCATTCAACGCTCAGCGCTGCTGAGTTGGAACGTATCACGCTTGAAAAAGGGGGCTATGCAGTGCTGCTTTGTCCCTTTTACCTGGATCAGGAGAGTTCGGAGGCGGAAAAAAATTGCTGGTACCTGATCGGGGGTATTATCCAGCTTACGAATGATCTTTTTGATATCTGGAAAGATCTGCAGGCGCATATAAGCACGCTGCCGGTAACTATAAAAGATGCGCATGCCTTTCACGTTTATTTTTTGGAACGGGTGCATCAGTTAGAAATTGAAATTGCCCGTATTCCCGTTCCTGCCCCACGGAAACGACGGTTTCTTACCAGCATGCTGGCTATTTGCTCCTTTGGGGATATGGCAATTGCCCAATTAAAAAAGATCCAGCAGCACCAGCCTTTTATGCCCGACCTGCATATGCTGCAACGGAAGGCGTTAGTTGTGGATATGGAGCGGCCCGGCAATATCGGACATTGCCTTCGGTTTGCCTACCGCCGGTGTTTGCAATGGAAAAGGAAGTATGATGGCCCACGCGGTTAACGGATGCACTGGTAGTGTTTATAAAGAAAAACTTTAAGGAATAATACCAATTAGACATTAAAAAACGCTGTCATCCTCAGCCTGACATATCTTTCTGTTGATGTAATTTAAAAGTCTGATTGGTATAAATCCTGTATCCGGAATCTATCCGGTGCAGATTGGCGAATAAGAAGAATTGGAATCGGCGTCAGGCGGCATGCTCAGCGGAATAAGAATAAAAAAGTCAGAGCCTTGCCCAGGCGTACTTTCAAAACCGATGCTACCGCCCTGTCGCTCCATGAACTCTTTACAAAGGGGTAAACCCAAGCCAACCCCTTTTTCATTATTGGTACCAAATGTGGATCCGGATGTCATCGAAAACAGCGTATCAGTTTTATCCTGTGGGACACCCCAGCCATTATCTTTAATACTCACTTTACACTGGGCATTCAGCACCTGGGCATTAATATGGATTACTCCACCCTGTGGGGTAAATTTAATGGCATTATTGATCAGGTTGCGTACCACTAACTGCAGCATATCGGGGTCGGCAGTTATCATTATTCCCGTGTCGATCTCATAGTTCAGGGTAATAGCCTTTTTCCCTGCCAGAGTCTTTTCGATCTCCAGGGTATTCTGTAACAGGTGGAGCAGTTCTACCACCGCCAGGTTAGTGGTAACGCCCTCCATTTGTGATTTTGCCCAGTACAGCAGGTTGGAGATCATTTCCATCGTTTGGTCGGTGGCATTGAGTAATTCGTTTTCCAATAATTGACGCTCGGGCCCCTCAAGCATGTTTTCATTCAGCAGGTACAGGTAATTCTGTATATTGGCAAAAGGCGCCCGCAGATCGTGCGAGATGATGGACAGGAGTTTGTTTTTTTCGGTATTGATTTGCTCCAGCTCCTGTTTTTGCTGTACAATCTGTTCGTTGCGCAGTTCTATGGCCCTGGCCTCTTCTTCCACGATAGTTTTTTCTTTATCATAACTCTTTTTTAAGAAGCCGATAATAATGGTGATAGCAATAATGGGTATGGGAAATGCGGTAATCCTGTCAATAAATTCCCCCTTGCCCAGATCAAAGGGGTGCTTTACCAAAGAAGGATAGCGATATTCGATCAAATGCAGCATAGAGAAGGACACAATATAAACGAATAACCATAATAAATGCTGACGATAAGGTGAGATGGCTAATAGCAATACAAAATACGAGGGCCATATCAGGTCGGTAGAGCCGTTAATACCTGAATTTGAAAAATAATTGACTGAAAAAATGAGTATCCCCGTTAAAGCAGCTATAGTATTATTATGCGGTTTATTCCGGAACCTGGAATTATTATATTGAAAATAAAAAAAACCAGCAAGCAATATACCGGAAACTGCCGCTACATAAAGCCCGGCAAACAAATTGTAAGGAACATAAAATACCGCCAGGGTAATTAACCCAATGCTGATAGAATGGAATATCCTGGCCTCTAATGTGAAATCTGCGGAGCTTCCTATTAATTGGCACCATACATTATTTATCCTTTTTAAAAAAGAATTCTTATTTGTAGGCTTGTATAATTGCATAGTTAATTCTTTCAGTTCTGCATATTTAAACGTGGGTGGCTGGTAGAAAGTAGTAAGGATTTTTAATTGTTCAAACTGCCGGCCACCGGAATGAAATTACAGACATTTTAACTTAAAGTCTAAAATATGATGTGGAGGAGGTTGTATAGATTGAAAGTTGTTTTGGTGTGGAGGAGTTATTCATCTGATCCCAAAACAAACAGCAATTAGTTAAGGAAAGAGAAAAGGAGATCCTCTTATAAAAACAGGGGAACATTAATGTTCCCCTTCGGCGGAGAGCGAGGGATTCGAACCCCCGGACCTGTTACAGTCAACGGTTTTCAAGACCGCCGCATTCGACCACTCTGCCAGCTCTCCGCGGCAAAAGTAAGGGTACGAATGTTTTTGGCAAAAAAAATAACCGACTTTATTTGTGGGCACTCCCGAAAGGCATGTGTGCCGATTGTATTTGCTGCTAAAGTTTGATTTATCTTTGCCGGGATGTTCAGACGTACGATAGAAATTGTGGGCAATAGTTTTCGCATGGCGATGCAGGAGCTATGGAAAAATAAGCTGCGTACGTTCCTGTCGCTTTTTGGTGTTACCATCGGCATCTTTTGCATTATCGGCGTGCTGGCAACGGTGAACAGTCTGCAACGGAATATCCAGAATGAGATCAACTCACTGGGGTCTAACACGATTTATGTAGACAAATGGGATTATAAAGGCGGCCCCGATTACCCCTGGTGGAAATATGTGAACCGTCCGGTTCCCCGGTATGAAGAGGTAAAGCAAATAAAGGATCGTACGCCTAATGCCCGGTATGTTGCATTTGCCCTGCAGCGTACCGCTAATAATAAGGTGGAGTATTCGGGGTTTACTTTAAACGGTATTAACGTGTACAGCGTTAACGAAGATTTTATAAAAGTGCAACCACTGGCGATGGCCTATGGGCGCTATATCAGCGATGCAGAATTTAGTTATGGAACCAATGTTGGCGTCATTGGTAACGAGATCGCCGAAAAATTATTTACTAACCCCGAGCTGGCCGTAAATAAGACCATTTCCATATCCGGCCGCAGGATACTGGTATCGGGCGTTATCGTAAAACAGGGAAAACAAATGATCGGGGGCTGGGGGTTCGATCAGAGCGTGGTAATTCCCTTTCAGTTTGGCAGGACCATTTATAACGAGTTGAAAACAGATCCGGTAATTATGGTGCAGGGCTGGGATAATGTTTCCAGTAAAGGACTAAAGGATCAATTGATGGTGACCATGCGGGAGATACATAAATTAAACCCCAAGCAGGAAGACAACTTTAGTTTGAATGATATTAATGATGTGAGGGACCAGCTTTCCGGCGCTTTTGTGGGCCTGAATATCGGTGGGGCGGTGATCGGGGGTATTAGTTTGATCGTTGGACTGTTTGGGGTGGCTAATATTATGTTTGTAACGGTAAAGGAACGTACGGCCCAGATCGGATTGAAAAAAGCATTGGGCGCGAAGCGGAAGATCATTCTTACCGAGTTCCTGCTGGAGTCAGCTTTTTTATGCGTGGTGGGCGGAACGATCGGGTTGCTGCTGGTGTACGTACTGGCGCAGATACTGAGCAAAGCGCTGAACTTTCCGGTATTTATATCTGTTGGTAATATGATATGGACTTTTTTGATCTGTATATTGGTGGGGGTCATTGCAGGGATTGTTCCGGCAATGCAGGCCGCAAAAATGGATCCGGTGGCAGCGATCAGGAGCTAGGTCAGTCAATAGTCAATAGTGAATTGTGAATGGGCGGCGTGCTGCATTATGCGTTTCGCATTAAGCATTGTACGTTCCATGTTCCGCATCAAAAAAGGGTAATTTATAATGAAGCAAATCAACATACTGGCAATAGAATCGAGCTGTGACGAAACATCGGCGGCAGTTTGCAGCAATGGCGCTATATTGTCCAACCGTATTGCTACGCAGGCGGTGCACGCAGCGCACGGAGGAGTAGTGCCTGAACTGGCTTCCCGTGCCCATATGCAAAACATCGTTCCGGTGGTGGATGTTGCTTTAAAGGAAAGCGGCTTGCCTTTGACGGATATTGATGCCATCGCTTTTACCCAGGCGCCGGGTTTGATCGGCAGTCTGCTGGTAGGGGGGCAGTTTGCAAAATCATTATCGGTGGCAATGGATAAGCCATTGATAGCCGTGAACCACATGCAGGCGCATGTTTTGGCCAATCTTATTCCGGATCAAAAACCATCCTTCCCCTTTTTATGCCTCACGGTAAGCGGGGGGCACACACAAATTGTAAAATGCCTGGCGCCCACACGAATGGAGATCGTTGGTGAAACCATTGATGATGCAGCGGGAGAGGCGTTTGATAAGGCGGCGAAGCTATTGGGGTTGCCTTACCCTGGTGGCCCGCTGATCGATAAATATGCAAAAGACGGTGATCCCAACCGCTTCCGGTTTCCCGAGCCCAAAATCCCTGGGTATAATTTCAGCTTTAGCGGATTAAAAACAGCGATTTTATATTTCCTCCGGAATGCGGGAACGGCGCAGGTTTATAAAGAAGAATTTGCGGCAACGGAAGAAGCGCGCAAAAAATTTATTGACGAAAACCTTGCGGATATCTGTGCCTCCATTCAAAGCCGGATCATTACTATCCTGCTGAATAAACTCAGCAAAGCGGCCCGGGACCTGGGTATTAAAGATCTTTGCATTGCAGGAGGTGTTTCTGCCAACAGCGGATTGCGCAAAGCCTTCAAAGAAATGGGCATTGAAAAAGGGTGGAATACGTTTATCCCGGATTTTCAGTATTGTACCGATAACGCCGGCATGATCGCTATCACCGGGTATTACAAGTACCTTGAAAAGGATTTTGCCACGTTGGATGTGCCGTCTATGGCCAGAGGGTTTTAAGCTCAAAGTTCAAGGTTCAATCTTTGACGCTAATATTGAACCTTGAACCTGAAACGTTGAACTACAACAACCCCGCCAGCTCCAGACTTTTCTTTTTGAGTTTGCGCTCTTCAATATCTTCAATAATACCATCGGCTTCTACAATTAAGGAAGTGCCGTTCTCTTTCCACCAGGACTGTTCCTTTAATTTTTTCAATGCAATAACGCCTGATAAATATTTACGGCTTTCCTGTGCATGCCATTCCTCGATCCACTCAAATGCTTCTTTCGGTACAAAAGCAAGATCTGTAAAGCTTATAAATACTTTTAGATAAATATCGTCGTTAAGTTGGTGCGGTTGATGATGATATAATTTTTTATACTCGTAACGATACTCATAACGCAGCGCGGAAATATCGCTCAATACTGCTGATGCAGTGGGGAAACTGCCGGCGCCTTTTCCATAGAAGAATTGCTGATCGGCAAAGCCGCTTTCGATAACTACGCCGTTGTATTCGTTCTTTACAAAAGACAACGGTGTTTCGGTTGATACAAATTGCGGCAATACATAAGCCCCAACACCGCCATTGATCAGCTTCTTGGCCTGGGCCACTAATTTGATTTGCTGGCCGCGGGCTTTTGCCACCTGGGCGTCGGATTTTGCAATATTCTGAATGCCGTTAAACAAAATATCTTCAGGATGCGCCACGATCCCGTATGCGTGTAATAAGAGGATGGTCCATTTGTTAAGGGCATCAAAGCCTTCTACATCCAGTGTGGGGTCGCTTTCCGCAAAGCCCAACTGTTGTGCCAGCAGCAACGCATCTCTGAACGAAAGGTTTTCTTCAAAGATCTTCGTCAGGATGAAGTTGGTGCTACCGTTCACAATCGCGCGTATACTGTGCAGCAGGTCGTTGTCGTAATATTCTTCCAGGTTGCGGACAACCGGAATGGAGGCGCAGGCAGCGGATTCATACAGTAAAGAACTGCCCGTTTCCTGCTGTAGTTTCAACAGGGTTTCCAGGTTTTCGGCGATCATTTTCTTCGAAGAGCTGACCACATCTTTCCCGTTTTTTAATGCAGTGCTTACGATCTCGAAACCGGCTTTCGCATCATCAATCACTTCTACGATCAGGTTGATGTCTTTGTCGTTTAATAACTCATTCCGGTCAGTTGTAAAAAGACTGCCGGGGGCGTTTCTTTTTTTGTCAGGGTGTTTAATACAGGCTTTTTTTATAACTGCTTTTAGTGAGGGGGTTTGCTGTAATACCTTATAAAGTCCTTCCCCAACTACTCCAAACCCAAATAACCCGATCACAAGTTCTTTATGTTCGCTCATTATTTTATATTTTATTTTGTGATCACGCTGGCAGCGTGATGTGTGATAAATTTTTTGATCGCTTCCGATATTTGCTCAAATTCCAGTAAGAAGCCGTCGTGGCCATAATCGGTGCTGATATGCCGCACTATGGCGTCCGGGATATGCTCTGCTAAAAAATCCTGTTCTTCCGGGGGGAACAACAGATCGCCTTCCAGCGCCAGCACCAAAGTGGCTGCCCGGATGGCTTCTAATGCCTTTATTACCGTGCCGCGTCCACGCCCCAGGTTATGACTATCCATGCTTTTGCTTAGCACATAGTAGCTGAATGCGTTAAAACGTGCGGCCAGTTTGGTCCCCTGGTACCGCTGGTAACTTTCGCTTCGGAAAGATTCAAGCGTGTCTTCGGAGGACTCTGATTGTGTTTTGTTGTAGGCGGTTGCATTACGGTAGGAAAGCAGGGCAATGCCGCGGGCTACTTCCATGCCTTTTAATCCGGCGTCCGCTGCCTTGTTTTTCCAGGTTTGGTCGGCCTCAATGGCAAAGCGTTGCGATGCGTTGAATGCCTTACCCCAGGGAGAATGTACCGCATTCGTAGCCAGTGGAATAATATGTTCAAACAGTTCCGGGTCCTGTACGGCCCATTCCAACAACTGCTGTCCGCCGGTGCTGCCCCCGATACCGATCTTTATTTTAGTAATGCCCAGCTCTTTTTGCAATAGCCGGTAGGCGCCTGCCATATCCCGAATCGTAAAAAAAGGAAAATTGTGATAATAAGGAACGCCCGTTTCAGGATTTGTATCCAGCGGACTGCTGCTGCCATAGCAACTGCCGGGCATATTTACACAAATAATAAAGTGACGCGCGGGATCAAAAATCTTTTCTTCGCCGATCATTTCCGGCCACCATTCATGCGGGTTGCTGTTGGCGGTAAGCGCATGGAAGATCCAGATGATGTTGGATCGATCCCCGTTCATACTTCCGTAAGTGGTATAGGCCAGCCGGAGGTTATGAAACACCGCACCGCTTTCCAGTGCAAAAGGTTGGTCGTATGTAAAAACCTGTTGGGTCATGTGTGTAACTTCAAAATTCAATGAAGACCTATAAGGTTCCGCCACTGCGGGCATGTTACAACCTTATAGGTCTTTTATTCTTATTTAAACACCGCTGCAAATGCCTGTTCAAAATCTGCTTTGATGTCATCAATATGTTCAATGCCCAGGCTGATGCGGATAAGATTGTCCAGCACGCCGGCATTTTTTCTTTCTGCTTCGCTTAACTGCTCATGTGTGGTAGACGCGGGATGAATCGCCAGCGTTTTTGTATCGCCCACATTTGCCAGGTGGCTTACCAGTTTTAAGTTGTTGATAAAAGCGGCTCCATTTTCCAGTCCCCCTTTGATACCAAATTGCAACACGCCGCCAAACCCATTGGTCAGGTATTTTTTTGCAAGGGCATGATAGGGGCTGCTTTCCAGGCCCGGGTACCATACAAAATCAACTTTATCATGCTGCTCCAGCCATTGCGCCAGCGCCAATGTGTTATCAACCGTGCGCTGTACCCGCAGGGAAAGCGTTTCGAGTCCCTGCAGCAGCAGAAAAGAGTTGAAGGGGCTGATGGCAGGGCCGAAGTCGCGCAATCCTTCCACACGCGCACGGATCGCAAACGCAATATTGGGCAGCCCCAGCGGGTTCCCTTCACCAAACACCTGCCAGAAATTTAACCCGTGATACCCTTCGGAGGGCTCAGAAAATTGTGGGAACTTACCATTGCCCCAGTTATAATTGCCCCCGTCTATAATAATACCGCCGATGCTGTTGCCGTGCCCGCCGATCCATTTCGTAGCAGCTTCCACAACAATGTTGGCCCCGTGTTTAATGGGCCGAAATAAATAGCCGCCGGCTCCAAAAGTATTGTCCACGATCAAAGGAAGATCGTATTCCTTCGCCAACACGGCAAACTTTTCAAAATCGGGAACATTCAGTCTTGGGTTTCCAAGCGTTTCAATATAAATGGCTTTTGTCTTATCATCAATCAGCGGCCGGAAGCTGTCCGGGTTGTCATCAGCGGCAAAGCGGGCATCAATGCCGAATCGTTTAAAAGAAACTTTAAACTGGTTAAAAGTTCCGCCATATAAGAAGGGTGAGGTTACAAAGTTTTCACCCGCCTGTAACAGGTTGGCTATGGTAAGCAACTGCGCCGACTGGCCGGAAGCGGTTGCTAATGCTGCCGCACCACCTTCCAATGCCGCCATGCGCTGCTCAAAGACATCGGTAGTGGGGTTCATAATGCGGGTATAGATATTTCCAAACTCTCTTAGTCCAAAAAGATTGGCGGCATGTTCCGCATTCTTAAATACAAAAGAAGTGGTTTGATAAATGGGCACCGCACGGCTTCCTGTAGTTGGGTCGGGTTGCTGTCCTGCATGTACCTGCAGGGTATCAAAATGTAAGGGATTGCTCATAAATAATATGATTTAATGAAGATGAAGAATCTATTTTCTTGAAAAATTCCGGGGATGCCCCCGCCAGGGGTGAATGTAAATGTATGCCTGCTAAGGCATACAGCAAATGCAGCAGCGCATTACAGGAGTAATGGTAGGAACAGTGTATGTTGCTTCTTGTGTCATGTGGACCACGAATTTAACAGCGTTTTTTTTCATATTCAAAAAATTATCACGGCAGGCGATATGGCCATAAAAAAAGCCCACCGGATAAACCCAGGTGAGCTGTTATTGTAAATACGATTAAAAATAGCTGCCTGACTTATCTTTCCCCCGCGGTTACGGGAGGTGGAATTGGCACCTTGCCACGCTTGTACGTAGCAGGTTGCCAAGGCTTCATTGGGCCAAACCCTCTGCCTTTCTTGATAAGATCCCGGTATTGCCGGGAGAAATTTAAAGATCTTCTGACCCCATAAAATAGGGGAGGGCATCAAAGTTAGGAAACGGAACGGAAACAAAAAAATATGCCGTTCAAATTACAAGTATTTGGGAATCAGTAATGTATTGCTAACAATTGTTAGTTTAACATTTTATTTTTGAATATTTTTAATTAAACAGCCTTATTGTATTTGAAAAAATCAAAATAATAAGGTTTTAAAATTATTTTTTTTAGATATTTTCAAATTATATTTTTGTGTTCTAATCAAAAATATAAACCCGTTATGCTTACAAAGCCATTGGAGATTCCCTTGAAACAATTAAAGAAGATGGGGCTCAGTTTGAACAACCAAATCTATTACCAGTTAACGCCGGAGGAGCTGATTGACGAAACACTGCAGCAGCAAATGGGCGTATTGAATGACACCGGCGCCTTGGTGATCAGTACCGGTAAATTCACCGGAAGATCGCCTAAGGATAAATTTATTGCAGAGGATGCTATAACCTCGGATACCGTTGATTGGGGCAATTTTAATAATGCCATTGAAGAAAAATATTTTGAGATCATTCTTGCAGACGTACAACAATACCTGAACACGCGGGATAAGCTTTGGATACGCGATTCGTATGCTTGCGCAGCGCCGGAATACCGGTTGAACGTCCGGGTGGTTAATGAATTGCCCTGGATGAATTTATTTGCCCATAATTTGTTTCTGCGTCCTACAGAACAGGAACTTGAATCTTTCAGCCCTGAATGGCATATACTTTCCGCGCCCGGTCTGGAACTGGATCCTGTTCGCTGTGGGGTGCGGCAGGGCAACGCCACGGTGGTTAGCTTTAAACATAAAATGATTTTGATCACGGGCAGCAGTTATACCGGGGAGATAAAAAAAGGTATTTTTTCTATCTTAAATTATCTCCTCCCGGAGAACCGGAAGGTACTGAGTATGCACTGTTCTGCCAATACTGGCCCAAGGGGAGATACGGCTTTGTTTTTCGGATTAAGTGGCACCGGGAAAACGACACTGAGCACAGATCCGGATCGCAGATTGATCGGCGATGATGAACATGGATGGGATGAAACACAGGTCTTTAATTTTGAGGGTGGGTGTTATGCCAAATGCATCAATCTCTCCAAAGAAAAGGAGCCGGAAATTTATAATGCTATTAGACCAGGGGCGCTGGTAGAGAACGTAACGTTTTACCCCGGTACCAATCAGATCAATTTTGATGATGCATCCGTTACGGAGAATACCCGTGTAGCCTATCCGCTAAATTTTGTTGAAAATAGTGTGCCTGCTGAAACCGGGGGTATACCGCGCAATATTTTCTTTTTGACCTGTGATGCCTACGGGATTTTACCGCCGGTTTCCCGTTTAACAAAAGAGCAGGCATTGTATTATTTTATCAGCGGGTATACGGCAAAGGTAGCAGGCACCGAAACGGAAATAACCGAGCCGAAAGCCACGTTCAGTGCCTGTTTTGGCGCTCCGTTCCTTCCGCTGCACCCGGGAAAATATGCTGCTTTACTGGGGGAAAAGCTGACGAAGCATGGCGTAAAAGTATGGATGGTGAATACCGGCTGGACGGGGGGCGCCTACGGAACGGGATCCCGTATGAAGCTGGCCTGGTCGCGGGCCATGATACAGGCGGCGCTGAACGGGGAACTGGATACCGTAGAGTATCATAAGGATCCGGTGTTTGGATTGATGATCCCGGATACCTGCCCGGGCGTGGAGCAGCGGGTATTAACGCCAAGGAATACCTGGGCAGACCCGGCGGCATACGACCGGCAGGCAAAACAACTGGCCTTTCAGTTTGCCCGGAACTTTGAAAAATATGCAACGGTTGCTGCTGCAGCGGTATCAGCAGCCGGACCTAAAGTGTAGGAATAAAACCCCGCCAGAATGAATCTTTCGGGCTGGCACAGAGGAATCAGAGGTCTTACACGGAGAGCACAGTACTTTACCAAACCGCTGCGACCTCTGTGGCTACTCTGTTTGTGTGGTTGACAAGCGTTATTTAACGCGGCTGTATAGCGTCTTTTAATTTGTGCAGCACATCTGTTTTAAGCATCTTCTCCGCTACGCGGATCATATTGCTGAACGCAGTGGCTTTGGAAATGCCGTGTCCTACAATTACCGGGTGTGCTACGCCCAGCACCGGTGTGCCGCCGTAAATTTCAAAATTGAAACGGTTGAGGTAGCCGCTTTCCGGCGCTTCCTTTTTTGAAATATCGTAAATGGATTCGGCAAGTTTTAGAATGATGTTCCCCGTAAAGCCATCGCATACCATTACGTCGGCTTTGTCGTTAAAGGTATCACGGCCCTCAATGTTACCGATAAAGTTGATCTGTTGATTTTCCTTTAACAGCGGGTAGGTGCCTTGTGTTAATATATTGCCTTTGCCTTCTTCTTCGCCTACATTGATCAATCCCACTTTAGGGTTTTCTATTTCGAGCACGTGCCGTGCATAAACCGCACCAAGGGTGGCAAACTGGTTGAGCTGTTCGGGTTTGCAATCGGCATTTAAACCCACATCCAGGATCAAACCCGTACCACCGTTTTGTTTGGGGATAATGGATGAAATAACGGGACGTAAAATCCCTTCGATCGTTTTTAGATTAAAAAGAGCCCCCACCAGCATGGCGCCTGTATTCCCGGCACTGATGAACGCATCTGTTTTGCCTTTGGCCAGGTATTGAAATCCTGCGGCAATAGAAGAGTCGGTTTTTTCTTTTAACGCTTTGGTGGGATGTTCGTGCATCCCAATAACCTGGGTGGTTGCCACGATTTCAATGGAACCAGTTGGAATGTTTTCCGCAACAATAATTTCTTTTATCGCCTCAGCGTCTCCAAATAGGGTGATCTTGATCCCATTGCTCTTATCTTCTTCCAGATATTTTTTTACTCCGCGTAACGCTTCCTGTGGCGCAAAATCGCCCCCCATAGTATCAATTCCAACATTCATCATATACCGGCTAAAATTAAAAATTCCAAATACATTACCAACCAAAGGTCGTCAATGAATTTGGAATGAACAAGTTAAGTAAAGCTGAGTCAGCTCTTTTTTTTAAGCTTTTGAAGGCGCTTTTTCTGCTACTACTTTCCCTTTGTAAATTAGCTTTCCCTCATTTACATAAGCACGATGGCGTACGTGGGTTTCGCCCGTACTTGCATCGGTAGTTAATGTAGTTGAAGTTGCTTTATAGTGCGTTCTGCGTTTTGCGCTTCTCTGCTGACTGTGCCTGCGTTTCGGATTTGGCATAACTAATAAAATTAAATAGTTCTAAATTATTTTTCTTTTCTTATTTACAAACTTAATTGTCCAGGCCTTTAAACTTCTCCAGATCCTTCCACAACGGATTAGTATCTTTTTCCGGTTTAATTTCTGCGCCCAGTTTATTCAGCATTTTCAAGGCCTCCTTGTTACATTGGGGGCCATCAGCATTTTCAAAACCACAGGTCTTGTGCATCGGGATGCTGAGATTGATAAATTCATAGATCCAGTTCTCTATGTTTATATGACTTTCGCCCCGGCTGATATAATAAACGTCCGGATCTTCTTCCTGGTCATTCATCACTTCCGGTTCTTCCACCATTTTTACGGTGATCACAAATTCATCCCAAAGATCCAGCGCGATGGTGTTATTGCACCGGTCGCAAACGACGTCCAAAGTACCCCCGATCTCAAATTTCAGCATCATAAAACTGCTTTTTTTATCAAGCGAAAGTTTTACCTGCCCTTTGCAATTTGCAAAGTCCTGCTGTTGAAATGCCTCAAAGAACCGATCTGTTATAGCATAATTGAACTCATGAACTCCAGGTTTTAAACCCACAAAAGCTATATCATACTCTCTTCTGTAAGCCATGACTCAACTGCCTCCATTTAATTAGGAGTGCAAAGGTACGGGATTTTACTTAAAATACGAAGTTTTTTAAGGCAAAGACCTGTGAGGTTTTTAAAAACCTCGCAGGTTTGCCATTCTTTGCTATGGGAAAATCCCCAACTCCGCATACGTAGTAGCTACTTTATTGATTGCCACCACATAAGCCGCTGTGCGCATATCGGGGATGGCAGGGTTATTCCGCCATTCTTCCATAATCTCCCGCGTGGCGGTGATCATCGTTTCCTCCAGTCCGCTGTGCACCAGGTCAATTTCATCCGCCCCGTGCATGATCATTTTGCGGTTGCTTTCGGCAACCTTTTTTCCGGAAAGGCCTTCCAGTTCTTCCAGGATCATCGTGTTTACATTTTCTGTAAAGCGTTTTTCCAAACGGCCATACCGCACGTGGCTCAGGTTCTTTAGCCATTCAAAATAAGATACCGTAACCCCGCCTGCGTTGAGGTACATATCCGGCACCACCAGCACGTTTTTCTTTAAGAAGATCTCGTCGGCCTCGGGCGTTAAGGGGCCGTTGGCGGCTTCGCCGATGATCCGGGCTTTTATGCGCGGCGCGTTTTCCTTATCAATTACGTTTTCAAGTGCGGCCGGGATCAGGATATCGCACTCCTGTTCCATTGCCTCTTTCGAGTTTTTAAAATTAGTAGCGCTTTTAAAATTCAGGATAGAGCCGGTACGTTTGCGATGCTGGAACACTTCCTCCACATCGAGGCCTTCTGCATTATAAATGCCGCCTTCATATTCAGCAATGCCCACCACTTTTGCACCAGACTCCTGGAAGAATTTGGCGGAATGATAGCCTACGTTTCCCAGTCCCTGCACGATAACCCGCTTGCCGGCAATACCAGGTGTTAAGCCCAGTTTTTCCATTTCATCGTGCATATTGCACACTTCACGGATGCCGAAGAACACCCCCAGGCCCGTAGCTTCCCGGCGGCCTCTTACGCCGCCCTGGCTTACCGGTTTACCCGTAACGCAACCAGCAGCGTCAATTTCCTGCGGTTTCATAGCGCTGTAAGTGTCCACGATCCAGGCCATTTCCCGCTCACCCGTCCCATAGTCGGGCGCCGGAACGTCCGTTGCCGGTCCGATAAAATTTTTCTTTATTAATTCAGTAGTATACCGGCGGGTTATTTTTTCCAATTCGTAAGGCGTATAATTTTTCGGATCGATTTTGATACCGCCTTTGCCGCCACCGAAAGGAACATTTACAATAGCGCATTTATAGGTCATCAGGGCAGCAAGCGCCATCACCTCGTCCTGGTTTACCTGTATGGAAAAACGGATACCTCCTTTGCAGGGTGTTTTGTGGTGCGAGTGCTGCACGCGGTAGGCTTCAATAACCTCGATAGTGCCGTTCTCTCTTTTTATGGGGAAACGCATCCGGTAAACCGAATTGCAGGCATTGATCTGTTCCAGTACGCCTTTATCCCATTTGGTAAATTTGGCGGCTTTATGGAAGCTTTTTTCAACAGCTCCAAAGAAACTGTAATTGTTTTCTGACATAGCTTTTGTATTTTCAATTTAGCAAATAAGCAAACGGGGCCGGGCGGCTTAATTTTTGTGTTGCTCCTCCAGCTTTTTTAGCCGGCGCTCTATCCCAAATAAGTAAAAGAATACGCCTAGCAGGATGATCAGCAATACGGCTACCACCACATAGATGCGGCCACTGCTTCTCATTAATGAATCCACTGAAGATTGCGCCATTACAAGATTGGGTAACAGCAATAAGGATAACAGGAATATGGATAACCCTTTTGTTTTCATTTTCATTTTTTAAGCAGGGATTTTTCTTTTAATAAATTGATGCGGATCTTCACGGTAGCGATCCATACGCCCAACAACGCCCAGCCAATAAATGCCGGGTACTGTACCAAGCGCATAATGGGACTTGAGTCTTTAAAGTTAAGCGCGGGATTCCCTTCACCGCCGGGGTGCAGGCTGGGCAATATCCGGGGGATAATAAAAATGGTGGGGAACAGCATCGCAAATGCGAAAACATTATACACAGCGCTTACTTTAGCCCTTTTATCAAAATCGGATACTGAGCTTCTTAATATAAAATAAGCACAGTAGATCAGCAGCGCTACGGCGGTGCCGATCAGTCGTGGATCACGCGCTACGGCGCCAAAGGATTCAAAAGCAGGGTTGTTAGGGTCGGCCCAGGTATAGCTGGCCCAAACGGCCCCGGTTGCATACCCCAGCAGTCCAAAAAAAAGGCCCACCGAGGCGTAATTTTTTGCAAGAATATCATACTTCAAATCCGATGTTCTGAGATATTTTATTGAATGTACAACAGAGCAGATGAACAGGACCATCATGGCACTCCACATGCCCACATGATAAAATACATTGCGGATGGTTTCATCGAGGGCTGGAAGATTGGGGGTTTTAACGAGTAATCCGGCAATAACAGCAAAAACCAGGAGAAGGACACAGCAAATTTTCCACCACTTTTTATACATATTCTAATCTTATCAGTATTCGTTAGAAATCTACAAACGCAAAAGTAAGTGGAAAGTTGATGATTAAATAAAAATTAAAAAATGAGTAATTAAAAGGAGTATAAAATAGAAATTATATAAGTCAAACCCTTTGGCAATTCTGTTTTGACAACAAATAGCGTATTCCTTAACTAATGTCTTTAAGAAAATAAGCAAACGTATGTTAGTGTGATAGGTTCTTATGCGATCATCAGTCCCGCCACAAAAACGGGAAAAGGATAACCGCCAGTACGCCCACCAATAAATCGAGCGCTATTAAAAGGGCAATATCATTCCATAAGACAGGCAGAGCCGGGTTAAACGTGCCCGAAGTGATCTTTAGCAGAAGCATCAACTGCGGAACAATAAGCGGAAATCCGAGGATGGCCATGATAGCGGCATTTTGATGTGCTTTTGCTGCTATTGCTGCTAAAAAAGTAAATACCATGCTCAGGCTCCAGCCGCCCAAAAGAACCAGCCCTGTAAAGGGAAGCACTTTTTGAATGGGGTTTCCCAAAAACGCAAAGAAGAGCAGCAGGCTGATGAACGACATAATCAGCATCAGGGCTGAATTGAATAATAGCTTGGCTAAAACAAAATGAACGGGGGAGGCGATGGAATAGAAGTAGAGCATCCGCCCCCGGCTTTCCTGCAAAAAACTTTTTGCAACGGCGTTAATACAAATAAACAACTGGATCACCCAAAACAAACCGTTCCAGATCTTTCCTTCGGGCTCGTCCATAACCAGGAAAAGCACAAATATGGTAGAAATTATATAAAGCAATATGCCATAAAAGCTATATTGTTGCCTGATTTCCAGCAACAAATCCTTTTTTATCAAAACCAATATAGGAGCGCCTTGTCTTGCCACTTATTTTAGACTTTATCAATATAACATTTTCTGCAACGGGGCTCATAAACGTCGATGGCCCCCAGCATAACCTGCTCTTCGTCCGGGATTTTGCGGTAGGAGTAATTAGCTATGTTTCCGCATTTTACACAGATTGCATGCAATTTTGTAATATAATCAGCTCGGGCCAGTATCTCGGGCATCGGGCCAAAGGGCTTGCCGGTATAATCCATATCAAGCCCGGCTACAATAACGCGGATGCCCTGGTAGGCCAGTTGGTCGCAAACGCCCGGAAGCTCGGGGTCAAAGAATTGCGCTTCATCAATACCAATAACATCGGCCCCCTGGGCGAGTAACAGGATCTTTTGGGAATTGTCGACGGGAGTAGAATGAATGATGCTCGTATCGTGGGAAACAATATTTTCCTCATCATAGCGGGTGTCGATGGCGGGCTTAAATATTTCCGCTTTCAGATTGGCGAATTGCACGCGCTTCAACCGCCGGATCAGTTCCTCGGTTTTACCGCTAAACATGGAACCGCAAATCACTTCAATCCATCCGCGTCGCTCGCCCGTAAGGTTCGGTTCTATAAACATGTTCGCTTTTATTATTATTGCAACAATTTTTGGACTGCTATTTGTAGGTACTTTGCATTAACATTGCGCCCATAAAATATTTGATCAAAAGTAGGATAATGCAGCGAATAGAAGCACTAATAGAAAAATTAAGAACACAATTTAAAAATAAGGCGGCCCTCTCTCAAATGCTTCTCACCACACAGATGATTCAACGTGAAATTAATGGAGAGAAGAAAGAAACCGCCGTGCTGGGCTCCAGCAACGTGGCGGTTTTCATTCCCAATGCCCCCTCGGTGAACAAAGGATATACAAGGAAGGATCATAATGGGGTAGAGAATGAGTATTTTCAATTGGAAGCGATAGATGAAGCCGATGCAGATGAGGAAGAGTTGCGATTGCTGGAGTTACAGCACCAGGCCGGTTTATATAAAAAAGAAGTAACTCAGGATTCTAAACCTAAAAATGATATAAATTATAATAATATACTGAATGCCAATTGCCCATATACTATTAAAGAAATACCGACGCTATTTTTACAGCAAAATAATGGCAGGTTGAACAGTGCCACGAATCGTGAGCCTGTTAGTGCTGTGGCCGATGGTCCTGTAGCCCGGACGCCGCAGCTTATAAATGACCTCACAAAGGACGTATCGGCGGGGGACAAGGACCGGTTTGTAAAAAATCTTTTCAGGGGGGATGAAATCATGTATAACCGTTCGGTGAAAACGATTAATAACTTCCGCACACTGGCGGAGGCTGAGTTTTGGGTGATGCGGGAGCTTAAAACAAAATTGGGATGGGTCAATAACAGCGATGTAGAGTATTTTGACCGGCTGGTTTATCGAAAATTCAACTGAATATAATTACAGATAATACCCGTAGCGCCTGTGCGCTCTTTCACAAATGTTCCGGCGTTAGTGCTGTACCTGTTTAATAAACCGGGTTGTGTTTTTAGTTTTTCTATTTCTATAAATAATTCTTTATCATCATAATAGCTAATTGCACCTTCTTTTTTAATTAACTCTATTGCTTCTAAAAATTTTTGATAATTCGGGCCAAACAGCACTGGTTTTGAAAAAACAGCAGCTTCGAGGGTATTGTGAATACCCGACGGGTTGAATCCCCCCCCTATATAGGTTATAGTGGCGTAGTAATATAATCTTGAAAGCATGCCTATATTATCGATGATTAAGATGGTGCTTTTTAAATAGGAAGTTCCTTTCAATTCTGAAAATAATACCGAGCCGGGGAAAAGTCCTTTCACTCGTTTTATATGAGCCGGATCGATTTCATGGGGAGCTATTATTAAAATAGAATCATTATTGTCTAATTTATTGAAATATGACAAGTTGTATTCATCGTCTACCCAGGTGCTTCCTGCAACAATTACAAATTTACCGGGTGCTATAAAAGATTCTATCAGGGGTATCGGTTCGAAGCCTGCGGCAATTTGAGTTACCCTGTCGAACCGGGTATCGCCTGCCACCGTGATCTTATTTTCGCCGATGATGGCACGCAACCGTTCTTTGCTTTCTGCATTTTGAACAAAAATATGATTGAAAAAATGCAGCATCTTTCTGTGAAAGGCGCCCTGCGGTTTAAAGAAAATGGCATCTGCCCTGAAAATAGCCGAGATTAAAAGCACGGGTATTTTTTCCCGATTCAGGTTTTTCAGAAAATGATACCAATATTCGTATTTAACAAAAATGGCCAAAGCCGGCCGGACCGTTTTTATAAAGGTGGCAGCGTTATAACGGGTATCCAGGGGCAGGTAATACACCCAGTCGGCAGCCGGGTAATTTTTACGCACTTCAAATCCCGAAGGGGAAAAAAAGGTAAGCAATATTTTGTGATCCTGGTATTTTTGTTTCAGTGCTTCCAGCACGGTGCGGCCCTGTTCAAACTCTCCTAAAGAAGCGCAATGCATCCATATCACTTTAGCCGCATTGCCCGCAAAATCGGCCTGAAGGCGGGATAAAATATTTTTTCTGCCCGCTGTCCAAAGTTTTGCTTTTGGATTGAATAATGCTGCGATACCGATGCCGGCCCGGTACAAGCGGATGAAAATAGTATAAAGAAGAACGGTCAAATTGTTTTTTTGCAAATGTAACGTTCCCGGGGTTAAACCGCAAAGACGCCAGGGCGCGAAGTATTTGAAGGGCGACCACGTTGCTTCAAATGCTGCCACTAATACCCGCCTGTACCGAATGGCACATTCGGGCGGGGGCAGGCACGAATGAACCGGACGGTCCGCGAAATCCCTCAGCGGTTCTGTGCTTCTGTGGCAAGAATCAGCCACAGAAACGCTGAAACACAGAAAAGACATGCGCTACTGCAATGAAAATGTAGTTCACAACATTTAAATGCCCCCGGTATCTTCCCGCCTTGGCGACAAAACAAAAGCCCAATTTAACTACCTTTGCAGCCCAAACGAATCAACATGAAACCTTTGCAAATGGTGGATACGCAGTCGCAGTATCAGAAAATTAAGAGTGAGGTAGATAAGGCAGTGCTGGAGGTGATGGAAAGCAGTGCTTTTATTAATGGTAAACCGGTGAAAACGTTTTCCGATAACCTGGCTGCTTACCTGGATGTGCAGCATGTGATCCCTTGTGCCAATGGCACCGACGCGCTGCAAATTGCCTTAATGGCGCTGGATCTGCAGCCGGGTGACGAAGTTATTACGCCGTCTTTCACTTTTATTGCCACTACCGAAGTGATTGCCTTGCTGAGACTGACCCCGGTATTTGTTGAGGTGGATGCCAAAACATTTTGTATCGATCCCGAGGCCATCGAGCGCGCCATCACGCCCAAAACAAAGGCAATTGTCCCGGTGCACTTGTACGGGCAATCGGCCAACATGGAGGCGATCATGAAAATTGCAGAAAAGCATCATTTATACGTAGTGGAAGATAATGCCCAGGCCATCGGATGCTCTTTTCATTTTGCTGACGGCAGTTCAAAAAAAACCGGCACTATCGGGCATATTGGCTGCACCTCCTTTTATCCCAGTAAAAACCTGGGCGCCTTTGGCGATGGCGGCGCACTGTTCACCAACGATGGGGCATTGGCCGAAAAGCTCCGGATGATCGCCAATCATGGCCAGCAGCGGCGCTACTATCATGATATGGTAGGCTGCAACAGCCGCCTCGATACCATACAGGCAGCTATTCTGAACATCAAATTACAGCACCTCGACGCCTATTGCCAGGCGCGCCAGCAAGTGGCCGCCTATTACGATAAGGCCTTTGCGCAAACAGATAAAATAATTACGCCCCACAAGGCGGATAATACAGACCACGTATATCACCAGTACACCATTCTTTTAAACGGGGTGGATCGGGATGGCTTTAAGGAAAAGCTCGATGCCACCGGCGTGCCCTCCATGATCTATTACCCCGTACCTGCTCACAAGCAGGGAATGTTTAAACAATTTGGTGTAGGTGATCTGGAGTTGCCCGTTACCACTTATTTAACCGAGCGGGTCCTTTCGTTGCCGATCCATACAGAAATGGATAACGAACAACTTGAGTTCATCACCAAATCAGTATTATCGGTTTTATAAGAGATAGCATTGTATCAGCAACTGATTAATAAAGAAACTAAGCTGGCCGTTATTGGCCTGGGGTATGTGGGATTACCGATCGCTTTGGCGTTTGCCAGGAAAATCCAGGTTATCGGATTTGATATCAATCCAGAGCGGATCGATTTAATGAAGCAGGGGATAGATCCCAGCAATGAACTGGATGCTGCCGCTTTTGAAAATGCGGATATTGTTTTTACGAACGAACCGGAGACACTGAAACATGCCCGCTTTTTTATTGTTGCGGTTCCCACTCCGGTTGATGCCTTCCATGTTCCGGACCTTAGCTTTTTGTTAAGTGCATCGGCAACGGTTGGTCGCGCTTTGAAAAAAGGCGATTATGTCGTTTTTGAATCAACGGTTTACCCGGGTTGCACCGAAGAAGACTGTTTACCCGTCATTGAAAAAATAGCCGGATTGAAGAACGGCGCCGATTTTAAATCGGGTTACTCTCCCGAACGGATCAATCCGGGAGACAAAACACATACCCTGTCTCAAATAGTGAAAGTTGTTTCGGGTTGTGATGCAACAGCGCTTGATGAGATCGCAAAAGTGTACAAACTGGTGGTAACCGCGGGGGTGCATAAAGCGCCGTCGGTAAAGGTTGCGGAAGCCGCAAAAATTATTGAGAATACGCAACGCGATCTTAATATAGCTTTGATGAATGAGCTCTCGCTTATTTTCGACAAAATGGGGATCAATACTTTTGATGTACTGGCTGCTGCACGTACCAAGTGGAATTTTTTAAATTTTCAGCCGGGCTTGGTAGGCGGGCATTGTATTGATGTGGATCCTTACTATTTAACGCATAAAGCAGAACAACTGGGCTATAATGCGGATGTGATCCTGGCAGGACGCAATATTAACGACCGGATGGCCGCACAGGTAGCGGCAAAAGTGGTAAAACATATTCTTAAAAAACGTATGAATATAGCGGATGCGGCGGTGCTAATAAAAGGGGCCACTTTTAAGGAAAATATTAGTGATATCCGCAATAGCAAAGTGGCAAATGTGGTAGCTGCTTTAAAAGAATATTCTATAGCGGTGCATGTGGAAGATCCCTTTGCCTCCTCCGGGGCGCTTGAAAAAGCCTTCGGATTTGGACTGACCGAACGAGTTTCGGATAATTATGATGCCGTCATTATTACCGTACCACACCGGCAATACCTGCACTTGGATGAAGACTATTTTTGTAGCATTACGAAGGAGGACGCGTTGATCGCGGATCTAAAGGGGATCTATAGAAATAAGATCAGCAAGAGAAGTTATTTTAGTTTGTAAAACCATTAAGGAATTAAGGTGACTAAGGGCTCTCCCTTAAATTTTTTAACTTCTTAATGTTTGAAAAAAATCTTCAATGTATTAATTCGCATTTCTGCTATGAATAAGCAAATAAAAGTTTTGGTAACGGGTTCAAACGGGCAGGTGGGGTCAGAGCTAAACGCCTTGAGCCATCAATACCCGGCTCTTGTTTTTAAATTTACGGATCGATCCAATATGTCGATAACCGATCCCGAAGCTGTTGAAAGCTGTTTCCGGGATTTTGAGCCGGATTACTGTATCAATTGTGCCGCCTATACAGCGGTTGACAAGGCGGAAGAGGCTGCAGCCGCGGTTATTGCAACACAGATAAACGCCGATGCTGTGGAGCTGCTGGCAAGGACCTGTACGGCCCATAATACAAAACTGGTTCATATATCAACGGATTATGTATTTGATGGAACGGCTCATCAGCCTTACCGGCCGGATGCCGCCACTAACCCCGTAAGCGTTTACGGAGCTACCAAGTTAAAGGGAGAACAATTGGCAGCGGCGCATACCGATGCCGTGATCATTCGCACCGCCTGGGTATATTCTTCCTTTGGGAAAAATTTTGTAAAAACAATGCTCCGGCTGATGAGTGAGCGACCTGCTATTAATGTAGTGAGCGATCAGCAGGGGTCGCCCACTTATGCACGCGACCTGGCCGCGGCAATCCTGGACCTGGTCTCCAAAGGCAAGTGGGTGGCGGGTATTTATCATTACACAAATGAAGGCACCACCACCTGGTACGATTTTGCCGTTGCTATAAAAAAACTTGCCAGCAGTAGCTGTGAGGTGCACCCGATCCCAACCTCCGCTTTTCCAACTCCGGCAAAACGGCCTTCTTATTCTGTTCTGGATAAGTCATCCTTTAAAGATACCTTCCATCTTAATATACCCTACTGGGAAAGTAGTTTAAAAAAATGTATCGAAATGATGGAAGTAGCATAACAAATCCGATGAACGGGTGTTTTTATTAAAGGTCCTGGAACAGGATCCGCCTTATTTTGAAATTTATTTAAATAATCAGGAGGTCGTCTAAGGCCTCTGTTCCGTTTTTTTATTTGTATATATTTGAAGCTTGTATACTTGTATAAATGTAAATGAATGAAGCGATTCGTAGTACTAACAGCGTTATTGTTTTTAATTGCCCAGTTTTCAGCAGCCCAGGACTCGTCAAAAATAAAGTTTAGTTACCGGCAGGAGCAAAGCGGTAACGATCAAATACGGCTGATTATAACGGCGCGGGTACTCCATCCGGGAACGGAATTATTTGGTATCCAAACACCGGAAAACAGTGGCATATTTTCAGCAGTTGTATTTGATTCAACCGGAAAAAACTACCTGAAAGACTCTTTACAACAGCAGGGGAACCTGGTGCAGGCGCGGGATTCCATATTAAATGTACCGGTTGCCTATGTAAGGGACTCTATTCAATGGGCCCAGGTGGTGCAGTTGAGAAAAAATGACAGCGCGGTCATTAAAGGCAGCGTTACCTATTCTTATAAATCAGGAGAGGAGTTTTCGAGTTTTGAAGAGCCTTTTAAATTTTTTGTAAAAAACACGAGAACTATAAGCAGCAACGCGGGTACGGGCGCACCAACGGACAATGCTGCTGAAACAAAACCCTTGTGGTGGGTGTTCCTGGCTGCATTTGGCGGAGGGCTACTGGCGCTGTTAACGCCTTGTATCTATTCGATGATACCCGTAACGGTAAGCTTTTTCACCAAGAGAAGCAAAACAAGAAAGGATGGCATCAAAAATGCGTTGCAGTATTCCTTTTCAATAATTATCATTTTTACTTTTATCGGTTTCCTGGTAACGCTTATTTACGGCCCTGCCGCTTTAAATAACCTGGCGACCAATTGGGTGGCCAACGTTATTTTCTTCCTGATTTTTGTGTTGTTTGGGATTTCCTTCCTGGGTGCTTTTGAGCTTTCGTTACCCAGTTCCTGGTCAACCCGGGTCGATAGTAAAGCGGGCACCAGTAGCTTTTGGGGTATCTTCTTTATGGCGCTGACCCTTGTTATTGTTTCCTTTTCCTGTACCGGTCCCATCATCGGGCCCTTATTGGTGGCGGCGTCCAAAGGCAGCTATTACGGTCCGCTGATCGGGATGTTTGGCTTTTCGCTGGCCCTGGCATTGCCCTTTGCCCTATTTGCCTTTTTCCCCAGCAAATTGAACGTACTGGGAAAAGCAGGAGGGTGGCTGAACGCAATCAAGGTAACCCTGGGGTTCCTGGAGCTGGCGCTGGCATTGAAATTTTTGTCGAATGCAGACCTGGTAAAGAACTGGCGCATACTGGACCGGGAGGTATTTATCGTTTTATGGGTGGTGATCTTCTTTCTGCTGGGGCTTTACCTGCTGGGCAAAATAAAATTCAAACATGATGATGAATTGCCAAAGAATGATTTTGGGCTGCCCTATCTTTCAGTCACACGTCTGTTTTTTGCAATCGCCTCCTTTAGTATGGTGGTATATATGGTGCCGGGCCTTTTCGGCGCACCGCTAAAAGGGTTGTCTGCTTTTCTGCCGCCAATGGGCACCCAGGATTTTAATGCAGATGATCTGCCGCCAGGTTTTGACCTCAGGACGCTGTCTAAAAACAGTAGCGGTAAAAACGACACTACCGCCCATTACACCGGCGGCTTACCGGAGCCGGTTAACTATGCGGCGGTAATGAAGAAGTACGAACCCGATGTGGTGGTAAACAGCGGGCTGGTCACTTATTTCGATTATAATGAAGCGCTCGAAGTGGCCCGTAAACTAAAAAAGCCGCTGATGCTTGATTTTACCGGTATCAATTGCGTGAACTGCCGCAAAATGGAAGGCCAGGTATGGAGCGATCCCGAGGTGATGCAATTGCTGAAAAATGAATTTGTAATTGTTTCTTTATATGTGGATGTGCACAACGGGGTAGATCTTCCGCAGGCGGAACAGTATTATTCCAAGGACCTGGGAAAACAGATCGAAGACCTGGGCGACCGGAACGCCGATATCCAGGTGTCCCGTTTTGGATCCAACACACAGCCTTTTTATTTTTTCCTGGATAAAGATGAAAAACGCCTGGCGCCGGATGGCTTTCCCTATGATGCGTTACCGGATCTGAAAGGACGTTTTAAAAAACATTTGGAGCAAGTTATTGCCGAATATAAAAAGAGAAACTCGTAAATAATCTGATATATGGACGAACAGGATAATGAGATGCGTTTTCATACCCGTAAATGGGTAAAGCCGGAAGACCTGAATCCCAATCAATCTTTATTTGGCGGCCGCCTCTTGCAATGGATTGACGAAGAGGCAGCCTTATATGCGATCATTCAACTGGAGAATACGCATATCGTTACTAAATTTATCTCTGAAATTAATTTTATATCTTCTCCAAAGCAGGGAGATATTATTGAAATAGGCATTGTTGCAACAAAATTTGGCACTACTTCGCTAACGCTCCGCTGTGAAGTTCGTAATAAAATGGATCATCAACAGATCCTGACAATTGACCGGTTGGTGTTTGTAAATCTGAACAAAGAGGGCATGCCTACTCCTCATGGAAAAACGGCTATTACCTTTGTTGCCGACCGGTTGTTAAGGTAATGGTGCCGATCAGGCAAGTAAATTAATGACTATATTGAACCACACAGCGGCGCAGGATAAGCCGTTCATTAAGCCATTTTTTTACTAAACCTAATGCTTCCAAAATCTGTGCGAATCTGTGGCATCTGTGAGATAAATGAACGGACAAATAAAAAGCAATATTTATCTGTTGCTCACGGATTACACCGATTATCACAGAAGGTCCTTCTTATATTTGTTTTTTCAGTCTGCGAAATCAGCATTGAAAAATACTTTTGTGGCTGATGGACATAAACCCGTAAACGAAAAATCAATGGTCCGATTATTTAAATGCAAGGTGCAGTACATAGCAAAAGTTTTAGTGCCGATTGTATTATGCCTGTGGGGGAGCATCGCTCAGGCACAGAAGCAACTATCCGGCAATCCTTTGTTTCCGGGCTGGTATGCAGATCCCGAAGCCGCGCTGTTTGGAAATACCTATTGGATCTATCCCACTTATTCAGCCCCATATAATAAACAGGTTTTCATGGATGCCTTTTCGTCCCCCGATTTGGTTACCTGGACAAAGCATTCGCATATTATTGACACCGCCGCTGTGAAATGGGCGAAACGGGCGCTGTGGGCGCCGGCAATCGTAAAGAAGGGACAACAATATTTTTTGTTTTTCGGAGCAAATGATATTCAGAACGACAGCGCCACAGGCGGTATTGGGGTTGCGGTGGCCAACCGGCCTGAAGGCCCGTTTAAAGACTATTTGGGCAAGCCCCTGGTTGGTAAATTCCACCATGGCGCGCAGCCCATAGATCAGTTCGTTTTTAAGGATAAAGACGGCGCCTGGTATTTAATATATGGCGGCTGGCGGCATTGCAATATAGCGCGGTTAAAAAATGATTTCACAGGGTTCCTTCCTTTTAAGGATGGCACTCTGTTTAAAGAAATAACGCCACAAGGCTACGTAGAAGGACCGGTTATGTTCCTGCGCAACGGCAAATACTACTTTATGTGGTCCGAAGGCGGGTGGACGGGACCTGATTATAGCGTGGCCTATGCCGTAGCGGATTCACCCGCAGGCCCGTTTAAAAGAGTGGCTAAAATATTACAGCAGGATCCCAAAATAGCAACCGGAGCCGGCCACCACTCGGTTATAAAGATCCCGGGGAAAGATGAATGGTATATCGTGTACCATCGCCGCCCGCTTACCGAAAAAGACGGCAATGCCCGGGAAACCTGCATCGAACGGATGTATTTTAACGGGGATGGTTCAATAAAACCGGTTGTACTTACCAATACCGGTGTGCCCGCCCGCCCGCTTCGCTAGCTGTATAACGCACCGTTGTTACGGATTTGTACAAAGAAGAGTCGTGATTTGCCCCGAAATTCCAAAGGCTGCTGATGGGATACCATTCGGGGATCAACTTATAGGCCGAGTCGACGGCTCTCTGCTTTTGGTTGCGCACGGGTTAACAAGGAGCTTTAGTTCCTTGTTAACCTATTAAACCGAGGCTACGCCTCTTTAAAATTCACCGACCGGAGCTTTCTGCCGGCACAATGTTATTCTTAATGTGACAGAAAGCCAGAGGCTTGTGAATATCAGGTAACTTCGGAATTTATTTCGAAGTGCGGAGCCAGATATAGGAGATCGAGTGCCATGGGCACGACCCGTTTTGAATTTGAAAGCAACTCCGGACTACTACTTTTTTTAGTTAACAAGCCCCTGTCTACCTTGATCAAAATAAAGGAGCATCGCTAAGTCCATTATAGTAATTTTGATATCGGCTCATTATAAAATAGAATAAGGCCCTCACACATTTCAGGTATTGACTACCGCCGTTCCATTGATTAAATTTATGGTTCCTAAATAAGTAGAACGATGAGCTCAAAGTCTGCCATGGATATGGTTAAGGAAGCTAAAGCGCTGATCGAAAATCTTTCGCCGGCCCGGGTGCAGGAAGAAATGACTTCCGGTGACACCGTATTAATTGACCTCCGCGAGGGGGAAGAACTGGAACGGGACGGGAAAATTGAAAGTTCCGTGCACGCGCCCCGGGGTATGCTGGAATTTTATGCCGATGCGGCGCTGCCATATCACAAGCCCGAATTTGACAAGACCAAACGTATCATCCTCCATTGTGCGGGTGGCGGACGTTCAGCCCTGGCCGTACAAACATTAAAAATGATGGGGTTTGATAATGTAGCCCATATGGAAGGTGGGTTTAAGGCCTGGAAAGAAGCCGGTTTGCCAACGGTTTAGACCTGTATTTTATAACAACAGTTCCCGCATCGGTCCAACTAAGCCATTCCCGTCCGGCCGGTGTCGGCCGGCGAATGCTCAGACGATTGCAGGCCCGTTAAGAATATTGCTGCCTGGTTCCGCACCGGTAAGGGAAAGAGATCGGTTAGAAATTTGCAGATAAATTATAACAGGTCCTTCTGTTCTTATAAAAAATTGCTCAATGCGGTGAATTGCCGCTCTCGGTTTTGCGTAAAAGAACGCCTGATACCGGGATAGCCCGGATATAATTTTGATTCAGACATCAATTTGAAAAACAAAATACACTAAGCCATGAATATTACTTTAGACCAACTGATGAAGATCATGCCCCAGGCGCGCACCCAGCTTGCGCAGCATTTCCTTGATGAATTTAACGCACAGTTGCCGGAGTATGATATTGATTCGCCCTTGCGTATTGCCGCCTACCTGGCCCAGGGGGCTTATGAAAGCGGCGAGTTGCGGGAACTGGTAGAGAATATGTATTACACAACACCACAGCGCTTGCAGCAGGTATGGCCCAGCCGTTTTCCAACAGTGGCCAGCGCCCTGCCTTATACAAAGAACCCGGAAAAATTGGGGAACTTTGTTTATGCAAACCGAATGGGCAACGGCGATGCAGCAAGCGGGGATGGATACCGCTACAGGGGGCGGGGTTGGTTTAATGGCACAGGAAAGGCATTTTACCAGGAGATGACAAACCTGACAAAGCATGATTTTATAACGAGCCCCGATGATATGGCTATTCCTCAATATGCTGTTTTATCTGCCTGCAGAGAGTGGGCCGACTCCAGGCTGAACCAATACGCCGATGCCGGGGATTTTACAAAGATCACTAAGATCATCAATGGCGGGCTAACCGGGTTAAACGGCCGGTTGGTTTATTATCTTAAGGCCAAAAAAGTCTTTGGTATCGATTCCTGACTTTTGTTACCATAATGCGATTGGTGTATGCGCGCGTTAAAATGGACGTGTTTGCGAGGCAAATGAATCTAAATTATCCCGTTATAAAATCAGCCACAAAAGCAGCGAAACACTGATGTTCCTGTACCTCTGTGGCAAAAAGAAAGATGCTGATGGCTGCTTAAAAGGTCACCGTATTTAAATGTTTATCTACCAATATCCCATCTGCATATTTCGGATCGAAACTCAGTTTGCGCTTTGCCCGGAATTTAATGATAAACAATTCCTTACTACCCTCCAGCACCGGCTGATCGCCCACATTAACAAAAGTGGGGTATAACGCTTTTTGCCCGTTGCTGTGTAGCCGGTCGTTGGTCATGTTGTCCATGTTTAACATATTTACCGGCTCAATGCTCACAAATTCGAGATCCTGCTGGCTATAAGGCAACGCAAAACTTAAAGCGTTCACCGATCTCAGGTTTAATCCTTTTACCGCAATAGCGATCGTTTCGTCTTTGTCAAATGTTTTTTTGCTAACCTGCAATTCCAGCTTTCCGCTAAGACTATCGGGCGTTGTGGCAACGATGCCGCCGTCCAGCCGCGTGGCCACATTGGAGATGTCATAGGCATCGATCAGGTTGTTTTTATTGATATCCCCTTTGCTTACATACCCTTCAAAATCGCCATCGCCTTTTCTTAACCCGGTATAATTCCGGTAGGAAGTGAGGTCGTTATTATCGATTATATGATCATTGTTTATATCGCCGGGGATAACGCTTTCGAAGCCGGGCACTTTAAATACGTATAACTCGCGACCGGAGCCGTAATCCCCCGCAGCTTCCGTTACGGATAGTTTTAGGTAACGCGCCGTGGGATGATTGGTGAAATTGAAAACCTTGGTATCCCCGTTTTTGGGCCAGTCGAAACTACCGGCTTTCACTCAGTTTGTTTTATCCGCACTGTAAGCAATCGTTCCTTTTAAAAGAATGCCATTGCCTCTGGACCGGGGCAGGTACCGGATTTTATCGAGCTGGTTCACGGACCGCAGATCCATTATCAGATCAAACGGCACGGCTTTGGTTCCCCATTTGGTATGCCACAGATCGGACTCATCAAAATCAAATAATTTAGCAATTTCATTGTCTTCCTGGTACGGAGCGGACGTTTCTCCAAGAATATCTTTGATCGCAAATTCCAATGGGTTTATACTTGTTTTTGCAACGAAGGCTTTCCAGTCGGAGTTCCCGGCTTTGTTCACCGCGCGGATCTTAAAATGATAATCCGTTTCGGGCGATAAGCCCTCGAATAATAAGGTAGTATCCCGGATGGTACTGTATCGTTGCCCGTCAAAGTCTATTTCATAATAATCAGCGTGGGGTATTTTATTCCAGGAAGGTTTTAAGGTATATGCCTGCTTATTGGAATCGGCGACGACCGCCAGGGGGGCCGTTAAAGCCCCGGTTGCTTGTAACAGATGATCGGGAGCATTAAGCCGGAACCCGCTAACGGTAAGGGTTACGGCGTTTTGAGTAATATCCGTTGCCGTCAGTTTTACCAATAATTGCGGATTTTTGGTCATAACAACTTTTTCAAACGGGCTTCCGCCGGTGGCAAAGCGGTTCAGGTTAGGCGCCGCATCATAAAAATAAACGTTGGTGCCGTTCCGGAAGGCCTCTTTTGTTTTTGCTTCCGATAATTTAACAGCGCGACCCCCGGTTTTTGCCTGCACCTTCGTTGGCCGCCGGGTTACATTAATATGAAATTCGGTGGTCTTGTTTTTTTCAAACCCTTCAAAATTTCCTTTGGCAGGGTACACGGTTATGGAAGCAGTATTATTTACTACAGAAGATCGAATAAGTGTGGTAACGCTTTGCCCGGTCTTATAGGCTTCTGTAAAACCATTATCATCGTATTCGGTGAACGAAGTTTTTCCTGCCGGGTATAATTCGTAAATGCGCAGGTGCGGATCAATTTCGTTTACGTGGTTGTTAGGGTGGGTCATCGGGATGATGGCGCCGCTTTTTACAAACAAGGGTAGTTTCCATAAAGGCGCATCAAAATTATTGATGATGCGATTGCCGGTATAGGTTGCTCCTGAAAAATAATCGATCCAGGTTCCTTCAGGCAGGTAAATACCATTGCGGATATCGTTGCCGGCTGTATCGGCCTTTGTTTCCTGGTACACGGGCGCTACAAGAAAATACGGACCGTACATATATTCGTACTGGGTTGCTTTTCCGTGAGTGAAAGCATTAGGCGTTTCCAGGAATAATGCGCGCATCATCGGCAGCCCTTTTGTTGCCTGCCAGGCGATGCTGTAGGTATAGGGGATCAACTCTGATTTTAACTTTAAATACGTGCGGTTGATAGAAGTGGCGGGTTCGCCCAATGCATGCGGATATTTCTCATTGGCTCCCCAGCCATCCATGTTCAGTTGCATGGGGGTGAAGGCTTTCCATTCAAAATCGCGGGCGTTTACTTTGGGGTTTTTGCCGCCAAAGATGCCGTCCATATCGGAAGTGATATTGGGCTGCCCCGATAATCCTGCTCCTATATAAGTGGGAATATGAAAACGGATATATTCCCAGGTCCCGCCGGTCTGGTCACCCGTCCAAACGCTTGCGTAGCGCTGTGTTCCCGCCCATCCGTCTAGTGAAATAATAAAAGGCCGTGCATCCTGGCCATATTGGGGCATAATATGTGCCACGTCTGCCACGCCATTCAATCCGAACGAATAACCCGGGCCCACCCAGGCCACATCCGTTTTCAGCACCCGTACGCCGGCCACGCCTACTTCTTTTACAATGTCACGTTGTAATAAAGCCGGAATACCTCCCTTCGGATGCAGGTCCGATTGTGTCCATAAACCGATCTGTACGCCGTTCCTGCGGGCGTAGTCGCCAAAGGATTTCAGGTTTTGAATATTGCTGTCCAGCGTGCTTGTTTGTCCGTAGCCCGCGCCATAGCCGTCGTTGGGCAGGATCCAGCCCAGTGGCATATCATGCGCCTTATATCGGTCGATAACGGCCCGGGCAGAGAATTGATAATTGTTTTTTTCGCCATTTAAGGATTCTTTGATGCCACCATTGTCCTTCTGGCTTTCTTTGTAACGCTTACCGTCTTCAAAAAGAATACCTGCGGAGTCGGTTTTCCAGTAATCGCGGTTGTAAGCATTCAGATGGCCCTCATAAAACCCGAATTTGGGCAGCAATACCGGGTTGCCTGTGAGTTGGTAAAAATCGTTGAGCAACGCTGCGGGCTCCTTATCGATCATAAAGAACACGTCCAGGTTACGGGTTTCGTGCGACAGGTGAACAAGATCTTTTTCTTTAGCGCCAAAATCATAACGTCCTTTTTTAAAGGTATACCACATAAAACCATATCCCTTGGTTGACCAATAGAACGGCGTGGGGGAGGCCACTCCGCCATCGGTCCAGCTATTCTGGTTTTCTATCGCAATAATTTTTCCCTTGTGTGAAAACCGGCCGTTTTGCACACCGCCGCCGTAAAAATATTCATCAGGAGCTTCCTGCAGTTGTAAGGATACCTGCTTTTTGTCAAACCGGGCCGGCGCGTTTATCCGAACGGCAATGGTATTAGTTGTTTTATTAAATACGGTGATGCCGGCAGTTGCCTTGTTTAGTTGCAGGCGCAGGTCTTTTGTGGTAATAGTTATGGTAGCGCCTTCGTCGCTCAGTGTTAGCGCTGCAACAGGTTTCCGGGGATTGTTGACCAGTATTTTTGCCGGAGGGGTGGCTTCAGGATCGTGCATTGTTTTCCCGGTACTGTCCTGGAACATACGGAAGATGTTCTCGCCATAAAAATCCAGGAGCAGTTGCTGGCCGTTTGAACAGACTGCTTGTACGGTTGTGGAATTTATTTTTTTTGCACCCAGGATATGCACCGCCGCTGTGTCTTTTTGAATGGTTTGAGCTGCTGCGTTAAAGCATAGTTGACAACTGAACAGTGCCAGGCACGCCATAACTGTTGACAGGGCAACCTTCAATTTCCGGTTCATTAATTGTAGAAGTTAAAATGGTAAATAATTGATCCCGTAAAGGTACACAACAAACCAGGTCAATGGCTGGTTAATGGAATCGATTGCGCAGGATGATGCGCGCCGGATTGTTGGTGATCAATCGAATGCACAGGTTTCAAACCATTGAGGCATTAAGCTTATTAAGAAAATGACTTAATGAGCATCTTAACCCTTAATGCCCGCCCGACCGGAACGGCTTGTTATGCCCGCTGTACGAAGCTTGGAGCCTTGTACCATTATTCGGGGCTGACCAAAAAGCCATTCGTTCCAAGAATTTGGCAGGGGAGGTTTTTCCGATTTTGTATACTTAGTATAAGTTTTGTCTTTTATAGTCTCCGTATTTAACCAGGCCGGAAAATACGTTTTTAGCCACCCCACCGCAATTGTTTACCCGGTAATCAGTACTAATAATTTTGTAACAAGGATCCCGGTTACAATGGCAATACCAAAGCTCAACAGGGTGCCAATGAGTATGTACTCGGTGAGCTTACGGTCTTGCCCCATTTTCAGATCGCTGAAGCGGAAAACAGATTTGGCGGTTACCAAAAACCCAATGGCCGACCACTGCCCCTGCAGGATAAAAATGAGCACTAATATCCGCTCCAGGTAACCGATCATCATACCGGCGTGTTGCAGCGATTTTGTTTCGATCACATCTGTTCTTATTGCCGTGGCCGGCGCCCATTTGGAAAGGACGATCCGGACAATGACCGACACAGGGGTGGTAAGGAATGCGACCCCGGTGGCAATAATCAGGAAGCTGTTCCATTGAGTTATTGAAAGGCTGGAGGCGGGCTGGGTTGGGGTGGCCAGGTATGCTGCTGCTGCCAGCACTGCCAGATGCAATACCTGGTCGGCGATAAAAAGGATCCGTTGGTTTTTTTTATTTTGGAATTGAAGTTTTGCCGCGTCGATCAATAAATGGCTGAGCGTAATAACGACAGCCGGGAGCAGGTACTGCGGGTCCATCGTTACTAAAAGGATCAATCCAAAGTGTATGAGCGCATGCAGGTATAGTTTAGGGCTTTTATATCTTTTGCGTTCTTTCTCTTCTACCCAACTGGTGGGTTGCAATACAAAGTCGCCTAAAAGATGGGCCAGCAATAATTTTATAAATAGCATCATTGCGTTAAATGGTTTAGCCTGTTTTTATAATAGGTATTGAAATCCATCAACAGGTCCAGTTGCGCGCGTTTCCGGCTCTGGCTTACCGCCGATTGATTGATCTTTAAATGTTCTGCCAACTGTTGCTGGTTCCACTCCGGCCGCTCTAAGAATAACTGTACGGTTGCTGCCACCACAACGCTCCAGTTGTCCATGATCAGGGAAGCAAAACGGGCCATCAGGTTGAGTGTGGCGTCTGCCTGCTCATCGCCCGTTGCAAAGGCAAGGTTGGTCTTTTCCTCTTTGAGGTCATCGAATTTTCTTCCGGAGCGTACAAAGGCAGTGCCGTTGGATTCGGTTATTTTTTTTGTGTGGTAATTGATGGCGCCGATCCCGATGCTTACCCTCACGTCCAGCCCCGGATGTTGTTTTATGATACTTCGGAGCAGTATGCTTTTGTATAAGGCCTCTTCGGTTGTCAGCTTTAGCTGGAAGGCATCACCCCGGTAGATTTCCCAGTCCCGCGGCGTTGTCCCCTGCCTGCCCAGGAATGTTTTCAAGAGGGGCATCCATGTGCCGGGTGGCGTGGTTTCTGAGCCAATAATATCTCCTGTAATTATTGCGATCATAACTCAAATATAAGCTATTATGCTTATAAATAAAATTATTAGTTAAAAAGCTTATAAATCATATTATTAGCTAAATCGATTATATTTTTTAAAGTTGTAATCAAGACCCTGGATCCCTCTTTATTCAGGAATTGCAATTTCCAGTTCCTTCAATTTTGCATAAAGGGTTTCTGTAACCCTGTTCTTGATTGTAGTGGCGCCGGACAAGTCGCTCCAGAAGAAAACTTTCAGTGTGGACCATTTGGCGCTAATAGGACTTATATAAATAGCGGGGGGCTTGGCAGCGGCTACACCGTTTGTGGCCGTTACAGCCTCCGCGATGGCATTGGAAAGGGTTTCAATGTCTGTTGTTTTTGAAATGATGAGGGTAACAGAAGAGCGCACCATGTTATTACTGAGCGTCCAGTTAATAATGTTATGGGATAAAATATCGCCATTGGGGATAATGATATCCGCGCCTTCATCACTGAGCAGGGTGCTGGAGCGGATGCCGATTTCCTTTACTTTTCCTTTGCGGCTGCTGAGCTCTACCACGTCTCCCACGCGGATGGTACGGTCAAAAATTAAAATAATACCGGAAATAAAATTATTGACAATGCTTTGCAATCCCAGTCCTATACCCACACTAAGGGCGCCAATAATAACGGTGATCTTATCAATAGGGAGGCCGGAGGCGGCAACGGCAAGGAAAAAACCCGTTACCAGCAACACGAGCCGGGTGATCAGCAACCTGGAGTGCTGCGCATTAACGTGTTCAATGGCATCCTCCCCGGTCTCTCCAAAAAAGTAAGCGATATACTTCTGAAGAAAATTAGCCAGCCAGATAATGCCGATACATAAAAAGATGCCACCGAAAGTAATAGAAAAACCGCCCAGTTTTCTTGGCTTGGAAAGAAAGGCGCCCATAGAAGTAGTCAGGGAATCAAAAAGATCAAGGTTAACCGCCAGCAGCAATAACCATAAAATAACCGCAACCAGCGATAGCACTTTTGTGATATCGGTGGCTACAGGCTTCCACTCAAAATGATCGGTATACCCCTTTTGGGCGCGGCAATTTTTGATATGGACAAGAAAGGCCTCCCTCAGACTTTGAATAGTAACCGTAAGTCCTACTGCGTACAATAATGCATAGAAGGCCGTAGTATAAAACAATTGGGTTAAAGTGCTCCGCCCCAGGATATTTGCAAACAGGGCCAGCAGGTTCAGTGTAACAAAAAGCAGGGTGGCACTATAGCAAAGCCGGAAGCTTTTGTAAAACGATTGATATTTTTTTAACACCAGCACCCCAAGGGCAAGCGCCCCGATATTTACCAAAAGAATGAACCACCGTTCTACCGAAAATGTGGTAAAAATGATCCGGAGCAACGGCACGGTTAAGAACAGTGCCACAAAGAGCAGCCAATATTTATATCCATCCTTCGGGATTTTTTTATAGAAGAACCTGGATAAAGCCAATGCCAGCAATACCTGCATCAGTTCAATATAAAGCGCCGGGGCCTCCAGCTCGAAAGCAGGTATAAGAGTAAATAAAAAAATGAGGGAGAGCCACCAGGGGCGGGCAGACAGCAGGCGCAGCTCCAGTTCATTGAGCGCGGCAAGTTTATGGGTTCTTATTAACCCCCTGTAACTAAAGGCCACCCACAGAAAAAATGCAAGGGAAATGAGCACCAGGCTAAGGCGATCGCTGCGGGTATATTTAAAATAGTAGTTGGCGATCTGCTTCTCATTACTGAGCAATTGCGCTCTTCTGGCAAACCTTTTTTTTGCCGCATTGACGGGGCTTCGCTGCCAGATATAGCTCCGGTCCTTTTGAAAAGCCCGCGGCCCCACAGCTTTTAACTGGGCAGCGGTCTGATAAAGTAATTCCTGTATAGCCAGCCCATTTGCTGCGATCTTCGATTTCAGGTTGTTTATGCTGGTAGTATTCCCCGTAAGCAGGCTATCGGCGATTTTCCATTTTGTACGGATATCGTTTACCTGAAGGGCAAAAGAATCTCTTAAGGCCGGCGTCCGGAATACTTTACGAATAAGGCTGTCTTTACGAAGATGAAGGAGCTCTTTCTTGATGCTGATCAGCGCGGTATCGTACGTAGCAATGGTTTGCCTGTAATCCTGTTCATTTTCGGAAAGCTCATTCAATAAGGCCCTGAACATATGCAGGTTCTGCAAATTGAAGGTGCGGGTATTGAAAGACAGCCGTTGTTTAAGAAGGCTGATAGCGCTATCATTATCTGAAAGCTCTTTTTCAAGATCCGGGATCCGCTCAAAAGAACCCGTTACCACCGGCACCTTGTTGAGCGCCTCGTATACTTTTTGGAGCCCCGCCAGATAATCGGCGTTAGTTACATCATTGGTGTCTGCCAGCACCGACGGTCCCTGCGCACGCCGCGGTTGCGTTTGGGCATTGACAATACACCCCAGCAATAAAAACACTATTATACAAAACTGTTTTTTCAGGAACGCGGGTACAGAACTCATACATAATGCTGTTTCATCCGCATAAAGATAATGATATCTGTATTGACGCGCTACAATTCACGGATGCAACGCAGGTTTGCCCAAATTTTTAACGTTACCTGTAACACGGATTATTGCTGCTAAATTGTTAAATTGCCGCTCTTAAATAAAAATAAAGCTCAGATTATGTTCCAGTTGACAGATAAGATAGCCGTGATAACAGGGGCGGGAAGCGGTATAGGAAAAGCGGTGGCATTGCTGTTTGCGCAAGCCGGCGCGCGGGTAGTTGCCGTTGACTTTAATGAAGAAGCGGCCCGGCAAACAATTGATGAAATAACAAAGGCCGGCGGTAATGCAAGCAGTATCATTGTTGATGTTTCGGCGCAGACGCAGGTTGTGGCGGCATTGGCGGGGCTTAATCGTATTGACATACTGGTAAACAGCGCGGGCATTTCTCATATCGGCAAAGCGGATACCACCAGCGAAGCGGATTTTGACCGGGTGTATAACGTAAACGTAAAAGGGGTGTACAATATGTTGCATGCGGCGCTTCCCAAAATGAAACAGCAGGGCGGGGGAGCGATCCTGAATATGGCGTCGATCGCCTCCAGCGTTGGCCTGCCCGACCGGTTTGCCTATTCTATGAGCAAGGGCGCAGTCCTGGCAATGACCTTGTCTGTTGCAAAGGATTATATCGGCGATGGTATCCGCTGTAATTGCGTATCTCCGGCGCGGGTGCACACGCCCTTTGTGGATGGATTCCTGGCAAAAAATTATCCCGGCCGGGAACAGGAAATGTTTGATAAGCTGTCCAAAACGCAGCCCATCGGCCGTATGGCGAAGCCTGAAGAGATCGCTGCGCAGATCTTATACCTTTGCAGTGATGAGGCTTCCTTTACTACCGGCTGCGACTACCCGATTGACGGCGGGTTTATAAGGCTGAATAATTAGAATAGTGAACGCAAAATAATCAATAATAAATTAGTAATTCAATTATGCAATTAATTCGATACGGGCAACCGGGAACGGAAAAAACAGGGGTACTTATTGACGGTGTACGGTATGATACCGCCGCATTCGGCGAAGACTATAACGAATCCTTTTTTGAAAACAATGGTTTGGAGCGGCTGAAAAAGTTTGTGGATGATAATGCAGGAAAACTTCCGAAGGTAAATGAAGCAGCGCGCTGGGGGAGTTGCGTGGCACGTCCGTCAAAGATTATTTGCATCGGGCTGAACTATGCGTTGCATGCTAAGGAAACCAATGCGCCGATCCCTAAGGAGCCGGTAGTGTTCTTTAAATCCACTACGGCCTTATGCGGCCCTTTCGATGATGTGGTCATTCCCAAAAATTCCCTAAAAACAGACTGGGAGGTGGAGCTTGCGGTAGTTATTGGTAAGAAGGCCTCCTATGTTGAAGAGGCAGATGCCATGGATTACGTAGCGGGTTATGCCCTGCATAATGATTACAGCGAACGGGCTTTCCAGATCGAGCGGGGCGGCCAGTGGGTAAAAGGCAAAAGCTGTGATACGTTTGCACCGTTAGGACCTTTTCTTGCAACCAAAGACGAAATAGAAAATCCGAATAACCTGAACCTCTGGTTAAAAGTTAACGGGCAGGAAATGCAAAACTCAACCACCTCAGATTTTATTTTTAACATACAACAGGTGATCAGTCATCTGAGCCAGTTTATGACATTGTTGTCCGGGGATGTTATTTCCACCGGAACGCCGGCAGGAGTGGGGCTCGGCCAAAAACCGGAACCCTGGTACCTGAAACCCGGCGATGTAGTGGAACTGGGCATCGAAAAGCTGGGAACCTCCCGGCAACAGGTGACGGCATTTAAATAAAGAATATAAAATAGTAAATGTAAAGTGAAGCTGTATCAAAAGTCGTTTTACGAAATGTCGTTCTGAACTTGTTTCAGGATCTATTAGTAACCATACGATACCGGATCATCCCGATGGCCATCGGGAGGTATGACAACGGAGACTTTTGATACAGCCTCATCATTGTTGCCCTGATAAATCCTTGCCGCTCCGGGTTATTGAATCTTTCAATAGAGATAAAAACTAGATCAACAACCGACTCTTTATAAGGGATATTATGACAATGACGCTATCCTGATTATGAATGGAAACGCGGCAAGACCTCAAACCTCAGGCGTCAAACATGAAACGATCGACCAGCAACTTGAATCCTGGAACCAGTAACCTGTAACTTTGAATTTAAGCACGTTTTAGCCGGTTTAATCGCAATCTCCTGATCATAGCGATCAATGTTCCCAGCACAGTTATAACCACGCCGCCCCAGAGCACATTGATATAGGGGAATTTATAAGCCTTCAGCGTTACATATTCCATTACATTGGATGATTCCTTCACCCCAATGCGGGCAACGCCATTGTTTACATCATTTAAGGTGAGCACCAGGCTTTGCGCCATCACCGTGTCCTGCGACTGGAACAGTGTTTGACCTTTACCTTTTATCGTCAGCAGATCGGATTGATAAGAAGGTCCGTTGATAGATTGTATTTTTAATGCGGCTGTATATCCCGTATCGGATTTGTCAAAGCCGGCAACAGGCAGGTTGTCCTTGCCGGCCAGTTTTTCCAGAACAATAAAGCCCCTGCTGTAATAAATAGTATCGCCGATCTTTTTTGAACTTTCAACAAACTGAGCGGTATCCTTATTTTTTTCAGGATCGGGTAATGCAGATACATAGGTGAACACATCATGATCCCAATAATGCCGTGCCGAAGGATTTGCCATCAACCCCTCGTTGCCTTTATAATTGATGAACGCATTCGGGTGCAGCGTAAAGCTATCTGTGGGCGATTTAAAATAGATCTTAAAATAAGTGAGGGCCTTTTTCGGATGGGCAGAATCACCTACATAGGTTACATCGTAGTCGCCCATTCTTGTGGGAACGCCTTTTACCAGCGTCAGGTTCTCGCCGGTCTTTTCCTTGCTGTTCTTTTCAAAAGGGATCGCAATGCCACTGGTGTTGAGCGAAAGGATCTCTTTTTTCCCTGAGGAAAGCAGGATGCCTACCAATACCAGCCCGAAACCAAAATGCGCAATAGAGGCGCCGCTGTTTTTGATGTTACCCTTCATCGCGGTAAGCATATAAGAAAGATTGGCAACAACGGCGAATACACCGGCCACAAGGGCGATCCAGATATTGATCAGGAAGCCCATCCCTTCCTTGTTATAACTGATCTTAACTACCAGCAGAATAAAGGCTGCTATCACAGCACTGATCAGGCCAGGGAGTGCAATTTTTTTAAAAAATATTTTTTGGGGAGTGGCTTTGTACCGGAAATATTGGGAGACTGCGGTCAAAATGCCGATGATGATGGCTACCAACACTTGTATCTGGTTATAAGCAAATTCATTATTCTCACCCGGGGCCGTATTTATTTTATAGAGTTTATTAAATACCGGCAACGAGGTTTGGAAGATAATGATCAGTGAAGAAAGAAATAAAACCAGGGAGCCGATAAACATCCAGAACTCACGGCTGCTGGCGCTTTCCTCTTTTTTAACCGCCGGCACCTGCTTGTTCATAAAAACAATAAAGGTGATGATTCCGCCGAGGATCACATACAACGGAAAGCCTGGAATAACATCGTTGAGAAAATACGTGCCTATCGAAAGCGCCGCTGTTATTGCGGCAATGATCCAGCGTTGTTTGTCTTTGGTGGCGGCAACAAGCGGCATCAGCCAAGCAAAAACCAGGAGGAACAGGAATAGCTGTCCGTTCATTCCAATATCTGCAAAAGCGTGTACGGAAGCATCTCCCAAAACACCGCTTTTGGTAAGGAAAGTGGAGTAGAGAATAAAGAGGAAGGAAAGTCCGAAGAATAAAAATGTGGAACGCAACGAGAAGCCCGTGTGCTTATAGATCAATAGCGTATGCACACCGGAAACCATCATCAGCCAGGGCACCAGCGAAGCGTTCTCTACGGGATCCCAGGCCCAGTAGCCGCCAAAGTTCAGCGACTCATAAGCCCATTTGGCGCCCATCATAATTCCCAGTCCCAATAGAGCTACTGAAAAAAGCGACCAGGGCAATACTTTATTGATCCATTCTTTTGTTTTGCCGGTCCACAGTGCCGCCATTGCATAGGCAAAGGGGAAAAGGGTGGAAGCGAACCCGAGGAACAATATGGGCGGGTGAATAGTCATCCAGTAGTTCTGCAGCAGCGGATTCAGATCGTTCCCGTCCTTGATCATCGTCATATAATCCGGGCGAATCGGATTGGCCGTATTGAATCCCACGTGCATCACTGGGGCGTTATCCAGCACACCGGATTCTCTTAATAAAACAAAGGGGTTCGATCCGATCTTGACATCAAAAATATAGATGCCCAGTATCATAGAGGCAAGGAAGAATTGGGCAAAGCTTACGATCATCATCACCGGCGCTTCCCATTCTTTGTCTCTTTTTATAACGATCAGTCCCAGTACACAATGCCAGAAGGTCCATAATAAAGTACTGCCTTCCTGGCCTTCCCAAAAAGCGCTTAAGATATATTTCAATTCCAGCGAACGGCTACTGTGCTGCCAGGCGTATTTATATTCAAACAGGTGATGATACAGAATATGAAAGAGCGTGGCGAAGATCACCAGCACCGAAAAAGCTTCAATAAAAAAAGAAATGCGGGCAATCTTCAGCCAGGATCTCCGTTCATCGGGGAGCTGGCTGCGGGTAACTTTGAGGTAACTGAAACTGGCAACGAACGACGCAACGAGCGACAGGATAATAAAAAAATGTCCCGCTTGTCCGGGCAGCAGGTTTTCGCCTATATAATTCATGCTGTTCTATTGTTTGATCGCAGCAGCAGGTTGCTGAGTAGTTGAATATGTGGTTGATTTAACATCGCCGGGTTGAGGGATGTGCTTGGATGCGTCCTGGTCTTTATATTTACTGGGGCATTTTGTCTGGATGCTCTGGCATTCAAATACGCCATTATCATATTTCCCTTTCATCACCAACCGCTCGCTCAATTCAAAATTCTCAGGTTTCGGATTATGATACACCACATTTACTTTTTGCCCCAGGCTGTCAACGGCAGTAAACGAAAGGTAATTCGGGTTTTTAACAGCATCATATTCCAGCGGCTCATTTTTATCCCATTTTGCCATCAGGTGCACAAATTTGCCGGGTTTTTCTTTTGCCGTGGCCACCGTATCGTAGGTTGTTGTTGTTTGTAAAAAACTTACCAGGACAGCGATTGCGGCCGCCACCAATACCAGCAAAACAATATGGATCTTCTTCATTACCGGAGTTTAAAATTTTTGCCCGCCTGAACCGAACGGGCAGGCAAAATTACGTCAAAAAATGGGATCTTTTACACTAACATTACAATTGTAAAAATGTTGCAGTAATGCTAAATAATATTTGTTGTTAGCTACTGAAACACTGAGGGCCTGAGGGTTATGATCAGATAAATGCGCTATTGAAGCCTCATATACGGTAAGGGGCACCTGTAAAAAGAGCTGTGTTTCAGTGCTTCTGTGGCAATTCATCATAAATTGATTAATTTTGCAAAATGGAAAATGTTGCAGTAACGGCACCGGTAGTTTTGACCAGTGGCGCCATTAAAGAGGTGAAAAGACTGATGAGCGCTCCGGATTTTGATCCGGAACAGTTTTTACGCGTAGGTGTAAAAGGAGGCGGATGTTCGGGGTTGAGCTACATGCTGGGATTTGACAAAAAAGAAGATAACGATAAATTTTTTGAGATAGAAGGGATTCCCTGTATTATCAATAAAGCGCATGAAATGTACCTGGCCGGGATGGAAATTGACTGGTCGGAAGGTTTGGATAACCGTGGATTCACTTTTGCTAACCCCAACGCTTCCAGCACCTGCGGATGCGGCACCAGTTTCGCTGTTTAAAATTCGCGCATGCCTACCATTCATTATTCGAACTGCCCGGTTTGTGGTTCCGGACAGCAGCATAGCGTTTTTAATGTAAAAGATTACACCGTAAGCGGCGAAGTGTTTGCTGTTGCCGAATGTGATCGTTGTAGCCTGCGGTTTACCCAGGATGTTCCGGACCAGGAGTCCATCGGTCCTTATTATAAATCGGAGGACTATATTTCTCATACTAATACCAGCAAGGGGATCATCAGTAAATTGTACCAGGCCGTTCGTACCCGCACGATGAAACAAAAGGCCGGGATCATAAAAAAATTTACCCGGGAAAAGACCGGGCATTTATTGGACCTGGGTTGTGGTACGGGCACTTTCTTAAACACAATGAGGGGGGAAAGCTGGCAGGTAGCAGGACTAGAGCCCGATGCTGATGCCCGCGCGATGGCTAAAACCCTTTACGGACTGGAGGTTGCCCCGGCACATGAACTGTACCAACAGCCGGAAAATTTTTATGATGCCATTACGCTGTGGCATGTGCTGGAGCATGTGCATGAACTGCAGGCATATGTGGCGCAACTGAGAAAGTGCTTAAAAACGGACGGGGTGTTATTCATTGCGGTGCCCAACTATACGAGTAAAGATGCAACAGCCTACCAGCAGTATTGGGCGGCATACGATGTGCCCCGGCATCTGTATCATTTTTCGCCAAAAGCGATGGAGACATTAATGGCAATGCATGGCTTGCAGATTGCAACGTACTTACCCATGTGGTTCGATAGTTTCTATGTAGATATGCTGAGCAGCAAATATAAATCCGGGAAAACCCAATACGTCAGTTCAGGCCTGCACGGACTTTCTTCAAACATTAACGCCATCGGCAATGCGAAAGCCTGCAGCTCTGTGATCTACGTGATCCAGTTATCGCCTGAGGCGATAGAATAATGAAGCGAGACTGCAAGTCTCGCTGAGCGGAGAGCGTATATAAAAAACGAAACCCACTGGTTTGAATTGCTTCAGGGACTAATAGGAATTAGACTGCACAGAGATAATGCTAATCATTGACAAATAGGAGCACAGAACAAGCCCATCTAAATTAGAAGGGGAGAGGCATTGCCTCGAAAAGATTTTTCAAAAACGGGTTTCAACCCGTTTAACGGGCTGCTCAGAAGGATGGAGAACCATAGGTTCGGCTCATAATACACGGTGCCGATGGCACTCCGCCGATCACTTCGTATACGTTGCTGCGCTAAAGTACGGCATTACAAAACAGAACGAGCCAATGGCCCTAAAATTTAGATGCGTTTAGCTTAAACAGGAGCATTCCTTTACGGATTGGATCACATTAATACTTTGTGCAACGAAAATCGACGACTTGTAGCCATGCTTTTCCCTAATTCCCAAACTGCACTTCGTACAATTCCGGCCATTTCTTGCCCGTAACGTAAATTTTCTTTGTATCCGGATCGTAAGCAATCCCATTGGGAACATCTGCGTCAGGATCAACTTGCTTGATGCGGTCCCAGATCTGTGTTATATCAATACGCCCAACCACCTGCCCGCTGGCGGGATCAATTTTGACAATGTAGGGTGTGGTGTAAATATTAGCGTAGACAAACCCGTCAATAAATTCCAGCTCATTAATGTTATTGATCAAATCGCCGTTCATGCTCACGGATTGGGTTCTCAGCAGTTGGAAGGTGTGCGGATCGTAAAAATACAGGTTACTGGTGACGCCATCACTCGCAATGAGTTCCTTCCCGTTATTGGTAAGGCCCCAGCCTTCGGTATTCAGCGGAAATTCCTTTATTTTTTTGAAATTCATGTCGTATACAAAAACCGTATGCTCGGTCCAGGTCAGCTGGTAGATCGTATCATTTAAAATGGTAATGCCCTCTCCAAAATACTTTTTACCAATGTCCAGCGCCTTCAGTGTTTTTCCCGTAGTTACATCCGTTTCCAGTAGCCGGGATAACTTGCTGCTCACCACACTGGAGTCATCACCACCGGTGCCTTCATACATTTTGCCTTTATAAACCAAAAGTCCCTGGGTGTAGGAGGTGGTATCGTGCGGGTAGGTCTTAATGATGGAGAACCCGATATTTTTTACCGCGTTCGCCTTAGGCGCATCCACCTCCGGTGTAGTGTTATCGTTATTGCCATTATTATTACAGGATGCTGCAAACGTTGCTGCAACGATAAGTGCAGAATAAAATCTTCTTGTCATATTTAAATAGGCGCCCATTGCGGCTGTGCAAAAATAAAAGAAACACTCAAAGTTTGATGCAACATAAAAAGGTTTAACAGATCCGCGGAGAAGGCGTATAGTGTCGGATGATTCAGAATTTTAAATCTTATTATACTTTATTTAAAGAATAATATTCTGTTTTTTGTTTTTATTCAGAATAATATTAAATTTGAGATATGAAGAAGCTGGAAATTAACTTGGATGAAACGGACTTGAGTATTCTGCGGCTGTTGCAGGAGGATGCCCGCATCACCAATGTAGCATTGGCCAATCAACTCAAAATGGCGCCGTCGGCGATGTTGGAACGGGTAAGGAAACTGGAGGAAAAAGGAGTGATCCGGGGCTATTCTGCGGCTATTGACCCGCTGACGATAGACAAGGAGCTGCTGGTCTTCATTTTTATAAAGACGAAAGACAGTTTTGCGAATGATAAATCGGCACGGGCGCTGGCGGCGATTCCTCAGGTGATGGAAGTACATCATATTGCAGGGGAGGATTGTTACCTGGTAAAAGCGCGGCTTTCGGGGCCATTGGAACTGATGGAGCTGAAGCGATCGAGATTCAGTAAAATATCCAATATCGTTTCCATGCGCACTACCATTGTATTGGAGACCGTAAAAGAATCTGCTCATATTTCAATTGAATAATAAAATGAATCAGCAAAAAGCTCCGTCCGCATTAATGGTCATACTGGCATTTGCGGCGGTATATATTATATGGGGATCAACCTACTTTTTTATCGAACGCGGGGTGAAATATATTCCACCGATGCTTTTAGGCGGATTACGTTTTGTGACAGCAGGCGTTATGATGCTGGTATGGGTGGCCGCTAAAGGCGAGCGGGTATGGAACCGGAAGGCGATCCTTCATTCGGTGATCAGCGGTATACTGATGTTATTTGTAGGCAACGGCGCCGTTATCTGGGCAGAACAATACCTGCATAGTTCCTTTGTTGCTATTTTCCTGGCTTCGGCCCCTATATGGTTCCTGGTTTTTGATAAGCCGAACTGGACGGAGAATTTTACCAACCGGTTTACCCTGCTTGGGGTGTTCATCGGGCTGTTGGGGGTGATCGCATTGTTCTATGAAAAGCTGACAAGCGATGGCAGTACGAATACTTTAGTGCCCATCCTGGCGATCTTTATCGGCAACATCGGTTGGGTGGTAGGTTCGCTGTATTCAAAATATAAGGTTAAAGGAGTATCCCCGTCCGTAAACTCGGCATGGCAGATCTTTTCGGCGGGCATCGTATTTTTTATAATCGGATTTGCCGACGGGAGTATTGAAAAAACAAACTGGGGCGCTATCCCCGGCGAAGCATGGGGTGCCTTAATTTACCTGATCATTATGGGGTCTATTGTCGGCTATAGCGCCTATGTGTTTTTGCTAAGCGCCCGGAGCGCGGCGCAGGTGAGCAGCTATGCATATGTAAATCCGTTGGTGGCGGTTTTACTGGGCGTTTTTATTAATGGGGATCATTTGACCCGGCTGCAACTGACCGGGCTGGCCATTATATTGGGAAGCGTGCTCTGTATCAACCTTGCCAAAAAGGAGCGCGAGAAGAAACAGGCACAGCGCCAGGAGCCCGAAGCGGATCGTATGCCGGTTTGTAAAGAGCTGGTCGATAACTGATGGATGATGTTCGATGTCTGATGTTTGATGTTTCACATTCAGCATCGGGCGTTCAGCATTGAGCGTTCCGCGTTAAGCATACCAATGGCTGTAAAAAAATCCCGTTAAATTTTCCGATTGGAAATTATTATAGGTATCTTCAGGCCTGTAAAAATTAACGATTATGGATAGTGCTATTCAGCAAAAAGTAGATCAGTGGTTGCAGGGCAATTATGATCCCGAAACAAAAGATACTATTAAACAACTGGAAAAAAACGACCCCAAACAATTGGAGGACGCTTTTTATCAGAACCTGGAATTCGGCACCGGCGGGCTGCGTGGGATTATGGGCGTGGGAACCAACCGGATGAACAAATATACCGTGGGCATGGCTACGCAGGGCTATGCCAATTATTTAATACAATCTTTTCCCGGTACAGAAGTGCGGGTAGCTATTGCACATGATAGCCGGAATAACAGTCGCTTTTTTGCGGAAACAACGGCCCATGTTTTTGCCGCTAATGGCATAAAAGTGTTCCTTTTTGAAGCGTTGCGGCCCACACCTGAGCTTTCGTTCGCCATCCGCACCTTGAAATGCCAGGGTGGCGTAGTGTGTACTGCTTCACACAATCCAAAAGAGTATAATGGCTACAAAGCTTACTGGAATGATGGCGGTCAGTTAGTGCCTCCGCATGATAAAAACGTGATCAAAGAAGTGGAAAAAATTGCATCAGTGGATGATGTAAAATGGACCGGCCAGGATGAGAATATTACCATTATCGGAAAAGATATAGATGAACAATATATTGAAATGGTAAAAGGCCTCAGCGTATTCCCGGAGGTAATCGAAAAGCAAAGTGATCTTAAAATTGTATACACGCCCATTCACGGAACGGGTATTACCCTGGTGCCACTGGTGCTGGAACGGTTCGGATTTAAGAATGTTACTATTGTAGAAGAACAAAAAACTCCGGACGGAAACTTTCCAACGGTGGAGTACCCCAATCCCGAGGAAAAGGAAACCATGAGTATTGGCTTGCAAAAAGCCAAGGCACTGGATGCGGATATTTTGCTGGGTACGGATCCGGATGCCGACCGGGTGGGTATCGGCGTTAAAAATAATCATGGCGAATGGGTGCTGATGAATGGCAATCAGACCGCCGTGCTTGCCTTTAACTATCTGCTGGAAGCAAGGAAAGAAAAAGGTATTGCGCAGGCGAATGATATGATCATTACTACTATTGTTACTACCGGCATGGCCGATGAGCTGGCAAAAGGATACGGGGTGAACTGCTATCGCGTACTAACCGGATTTAAATGGATCGCCGAGCTCATCCGCGAAAAAGAGGGAAAAGAAACCTATATCATAGGGGGGGAGGAAAGCTTTGGTTTGATGATAGGAGACAAGATCCGCGATAAGGATGCGGTGAGCGCGGTTGCCCTGCTTTGCGAAATGGCGGCTTATGAAAAAAACAAAGGCAAAACCCTGTTTGATAAATTGATAGAACTGTATATCAAATTCGGGTTCTATAAGGAAAAGCTGATCTCCATTACCAAAAAGGGAATGGACGGGCAACAGCAGATCGCTGCTATGATGCAGCAGTACCGGGACAATCTTCCCAAAGAAATTAATGGTTCTAAAGTGGTGCGGGTGCTGGATTATCAAAGCAGTAAATCCACCGACCCTCATACCGGGGAAGCTACAGACATCCTGTTGCCGAAATCAAACGTCCTGCAATTCCGGCTGGAAGACGGGAGCCTGATTTCAGCCCGCCCCAGTGGTACCGAACCTAAGATAAAATTCTATTTTAGCGTAAGGGAACAACTGAGCAGTGGGGCCGAATTTGATGCAACCGATAAAAAGCTGGATGCAAAAATAGATGGTATTATCGCGGCGATGCAGTTGCAGTAACTGGAAAAATTTAGACTACGGAGGCACAAAGCCACAAAAAAGAAGAGCTTGGCGGCAAAAAGGAGGCCACGAAGGCACTAAGGCACGAAGAGAAAAAACCTTAGTGTCTTCGTGTCTTATGGCAAAAAGGCACCGTGGCATCGCGGCACGAAGAATAGAAACCTTAGTAGGTATGCTATACAAAGACTTATCTGAAAAACAGGAGCAAATCGGTAGTGCTATTGTAAACGCCGCTTTTAAAATACATAAAGCACTGGGGCCTGGCCTGTTGGGAAAAATATATGAAATATGTATGGCGCACGAGCTTCGCAAGGCGGGATTTAAGGTAAGGAGGCAGGTTGACGTTCCTATAGAATACGATGGCATCCAATTTGACGAAGGTCTGCGATTAGATTTATTGGTAGACGATTTTGTTGTAGTAGAGATAAAATCCGTTGAACTGGTTAATCCTGTATGGGAAGCTCAAATTATCAGCCATTTAAAATTGACAGGGCTGGAACTTGGGTATCTTATTAACTTTAACATTCCCCTGATTAAAAAGGGTATAAGAAGATTCAGGAATTAGCTGAACAGGCAAAAAATAGGCCACGAAGGCACTACGGCACGAAGAGTAAAAAGTCCTTAGTGCCCATGTGTCTTAGTGACAAAATAAAAAATAGACCACAAAGGCACTATGGCATTAAGAGTAAAAATCTTAGTGTCTTCGTGTCTTAGTGGCAAAAATACTTATTCCCCCAGCTCACTATCGAGTATGGCTTCCAACTGCTTCAGTTTACCCATGACGGCTTCCGTGTCAATAGAAGAAACGCCTTCAGCCTTAAACTCGGTAGCAAACCATATCAATACCATGGACACATAGTCCTGCATATCTTTTCCCGGGAACATTTTTTTAAACTCCATCACTTTATCATTGATGATCTTGATGGAGTGCCGGACGGTTTCTTCATCTGCAGGCTCTACTCTTATACGGAAATGCCTGTCGGCAATCATTATATTGGCGGGTATCAGGTTGTCGGACATAATTTTTTTTAATTATACACTCAATAACGCAATGCATTTATCAATCTCTTTCAGGTAGGTATTGATTCTTTTCTCAAAAGCCTTTCGCTCAGTCGGATTCATTTCGCTGTTGCCGTAGCGGGCAATATCCAGTTGTTGCTGCATGGCTTCCATATTTGTCTGCGCATTGGCTGCGGCTGTTTTTTGCTCTTCCAGGGCTTCTTTTAACAGGCTGTTCTCTTTTTCGATGGCGGCATTCCTGCGGCAAAGCTGTATCAATTTTTCCTGGATCTGTTTGATCTTTTCTTCAATTACCTGACTCATGAACAAATTTTTATTGCTATTTTCTGATTTCTACCTGCAAATCTCTCTCCAAACTTTGCATGACCTTTTTCATCCAGCTATCAATTTCATTATCCGTCAATGTTTTTTCTTCATCCTGGAAGATGAAATTAATAGCGAATGATTTTTTATCGGCCCCCAGCTTGTCGCTTATAAAAACGTCGAAAAGCTGTAAGGATTGTAATTTTTTCAGATTTAATTTTTGAATGACTGCTTCAACTGATTGATAGGGCAGCTCCCGGGGAACGATCATGGCGATATCCCGCTGCACGGCGGGAAAACGGGAGAGCGGTTTAAATTGTGTGTTATTCCTGAGCGCCAGTTTGCGCAACGCATCCCAATTCAGATCTGCAAAAAACACCTCTTGTTTAATTCCAAAACGGTTTAATAATTGCTGGTCCACGGCACCGATAGTTCCGAGTGTTACCTGTCCGGATCTGATCTCAAGACCATACCCCAGGTTGGTGTCCTGCGATTCATCATAGCGCAGTGACGTAATATCCAGGAGAGCGAGCGATTGATCCACAAGCCCTTTTAATGCAAAAAAATCATACTTGATTGCAGGCTGTTTCCAGTTCTGGGTTTGCTGCTGCCCGGTCAGGTAAATACACAAATGCTCCGGTTCTTCAAATTTTCCTTTTTCATTGAAAATGTATGTTTTACCAAATTCAAATAATTTTAAATTATCGTTCTTTCGGTTCAAATTGTGCACCACTATCTCCAACCCTGTTTCCAACATATTGGGGCGCATGATGTTGAGTTCCGTGCTCAGGCTATTTTTCATCTTAACCACGGTATGCATTTCATTTTCAGCATAATACGCACTATTTGTTATGGAATTGGTCAGGATCTCATTATGCCCGGAGCCGGCTAAAAAGGAGGATATTTTATTTTTAATTAATTCTGCTTCAATATTTTCATCAACTGAAGGTGTTATTTTAATAGATGTAGGTATTTCCACATTGTCCAGCCCGTCGATCCGCAACAGTTCTTCCACCACATCTGCCGGCAGGGTTACATCCGGTTTATGATAGGGAACGGTGATCAGCAGGGAATCTATATCATCCTTTTCTATTTCAAAACCCAATGATTCCAGAATGGTTTTTACCGTTTCGGGGTGGTAGTTCTTGCCGCTGAGTTTCTTCAAATAATGATATTTGAGAAGGATCTCTTTTTTTGGCTGCGGATCGGGGTAAAGATCATAAATGTCTGAAGAGAGCTTGCCGCCGCAAATTTCAAGGATCAACGCCGCGGCGCGTTTTAGAACAGTAACGGTGGCGGAGCTATCGGTACCTTTTTCAAAACGGGTGGCGGCATCGGTTCTGAGCCCATGCCGGAAAGAGGTTTTACGGATGGTGGTTGGATCAAAATAAGCGCTTTCCAAAAATATGTTTTTCGTACTGTCGCTTACGCCACTTTCCAGTCCGCCAAAAACACCGCCAATGCACATGCCGCCTTCCGCATCGCAGATCATGATGTCTTCTGCGCTCAGTTTGCGTTCCTTCCCATCCAGGGTAATAAAAGGAGTGCCCTCCGGAAGATTTTTTACGATCACTTGTTGCCCGCGGATCTTATCCGCATCAAACGCGTGCAACGGTTGCCCGGTTTCATGTTGGATAAAATTGGTGATATCTACTATATTGCTTATGGGTTTCAGTCCAATAGCTTTTAGTTTGTGCTGCAACCATTTAGGGGAGGGGGCGATGCGAATCGCTTCAATACAAATGCCGCTATACCGGGGACAGGCCTTGTCGTTTTCAATGGAAACCGTCAAAGGGGCTTTCCCTTTTGGAATAGTAAGGTTATTGGTAACCGGCAGCCGGGGCGCTACTGTCTTTTTATCATGATGGCTCAGGTACGCGCAAACATCGCGGGCCACGCCCCAATGGCTCATGGCGTCCATCCGGTTGGGGGTAAGACCGATTTCTATGATCGTATCTGAATAGTTCTGAAAATATTCTGCCGCCGGGGTGCCGGGTTTTACCTCCGCAGGCAATATCATGATCCCCGCATGCGATGTGCCCAGGCCGATCTCGTCCTCCGCGCAGATCATTCCCTGGCTTTCTTCGCCCCGTATTTTTGCCAGCTTCATCGTCAGCGGGTCGCCGTTGGTGGGGTAAATGGTAGCCCCCACCGGTGCTACCACTACTTTTTGACCGGCGGCAACATTAGGCGCGCCGCAAACAATGTTCAGGGGCGCATCGCCGCCAATGTTTACCCTGGTAAGCTTTAATTTGTCCGCGTTCGGGTGTGGCTGCGTTTCCAGCACTTCACCAATAACCAGCCCTTTGAGGCCGCCTTTTATTTCTTCATAGTCGTGCAGGGCCTCTACTTCAAGGCCAATGGAGGTCAGTATTACGCTTAATCTGTTAATGTTAACGGGTTCCGGCAGGTATTCACTCAGCCACTTATAGGATATTGTCATTTATTATTTAATATTAAACCAATAGGAGCTGCGAATATACAATTTTGCACGGCAGGATGAAAAACCTGTCAACAGGCTATTTGTCCAAAGAATTTGATGCGCTGCTAAAATTATTAAAGGATCAAGTGAGGGAGTTGTGACCACTGAAAAAAATACCCTGCACCAAAAAATGGGCAGGGTAACTAGTGGTGTTGGTATCGGGTTAATATTATTGGCTAACGGGTTGTGTTATACGCCCCATAAACAGTATTGTATTTGAAGTATTTTCACTAATAATAATTCCAAAAGGACGGTCGCAGATAAATTTGGGGATGGCGTCTGGGTTTTCTGCCGTCAAAATCATACCTATTGTGGTCACTGCTGCGGCCTCTGTTCCGGCTTCATCCACGGCGCCAAAAGTGTTCTGTTTTACAAAACTAATTTTTGTGAATGCTTTGCTAAGCATACTAAAATCAGCGACGTTCGTAAATGCTTTTTGTATTCCCATTGTTTGCAGGCACTGCTCCAGGCGAAACTCCTGTTCTAATTTGAATTTTGGTAACTCCAATGCCACTTTTGTAGTATGTAGCCCGCCTTGCAACGCATTCCATTCCTGCAGATTCAGCTGGTTGAACACCTCTTCGATGGTTCCACTCTGCGGCAGCAGGATGGTCATTGAAAACTGACCGCTTCCGTAGAGTTTCTGCACTGCTGTATAGTTGCCGTTAGATGCGTATTTTACAGTGTCTTCCAGCCGCATCATTTGTACAGGTATTTTTGTGCCATCCGCTTTTGTAAATTCTTTGGACTGGTTTTTTGATTTGTCAAACTTTGCCCGCCAGTCGCCCTTAAAATACAACGCATTCATCAAAAGCATCACCAGCCCGTCATCGAACTTGTCGATAACTTTTGGAATTTTCCCGTTGGTGTTATCGCTTGCCCATTTATTAATGGTATTTACGTCTGAAGGCTGGAAAGGCAGTCCTGTAACCTGGGCGTTAAAATAATCTTTTGATGTTTTTATAAAGTCGGGTTCTACTGCAAAACTGTTTTTGTACCATATTGAATTGGCAAGCCCCAGGGAAGTCTTAGGGTCTGCATTGGGCAGTTTTTCCAATAGAGTGCGATAGGATTGATTCAGGTCCTCTTTTGAAAGGTTCTGGGCTTCCAGCACTTTTACGATCTCATCCCGGGTTTCGCCTGCTGCACCATTGGCTACCATTCCCAGCGCTATGTGCAGACTAAGGGGAGAAACGAATATGTTTTCGTTTACCGGCTTTTCTTTCATCAGGGTCTTAAAAAAAGTAAAGGAAAAGCCAGACATTGACTCTTTAACAGGTTGTGCCAGGGATATAAGAGTGATGGGGGCGTCTGGCTTATTTGGCCCTTCCGGAACATTATTTTTCGCGCATGCAGAAAACAATAGGATTCCACTTGCTGAAGTAACAGCTATCGCAAGCAAATTCTTCATGATTTACAGGTTTGTAACAAGTAATACGAAGAAATAATGCTTAGCGCAACACCAGGGCGGCTAATTCCAGGATTTTTTTTCTTTTTTGAAAAGCATGGGGGCAAAAAGCAGGTAATAAACAACCATCCAGAGATCCATCGCAAGGGCCCATTTGCAAAGGTCGGGCTCGTTTAGTTTTTTCATTACCCGGCCAAAAATCACCTGTTGGATCAATGATTTGAGAACAAGTACCAGTAATGCTTCCCGCCAGTGGTACGCAAAGCCGGTCGTAATAATAAATATATAGAATAAAAAATGAGATAAACTGTATAACCCAAGTAATACCTTGTGATTGGATTTGTAATATTTTGAAGTACTAAAATGCCTGGTCTTTTGTGTTTTCCATTCTGCCCAGGTTCGTTTGGGGGCGCTGATCGTATGGGCTTCCGGGGCTATTACGACGGCAGTATTTTTTGAAGTGACCACCTTGTTTATGAACAGGTCATCGTCGCCGCCAGGCAAATGGCTGATATCGGCAAAGCCGTTATTCTTAAAAAAAAGATCTTTTTTATAGCTGAGATTTCTGCCGACGCCCATATAAGGGATACCGGCCAGTGCATAGGACAGGTATTGTAATGCGCTATGAAAGGTTTCGTAGCGGATCACCTTATTTAAAAAACCTGGGTATTTCTGGTAGGCCCCATAGCCCAAAACAACTTCCGCACCATTTCTGTAGGGATTTGTCATGCGTTCCAGCCAGTGCTCCGAGGCTGGAACGCAATCGGCATCCGTTAAGAGCAACAGCTCATTGGCGGCATTGTTGATGCCGGCAGACAATGGATATTTTTTTCCCGGCATTCCGGTTGGGTTTTGCGAAAGATTCAGGACGGTAAGCGTGGGGTGATCGCTTTTCAGCGCTGCCAGGATAGATGCAGTATCGTCGGTAGACTGATCATTAACAATAAGCACCTGATAAGCGGTTCCGGATTGCTGCTGCAGCAATGCGGGAACGTTTTTGGCAAAATTGGAGGCCTCATTTTTCCCGCAAACAATAATGCTTACTGGCTGCCCGGCGCCATTGGCACTGTTTCGATCCTTATAAAAGGCAAGTCGTGCAAAAAACCACAGATAATAAAAAAGGAGTATTGCCGTAACCAACAGAAGCGCTATAAAAATGATATCACCCGGGTTCAAATACGGCATGCGCAAATATAGGAGGATTATGCTAAACGCTAAACGCGCAATGCAAAACGCCGAACGCGGAATGCACAACGCAGAAGGCAGAGCGTTAGCTGGTAACGACTAAGAGCATTCAGCATCTTGCGTTCAGCATTTTCCAGTACTTTTGCCGTCCGGTTATGGCGCAGTTACACTTTCAGTTACAACATACAGATAAAGATTCATCGGCGAGGGCGGGGATGATCACCACCGATCACGGTACTATTCAAACGCCCATTTTTATGCCGGTAGGTACCGCCGGCTCGGTGAAGGCGGTAACGCAGGCGCAATTGGAAAATGAGGTAAAAGCGCAGATCATCCTGGGCAACACCTATCATTTATATTTAAGACCTGGGTTAGAAGTTTTGGAAAAAGCCGGGGGGCTGCACCAGTTTAACCAGTGGAAACACCCTGTTCTTACCGATAGCGGCGGCTTCCAGGTATTTTCCCTGGCCGGCACCCGGAAGATAAAAGAAGAAGGGGTCACGTTTGCTTCTCATATCGACGGAAGTAAACATCTGTTTACACCCGAGCGGGTGATGGATATTCAGCGAAGTATCGGGGGGGATATTATTATGGCCTTTGATGAATGCCCGCCCGGCGGCAGCGAATATGAGTATGCCCGAAAAAGCCTCGACCTGACGCATCGCTGGCTGGATCGCTGCTTTACACAGTTTAATCAGACCCCCGATAAATACGGCTATACGCAAAATCTGTTTCCCATTGTTCAGGGGGCTACCTATAAAGACCTCAGGAAGGAATCCTGCGAATACGTTTCGGAAAAGAATGCGCCGGGTAATGCCATCGGGGGCCTTAGTGTGGGCGAACCGGAAGATAAGATGTACGAGATCTGCGACTGGTGCTGTCAGCATTTGCCCAAAGAAAAACCGCGGTACCTGATGGGAGTGGGCACTCCCTGGAATATACTGGAGTGTATTGGGATGGGGATCGATATGTTTGATTGCGTAATGCCCACCCGCAATGGCAGGAACGCTATGTTATTTACCACGGAGGGGGTCATTAATATTGATAATAAAAAATGGGAGTTTGATTATTCGCCTATTGATGCCGGTTTGCCCAATCCTATGAGCCATTTATACAGCAAAGCGTATCTGCGGCATTTATTTAAAAGCGGGGAGCTCCTGGCGCTTACGATAGCCAGCGTGCACAACCTTGCGTTTTACCTGTGGCTGGTGGGGGAGGCCCGGAAGCAGATCATCGCGGGAACCTATAATGCCTGGAAAAACCAAATGATTGTTAAGTTAAAAAACCGCCTGTAAGGAATAACCGTTTTTTCGGTTATTTTTGAAGGATAATAATTCATGAAGAAACTTGACTGGTACATATTAAACAAGCTTTTGGTTTCGTTTGTGTTTTGTATGCTGCTGTTTACAGTCATTGCCGTGGCGATTGATACCAGTGAAAAGTCGGACGATTTTGTTAAAACCGGCCTGAGCGGCTGGCAGATCTTCACTAAATATTACACCGGTTTTATTCCTTTTATCTGGAGCCTCTTATTCCCTTTATTTGTTTTTATTGCCGTTATTTTTTTTACGAGCAAGATGGCGATGCGGTCGGAGATCATAGCCATACTGGCCAGTGGTACCCGTTTTATGCGCTTTCTACGTCCTTATATGGTGGGTGGCTTACTGCTTTCCGGTATCCTTTTCCTGGGGCGTACCTATTTTATACCGATGGCGAACGATACCATGAACACCTTTAAAAAAACGTATCTGGATAAAAACGACCCGCTGAAACAAATATCAAATGTTACCTGTACCACTTGTTTTTATAAAAGGGTGGATGCAGATACTTACATGGGGGTTAAGAATTTTGACATGGCTGCCAAAAGAAGTAACGGTCCTTTTTTTATGGACCGGGTGAAGAACGGCAAAGTGGTGTATAATTTGCGGGCCGCATCGTTGCGGTGGGATACTACCAACAGGCAAAGACGATGGATCGCTGAAAATGTTGTGGAGCGGCAGGTAGATAGCCTCGGAGAGCGCGTGAAGCAGTTAAAAGAAAAAGTGGTGCGGCTGAATATTGCGCCGGATGAGCTGGTTAAAGATGAATACCTGAAAGACAAGTTGACCACACCGCAGCTCCGGCGGTTGATAAAAAACGAGCAATTGCGCGGAACCGAGGGGTTAAATGCACTAAGGGTGGAGCTTTATAAAAGAGCCGCTGCGCCGTTTACTGTATTATTGCTCACCTTTATCGGCGCCGTTATTGCCAGCCGCAAAACCCGCGGGGGTAGCGGGATGCATTTGGCTCTTGGCATTGTTATAGCCGCCGTCTTTATTATAGCCGACCAGTTTTCAACCGTATTTGCTGTTAAGAGTAGCTTTCCTCCGATTTTGGCTGCCTGGATCCCTAATATTGTGTTTTCATTGGTTGCCTGGCGCCTGTACCTGATGGCACCAAAATAATAAAAGATTACCCGGCTGTTTTATTTTCGCTCCTGCCAAAAGTAAAATATTCTATTTATGATAAAAATGATAACGGCTGCCGCCTTCCTGCTGTTTATTGCTTCCTGTAAAAATACTGCCAGCGTTCCCTCAATAGGCCGGGATCCCATTCAGGGCGTTTGGAAACTGGTAACCGGCACGCTCATCGAAAAAAAAGATACGGTGGTTACCGATTATCTGAAAGGAAAATCATTTGTGAAGATCATTTACGATGGCCATTTTTCCTTTTTAGGGCATGATCTGAACCATGGAAAGGACAGCGCCGCGTTCTATTCTTCCGGAGGGGGAACCTATTCGTTAACGGATAGCAGTTATACCGAGCATCTTATTTATTGTAATGCCCGGAACTGGGAGGGAAACGATTTCCGCTTCTCCTACAGTGTAAATAAGGATACCCTGGTGCTCACCGGTATTGAACGGATTGATAGCATTGGGGTGAACCGGATCAATATAGAAAAATACACACGGCTAAGGAAATAAGTTTGCTCGAATCCCATTTTTGGAGCGGACGCGCACCATTATATAAGGACCAGAGAGGGCTTTAGGACGGCGGTAAACTGTTTTTCCTCTTATTTGTTAACTATTTGTTGCCGTTCAGAAAATACTAAAATATAATTTGTTATGGCAATTGCCTTTAGTTATCTTTAGCGCAAACCTATTTTTAATAGTTAAGATACAACAGACATATGGAACAATTTAAACTGAAGTTTAAAGAGCAGGCAGATAAGCTTGGTGGGGAGATCAAGATCATGCTTCAGGAGCATGGAAACACTGTAATTGGGGAAACGACGCTGGCGCAGATCTACCAGGGGATGAGGGGGATGACGGCATTGGTCACGGAGACTTCATTGCTGGACGCCCAGGACGGCATTCGTTTTAAAAGACGCACGATTCCGGAACTGCGGGCACAATTGCCCAAAGCTAAAGGGGGCAATGAGCCGCTGCCCGAGGCCCTGTTTTATCTGATGCTGATCGGTGAAATTCCCACAGACAAGGATGTGGAAAACCTGAGCGCCATGTTGCAGCGCCGCAGTCATGTTCCGGCCTACGTGTTTGATGCGATGGAGGCCCTGCCGGAGGAAACCCATCCCATGACGCAGTTTGTAGTTGGGGTGATGGCCTTGCAAAATGAAAGCGTATTTGCCAAGCGCTATGCGGATGGATTTAATAAAAAAGACTATTGGGAAGCCACTTTAGAAGATACGTTGAATCTTATTGCCCGGCTGCCCCATATAGCCGCGTTCGTGTACCGCCGTAAATATAAAGGAAGCAAAATAGTGCAGCCGGATGGAATGCTTGACTGGGCCGCCAACTTTGCACATATGCTGGGTTACGACAATGAAGAGTTTAAAGAGTTGATGCGTTTATATATGGTGATCCATTCGGATCATGAAGGCGGGAATGTGTCGGCGCATGCCACCCACCTGGTAGGTTCTGCGCTGAGCGATCCTTACCTGAGCTATGCCGCAGGGATGAATGGCCTGGCAGGCCCCTTGCATGGCCTGGCCAACCAGGAGGTGATCAAATGGATCTTTGAAATGCAAAAAGAGTTAAAGACCGATGCCCCTACAAGTGAGCAGATCGCGGAATATGTAAAGAAAACGTTGAGCGAAGGAAAGGTGGTGCCCGGTTACGGCCATGCTGTATTGCGCCAGACGGACCCCCGGTTCACCGCCCAGATGGAATTTGGTAAAAAGCACATGCCCAACGACCCGCTGGTTAATACCGTATGGCGGATCTATGAAACCGTTCCCCCTATATTACAGGGATTGGGTAAGGTGAAGAACCCCTGGCCCAATGTGGATGCGCATAGCGGGGCGCTGCTGGTGCATTATGGAATGAAGGAATACGAATATTATACCGTTCTTTTTGCGGTAAGCCGTTCGTTGGGAGTATTGTCCAGCCTTTGTTGGGACCGGGCGCTGGGAATGCCGTTGGAACGCCCGAAATCGGTAACAACAGCAGCGGTAAAAAGATGGTTGAATAAAGAGGTGGAGCACCTGGGAGACTAGCCCGCTGCCGTTATTTAGTATTATTGTGAAAAATAGGAGCAAAGCCTGTTTTGGTACGGTTTTTAATGCGATATACATAATTCTATTATATAACCTAAATAAAAGATTATGAAAAATAGGGATAAATACATTATTGGAATTGCCGGCGCCGCTTTGGCGGGAATTGCTATCGGTTTATTATTTTACACCGATGAAGGAAAGAAAACCCGCAAAAAAATGAAAAGCACTGCCAACGATTGGGCCGATTCTTTAGGAAGTCTTATCGCCTCAGGTAAAGAAAATTTATCTGACCTGTCTCACAAAGCCATGAAAAAAGCAAAAAAAAGTTATAGCAAGTTAAAAGGGGACGCAGAGGATGCCTATAGTGACCTGGCGGATGACTATGCAAATAAAGTAAGGTAATAAGGAGGAGCGCCTCTTCCCGATCGGTTGTCTGATAAGTTTGTTGTTCTGTTTGGCACTTGCATTTTGCTAAAAATACAATTTACTTTTTAGACAACTTTTTTATTGAATACCGTTAAAACTTCAGTTTATGTTTGAGCTAAAAGATAAGATAGAAAATGTTGCGGAAAATATTGAGGAAATTGCACAGAGTTATTACCGGCTTTCCGTGATCCAGTTGGTACAAAAAGGAAGTAAACTGGGCGCAGCGTTACTGGTGATTGGCCTGGTGACCTTGCTTGCCTTTTTCAGTTTTCTGTTTATCGGTTTTGGGGTCAGTTGGTGGATCGGAAATGCATTGGGGCATCCTATGTGGGGGTTTTTGATCGTTGCCGGGTTTTTGCTATTAGTGCTCGTTCTTATTTTAGCCCTTAAAAAGAAAGTGATTGTGCCGCTTATTCGTAATGTGATCATTAAAAATTTGTATGACTAAACCAATAATACGATCGCTTGCAGACCTGGAGGCTGAAAAAGAGCGGTTAAAAGCAAGTTTAAAGCAGCGCAAAGAAAACCTCGGTCATTCTTTCGCTGCTATTAAAGATGAATTGAGCCCTATTGTTAAGGTAGCAAAAACGACGCGAAGCATTTTTACTGCGGATAGCGAGTTTCCGCTATTGGGGCTGGGAGTAGAGCAATTGACCAATCTTATTGTAAAGAAAGGTATCCTGCGGAAAGCCGGCTGGTTGCCCCGCCTGGTTGCCCCTGTTTTGATTAAAAAACTCTCTACTTATCTGATAGCTTTAAAGGCCTCTGATAATATAACCGCATCGATGCACCATTTTGCAGACAAGCTTCGTGATGTCAATTTCAAGGCGGCAGATGTTCCCTATCCGAAAAATAAGGGCTCAAAAAAAGAATCTGTGATGGCTGTGAAAAAAAAAGCACGGTAAACAGGTTAGCAATTGGTAAGCACTTTTAAAAAGTGGAGGATATCGGAGTCGAACCGACGACCTCTTGCATGCCATGCAAGCGCTCTAGCCAACTGAGCTAATCCCCCAAACGGAGCGCAAATTTAATAGATCGGAGGCTTATTACCAACATTTTTTTTTCACCGGTTGATCTTGAAAAGTGAATATGGAATTCTGAGGCAATTACATGATCTATAACTGGCAACTTCCAGATTGGGCGAACTTTACTTATGATGTTCGGGCTTTGAAGGAGGAATGACTTCCAAAAAATACGTATCCAGAGCCACTGGGAATTACCAGACCTGGCGGATAAAAAGATTTTTTATTCCCAAAAGTTTATCTTTTTTCTGAAATAAGCGCTCCGTTTTAGGTTAAGTTGCTCGCATAAGACCCCGGGCGTAATATTGTCGTCATAATAAAATAAGAGGCCCCATTCTGTTTGCTGATTCATATGAAACGTTACAACTGGGCCGGTCACCCTATTATCAACGACGGATATTTTTTCAATATCAGCATAACCGAAAGTTTTATATGCAGGGTTTATGTAAAGCCTGAATGCCACTTTCAATAAATTGAATGCCCGATAATCGATCTTTATAACAGTAATTTCTTTATCATTTGCCCTTAGCAACGTGGTTTTGTTTCGGTTGATGATAATTTTGATAAAGCAGTATAAAAGCAATGCCCACGGAAGTCCGGCGAAAAGCAGTTCCACCCCGAATTTTATAGTTCCGGAAGAAAGGTATTGGTAAAGAAAGAATGAAAAAATGGCCAACGCCGCGCCCACAGGCATCAACAATTGCCTGCTTCTTCTTTCGGGAACCAGGTATACCAGTTCATCCGGTATATCAGAAACAGTATGCGGCATACTGGTTGAGGAAGATTGCTGATACAACTCGAAGGGCTCGGAACTCATAGCCTCGGAAAGATTCTTATTTTTCATATCGAAAAACTCAGCCAGTTGATCAAAATTCGTGTGCATTTTTCGAACAAACGGAAGCCCGGCAACTGGCCCTGCAATTGCCGCAGCCGCATAGGATTTTACCCCCAGTTTTATACAGATAAATAACACAACGGCCATCCCCACATTAAAAAGAATCACGTCTTTGAATTTAAAAACAGCAGCAAGATCCTTCAGCGCCAGATAAGGAAAAAGTGCCATCGAATTAATCAGAAAAAACATCATCCCATACATGATAATATCATTCGACGAATCAATGGCATCACCGATGACAACGATGAATACAATAACAGGCACCATTAAAAAAATGTATAAAAGCAAGCGGCTGTAAAAAGTGCGTACCAGTAAATATTTTGGAATGACTTTACATTGCCTTTTCCATTTTTCGAAATTTTCCTGCGTTCGTAAGATGCCTATCAGGATAAGACTTAACAGGGCAAGCCCGAAATTCACAAAAGCCCTGTCAAAACCTACATTGTATTCGCCCTCATAGTAGTCTTTAAATTGGGCTTCGGGGTAATGCGGTAAAACACGGTGTATAAACCTGAGATGATACAGCCACTCAACAAAAGTGTTTACAGACAGGAATAAACCTGACAGGATTATAAGCAAAATAATTCTTCTTATATTTCGGTTCATGCAGCGTGTTTTTTCAGACTAACAAAGGGCGTGTTTTTATCCATTTACAGATTTTCATGCAATTTAGTTAAAAGCTTCAAAGTGGAATTGCAATAGAACCAGCGCCTGCTAACACAAATGTTAACGATTAGAACAGAGTAATTACAACAATAGGAAATTCTTTTTTTCACTGATCGGAAACGAGCATATATAGATTAATACGAGAAACGGCTACGCCGCCTGGATAGATATAAGTGCTATTGCGCCCAGGCCAGCCCGTCTGGCGCACCACCTACGTCGATCTTGTCGACAAGGGTTAATGTTTTCAAATCAATGACGGCAATGTAATGATCGGGGGTGCAGGCCACAAAGGCACGCGTACCGTCGGGCTGCATCATAATTCCCGCTGCGCCATTACCAATGTTTATTTGTTTTAAAAGTTTCCGGGCTTTTGCATCATATACTGTAAGATTGCCCGATCGCAAACTGGTGATAAAAACCATTTTGCCATCCGGTGTAAATTTTAAACGGTTGGCGCCCTGCACTTTTGCATCTATTGTTTGTATCAATTTTTTTGCAGGAAGGTCAATAATATAAATCCTCCCGTTTTCAGCAGAGGCGGTCCATAATTCGTTGCTATCGGGCGATACATCGAACCCTTCTGAACCATTGGCAACGGCAATAACGGACTGCTCCCAATTATGCCGTACCTGTATTCTGCCGGCAGGGGGCGATGGCATTTTTCCTTGGGGGACATTGCCGGACGGTGGCGGCATGCGTTCCATTTTTGGCGGCGTCTCCTGCAGGATGCTTACGGTACCAGATGCCACGTTCGTAGTGTAGATCTTTTTCGCATCGTTTGTTACATAGATCATGTGGGTGCGGTCCTGCCCGGTGCCCATACACCAGTCGATTGAATCCGTGGAAGGGTTATAAGAGCCGATCGTCTTTGATCCTTCAACGGTAAACCATAATTTATTGTTGACAAATGCCAGGCCATGAGGACCCAGCAAGGGCCGGGTGTCGATATCTTTTAAATGTTTTTGCGTTGCAAGATCAATGACATTTATCGTATGCAGGCTGCCCCCACCATAGATCGAAACGTACGCGGTCTTCCCGTCAGACGACGCAATAACTTCATGCGGATCTTCACCAACAGGAACCGTGGCGGTTACTTGTAAGGTTGCGGCGTCTACAATGGCAAGCATGTGGTTGGCTTTGGATAACGCAAGTAACGATTGCCGGGGTATGAATTGTGCATTCCCTGTGAATGTACATACACCCAGGCAGACGACCCATACGATGCTCTTTCTTATATTCTTCATGGCGAAGGGCTTTAGTGCTCCTACAATTTATTTATTTTTTACTAAAAAACAAGGAATGGAAGGGATGCGGGGAATATCCACTATTTTTGATAGCATTCGTATCAAACAAAAATCTATGATCAGATGTCTTATTGTGGATGATAACAAGCTTGCGAGAACTACATTGAAACAATTGGCCGGCCAGATTCATGACCTGAAAATGGTTGGAGAAGCGGCAAGCGCCATGGAAGCGCATAACCTGCTGAAGGAAAACCCGGTCGATCTGTTATTACTGGATGTTGAAATGGACGGTATAACCGGGTTGGAACTGACCCGGAATCTGGGAACGGATAAGCCGGTGATCATATTTATTTCTGCAAAAAAGGATTATGCCTTCGAGGCTTTTGAACTGAATGTGGCCGATTATATTACCAAACCTGTTCAACCGGCGCGGTTTATACAGGCTATCGACCGCGCCCGGGAAATTATAGAAAGCAATGATGCCGATGTAAGTGTGAACAATGATGAATTTATTTTTATACGGGATTCAAATGTGGTGAAGCGGCTCCACTTCAACGAGATCCTTTTTGCGGAAGCCATGGGTGATTATGTGAAACTGCATACTGCTAAAAAATTTTACGCGGTCCACAGCCCGCTTAAGAGCGTAGAGGAGCGCCTGCCGGCGAATAAATTTATAAGAGTGCATCGTTCTTATATCGTTGCGGTTGATAAAATTGACAGCATCGAACAGGGAGCGCTTATCCTGCATAATAAGGCGGTTCCAGTGGCAGACGGGTACCGTAACAGTCTTAATAAACGATTAAATATCCTTTGAAACGGGGGTGTTTTCCATCGATCTTTATTGCCGATTCGGCGATTTTTAAGGATATTACGGGGTTAACAAAGGTATTTTCATAGATGAATGTGAAATACCAGGTGAACAGCAGAAGCATTATATTGATGGTAATTACTGCGGTAATGCTGATCGCGTTTATCTATGGTCTGCTTTACGAGTTATATGTTATAAAAAACTGGTTCGTCGTTTTATTGTTCTGCTTGCTGATCGTAGGGGATATTATATTGTTTGTAAAATTATTTTGGAGCATCACTGCCAACCGCCGGGATGATTACTGATCTGTTCTTCCTCTTTTTTTGGAGCGCCTGCAAAGTCCGGATAAAAAATTTTATGTAGGTTTGAGGGTAATTCCGCTTCATGAAGTCGTCCTTTCGTTATATTCTTGTAGCTAGTTTTATAACGGCAATTGCTGCAATTGTCTTCCTGCAATTTAATTCTAACAGAAGCACCAATGAGCTGATCAATGGCAATGAAGACCTGATGAGCGTTTTAAAGGTCAAATCCGAGTTGCAGCAGGTACAAAAAAATGTAGCTCAGTTGGAAGCAGAGGCGAAGAGTATTGTAATCCGGGGGGAGGATCTGCAGGACGGGCGCTTTCAACAACAGATCAAACGGATCGATAACTCGTTTCAATTGCTGGATTCATTTGAAACCAACCAAACGATCGGCGCCAGCATCCAGGAGTTGCGTCAGTTGGTGAGCAGGAAGGTAAATATGAACACCGAAGTGCTGCGCACTTTTGCGGGCGATGGTAAAGATTCCGCTGAAAAATTGATCAATACCCAGGCGGGGCAATTGCTCAGCGATTCCATCCGCTGGCTTTCCAATCAAATTGATGAACGATACCAGGTAAACGTTACCGAACTGATCCGCAGCGCAGATAATAGCGGCAGGCAGGCCAAAACCTTTGGTACGATCCTGGCCATTGTGGCGGTGGTTACCTCCCTGATCGCTTTTGGGTATATCTCCTACAAAATAATCGAACAGCAGCGGCTCATCCACCGGTTAAATATATCGGAGCTTAAAGCCCGTCAGTCCGCCCGGGTGAAAGAAAATTTTCTGGCGAATATGAGCCATGAAATTCGCACTCCCTTAAATGCAATACTTGGATTTACAGGCTTGTTAAAACAAGAGCCCGAACTGTCTTCGCAGGCAGGGAACTATACCACGTCCATACATAAAGCCGGGGAGAACCTGTTGCAAATCGTAAATAATATTCTGGATATTTCAAAAATTGAGGCAGGTATGATGGTGGTGGAACATGCCCCTTTTGAAATCCGGCACACCTTTTCTGATATCCGGAATATCTATAATCAGAAGTGTATTGAAAAAGGGCTCGAATTTATTGTTACTATTGATGAGGGGGTGCCGCAGTTCCTGCTGGGGGACGAAGTGCGCGTTACGCAGATGATCGTAAACCTGGTGGGCAATGCAATTAAATTCACCGACAAAGGGTCCATACAGGTTATTGTTACCAGCAGGAAAAAGACCGGGGATGCCATAACGCTGAAATTCCAGGTGATCGATACCGGGATTGGGATGACGGAGCCGGAGGAAGCGGCCATCTTTGAACGGTTTCAGCAAAGTGAGGAAGGGATCGCAAGGCGCTATGGCGGAACGGGGCTGGGCCTTTCTATTGTTAAAGACCTGGTGCATTTGATGAACGGGACGATAGAAGTGCACAGCAAAAAGGGCTGGGGCTCTTCTTTTATAATAGAAATTCCTTTTCAAATAGCGGAAGCTGATACAATTGTGGACTATGGCCCCGAAGAGGCTCCCGGATTCATAAATGCACAGGGCAGGAAAATACTGATCGTGGAAGACAATGAGCTGAACCAGTTGTTGCTGCAACAGTTGTTCAGGAACTGGGCAATTGACTTCGATACGGCCGGTAATGGTGCGGAAGCGATCGCCTATTTAAAAACCCAAAAGTATGCGCTCATTTTAATGGATATTCAAATGCCGGTGGCGGATGGGTATTCCACCGCAGGTGTGATAAGAAATGATTTAAAAATTGATACGCCCATTGTGGCCATGACGGCTGATGCACTTCCGGGGGAAAAAGAACGTTGTATGGCGGCGGGCATGAATGAATATCTTTCCAAACCGATCAACGAATCGGAGTTGAAAAAAATGATCGCCCATGGACTGCAACATGAAAACCTGTACGGCGACAGTGGGCAGCAGGAGCATCACGGGCAACAAAACCTGCAATACCTGAAACTGGAGTACCTCACCAGTGTCAGCCGGGGAAATAGGGAATATGAAAAAGAAGTTTTTGAACAGTTTCTTGAATTGTTTCCTGAACAACTGGATGCATTAACCGCCCGTATTGAAGAGGGAGACCCGGCGCCTGTTTCGAAAATAGTGCACAGCATGAAAACCACGGTGGGGGTCGTGGGCCTCGATGAAACGTTTTATGCTTATTTTGATCTGTTGGAAAAGAATGATGAAAAAACAGATCACCGGAGGGATATTGCAGCACTGCAAAAAATAAGCCATGCGGTTTTGGCAGAGGTGAAAGAATATTACGATAAAACGTACCGATAGCGGTTATTGGAGCTTGAATATTCATCGACTATTTTTGCCTTTTGGGCTATTGCCGCTTGATTTTAATTGCGATTTTATTTAGCTTTATAAGAACATTTTCAACTTTTAACTAAATAAACGAAAACATGAAAAAACTTTTTATTGCAGTATTAACCTTCATCAGCTTTAGTTTGGCTACGCAGGCACAAACTGCCGCTCCTGCGCAAACGAAACCTGCTAAAGCAACCACAACAAAAACAGTAACTGCCACTCATGCAGAGCACGTAAAAAAAGATGGTACACCAGATAAGCGATATAAAGAGAACAAGCATGTAAAAAAAGACGGCACGCCGGATAAGCGTTATAAAGAAAATAAGAAAAAATAGTACGTTTTGAGTTTTGATTGTTGGCCCCGGGTTACCCGGGGCTTTTTTTGTTGCGGTTGACTAAAAAGTTGAGTGCCGGGAAGTCGAAAAGGCGGGAAGGGCTTATTTTTTCGATTGGTTCCAGCTTGCCACCTTACCGGCAATTTTTTTAATCAGTCCCTCGCTTGGATGTTTGATTTGTATTGCTATACAAAACCCTTTTCAGAAGCTGTGGTAACCGTTTCGCCGACTGATTTTGCCGTTTAGCCTATTGGGCTGTTTTGTGTTTTTGCTCCGGGGGTATCTTTACGTAGTAAATAACAAGCAATCATTTACTGGCCTGAACGCGGTTGTTGATTGTAAAAAAATAAATTAATAAAGGAACTCAATTTATAGGTTTTGGTTAAAGGTTACATGCAGAGTCAACCCCATTCTTTGGGGTTGTTTTTTTGCTGTATTTTTGCTTATGGAATTGTTTTTTGGAATGAGCGCTAAACGGAATAAGGCCTTTGTTTATTCAATTATTGCATTTGTTAGTTTAAGTGGTGCGCACGCGCAATCCATTACTACCCTTAAGACGAATATCGAATGCTTACGTAGCACGCACGGAAATAATTTCTCCGGAGTAAGCGCTTCTTACAACAAAGAGTTAGGAAGAAAGTGGGAGCTGGGTGCAGGTATTGAGTATTCCCATACCCCCACGCATAATGATAATGGATGGAACTTATACCACCTGCATTTTGTGCCGGTTTACATAAGTGAACACTACAAGTTATGCACAGGCCTCCGTTGGACGCCCTATATCCATTTGCAGCAGGGGGTGACTTTTGGCAGTTATGATAAGGAGTTTCAGGATAACCCCGGTCCGCGTTATCATATAAAAGAATTGGGCTTTTATGGCGCCGCCGGTATAGGAACTAATTATTATTTGTCTTCCCGGTCTGGATTTTTTGCAGAAGCGGGCATGAAAGGATTTCATTTGTCTTTTAACAATTTGGATGTAAACCCGCATGGAATTACAGGTAAATTGGGCTATGTTTACCGCCTGAAACAATAAACCAAAATCTGTATGAAGGAGCGAATTCTTAAAGGCCTGAAAAAGTTTTCTCCTAAAACCTACTGGAAGGAGATCCTTGCTGTTTTTATCATCCTGCTGGCCTTTGTTTTTTTTAAAAGCGAACGGAAGGAATTAAGATCTATTATTCCCCAGTTACAGGCAGCGGATCATTGGTGGGTAAGTTTGGGAGTGCTGGTCAGTATAGTATATGTTTTACTGCAGGCATTAATGTATGTGTACAGTTTTAAGGCGATGGGATTGCGCCTGCGGCTGAGTGATGCGGTGGAGCTTTTTTTGAAACGTAATTTTTTAAGTGTATTCCTGCCGGCCGGAGGTATCAGTTCATTAGCATACACCACTTCCCAACTGCGGCGCCGGAACCTTAATTCCACTCAAATTCACCAGGCCAGTGCATTATACGGCTATGTGGGATTACTGACGGTGTTTATGATAGGCATACCCGTTGTGGTTTATACGCTCTGGCATAATCACAATTTTGGCAATGCCTGGCTATCGCTTATCATTCTTGGTATTATTCTGACGATTGTTTTTTACCTGGCCTATTCTTTCCGGGTAAAAGGGCCGCTGTACCGGTGGACGGCCGGTAAGTTCCCCGGTATGGTAACTACCATTGACGAGATCTTTTCGGGCGACATTAACAGAAAGCAACTGTATTTAACCATATGGGCTTCACTGGGAATTGAGTGCTGCGGCATTGCACACGTCTTTATAAGTATGTATGCGCTGAACGTTGCACCTTCGTTTGAAGTAGCCGCAGTGGGCTATACGATTTCAGTAGTGTTAATGATTGTTTCTCCGTTCCTGCGGGGATTGGGCGCTGTTGAGTTTACCATGATCTATATTTTTATGGGATATGGTTATACCCATACACAGGGATTGGAAGTAACCTTATTGTACCGCTTATTTGAATTCTGGTTGCCGCTGTTATTCGGATTATTTGCCTTCATATGGAGAGGACGGCAGTTGGTGGCAAGAATTGTTCCGGCGGTGGCCATTTTTGTGCTGGGCATTATAAATATTATTTCAGTGGCCACACCGCCACTGGCCGAGCGCATGAAGCTGGATCGTTATTATATGCCGGTAGAAGCCATTCATGCATCTAAGTTAATGGTATTGGTAATAGGGGTGGCGCTACTGGTAACCTCGGCCTACCTCATTAAAGGGATACGGGCCGCATGGATCGCGGCCATAGTCCTCACGGTGCTTTCCATTATTGGGAACCTGGTAAAGGCCCTCGACTATGAAGAAAGTCTTTTTGCCGTGTTCATCCTGGTGTTACTGCTCACCAATAGTAAACAGTACCGTATCAAAACAAACCGCAAATGGGTGCGTATCGGGTTTACCACCTTTTTTATTGCGCTGATCTCAGTATGTATTTTTGACTTTCTTAGTTTTTATTTTATAGATAAACGGCATTTTGGTATCGATTTTACCTGGCAGCAATCTATTTATTACAGTTTGAAAAGTTTCCTGCTTTTTTCTGATGACGAGCTGGTGCCCAAAACTTCTTTCGGACGCGACTTTATCAACATCACCAAATTCCTGGGTGTTTGTTCCTGGAGCCTGCTGATCTATTCGCTTTTGCGCCCCAGGATCTTTAGCCATCATCAGCCCGATCCGCGCACGGAACTGGAAATGGCGAAGGAAATACTGGAAGAGCACGGAAGCTCTGCTGTTGACTATTTCAAAACAACTCCCGATAAACAGCTATTCTTTTCAGACCTTACGGATGCCTTTGTGGCCTACCGGGTGGCAAATGATTTTGCTGCCGTATTGGAAGAGCCCGTGTGCGCGGCAGAAGATAAGGCAGAAGTAATTGAAGAGTTTGAACGTTTTTGCAAGCAAAAGGGATTAAAGACGGTCTACTACCGGGTGGATGAAAGCAGCCTGTTCTATTTTTCGGATTTAAAGAAGATGAAGATTTTTATTGGCCAGGAGGCGATCATGGAAATTGCAAAATTTTCATTGGAAGGTAAAGACCGGAAATCGCTGCGTAATGGGCTAAACAGTTTACAAAAGAAAGGGTACCGCACGGAAGTGGTCAAAGCACCGCATACAAAGGAATTTGTTGCTGCATTACAGGAGGTCTCCGATGAATGGCTGGATAAATTTGAAAAGAGGGAAATGGTCTTTTCCCAGGGGATGTTCGATTCTGATGAAATGCTGGGGCAGGATGTTGTTGTGGTGAAAGATGATAATGGCGTCGTACAGTCGTTCTTGAATATTATCAGGGATTATACACCCGAAGAATGTACGTATGATTTAATAAGAAAACGTCTGGAAGCGCCGGGGGGCTGTATGGATGCGATGATCGTGAAACTGGCGGAGTTCGCGAAAGAAAAAAAATATAGATACCTGAACCTGGGTATGATCCCGCTGAACGGAATAGAGCAGCCGGATAACCCCGCGGAACAGCTTATCAAATATGCCTCCAGGCGGATCGGAAGTTTTAAGCATTATCAAACCTTGCGGGATTTTAAGGAAAAATATGCAACGATCTGGGAGAATAAATACATGATCTTCGAAAATGATTTCGATCTGCTGCAGATCCCGGGCGCGTTAAGAAAAGCAATGAGGCCGGAGGGGAGTGTAAAATAAGGAATAAGAAATAAGGAATGTAAAATGTAAAACGGGTGTGATGATAAAATTTTTTTTAATAGGGTTGCTTTCGGCAACAAGTTTATTTTCGAAGGCACAGGAGTTGCCGTTGAAAACCTGGAAGGGTAATGACAGGAACCCCCTGGTATTGTACATCAGTGGCGACGGAGGATTCAATACTTTTACCAATGGGTTTTGCGCTTCGGTAAACAAAAAAGGATATACCGTAACGGCGCTGAATTCCCGTTCTTACTTTTGGTCGAAGATATCGCCCGAACAGGCTGCAGCCGCTATTTCAGCCTATATCGATGATGCGTTTAAGAGCCGGGCTGGTCAGCAATTGATCCTCCTGGGGTATTCCTTTGGGGGGGATGTAAGTCCGTTTATTATCAACCGGCTATCCGCCTCGGCAAAGAAGCACCTGGCTAGTGTTATATTAATGGATCCCTCCACTTCAACCGATTTTGAGATCCATGTGTCGGATATGTGGGGAAAGCCCAAAAAAAGAAGCATGGATGTTATTGCAGAGATCAATAAAATGGGAAATCATAAAACAGCCATTATCCTGGGCGAGGATGGTAAAGATTTTCCATTGCGATCCGTATCCTTAAAGAATTTCAGGAGTGAGCGGTTGCCCGGTGGTCATCATTTCGCCGGAAATACAGACGGGCTGGCAGCAACCATTCAGAAATATATGTGAACCGGTGGCTCGTTTTAGATTGAAGATACTATTGGTGTGCAGTTTGGTAACTGGCGTTTTGGGCTCCCGGGCTCAGGACACCCGCGACGCTGCTTTTGTCCGGAGATATGAAAAAGGCAATGTGATCGAATGGAACACGGGTGATTATTCCTCTACGTTTAATTTTCAGGGTTTTGCCAAACATCCCTCCAATTTTATGCTGGCGGCTAATTCCAACTGGTACACCGGCTTCTTTTTAAATTATAAATGGGTGGCCCTGCAATATAACTGGGGTATCCCGGGAACGGAGCTCGACAATAAGGTTAAATTAAAACATACTTCTTTTGCGTTTACTTACCGGCGCCCGAAAATCAGCATCAACCCCTTTTACGATTTCTATAACGGGCTGCTGCTGCAAAAAAGGAGACGATCCCGAAATTTTGATGCGTTCCGGGACATGCGTTATTATACGACGGGCGCAAAGCTGATGTATTACACCAATACCGGTAAATTCTCTTACCAGGCAGGGTCCACATTTGGAGAACAGCAGGTACGATCGGCAGGGGGCATTATTGTTACGGCAACACCGCAATGGCAACGAATTAACTGGGTAAGCCCCAACCGGTCGCTGATCAAAGATTCGCTTACCTATACCTTACTGTCCTCCGATCCGCAATGGGTGAGTTTAATTGCGGGCGCGGGCTACAACTATAATTTTTCAATTGACAAGGGCAAATGGATCGTATCTCCGGCGGCAACAATATCGGCAGGAGGGCTAAAGGAAGTGAATAACCACAACCTCATTCAGGCGGTCTTTAGTTTACAAGGATGGATCAATGCAGGGTATAGTGGCCGGAACTGGTATAGCTATGTTAATGCTCATGTTCAATACCAGCAAACCAACCTGATTATCAAAAAGCTTAACGGGTATGGCGACGGTGTGAGTGTTACGGCAGGCTACCGGTTCCATTCGCTGCCTAAGAAGATATTGGGGATATTGTGAAACGGTTGCAGGTTGCAAGGTTCAGGTTTCAGGCTTGTTCAGGCTATGTCGGTAGAATGGGAATTGTTCCAGTTGTCTTCAATCCATACAATAAATCTGTTTAACTGTTTACTTAGCTTTACATACTCATTTTTAGGCAGGTCATATTTTTCATTATCAGTAAACGAACGGCTTTCAAACAGGAAATCAAGATGTTCCCTTGTTTCATAGCATTCTGAGTGTGCTTAGACAAGAAACCTGATAAAATCTGCTTTGTATCTTTTTCTTCCATATCCTTCTACAATAGCCGTTGATACTGCCTTTGCAGATCTTCTGACCTGGCTTCCTTCCTCATACAATTCAAATTTTGGAAGTTTCATACTTAATCTGTGAACTAATAAGGCAAGGCGATGCGCTTCTTGATAGATGTTTAAATCCTTATAACTTTTCATGTGTTAGCATTTAGTTGCAAGTTAACTTTTTTATTACAAAATCCAGGAAGCATCTACAATCAGCAAACTGTAGCCTGAACCAGTAACCTGAAACTTGTAACCTGCAACCTGTAACCCTGTCAAAAATGCAACAAAAAAACCGTGCCTTCTCCTTCCTTACTTTTCATTTGAATGTTGCCTTTATGCAATAGCATGATCTGTTTGCAAAGACTCAGGCCGATGCCGTTACCATTTTTTCGGGTGCTGAAAAAAGGAATAAATATTTGCTCTGCAATGGATGCAGGAATGCCCATTCCGTTGTCTGCAACTTTTACGCAGGCTTTTTCTCCGTCGATCAATGCTGACAGTACAATGCGGGGGTGGGAGCTGCTTTTTACCGCTTCAATGGCATTGGTCATTAAGTTGATGAGCACCTGCTCTACCAGGCTGGTGTCGGCCTGGATAGAAAGAAACGGATCCTTCAGGATCACATCCAGTTCAATATTTTTTTGATCCAACGTGGGTTGCATCAGGTTCTGCAGGTTGTCGAAAATTTCACTGACCAATACTTTTTTCAGCACCGGCTTGGTGATCTTATTCAGGTTGCGGTAGGTGATGGCAAAGCGCTGCAGTCCTTCGCTTCTTTTTTTGATCGTTTCCAATCCCAGTCGCAGGTCATCGGGATCAATATGCGGATTGGCGCCGTTTTCCGCCGGTTCCAGTTGTTTTTTTAAGGTATCGGCCAGGGAGGAAATAGGCGCAACAGAATTCATGATCTCGTGCGTCATCACGTTCAGCAGTTTTTGCCAGGCTATGGATTCTGTTTCGTCGAGCGTTTCTTCTACATTTTGCAACGATACTAATTTATCGGTTTTGCCATTTGTTGTAAAAAATGTGGCGGTGATCAACAACTTTTCATCCAGCAATCCTTTCCTGAAATTAAATACCTGCGACTGCCCCGGCTCCAGCGTCAGCAATAGGTCCAGGAAAGCAGGATTTCTTTTTTCCAATGCCCCGATATTCCTGAAATAGGGAATGTCCGTAATTTTTTTAAATGATTCGTTCATCCAATCGATGGCGCCCGTATTGTCATCAAAAGAGATAATACCGATCCCAACGGTTTCCAGGATGGTTTGCAGGTAAATACTCTCTGCTTTTCGCTCTTTATTAATTGTTTTAAAACGGTCGGTGATCGAGTTTAGGCCTATTAATAATTTTTTGATATCGCCGGTAGCCTGGGCTGTATTGTAATTTTTACTGTAGTCGTTATACTTTATGGCTTCTACAAATTCAAGAACGATCTTATCTGTTTTTTCGGTGCTGTTAATGATGCGGGCAATGGCGTAGATCCAGAAGGGAAGGCCCGCTATGCCCCACCACCAGTGCTGCTGTATAAAGCAGGCAACTATTAGTGCGGTTACCAGGAGCAGGAATAAGATTTCGGCAATGACCCCGATGCGTTTTTTACTCAATATCATATTTGTTCAGCCGGCGATACAGGGCGGTTCGTGTAAGCCCCAGTTCCTTAGCGGCTTTTGTAATATTACCATTATTTTTTTCAATGGCAATTAATATGGCATTTTTTTCCAGCACATTGAGATTGATCGATTCAGGGCTTTTAGCGGTGTCGGCCTCCCTGCTTTCAATAGGGGAAAAAACAATATCTACCGGTTGTATGCTTTCGCCGTCGCTCATGATTACCGCGCGCTCTATTGCATATTGCAGTTCCCGGACGTTCCCCGGGAAATGATACAGGTTCAGTTTGTCGATTGATTTTTTAACCAGTTCCAGGCCGGGTTTAAAATATTTATCGCCATATTGTTTTACAAAATGCCGCGCCAGCAGTTCAATATCGCCGGTTCTTTTTCGCAGCGGAGGCAAGATGATCTCTACGGTATTGATCCGGTAGATCAGGTCTTTTCTAAAACGTTTTTCATTGGCCAGTTCCTCCAAAGGCAGGTTGGTGGCGCATACCAGGCGAATGTCAATAGGCACCGGCTGATGCGATCCCAGTTTGGTAACCTGCCGGTTTTGCAGTACCGTCAGCAACCGCGCCTGCTGATGCAGCGCAATATTGCCGATCTCATCCAAAAACAGCGTGCCGCCATGAGCCGCTTCAAAGCGGCCGATGCGCTCTTCCCGGGCATCGGTAAACGCCCCTTTGGTATGCCCGAACAATTCACTTTCAAAAAGACTTTCTGTGAGGGCGCCTACATCGGTTTTTATAAAGGGACCGGCGGCTCTTAAGGATTGCTGGTAGATGGCATGGGCCACAAGGTCTTTTCCGGTGCCGTTTTCGCCCAGCACTAAAATATTTGCATCGGTGGGGGCTATTTTCTCAATCTTTTTTAAGACGTCCTGCATGGCTTCGGATTGCCCCAGTAACCCGCTCCCGGCGGTAGCTGCAGGTTGTACGGCGGATTTATTCGTCCGTTTTTTCAACAGCTCTTTTATGTTCTGGATCAGTTGGTCGTTCTGCCAGGGCTTCAGCATAAAATCAGAAGCGCCTTCTTTTAAGGAACGTACGGCAAGGTCGATGTCGCCATAGGCGGTGATCATGATGATGGCGGCTTTGGATCCCAGCTCCCTTATTTTCCGCAACCAGTATAATCCCTCATTACCGGTGTTAATGGTACTGTTGAAATTCATATCCATCAGCACCAGATCAAAATCCTTTTTCGAAAAAAGGCTTCGGAGGTTTTCAGGATTTTTTTCGGTGGTCACTTCTTTAGCCTGGGATTTTAACAACAGCCGCGCGGCAGTTAATACATCCGTATCATCGTCCACAATTAATATGGTGGCATCTTTTAAAAGCATATCTGATGGCAAAAATGCGCAGAGAAAATCGGATAACAAATTATCGGGTTTATTTTTTTGAAAGTGTATCAAAAACGGACAGCAGGTGTTCGCTTTTCAATAATGGGGATGTTTAACGCTTAATGCGTAATGCTTAATGTGTAACGCTGAACGCTTGATGATAGATGCTTGATCCGGAAACCAGCATCCGTGCTGTATCGAAAGCGGACGGTTTTTGTGCGATAGCGGACGGGAAAACAGGAAATTATAATTATAATAAATTGATCTATAATATTTTATGACATTGGCATATTCTTGAGTATTATTATTGATGCCATTAGCACAGGCGCTGAAGTGATTGCGATCCCGCTTCTGCGGGACAGGCGCCAAGGCTGGTGCCATATGCAGACAGCCGGTATTAAAATAAAAAAAGTTAAACGTGGACAGAGCAATTGAAAAGAAGTTTTGGAATAAAAAAAGGATATGGACCATTGCAGGTGTTACTGCGTTGGTATCATTAATTGTTTCCAGTATTGTATTGGCAGGCGGAAAAAGCAAACTGAATGTGGATACAGAGCGGATTACGATCAGCGAAGTAAAGAAGGCGCCCTTTAAAGAATATATCCCGGTAAATGGGGTGGTGCTGCCCATCAGTACGATTTACCTGGATGCAATGGAAGGCGGGCGGGTGGAAGAAAAATATGTGGAGGATGGTGCTATGATGAAAAAAGGCGAACCTATTCTGCGCCTGAGCAATACCGACCTGGAGCTGAACCTGATTGGCCAGCAATCTTCTGTTTACACTACATTGGCACAGGTGCAATTAGCAAAAACCACGGCTCAGCAGAATACGGTAAACAACCTGAACCAGATGACCGATGCCGAAAGTCAATTGAAGGAAGCAGAACGTTTGTATAACCTCAACAAATACCTGTACGAAAATAAAGCCATTGGAGAGCAGGAATTCCGGAAGTCGGAGATTGATTATAATTATAAATTAAAGAAAAGGGACCTGGCGGAAAAGATTACTGAGCAAGATCAGCAGTCTAATAAAATACAAACCAAACAGGCAAGCCAGTCGTTTAGCAACTCCCAGAAAGCATTGAATTTATATAGCCGCAAAGTAGGCGACCTGATCCTTCGTGCGCCGGTAGACGGGCAACTGACCTCCCTGGATGCAGAGATCGGACAGTCAAAAAATAAAGGCGAGCGACTGGGGCAGATCGATGTGCTGACGGGGTATAAAGTTCGGGTGGATATTGATGAACACTATATCTCCCGCGTATTTAACGGACTGACGGGTGATGCAACGATCGGAACAAAGACCTACCAACTGCGGGTGAAAAAAGTGTATACCCAGGTAACAAACGGGCGCTTCCAGGTGGACATGGAATTTACAGGAGCTGTGCCAAAAGATATCCGTCGCGGACAAACGCTGCAGATCAGCCTGGCCTTAAGTGATGAAACAACGGCGGTATTGCTGGCCCGTGGCGGCTTTTTTCAGCAAACAGGCGGCAACTGGGTATTTAAGGTTAGTGAAGACGGTAAAACAGCTTATAAGGCTGAAGTGCTGCTGGGACGCCAGAATCCTGATTACTTTGAAGTGCTGAAGGGCCTGAAACCCGGCGATAAAGTGGTAACCAGCAGCTATGAAAATTACGGGGATATGCAGGAGCTGGTGTTGAAGAAGTAGTTCTCAGTTATCAGTGAGTAGTTATCAGTTGTTAGCGTTCAATAACTGAAGACTGATAACTAAAAGCTGAAAGCTGTTACCTCAAAGCTTGCCCATGAGCCCGTGAAGCATCCTTTTTATTTCGATGATTTCATTGATCATTTGATCAGCAATCAAAGGGGTGAGATATAAAAGATCTTTAGATAGAATAAGCTGGTAGTGGAGTTCTGTAGCAGAACCGGCCGCGATATCCAGGAAGTTTTTAAATTGAGGAATTGTTCTTCTTCCGCAGCCTTCTGCTATATTGGTTGGTATGGAATAAGCCGCTTTCCTCATCTGGTAAGTCAGCGCCATAATTTCCTCTTTGGGAAATCTTTTGCTGACGCGATAAATGCTTAATGTGAACAAGTGGCTTCTTTGCCACACGACTAATTTAGTGAAGTCTTGCATAAGTGTTTTTTAGGTGATGAAATTGAAGGTATAAAAAAATATTAATTAACGACAACACATAAGCTATTTTACACAATACTGATAACTGATTACTAAAAACTGATAACTATTAAAATGATCAAAATAACCAATCTCGAAAAAATTTACCGGACCGAAGAAGTAGAAACCGTAGCGCTCAATGATCTTTCCTTTGAAGTAAAGGACGGAGAGTTTGTAGCGGTGATGGGGCCTTCGGGCTGTGGAAAATCTACATTGCTGAATATCCTGGGCCTGCTGGACGACCCGGATGCGGGTAGCTTTTTATTTAATGGCACCGAAGTGGCAAAGTTCAATGAGCGCAAACGGGCCGATATGCGCAAAAAGAATATCGGGTTCGTGTTCCAGAGTTTTAACCTTATTGATGAGCTGACCGTTTTTGAAAATGTGGAATTGCCGCTGATGTATGCGGGTGTAAAAAAGTCGGACCGCAAGGCGCGGGTGGATGAAGTGCTGGAAAAAGTGCAGATCATGCACCGGCGCAATCACTTCCCCCAGCAGCTTTCCGGGGGACAACAACAACGTGTGGCCGTTGCCAGAGCCGTAGTGAATAAACCCAAGCTGATCCTCGCCGATGAACCTACCGGGAACCTGGATAGTAGTAATGGTAATGAGGTGATGCAAATGCTTACCGACCTGAACGAAGCGGGCACCACCATTGTAATGGTTACCCACAGCGAACATGATGCCCGCTACAGTCATCGTATCATCCGCATGCTGGATGGAAGAACGGTGACGGAGAATATTTTGGTTTAATGAGAAAATTTGAAAATTTGGGAATGTGCAAATGTGGAAATGTGAGAATGTGTGTATGTGAAAATTAAACTGATAAAACGCGTCATCCCGATACCTGCGCCCGCCCGTGCAGGCGGAACGAATGAATAATTTGAAAATTTGAGAATGTGAAAATGTGGAAATGAAGAATAAGAAATGAGGAAAAGTGAATAGTCAATAGTGATTGGTAAATGGGAGGAGAGTGGCTGTCGTGAGATGATAGACGTCAGGCACTAGTCCAGATGGCTATTGAGATCAAAAATCAGACATCAGAAATCAGAAATTTGAAATTGCTTCTATGATAAAAAATTATTTTAAAACCGCCTTTAGGAATCTTTGGAAAAGCAGAGGATTTACTGCCATTAATATTTTGGGACTGGCCATTGGCATGGCGGCGGCAATGTTGATACTGTTGTGGATTGGAAATGAATGGAGCATGGACCGGTTTCATGCAAAAGGCGACCGGATCTATTGGATGTACAACCGGGACCGGGTTGCGGGTGAAGCATGGGCATGGGGCAATACTTCTACTCCGCTGGCGCCTGCCTTAAAAAAGGATTATCCCGAGGTTGAGGACGCCACGCGCGCAATTGATGTGGGCTTTTTGTTTACGGTAGGAGATAAAAAGATGAATGTGCAGGGGCTGGCAGTGGATAGCGGCTTTTTGTCCATGTTCAGCTTTCCGTTATTGCAGGGCGATGTGCGGCAGTCGCTGACAAGTGTTTATGATATTGTTATCACAGAAAAACTTGCAAAAAAACTTTTTGGAAAGGAGAATGCCCTGGGAAAAACAATCCGTATTGATAGTGTGAACAATTGCACGGTGACAGGGGTGCTGAAAGATCTGCCCCCTAATACGCAGTTTGATTTTGAATACCTGCTTCCCTGGGCGTATCCGAAAAAACTGGGCTTTTTTAATGACAACTGGGGCAATAACTGGCCGCGGACATTTGTGTTGCTAAAACCCAATAGCTCACAAAAAGCCTTTGATGCAAAAGTGCGGACCATTACCATCGACCATACTAAAAATGACGGGAACCCCTCTACAACAGAGGTTTTTACACAACCGTTGCCGCGTGCATATTTGTATGGGAAATCAGATAACGGTAAGCTGGTAAGCGGTCAGATTCAGACGGTGATCCTGTTTGGGATTATTGCTGCTTTTATCTTGTTGATTGCCTGTATCAACTTCATGAATCTTAGCACTGCACGCAGTGAAAAACGCGCCAGGGAAGTGGGCATACGCAAAGTGGCCGGCGCGGAAAGAAAAACATTGGTGCTCCAGTTTTTGACGGAGAGTGTATTGTTGAGTTTTATTGCTTTTATCATAGCATTGCTTTTAGTGCAGATAAGCCTCGGATGGTTCAATCAACTCACAAATAAGCAACTTTTTATCCAATACCGGAGCGGCTTATTCTGGTTGTCTGCATTGGCTTTTGTGGTTTTTACAGGCGTTCTGGCGGGCAGCTATCCTGCTTTTTACCTTTCTTCTTTCAACCCCGTAAAAGTATTAAAGGGCGCCTTTAAAAAAGTGAAGGCACTGGTTGCGCCAAGAAAAATACTGGTGGTTACGCAATTTACCTTTGCTATTTTCCTGATCATTGCAACCATCATTATTGTAAAGCAGTTGGAGCATGGGTTAAACCGGGACAGGGGGTACGACCAAAATAACCTGATTTACATACGCACACAAGGCGACATTAATAAGCACTATGCCGCTATAAAAAATGAACTGTTGGGCAGCGGAGCGGTTACTATGCTGACCAAATCAGCCAATGCTATTACCCAAAGAAATAGCGATAGCTGGGGCTTTAGATGGAATGGAAGCACGAAAGATGATGAAAAAATAGACTTTGTAAGATTAGGTACTGATGCTGATTTTACCAAAGTAATGGATATTAAATTGATGGCGGGGAGAGATATTGATGTGTATCAATACCCTACCGACACCAATGCGGTTTTGCTGAACGAAACAGCCGTAAAAATGATGCGTCTTAAAGACCCTGTAGGAACAATCATACGGGAGGTGGGGGATACGAGCAACGCGTATATTAAGGTTGTGGGCGTAATAAAGGATTTTATACTGGAGTCGCCTTTTTCAAAAAAAGTAAGTCCCATGATGGTCTATGGCCCGAATAAAAACTATGAACAGGTCATCCATTTAAAACTGAATCCCGCAAATACTACTGCTGATAACCTGCGTAGCATTGAAAAGATATTTAAAAAATATAACCCGCAATACCCCTTTGAATCCACTTTTGTAGATGCAGATTATTCAAAAAAATTTACCGACGTTCAGCGTCAGAAAAAGCTGGCAGAGTTGTTTGCGGGGCTGACGATTTTTATTTCCTGCCTGGGACTGTTTGCATTGGCTGCCTATATGGCGGAGAACCGGGTTAAAGAAATTGGTGTGCGAAAAGTATTAGGCGCTTCGGTTCTGGGTATTAGCACCCTGCTGTCGAAAGATTTTCTCAAACTGGTACTGGTAGCTTTTTTAATAGCAGCGCCGCTGGCCTATTGGTTGATGAATAAATGGTTGGCCGGCTATAGTTATCGCATAAGCATCCAGTGGTGGGTATTTGCATTGGCCGGGGCGTTGTCGGTTTTTATTGCGCTGGCTACGGTTAGCTTCCAGGCCATTAAAGCAGCCATTGCCAACCCGGTGAAGGCATTGCGGAGCGAATGATTAATTTGAAAGTTTGATAATGTGCTAATGTGAAGATGTGAAGATGTGAAAATGTGGAAATGAAAAATGCTGCATATCAAACTGATAAAACGTGTCATCCCGACACCTGCGGAACTAGCGAGGAAGCTTGTGCAGGCGGAAGGACGAAAGTGAATAGGAAGTGGGGTTTGTCGTGAAACGATAAACGTCAGACGTCAGTCCCGATGGCTATCGGGATCAAAAAATCAGACATATAAATTGATCTTATGCTTAAAAATTATCTGAAAATAGCATGGAGAAATATTATCAAGAGTAAAATATACTCAATGATCAACATCCTGGGATTGGCGATTGGTATTACTGTGGCCATGTTGATCGGTTTGTGGATATGGGACGAAGTTTCCTATGATCACTACCATGCCAATCACAAGCAACTGGCCCAGTTGATGACGGTCTTTATTGATAACGATGGAAGTAAAAATACCACCAGCCATGCTGTGGCGATGCCGATTGGTGAAGAGTTGCGCAGTAAATACCGCAGCAACTTTAAAAACATATCGATGGCTTCCTGGAATTTCGGACACGTGATGACGGTCGGAGATACAAAAATTACCGGCGAGGGAATGTGGGTGGAGAGCGGCTTTCCTTCCATGTTTTCTTTGAAAATGGTAAAGGGAAACAGCAATGCACTTAATGATCCTTCCTCTGTGTTGATAAGCGCTTCTATTGCAAAAGCGTTGTTTGGAAATGAGAGTGCCATGGATAAAATCATACGTTTTGATAATAAGTATGAGCTTAAAGTAGCCGGAGTATTTGAAGATCTGCCTCAGAACACTACTTTATCCAGTACGAAGATCCTGCTGCCCTGGAAAAAATACGTCACCACAGAAGACGGGTTGAAGCGAGCAGCCACACAATGGAATAACCACTCCTGGCAATGTTTTGTACAGGTGGATGCTGCTGCCAATTTTGCAAAGATCGATGGCCTGATCAGGAATGCCGCCATGGTACATAAAAATGCAAGAACTGATGGAAGAGAAGAAGCTTTATTACATCCTATGGACAAATGGCGTTTATACAGTGAGTTTAAAGACGGCAGAGCGGAAGCCGGTCGCATCCGGTTTGTGTGGCTGTTTGGGGTAATTGGAGTATTTGTTTTGCTACTGGCCTGCATTAATTTCATGAACCTGTCTACCGCGCGCAGCGAAAACAGGGCAAAAGAAGTGGGCATACGTAAAACGGTTGGCTCTGTAAAAAGCCAATTGGTTGGCCAGTTTTTAAGTGAATCTGTATTGGTGGCCTTTCTTTCTTTTGTGCTTTCAATAGGAATGGCGGTTTCATTGCTCTCCGTATTTAATAAGCTGGCAGATAAAAGCATTCACATTCCCTGGAGCAATGGGGCTTTTTGGTTGGCGGCTATTTTGTTCACATTAATAACGGGGCTTATTTCCGGTAGTTACCCCGCATTGTATTTGTCCCGGTTTGAACCGATAAAAGTCTTGAAAGGGACATTCCGGGCAGGTAAATATGCCTCCCTTCCCCGCAAAATCCTTGTAGTGATCCAGTTTGCCTTTTCCATTGCATTAATAATAGGGACCATTATTGTCTATAAACAGATTCAATATGCGCAAAACCGCCCGGTGAATTATGATAAGTCGGGACTAATAACGGTATATATGACAACGCCTGACCTGCAGGGCCATTATGACGCATTGCGGACTGATTTAATGGCGACGGGAGCGGTTGCAAATATGGCGGAATCATCAAGCCCTACCACGGCCGTTTTTGCGAACCAGATCGGCTTTGAATGGGAGGGTAAAGATCCCGGCACTTTGCCGGCATTTGGCACTATTGGTGTAACGCTCGATTTTGGAAAGACCATTGGCTGGCAGCTAAAAGAAGGCCGCGATTTTTCGAAAGATTTTTCAACGGACAGTCTTGCAATGATATTGAATGAGGCTGCTGTTAGACAAATAAATATGAAACGGGATATCGTTGGCCAAACCATAAAATGGAACGATAAGAAATATACGGTTGTTGGTATTATAAAAGATATGGTCATGGAGTCGCCCTATCAACCGGTAAATCCCACTATTTTTACCTATGATCCGGGGTCAGCGAGCGTAATCAACCTGAAAATGAAGCCCGGAATTGGCATAAAAGATGCACTTTCCAAAATTGAAGTCGTTTTTAAAAAATATAATCCTGCAGCTTCATTTGATTATTCCTTTAACGATGAAGACTATTCCAGGAAATTTGCTGATGAACAGCGTGTGGGCCGACTGGCAACTTTCTTCACTGTTCTTGCCATATTGATTTCCTGTCTCGGATTGTTTGGGCTTGCTTCTTTTGTTGCCGAACAGCGTAAGAAAGAGATCGGTGTGCGCAAAGTATTGGGCGCGTCGGTTTTGAATTTATGGCAAATGCTCTCAAAAGAGTTTGTCTTATTGGTAAGTATTTCCTGCCTTATTGCCATTCCATTTGCCTGGTATTATTTATCACACTGGCTGAAACAATATGATTACAAAACAACATTAAGCTGGTGGATATTTATTGTTTCGGGAGCCGGGGCACTGCTGATAGCCTTGTTAACCATAAGTTTTCAGGCCATTAAAGCCGCTATTGCCAACCCGGTAAAGGCGTTGCGGAGCGAGTGAATAATTTGAAAGTTTGATAATGTGCTAATGTGAAGATGTGAAAATGTGGAAATGAAAAATGCAGCATATCAAACTGATAAAACGCGTCATCCCGACACCTGCGTAGCCGGGGAGGGAGCTCCTGCCGGTGGAAATGAGGAATAATAAATGGAAAATAAGGAATGAGGAAGGGATGGATAATCAATGACGAGTAGTGAATAGGAAAAAGTTATTCTCGTGAAACGATAAATGTCAAACGTTAAAGATCAGAGATCAAAAAATCAGAAATCATAAATTAATCCCATGCTCAAAAGTTATTTTATAACCGCCTGGCGGAGTTTATGGAAAAATAAAGTGGCGGGGGCTATTAATCTTATTGGCTTGTCAGTTGGTATGACGGCGGCGGTGTTTATTTTTTTCTGGGTACATAACGAATGGAGTTTTGATGATTATCATCCGGATTCTAATAATATCTACAGGGTTACCACCAATCTTAAAGAACAAGGATGGGTATGGGAAACCTCACCATTACTGTTGGCGGAAACCTTAAAAAAGGAAGTTCCCGAACTTGCGCAAACAGCGAGAGTATTTGACGGCAATATGCCTGTATTTAATGTGAAAAATAGCCCGGTCTACGATAAAAACTGCGCCTATGTGGACGGGAGCTGGTTTGATTTGTTTCATTATGATTTTCTTGACGGGAGCACGGCAGCGTTTGCAAACGATCCCAACAGTATTATTCTTACGGCTTCGGATGCAATTAAGTATTTTGGTACGACAAACGCAACGGGAAAAATTATTCATGTTGATAGCGCTGATCTTGTTGTACAAGGTGTTGTAAAAGACGCACCCGCTAACTCAAGTTTCCAGTATACTTCATTTATCCCTTTAGCAAATCTTTTAAGGAATGAAAAAAGAAGAAAGAGTGATGAGGATTGGGGGAATGCCAATTATATCACCTTTATCAAAATTCGGCCAACGGCTGACGTCAATCTTCTTCAGAAAAAGATCAATGCCATAGTTGCAAAAAGAACAGGCGGCAATGGAACTAGCATAACCTTGTTGCCGCTAAAACAAATGCACTTCGAAACCGCACTCGAAAACTCTGTTTACCGGCACGGTAATAAAAATACCGTTTATATATTTATGGTACTTGCTATAATGTTGTTGCTTATTGCTTGTATTAACTACGTAAACCTTACAACGGCAAAAGCCAGTCTCAGGGCTAAAGAAGTAGGAGTAAGGAAAATTGTTGGTGCTGGCCGGGCCCAGCTATTCAGTCAGTTTGTAGTAGAAGCATTGCTGGTAAGCGGGATGGCTGTTTTGATAACTATTTTACTGGTGCGGTTTTGCCTGCCTGTTTTTAATAAGCTTACGGATAAGCATTTTAGCTTCGCTATTTTTTCGGCTTCGTTATGGAGCATTATCGGTTTTACCTTGTTGGCGGCGTTTGTACTTAATAGCATCTACCCGGCATTGGCCTTCTCCTCGTTCCAGCCATTGAATGTTTTCAGAGGGCTTACTGCATTGAACATAAAAGATAGTTTTTTTAGAAAAGTATTGGTGGTTTTTCAGTTTGTTGTCTCTATGTTGCTGATCTGTGCAACCATTGTTATTTACAGGCAGATGCGATTCATCCAGCAAACAAATTTAGGCTATAATAAATCCCAGGTACTTAGTTTTATGCTTCCGCTAACCGTTGATGTAAATACAAAAGAGGCTACTATTCAGACCGTTAAAAATGAATTGCAATTAAAACCTGCTATTCAGGGTGTTACAATAGCCAACCAGCCCATAGAGAATATTGGAAGTTATTCAACTGGTGCGGCAGATTGGGATGGACGTGATAGTTCTTTTAAGCCTAAGATTGCACAGCTTTCTGCGGATGCTGACTTTGCGAAAATACTGAAATTGCAAATGGCGGCTGGGCGATGGTTTCGCCCGGAGAGCGCCACTGATAGAGATAATGTTATTTTAAACGAAACGGCGATAAATGAATTGCATATTACTCAACCGTATATCGGCAAACGTTTTACATGGAAAGGAAAGCAAGGGCAAATAATAGGTGTTGTAAAAGATTTTAAATATAAAAGTTTGCACGATAAAACGGGTCCGCTGGTGGTATTTCAGAATCCCGCCTGGTTTCGTTTTTTTATGGTGCGTGTTGCGCCGGGTCAGGCAACGCAGGGCGTACAGGATGTTGAAAATGCATGGCGGCATTTTTTTCCCGGAGCCGCGCTGGATTATCATTTTTTGGATGATAGCTTTGATCAACTTTATAAAGCCGATAAACAAACGGCTTCACTGATATTGGGATTTGCCATCATTGCTATTTTTATTTCTGTAATGGGGTTATTTGGCCTGATCTCTTTTACTGCGGAACAAAAAGCAAAGGAGATCAGCATTCGAAAAGTGTTGGGTGCCGGTGTTATTACCCTTATACAATTCATCACTAAAGATTTTTTGAGGTTAATAGGGATCGCTGTTATTATTGCTTCGCCGCTTGCATGGATGGCTATGGATCGATGGCTTCAGGGTTTTGCTTATCGGATTAATATAACGGGATGGATGTTCGTTATTGCGGGGGGTATTACAATTAGCATTGCATTACTGACGGTCAGTTTTCAGGCTATTAAAGCCGCTATAGCCAACCCGGTGAAAGCATTGCGGAGCGAATGATTAATTTGAAAATTTGAAAATGTGAAAATGTGAAGATGTGAAGATGTGAATAATGTGGAAATGTGGGAAAATGGAAATGTGAAACTAATAAAAGGTGCGTCATCCCGACACCTGCGTAGCCTGGGAAGGAGCTCGTGCAGGCGGTACGAATGAATAATTTGAAAATTTGAGAATGTGAAAATGTTAGTGAATGGAAATGTAATATAGGAAATGAGGCGGGAGGATGCTGTCGTGAAACGATAAACGTCAGACATCAGACATCAAAAAATCAGAAATTGTTTTATGTTCAAAAATTATTTGAAAACAGCGATACGGAACCTTTTTCGCAATAAACTAACCACGTTTATTAATATTTTCGGACTCGGGTTGAGCATGTCCGTGGGGCTGATGATTATGATCATTGTACAGGATGCATTGAGCTATGATAAGTTTCATCCGTTTCCTGAGAGAGCCTTCCGGGTGCTGTCGGACTACACAAAGAAAAACGGGGAGCATTGGCCTATGGCAAGTACACCATTGCCTTTAAGTAATGCATTATTGAAAGACAGTAATATCATCGAAGCGGTAACCACCGTCTATCCAGCCCTGGGCGGCATGGCCACGGCCAATGGCAAAGAGCTTTATCTTTCGGGAGTATATACCGAACCGCAATTTTTCCACATCTTTGGATTTTCGTTTACAGAAGGCAGTCCCGCTACTGCGCTCCGGAAACCCAATACCGTGGTGATCAGCAAAACCACAGCGTTGAATTTTTTTGCAACCACAAATGTTATAGGTAAAATAATAAAAATGGACGATGGCGTTACCTATACGATAACGGGGGTCTTGGAGGAGCCACCCGGTAAATCGCACCTTAGTTATGCCGCCTATGCTTCCTACAGCACCGTGACACAAATGGAAAAGGATAAGCTTTTGGCGGAAAAGTCGACGAATTGGTATGCATTTAATGCAGCGTATACATATTTATTATTGAAACGAAATGCAAATATGGAAGCGCTTCAGCCCCAATTAAATGCTATCGCTGCTGAGTTAAACCGGGGCAATAAGGACGGTGTATGTAAATTCGGGCTGCAGCCACTAAATAAAATAACACCGGGCAAAACCTACCTGGGCAATGATAATGCACAGGGTACGTCGTGGAGCAAATTGTATTTTTCTATCGGGCTGGGATTGTTGATATTGCTAGCTGCCTGTTTTAATTACACCAATCTTACCATTGCCCGAGGGCTCACGCGGGCAAAGGAAGTAGGAGTCAGGAAAATTGCCGGGGCCCGGCGATACCATGTTTTTCTGCAATACATCCTGGAAGCGGTATTGCTTGCTCTTTTTGCGCTGGTGTTGGCGTCGGTTATTCTTTCGCTGATATTAAAATACAGGCCGTTTAACGATAGCTATGAAATGGTGCCCACCTCTTTTCACTACAATAGCTGGTTTTTTATTTGGTCTGTTAGCTATGCAGTTGCAGCAGGCATAGTAGCCGGTGTTGCTCCCGCGTGGATCCTGTCTTCCTTTACACCCTTACGGGTATTAAAAAAATTATCAACCGCCAGAATATTGGGCAATGTGCCCTTACAAAAAGCGCTCATCGTTTTTCAATACAGCCTGTCGCTGATCTTTATTATTTTTCTTTTTACCTTCTACCGGCAGTTTTCTTTTCTTTCAAAAGCAGATCCGGGTTTCCGGCATGATCATATGCTGGTAGTGCCGTTAAACGGGATGAATGAAGCTGTTGCCCGGCAAAAACTTTCGACAGTTGCCGGCATACGCTCCGTTTCTGCTTCTTCAGTAAAATTCTCGGGCCGATTTAACGGAATGAATGCTCCCTTATGGATTAGCGACCGGAATAATGCCGTTAACTTAAATTATTATTATGCCGGTGTCCGGTTTATTGAGGATATGCGATTTGCATTTATTGCGGGTAAAAATTTTCCGGATAATTATAACGATGATAAAGAGCGTTATATTTTGTTAAATGAACAAGCGGCGCATGCTTTTGGTTTTGCAGACGCGGCAACCGCGGTCGGGCAGCGGCTTTGGATTAGTGATTCCACGCAACTGGAAATTACGGGCGTGCTCAAAGATTTTAACTATGAGAACATGGGAAAGCCGGTATTCCCGCTGGCCTTACGGAACAAATCATCGGCAAATGCTTATTTATACATCCAGACGGAAGGAAATGATAAAGCCAAGATTGCCTTGAATGTTTCGAAGGCATTACGGGGCCTGACCACCCGTCCGCCGGTTACGGATTCCTGGCTTGAAGAAGACCTGCAAGCGGGTAATTCGCAAACAGCGACGGTTTCCCTGTTGGGCTTTTTAGGTTTTATCGCGCTATCTATAGCTACGCTAGGCTTGTTGGGGCTTGTGGTATATACGGTGGAAATAAAGCAAAAAGAGATCAGCGTGCGCAAAGTGATCGGCGCCAGCAGGAAACAGCTTATTCATATTTTGTCGAAGGGGTTTGTAACCTTGCTGTTGATAGCCGGCCTTATTTCCATGCCCGTGGGCTGGGTATTGTCGAAATTATTTTTGCAAAACTTCGTGCTGCGCAGTCCGTTTGGTATGGGCAGCATATTGATGTGTTTTTTGTTTTTATTAGGCGTGGGATTGTTTACAATAATATCGCAAACCGTAAAAGCGGCAAAAGCCAATCCGGTGAAAGCGCTACGGAGCGAGTGATTGATTTGGAAATTTGATAATGTGGAAATGTGAAGATGTGAATAATGTGGAAATGTGGGAATATGGAAATGTGAAACTAATAAAAGGTGCGTCATCCCGACACCTGGGCAGCCGGGGAAGGCGCTGGCGCAGGCGGAATGAATAGTGAATGGTCAATCGGGAGATGTTAAACCTCAAACATATTATATGCTTACTACCAGAAGTGAATCAGAAATTTTAAATCGGGTTGCCGGGCCTGTAACATTTTAGCGGTTACTGCGATTACTAAGAGAGGAATGTTAATAAAATGCCGTATTCCTTTTTGAACAGCTCATCAATTTTAAAATAGATCAAAAATGAGAAAAAAAATTTTACTGCTTGCCTTATCGCTGTCTGTTATTTTCGCAAATGCCCAGCGCCGGCCGGGAGCATCCCCTTATCTTACTCAATCTTTTAATGCCGGTGCGGTTCACACCATAAACGTAGAAACCTCCGGGGGCTCCATCACTGTTGAAGGGGGTAAGGGAAAAGGTACTGTAGAAATGTATGTTTGGCCGTCCAACTCAGATAGACGAAAACAACTCTCACCAACTGAGATCAAAGCGATATTGGAGCAATATTATGATATTGATGTACGGGTGGAGGGGAACCGGCTGATAGCAAAAGCAAAAAGAAAGAATAACCGGTGGTCCGATCGGACAGCGCTTTCCGTCTCATTTGTGGTGTATTCCGGAACTGCGGTCAATTCAGAATTATACACCAGCGGCGGCAGTATTGCATTGGCAAATGTTACCGGTGATCAATTATTCCGGACCAGCGGCGGCAGCCTGAAAATTGACCATGCCGGCGGCAAAATTAAGGGCAGCACTTCCGGAGGAGGGATTGAACTTTCGAATTCGCGTGATAATATTGATTTGTCCACCAGCGGCGGCTCCATACAAGCGGACCATGTTTCGGGCACCATCCGTCTTAGTACGTCAGGAGGATCTTTAGCGCTTTCGGACCTGACCGGTGATGTCAACGCCCATACCAGTGGCGGATCCATTACGGCTTCCGATATAAACGGAACTTTTATCACGGGCACTTCAGGAGGAAGTGTAACGCTAAAAGGAATCAGCGGAAACCTGGAAGCACATACCAGCGGCGGCCGTATTGCTGCGGCTATGGTACGCACAAAAGATTATGTAAAATTGAGTACATCAGCTGGTAGTATCGATCTCCGGTTGCCCCGGACGCCTGATGTACAGTTAAACCTGAGGGGAAGCCGTGTAATGGTGAGCCCCCTGAATAATTTTAATGGGAGTATCGATAAAAACAGGGTAAGCGGAACACTTGGAAACGGTCGGTTGCAGGTGGCCGCAACCGCATCCTCGGGCACCGTTGAAGTTTCCCTATAGCATAACCATAACTTAGATTATATAAAAAGAGACTGTACGTTTTTAGTACAGTCTTTTGTTTTAAAAGCGTACACTTCTGGGAGGGAGATATTTTTATTTTATTGATTTTCAGTTAATTGAGATTGCGGCATATTCGTTGGAATGATTAGTAGTGAATGGTCAATCGTGAAAGGTCAAACGCGACACGTTAAACCTCAAACACTAGAACCTTCATAACCGGCAGGCGGAATCGTAAATCAAGAATCTCAAATCAGAAATGGATCCTATGTTCAAAAATTATTTTAAAACGGCCTGGAGGAATTTGATGAAGAATAAAGTTTTCTCTTTTATCAATGTTTTGGGCTTAACCATTGGGATTGCGGTTTGTATGATGATTTACCTGTTCATCATGAACGAGTACAGCGTTGATCAGTTCCATAAAAATAAAGACCAGATTTTTCGTGTGATGCGGGGCGCATCCGTAGACGGAAAATCAATGCAGGTAGCTTATTTATCAGGTTTATATGCACCGGCGCTGTTAACAGATTTTAAGGGGCAGATTACGAATGCTGTTCGGGTAACCCAAAACGATAATCTTTTTACAGTTGGGGCGAAATCCTTTCATGAAAAGAAAGAATTAGATGTGGATTCCGGCTTTTTTAGTCTTTTTTCCTTTCCGTTAATAAAAGGCGCACCGGCTACGGTATTGAAGGATGTGAACAGCGTTGTACTAACGGAAACAACGGCAAAAAAATATTTTGGGAACATTGATGATGCTATGGGGAAAATAATAATGCTGAATAAGGAAACCCCGCTAAAAGTAACCGGTATTGCAAAAGACGTTCCTGCCAATTCACATCTGGATTTTGACGTGGTTACCTCCATTGAACGGAGCAGGAATGCCCCGTGGATGACCCAGTGGATCAGCAACGGCGTGTATACCTATATACGGCTTGCACCCAATGTATCGAAGGATCAGATAGAAAAACAACTACCGGCTTTCGTTGAAAAATACCTGGGAGGCGATCTGCGCAAGTATGGGTTTAAATGGTCTTTGTCATTGACCTCGTTAAAAGATGTTTATTTTGATAAAGCCGGGCTTGATAATGCAAGGCATGGTGACAAGACCATTGTATATATATTTCTTTCTATAGCTATTTTAATATTGCTTATTGCCTGTATCAATTTCATGAACCTGTCAACGGTTCGTGCTGCAGAACGCGCAAAAGAAGTTGGCTTGCGTAAAGTGCTGGGGGCACTACGCAATAATCTTGTCTGGCAATTTATTGGGGAGTCTGTATTATTAACAGCCATTTCGTGCGTATTGGCTGTTATAGTACTATTGCTGCTCATGCCCTGGTATAACCAGTTGCTGGGCTATTCCTTATATGCATCGTGGAATACCTTGCCGGTATATTTATTTCTTATTGGTATTATTGTCCTTGTCGGATTTCTGGCAGGCAGCTATCCAGCCCTCTTTTTATCTGCCTTCTCCCCGGTACAGGCGTTAAAAGGCAAATTGAAACTGGGTAAGGGAGGGGCATCCTTCCGTCAACTGCTGGTTGTTGTTCAATTCGCCATTTCCGTATTTCTGATAGTGGGTACGATCGTTATAGCGAAACAGATGAAGTATGTAAAAAATAAGCAGCTTGGGTATAATAAAGAGCAGACGATTGTTGTGCCTATTGATAACGGAGATATTTACAATAATCTGAATTCGTTTAAAACAGGGTTGCAGCATCAAACAACCGTTGCATCCGTCTCAGCGATGAGTGGGGAACCCGGTGGCTTTTTTGACGGGCAGATGTTTGATGTGGAGGGGCAGACGGAAAAATGGAGCGCCAGTACTGAATTTGCAGACTTTGAATTTGTAAAGACGCTGGGACTGAAAATTGTTGCAGGCCGGGACTTTTCGGCTCAGTTTCCGGCTGATACCACCAGCGCAGTATTGATAAATGAAACAGCCGCTGCCAAATTGGGATGGACGCCGCAACAGGCGATCGGTAAATGGATATTGAATACTGTTCGGGATAGCGCCAAACGACGAATCATTGGTGTAGTAGCTGATTTTAATTTTAGAACCTTAAAGCAACCCATTGATGGATTGGTGATTTCACCGGCCATGGATAGAAGACAGATATTAGTACGGCTGAAGCCCGGCAACCTGCAAGAGGGTATTGAGTTGATAAAAAATGCTTATAGCAAAGCGGCGCCCTCGTATCCATTCGAATATAAATTTTTAGACCGGCAGTTTGACGATTTGTATAGAAAAGACATCCGTCAGCAAACGATCCTGTCTGTATTTGCCTGTGTGGCCATTTTTGTGGCTTGTTTGGGTTTGTTTGGCTTAACCTCCTTCACCGCAACCAAACGTTTTAAAGAGGTCGGGGTTCGAAAAGTATTGGGTTCCTCAGTAAGGGAGATTGTTGTGTTGTTATCGAAAGATTTATTGAAACCTGTTATAATAGCCAGTTGCCTTGCCTTGCCATCAGGTTATTGGGTGATGAGCAAATGGTTGCAGAATTTTGCTTACAAAACCAGCATGAGCGGATGGGTTTTTATATTGGCGGCGATGATAGCATTTGGGATTGCATTGCTGACCGTCAGCTTCCAGGCCGTAAAAGCGGCATTAGCCAATCCTGTTGACGCCTTGCGGAGCGAGTGAAAAATTTGGGAATGTGGAAATGTGAGAATTTAAAGTGCAGAAGATTAAATTAATAAAACGCGTCATCCCGACACCTGCGTAGCTGGGAAGGGAGCTCATTCCGGAGGAGATGAAAAATCATAAATCTCAAATCAGAAATTAGTAATCCGAAATAGATTTTATGCTCAAAAATTATTTTAAAACGGCTTGCCGGAGCTTATGGAAGAATAAATCGTTTACGATGTTGAACCTGTTGGGGCTGTCGTTAGGTATGGCAGCAACCTGTATGATCTCATTGTGGGTACAGCAGGAACTAGGGTTCGACCGTTGGTACAAAAATACAGACCGGCTTTACCAGGTGTATAACCGGGATGTTTTGGGGGGAGAAGCTTATACCTATTCATCTACTCCCAATCCCATGGGGCCGGCATTGAAGGCCGGTTACCCGGAAATAGAAGCTGTTTCAAGAATCTCAGATGATGAATTTTTAATTGCTAATAAAGACCGCCAGTTTAAATCCGGTGGGCTGTTTGTAGATGAAGGTTTTGTATCTATGTTTGGGTTCCCGGTTTTGGAAGGAGACCCATCGGGGAATTTAAAAAAACCCGGAGATATATTTATAACGGCGTCATTGGCAAAAAAGCTGTTTGGTAGCCGGGATGCGGTGGGAAAAATGCTTAGGATGAATGACTCCCTTTCCCTGAAAGTTGCGGCAGTATTGCAAGACCCGCCGCGGGCCGGCAGCTTCCGGTTCGAATTTTTGCTGCCCTGGGTCACATACACGAAATTATATGGTATTTATTCCAGTTGGACGGGCAACAACGTTAAGACCTATGTGTTATTGAAGCCTGGTATTTCAGCGCCAGTCGTCAATAATAAGATCAGCAAGATTACCGCAACGCACATTCCAGAGAATAATACGGTTAAAGACCTGACCCAGTTTCTTCACCCGGCTTCAAAATGGCATTTGTATAGTAAGAGCGAAAATGGACAATTAACCGACGGCGCCATTACCAAAGTACGGATTTTTGTTTTAGTTGCGTTATTTATGATCCTCATTGCCGCTATCAACTTTGTTAACCTTACCACTGCGAGAACCGAAAGAAAAGCCAAAGAAGTAGGCATTCGCAAAGTGGCCGGTGCCGGGAGGTCGTCGCTGATCTTCCAGTTCCTGAGCGAAAGTGTGTTGCTGGCATTCCTGTCGGGAATAGTTGCTGTTCTGCTTGTATTAATCGCTCTACCCGCATTTAACCAATTGATAGAAGCCGACCTGAAACTGAATTTTACTGATTACCGCCTGTGGGTTGCCTTTTTTGGAATTGTTTTGCTGACAGGCCTGGGTGCAGGTTTATACCCTGCCTTTTATCTTTCTTCATTTTTGCCTGTGAAGGTATTAAAGGGACGACCGGGGAATAGCCATGGGAATTTTAGCCTGAGGAAGTTGCTGGTGGTAACGCAATTTGTATTTGCCATTGCTTTAATTATTTGCACATTGATTGTAAAGAAACAAATGAATTATGCACAGGAAAGGGCGCTGGGCTACAATAAGGATCAGTTGTTGTTTTCGCCCATAGAGGGCGATGCGCAGAAAAATTACCGGTTAATAAAACAGGCGCTGCTGCAAAGCGGCGCGGTTACAACTGTTTCAGGCTCTCAAAATCCCATAACAGGCCGTGCGCCCAATTATTATGGGTTTCACTGGGAGGGTAGCACCACAAGCGACGAGAAATCAAGCTTCTATATCTTTAACACTGATGGGAATTTTACCGCTACTTTTGGAACAACCATTCTGGCCGGACGGGATATTGACGTAGCTAAATTTCCTACGGATAGTACAGCGGTTTTGTTGAACGAACAAGCGGTAAAGTTGCTACGACTCAGTGACCCGGTAGGAAAGAAGATCTGGCGGGACGACATAAGCCTGACGGTTGTGGGAATTGTAAAAAATTATATCAGCGGATCGCCTTACGCTAATATACAGCCAATGATGATCCTGGGCCCTAATCCGAATTTTGGCATCGGAACACTACATTATAAATTAAACCCTGCCAAACCCGTTCAGGAGAATATAGACGCCATAAAATCGGTGTTTAAAAAATACAACCCCGGGTATCCTTTTGAATTTCATTTTGCTGATGAAGCCTATGCTAAGAAATTTTCAGATGAAAAACAATTGGGCATTTTAATTGGTTTATTTTCTGCATTAAGCATTTTTATTGCCTGTCTGGGTTTGTTTGGCCTGGCGGCCTATATGGCGGAAACCCGGTTTAAAGAAATTGGTGTCCGTAAAGTATTGGGTGCTTCCATTTCAGGGATCCTGGTGTTATTGTCGAAGGATTTTGTGCGGCCGGTTATAGTTGCATTGCTGGTCGCTGTGCCTGTTTCCGGGTGGATCATGAATAGATGGTTGCAGGGATATAGTTACCGTACTACCGTTGGCTGGACAGCCTTTATTATAGCGGGCGGCATTGTTTTGCTGGTAGCGGTTACTACGATCATTGCCCAAACGCTCCGGGCTGCTGTAACCAATCCTTCGAAAGCGCTACGAAGCGAATAATTAATTTGAAAATGTGTTAATGTGAGAATTTGGAAGTGTGAAAATAATAAATGCGGCGTACTAAACTAATAAAACGCGTCATCCCGAGACCTGCGTAGCTGGGGAGGCAGCTCGTGCAGGCGGAACGAATGAATAATTTGAAAATTTGAGAATGTGAAAATGCAGAAAGGTAAAAAGGAAATGAGGTAGGGGGATGCTGTCGTGAGACGATAAACGTTAGACATCAAAGATCAAAAAATCAGACATCAGAAATTGATTTTATGCTCAAAAATTATTTTAAAACCGCGTGGCGCCAGTTATTGCACAATAAGATCTTCTCGATCGTGAATATTGCAGGCCTGGCATTAAGCCTTACCGCCTTTTGGTTGATCGCCTTATTTGTGGCGGATGAACTGAGCTTCGACAGATATCATGAAAAAGCAGATCGTATTTACCGGGTTGTATCCCATGGGAAATGGGCTGGCGGCGGCTTTGACATCACCGGTACATCCGGCGCCCTGGCACAATCGTTAAAAAAAGATTTTCCCGAAGTAGCGGAAACCGTTCGGTTAAATGCGGAAGGCGGAGGGATCATAACCTACGGACAAAAGCAACTGAAGGCGGATTCAATACTGTTTGCCGATAATAGTTTCTTTTCCGTTTTTTCTTATCATTTTATTGAGGGCGACCCTTTGACGGCCTTGTCAAAACCGCGTTGCATAGTGCTTACCCAATCACTGGCTGAAAAGCTTTTTGGCACGGCGGGCCAGGCAATCAACAAAACCTTATATTTTCAGAATAATTTCCCCAACCTCGTTACCGGCATCATTCGGGATGTGCCCGGAAATTCTCATTTTGCTTTTTCCGGGATCCGATCCTTTGATGATAACTATACAACCGACCCGGGCAACCTGAGCATCTTTACTTATCTGTTGCTAAAGCCGGGGGCAAATGCCGGTAATTTAATTAAAAAGCTTCCGGCTTTTGTGGCCCGGAACTTTCCGGATTCCATTACGAATATCAAATATTCGCTGGAACTGCAGCCGTTAACGGCGATTCACCTGCACTCTAACCTGAGTTATGAATTAGGCAATAACCGGAGCGTCCGGTTCATTTACGTAATAGTGGTCATTGCACTGTTGATCCTGGCTATTGCATTGGTCAACTATGTAAATATTACCACGGCAAGAGCTTCTGTACGTTTGAAGGAAGTAGCGGTGCGCAAGATCATAGGCGCCTCCAAAACAAATTTGCTGAAATTATTTTTGACAGAATCCCTTGCCATAACAGTGTTGGCAGCAGCTCTTAGTTTTTTATTGGCAGTGTTGCTGTTGCCCTGGTTTAATAAACTTACGGGGAAAAACCTTGAGCTGTGGCAATTTGGAAGCGTTATAACAATGATCTGTTTAGCGGTAGGCACTTTGTTGCTGGGCTTGTTGGGGGGGCTGTATCCATCCCTGTTGTTATCGGCTTTTAAAATTATTCCATCGTTAAAGAACCAATTGGGCAGTCGGAAGGGGCAGTTGTTTTTTGGGAAAGCGCTCGTGGTTTTCCAGTTTAGTGTTACGGTTGTATTGATTGCGTTGTCCCTGTTGGTATACCGGCAACTGCGTTATATGACGCAAATGGATCTGGGCTTCAATAAAAGCCAGGTACTTACTTTTCATATTGATAATAAAGCCACCCGGGAAAAAATAGATCTCCTGAAAAACAGGTTGGAACAGAGTCGTTATATAAAAGCGGTGGCGGTAGCTGGAAATCCCATAGGCAATAATGATATTGGTATGCTCGACTACAGTCCCGAAAATAATGGGGTTATCAATCCAAAAGCTTCTAACCTCGGGTACGGGTTGCAGGTTGACGCATCCTTTATTCCTGCCTTACAAATGAAGGTGGTTGCCGGTCGAAATTTTACAGAAGGCATAGCTACCGATAGTCAGTCGGTGCTGGTGAACGAGGCGCTGGTGAAAAAAGCCGGCTGGTCTGATCCTATAGGAAAGCGGATACAAGCTGCCGGGCCGGAACCCAAAAAAGTAATCGGCGTGGTGAGGGATTTTCACCTGTATTCGGTGCAACATAAGATTGAGCCGATGGTGTTGATGCTTCCACGAAAAAATGAGGATAAGGATAATGTGTATGCAAGAGTGGACCCGGCACATGCTTCGGAAGCGGTACGGTATATTGAGCAGACATTTAAGCACATGGATCCGGACGCTTTGTTTGAGTATCATTTCCTGGACGATAATTTTGCCCGGCAATATATAACAGAGCAAAGGCAGGGAAAGATGCTGTTGGGGTTCACCGCTCTTGCTATTATTATTGCTTCGCTCGGGCTTTTTGCATTGATCACTTTTACAGCCGAACAACGGGTGAAAGAGATCGGCATCCGGAAAGTATTGGGCGCCACTGTGGGGAATGTAACGGGGCTATTGTCCTTTTCTCTATTAAAGTTGGTTTTGGTTGCGTTGATTATTGCTTTCCCGGTTGCTTTTTTCCTGATGCATAAATGGCTCGAAGATTTTGCATACCGGACAACGGTCAGTTGGTGGTTGTTTGGGATCGCCGGCTTGCTGGCATTGGTTATAGCTATTGCCACCATTAGCTTCCAGGCGATCAAAGCGGCAACTGCCAACCCGGTAAGATCGTTGCGGAGCGAGTAGTCAATTTGAAAATTTGAGAATGTGATAACGAAGAATAATTAATGCAGAATATTAAACTAATAAAACGCGTCATCCCGACACCTGCGTAGCTGGGGATGGAGCTCGTGCAGGTGGAACGAAAACGTGAATAGTTAATAGTGAGTGGTGAATCGGCAGGAGATATAGTCGTGAAACGATAAATATCAGACATCAGCAATCAAAAAATCAGAAATCATAAATTGATTTTATGCTAAAAAATCATATAAAGATTGCCTGGCGGAATATCCGGAAACATTCGTTATACAGTGCTGTCAATATTATTGGCTTATTTGCAGGTATCCTGTTCTTCTTTTTGATCGGCGCCTATGTGTGGAGCGAACTGCAGGTAAATCAGCAATTAAAGCAGGAGAAAAATCAATATATCTTAACCAGCGAATGGAAAGACCCGAACATGGGATATGACCTGGCAACATTAGGTCCCTTAGCTAAGCGACTAAAACAGGATTACCCGGGGCTGGTAAAGAATTATTACCGGTATGACGGCATTTCGGCAATTGTATCTAAGGGGGATAAACATTTAAAGGAAATTGTTCAGTTAGGCGACAGCACCTTGTTGACGATGTATGGTTTTAAAACATTGTATGGAAACCCCGCTACTGCACTGGATCAGCCATTTTCTGTAGTGATTACGGACGCCATCGCAAAGAAGTATTTTGGTAAAACGGATGTCGTCGGGGAAATGGTTGCTTTAAGAAGCTATGACGGCGCTATTCATGATTTTAAAATAACAGCGGTACTGGATGCCATTCCCGAAAATACGGTTACGGCTCTAACGCCAGATTATCCGGGTAGTATTTTTGTGCCAACCGCCAACTATACCTATTTTGGCCGAAATGATCTGGATAATTGGAATAATATACAGATCGCTTCTTATATTGAATTGCAGGAGGGCGTAAAACCGGGTGATTTAACCGCCCCTATAAAACAATTGCTCAAACAAAACACGTCCTCTGCTGTTCAGGCCAATTTGACGGTGAGACCTGTTGCGCTTGGCGTATATCATCTTTTGAGAAATAATGCAGCAGTCGAGAAAATGCTGTATACTTTATCGTTTGTGGCATTGTTTATTCTCATTATGGCTGTGATCAACTTTGTGAATATAGCCATCAGCAGTGCCGGCACAAGGATGCGGGAAATCGGGGTGCGTAAGGTAATCGGCGGTCTACGCGCGCAACTGGTGTTGCAATTTCTTTCTGAATCGGTCATACTGGTGGCTCTTGCAACCGTTCTGGCAATTGCTGCGTATCCTGTTGCTAAAACTGTATTCTCGGAAATAGTGGGCAAGCCCTTGCCGCTCTTGAGTGCTTTTCCCGTTTGTTTTGTTTTGATCCCGGTATGGCTTATTTTATTGATCGGCCTGCTGGCCGGTATTTACCCGGCTATCCGGTTGTCATCAGTAAATACCGTAACTGCCATGAAAGGAATGCTGCGGTCAGTTGGCGAGAGTGTGTTGTTGCGGAAAGGCCTGCTAGGATTCCAGTTTACAGTGGCCTTAGTGGTACTGGTTACAACGGTAATCATATCCCGGCAGGTGGCTTATTTTTTTGGGGGCAGCCTGGGGTATAACAAAGAATATATGGTAGCTGCACAGGTGCCGAGAGACTGGACCAAGTCGGGGGTAGATAAAATGATTGCGATCAGAGATCAATTTGCCCGGATCCCTGAAGTAAAGGATGTGTCGTTGTCCTATGAGATCCCTAATGGCAATAATGTAGGGATTGTCCCTGTTTTCAAATCGGGGGAAGACTCCACACGGGCGCGCACTTTTCAATTGTTATCAACGGATGAAAAATACCTGGGTAGTTATGGTCTTTCTTTAAAGAGCGGCCTTTTTTTTGATGGGCATAAAAGAGACTCCGGACGGGTGGTGCTTAATGAGACAGGAGCCGCGGCACTAGGCTATAAAAACGCGGAAGATGCCATTGGTAAACAGATCAGAGTGCCAGGCGATCCCACGGTATTTACGGTTAAAGGAATTATAAAGGATTTTCATTTTGACGGCATGTGGGCAAAGATTGCGCCTGTAATGTTCTTTAATATAGATTTCAATCCAAGGTATCGTTTTCTGTCTTTCAGATTAAAACCGGGAAATATACAGGCGTCATTGAAGACTATTCAAAAAAAATGGGCGGCTTTAATTCCTGAAGCCTCTTTTGAATATCATTTTATGGATGAATCATTAAAAATCATTTATGCAAAAGAGCTGCAACTGCAAAAGGCGGCTTATACAGCTACTGTGTTAACGATGGTTATTGTATTACTGGGAATTTTCAGCATGGTTTCTCTTAGCATTCAGCAACGGGTGAAAGAGATAGGCGTACGGAGGGTGTTAGGAGCTTCCGTCGGTAATATCATCAATTTGTTCAGTAAAGACTTTATTGCTGTTCTATTGATCGCAATAGTTGTTGCGTTGCCGGTAGGGTATATTATTATGAAAAGCTGGTTGCGCAATTATGCGTATCATATATCGCTTTCTGTCGGGCCCTTTGCCATAGCCGCTGCGTGTATTGCACTAGTTACTTTTTTATTGATAGGCCTGCAGACCATTAAAGCGGCTTTGTCGAATCCGGTAAATAGTTTAAGGAACGAGTAATTAATTTGAAAATTTGAAAATTTGTGAATGTGAGAATATGGAAATGTGGAGATGTGAAAATGTGAAAATAATAAATGCGGCGTACTAAACTAATAAAACGCGTCATCCCGACACCTGCGTAGCTGGCGAGGGAGCCCATGCAGTTGGAACGAAGAAAGTGAATAGTCAATAGTGAGTAGTGAATGGGAGAAAGATGCTGTCGTGAGACGATAAACCTCAGACATCAGCCATTAAAAAATCAGAAATTTATTGTATGCTTAAAAATTATCTGAAGACATTAGTCAGAACCTTTAAGAAGAATAAGTTGGCAACTGCCATTAACCTGGTGGGTTTAACCGCGGCTTTTACCTGCGCTATTTTGTTGTTGTTGCGCGTGTATCACGAGTTTTCTTTTGATCAGTCCTATCCTGATAAAGAGCGGCTGTTTAAGGTGTATAATTTCAGAAATAAAACAGAAGGCGAAACCTATTCAACCTCCATGGCCATCCCCATGCAGGAAACAATGAAAGCCGAAAGGATAGGGGTAGAGATGGCGACAGTCGTTCGAAATACGGGCGGCGGAATCCGGTATGGTAATAAGCAACTGGATGCAGGCCTGCAATTGGTGGGGCCAGATTTTTTAAATATTTTTTCCTTCCCGATGTTCGCAGGAAATCGCCAACATGCGCTTGCCGATCCTAATTCGGTGGTACTGGCGCAGCCGATTGCAGGGCGGCTCTTTGGATCGGAAATTCCTGTTGGGAAAACGGTTTCTGTATATATCCGTGGAAAATGGGTTCCACTGAAAGTGACGGCGGTGGCATCAAAGCTTCCCGATAATTTGTCCGTGAACTTTGACGTACTGGCCAGAGTAGATCTTGATCCGGACTTTGCCGCCGGTAAGAACAATTGGGATATGGCATGGATGAATGTGTATGTGAAATTATTACCAGGGGTGAAACAGGCTGACGTAGAACAGCGGTTGCGGTACTTTTCAAAAAAATATTTATACACTTCCGGCGATGAACTGGCGCAGAAAATGGGCTTAAAAAAGAATGCACAGGGTGATTACGGTGGTTTGCGGCTGCTGCCGGTAACAGATCTGCATTTTAATACGGAAGTAGGTTCGGATGCTTCTATGAATAAATCGTTTCTTTATATGCTGCTGCTGATCGCAGCAGTGATCCTGTTGGTCGCCTGCTTCAATTTTGTGAATTTAAGCATCGGAGTTGCTTTTACAAGATTTAAGGAGATCGGTATCCGCAAATGTCTTGGAGCCCGCAGACGCCAGGTTTGGACACAGGTATGGAGTGAGAATATCTTTTTGATTGTGCTTTCGCTTCTTCTGGGAATCGGTTTGTCGCTCCTGCTCATAAAACAATTCAACAGGCTGTTTGGTGCCGGCATCAGCGCTTCGTTACTTGGAGATCCTCTGGTACTAACGGGGCTGGTTTTGTTGGTGCTCCTGATTTCCCTTGTGGCTTCGGGGTATCCTTCAACTTTATTGAGCCGCCTAAAGGTTACTGAAATATTAAAAGGTAAGCTGCGTGTAAAAACCAACGGCGGTTTGAAGGATGTATTGATTGTTTTGCAATTTATTGTAGCCGTGGTCTTGATGAGCGCAACCGTAGTCATATACCTGCAGTTTCAGTATTTGCGCAAGGCGCCGCTTGGTTACGAATCGGAAAATTTAGTCTCGGTTCCTGTTGCTCTTGATAAAGACGTAACAGATGTTGCGGACAAAATGCGCCGGTTATTACAGAACCAAAGCACAGTAGAGAGTGTATCTGCCAGTAATATTAATATGGGAGTGGGAAAGGATGGAAGCACCAATAAAGAAATGTTTGGTTTTGAGTATGACGATAAACATGTACGTACTGCCTATATGGCCGCCGATTATAATATTATAAAAACACTGGGAATGAAACTGTCAGCCGGACGCGATTTTACTATGGACTATGCGGCCGATACACAACATAACGTAATTGTAACGGAAAGCTTTGTTAAAAAACTGGACTTGAAAAACCCTGTAGGTTTACGGATCCTTCATGACTCTGCATCGCCTCCCTGGACGATTGTGGGGGTAATCCCGGACTTTCATCTCTATTCTTTGTTTAATCAGATAGAGCCGCTGACCATCGGGCTGGAACCTAAGCATGCTTTTTCTTATTTATTGATAAAGGTGAGGGCTGCAAACCTGGAAGCTACTATGAATCTGCTGCGGGATGCTTACCATAAAGTGATCCCCGGTGCTGCGTTTATGGGATCTTATGTTAATGAAAATATTGATCGTTGGTACAGGACAGAGCTACAACTTTCGAAAATGTTTTCCGTTGCTGCAATGCTGGCGATTATATTATCCTGCATGGGGCTGTTTGGAATGGCCTTTATAGTAGTGGGGCAGCGCACTAAAGAGATCGGCGTGCGTAAAGTATTGGGCGCTTCTGTAAGCAACATTACCACACTGGTGAGCAAAGAATTCATTAAACCTGTCGTTATAGCTATTATCATCGCAACGCCAATTGCTTTATGGGCATTGAACAAGTGGCTGCAGCATTTTACCTACCGGGTAACGCTTACCTGGTGGGTATTTGCGGCGGCTGGTGTGGCGGCACTCGCCATCGCAGTGCTGACGGTAGGCTTCCAAGCAATAAGGGCGGCGATAGCAAACCCGGTTGATGCATTGCGAAACGAGTAATTAATTTGAAAATTTGAAAATGTGAGAATTGAAAATGCAGAATATTAAACTAATAAAACGCGTCATCCCGACACCTGCGAAGCTGGGGAGGGAGCCCGTGCAGGCGGAACGAGGAAAGTGAATGGTCAATAGTGAGTGGTGAATAGGTAGGAGAATGCTGTCGTGAAACGATAAACGTCAGACATCAGACATCAAAAAATCAGACATCATAAATTGCTTTTATGCTAAAAAATTATTTTAAAACCGCCTGGCGGATGCTCTGGAAAAACAAGGTAGTCAGCACTATCAATATTGTTGGCCTTAGTATTTCGGTCGCCTTATGCCTGCTTTTGTTTTTTTATATCCGGTTTGAGGAATCCTTTGATGGGTTTCATGAGAAAAAAGACCGTTTATTCCGGCTGGAAGCTACTCAGCTTTATAAGTCCCTCAATCAACAAAAACCGAAGGAGGGGCTGTTAAAAAAATTGACTGCCGGCGACGAAGCCAATAATTCGGTCACCTTTCCCTTTGTTATTGCACAGGAATTGCAGGCTGCCTTTCCGGAGATAAAGAGCATCACCAGGATGGCTGGAGTGGAAACAAATGATGATGCCTGGAAAACGGTGGTGAAGGCCAATGATAAAGCCTTCAAGGAAACAGGTATACTGGACGTTGACGCTAACTTTTTTGAGAATTTTAGTTTCGCTCTTTTAAAAGGCCATGCTGCTACGGTGCTTGAAGGCCTTAATAGTATCGTCCTGTCAAAATCAACGGCATCAAAATATTTTGGATCACGGGATCCGATCGGGCAAAAGGTGGTGATTGATAATGATACTACCCAACAATTTGTTGTTACAGGAATAGTGGAGGATGCGCCAGCCAATTCGGGCATACGGTATAGTATGCTCTATAATATAAAATCGAGGCCTGATTACGCCGAGCGTATTAGTAGCCGGTTTAATACCTGGTCGCACGAATATATACTTGAACTAACAAAAGGAACAGCTCCGGCGCAGTTTCAGCAAAAGCTAAATAGCTGGATGAAACAAAAATACCGGGAGGAAATTCAATTTGATAAACCCGATAAAATAAAGGGATATCAGTGGCTGCTGCGGCCATTGCAACAATGTCATTACAGCCCGAAGGGGTGGGGGCATTATACCAATTCGCGGGTGCTGTACCTGCTGACCTGTTTATTCCTGCTCATCCTGATACTGGCTTCTGTAAATTATATTCTGCTGACCATATCAGGGGCTATGAGCCGGGTACGCGAAGTAGGAATGCGTAAAATAATGGGCGCCGGCAGGCCGGGGCTGATCCTTCAATTATGGATGGAAACCCTGCTGATTGTAGTGCTGTGTATCGTTACCGGGCTACTGCTTGCCACTTTGGTCTTGCCGGTGTTCAACCAGCTACTGAATACGCATATTTCATTTTCGCTCATTCCTGTTAAGGAGATTTTTATAGCAGGTGTTATCCTGTCAATCGCTTTGAGCGTTCTTGCCGGCCTGTACCCGGCTGCTGCTATTTCCGCCACAAAGGCAACGGCTGTAATGAAAAGCGGTACTACCTTTAAAGTTAAACCCCGCTTTTCAAATCCGTTGGTCGTTGTTCAGTTTTCCATCTGTTTTATCCTGGTAATCGCCATTATTGTTATCAGCGCACAAATGCGGTACCTAAGCAGGATGAACCTGGGTTTTAATAAAGAGCAGGTATTATTGGTGAAAAATGAAGCAATGGGCGATCAGCTAAAAACCATACGGGGGCGCATATTTAACTATGCACGAACGCAGCCGCAGGTGGTGGCCATGTCGGGCATTGGTGGCGATTTAAAAGGCGCGTACAATCATAATGCGTTTAAGCTAAATGGGGAACAGCAGTGGTACAGCCAGATAAGGGTGGATTATGATTATTTTAAATTATTAAATATTCCGTTGATAACGGGCCGGGCTTTTTCTGCTGACATTGCCTCAGACACCATCAAAAAAGCGAGAGCCTGTGTGATCAATGAGTCGTTTTATAAATTATTGGGCCCCGGAAATGTAAGGCTTGGCGAATATAATGAGACGATCCGGGCCACTATTATCGGCATTTGCAAGGATTATAATTTTGAAAGTCTTACCAAACCTATCGGACCCCAACAACACGTTTTGGCAGACTATTATGAAAATTCTTTTATGTTTAAAGTACGCGGAGAGGAGCTGAGCAAAACGATCGAGGGATTCCGGAAAGAATGGAATAGCATAACGAATAATTACCCGTTTGAATTTACGTTCCTCGACGATTCAATAAATGAAATGTACAAGGCTGATGTGCGCTGGCAAAAGATTATATCAGTAGCGGGTGTTTTTGCCGTCGGAATTGCCTGCATGGGGCTCTTTGGCTTTTCGTTGCTAAGCGCATTAAACAGAACAAAAGAAGTGGGCATTCGCAAAGTGCTTGGAGCTACGGTTATGGACATTTCGGTGCTGCTAACGAAAAAGATTGTTTTCCTGATTGTTATAGGGTTGCTTATTGCGGGCCCTGTATCCTGGGTAGTGATGAATGAATGGTTACAGGAATTTGCTTACCGGGTGCACATCGGTTGGTGGATGTATGTGCTTGCCGGGTCTGCAGTTATAGGTCTTGCATTACTCACTGTTAGCTTGCAAACAATTAAAACAGCAATTTCAAACCCGGTGGAAAGTTTACGGGCAGATTGATTGGAGAGTTGATGAATGGTCAAAGGTCAATAGTGAATAGTCAATAGTGAGTGGTGAATAGGAGGGAGAATGCTGTCGTGAAACGTAAAACGTCAGACATCAGAGATCAAAAAATCAGAAATCATAAATTGTTTTTATGCTTAAAAATTTTTTAACGGCTCTTTCGCGGCAATTGTGGCGCAACCGCTTGTTTACAGTGCTGAATATACTGGGGTTAAGCGTAAGTATCTGCATCGCGTGGATTATTTTCCGGATGGTGGCATATGAATATAGCTTTGATAAAAAAATTCCCGATGCAGCCAATATTTACCAGGTGGTAAGCAAAAGTAAGAGCGAGGATAATCCTGATGGGGGAGGAAATGCGGGCGTGTCAAAACCGGTAGTTAATGTGCTTAAAAATGATATCGCCGGCTTAAAGTTGGTGGTGCCGATGTTTTACCAGTTCCGGCAGTTTGCAACAATCAATGAGGGTAAGGGCAAAGACCCCAAACGGATTGAGAAAGAAGATGATATCGAACAGGTAGCTACGTATCCGGATTATTTTAAAATGTTTGACTATACCTGGCTGGCAGGCGATAAAAATACCGCATTGGACGCCCCCGATAAAGTGGTGCTTACGGAAGCCAGGGCTAGGGAATATTTTCCGTTATTAAGCCCACAGCAGGTCGTGGGAAAATCAATCGCGTACAACGACACGATCCTGCGCCGGGTCTCCGGAGTGGTAGCGGCGCCTGACTATCCCAACAGCTTTAGTAAGGACAACACAGAGTTCGTTTTGCTCGTTCAGAAAGATTTTGCAGATGGAAGTTGGGATGGGGTTAATTCAAATGACTTGCTTTTTTTTAAACCATCAATGGGTAAAGATCCCAAACAGGTATTAACCCAGCTCAATGCGATCAATTTAAAACATAATAAAGAATCATTTGATAAGTATCATTACTCCCGGTGGTACGAGACATTACCACTTGCAGAAAAACATTTTGCAGAAAAATTCGGCGCGCAAACCCGGACGGCTAATAAAATGGTATTAAACGGCCTGATGATTGTTGGTGGCTTTCTTTTACTGCTGGCCTGCATCAATTATATTAATTTAAGTACCGCCTTGCTGCCGCAGCGGGCGAAGGAAATAGGCATCCGCAAAACATTGGGAAGTGGGGTTAAGGAGCTTGTGCTCCGTTTTATGGGAGAAACGTTGGTGGTTACCCTGTTAGCGGCACTGCTTTCTTTGGGGCTGGCCTGGTTTGCAGTGAAACTCTTTTCCGATTTTTTGCCCGAAGGTATTTTTGACTACATGAATTACCCGGCAATGATATTGTTTATGTTAGTGCTGGTGGCGGTGGTTTCTTTGTTTTCGGGGTTGTATCCCGCCTGGCTGTCGGCCCGCGTAAATACCGTAAACGTATTAAAAGGAATGACTGATAAAGTGGTGGGCAGTAACCGGATCTCGTTACGCAAAGGGCTGATCATCTTTCAGTTTTTCGTGGCACAAGTGTTTATTATCGGCGCGCTTATTATGAACCAGCAATTACGGTTTATGCTGCATAAGGATCTTGGGTTTAATAAAGATGCGGTTATAACGGTAACGGTCCCTTACCGGGTATGGAAAGATTCTGTGTTTAAAGACAAACAGTTTGTATTAAAAAATGAGCTCAGCAAAAATACCGCCATCGCTGGTGTAGCCCTGGGCAAGCGCCCGATGGAGGGCGGCATGGTAGGTTGGGTGCTTGATTATAGCGATGGTAAAGGGGGAGAAGACCTGCATCATACGGTAAATGTGAAGTACGGAGATACTGATTATCTTCATTTGTACGGGTTTCATTTACTGGCAGGGAGAAACTTTAATGCCGCTGATACGGCAAATGAGATCGTGGTCAATCAGCAAACGCTCAAAGCGTTTGGCATCAAATCTCCCCGGGATGCCCTTGGGAAATTTTTAATACAACCTGCTAATCATAAAATGTATCCAATAGTAGGGGTTGTTGGCGATTTTAACCAGTTTGGATTACAGTCGGCAATAGACCCGGTATTGATCACGACCGATAAGAAGCAGTTGACTACTTTTAATATTAAACTCCGGCCCGATCCGGCAACCTGGAACAATGCGATTCAATCGGTAGCCACAAGTTGGAAAAAAATATACGGAAACGTGCCGTTTGAGTACAAATTTTATGATGAAACAATAGAAAAACTTTACCAAAATGAAGAACGCACCCAAACACTGGTGCGGACGGCTACGGGAATCGCTATTTTTATCAGTTGCCTGGGGTTATTTGGCCTGGCCACTTTAACAGCATTTCAGCGAACAAAGGAAGTGGGCATCCGCAAAGTGTTGGGCGCTTCTGTATCGGGTATTGTTACGTTATTATCCCGGCAGTTTGTGCTATTGGTATTAGTGTCAGTGCTGTTGGCTAGTCCGGTTGCCTGGTGGCTGATGAAAAAATGGCTGCAGGATTATGCGTTCCGCATCAATATTGAGTGGTGGATGTTCCTGATAGCGACGATCGGGGCGGTGGTAATTGCGCTGCTGACCGTTAGCTATCAAGCGGTTAGGGCAGCAACAGCAAATCCTGTAAAAAGTCTCAGAACAGAGTAAACACCGGCGGACAAACCAAAAATGTTTAAAAAAGAATTATGAACAGACTTAACTTATTTATGATTATAAGAGGGCTCAGACGCTCCCGTTCTACGTTCATTATCAACCTTGCAGGACTTTCTATAGGGATCGCCAGTACGTTGCTGATTTATTTGTGGGTGCAGAATGAATTGTCTGTGAACCGGTTTTTTAAAGATGCCGGGCGTATTTATCAGGTTATGGAACAGGTCCATAACACTAACAAAACCGTTACACAGGAATACACTCCTGATCTCCTGGCGGCTACTATCAGCAAAGAAATGCCGGAAATTGAACGGGCGACCGCTGTAATGCCTGCATCGCAAATTCCCTGGAATTTTTCTGTTTCAACACAAGGAATGCAGCAACGGGTATTCAAAATAAAGGGCCAGTTTGCCGACAGTAATTTTTTTCGTGTTTTTTCCTATCCTTTGCTGGCTGGCTCCGCGGACAATGCCCTAAAAAATGAAGAATCGGTTGCTGTTTCGGAAACCATGGCAGTGAAACTGTTTGGTACCACTCAGCATGTTATTGGGAAAACATTGAACTGGTCCCTGTCCAATTTTAAGGGTATGGTGACTATTGCGGCAATATTTAAAGATCTTCCCAACACAGCAGCCGAACAATTTGATATCTGTTTTACACATAAATTATTTATGAGCCCCCGGTTGTTTAATAGAACGATTAGCTGGGATAATCAGGCGCCCTATACTTATCTTGTATTAAAAAAAGGGAGCAATATTCAGGCTTTCAATAAAAAAATTGAAGGCTATTTAAAGACAAAGCTCTCTTATATGAAAACGACCCTGTTTGTGCGGCCTTTTACGGATGCTTATTTGTATAATAATTATGAAGAGGGTGTTTTAACAGGCGGCCGAATCGAGTATGTGCGGTTGTTTTCCATAATTGGTGGCTTTATACTGTTAATTGCCTGCATTAATTTTATTAATCTGACGACTGCGAAAGCTTCCCTGCGCTTAAAAGAAATAGGAGTTAAAAAAACGCTGGGAGCTGCCAGGAAAGCACTGGTTTTGCAAGGCCTCGCGGAGTCGCTGCTCTTGTCGTTCTTTGCATACCTGCTTGCTTTATTGCTGATGTTCTTATTTCTGCCTGGATTTAACGAGGTGACAGGCAAACAACTGTCCCTGCGTCCGGACATACCTTTTTTGGTTGGTTCCGTGACAATCATTCTGATAACAGGTCTCCTGTCGGGCATATACCCGGCATTGTACCTGTCGGGTTTTAAACCGGTAGCTATTCTTAAAGGCAAATTGCAGTTTTCTGCAGGTGAAATAATGGCCCGTAAGGGATTGGTGATTTTTCAGTTTTTCCTGTCTGCGGTTTTTCTTCTGGGCGTTCAGGTTTTGTACCAGCAAATCCGGTATGTGCAGCATAGGAATCTTGGATTTAATAAAGACCAGGTGTTTTACTTTACGATAGACGGGCCTTTAAGCAACAACAAAGAGGCTTTTATGGCAGAACTAAAAAAAATAAAAGGGGTAAAAAATGCGGGCCCTGTCGTCCAATCTTTCCTTTTGCCGGGGCAGGGGCATACAACCGGTTTGGATTGGGCTGGTAAAAACCCCAACACCAGCATCAGGTTTACAAATATTGGAATAGGATATGGCGCAATGGAAGCAATGGGATTACAGTTGATAATGGGTCGTGCTTATTCAGAAGCGTACCCAACAGATTCCAATGCTATTATTTTTAATGAAACAGCGGTCAAAGCAATGGGGCTTCACGACCCTGTTGGCAAAATAGTACAGCTTTGGGGGCAGCCCAGAACGATCGTTGGCGTTGTAAAGGATTTTCATTATGCATCCTTGCACGACAAAATAGAGCCAGCCTTTCTAAAAATTGAAACCAATGAGGCAAATACCGTTATGGTCGGAATTACGAATGGAAGCGAACAGGCAACCCTGGCGCATATAAAAAAACTATATGCTTCTTTTGCCCCGGGTTATACATTTGATTATCGTTTTTTGAACGATGATTTCCAGGCGCAGTATCAAAATGAACAACGGATCTCGGTGCTGTCAAAATATATGGCGGCGCTGGCTGTTCTTATTTCCTGTTTAGGCTTATTTGCATTGTCTTCCTTTACGGTGGAACGAAGAAAAAAAGAGATTGGAGTCCGGAAGGTCCTGGGTGCAACAGAACCGGGTATTATTGGTTTATTGAGTAAAGACTTCTTAGGCCTGGTGCTGATTGCCGTGCTGATCGCTCTACCGGTAGCCTGGCTGGCAGCACAAAAATGGCTGGGAACTTTTTATTATAAAATAACGCTTAACCCATTGGTATTTGCCGGGGTGGCTTTCCTGGTTTTATTGATCGCTTTTATTGCGGTAAGCGGACAATGCATCCGGGCTGCTGCGGCCAATCCGGTAAAGTCATTGCGGACGGAGTGAATAATTTGAAAATGTAACAAATGTGGAAATTTGAGAATTTGGAAATGTGAAAATTTGGAAATGAAAAATAATAAATGTGGAATATTGAACTAATAAAACGCGTCATCCCGACACCTGCAGAGCTGGGGAGGGAGCTTGTGCCGGCGGAACGGGTGATTAATTTGAGAATGTGGGAATGTGAAAATGAAGAATAAATAATGTAAAAGTGGTGAACAGGAAAAAGTTATTGTCGAGAAACGATAAACGTCAGCCATCAGACGCCAAACGTATTGAATATTCATAGCCCATAGAGTGATAGAGGTATAGATTAAAGTCAATAGTGAATGGACAATAGTGAATGGTAAATGGGGGATAGTGAGCAGGAAGGAATTTTTGTCCCAAGACGAGAAACATCAGCAATCAGAAAATCATAAATCTCAAATCAGCAATTGATTCTATGTTTAAAAATTATTTAACAACCGCCTGGCGCAGTATCCGGAAAGACAAAATATTCTCGGTGATCAATATTGCCGGGCTCGCTATTGGACTGGCCGCCACTATGCTGATCATTTTGTATGTAAAGCATGAAAATAGTTTTGACCTTTTTCATAAAAATGCAGACCGGATGTTTTCGATGGGCATCCGGATGGGCGATAACGGGGATTCACTGTTTGTGCCCCGTTTAGGGTATTCCGCCGGACCAATGGCCGCAAAACGGACTTCCTCAGTAGCCTCTTTTTTAAGGATAAGAAAAGGGCAGGAAAATGCTATTATTCAAAATCCCGCACAACCATCCCTTAAATTTTCCGAACCGGCTTTTGCTTTTGCAGATAGTAATTTTTTTAGCTTTTTCTCATTTCAATTGTTACAAGGCAACAGCCGGCAGGTATTGCAAAATCCGTTGTCTGTTGTAGTGTCTGAAGCAATGGCATTAAAATATTTCGGTACCACGGATGTGGTCGGCAAGGTATTGCGGTACAATAATGCATATAATCTTACGATTACCGGTGTTGCAGCAAACCCGCCTTCCAACTCCAGCATCCGGTACGATTTTGTGGCTTCCTTGTTCAGTAGGTCGGCCATACCGGAACTTCGGCAACTGGCGGAAAAGGACAAGTTTGATTTTATAACTTTTTTTACCGGAAAAGATGATAGCGCTATTCCGGAAGTAGCGCGCGCGCTGGTACAGTTACGAAAGGAAAAAGATGGTGAGACGGACGGAAGATTTGTAGGGATGCCGATGCAACATTTCCGGACGGAATCAGGGAGCGATGTGAATACGGTAAAATACCTTAAAATATTTCCTTTTATAGCAGCGTTTATATTGCTTTTGGCGTTAATTAACTATGTAAGCCTCGCCACCGCACGGGCAGTGCTCCGGGCAAAAGAAGTAGGCATAAGGAAAGTAATGGGAGCGGGACGAAGCAATCTTACCGTTCAGTTTTTTACAGAGTCGTTTTTGTGCATCGGGATTGCTTTCATCATGGGCTATATCCTGTGCGCCGCTTTACAGACCTGGTTTTTTGATACCTTAAAAATAAAGATCGACCCTTCATTTATCCGGCAACACCGGTTGCTTATTAGCTTTGGTGTTTTATTTTTGATGATCACGCTGCTGGCATCGGTATATCCGGCATTGGTACTGTCGGCATTTAAGCCTGTAACCACCCTGTACGGGCGATTCATAAAAGGCAGCGGCGCCGGAGCGCGCAAATTTTTTACCATATTCCAATTTGCGGTTGCCGTTATTTTTATGCTTTGTGCTATTGTGATTGTGCGACAGATCCGGTTTGTAAAAACGGCAGATACGGGAATAAACAGGGAAAATGTTGTAACGATTCCCTTTGGAAAAGAGTTGGTGCGGCATTCACGGGCATTTAAGCAGGAAGTGCGGGCGATCGGCGGTATTCAAAAAACAAGTATCGCCTTACGTCCGCTGTTTGGAGGCTACGACATGACGGGGGTTACGCCACGGGCAACGGGAAAAATGATCCTGATGCCGGTACTGAACGTGGATCAGGATTTCATTTCCACTTTAGGGTTGCAGTGGAAAGTACCGCCGGCGGATCCGTTGTTTTATAAAATGAAACAAAGTGTGCTTTTAAATGAAGCAGCGGTGGCACAATTGAACCTGGGGAAAGCGCCCCTCAATCAGAAAATCGATCCTTTTGTTATATCCGGTGTGTTAAAGGATTTTAACTGGAAATCGCTGCAATACGCTATTCAGCCATTAGTTATAGCCGTGCTATCGGATGCCGACAGCAATGCTGTATGGCAGGGGGATAATTCGGTATGGACGGGTAGTAACGGCTGCCTGTTTGCAAAGATCAACGCAGGTGCTAACCTGCCGCTGGTGCTGAACCAGATTAAACAGTTGTATCGAAAGTATGAACGGGAGCTGCCTTTTGAATATCATTTTATGGAAGAAGCCTATGATGCGCAATACAAGGCAGAAGAACGCCTGGCAATGATATTATCCGGGTTCGCAACGCTGGCTGCTATTATTGCGGGGCTGGGGTTGTTTGGCCTGGTCGCATTTTTAACAACGCAGCGTATAAAAGAGATCGGGGTGCGGAAGGTATTAGGCGCATCAGTTGGTAATATCGTTGCATTGTTATCCGGCGATTTTGTAAAGCTGGTGTTCCTGGCCATCCTGATCGCCTCCCCGGTTGCGGGGTACTTTATGCACCGGTGGCTAGAAAATTTTGCCTATCACACGGGGATCGAATGGTGGATGTTTGTATGCGCGGGTATAGCGGCAGTCCTGATTGCCCTCTTTACTATTGGAACGCAGGCCGTACGTGCGGCGCGGGCGAACCCGGTGAAGACATTGCGGAACGAGTGATTAATTTTAAAATTTGAGAATTTGAATCCCGATAGCTATCGGGAGTGAAAATATGGAAATATGGGAATGTGGAAATGAAAGAATATTACACTAATAAAACGAACGTCGTCCCGACACCTGCGAAGCTGGCGAGGGAGCTCGTGCCGGCGGAACGAGTGATTAATGTGGAAATGTGAGAATGAAGAATAATAACCTAAGCCATAAATCAGAGATCAAAAAATCCGAAATCCTAAATTGATCCGGGTGTATCAAAACCGTACACTTTTTGTTTTAAAACCGTACAGGTCTTTGCGGTTTGTTTTTTTAAGTCTATGATAATTAGTTGATTGTATTGGTGGCATTGCGGTTGCCGTATTCTGTTTATGGTTGCAGATATGGGCCATCTGGTTGTAAAGCCACAATTCGAAAATCAAAAAATCAGAAATCAAAAAATATGTTGTTATCGCTAAAAGGAATTTACAAATGGGTGAACACAGGGATCAACCGTACTTTTTTATTGAAGGATATTAACCTGGATATCGATGAAGGTGAGTTTGTGTCGGTGATGGGCCCCTCGGGATCGGGAAAATCTACCCTGCTGAATGTTGTCGGTATGTTGGATGATTTTGATGAAGGTACCTATCATTTTATGGGAGAAGCGGTACAGTCGTTAAAAGAGAAACAGCGCACTGCTTTGTACAAACAGTATATTGGTTTTGTTTTTCAGGCCTATCACCTGATCGATGAATTGACCGTTTATGAAAATATTGAAACGCCGTTGCTATACAAAGGAGTGAAAACATCGGAACGCAAAGCCATGGTGGCGGATATGCTGGATCGCTTTAATATTGTGGGCAAAAAAGACCTGTTTCCGCCTCAACTTTCCGGCGGGCAGCAGCAGTTGGTGGGCATTGCGCGTGCCCTGATCGGCAGCCCCAAATTATTGCTGGCAGATGAACCAACAGGCAATCTGAATTCAAAACAGGGCGAAGAAATCATGGAACTGTTCCGGCAACTGAACCAGGAAGGGGTAACGATCATCCAGGTGACCCACTCTGAGAAGAATGCAGAATATGGTTCAAGGATCATTCATTTGCTGGACGGACAGGTGGAAGTACCGGCGGAATGAGGAATAAGAATTTGGAAATGTGAGTCCCGATAGCTACCGGGAGTGGAAATGTGAGAAGGTAAAATAATAAAGGTAGCATAAGGAATGAAGCGGCAGTGCAAGGTGAATGGTGAAGGAGAAGTGATGGGTTGCTGCTTGTAACGGATAACTTATAATTTAAATTATGAAGTTTTTTATTGGATTTTTTTTAATAATTTTTTCGCAAACAGTGCTGTCGCAGGACAAGCATTATACCCTGCAGCAGTGCATCGATAAGGCGCTGGATAATAATCTCCAGGTTACCATGGCGCAGAACCAATTGGGACGCGATGAAATAAGCCGGCAGCAGGCCCGGCTGAATATGCTCCCGGATCTGAACGCCTCCGTTAATCACGGATGGTATTTCGGGCGCAGCATTGATAAAACCACCAACGGATATGTAGACCGGAGTTTTTATTCCGGAAGTTATAATGTGTCGGGCGGTGTTACCATCTTCCAGGGGCTGGCCTTGCAGCACACGGTGCGCCAAGCTGCTATGAACGCAGAAGCCAGCAAAATGAGCTGGCAGCAACAAAAGGATAATATTACCCTCAATACGATATTGGCCTATCTGCAATTGATGAATTTTGAAGACATGCTGGTTCAGAATACTGAACAGGCGTCACTTTCAGCCAAACAGGTAAAACGGCTGCAGGATATGGATGCGAAAGGAGCGATAGCGCCCTCGGATCTTTTTGATATGAAGGGTCAGTATGCAGGGGATGAGGCTACGATGATCAATGCCCGGCGGGATGTGGAAACGGCGAAAATTAATATATGTGCTTTGATGAACGTTGCCTATGATACCAGTATGGTTTTTGAGCGCATGCCTGCTACGGAGATCTTTGAAAAAAACGCAACAGATGTAACAACGGCATATAGCACGGCGCTGGAGCGTTTTGCACAGGTTAAAGCGGCTGATTATGCGTTGAAGGGCGCAGGGTATAAGCTGAAAGCGGCCCGTGGAAAACTGCTTCCTTCACTGGGGTTTGGTTATGGCCTGGGGAGCAACTATACACAGTTTAACGGCGGCCTTGGCGACCAGCTTAAAAATAACATAGGCAAGAACCTGGGATTTTCTTTATCGATACCCATTTTTAGTAACCTGCAACTACGCAATAATGTGCGTTTGGCAAAGCTGGACCTCAAAGATGCGCAGTTGCTGAACGCACAGGTGAAAACAGCGCTGCAGCAAAATATTCAAACGGCTTATGTAAATATGAATGCGGCTTACGATCGTTATCAAAAACTGCAGGAACGGGCTGCCGCTTTACAGCAGTCTTACCAGGCAGCCGAAGCACGGTTTACCGTGGGCACCTGGAACTCCGTGGAGTACCTGACAGTTAAAAATAATCTGGACCGGGCAAATATTGACCTGATCGGGGGTAAATACGAATATCTGTTGCGTGTGAAGATTTATAACTATTACCAGGGGATCAGCAGATAGTTATCAGTCGTGATTAGTAACCTGTAACCGGAAATCTCTAACCCGCAACCTATTTCCCCCCGTTGGCCCGCAGATCTGCCAGGCAATTGGCATCAGGGACCGGAATACTGCCACCCGGTAAAGCGGAGAAAAAATCAGTAGTTTCTGTGGCGTAATACATCAGACATTGGTTGTTGTTGCAATGATTGCCATGCTGCGCATCTTTATGGGTTGTTTGCATCGGCGAGCCAAGGTCCACAAGTCCCATCAGGTGTCCAACCTCATGTTCCAATACCGTAGCTTCCAGTACCGCACGGGTTACCTGCCCAAAGCCACCGGAATGGGCGTAAATGGTTTTTTCAAAAAGCGCGGCAGAACTGTTGCGGTAGGAAATACCCAGGGTGTTCGGTTCTGTATAGCTGCTGCCGGCGTAAAGAATATAAAGGCTCATTTGCGTTCCTGTATTAAAGGCGGAGCGATCCTTGTTTTCAATATGGGCCACTTGGTCCAGATTTAGCTGGGAAGCGGTATCGGGGATCGCCCTTGTGGTGATGGTAATTCCGGCAGGTTTATTCAGCCGGTTTATAAGAAATTGCCTCAGGTGATCTAATGCTGCGGGCTGGGGAGCATACCCGGGCATATAGACAATTTCTACCGAAAGAGCCGTGTAAGGGTTTGCAGATAACAGTTCTTTTGCCGAAGCCCCTACAGATCTGTTATACGCCGCTGAATTTCCACCGGAGTTATTGGCGAACAGCGCATCTTTTTTGCTGCAGGTAGCTGCAATAAGGGAACAGGTTGCTAAAACAATGGCAAGTTTAAACCGTTTCATAGCGGGGATTAAAAGCTGCATTCAAAAATTATTCGGATATGTGTGGCGATGCCATAGGGTTATAGCCGTTGTTTCAATACAGCGGCTGCAATTTTATCAATGGGCAGTGTTACCGTATCCGGAGAAAAATAATCCCAGTCGACAAAGCGGAAATTTTCCGAAACATGATCAGGGAAGACCGGCCCGTTATTATTCACCGGGTAGGAAAGAGGAAACACGGGCGCTAACAGGTAATAAATGGAAATAAGCTGGTGCTGCTCATTAAATGCCGACTGTTGAAAAAAATCCGTGGTATATAAGTGCTCCGTAACTTTTACTTCAGTATTCATTTCTTCCCGGCATTCCCGGATCAAACAATCGATAGGCCCTTCTCCTAATTCCAGTCCGCCCCCGGGAAACTTAGTGACCTCATCATTATTTAAAATAAGTTCGTCACTTACCAAAACCTGTTTTTTATCATTTACCAAAATTCCGTACACGCGGATGTTGAAAGAGGTTATAGACATTAAAATATTTTTTTTCTAAAAGTCAATAAGAGCAGCAGGAGCACAAGCAGCAGCGCAATTACAGCGATAATGTAAAAGGGGTAGGGCGATTGTTCCATGCCATGATGCACATTCATACCAAAGATAGCGGCAGCTAACAGGGGGATGCTTAACAGGATAACGATAACCGCCATTTTTTTCTGAAACTGCTTTTGATCATTGGCCACCATATTCCCGAAAGTATCCATGGTGCTGCTCATTACATTGGTGTAAATATGAGCCATCTCCAGGGCCTGGGAGTTGTCGACCATCAGGTCGTCAAGCAATTCCGATTCTTCTTCGGTAAGGCTCAGGAACCGGGTCCGCTGTATTTTTGCTAATAGCAGTTCATTGGATCGGAGGGCTGTTACAAAATAAACCAGACTTTTTTGTAACCGCATCAACTCCAGCAGGTGCTCGTTTTTGCCATCGCTGTAGAGCTTCTGCTCGATCCCGTTTCGTTTCTGGTTCATCTCCTTCAGATACTCCATAAAATTCTGGATCACCTTTTCAATGATCTTTACGGCCATCAGGCTTTTTTTGTCTGGTTGCCTGTTTTGGAAAGTGTTCAGGAATTTTTTAATGGCAGGATTCTCAAACGAATTAACGGTTACGATGTGGTTGTGGGTAAGAATAACGACGATGGGAATGGTAATGTAATAAGCATCGCTTTCATTAAAAGAATTATTTTCCGTTGGCGTTTTTATTACGATGAGTTTTACATTGTCTTCTTCCTCGTAACGGCTGCGCTCGTCAATATCCAGCGAATCGGAAAGAAAATCTATCGGGATCTCCAGTTCTTCCGCCAATTCGTGAAATTCTTCCTGCTTCAATGGTGGCACTACATTAACCCAACTGTCATTTTCAGGTTCCGAAATTTCTACCGTTTGGTGATCGATGTTCTTAAAATATTTAATCATTGTCTGCAATGTTAATAGCGCCTTCAAAAACCCGGATGGCAGGGCCTTTCAGCCAGATATTATTGAAAGAGCCGTCAATTTCCCTGTTGTAGCGCACATTTAAATTGCCGCCGATGGTTTCGATATCCACCGCATTAAACCCGTTGTCATTGTGATGAAAAACAAGGGCCGCCGCCGTTACGCCCGTGCCACAGGAATACGTTTCGTTTTCAACCCCGCGCTCATAAGTACGAACGATGAGACTGTCTTCATTTTTTACCTGTACGAAATTGACGTTGATCCCTTCTTCGGCAAAATCTTTATTATAACGGATCTTTTGCCCTTCTTTAAAAACATCCAGGTGCATAACGTCTGTGTCCAGTTGCACGTAATGCGGCGAGCCGGTGTTGAGGACGGAATCCGTTTTATAGCGTCGTATGCCCTCAACGTCTTTCATTTTCAGGGATACGGTTTCCCCATCAATTGTGGCTTCGTGCGGGCCGTCCGCGGCAATAAAATGGTACTCATTTTTTTTGATGCCGATATCGTTGGCAAACCGTACAATGCAGCGGCCGCCATTGCCGCACATGCTGCCTTCGTTGCCGTCGGCATTAAAATAGAGCATTTCAAAATCATACCCTTCCTGTTCCCCCAGGAGCATCATGCCATCCGCCCCGATACCAAAACGGCGGTCGCAAAGCTTTTTGATCTGTTCTACCGTCAACTGCGAATAATTTCCGTTGCGATTGTCGGCCAGGATAAAATCGTTTCCCGTGCCCTGATATTTATAAAATGTTAGGTTCATTGTTGGTAGTTAATAGTCAATAGTGAATGGTGAATGGGTGACCGGAACGATGAAGCGAGCGTAGCAAAACAGTTGCCATCTGTTCTGGTGCCGGTTTAAAAATTATTTTTAAAAGTATCCAAAAATTTTAGGATCAGGTTCTCAATGGCCGTCTTACTGTCCTTGCTGAATTCTTTCACAATTCTGTTGGCTACTATCGCGTTCAGCGCAAGGCAATTGTGGCCGAGCAACCGGCCGAGACCAAAAATGGCAGAGGTCTCCATTTCAAAATTAGAGATGCGGTGCTGCCCGAAACCAAAATCCGCCAGGCGGTCGATCAGTTGCGGGTTCCGTACGCCCAGGCGCAGTACGCGTCCCTGCGGTCCGTAAAATCCAGGGCAGGTAACCGTAATGCCCTGGTGAAACCCGTCTACAAAATGTTTGAGCAGGGAGGGGGCGGCGCCGGTGATATAAGGGGTGCTTATGCCCTGCATCTGCACATGGGTGGTAAAGGAATGCAAAATTTGTGATTCCTCATCTGTTTGTTCCGGGCGGTAAAAGTTCAGCAAATTATCCAGCCCCAATCCATGAGTAGACGCTACAAAACTGTCTACCGGAATATCGGCCTGCAGCGAACCGGAAGTGCCCACGCGGATGATATTCAGGGTTTTTAGCACCGGGTTGATCGTGCGGGTATCAAAATCGATATTGGCCAGGGCATCCAGCTCGTTCATAACAATGTCAATATTATCCGGGCCAATGCCGGAGGAAAGGACGGTAAGCCGTTTGCCTGCAATAAGACCGGTATGGGTCACGAACTCGCGATGTTGCCGCTGTACCTCGATGGTATCGAAATATTTACTGAATTCCCGCACCCGGTCCGGATCGCCTACGGTTACAATGGTTGTTGCTATTTCTTCCGGACGCAGGTCCAGGTGATAAACAGCTCCCCTGTTATTAATGATCAGTTCCGATTCTGCTATTCTGCTCATAAAAAGGTCATTGAATTCCCAAAAATACCCTATTTTTGCCAGCCTTCAAAGAGGAAATGGTCCCGTGGCCGAGTGATCAGGCAGAGCTCTGCAAAAGCTTCCACAGCGGTTTGAATCCGCTCGGGACCTCGAAAAAGTAAAAAGCCCGTCAATAATGGCGGGTTTTTTCGTGAAAAGAATACAGGAACAGAAGAATTATAGCCGTTAGGCAGACAATAGTTAATACGTTTTTATATTACCGTCTATAATGATCAGCCACTGGTGGCCGCGCTGTCCGTAAATCGCTTAACTACATTTTAAATTAAGCAACCCGAAACCGTTTATTTCTCAGTAAATTTCCGGCTTTAACCAATAAGGAAATGAAGTATAAGGGATTTATTTTTGATCTGAATGGAACGCTCATCGATGACATGCCTTTTCATACCAAAGCATGGCACAGGATTTTGAACGAAGAACTGGGAGCCACCCTTACGGTTGATGAAGTAGCCCGGGAAATGTACGGGAAAAACAGTGAAGTGCTGGACCGTATTTTTGGCAGAGAGCATTTTACTGAAGAAGAAAAGGGGCGCATTTCCGTCCGGAAAGAACAAATATACCAGGCGGGATTTTTGCCGTATCTCAGGGGCGTCAATGGCGTTGCCGGTTTTTTAGAAAAGGCAAAAGCGCAACATATTGCAATGGCCATTGGTACCGCTGCGATCCCTTTTAATGTCGATTTTGTGGTTGATAACCTGCCCCTGAGAGCTTATTTTTCCGCAATCATTACTGCCGATGATGTGGTTGTAAGCAAACCCAATCCTGAAACATTTTTAAAGTGTGCAGCGGCCTTGCAGTTGCCGCCGGAAGAATGCCTGGTGTTTGAGGATGTTCCCAAAGGTGTGGAAGCCGCTCAGAACGCAGGTATGGACGCCGTGGTGATCACAACAGGCCACGGGCCGTCCGAATTCAGCCATTTGGAGAATGTCCGCTTTTTTATCCGGGATTTCACCGACCCCCGGCTGGCGGTTCTGTTTTAATAAAAATAATTGTAGTTTTTACAATTATTATAAATAAATTGTATTTTTAACCTCAAAACGGGCATCGTCAAATGAAAGAAGCTTATGTTATAGGAGTGGACTATGGAACGGATTCCGTTCGCTCCGTAATTGTGAACGCCTTAAACGGAGAAGAAATAGCGGCTTCCGTTTTTTATTACCCCCGGTGGAAAAAGGGGATGTACTGCGATCCGGCAAAAAAACAATTTCGCCAGCATCCGCTGGATTATATTGAAGGGTTGGAGGCTACTATTAAAGATTGTGTTAAACAAGCCGGGCCCACGGTTGCGGCACAGATCAAAAGCATCTCGGTAGATACCACGGGCTCGTCGCCTGTAGCCGTGGATGCTACGGGTACGCCGCTGGCATTAACAGAAGCTTTTAAAGAAAATCCCAACGCGATGTTTGTCCTGTGGAAAGATCACACTTCCACGCAGGAAGCTGGTGCGATCAATGCCCATGCAAAAAAATTCGATACAGATTATCTGCAGTATGTGGGCGGTGTTTATTCAAGCGAATGGTACTGGGCAAAACTGTTGCATATTTTTAAAACCGATGCGGCGGTAAAAGCAGCGGCGGCCAGTTGGGTAGAGCACGCCGACTGGATCCCTTTTTTGCTAACCGGAGGTAAGGAAATCGCCAACTTAAAAAGAGGGGTCTGTACCGCCGGGCACAAAGCTTTATGGTCCGAAGCCTTTGGCGGCTTTCCGCCCAATGAATTTTTTGCCACCCTGGACCCGGTGCTGGAGGGTTTTGTAGAGCATCTTCCCAAAGAAACTTTTGCGGCAGACGTGGCGGCAGGGGCTATCAGCAAAGAATGGGCTGGTAAATTAGGCGTGCCCGAAGAGGTGGTTATTGGTATAGGCGCTATGGATGCGCATATGGGCGCTGTGGGCGGTCAAATTGAGCCGTATTTCCTGAGTAAAGTGATGGGAACCTCCACCTGTGATATGCTGGTGGTGCCCTCCGGAGATCTGGCTGATAATAAAACAGTGAAAGGTATCTGTGGCCAGGTTACGGGTTCTGTGATCCCGGTAATGACCGGATTGGAAGCGGGTCAGAGCGCCTTTGGGGATGTGTATGCCTGGTTTAAGAACCTGTTATTATGGCCCATGCGTTTTCTTAAAGAATCAGGGCAATTCGATGCAACGACGGCTGATGCGCTTATGGATGAAATTGCTGCTAAAATAATACCGGCATTGGCAGAAGCCGCCGCGCAATTACCATTAGAAGAAAATGATTTATACGCGATCGATTGGCTGAACGGCAGAAGAACACCAGATGCCAACCAGTTGTTGCATGGGGCGTTGACGGGGCTGGACCTGGGGAGCAACGCGCCCAAAATTTTCAAAGCACTGGTGGAAGCTACCTGTTTTGGCGCCAAGGCAATAGTGGATCGTTTTGAAAAGGAAGGGGTTCCCATAAAAGGCCTGATCGGTGTGGGCGGGGTTGCCAGAAAATCACCATATATCATGCAGGTAATGGCAGATGTAATGGGCATGCCGATCCGCATTCACAAATCGGAACAGACCTGTGCTATTGGTGCTGCAATGTTTGCCGCAACGGTTGCGGGTATTTATCCCAAAGTGGAAGATGCCATGAGCGCCATGGGGCAGGGGTTCGACCAGGAATTCTTTCCCGATCCCGTACGTCATGAATATTATAAAAAACGTATGCAACGCTATAACCAGATCGGTGCGTTTTTAGAAGCAAATAATTTTTAGTTATGCAATTTGAAGAGATCCGTCAGAAAGCCTATGCAGCCAATATGCAGTTGCCGCAATTGGGCCTGGTGTTGTTTACATTTGGTAATGCCAGTGAGGCAGACAGGAAAGAAGGAGTGTTTGCCATCAAACCCAGTGGGGTGGCTTATGAAGACCTGACTCCGGAAAAAATGGTAGTAGTGGATTTTGACGGGAGAACCGTTAGCGGAACGCTGAACCCCAGTTCGGATACACAAACGCATGCTGTATTGTATAAACACTGGAAAGAGATCGGCGGTATTGTGCACACGCATTCCACTTATGCCACCTCCTGGGCGCAGGCGCAAAAAGAGATTCCCATTTTTGGAACGACGCATGCCGATTACAACATTGCAAATATTCCCTGTGCACTGCCCATGGATGATGAAATGATCAAAGGAAATTACGAGATACAAACCGGCTTCCAGATCATCGATCATTTCAAAGAGCATCAGCTAGATCATAATGAAGTGGAAATGATCCTGGTGGGCAACCATGCTCCTTTTACCTGGGGTAAAAATGCGCATAAGGCCATACATAACAGCGCCGTACTGGAGCAAGTGGCAAAGATGGCTTATCTGACACTGCAAATAAATCCGCAAGCGCCGCGCTTAAAACAAGCCCTGATGGATAAACATTATCAGCGCAAACATGGCCCGGACAGCTATTATGGCCAATCGTAAAAAAATATTCAGAGACAATAAAAAAAATCTATCTACATGAATGATGTAAAAGAACTGGAGCTGTGGTTTGTAACCGGGAGTCAGCATTTGTATGGCGATGAAACATTAAAGCAGGTGGCCGCACATTCGCAGGAAATAGTAAATTATATAAACGGCACTTCAAAAATACCGGTAAAGATCATCTGGAAAGAAACCGTAAAAGGTACGGAAGAAATTTATCAGACACTGGCCGAAGCTAATTACAATACCTCCTGTATCGGCATTATAGCCTGGATGCATACTTTTTCCCCGGCTAAAATGTGGATCAACGGGTTAAAGATCCTGCATAAACCATTACTGCAATTTCATACCCAGTTTAACAGGGATATTCCCTGGGATAGTATTGATATGGATTTTATGAATACCAACCAGTCTGCCCATGGCGACCGGGAGTTTGGCTTTATGCTGAGCCGGATGAACAAACACCGCAAAGTAGTGGTGGGGCATTGGAAGGATGAAAAAGTTTTGGAACGGATGGAAGCCTGGAGCCGCGCAGCCATTGGCTGGAACGATTGGCAGGGCGCTAAATTTGTTCGCTTTGGTGATAATATGCGTTATGTGGCGGTAACCGATGGCGATAAAGTGGAGGCGGAACTGAAGTTTGGTTACAGTGTCAACACTTATGGCATTGGCGACCTGGTGGCCGTGATCAACCAGGTATCCGATGCGGAAACAGACCGGCTGGTGCAGGAATATTTTGATACTTATGAAGTAGTGGCCGCATTAAACCGGGACGGAGCCCAATATCAGTCTTTAAGAGATGCGGCCCGGATTGAACTGGGGATGACCGCATTCCTGGAGCAGGGGAATTTTAAGGGCTTTTCCGATACGTTCGAAGACCTGCATGGCATGAAGCAATTGCCTGGCATCGCCTCCCAACGGCTGATGCAAAAGGGATATGGCTTTGCCGGTGAGGGCGACTGGAAAACAGCGGCATTGGTGCGTGCCATGAAATCCATGGCAACCGGGCTGAAAGGCGGCAATTCATTTATGGAAGATTATACCTACCATTTTGATCCGCAGGATCCGCTGGTTTTAGGTTCGCATATGCTGGAGATCTGCCCGAGCATTGCCCTGAAAAAACCGTCTTGTGAAATACACCCGCTGGGCATTGGAGGCAAGGAAGATCCCGTGCGCCTGGTGTTTAACGTCGCCTCGGGCAATGCGCTGAATGCTTCGCTGATGGATATGGGCAACCGGTTCCGGCTGCTGGTGAATGAAGTGGAAGCCGTGGCGCCGATGCATAGCCTGCCCAAATTGCCGGTAGCAAGGGTATTGTGGAAACCGCTGCCAGATATGAATACCGGCTGCGCCGCCTGGATCCTCGCCGGGGGGGCGCATCATACCTGCTACTCGCAAAATCTTACGGCAGAGCACCTGGAAGACTTTGCTACCATGGCGGGCATAGAATTTACGCTGATCAACAGGAATACGGATCTGTATCATTTTAAAAACGAGCTGCGCTGGAGCGACGTCTATTACCAGTTGAATAAAAGTTAAACATTATAATAAAGAGATAGCGTTAATATATTATATTAGCGAAATTATTAAACAACATTTAATATTGCAGACATATGAGTAATCAGTTAGCGCTTTCGGATTATATCGTTTTTGCTATCTATTTTTTGATCGTGGCTTCTTACGGGTATTGGGTGTACAGAAAAAAGAAGCAGGCTTCGGTTTCCGCATCTCACGACTATTTTTTGGCAGAAGGTTCGCTCACCTGGTGGGCTATCGGCGCTTCGTTGATCGCTTCCAATATTTCTGCCGAACAGTTTATCGGGATGAGCGGCAGTGGTTTTAAAATAGGCCTGGCCATTTCTACCTATGAATGGATGGCGGCGGCCACGCTTGTGATCGTAGCGGTTTTCTTTATGCCCGTGTATTTAAAAAATAAAATATACACGATGCCACAATTCCTGAACCAGCGGTATAACGGAACGGTGGCAATGATCATGGCGGTGTTCTGGCTGTTATTATATGTTGTCGTAAATCTTACTTCAATATTGTTCCTGGGAGCGCTTGCGGTAAGCACTATTTCGGGCATTAACTTCTGGGTGTGTATGTCGATGCTGGCCCTGTTTGCGCTGGTGATCGCATTAGGGGGTATGAAGGTGATCGGCTATACAGACGTGATACAGGTATTCTTCCTGATATTGGGCGGCCTGGCTACTACCTACCTGGCTTTATCCATGGTTGCGGACCACTTTAAGCTGGACGGGGTTATGAGTGCGTTGAGTACTTTGAAAACAAAGGCTGATGACCATTTTCATATGATCCTGAAGCGGGATAATCCCAATTACCTGGACCTGCCGGGGCTTACGGTATTATTGGGAGGGATGTGGATCGTAAACCTGAACTATTGGGGCTGCAACCAGTATATTACCCAGCGTGCATTGGGCGCCGATCTCAAAACGGCCCGTTCGGGTTTGTTATTTGCCGGGTTTCTGAAATTATTAATGCCCATTATTGTGGTGATCCCGGGTATCGCCGCTTATATTTTACATAAGGAAGGTGTAGTAGGCGGTGTGGATTTCCAGGCCCAGATGATCGAGCATGGAGAGATGAATCCGGACAGAGCCTATCCCGTATTGTTGAACCTGCTGCCTGCAGGATTAAAGGGGCTGGCTTTTGCGGCGCTTACTGCGGCAATTGTGGCTTCGCTGGCAGGTAAGATTAATAGTATCTCCACGATCTTTACTTTGGATATTTATAAAAAGCGTATCAATGCCAATGCTTCAGAAAAGCAGTTGGTGGGTATCGGAAGGGTGGCGATCGTGGTGGCCATGATCCTGGCGATTATTATTTCTCCATTTTTGGGCATTGATAAAAAAGGCGGGTTCCAGTTTATTCAGGAGTATACCGGTTTTGTATCACCAGGTATTTTTGCGATGTTCCTTTTGGGATTTTTCTGGAAAAAGACCACTTCTTCGGCGGCGTTATTTGCCACTATCGGGGGATTCATATTCTCCGTGTTGTTGAAGTTCCTGCCCGGGGTCATGAACCTGGAGTTCCTTTCGCCCATCGGCTTCTCCGTTCCCAATGCCACCGGCGTTTATGAAATTCCATTCCTGGACAGAATGGGAATCGTATTTGCTTTGTGTATTATTGGTATGTACATAATATCCAAAATTGAGACGGCAAAAGGCGTGCAGCCGCACGGTCTGGAAGTAGATACTAAAATGTTTAAAGTGAATTCAGGCTTTATGGTGGGCGCGCTGATTATCTGTGGTATTCTGGTAGCGCTGTACACCTTGTTCTATTAATTGTATAACATCTTTATATTAATAAACCGGTCTTGTAACAGGCCGGTTTTTTTGTGCGGCCCCTTTGTTGGTGTTGCGTGCAGGCTAGTGCGGTGGTACGCACCAACAAAAAAACAATGAGCCAGACGCAGCCCGGTCGGGGAGGGTGAAGAGAACTTTTTTCACCGAAGGTAAATCTCATTATTAAAGAACGAGATTTCTCCGTTCGCTATCCCAACTCCCGTCCCGACAAAAGCCGGGGTCCGCTCCGTGCCAGTGACAGATTACATTATGTATTTAAAACCAATTATTCTTTTCGTCGTGCCGAGCGCAATACAATGGAGCCGAGGCATCCCTGTGATACCAAACAGCCCTGGAATTGAGAGACCCCCGCCCGAACGGCGTTCAGCCGGGCGGGCTTCCGCTCCGTCTCGAAAGCCTTCGGAACTGCGATTAGGGTAACGAAAGAATAGTATGTCGTCGATGCATTAATTTGGCTCACTAATATAAAGTCGAAACGACGATAATATTAATGACCGGTTTTCACGATTTTAAGACATTTGTCATTGGCAACGAAGAGAGATCTCGCACTTATGGAAATGAAAAATGTAAAATATCAAATAAGAAATCAAAATAAGGAATAAAGCCACATTAGGGCAAAAAATTTTGTTGCTGAAGCAGGATTTACTTTTACATTTAATATTTCTTATTCTACATTTTGGGAGATCAGTTCAGCTCGTAAGCCACCACGCTGCAGGCATTAAAGGTGGGAACGTATAAGGTTTTTGTTTGTACGTCATAAGTAAGATCGGCGGTATTCATTTTGCCCTGGGTATCCAGCAGCTTTTCAAACTGACCGTTGGCATGCACGTAATAAATGATTCCTGCCCAGCAGGTAACCAAAAAATCGCCGTTACCAACGGGTTCCAGCCCGTCACCGCCTGTTTGAAACCCTGTAGCAATAATCTTCTTGTTTTTGTTTTTATCCAGCACCCAAAGATCCTTTGCCGCCAGTACATAAAGATCGGACCCAATAGCCTTTAGGCCGTTGGCGCCGGGCGCTGCCTCAAAATATAATTCCGGCTGATCGTTTACGATCCGGTAGATCCTGCCCAAACGGGTGTCCGAAACATAAACCGTTCCCTTGCTGTCGGTAGTGATATCATTTAAAAAAACGGCCCCGGGAATGGGGATGGTCTTTATTATCTTTCCTGCTTTGGTATCAATTACTACCACATCGGTAAGGTCGGCAGCATAAAGTTTGTTTTTATAAAGCCCCAATCCCTTGGGTGCGTTCAATCCTGTAATCCAATTAAGGTCTTTAACCGTACCGTCTTTATTAATAATACCGACTCCGCCTTTTCCATCTTTTTCGTTTCCTTTTCCGTCGATTAGGGAAACATACAAAGTATTCTTTCCCGGCACGGGTAATACAGATTCGGGCACGGGAATAGAATCCGTTGTTTTCCATTTCTGAACAAGGGTGTGCTGCGCATAAATTTCAGAAGCGCTGAGCAACAGGCAGGCAATTACAATCGTTACATTTTTCATAATAGCTAAAAATACAAAATTTTAAGTAGGCAAAAAAATCTCGCCAAAAGCGCGAAGTTTTTGATTTACAGGCGCCTTTTCCTGGCGGTTAAGTGTAGGCTACTGCCCCTGTGCCAGGCTGTAGGCTTTCTTGCCGTCCCACTCATTCAGTAATTCCAGCGAACAGATCTTAAAATCACCGCTCATGCTCACATATAACCCAATTACATCCTGCTGATTCAGCGAATGCCCGTCGATACTTTCAAAACGTACATTATACTGGTTTACCAGGTCGGTGAATACAGACCCTGTTGGCCAAACCTGGGTACCGCGGTTGCTGACATTTACGATCTTAAATTTTACGCCCGCATGCCGTTGCGATTTTTTTGCGATCACTTCGGGAAGCTCGGAACTTTCGATAAACAGGTCCACCCCCACGATTTTTTCCTGGCTGGTTTCCTTTGACTCCAGCATGGTATTTTTATCGGGGTGCAGCACGGTGCAGGTGCTGGCCACATCTGCCAGTTCCGGCTTCGCATTCAACTGTGGTTTTTTGCCAATATTCGCAATAATGGTATCTGCAAATGCCGTAGTATTTGCCGGGGGAACCGATTTGTCGCCAAAATCACCGGTATGCACGCCCTGTTCCAACGTGTACAATAAAGCGTTTTCGATGTGGGCAGCTTTTTCCAGTAAACCTACATGGCGCAGCATGGCGATCCCGCTTAACAACAGGGCGGTTGGATTGGCGATATTTTTTCCCGCGATATCGGGCGCTGTTCCATGCACTGCTTCGAAAATGCAAATATGATCGCCGATGTTTGCAGAAGGAGCAAAGCCCAGACCGCCCACGAGGCCGGCGCAAAGATCGGATACAATATCACCCTGGAGGTTGGTGAGCACCACCACATCAAAGTTGTTGGGCTGCACCACCAGTTTCATACACAGATCATCCACGATCACATCATCTGCCTTTAGTTCCGGGTATTCCTTTGCCACCTCATAAAAACATTCCAGGAATAATCCGTCGGTGAGTTTCATAATATTCGCCTTATGGCCGCAGGTAATCCGGCGCGCATTTTTCTGTTTCGCCATTTCAAAAGCATAGCGGATGACCTGCATACTGCCCGGCCGCGTAATAAAACGGCGACTCAGGGCCACATCGTGCGTCAGCATATGTTCGATGCCACCGTAGGTATCTTCAATATTTTCGCGAACAATGGTAATGTCGATGGGTATCCCGGCTTTGCTGAAAACGGTGTCCACGCCGTGCAGGGTTTGGAACACTCTTTTATTAGCATAGGTATTCCATGTTTTTCGCGCGGTTACATTAATACTTTTTACCCCTTTTCCTTTAGGTGTTTCCATGGGGCCTTTAAACAGAATGCCCAGCTCTTCAATGGTTTGTTTGGCCGCATCGGTCATGCCGTTGTTAAATCCCTTATCAAAAACCCATTTGCCCATATCCACATACTCATACTCCAGGGGTACTTCCGCCGCATTAAAAACTCGGATCACGGCGTTCATAATTTCCGGCCCGATCCCGTCACCTTTTGCTACTGCAATTTTCATGAATACTTTGTTTAAATATTTTAATTAAGTTCTGTTAGTGCGCAGACTAATTTACCCTGTATTTCAGCACGTAAATGATACTATCTAAAAAAGTTAAACAGGTATATTTGTTTAACAAGCGATACTGGCCCGCAAAGGTAGTAAAAACTACCTCCATAATAAATGGAATCCCAGCGGAAAAATGGTATATTTACTAAAATTATCAATTCATGAGCAGCTTAATTTCAGCAGGTATTCATGTAAATGTTGAAGTATTTTACCAGCCGGAATACAGCAATGCCCTGCAAGCTGAATTTATGTTTGCTTACCGCATCACCCTTGAAAATTATAATCCCTTCTCCGTAAAATTGTTACGGCGAAGCTGGTATATCTTTGATAGTAACGGAAGCTATCGCCAGGTAGAAGGAGAGGGCGTTGTGGGCGTGCAGCCCGTTTTGGCCCCCGGAGAGACTTATCAGTACATGAGTGGGTGCAACCTGCGCTCAGAAATGGGCAAAATGAAGGGCAGTTATGAAATGGAGAACCAGGAAATACACCAGTTATTTTCTGTTGAGATTCCTGAGTTTGAAATGGTGGCTCCTTCCAAATTGAATTAAGCAGGGGCGATTTTTTTTGCCCTGTTTAACTAAATAAATTAGTATTTATATGCTAATTTATTTAGTTTTGACGAAAAGATTAATATGGAAACAGGAGCCGCTGCAGCCTACCTTTTACTGCTGGAACCGGGTGAAGAATTGTCTGGCCGCATCCGGCAGGAGAAGCAGTTGTTTTATGATAAATACAAGGCGGAAGAAGCCATCCGGGGAAAACCGCATATAACTCTCGTGAGCTATACCCAGTACGAAGGGGCGGAGGAGCGCATTCGTAAAAAATTTCGTAATACGGCAGTAGCCTGGTCGCCGTTTGGTGTGGAACTGATGAATTACGGAATTTTTCCATCGCATACTATTTATATAAAGGTGGTCTCCCGAACGGGCATTCAGCAGTTGGTAAAGAGTATTCGCACCGAAACCCAGGCGATGCTGAAGCTAGATAACGACAACAAACCGCATTTTATTTTGGAGCCGCATATTACCCTGGCCCGGCGATTAAAGCCCTGGCAATATGAAAGCGGCTGGCTGGAGTATAACAATAAAAATTTCAGGGGAAAGTTTATAGCAGCGCAAATGACCCTGCTGAAAAAAACAGCGCCTGATGACCCTTATAAAGTAGTGGAGCGATTTGAATTTAAAGGAACGCCGGTGCTGGCAAAGCAGGCGGAGTTATTTTAGGAAATAGTTATCAGTTATCAGTTTTTAGTCTTCAGTTGTTGGTAGCAGACTGGCAGAAACTGATAACTGACAATTGATATCTTAATTCTTAAGAAAATGAATACAGAAAGATTGCAACAAGATCATTTCAAAGTGGCTGTCACCAAAAAAGAGGAAGCGCAGCAGTACCATCAGGGACGTGGCGCGCAAATTAATACGCCCAACCGGTTTTTAAAGAACGAAACGGTAAGGGAACATATTGAAGCCATTGATGATTGGGACGAACCAACCCTGGCTACCCAGTATATTGAACAAGAGGCAAAAACCATCGTAAACAAGGTGGAAAGTCCGGATGTGGGAATGGGCTATAGTATGAACGCTTATGCCGGCTGCGAGCACGGTTGTATTTATTGTTATGCCCGTAATGTGCATGAGTACTGGGGGTACAGTGCCGGGATGGATTTTGAGCAGAAGATCATTGTTAAGAAAAACGCGCCGCAGTTATTGCGCCGGCAACTGATGCATCCCAAATGGGAGCCGGAGCCCATCATGCTGAGCGGGAACACCGATTGTTATCAGCCCGCAGAAAAAAAATACCGGTTAACAAGAGGGTTGCTGGAGGTATGTAATGAGTTCAACCAACCCGTGGGCATTCTTACAAAAAACGCGGGTATTTTAAGAGATAAAGATGTGCTGCAGGAGATGGCCCAAAAAAATATTGTACGAGCCATGGTATCCGTGACATCATTTAATGAAGACCTGCGGCGGGTAATGGAACCCCGCACCACCACGGCACAGCAGCGCTTAAGGGTAATTGAAGAATTGAGCAAGGCCGGTGTACGAATGGGGGTCATGATGGGGCCGATGATCCCGGGGTTAAATGACCATGAAATGCAACGCATCATGAAAGCAGCAGCAGACAGGGGGGCTACTTTTACTGCCTATACTTTCATTAGATTGAACGGTGCGATTAAGTTTTTATTTCATGACTGGCTGTACAAAAATTTTCCGGACCGCGCCGATAAAATATGGCATCTTATTGAACAAAGTCATAACGGAAAAGTGAACGATTCCCGCTGGGGATTGCGCATGCGCGGAGAAGGAAGCATTGCACAGATCATTGCGCAGCAGTATGCCAAATACGGTAAGTTGTATAAAATGAATGAAGGAGAGACAGGACTCAGTCGAAGCGGCTTTCGGCGTCCGGGACAGCAGGGAAGGTTGTTTTAGTGAGAAGTGAATAGGCAATGGTCAATGGGGCGTCGTTGATGCCAATGTTTCGGGGGCTTTAACGTGAAACGTCAGACGTCAAACATCAGATGTCAAAAAATCAGACATCAGCCATCAGATTTTGCGTTGCGCATTTAACGTTCTGCGTTAAGCGTTCTTTCAAGTTATCCACATATTTACCCAACCGGTGGAAAATATTTTTTATTTAGGATGAATCATAATCAATAATTTACCAAAGATTTTCCGATTGACAGTGATTTTATGTGCGAAAGATGGTGGGCGCTTTTTTAACAAGTAAAAACCAGATTTTATATGCAGCAACACAAAAAACAATGGAGAAAGCTAACCGGTGAACGCGTTAACACCTATATCGAAGAGGAGTTGCATGGGGTCATCCTGCGGGAACGCGAAATGGGCAGCCAGCTAAAAGTTTGCATTGGTACGGACAGTCAGGTAAAAGGGGCAGATACAGAATTTGCTACTGCTATTGTATTTATCCGCAAAGGCCGTGGCGGTTTTATGTATTTAACCAATGAAACCACCCGGGAAAAAATGAGCATCCGCCAGCGCATGATCACGGAAGTGGCGCGCAGTATCGAAGTAGCCTACTCCCTGAGCGATGTATTCACTTCGCACCAGGTGGATATGGAAGTGCATGTGGACATTAACACTGATCCAATGTATAAAAGTCACGATGCCCTTAAAGAAGCCATCGGCTACATTACCGGGATGGGTTTTGTATTTAAGGCAAAGCCCGAAGCCTTCGCCAGCTCCTGCTGCGCCAATAAAGTAGTGCAATAGATTAAGCCGCCTGCGCCACAATTTTTTTGGTACGCTGTTTCATCAGTTTTATGGCTGCGTCGCGGCTTTCAAACATATCGTTGATGTTTACAAGATTATCTGCCAGCTTGTTGTACTGTTTCGTCATCAGGTAAATAAAAATATGCAGATAGTGAATGCCGTCAAATACAATGGCTTTGTTGGCGGCAAATTCATCCGCTCTTTTTAAAAATTCTGCCGGCATATCTGTATAATGCATGCCGGGTCTTAAATGATGAATGATATGGTAGCCGTCATTCCAGCACACTTTATTGTAGGGGGTATTGATGCAATTGATCGAGTTGGTATAAAGGTTTTCCGGATCACTGTGATCAATAAAAGAATGTTGCGTCCAGTTACCCAGCATCATTACAAAGCGTGCAAAAAAGAAAGGGATCACCCAAATGACCAGCGTTGCTTTCAGGTGCACAAAACACATGCCTATGCAAAAGAAAATAAATAGCCACTCGCCAAAAGTAAACCGCGTGTAAAGCTTCTTTCTTTTTTTTCTGAATAAGTATTGAAAAGTTTGCTTGAAGCCCAGAAATAAAAAATTAAAAAAATAGGCAAAAAAGCTTCGCAAACTGTCCCGTTGGTAAGCCATGGTGCTGCTGGCGTCTGCTTCGTTATTGTTCTCCACATGGTGCATCCCCAGATGATGGCTGAAATACCCCTCCGGCGCGTGCCCAAACAGCGGACAAATGATCCAGGTAATATAGTTGTGTATGGCTTGCTGATAAGCGGGTTTAAACATTTTCCGGTGGCAAAGGCAGTGAAACATAAGCCCGAATCTTCCTTTGAAATAAAACTGTGCTATGTAAAAATAGGGGAGCGCAACGGCCCACCAGATCCAGCCTTTTAATAAGGGGGTAAGGAGCAATGCCGCTACCGGAACTACGGTAAGATGGATAAAAGTTAAAAGATAAACAAACGGAAGATCTCTTTTATCATTCATGAATTGCAACCAGAACCGATCGTAATGGCTTAACTCTTTTTTGGGGGCATAGGTAGGATCAGTCAATGCTGATAATGACTTCATATACGGACATTTTTGATTTATTATAAAATAGAGGCAGCGCCACAATATATAGAAGTTTTCCTGCAACTATTGGAATAATGTTTACAGGAAATGTTAAAGTATATTTAGCTTTATTCTTTGTAATCATAGGGTTACATTTGTAGGAATATAAAAGATTGTGGATGAAAATTGCTTTAGCGCAACAGAATTATCATATCGGGAACTTTGAGGTGAATGTGGGGAAGATCATTGCCGGCATTCAACAGGCAAAGGCAGAAGGGGCGGACCTGGTGGTATTTACAGAGCTTTGTATCTGCGGCTATCCGCCACAGGATTTTCTGGAGTTTAGCGATTTTATCAATAAATGTGAAGCCGCTATTGGCGAGATACGGCAACATGCCGATGGCATCGGGGTGCTGATCGGTGCGCCGCAACGCAATGAAAAGCCGGAAGGAAAGCCCCTGCATAATGCCGTTTTTTTATTGGAGGATCAATCCATAAAAGGCGTGGTACACAAAACATTGTTACCCAATTATGATATTTTTGATGAGTACCGTTATTTTGAACCGGCCGACAGTTGGAAGGTCCTGGAGTTTCGTGGCAAAAAGCTGGCGGTAACCATTTGTGAGGATATTTGGAATATGGGAGAGAACCCCCTGTATCGCATTACCCCGATGGATGAATTGATCCGGCAGCAGCCAGACCTTATGATCAACCTGTCGGCTTCTCCCTATAACTATGCGCAGGATGTGGTACGCAACAGCATTGTAAAAGCGCATACCCTTAAGTACGGCATTCCGATGATCTACTGCAACACTGTAGGATCTCAAACTGAAGTTGTATTTGATGGCGGCAGCCTGGTGTACGACCAGGCGGGAAGCAAAGTGAAAGAATGCGCCTATTTTGAAGAAGATTTTTATTGTGTGGCATTTGATACATTAATAAACCACGGCGGAACAAAAGAGAATAAAGAAGAACCGGTATTTTTCTCTGCCGCGGAAGTGGGGCTGGGACAAAATACGCTGGACTATCTGTCCGACGAAAAAAATATTGCCGAAATACACCAGGCATTATTGCTGGGCATTAAGGATTATTTTACGAAAATGGGCTTTACAAAAGCTATTTTGGGAGCCTCTGGTGGTATTGACAGTGCATTGGTGCAGGCCCTGGCAGTAGAAGCGTTGGGAAAGGAAAATGTTTGGGCGATATTGATGCCTTCGCAGTACTCAACGGGGCATTCCGTTGCCGATGCGGAGGAATTGAGCAGGAACCTGGGTAACCCTTACAATATCCTCCCCATAAAAAATATCTACGACACGTTCACCAATGAGCTGGCACCGCTTTTTAAAGACCTTCCTTTTAATGTGGCGGAAGAGAATATTCAAAGCCGCAGCCGGGGCAACCTGCTGATGGCGCTCTCCAATAAATTTGGAAATATTTTGTTAAATACTTCCAATAAAAGCGAGCTCTCCACCGGTTATGGTACGTTGTATGGCGATATGGCGGGCGGTATCGGTGTTTTGGGGGATGTGTATAAAACGCAGGTGTACGCGCTGGCAAAATATATCAATCGCAACGGTGAGATCATACCCGGTAATATTCTTACAAAACCGCCATCGGCTGAGTTAAGACCGGGGCAGAAAGACAGCGATAGTTTACCGGATTATGCCGATCTGGACACGATACTGGTGGAGTATATTGAAGGACGCAAAAGCCCGGCGCAAATTATTGCATTGGGCTATGAGGAGCAACTGGTAACCCATATTCTCCGGATGGTGAACAGCAATGAATACAAACGGAAACAGTTTTGCCCCATCATCCGGGTCAGCTATAAAGCGTTTGGCATAGGAAGAAGGATGCCGATTGTAGGGAAATATCTTTCTTAGTGAGTAGTGAAAAGTGAATAGTCAATGTGGCTCTATGACCTATGAGCCATTGACTATGAACTAATCCGGCAAGTTATTTGCTGAAAGAATAGCAGGAATTGAAAATAAGTAATTATCGATATGGCAAAAACAGGAGAAGAAATAAGACAATTAAACGAGAAAGTAAACGGTGCCGGTTATTTTGTTGATGCGCTGCGCCAGGAGATCGGCCATGTGATCGTGGGACAGAGTCATATGCTGGATCGCCTTTTGATTGGCCTGTTAAGCAATGGGCATGTGCTGCTGGAAGGGGTGCCGGGACTGGCAAAAACGCTCACGATAAAATCGCTGGCAACTGCCATACAAGCGAATTTTAACCGGATACAGTTTACTCCTGACCTTTTACCGGCAGATGTTATCGGTACGCTTATTTATAATCAGCAGCAAAATGAATTTGTAGTACGCAAGGGTCCCATTTTTGCCAACTTTATACTGGCTGATGAAATAAACCGGGCGCCGGCAAAAGTACAATCGGCATTGCTGGAAGCTATGCAGGAGCGGCAGGTAACCATCGGTGACAGTACGTATAAACTGGATGATCCGTTTTTGGTGCTGGCCACCCAAAATCCGCTGGAGCAGGAAGGCACCTATCCGCTGCCCGAAGCACAGGTAGACCGTTTCATTATGAAAGTGATTGTGCGCTACCCTGAGATGCAGGAGGAACAACTGATCCTGCGCTATAATGTGCAGGAGGAGAAGCTGCAACCCATCAAACCAGTGGTGTCGATCGACGAAATAAAAAATGCAAAGAGCCTGGTGCGGGATATTTACCTGGACGAAAAAGTGGAGCGTTATATATTGGATATTGTTTTTGCCACCCGTTACCCGGACCGGTATCAATTGGGGAAACTTACGCCTTTGATCTCTTACGGCGCCTCGCCCCGGGGAAGTATTAACCTGGCATTGGCCGGCAAGGCGCAGGCTTTTTTGAACAAACGCGGTTTTGTAATGCCGGAGGATATCCGCAGTGTTATTTATGATGTATTAAGGCATCGCATCGGACTTACGTATGAGGCAGAAGCGGAAAATATAAATGCGGAAAATATTATTGATGAGATCCTGAAGGCGGTAAATGTGCCGTAGGGGTTAATTTGAAAATTTGAGAATTTGAATCCCGATGGCTATCGGGAGTGAGAATGTGAAAATTTCGGTAAATGGCAATATGCCTGAATATTAAAATTTAAAGTCACTGAGGACGCGGGAACAAATATTAAAAAAAGTTCGGGAGCTGGAGATAAAAAGCAAAAAGCTGGCAACAGAATTGTTTTCCGGAGAGTATCACAGTGCGTTCAAGGGAAAGGGTATGTCCTTTAAAGAAGTACGCGAATATGCGCCGGGCGATGACGTACGCTTTATCGATTGGAATGTATCCGCCCGTATCGGGCATCCCTATAGTAAAATATTCGAAGAGGAGCGGGAGCTCACGGTGATGATGCTTATTGATATCAGCAGCAGTGAATTGTTTGGAACGTCGTACGGGCGCAAGCGGGACCTGGCTGCAGAACTGGCAGCGGTGCTGGCCTTTTCGGCTGTTGCTAATGCAGATAAGGTGGGTGCTATTTTCTTTAGCGATAAGATCGAGTTGTATGTGCCCCCCAAAAAAGGCCGCCAGCAGGCGCTCTTCATCGTGCGGGAGATGCTGGGCTTAACGCCGGGCAGTAAGGGAACGAATATCGGCGCAGCCATCCGCTTTTTTAGCAATGCCACCAAACAGGGATGTATTGCCTTCCTGTTAAGCGATTTCCTTGATAAGAATTATGAAGACGCCTTACGGGTGGCAGGGAAAAAACACGATGTGATCGGCATCCGGTTGTACGACCGCATGGATAAGGAACTGCCCAACGCGGGATTGATCCAGTTGATGGATGCAGAGACAGACGCTACGCAATGGGTGGATTCCGGCAATGCCTATGTAAGACGAAAATACGAAGAAGCTTTTTTTCAGCGCACCGCTTACTGCGCAGAGGTATTTAAAAAAGCGAACAGCGACTTGTTGCATTTAAAGACCGGCGATGATTATATAAATGTACTGCGGCGTTTTTTTAAAAGCAGGGTAAAAGGTGGAATTAAGTAATGATTAAGAACGGAGCTGGGATATTGGTTGTATTGGGGCTGTTGCTGCTGACGTTTACAGCTCCTGCTCAGGAAGCAACGGTAAAGGCTTCCGTTGATAAACAAAAGATATTAATTGGCGAACCGCTTTTATTAAAACTGGAAATAAAAGCGGATAAAGGAAAAGAGCCTTCTTTCAGGCTGGATTCCATCCCGCATTTTGAATTTCTGAAGAAGGATAGCGTGGCTGATGAAGAAGTTGATGGGGTGAAAGTGATTGCACACTATTACCGGCTTACGAGTTTTGATTCCGGCCGTTGGGTGATCCCGCCCATTGCTTTAACTCCCGATAAAAGAACGGAAGCGATCTATGTTGAAGTGGTCTTCACCAGTCCTTTTGATCCCAGCCAGCCTTATCATGATATTCAGGATGTGCGCAGTGTGCCGTTCCGCCTCAGTAAAGATTTTGAAAAATGGTGGTACCTTATTGCGTTGCTCCTGTTGTTGATCTCAGTGGCTGTGTATCGGCTAACAGAAAATAAAAAGCCCCGAAAGGAAGTGCAGTTGGCCCGCGGGGCCTATGCACGGGCGAAGCAGGAATTAAAAACATTGCAAACGGCGGGGTTAACAGAAAACCGGTTTTATGCAAAGCTGGTTGAAATATTCAGAAACTACCTGTCTGAGCGGGCAAATGTTAATTCGTTACAACAAACTTCCGGTAGCCTGGTTGGTAAAGTAAAGCCGTTTTTCAGGGATGCGGAGCTTTATACAAAAGTTGCCGGAGTGCTGTCCTTGTGCGACCTGGTAAAATTTGCGCAATATGTACCTGCTACTGTAGAAACCAACGGGGCATATAAAATAGTTGACCAGGCCGTTGATCATATCGAAGAGGGAATAAAACAGCAATCACAAAAAATACAACCGGCGCCTGTTGTAAAAGAAAATGCGCCCGGCACCGTGAAACAATGATATACGATTGGTTTGAAAATATAGTATTTGTGTGGCCGGAAAATTTTATTTTCATGGCAATCATCCCTTTCCTCATCTGGCAATATCTTAAAAAGGATAAAACAGGAAAGGGCGCGATATTGGCTTCGAATATTAATTACAAGATACCATCTACGTTTAAAACCCGGTTTCGCCATCTTCCGTTTATTTTACGCATGCTGGCAATTGCGCTTTTAATAACGGCGTTGGCACGTCCGCAGCATCAGCAACAACTATCCAGGAGCGAAGGACAGGGGATCGATATTATGCTGACTATGGACGTTAGCGGAAGTATGCTGACGCAGGACATCAAACCCCGCAGGTTTACGGTGGCAAAGGAAGTAGCAATTGATTTTGTAAAGAAAAGGCCCACGGACCGGATCGGGCTGGTGATCTTTTCAGGCGAGGCCTTTACTAAAGTGCCGCTTACATTTGATAAGCGTACACTTTTAGAACAATTGCAGGACCTTAAGGTGATGGACGGGGGCTACATTGAACCGGGCACATTGATAGGGGAAGGCCTGGCAACGGCAGTAAGCCGGATCCGGAAGGGAACCAGCAAAACCAAAGTGATCATTTTATTAACAGACGGAAAGGAAGATGCGCCACCCACACGCATTATCGATCCTCAAACGGCGCTCGAAATTGCAAAGGCTAATAATGTACGGGTGTATTGCATTGGGTTGGGGGTAAGTGAATTTACGGAAGACCAGATGGCAGACGGTGTGCGCAATTTTCTTGACGAAGATCTGTTAAAAAAGATCGCCAATGAAACCGGCGGCCGCTATTATCATGCGGTAGACAGAAACTCTTTACAGGCTATTTACAGCCAGATCGATAAACTGGAAAAAACCAAGGTGGAGGTAATACAATACAAAAAAACGGAGGAGATGTTCCTTCCCCTGGTGCTGGCGGTACTGGCGCTTTTATTCCTGGAAATTATCCTGCGTTATACGGTTTTCAGAAGATTTCCATAATATCCTGTCGTGTGGGCAGATTTCTTGAAAATCATTAAAATAATTTGATACATCCTCAGCATTCAGGTCGTCACGAATCGACCGTACCGTATTCATCCTGAGAATGCCCGAAGGGCGTAATGCGCATAGCCCCTGGCGCAGCCAGGGGTAACAAATGCGTAGAGGGCGCGGCGCGGAAAGGGGCGAACGTGTATTCAGTATTTTACATTCAATATTTTAAATTGGGTATGCTGCATTTTAAGTTGTATCGGTATATTTGTTTTGCTCCTGATCTTTAAAGAGTAATTACCTTTTTAAAATGAGAAAATTTATTACCTGCAGCACATTGCTCCTTTGTACCTATTGCTTATTCGCACAAAAAACCGATCGCCCCAATGTACTGATCCTTTATACAGACGATCTGGGTTATGGTGATCTGAGCTGCAATGGCGCCACTGCCATAGCCACGCCGAATATCGACCGGCTGGCACAAAATGGCATCAGTTTCTCAAATGCACATGCCACGGCATCTACCTGTACGCCGTCCCGTTACTCCATTCTTTCCGGCAGATATGCCTGGCGAAAGAAAGGTACTAATATTCTTCCGGGAGATGCCAACCTGGTGATCCCCACCGATATCACCACTTTACCAAAAGTATTTCAACAGGCAGGTTACCAAACGGGCGTGGTGGGTAAATGGCACCTGGGTTTGGGTGCCCGATCGCCTATCGACTGGAATAAAAAAGTAACGCCGGGCCCTGCCGAGATCGGCTTCGATTATTCTTTCATTTTCCCGGCCACGGCTGACCGGGTGCCCACAATATTTATGGAAAACCAACGGACGCTGGGGCTTGAGGCCGGCGATCCGATAGCTGTTAACTACCAAAAACCTTATCCGGGTGAACTTACAGGAAAAGAGCATCCGGAACTTTTGAAAATGCCTAATGATCCGAATCAGGGGCACGACGGGCATATCAATAACGGTATCGGCCGTATCGGCTTTATGAAGGGCGGAAAGCGCAGTGAGTGGACGGATGAAGAGCTGGGCTATGTGTTTAATAATAAAGCATTGGCGTTTATTGATAATAGTTTAAAGGAGCAAAAGCCCTTCTTTCTTTATTATGCCATTCATAATATTCATGTGCCGCGTATGCCGGGAACGGAGTTTAAAGGCAAAAGCAAGCTGGGATACAGGGGCGATGCCATTTTAGAACTGGACCATACCGTGAGCGTAATTATGAAGGGCTTGAAGGAGCGCGGCTTGCTTAAAAACACCATTGTTATTTTTAGCAGTGATAATGGTCCGGTGCTTAACGACGGCTACCTGGATCAGTCTGCGGAAACAGCACAACAATTAAATTATAAGCCTGGTGGTATTTACAGGGGTGGTAAATACAGCGCTTTTGAAGCCGGCACAAGAGTTCCGTTTATTGTTCAGTGGCCGCAACAGGTTGCAGCCGGGAAGAAATCGGCGGCCTTGGTGAGCCAGATCGATCTTATGGCTTCCTTTGCGGCGTTGCTGCATATAAAACTTCCTGCAGCGGAATTTACAGACAGCAGGAATTACCTGTCAACACTGCTGGGAACCAGCGCAAAAAACAGGGATTACATTATTGAACAACCGGGGAACCAGCAGGCGTTGGCTATTGTAAAAGATGGCTGGAAATATATAACTCCTTCTAACGGTCCCGCATTGATGAGAGGAGTTAATATTGAATCGGGGTACAGCAAAGAAGAGCAATTATATCATTTAACCGATGATCCCGGTGAGCAAACTAATGTTGCTGCAAAGTACCCGCAACAGGTATCGGCACTTAAAGCATTGCTGCAAAAAACAATGGCTGAATAGTCTGCGTCATTGAGTAGAACGTTTAGTTGTTGTGGGAAAAATGTGATCTTTCCTCATAATTCCTGTAATCGTTTTAACTTAACTTTAGTAGGTAAACCCTTTATATGTTAACACGTTAAAACTATTTTAAAATGAAAGGAACAGCCTTGTCAAAATTTTTTGCAGAAATGCTGGGAACGATGGTCCTGGTACTGATGGGATGCGGAAGCGCCGTAATTGCCGGTGCTGATGGTACTACCGGTGTCGGACTATTGGGCATCGCATTTGCGTTTGGCTTAAGCGTAGTGGCTATGGCCTATGCCATCGGTCATATCTCCGGATGCCACATTAACCCGGCAATTTCAATAGGGATGGTGGTTGCCGGCCGAATGAAAGCCGGGGAGGCGGCATACTACATAGTGGCACAGATCATAGGTGGGCTTATTGGTTCTGCTATTTTGTATCTTATCGTAAGTCATCATCCTGGTTTTGTAATGAAAGAATGGGCATTGGGTGCCAATGGCTGGGGCGAAGGATACCTGGATCAGTATGAAACCATCGCTGCATTTGTTGCCGAGGTAGTGTTCACTTTTATTTTTCTTTTAGTGATATTCGGGTCTACCTCAACTAAAAACATCCACGGCGGATTTGCTGGTATTGCGATTGGACTGAGCCTGGTACTGATCCATATCGTCGGCATAAAAATTACCGGTGTTTCTGTAAACCCCGCCAGAAGCATTGCGCCAGCAATTTTTTCAGGAGGTAAAGCGCTTTCACAGGTATGGCTGTTTATTATTGCGCCCCCTATTGGCGCCGCATTGAGCGCATTTGTATGGAATCTTTTGATAGAGAAAAAGGAAAGCTGATCCGTTTAGAACAAATGGTGATAAATAGTGCAGCGGATGAATCATTCATCCGCTGTTTTTGTGTCGTAGTTTACCAGTATTATTTCAACGCATCACAAACGGGCAGTATATGCCTTGGTAGTGTAATGAATGGTGACGCGATCGTCCTTTTGAAACCTGTCGAAAAGTATTTGTAAATCACTGATCATACTTTGATAGCCGGCCTCACTTTTTGAAGGCATATAAGAGGAGGACAGCAGCCGGCCTTCCAGTCCCGCTAAATCAAAAACCTGCTGATTCGGAAATTCTTTTAATAATACCTGTTGCGGCGCAAAGAAACGTTCAATAGAAGGGGTGTCGATATTGCGGTGATCTACCTGCTGGTATTGATTGCCGTGCGCTATGATGAATTGCTCGTACGCTTTTTCAAAGGCGGATGCCACTAGCCGCTCGTTCCACATTAGTACTACATAACCGCCGGGTTTTACGATCCGATCAAATTCTGCCCGCGTTTTTTCAGGGTCAAACCAGTGAAATGCCTGGCCGGCAATAATTACATCCACGTTTGAGGAAGGAAGCGTAGTGGCTTCTGCAGCGCCGTCAATAGCGGTAAAGTTGGGAAATGTTTTTAGGAGCGCCACACTTCTTTCCCGCATTTCCCGATTGGGCTCTATACCCAAAACAGTATATCCCTGTTCGAGAAATAATTCGGCAGAAATCCCTGTTCCTGAACCAATATCGGCTATGATCATTTCTTTTGCAAGACCAAGATCGTTTTCAAGAAAAGTAAGAACAGCTTCAGGATAATGCGGGCGATATTTTACATAATTATCTACCCTATTGCTAAAACGGGTGGTACTGTTACGCATAAGGCACGCGGCTATTTAGCGGTTCTGGCGGCAGAAAAGTTGAGATGCTGAAAAATAGCAAGCGATTTAAGCCGTTGAACGATCGACAACAGATCCTTTAGCCAGGCGGCAGACAGGTAATTAAACAGGCGGATCTCATGCAGAAAATACAGGTCGGTATTAGTGATCTCGGAAACGGTTTGCCCGGAATAAACTTTCAATATGAGGTTTACCATTCCCCGGGTGATGATATTGTCGCTGTCAGCTTTGAAATAAATCCTCCCGTTGTCGATCTTTGCCGTTACCCATACCTTTTTCCGGCAGCCGGCCACCAGGTTCTGGTCGTTTTTTTCTGCAGGGTCCAGTTCAGAAGGGTCATTCGAAAGCTTTCGTATATGCCTGAAGTAGGAGAATTTGCTGGCAGCTTCGGCCATGTGCTCAAATTCGGCAATTATTTTGTCTTGTATCTTATTAACATCCATGGTAGTACGATTTAAAAGTGTGAGTGAAATGTAAATAGATACACTAAAAACGCTGAATACCCGTAAAATAGTATACCGGTGCAGACAATTTTATTGACACCCTGATGTGCATTACTGGCCCCTTGATGAATATGGATTATTTTTTATTTGTAATAACTTTGCAGTAAAATAAATAAACAATGGATTATAAATGTACTATAGATGCTTCAGACAGTTTTCTGGAGCTATTAAAAGCGGAAAAAGAGCGGCAGCAAAAAGTATCCATAATTATAGATGATAACGGATGGGAGCGGGCCGAAGGCATTATTTCGGAAATAGTAAACAGTAATGGGGGAAACTACCTGGTATTGGATGAAGGTGCCCCCATCAATGTGGCAAAGATCGTGGCCGTAAACGGGGTCTTTAAAACGGATTGTTCCTGTTAAAAATAGAAGAAACAAGGTCTTTATTGAATAATTTTCAATAGAATGTGCTGATATTAGAAATTGATAAAACCATTCCCGCAGGTGCCGGGTTCTTAGTAATTTTGCACCTCATTTAAATCAGTTTTGGAATGGAAAGAGTGTATAATTTTTCAGCCGGACCGGGCGCGTTACCTGAAGCAGTATTAGCAAAAGCACAAAAAGAGTTGCTCAATTACGATAACACCGGGATGTCGGTAATGGAAATGAGCCATCGATCAAAAGATTATATGGCCATTATTGAATCTGCTGAACAATTATTACGGGAACTGATGCAGGTACCCGATAACTATAAAGTATTGTTCCTGCAGGGAGGCGCCACCAGCCAGTTTGCAATGGTGCCGCTTAACCTGATGAACCGGAATAATAAAGCTGATTATGTTGATACCGGCGTATGGTCAACAAAGGCAATTAAAGAAGCAGGGCGGTATGGGAAAGTGAATGTGGTGGCCAGTTCTGCCGACAAAACCTTTAGCTATATTCCCAAACTGGATCAATCAAAATTTGATCTGGGAGCGGACTATTTTCATATCACCACTAATAACACCATTTACGGTACCCGCTTTAATGAACTGCCTAATACCGGTAAGGTACCCCTGGTGGGCGATATGTCTTCGGATATTTTATCTAAGTATTATGATGTAACAAATTTCGGCTTGATCTATGCGGGGGCACAAAAAAATATGGGGCCGGCAGGCGTATGTGTGGTGATCGTAAAAGAAGAACTGTTGGGTAATGCGATTGATTTTACTCCGGCTATGATGAACTATAAAAACCATGCAGATAATGGTTCTATGTTTAATACACCACCCACTTATGGTATTTACCTGTGCAAGCTGGTGTATGAGTGGTTGAAAGAACAGGGCGGGGTGGAAGCTATTGCTAAAGTGAATATTGATAAAGCCAATGCCTTATATGAGTATTTAGATAATTCTGAATTATTTAGTGGCACCGCGGCCAAAGAAGATCGTTCTATTATGAATGTACCTTTCATCACAAAGGGCCACCAACTGGATGATCAATTTTTAAAGGAAGCAGCGGCTAAGGGTTTTGTGAATCTTAAAGGACATAGAACAACCGGGGGGATGCGTGCCAGTATCTACAATGCCATGCCTTTGTTAACCGTGCAAAAGCTGGTCGATTTTATGAAGCAGTTTGAACAGGCAAATAAATAAAAAAACATGCATGTAATTCTTGGAGCAGGCGGAGATATCGGCAGGCTGTTGGCCAGGGATCTGAAAAATTACACAGATAAGATACGGCTTGTTGCGCGTAACCCACAGCCGGTGAATCCGGATGACGAGCTCTTTTCAGCCAACCTGATGGATGCGGGTGCCGTCAGCAATGCGGTGCGTAACGCCGGGGTGGCCTATCTTGTGATGGGGTTGCCTTATGACCGTGCTGTTTGGAAAAAGCAATGGCCGGTGATTATGGAAAACACGATTAATGCCTGCATCCAGCAAAACTGCAAGCTGGTATTTTTCGATAACGTATATCTGTATTCAAAAGATGCCATTTCGCATATGACGGAAGAAAGTGCCATAGCCCCGCCTTCAAAAAAGGGGAGGATAAGAGCGCATTTGATAGAGCTGATCCGGGAGGCGATGCAGACAAAAGGATTAAAAGCGCTGATCGCACGCAGTGCCGATTTTTATGGGCCGGGGGCGAAGAACGGCTTTTTGAATCTGCTGCTTATTGATAATTACAGGAAAGGAAAAAGGGCCAACTGGCAGTCCCGCATTGATAAGATCCACTCTTTTACGTTTACACCGGATGCCGCAAAAGCCACTGCGTTATTGGGCAATACGGACAGCGCTTACGGCCAGGTATGGCACCTGCCCACATTGGCAGAACGCCTGACCGGGAAACAATTTATTGCATTGGTTGCAACAAAAATGCACGTAAAGCCGCGCTATTTTATATTGACGCCCTTTTTGCTGGCGCTGGCAGGCCTGTTCTCGAAGCAGATAAAAGAGTTGGGAGAGATGCAATATCAAAATGACCGCGATTATTTTTTTGACAGTTCCAAATTCAATCGCGCTTTTTCATTTACGCCAACCTCTTACGCAGCGGGAATTGATCAGGTGCTGGCGGATACTTTAGTTCCCGCTTAAATTATCCTGTGTTCCATAGCCAGCTTAATAACAGAGAACATATTGGTGGTTTGAAATTTCTGGATAATATTCCGGCGATGGGTTTCCACCGTGAGTTGACTAAGAAATAATTTATCGGCAATATCGGTACTGGAAAATCCTTCGGCAATTAACCGCAGGATTTCTTTTTCTCTTTTTGTTAAAGAGGGAATACCCTCCCAGTGGTTGGGCGAAGGCTGCGCCAGGATCTTTTTAACTTCGCTGCTTAGCGCCTGCTCGCCTTTCATTCCTCTATCTATACAATCGAGCAACTCATCTGCCGATGCGTTTTTTAATAAATAGCCACTGGCGCCATTTTGAAGCATTTGTATGATAATGCTTCGTTCTGCCTGGTTACTTATCGCAAGCACTACCGTATCGGGGTTTTTCTTTTTTATCTCTTTGCAGAGCTCCAGGCCGCTCATGTCCGGAAGGGCAATGTCCAATAGTAAAATGGCCACAACATCTGTTTTCAGGTAGGCAAGCACCTCCTTTCCGGTTGTGAAACTCATGATCGTAAAATGCTCTTCTGAAACCAGCAGGTTTTTCAACCCTTCAATCACGATGGGATGGTCATCCACAATGGCGAGCGTCAGTTGTCTGTTATGCGGCAACATTCAGTTCCATGTTTATGGTGGTTCCCTCATTAGGACCGGAAATTACATCCATTGTCCCGTTGAGATACTTTACCCTGTTTTCAATATTGGTTAATCCGTTTCCTTTGCCGGGCAGCGTGGTTTTGTCGAACCCAACACCATCATCTTCTATGGTAATATAAAACCGGTCGTTGTTTTGGCTGCACTGCACCATTATATGCCGCGCTTTGGAGTGGCGGATGGCATTCGCCAGCGCTTCCTGTATGATGCGGTAAATGACTACCTGCTTGGAAAGATCCATCTGATCGTTTATGTCAAGAGCGATGAAATTGATCCCAATATCACGCGATAGCATCGATTCACATAATTCTTTTAATGCAGTCTGCAGGCCAAAGCGGATCAGGCTTTCGGGCATCATGTTCCGGGCAATGCGCCGCAGTTCTGTAACGGAATTGTCCAGTTGCCCGGTGATATGTTCCAGTTCTGTTTGCTCTTTAGGCGTAGCGGCAACCCGTTGCCTGGAATAGCTGGATAGTTTTATTTTAATGCCTGCAAGCATTCCTCCCAGGCCATCGTGCAGGTCTCTTGCAATACGCCTTCTTTCCCTTTCTTCCCCTTCCAATAATGCTTCTGTTACAACAATCTGCTGCCGTTGTTCCATTTCTTTCAATTGTTGCTGAAAATTCATTTCCTTTTGTAAGGCCAGCTTTCGCCCGGTGCGGTAGGTGATGATAAAGAACATAAAAATGAGCAAAATAACCATACACAAAATCATAAGGACGATGTTGCTCAGTCTTGAGTTCTTGGCTTTCAGCGCGGTTTCCTTGTTTGCAGCCTGTAATAAAGCGATCTGTTTTTCTTTTTCGGATACCCGGAACCGTGTTTCCAGGCTAAACATGCTGTTCTTCAGATCCCGCGCATGAACGGAGTCCTGTAGTTTTACATAGGTCTTCATCCATTTATAGGCGTTTGGAATATTATGGAGCTGTTCATAGGTTTCCATCATTTTTTTGGCGAGCTCCACCCGGTCGTCCAGATAATGGTATTGATCTGTTTTTACAGCATTTTGTAATATCTGCAGGGAAGCCTGATAGTCCTTTATGGCCATATAGGTGTTCTGAAGCTCCATCAGCAGATTAAATTTTTGCGGTATAGTATGCAATGAATCGGCCAGGTTTATTCCGTGTTGAAGTGCCTGGATAGATTCACGGTATCTTCCTGCACTTCGGAGGTAAACGCCTTTTGTAAAAAGAAAATCCAGGTTATATTCCGAACGGGCATAGTTTTTTAGGATCGACTCTACTCTTTTTACAATCAAAGACGCTTTATTCAGGCTGTCCATATAGCAGTAATTCAACCCCCGGTTGTCTAATGCGTAAATCAGCACTTCCAGGTTATCCTGCTTAAGCTCCAGGCGTTCCATCGCCCTGGCATAGAACTCTTCAGCTTTTTTGTACATTTTCTGATTCATAAAGATCATTCCAATGTCATGATAAAGCGAGCCTATAAACGTGGTATCATTTGCTTTTTGGGCGAGGGGTAAGGCTTTGTTCAGCAGCGCATCCAGCATTCCCAGGTCATTATCTTTATATTGCAACAAGGTACCATAGCTTCTCCAGGATTTTGCTGCAAATTTTATGGATTCCCTATTGGGTAGTTTTTCAAATTCCCGTTCCGCTTGCAGGAATTTTGCTGCGGCTGCCTGCCGGTCGATATCATAAAGAAAAAAGCCTGTATAATAATCATTAAGTGCCTGCAGGTAAGGGTTATTCTTTGCAAACCGTTCTCCTTCCCGTAAATACCATTTAGAACGGGCGGTGTCCGAATAGCTGAAATATTCTGAAAGGAGAAAGTAGTTGACGGCACGGATGCTGTCATTTTTTGAAAACAGGGCTAAACGTTGCAGGCTGTCTGAATACCTGCCGGGAAACATAACCGATTGCGCCGGTAAGACGCAATAAAAAAAACAGGCACCAATTAACGTTAGAATGTGTTTGCGCATAAGGCCCGGTTACAGAATAGATTAAAGTTTGTGGCTTTAACTAAAGGTACTCAAAAAACCTTATGTGGTTTCGGTAATTGGGAGATAAAATAAAACCGGCTGAATAATTTCAGCCGGTCATTTAAACTTTTTGCTATAAGCTTCTAACTAAATTACTTTGCTTTTTTAGTAGTATCAGCAGCAGCAGGAGCTGTAGTTGTAGAATCTTTCTTAGTAGAATCTACTGCAGGAGCTGGTGTAGTTTCAGGAGCTGCTGTAGTTGTAGTAGCAGAAGAATCTGCAGTAGTAGTTTCTGTTTTGTTTTCACCACTGTTACAAGCTGCGAAAGAAACCGCGATCAATGCAATTGCAAATAATTTTTTCATTGTTTGTTTTTTAAAATTTTAAAATTATAATTTGATATTAATACGGCAATGAACAAAAGGTAACCCGGACCGATAAAAAAAATTATAAAATTAAAACCTTGTCAATCAAATAACTATAAATTAAAGTATAAAAAATCAGAAAAAAGATTATAAGACGGGGTTTTGCCGCACCAGCATATTAAACTTTTGAGAAGATTCTTCTTCGCGGCCGATCAGGTCTTTTAAAGTGATCTGTACCAATAACTTATCTATGGTTAGTTGGAGGATTTGCCATAAAGAGCGGGCGGAACAGTCGACGGAATTGGTGCAAAACCGCATATTTCCCTTATGGGCGCCGCAAAAACTGGTATCAAACAGTACTCCTCCCAGGATATCCAGCACTTCTTTAATTACGATTTCTTCCGGCAGGCGTGCCAGGATATAGCCACCTTTATTGCCGGGAGTGCTGCGGATAAAACGGGCCATTCTAAGCACCCGGGCGATCTTGGCCACATAATGGGTAGAAAGCCCTTCTGCTTCGCTCAATTGCGGAATACTTAATCCGTCTTCCTCTTTGCAGGACGCGATGCGGATAAGCATTCGTAAACCATATTCTTCCTGTGCGGTAATCTTCATTTTTTTGAGGTTTGTCGTTTAACGTTTACGTATGAGGACAGCAATGAAAAACTATAAGAATCCAAGCTCCAACTGGGCTGCCTCACTCATCATGCTCTTGTTCCATGCGGGATCCCAGGTTATGGTCACGTCCACATCGCTTACCCCTTCAATGGCGCGGATCTTCTGATCTACTTCCACGGGGAGCGACTGCGCCGCGGGGCAGGAGGGAGCCGTAAGTGTCATTAATATTTTTACATAATTATCGTTCAGCACTTCTACTTTATAGATCAGTCCCAGCTCATAAATATTTACAGGCAGCTCCGGATCAAACACCGTTTGTAGCTCCTTAATTACTTTTTCTTCAATTGTATCGGGTTCCATTGTGTAAATTTTTAGTTATTAGTTTTTAGTTCATGGTTCAATCTTTCGCTATGAACAATGAACCATTGACTATTACCTATTACCGCATTGAGCGTTATGCGTTCAGCATTATGCATCCAAAATCAAGCGTCAAATTTCAAACTTTTAAATGCGAGGGCATAATGTTTCATCTGCTTCACCATTGCCCTTAATCCATTCGACCGGGTTTGGGCCAGGTGACTGGTCATGCCGATCTTATTGATAAAGTCCATGTCTGCTGCCAGGATCTCATCAGGGGTGTGGTTCGATAATACACGGATCAGCATGCTAATGAGCCCTTTTACGATAATGGCATCGCTTTCCGCTTTATAAGAGACTTTACCATCCTGGTAATCGGCTGCCAGCCATACGGTAGATTGACATCCTTTTACTTTATACTCCTCCTTTTTGTACGCGTCATCCAGCGGCGGCAGTTTCTTTCCCAGGTCGATAATATACTCATATTTGTCATCCCAGGAGTCGAATAACGAGAACTCCTCTACTATTTCTGCTTCTATTTCCGGTATGGATTTGACGTCGCTCATTTATACTTGTTTAATACGGTACTGCATCCGCCTTTTGATGCTGTGCGAGGCGTTTCGCCTCGCATCTTTATTCTATCGCCTTTGGCGATTTTACCTTAATAGTCCGATCGCCTTTTTTAATCCTTCCGCCAACTGATCGATTTCTTCCATGGTGTTATAAACTGCAAAGGAAGCACGGATGGTTCCGGGGATGCAAAAACGGTTCATCAGCGGCTCCGCGCAATGATGCCCGGTGCGTACCGCAATACCTTTGTTGTCCAGTAAAATACCTATATCCTGCGGATGCACCCTATCGATCACAAAGGAAAGTACACTGGCTTTTTCTTTCGCTTCGCCAATAATCCGGATGCCATCAATTTCTTTTATTTTGTCTGTAGCATAGCGGAGTAGGGCATCTTCATGCACCCGCATATTTTTTTTGCCCAGTGTATTGATGTATTCGATCGCCGGTTTGAATGCCACGAAGTCGGCAATATTGGGCGTGCCTGCTTCAAATTTATAAGGAAGTTCATTATAAGTTGTTCTCTCAAAAGTAACTTCCTTGATCATTTCACCACCCCCGTTAAAGACGGGCATGGCTTCCAGCAGCTGTTTCTTGCCATACAGCGCACCCGCGCCGGTTGGCCCCAGCATTTTATGCGCGGAAAGTGCAAAAAAATCGCAGTCGAGCGCCTGCACATCAATATCCAAATGGAGGGAAGACTGCGCGCCATCCACTAAAACAACCGCGCCTTTTTGATGGGCCGCGTCAATGATCTCTTTAACGGGGTTGATAGTGCCCAAAGCGTTGGACACCTGCACTACGGATACGATCTTTGTTCTGCCGGAAAGCAATTGATAAAAGGTTTCCATCTCCAGTTCTCCCGATTCGGTAACCGGGATAACTTTCAATACCGCTTTTTTTTCTTCACATACGATCTGCCAGGGAACAATATTAGAGTGGTGCTCCATGCCGGAAATGATCACTTCATCGCCCTCATTCAAATTGCTACGTCCCCAGGTATAGGCCACCAGGTTTATACCTTCAGTAGTGCCTCTGGTATAAATGATCTCTTCCCGGTATTTAGCGTTGATGAATTGCTGCAAGGCATCCCTTGTGGCTTCAAATGCAGCAGTGGCTTCCTCTGCAAGGGTATGAATGCCGCGATGCACATTGGCGTTCAATTGGGTATAGTAATGTACCAACGCGTCAATCACTACCTGCGGTTTTTGAGAAGTGGCTGCATTGTCGAGGTACACCAACGGATGCCCCTTTATCTTTCTGTTCAGAATGGGGAAACCGTTGCGGATGGCCGCAATATCCAATACGGTATTTGTTTCAACTGCTGTGATCATATTATTCGTTTGATCGATTGCTGGCAGGAAGTCAATTGTGAAAGGTCAAAAGTGAATGAGAAGAACTCGTAATGATCGCCTTGCTTCTCACAACACAACTGTTACTTTATTTTATAATTAACATAACGTCAGCACAATTAATTAAAAACGCGAACGGCTTAGCGAATGTTCAGGCTTTTATTCACCAGCACATCTACATAAGCGCGCACATCATCCGATTGTATTTTTTCCAATACGTCCAATGCAAAGCCGCGCAACAGTAACGCCCTGGCGGTTGCTTCCGAAATACCGCGCGACTTCAGGTAAAACAACGCCTCGTCATCCAACTGGCCTACGGTGCAACCATGTGAGCATTTTACATCATCTGCAAAAATCTCTAATTGAGGTTTGGTATTAACCGATGCGTTTTCTGAGAGTAAAATGTTTTTATTGGTTTGGTAGGCATTGGTTTTTTGCGCAATCTGGCGTACGAAAATTTTACCATTAAATACGCCGGTGGAGTGCCCGTCCATAATGCCTTTATACAGTTCATTGCTCAGGCAATTGGGCTGGCGGTTATCCACCACGGTATGATTGTCTACATGGGTATGCCCGTTTTGCAGGTACAGGCCGGTAAGATTGGCTTCGCACCGGGGAGCCGACATCACCATGTTGAGGTTGTTGCGCACCAGCCCGCCACTTAAAGAAATGGTTACCACATTTGCCACACTCTTTCCCACCTGGTGCACATGGGTAGTGCTCACAATAGTGGAATTGGGCGCGTCGTTCTGGATCTTGCACAGGTTCAATACCGCACCTTCTTCAACAACGATCTCAAAAACCTGGTTGGTAAAGCTTTCATCGGCGCCTACGGTAGCAAAGGTTTCCAGCATTTCTACCTGTGCATTTTCACCTACATGCACCAGGGCCCGGGGCTGTGCAAAAATATTGCCGCTGCGGGCGTCAGTAACATTATAAATATAAACGGGATGGTTCACCGTTTTTCCTTTCTGAATATGCACAAATACTCCTTCCTGTATAAAAGCCGTATTTAACGCGTTGATGCCGTCTTTATGATAATCGGCGCTATGCCCCAGATGTTGTTCCACAATGGCGGCATACTGGTTCTGCGCAGCTTCCGACAAAGAAATGATCTCGAGCTCTTCTGAGCGTAGCACAGAGTGCTCGGGATGGTAATGGCCGTTTATAAAAACAATTACATTGGCTTCTTCATGCCCGGGCAACAAAAAAGGTTTTAATTCCGCTGCCTGGAATTGTTTTTCTTTTATATCGGTTGTAAAATGATAATCTTTGTTAAAGAAATCATTGATCCGGGTATATTTCCACTCTTCGTGCTTTATGGTGGGGATGCCGGTTTGTTCAAACGCATTGAACGCACCGTCGCGCAAGGTTTTCAGGCTGGAATCCAACTGATTTCCCTGCAATTTTTCAAAACGCTCTTTAAAATATGTTATTGTATCCATTGATTAATTTAAGAAATGTGTAAGTGTGAAAATGTGTAAATGTGAAAATTAGTACTCCGGTTTTTAAATGTGTTACAATGTTACAAGCCAGCCCCATTTCCTCATTCTCATATTTCCACATTTCCACATTTGTTTACGCTACTTCGCTTTTTATAAAATCATATCCCCTTTCTTCCAGCTCGTAAGCCAGTTCTTTAGTGCCGGATTTTACGATACGTCCGTTATACAATACATGCACAAAATCCGGAACGATATAATCCAGCAGGCGTTGATAGTGGGTAATGACCAATATACCATTTTCAGGCGTACGTAATTTGTTCACTCCGTTTGCCACAATGCGGATGGCGTCTATATCCAGACCGGAATCCGTTTCATCCAGGATCGCCAGCCGGGGTTCCAGCATCGCCATCTGGAAGATCTCATTCCGTTTCTTTTCCCCACCGGAGAACCCTTCGTTTAAAGAACGGCTTAGCATGGATTGATCGATCTCTACCAGGGCCATTTTTTCTTTCATCTTTTTGAGGAAAGAAACAGCATCCAGCTCGTCCTGCCCACGGTATTTGCGGACCTCGTTCACCGCGGTCTTCATAAAATTGGTCGTGCTTAAACCCGGGATCTCTACGGGGTATTGAAAGCTCAGGAAGATGCCTTCACCGGCACGTTGTTCCGGAGCCAGTTCTAAAAGGTCTTTGCCTTCAAAGGTTACAGAACCGCCGGTTACTTCGTAATCCTGTTTGCCCGCTAATACAGAGGCCAGCGTGCTTTTGCCCGAACCATTGGGTCCCATGATGGCGTGCACTTCACCCGCCTTCACATTTAAATTAATACCTTTTAAAATTTCTCTGCCTTCAATACCTGCACGCAGGTTTTTAATACTTAACATGTTAATTGTTCAACGGTTTTAAAGTTCAAGGTTCAAAGTTCAAGGTTTGGTACCCGTTTGGAATTTTGAGCCTTTAAAATTATTATTATTTAGATATGTTATAAAGTTGCTTATTTTACCACTAAGCCCTTCCGCTTTGCTTTTTAGAATTGTGAATTGTTGTTCATCAATGTATTCACAATCCAGAACACGATAAAGCTGTGAGCGGGTTTCTCCTGCAGACCCTTTGGCAATAGAAAGAAATTGCCGGAATTCATTATTGCCATTTCGCTCAAAACCTTCAGCTATATTATCCATTATAGAACCTGATGATCCTTTGATCTGATCACGCAACTTATAGTCGCTTTTGAGACCGGTGTTTGTTACGATGAGGTGTATCTGTTTACACAACTCACGTGCCTCCAGCCATATGTCCAGATCTTCGAATCTTTTTATTGCGGCCATTTTTCCAGGTTAAGCTATTTTCTGTATTTGCTTTTATTCAAATGATTTTAGTTCCAGGTGAGGTTTTGAACCTTGAACTTTGAACATCCTATCCAACTGACCCCTCAAGGCTGATCGCCAGCAGCTTTTGTGCTTCCACCGCAAACTCCATCGGCAACTGGTTCATCACTTCTTTTGCAAACCCGTTGATGATGAGCGCTACGGCTTTTTCCGTATCAATGCCCCGTTGGTTACAATAGAAGATCTGGTCTTCCCCGATCTTGGAAGTAGTGGCCTCGTGCTCTACCACCCCTGTATTATTTTTTACTTCGATGTATGGGAAGGTATGGGCCCCGCATTTGTCGCCCAATAACAAGGAGTCGCACTGCGAGAAGTTGCGCGCGTTGGACGCGTTCTTGCCCACCCGCACCAGGCCGCGGTAGCTGTTCTGGCTTTTACCGGCAGAGATCCCTTTTGATACAATACGGCTTTTTGTGTTTTTGCCGATGTGCAACATTTTGGTACCGGTATCCGCCTGCTGAAAATTATTGGTAACGGCTACGGAATAGAATTCGCCGGTGGAGTTATCGCCCTGTAAAATTACGCTGGGGTATTTCCAGGTGATGGCGGAGCCGGTTTCTACCTGCGTCCAGGATATTTTTGAATTGATCCCTTTACAAATACCGCGCTTGGTTACAAAATTGTAAATACCGCCTTTGCCTTCTTTATCGCCGGGGTACCAGTTTTGCACCGTTGAATATTTTACTTCTGCATTGTCCATGGCAACGATCTCTACAATTGCTGCATGGAGCTGGTTCTCATCCCGCATGGGAGCGGTACAGCCTTCCAGGTAACTTACATAAGCGCCTTCGTCGGCCACGATCAGGGTTCGTTCAAACTGGCCGGTATTTTCGGCGTTGATGCGGAAATAGGTCGAAAGCTCCATGGGGCAGCGAACGCCTTTGGGAATATAACAGAAGGAACCGTCGCTAAACACTGCTGAGTTCAGGGCGGCATAAAAATTATCAGTCACCGGCACTACAGAAGCCAGGTATTTGCGCACCAGCTCCGGGTGCTCCTGGATGGCTTCGCTGATGGAACAGAAAATGATGCCCAGTTCGCCCAGTTGGTCTTTAAAGGAAGTACCAATGGATACGCTATCGATCACTGCATCCACCGCAACGCCGCTAAGGCGTTTTTGTTCATCCAGGGAGATGCCCAGTTTTTCAAAAGTTTTGATCAGTTCCGGATCTACTTCATCCAGGCTTTTGGGCTTTATTTTTTGTTTGGGCGCCGCATAATAAATAATGTCCTGAAAATCGATGGTGGGGTAGGTAAGGTTGGCCCAATGCGGTGGGTTCATTTTTTGCCATTGGGCAAAAGCTTTTAAGCGCCATTCCAGCATCCATTCGGGTTCATTTTTCTTTCCAGAGATAAAACGAATGGTATCTTCATTCAGCCCTTTGGGGGCTGCTTCCATTTCAATATCTGTAACAAAACCATACTTATACTCGCTATTTACGTGATTTTCAATAACATCTGGTTCTGTGGCTAGATTGCTGTGTAATAATTGATCAGTTTCCATACTCATTGCACAAAAATACGAGTTTATTTGTACAAAAAAGTATAAATGGTTAGGAATTTAGAGCGCTAAGTCTGATCCTCTGTTTGTTCAAAAGTGATTGGCCGGCGAATATCCTGCCTGATATTCCGTTTTTTCATAAATGCCGTCGTAACCTACGGGGTGGGCTAAAAGTATTTTTTGCCGGTAAGTCGGTGAAGCGGTAAGGTAGCGATTGAAAACAAAACCTTCGGTCTTTCCGGATCCTTCATTTGCGTTACCGGTAAAAGAACATGCAGCCGGCCCCCATAAGGATGGAGCTCCGGCATCAACATTATCTTTCTTTATAAAGCAGCTACATAAAAAAAAGCCGGGATTGAATTTCCCGGCTTTTTTAAAAGTATTGTACAGTTCTTACTTATAAGACACAGCCTTAACCAAGGCGGCGCTTCCTGTTTTGTGAACGGTTGTTTTTGTAGTGTCCTGTTTAACAGGCACGGGATTTTGCTTTGCCGTGCTGCCCCCGATCTGGGCAAGTGTGGGAGCGATCACCAACGAAACGATCGACATCAGTTTGATGAGGATATTCATAGACGGGCCGGAAGTATCTTTAAACGGATCTCCCACGGTATCACCGGTAACAGAAGCTTTATGCGGATCGGATTTTTTATGAAAGATCTCGCCGTTTATTTCCACGCCTTTTTCAAAAGATTTTTTTGCATTGTCCCAGGCGCCTCCGGAGTTATTCTGGAACATACCCAGTAACACGCCCGAAACGGTAGCGCCGGCCAGGAAGCCCCCCAGGGCCTCCGCCCCAAAACCAGGAAGAAAACCAATGATAATCGGGGATACGATCGCGATCGCTCCAGGAATGATCATTTTTTTAATAGAGGCTTCTGTAGAGATCGCCACGCATTTATCATATTCAGGCGTGCCGGTACCTTCCATGATCCCGGGGATGGTACGGAACTGCCGTCTTACTTCTTCCACCATCGCCATAGCGGCCTCCCCAACGGCACGTATTGCAAGAGAGGAGAAAATGAACGGGATCATGGCTCCTAAGAAAAGACTGGCGAGTACGTTCGCTTTGTAAATATCAATATGCTGGTTGTCCGGCATGGCAATACCCACAAAAGCGGCAAAAAGCGCCAGGGCCGTTAATGCTGCTGAAGCAATGGCAAAGCCCTTGCCGGTTGCGGCGGTAGTATTTCCAACGGCATCCAGCACGTCTGTTTTCTCGCGCACTTCTTTGGGCAGCTCGCTCATTTCTGCGATCCCGCCGGCGTTATCCGCAATAGGGCCAAAGGCATCAATAGCCAGTTGCATGGCAGTAGTGGCCATCATCGCTGCCGCTGCAATGGCAACACCATACAGACCGGCACATTTATAAGAGGCCACAATACCGGCTGCCAGCACCAAGATAGGAAGGAAGGTAGATTCCATACCAATGGCCAGCCCGCCGATCACGTTGGTAGCATGCCCGGTAGAAGATTTTTTTATGATCGAGTTTACCGGCCGTTTGTCCATGGCCGTATAATATTCTGTAATGATCGTCATGAGCGCGCCTACCAGCAGTCCAACAATGATGGCGCCTAATACCCCGGTTTTGGTAAAGGTAAAACCGCGTAATTCCATTTGGTTGGGAAGGATCCAGTACACCAGCCCCGCAGAAGCAACGGCCGTCAGAATAATAGAGCCCCAGTTACCCATGTTCAGCGCTTTCTGAACTGTTTTAGTATTGATGCCGGCGTTTTCGCTGATTTTTACAAAGAAGGTTCCAATGATCGAGAACAGTATGCCCACGCCCGCGATCAGCATCGGCAACACTACTGGGGAGTAGCCGCCCAGGAAATCAGCACCCTCGGGAACATTGATCTGCTGTCCCAGTACGATCGTTGCCAAAACCGTGGCCACATAAGATCCAAAGAGATCGGCGCCCATCCCGGCTACATCGCCTACGTTGTCGCCCACGTTATCCGCAATAGTTGCGGGGTTACGGGGATCATCTTCCGGAATACCTGCCTCTACTTTTCCCACCAGGTCGGCGCCAACATCGGCCGCTTTTGTATAAATACCTCCCCCCACGCGCGCAAACAAGGCAATGGATTCTGCCCCCAGCGAGAACCCGGTCAGTACTTCAATGGTCTTAAGCATTTCTACAGAATTCAGGGCAGCATCGGGAGCGAAATAATGTTTCAGTACAATGTATAATCCGCCCAGGCCCAAAACCGCCAGTCCGGCAACGCCAACGCCCATTACGGCGCCTCCGCCGAAGGATACGTTTAAGGCCCTGGCTAAACTGCTGCGGGCTGCATTAGCGGTACGTACATTGGCAAGCGTGGCGGCTTTCATGCCTATATAACCCGCTGTGGCGCTCAATACGGATCCGATGATAAATGAAATAGCGATCATCCAGTTAGAATGCGGGTTGGCATTGGCCAGCAGGCCCAGCAGGATGGCTACAATGATAACGAAATAAGCAAGGATCTTCCATTCCGCTTTAAGAAAAGCCATGGCGCCTTCACTGATGTGCCTGCTTATCTCCTGCATCCTTGGTGTGCCTGCATCCTGGTTAACAACCCACCGGTATTTTAGCAAGGTGTAAATAAGGCCAATAATCGCCATAAGAGGCACTAAATAAATGAGATGTTGCATATAAAATTTGACAAATAATTAAAATGTGACCATGCCATAAGCAATGGCTGCAAATATAAGTGTTGCTTTTAAAACCAAAAATGTTATTTCTTCTAAAAAAAGGGAGTAAAAATGCGAAATATTTAAAAAACGGATTGCAGAAATGGCGGTGTTTTATAATTGTTTAAAAGCATTTCCGATATGGTCAATCAGGTCAGACGCCAGCAGGGCCTCCATGCCGCCGGATGCTGCTGCAAGGTCCCCTGCCAGGCCATGAAGGAACACACCAAGCAGGGCGGCTTCTTTGGGCAGGTACCCTTGTGCCAGTAAACTGGTAACCATGCCGGTGAGGGCATCGCCGCTGCCGCCCTTGGCCATACCGGCATTCCCCGTGATGTTAAAATACCCGGTTCCGTCCGGGCAGGCCACAAAACTGTGATGCCCTTTAAGTACAATAAAAATACTTAATTCCATGGCTTTGGTCTGCGCCAGTTCAATTCTTTTAAAATCATCGGCGGCTTCGCCAAACAATCTCGCAAACTCTTTTGGATGCGGCGTTAGTATGGTATCCGGTTTAAGCAGGTTGAGCAGCGCCTTATTTTCCGAGAGAATATTTAATGCATCTGCATCCAGCACCAGGGGGCGTTGAATATGTTCCAGCAGCTCCTTCAGCAGCAATTGCTGTTTAACACCCGTTCCAATACCCGGCCCGATGCCCACGGCGGTGAAATGGTTCAGATCGTAATTCAAGCCAGAAACCTGTTCCGCTTCTTTATCCGGAAATACCATTGCTTCGGGCACTGCGGTTTGCAAAACAGTGACACCCGATTGCGGTACATGTGCGGTTACCAAACCGGCACCCGTTCTAAGACAGGCCCTGCTGCATAAAACTGCGGCGCCTGCTTTGCCCCAACTGCCGGCAATAAGCAATGCATGGCCAAAATTGCCTTTATGCGCAAAAGCATTGCGCGGCCGGTATTCACGGGAAGCCAGCGATTTATTGATAATGGAAAAAGGGGTGCTTACTTCATCCGGGAATGCGGGGTGCAGGTTGATGTCCATAATATGCACATGCCCGATCCAGGGCTCATTTTCTGCAACAAGAAATGCGGTTTTTAAAACCTGGAAAGAAAGGGTGTGTCTTGCCTTCACAATAGTATTATGCGCCGATGAATGATCGCCGAACAGACCGCTGGGGATATCAATTGCAATGGCGGGGGCAATGCTATTGTTGATATGATCAACCATTTTAGCCGCAAGACCGGTTAACGGGCGATTGAGACCGGTGCCAAAAAGTGCATCGATAATAATACAATTGAAGGGGAGCTCCGGCAAGTCCCGCTCCCCGCGGATCATAAAAATAGGGATAGCGGAGAGGTGATGCAGGATATTGAAGTTGGAGATATAATCGTCTGAGCCTTTTGCATCCGATTCCAAAATATAAACGGCTACTTTCTTGTTGGCGTTGTATAGCAGGCGGGCGATAGCCAATCCGTCGCCGCCATTGTTTCCTTTACCACAAAAAATATAATAAGATTCGGCAAGCGTATTTTGAACGATCCAGCGCGCACAGGCATTAGCTGCACGCTCCATCAATTCTAAAGAGGACAGGGGCTCATTTTTGATGGTGAAAGCGTCCCATTGTCGTATTTGTTCGGCGTTGAGTAGTTTCATTCTTCTTTTAAAGATAATGAATACCAATCAATCTCTTCAAAGAAAACAGGCCGGGAAGGTGCGAAGACGGGGAGTGATTTTGGCCCGCAGACCGGCGCAGATCTTATTCCGCAGATTGGTGCGGATATAGCGCGGAATGAAATTAATCAGCGAAAAGTATCAGTGTAAATCTGCGGGAGACTTATTGCTCAGGAACCCCCAAAAGTGATTGATTAAATCAGCGGGGCTTAAAAATCAAATTTTAACCGAATGCCCATGCCTTTATAATTCAGCCCCTGGTTGGTAACTGTTTTCACCGGAACTTTTAAAAAAGGCTCAATAGAAACGTTGTTTTTGGGAGTGATCTTTTGTTTATATCCCAAGGAAAGATTGTAAAAACCGAGGAAAGTAGTTTTGTCGTGGTTCAGTTCTCCGGGAAGTGCCGTTGAAAAAGCGTAGGAGCTGTTTACAATACGCTTGTCCTCTTGCAATACCCCCTGGCTGTTGACTACCGATATCTGTGTATTGGTGCTGGTAACCAGGGTATAATTTGTATTATCATTGACCACTACCAGCCCGGAAACTCCTGCAGTGGCGTACAATTTTTTTGAAAGTGCATAGCTGATATCTACAGGGATATCGAACCCGGACAAGATGCCTTGTACGCTCTTCAGCGCGGGTGCCGGGGCAGGCGCAGCAAGGGCCATGCGTTTGGAAGCTAGTGAAAAGGTGGTAGGGGTATTTAAGGCTGCATTGCCGGCAGCGACATCATAATTTTTTGAAGTGCTTATTTTATTATGCGCAATACCGGCGCTGACTTTTATCCGGTCATTGACGGCGTAAGCCAGCGCAACACCATAGCCCATATTAACACCGCTTTCGGCAAACATGGGCGATACGTATAGGCTGGGGATCCACCGTCTTGACCGGTTCCGTTCTTTTGTTGCTTCTTCCGGGGGTGTGTTATGGGCCAATACCTGGGGGCTATTGTTGCTTTCCGGGGAAAGGTTGCTTTCCCGGTCGGGCACGGTATGGGGCTGCCAGAAATTGGGCGCCGGTTTGTCTTTTACCGGTTGTTCAGGCGCTATAGTGGTGTTTTGTTTGGGTGCAACGGCCATCGTGTTGGGTGGGTTAATTTCGGGTGCAGGCGCAGCCACTAAGGGTGCCTTTGCGATCATATCTTTAGCAACCGGATGGTTGGCAGCAGCGGATGTTCCTGTTGATCGTTCTGTTTGCTTTTGAGCATTCTTTACCAGTTGCTGTGCAGGGGTGGCCGGCAGTAGTAGGGTATTGCTGTCCGGAGCCGTTATTGTATTGTTTTTAGGTTCAGTTGTGGTAACGGTCTCAGTTGATGGAGCCGTATCGTGTTTAGTGAATAAATAGGGAGCCGCCAACAGGAGGCCGGCGATAACGGCAGCCGCAGCCACCCATTTCCAGGCTCTGATCTTTTTTACGGGAGCCGACAGGTGTGCACCGGAGAATTGCTCCCAGGCTCCCTCCCGGTAGTCTTCCTCGTGGTTGCGAAGGACCTGTTTTATATGTTCAAAAAAATCATCTTTAGGTTCTTCCATGATCTTTCATTAAAAATGTTTTATATAAAGTGCTTTTAATTTATTCTTTGCCCGGGAGAGATATACCCTGCAAACATTTTCAGATATGTTTAGCAGCCTTGAGATCTCCTCATGACTGAATCCTTCTATCTCGTATAAATTAAAAACCGTTTTTTGAGTTTCCGGCAACTGATCCAGCAGCGCCATAATATCTTTCACCTCACTGGTGTAAACCCCCGCGGGGTGCTGGTCCGGAAAATGGTTTTCCGAAGGTTCCTCCTGCAGAAAATCCATCTTCTTTTTCCTCAGGAAATCAATAGCCGTTCTGGAAGCTATTTTGGCCACCCAGCTTTTAAAGGATTGCTGGAGATTGGTTGAATACCCAGGCCCCCTGAAGGTATGCAGGTTACTAAAGATCTTTATAAAAGAGTCGTTAATAAGTTCTTCCGTTGCATGATAATCATTTACATAACGCCTTATTACGCCTCTTAAAAAGCCATAGTAGCCTTTATAGAGCGCTTTTTTATGCAATACTGAATCCTGTTCCCATGCTTTCAGTATCTCTTCAAGCCCGGCGTCCTGTATTCCCAAATTTTCTTTTTGTTTTTTTACCTTTTTTAAATATAGCAAAAATCAGCCAGCTACCGGAAGGGTAATTGGCTGACGGGATTATAGGATCTGCTAATGCCGGATCGCCTCCACAATAAGTTTTCCGTTGGTAGTATTCATTGATTTAAATCCTGTTGTCCAAATAGTATATTGATATCCGCTGTACAAGTTTTTTGCGTCGGAGGTAGCCAGCACCGTGCCGGTACCTGCAGCCCTTGCTTCAAAAACGACATTGCCTGCCGATTTTAACCCTGAAAATGTACTAACATTTTTATAGCTGATACCTCTGGCAACCGGCCCGGATTGCCCCTGAATATAAAGATCAATAGCCCCGGCGTCCGGACTCATATTCGCAAAGCGCACCAGTACGGAATCTGCACCGGGTGTCATTACACTGTCCCTTACCAGTACCGCATCCATTTTACTTAAGGTATCCACTATGAAAATGGAGTAGCGTTTAAGTTCCCCCAGGGTGATGGCTTTAGCAACCAGTGTGTCGGATTTCCCCCGGTTAAAAACATAAAATTTCCGGTCACCGGAGTAGGCCGGGGTATAGGAGGTACGGTACGTATAGTTAAAATCGTTCAGGTACCAGCGCTGTGTTCCGTTGAACTGAATGTCTAACGGCATGGAAAGGGGCGCGCCATTTATCACACTTACCAGCGACGTATTTTGAATATCAGGATTATTCCAATAATTGTCATGATTTTTTAAACAGGAACTAAGGGAAATAACTATCAGTAACAGGAAGGAACTACCGACCAACGTATCTTTTTTCATCTTATTATAAATTTTGAGCACTATTATTTTTGTTCTGATAGTAGTAACGCCGGGAATAGCAAAAACGCAACAGGGTTGGTAGAAAAAGTTTTTTTGATTATTGTCCCATGAATTTTTGCATTAAAAAAATAAGAGGTTGGGACTTGTTGCCCTGGTCCTACAGGCCCCAACCGGGTGACTTGTGGGACAAGAAAGAGGTTGCGCTACCCCGGTCTGCCTGAAAGGTGGGAGTTGGTTAAAAGCATTTTTTGCACAGCAAAGCGGAGTACCGTGTTTATAGCATGTCGGGCGCAGGAGATATGGGCTCCATGGGAGCCTCGTGTTTACGCGGCTGCCTGACGGAGCCGCACCCTTCAACGACAATCACTCTATAAACGCGATGCTCCTGACGGAGCTAAAACCGCCCCGTCTTGTCAGGTGATCCGCGACCCCTCAGGGGTTCTGTGCTTCAATGACAAAAAGATATAAAAGACAGCCGTTCTGTAATGATCAGCCTTGTGGATCGAGCCGGATCTGCAGTTCTTTCAATTGTTTGGCATCGATGGAAGCCGGGGCATCGAGCATTACATCCCTTCCCGAGTTGTTTTTAGGGAAGGCGATAAAATCGCGGATGCTTTCGCTGCCGCCCAGGATCGAGCACAGCCGGTCGAAGCCGAAGGCAATACCGCCGTGCGGTGGGGCACCATATTCGAAGGCGCCCAGGAGGAACCCGAATTTATGTAGTTGCTCTTCTTCGTCCATCCCTAAGGCCTCAAACATTTTTTGCTGTAAGGCTTTTTGATAGATCCGAATGCTGCCGCCGCCAATCTCATTGCCATTCAATACCATATCATAGGCATTGGCTTTAATGGAGGCATAAGGATGTTTCAGATAGTCTGCCGCGTTTTCAATTTTCGGATCATTGCCGATCATCGTTTGGATATCGCCCGGCTTGGGAGCGGTAAACGGATGATGGCGCGCCACCCAGCGATTTTCTTCTTCAGCATATTCAAACAGGGGGAAGTCAAGCACCCACAGCAGTTTAAACTCATCTTCTTTGCGCAGTCCCAGGCGTTTGCCCATTTCGAGACGCAGCTCGCTCGCCGCTTTGCGGGTACGCTCTTCCGGCCCTGCCAATATTAAAATAAGATCGCCGGGATTGGCACCGGCCGCCGCTGCGATGGCCTTCAATTTTTCTTCAGTGTAGAATTTATCAACGCTGCTTTTAAAGGTGCCATCCGTGTTGTATTTGATAAACACCAGCCCTTTCATACCGATCTGCGGGCGTTTCACCCATTCCGTCAGCTCGTCTGTTTGTTTGCGGGTATAGTCGCTGCAGCCCGGAACGGCAAGGGCAACAACGGTTTCTGCGTCATCAAAAACACCAAAGCCTGCTCCATCAATTAAATGAGCGTTGCTTTCCTTCTGCGTAAAAAAGTGCTGCGGGAATTTAAGATTCAGCAGTTGCATGCCAAACCGGATGTCGGGTTTGTCGTTCCCATATTGCCACATCGCTTCTTCCCAGCTCATGCGCTGCACGCTTTCTGTATAATCGATGTTTTTAACGGCTTTAAAAATATATTTGATCAGACTTTCAAACATGGTTAAAATGTCTTCCTGTTCTACAAAGGCCATTTCACAGTCGATCTGGGTAAATTCCGGCTGGCGGTCGGCCCGCAGGTCTTCATCGCGAAAGCATTTTACGATCTGGTAATACCGGTCGTACCCGCTTACCATCAGCAGTTGCTTAAAGGTTTGCGGCGACTGAGGCAGGGCATAAAACTCGCCAGGGTTCATGCGGGAGGGCACTACAAAATCCCGCGCGCCTTCGGGAGTGGATTTAATCAAAAACGGTGTTTCAATATCCATGAAACCGTTCTGATGCAGGTAATCCCGTGTTGCTCGGTTCACCGCGTATCGTAGCTCCAGGTTTTTCTTCACCGCATTACGCCGCAGGTCCAGGAAACGATATTTCATCCGCAGGTCCTCGCCGCCATCTGTATCATCCTGGATGGTAAAGGGTGGGGTAATGCTTTTATTTAAGGTCGTAAAATCTTCCACCAGTATTTCAATATCGCCGGTAGGAATATTTTTATTTTTATTGCTGCGTTCGTTCACTTTCCCTTTCACCTGCAGCACATATTCGCGGCCAATGGGATTGGCATCTAATTTGGCATTTAACGCTTCCGAAAACAATAGCTGGGTAATGCCGTAGCGATCCCTCAGGTCAATAAACGTAATGCTTCCAAATTTGCGAACGGTTTGCACCCAGCCAGCCAGGGTTACTTCTTTATTTATAGCTGCGGTTCTTAATTCACCACAGGTATGTGTACGAAACATGCTTAAAAATTTCGGCAAAGATAAGGGTTGCAGGCAGGATATAGGGAAGAAATGCGATTGAAAAACAGCGGGAACGGATAAAGAAAGGAAAGGGAAACGCCCTGCACTGATCGCTTCTCCAGCCCGGGTTACTGCCTGCGCCGGAGGATAATAAGCGGACAGGGGGTCATGAAATAATGACTATTTTTGATTGAACAAATTACAACCATGTCTGAAACTACCATTACACAAAAATCGGTTATCACCTGTCCTCATTGCGGATTTTCGAAAGAAGAGCTGATGCCCCTGGATGCCTGCCAGTATTTTTATGTATGCGAAGGGTGTGAGCGGCGGTTGAGGCCCCAGCCGGGCGATTGCTGTGTTTTTTGCAGTTACGGAACGGTGAAATGCCCGCCGGTTCAAACGGAACAGCCCTGCTGCGGCAGTGCGGGTCTCGGAAATAAATGATTTTAATTTACAATCATCACTGTTTAATTCTTTAGGTTTGCGCCTAAAAGACCGTTTATGGATATTGCTAAATATATTGATCACACGATCCTGAAACCCACTACACTGATAAGCGATGTTGAAAAAGTTTGCAATGAAGCGAAAGAATATGGCTTTGCTGCGGTTTGCATTCCCCCGCCTTTTGTAAAAAAAGCCAAAGAATTACTGGCGGGCTCCGGTGTAAAAACGGCTACGGTTATCGGGTTCCCTTTTGGCTATTCCGCTATTGAAGCCAAGCTGGCGGAAGTGGTGCTGGCATTGGTAGATGGGGCAGATGAACTGGATATCGTCATTAACCTGATTGCATTAAAAAATGACGACTGGCAATACCTGGCCAATGAAATCAATCACCTGATGCCGGTTATAAAAGAAAAAGGGAAGGTGATAAAGATCATTATTGAAAGCGGCATTTTAACGGATGAAGAGATCATCAAATGTTGTGAACTATATGGCGCTGCGGGCATCGACTACTTGAAAACCTCAACCGGCTATGCTGAAAAGGGCGCCAGTGTGCATGCGGTGGAGCTGTTCAAAAAACATTTACCGCAACAAGTGCAAATAAAAGCCAGTGGCGGCATTCGTGACTATGCTTTTGCAAAGGAACTGGTAGAGGCGGGGGCTACCCGGCTGGGTTGCAGCGCCGGCGTGGCCATCGTAAAGGGTGAAAGAGGGGCGGAGGGGTATTAACGCGTTATTGCCGCCGGATACAGCGGTTTCTTAACATTGTTTAAAACGTGTATATACCCGTTGTTTGATTGTTGATACTGGATTCTTGATTTTCGATATCCTGTATCGAGTCCAGCATCGAGCATCCAGCACCCTTTCCTCAAAGCTCTTTTGCCATCCAGATCGTACAACCCGTATGCCCGGAGCAACCCAGGGGGTGTTCCAGTCTTTTGAAGCCGAGCCTTTCATACATACCTACCGCTGTGTCAAATTGCGGTAAACTTTCCAGGTACACGCCCCTGTAATGTAGTGCTGCTGCGGATTCCAGGCTCTTAGCCAGCAAAAGCCTGCCGATGCCTCTTCCCCGGGCCGTAGCGGAAAGATAAAACTTAACAACCTCAACATATCCTTCCGGAAGCCCTTTTGTAGGGTAAATTCCACAGCAACCTAATAGCGTTTCGGGCGTTGCCGCCACCCATAAAACAGCACCGGCACCAGCGAAAAGCCCAAAGAGATCATCGGTTGTGGGATCTTCAAAAACGGTACCTTTTGTAGGAGCTCCAAAATCAAAAAAAGCACTCCGGATTATTTTTGCCAGGGAAGCATTATCGGTTGCTTCGACGGGTCTGATCAATACATTATTCACCCAGCAAAAATAGTTGCAGTAATTGAAATTATCGCCCGCTGTTCATAATCATTTCTTTTAAAAGGGCGGTAAAAGAAGTGTTGGCGAGGAGCGCGCTTAACGGCAGGTGCATACGGTAACGCCAGTAATGTTGCGGGTTAGCGGGAATATTGATCCGTTCTTCCGCGGGGTGCTCCCTGCGGAACTGTTCATCCATGCCCAGGAGGTCCTGTAACTGGAAAATACTCCACATGGCGGGAGACGACAGGTGCTGCTTCACAATTTCCCGGTTAATCCAGCCTTCACAGGAAACGGGCGCTTCTCCCTGCAAGTGCAGCGTGTGGGTGTAAAAGTCCTGGGTTACAGCGCTATCTTCTTCCCACCAACCGCGAATAGTGCTCATGTCATGGGTAGAGGGCGATACAACAGACAAGTAAGGCGCTTTTGCCGGATCAAAGAAGCGGATCCCCGGTTGTTTGGGCATACGCTGGATCTCGAGGCTTAAAATACCCAGTTCTTTCATTACTTCCGGCACACTGGAAGGCACCAGGCCCAGGTCTTCTCCACAAACCAGCATATTGGTTGCGGCTTTTAATTGGGGCAGTTTTTTCAGCGATTCTTTTCTCCAGAAGGCATCCTGTCTCCGGAAAAAATAATCATTATACAATTCGGTAAGCTTTTGCTGCTGCTCATAAGGCAGCGCCTGAAAACTGGCTGTTTTCTGCAGATCAAAACGGGGATGATAAAAAACACCGTCTCCGGATGACTGTTTTAACAGTAATACATTCGATAGTAATTGAAATAGCGATTCCTTTAAGTTGGGCTCCCCGTGAACAGCGGGGTGATGGGTGAACCAGGTCTCTATTTTTCGCTGCGTATCAAATTCAGGGAGGAAAACATAGTCGAATCCATTTTCGGTGTGAAAGAACCGGCTTTTTATATCCGCGGCGTTGTCCCCGAATAACTGCCCCAGCACAATGTTGTTCATAAAAGGATTACAAAAACGGTCCTCGCTGAACTGGATCCCCCGTTCATAAAATTCATCGGCGGTAATGCCAATGGCCCGATCAAAATAGCCCATAATTCCCTGGACGGCTGTTATCGGAATGCTCCATATCCTAAAAAAGCCCAGGATATGGTCAATACGGAACGCGTCAAAATAGTGGCTCATTTGTTTAAACCGGCTGCTCCACCAGGCAAACTGATCGTCCTGCATACGTTGCCAGTTATAGGTAGGAAAACCCCAATTCTGCCCGTTTACGGCAAAGTCATCCGGCGGGGCGCCTGCCTGTAACTCCATATGGTAGAGCTCTGGCGCCGTCCAGGTATCGCTTCCGTACCGGAAAACACCGATGGGAATGTCTCCTTTGATCACGATTCCCTTTTTATGTGCGTAGGCAACAGCATCTTTTAACTGTAAGTGGAGGTGATATTGGAGGAAGCAATAAAATGCAACAACCGGATTATTCTTAAAAAGAGCTGCTACAGCCGCTTCCGTGTAAACAGCATGATCTTCCCATTTTGAATAATCTACCGTTTTGTATTTATCCCTGAGGTAAGAAAATACCGCGTAAGGTTGCAGCCAATGCTGGTTGATTTTAAAGAAAGCGGTATAGCCGGGTGTCTTTAATTGCTCTTTTCCCGCGGAATCAAAGATCTTTTTTAACAGCGTAATTTTAGCCTTTAATACTGCTTCATAATCAATAGCGGCCAGGGTGTTTAATCGCTTTTTTTCAATGTCCAGTTCTGCGGCAAGCGCAGGGTCGGCGTTGCCGGCAACTGATTCTATGTTCAGATAGATGGGGTGCAGGGCAAACGCAGAAATGGCTGCATAAGGGTAGGAGTCGCGCCAGGTAAAAGTAGCAGTGGTATCGTTTACGGGAAGGATCTGGATCAGTTTCAACCCCGTTTCGCGCGCCCAATCCGCCAATGGTTTCAGATCATTAAACTCGCCAATGCCCAACCCGTTTTCGCTCCTGAGGCTAAACACCGGAATAGACACTCCTGCACCGCGCCAGTCATTGTTTGGCAAACGGATAAATCCATCCTGTAAAATTATTTTGCTGTCCTGCAGGGAGGGATGAGGAAGCAACCGGTTCTCCTGTTCTTCAAAACCAATGAACCGTTTTTTATCCGTATTAAAAACACCGTATTTGTATTGAAAACTCAAAAGGTTTTTGGTTAGTGCCACAGTAGTTACCCAACTGTCGCCCTGTTTTTCCATTAAGACCGGCGCATCTGTTTTCCAATGGTGCAGCTCTTCCGCACTTCCTAATAAACAAACGACTTCATTTTCCTTTAATAAAGGCGCTTTGATAATAAATGTATGGGAAGCTTCGTCCGCTATAGAAGGTGCCTGATTGTTGCAGTATTCAGGCAGCAGCACTTCTTTAAAGGGGGCGGTATAAAAAGTATTTTCAATGGCGCTTGTTGCCATCCAGGTGTCGTATACGGTAAGGGTTGAGCCCGATTGTTTTGGCAGGAACAACTGCCGGCAGTCTTTTTGTTCGTAAATAGTTTCGCCGGCGCCATTTTTAAAAATGTACCCATAGGAGAGCGGCCGTTCCAGGCAGGATTCGTCGAGGTCTACTTCAATGCTCCAATAATCGTAAGTAGCATATTTCATCAACAGCATGGGCACCGGGCAGTTTGCCCCGAGTGATTTGCAGTTTCCGCTGATCCATAAGCTTTCTCCATATCTTGTATGAAAACGGATATTAAACTGAATTTTCATGAATTTCTGTTTTCCAATGTACGGCGGGAAACTGGTTCGGCCAAATCGTTACTATTTGGTATAAAGATAATGTGTGTTTAATACACGTTCAAAAAAAAAGACAACTTTCTTTAAAATTTTTCGCAGCTAAAAAACCGAAGCGGAATCTTTTTATTATAAGCAGGTTCCCTTATTTTTGCTGAAAATTATTTAACAATGTCAGAAGGTACAAAGAATAAAGGTTTAATGTGGATACTGTTTTTTATCTCTGCTGCGGCGCTTTTGATTGCTATTTTTACACACTGGCCCTGGTTGACCCTTATTTTACCGTTCGTGACAACTTTCTTTGTGAAAGCGATGGATATTATTTGAGTTTTTTAACGATAGTAAAAGGCCGCGTTGATTTGCTTCAGCGCGGCTTTTTTATTACCCGCCCAGGCAATTATTTTTTAACCTTTGAGGGATGTTGTCAATTATATCAGGGCTATAAAACAATTTGTTTGAGTTTTCAATTTTTACTCTATATTTGCGCTCCCGCCCGGGTGGCGAAATTGGTAGACGCACTGTCTTCAGGTGGCAGCGTTCGCAAGGATGTGCTGGTTCGAATCCAGTCCCGGGCACCAAAAATAAACCGTCTCATTTATTTGTGAGACGGTTTTTTATTTTTAGAAATTCATTACGGAGCGTGTACATTGGTCAAACAAAAACAGTAAACAAGCAGTATCATGAGTCCCTTCATCATTTTTCTGGCAGCGCTTTTATATGTGGGGATTGTGGTGTTTGGAATAAGGATGATTGTTCGTGACAATTTACTGCCGCCGCATTTGAAAGTACTGGCAATAATTGCAGTGCTTATTTTTAATATAATCCCTGTCGGGATTTATTTCCTCATTAAAAAAGCGGGTCCGGGTAACAGATAAGGACTGGTTATATAGCTGGAACCTCCTGTTTGACAAAATGGCCCGCAACTATTTGTTGCGTTTATAATATCCGCTACGTATAAGAGTAACTGAACCTTTAATTATCTGTGAAATGAATAAGATCACCTTGCTTGCTGTTTTGTGGTTTATTGTAAGTCAGTCGTATGCGCAGGATATGCTTTATTTTAAAGGAAGCTCATCGCCCGTAAGGGCAACAGTAGAAAGAAAAAATGCCTTATACCTCTGGTATCGCCGCTACCCGGATGCAGCAAAAAACGGTATAACCGATAAACGCCTGATAGATTCAATTATTTATGAGAACGGCACAACGGAATATTTTACCAGACGACGGGCAGGTTCGGAGCCTGAGAAGAGGGAATCCTATACTGATTGGAAAGATAATATTGTTTGGGCCGGCCTGGGAAGGTATAAACTGGAACGGGATCCTTTTCTAAAAACATATGTGGTAAATGCCAAAGATTTTGAACCTGTTTTCGCCGTTCTTTTCTCATATGAACATTTTTTGTCAACAAGCGGTTTGGTCTTGAGGTGGGGCCCAATATCGGGATAAACCGGAAGGCTATGGGGCTGGTTGTTGCTCCCAGATTTTATAGCACCCGTTCTTATAAATGGCAATTTGGTTTTGGCCCGGAGTACGAATTTGACGCGCGCAAATTGGATAGCGGCTACCTGAAAACTTCGGCTATTTCGTTTTCGGGGAAACTGATCGGTAATCTTACACCTGCATGGAGCCTCATGCTTCGGTTCAATATAGGAAGTGTTGTCAATGCTAAAAATCAGAACAAAGTATTAGCCGCTAATCATTATAGCTACCAGCCAGCCCTGTTATATGGTGTGAGTATAGGCCTGGGCCGCCGCTTTTAAATCATTTTAAGTTGTAGGTGCTCGCTGGTTTTTGTATAGTAACCTGCTGCTGATTACCCGAAGCACATCCATTTTTTAAGAAAAAGAGGGCCGCAATAACCGCAACGGCAGCTACTATTACCCAGGTAATTGTTTTTCTTCGATTGGAGCGTTCTTCCCATAGCATTTCTTCCAGCGCCGCATTTTTGGTAGTTTCCTTTTCACCTACCAGCAACTGATGGTCGGCGTGTTCCCGGATCACTCTTTGGGCGGCCACATTACTGAAAAGGGAAGTTGTTGGTGCTTTTGGTGTAAAGCTGATGTGGTGATCTGGTTTTTGGAGCAGGCCCACGTCTTCCCAGTCGATGGTTTCGTTATCGTTAAGCTTTACCACCATGTTTCTCGCAAATTCCTCAAACTGTTGTTGAGCGTTTGCCCTGGATAACGATTCTTTTAACCCCAGCAGGTCATAAAAGCTATCCGGATTATCCGCAGCAGTAGCTGATTTGTTTTCCGAAAAAACGATATTCCACCCTGGGGCTGCCACCGTATCAAAACTTGTTGAAGCGGACTGGGGCTGCAACTCAAAATTTCCAATTCCGGGCAACGCCAGTTTTTTATGCTGATAGAGATAGGTGGTTAATATCGAAAACATGGGTACTTATTTTACAGGAAACGAATATACAATTCCTCAATTTATATCAGGTTAAAATTCGTTAAAAGTATTTTTAAGGGATGGATGATGCTTGATTCTTGATACTGGTTGCTTGATACCCGATATCCGGTATCCGGTATCGGGTATCAAATATCCGGCATCCGGTAATTAATGTTATGTTTGTTGTTAAAATTGTATAAATGAAATTGTTAAGTTCAAAATATAAAGAGGTGAATGTATCGGTGGCATTGCTGTTACTGCGCGTAACCTCGGGAGCAGCTATGGTGATGAATCACGGGATAAAAAAGCTTACAGGATTTAACCAGATAGCCTCCAAAGGTTTTGCCGATCCTTTTCATATTGGCGTAAAACTATCACTGGGCCTTACATTATTTGCGGAACTCTTCTGCGCTTTGTTATTGATTGCGGGATTATTGACGCGCCTGGCAGCAATTCCCCTGATCATTGCCATGTCGGTTGCGCTTTTCCATGCACATGGAGGTGATTTTTTCGGGCAGGGAGAGCTTCCGGGGGTTTACCTGGCCATTTTCCTGACCCTCTTAATTATCGGACCAGGAAAATATAGTATGGACAAGGCAATCGGAAAATAAGTTTATGTTTACTTCATCTACACAAATCAGGGTACGATACGCAGATACCGATAAAATGGGAGTGGTGTATCATAGCAACTACATTAACTATTTTGAAGTGGCACGTACGGAGTCGATCCGCGACCTTGGGTTTACTTATGCTGCAATGGAAAGCATGGGTATCATAATGCCCGTTATTGAAGTACATTGCAAATATCTTCGTCCGGCTACTTACGATGACCTGATTACCGTAACAGCCAACCTGCATGAACTTCCCGAAGGGCACCGCATCACTTTTTACCAGGAAGCTTTTAATGAAAAAGGAGCCGTGCTGGCTAAAGGGCATGTGGTGCTTTATTTTATGGAGGCGCATACGATGAAACGGGCTGTAATGCCGGGACAATTGCGGGAACGCCTGGAGCCGTATTTTACCGATATTATTAAGTAGTGCGAGCCGTGAAACGTGAACGGTGAATAGGCAACGCTTAATGCGTAAAGCGGGCGACCGGTTTTACTTTTATTATTTTACATTTAATATTCTATATTTCTATGAAAATAGCAAACGGTCACCAACCCCTGATGCCTTACCTGATCCTTGTAAAAGCAAATGATTTTATAGGGTTTACGCAACGCGTGTTTGGCGCGCGTGAAGTGTTCAAAAGTTACCGCGATGCAAATAGCAGGGAAATAATGCATGCAGAGGTACAGATCAACGGCTGCAATATTTTATTTGCCGATGTTACAGAAGGATATGATGCTGCCCCGGCCAATCTTTTTATTTATGTAGAAGACGCGGCCGAGACTTTGCGCAAAGCAGTAGATAATGGTTGTGTAGTGATAGACGAGCTGGCGCAAAGAGATTATGGCCTGAGTGCGGGTGTGCGCGACCCTTTCGGCAATGTGTGGTGGTTAACTTCAATGAAATAAATTTGGCTAAAGCCAATTGTAGAGCATCCTTTATATGGAATGGGCTAAAGCCACATTCCTATTGATCTCTCCTTTTCAACATTGCCTCCTGCTTTAGCAGGAGGTATAAAAAAAGTCAATTTTATTTTTGACTTCAGCCAAATTGTCTAGCCATATTTTTCAAATCCATATTTGTCGATAAAATCTTCATACTCATTCTGAAATGTTTTTTTCTTGTGATGGTCTTCCTGGTTTTTAATATAGGCTCTGACTTTGTCTACTATTGATTCGGACACTGAGACTACAAAATATTCATCCTGCCATTCAAATTTCTCCGGCGTTAATTCGCTTTTGTTGATCCAGAAGGATGATTCTCCCTTAATTAATTGCATTGTCTTTTGAATCGTTTGGTCTGCTCCCAGAGAAACTAAACAATGGCAGTGATCCGTATGCCCGTTAATAGTATCAATAAAGATTCCTTTGCTTTTTGCATTTTCACGGATGTGATCCCAAACCTTAATCCGCAGGTCTTTTGAATTTAAAAAAGGATAACGGTTCTTGGTGCTCCACACAAAATGGAGATATACTTTTACAAATGGCATTAGCATATGTTTTCATGGTTAAATAAATCGCTCTTTTAATTGTGCGGTGGGCACCAAGCATTCTTCCCGCTTTCCAAACCATTTGTAACGGTTGCGCGCTATGAAACCGTAAACAGGATCACGGAGGAAACGGGGAATAATTAAAAATAAATATAGTAAGGGCCAGCCACCGGGTAACTTGCGCGAGAGCCGCAATGCGGCCGTTGATCTTAACCAGGCCTTATTATCTTCAATCAATACCAGGGAATCGTACTTTTCAGGAATATGATATTCCGCCAGTAATTTTTTACCGGTTTCAGACTGCAATGAAGCAAATTTAAAAAGAGCGCGTTTATCCCTTTTTATAATAAATTGTACCGCGCCATTGCAAAGATTACATACCCCATCAAATAATATTATCGGGTGTTGCTGCATAACTAACCGGCTTTTTTTATGCTGAATGTCACTCTTTGTTCCTGTTGTATCAGCGTGCGGGTGGGGTTGGGGGTTATGTCTTTTAGGTCAAATTCATATTGAGTGCCATTAAAACTAATAATAGTTTTTGGGCCTCCTTGTGTCTGTTTACAGTCGGCGCCGGTACATAAAGCAAATGTCTGTGTTTGTTGCTTATGGTGAATGGTGAATTGCGCGATAGCTTCCCCTGCCCGGATGCACCTTGCATTCATAGGGCAGCGGCTTTCTTTAATGTCGGTTATAGTAATAATGATCCCATTAAAAGAAGCGCTTGTGCCTTTCGCAAGATTATAGGCTGCCGGTCGGCCGCTTGCCCATTTTTGGGCACAACCTGCCAGCGCAACAAAAACTATTGCTATGTAAAAAACTTTCCGCTTCACTATACCTTTTTATAAAGGTACGGCTTTTAAAAAACCGGTAATTTCCAGCCGTTCTGATAAACGGGCTTTACCAGTTGGGTTGCTGCGGCCACATCAAACTGGTTTTTTGTTTTATCCCAGGATATTTTTTGCCCGGTGCGTTCAGCAATATTACCCATATGACTGGCGATAGCCACTTTGGCAGCCGCTTCCACCGGGCAATGGAGGTCTTCTTTTTTTCTTGATTTTACAACGCCTATAAAATTAGTTGTATGAAGATCTAATCCATTGTCAACAGATTTTTTCCATTCCACCGCTTCAATTTTTTTCTTTTCAGGGCGCACTTCCCAGCCGGCCCTGTTTAACAGCAGTGTGCCGTTTTCACCAATAAAAGCAATCCCGTGCTGCATGTTATATAAGCCTACACCTGTTGCCAGGTTATGTTCCCAGCTCATCTGGAAGTTGCCAAAGTCGTACAGGGTGGTTTGCAGGTCGGGGGTTTCGCGTGCATCATCAGGGAATACAAATTTGCCACCGGTAGCCATTACGGATTTTGGAGCATCGGCTTTCATTCCCATCAGCACAATGTCAATCAGGTGCACGCCCCAGTCGGTCATCAGGCCGCCGGCATAGTCCCAGAACCAACGGAATTCATAATGAAAGCGGTTCTTATTAAACGGGCGTTTTTTGGCAGGTCCCAACCACATCGTATAATCCACGCCTGCGGGAACAGGGGAATCAGGTACAACGGGTAACGGTGTAGAGCCGCCCCGGTACATCCAGGTTTTGGTAGAAGATATCCGTCCCAGTTTGCCCGATTGCACAAACGCGATGGCATCCTTAAAATGCTGCTGGCTGCGCTGCCATTGTCCGGCCTGTACCATGCGGTTGTATTTGGCGGCCGCTTTTACCATTTGCTGTACTTCAAAAATAGAGTTAGCCAGCGGCTTTTCGCAATACACATCTTTTCCGGCCGCACAGGCATCGGTCATTTGCAAGCAATGCCAATGGTCCGGGGTGCCTACAATTACCACATCCACGTCTTTATTCTGCAATAATTTCCGGTAATCCTTGTATATGGCGGGTTTCAGCGGTGATATCTTTGCCAGATCAGCGAGGCGCTGTTGTATAATGGTATCGTCTATATCGCATACTGCAACGCACTGGGTTTCGGGTACGCGCAGCATTGAGGACAGGTCCGACCAACCCATGCCTTTCATACCAATAAGCCCAATGCCGATCTTATCATTGGGCGAAACGGTTTTTTTTATACTTGCTAACAACTCCAGGGGAAGCGCAGTGCCTAAGCCTGCTGCAACAGCAGCCAGTCCTGTATTTTTAATAAAGATCCTTCTATTCGTACTCATAATGGCAATAATTAAATGTATGATTGACGAATATAAGCAATTAATTTAAACGCTTTTTTAAAGCAAAATCCTTTTTACGAAAACGTTTGAATAGTTAGATCGTTGCATTTATCGCAAAGCGTTTAATTTAGCAGGTGTTCTTTGTTTGCATCAGCTAAAAAACAACGGACCCTATTGCCATAAAAGTAATTTAAATTAATATGCATATGAAACAAAGATGGATACTTGCCTTTTGCCTGTTGAGTTTTGTAACGGGTTATACCCAATCCCCCGGTTGGAGAAATCTTTTTAACGGCAAAGATTTTACGGGCTGGAAACAGTTGAATGGTAAAGCAAAATATACTGTTGAGAAAGGAGAGATTGTTGGAACTACTGTATATGGTCAACCCAACTCGTTTATGGTAACCGATCAGGATTACGGCGATTTTATTCTGGAGTTGGAATTTAAAGTAGACAGCACGATGAATTCCGGCATACAGTTCCGGAGCGAAAGCAAGCCGGACTATAACAACGGCAGGGTACATGGGTACCAGTTTGAAATTGATCCTTCATCAAGGGCCTGGACGGGTGGCATTTATGATGAGGCCCGGAGGGATTGGTTGTACCCGCTCGATCTGAACCCCTCCGCACAGAAGGCGTTTAAACAGGGGCAATGGAATAAGATCCGCCTGGAATGTATGGGTAATACGATGCGTACCTGGGTGAATGGCATTCCCTGCGCGTACCTGGTGGATGATATGACCCCGAAGGGATTTATTGCCCTGCAGGTGCATGGTATCCGGGATCGGAAAGAGGAGGGAAGGCAGATCCGGTGGAGAAATATACGTATTAAAACAACCAACCTGAAGCCGGCGCCGCTTGACGGCACTTTTGTGGTGAATATGATCCCCAATAATTTATCGGAAGCGGAAAAAAGGAACGGCTTTAAATTGTTGTTTGACGGACAGACCAGCAAGGGCTGGAGGGGGGCGCATAAGGATGCGTTTCCTTCAAAGGGTTGGGAAATTAAAGATGGCGACCTGACCGTGCTGGCTTCGGGAGGAAGAGAGGCGCAAAACGGCGGTGATATTGTTACGGATAAACAATACAGCGCTTTCATACTCGAATTTGATTTTAAACTGACAGAAGGGGCCAACAGCGGGGTAAAGTATTTTGTAACTGAAAAAGAACAAACGCCCGGCTCTGCCATCGGGCTGGAATACCAGGTATTGGATGACGAGCGGCACCCTGATGCAAAGATGGGCGTGAACGGAGACCGGACCCTGGCGTCCCTGTATGATCTGATCACTTCTAACCGTGAAAAAAGAGCACGCAAACCCATCGGCCAGTGGAATAAAGGAATGGTTATTGTTTATCCGGATAATACGGTGCAGCATTGGCTCAATGGCTGGAAGATGCTGGAATATAAGCGGGGGTCCGCTGAATATAAAGCGCTTGTTGCAAAGAGTAAATATAAGAACTGGCCGGATTTTGGCATGGCACCGCAGGGGCATATTTTATTGCAGGATCATGGCAACAGGGTTTCTTTCAGGAGTATTAAGATTAAGGAGCTGAAGTAGATCAACAACAAAGCATCTGAAGTAACAATACAGCCACCGGAAACGGTGGTTTTTTTGTTTTGGTCAATGGTTTTACAAGTTCTATATTATTGGTTTTCGGGATTATTATTCACAAAGCATAGTGTCAAATTCAAGATGGAGTTGAGCCGAGCCATAACCATCTACTGAAACCCATTTATAGTTTTTTAGTACATAAGCATTACCTCCATCCAGTTTTACCCATTCATCAATACCTTTGGCGCATTGTTTTAAATCGCCTTTTGCAGAAAGTGCCATCGGAGCAGCATAATTTCTATTCTTAACCAGATATTTACATTTACCTGTTTTTGTCATTTCTTCTGCTTGTGACAGAGAAATGAATCTTGATTTTGTTAAAGCAGGTAGTGTTGTATTTACTTTGGCAGGGGGCATTGGAGCGCAAGAAATAAAAAATAGAATCACTCCGAGCAGATTTAGTTTAGTTGATTTAATCATTTTTGTCAGATTTAATTTTATCTGGTATAAAGTCCGCTATGTGCAAACCCAGGTTATGAGGCTTCGGGCGGAAACAGTTTAGTCTTATGATTTTTGCATTTATTTTTCAGGCAGTAGCATTTTAAATTTGTTAATCGGGCGTAGAGCCCTTTATCCTTTCGTGAATTTCATCCATAAAGTCCTGAGCGTTGTAAGCTATCAACTCTGCACGAATTAAGTATAAACTGACTAATATACTTGTTACACCAATAGCGGTAAAAAGGGGTCTGTCTTTCTTTATCCCTCTTATTATAAGGAATACCCCTAATAGAAAAAGCCCGAATATTATTACATAGTACAAAACGAGTAATGTTTCTCTCATTAATTTTTTGTTTATAGATTACGAAGAAAGCCGCTGATTATTTAGTAATTTATTTTGTATTCCAAAAAATAAGTAATACAATTAATTATATCCTCTATACCATGTGCTTTTGCACAAAGGGACTATTATTCTTACTAACAAGTATTATTACTTCATCACCGGAAGGAGCATCTTCAAAATAATATTTATGGTTAATAGTTAGTTTAGCCACAAATTCTTTGAGTACAGTTCCAATTATTGTTGAGGATGCGTAATAATACCCATTAGGAAGAGGTAGATGTATAAACTGATTACTTTCATTTTTTATGTTTACAGTATCTGCATAGTTTACCGTTACTACATATTGAACATAATATTTGTCTCTGTTTGCATTTGTATTGCTGTTCGATGTTCTCTTACGGCAAGCGGCTAAGCTAATTGTTGCGACAATCACCAACGCTAAAATTATTCTCATATTGGTTTTTGTTTTTTGGTTATACTTTATTTCCCCTTCGGTTCATTAATTGGGGTTGCCGAAAAATTTAAGGTGGGTAAAACAAAGAATCCTGGTCAACGTAAAAGGAATCAACAGCCGGCGCAGTCATATTACACTGTTTTGGCAAAAACAAATATGGCAGAACCGGACGTTGACCTGATGATCTTTTTTCTATTTTCCGAATGGCCGTCATATAGCATTCTTTTATCGGATGCCAGATTGATGTTGTTTATGATAACCTCAAAGATATGACTTGTTTTGAAATTTGTTATCACAAACGATAACAGGTGACAGAAAAGCAGCTTTTAAAGAAATTAGGCTTGAAGATCAAGCAGCTAAGGACTGAGAAAGGCTGGTCACAGAATGCATTTGGTTTGGAAATTAATATGGAGAAATCAAATGTTTCCCGGTTGGAAGCAGGAAATGTTAATCCAAAATTTGGTACCCTTTTCAGGGTAGCCAAAGCATTGGAAATTCCGCTTTCTGATTTAGTTCATTTGGATTGATGGACTTCCCTCTCTAAGTTCATTATTGTGCTGCATAAAATCTGATTGCAGTTTAAAGATTAATTCCTTTTTTTATTTGACCGCTTTTGAAAACGGGGTTTTAAACGCTTTCAAATAAAAAAGCCCTCCGCTTACGCGGGGGGCTTTGTGACCCCGTCAGGATTCAAACCTGAAACCTTCTGATCCGTAGTCAGATGCTCTATTCAATTGAGCTACGGGGCCTTTTGGGGCAGCAAACATACGGGTTTTCTTTGGTTTTTCAAAATCCATCAAAAAAAACCAGTCATTAATTCCCGCTGCCCCCTAGTTTTACAGAAATTTCCAAGAAAATGAAAATTGCATTCTGGGCGGTAGGCAAGGGGCACGATGAGTACGTGAAAGAGGGCGTGGCGGAATTTTCGGGGAGGATCGTGAATTATTTTAAGCTGGAATGGGAGCTGATCCCTGTGCCCAAAGAAGCAGCGCACCTGGCTCCGAAAGAATTGAAGAAAAAGGAGGCGGAACTTATTCTGCCAAAAATAGCAAAAGAAGATTACCTGGTAGCGCTGGACGAGCGGGGGCGGCAAATGACCTCAGAAGGACTGGCAGGCTTTTTACAGAGCCGCGCTAACGCCGGCACCCGAAGGATCATATTTTTAATTGGCGGCGCTTTCGGCTTGGATGAAAGCGTGCAAAAAAGGGCGAATACTACCTGGAGCCTTTCACAACTGGTTTTCCCGCATCAACTGGTACGGCTTATTTTAGCGGAGCAGGTGTACCGGGCCTGTACCATTATGAAAAATGAAAAATACCATCACCAGTGAAAAGTAAAATATTGAATGCAGCGCATTGAATGGAAAATGAGCATGAAAAAATCGCGAATTGTAATTATTTTTAGCCGATGGAATTAAGCATTACTTTAATTATTACTGTTATTACCGTGGCGGTTTCCGTATGGGGGTTCAGCAGCGCCAAAGTTATTGATGAACTGATCTTCTTTGGTCCGGCCATTTCAAAGAACCACCAGTACTACCGGTTTATTACGCACGGGCTGATCCATGCAGATCTGATGCACCTGGCCTTTAATATGCTCACCTTCTATTCTTTTGGCGGCCTGCTCGAAATGTTCTTTTCCAGCCCTGTGGTCTTTGGTGCAGACGGAGCGATCTATTATATTGTTTTATATGTGGGGGGCCTGCTGATATCCAGCATACCGGATTATTATAAGCACCGCGATGACTACCAGTTCCGCAGCCTGGGGGCTTCAGGGGCCGTATCCTCTGTTATTTTTGCAAGTATCATTCTGTACCCAACGATGCCGCTGCGTTTCTTTTTTATTCCTATCGATATCCCGGGATGGATGTTTGGGGGTATCTATCTTTTGATATCGGCCTATCTCAACCGTCAGGGCGGCGGGCGTATTAATCACGGCGCCCACTTATGGGGCGCGATTTTCGGGATCGTATTTGTGATCGTATTTGTAAGCCTTAAGGGGCAGCTTAATGTATTTGATAATTTTGTTCAACAAATAAGACATTAATTTTCTGAAAAAAATACCTCAAATAAGGGATTGTCTTGCCCGGTTAATCTACTTTACTTTTAGGTAAATTTTTTTTATGGAAAGGTCGTCGCAATTAACAACGAATCGGCGGTCATTTTTGGGAACCATAACAACTGGTATGGCAACCTTGAGCATGGCCGGCCTTGCAGCTCCTCTACAACAACTTAAAGCAAATCCGGTATTTTCTGACGGTCCCGATCCGGATCAATGGTTTAACAATATCAAAGGGAAACACCGCATTGTATTTGACGTGACGCAGCCGCACGAAATTTTCCCTTTCGCATGGCCCAAAGTTTTTTTATTAACTAATGACGCCACAGGAACACCTGCTAAGGACAATGGCGTGGTGGTTATCCTGCGTCATACCGGTATTGGCTATGCTTTTGAAGACAGGTTGTGGAGCAAGTACAAGCTAGGTGAAGTGTTCAAGGCCGATGACCCCGCTACAGGTAAGCCATCTGTCCGGAATCCGTTCTGGAAACCCGCCAAAGGCGCTTATAAAGTTCCGGGGTTTGGTGAAGTGGAAATTGGTATTGATCAGTTGCAAAGCGAGGGCGTGCTGTTTTGTGTTTGCCAGGCTGCTATGACGGTTTTCAGCGCGGGAGTTGCAGATGCCATGAAGCTAAATGCCGAGGAGGTGTTGAACGATTGGAAAAGCGGCTTGCTGCCTGAGGTGCAACTCGTTCCGTCAGGAGTGTGGGCCGTTGGTCGCGCACAGGAGCACGGTTGTGCATATTGCTTTGCCGGGTAATGACGCTGTATAGAAACCATGTTCCCGTTTAAAAAAATGAAGGGGCCAGGTGCCGTTGTACTGGTCATTGCCGTCATAATGGCGATCCGGATCGTCCCATATAAGAAACAAGGCGGGGCGGGGGGGCGGAGCAACAACAAGAAGGAATTTACCTGGCAACCGCCGGATACGATGCAGCTTTCGTTTAGCGAAAAAGATGCGTTGGTCCGCTACGGAAAAGATTTGATTGCGCACACCTCCTTATACCTGGGGCCGAAAGGGAAAATAGCCGCTGTTACGAATGGGATGAATTGCCAAAACTGTCATTTAAATGCAGGCACAAAGCAATGGGGAAATAATTACAGTGCAGTAGCTTCAACCTATCCAAAATTTCGTGAAAGAAGCGGAACTGAAGAGAATAGTTACAAGCGTGTAAATGACTGCTTTCAGCGCAGCCTGAACGGATTTGCGTTGGACACTGATAGTCATGAAATGCAAGCCATCGTTGCTTATATTAATTGGGTGGGAAAAGAAGTGCCGAAGGGAGTTGTACCCAAAGGTTCCGGCATAAAAACCCCTGCTTTTATGCAAAGAGCCGCTGATCCTGGAAGGGGCGAAAACATATATGCACAGCATTGCCGGCGCTGCCACGGTCCGGAAGGGGAAGGTGTTAGCAATGCAGATGGCAGCGGGTATCTCTATCCGCCGCTATGGGGAAAACACAGTTACACTACTGCTGCCGGATTATACCGGCTTACGAGGCTTGCGGGATATGTGCGGGAAAATATGCCCTTCGATGCGTCTGCCACCATTCGCCGGCTTACGGATGAAGAGGCCTGGGATGTAGCGGCATTCATTAATGCACAGCCCCGCCCCGTAAAAGTATTTAAAGAAGACTGGCCCGATATTGCCGGTAAACCTGTTGACTATCCTTTTGGGCCCTACGCTGACAGCTTTTCGGAACAACAACATAAATACGGACCCTTTGGCCCTATTCAATTGACGCGGAAAAAGAAATCATTCATCTAAAAAAGAGTTACAATGAAAGCAGCACTTTTACTCATGTCGCTATTGATGCTCTCCGGATCAATGCAGGCACAATATAAAAACTATAATGTGGTATTCGACTTTTCAAATAAGGATACCATTAATCAACGGGCAATCATTCGTGAACTTGCCCTGATCAAAAAAGCAAACCCGGCTGCGCAATTAGAAGTTGTGATCTATGGCCAGGGGCTGGATCTGGTGGTTAAGGGAAAATCACAACAGGAAACAGAAGTCGGTGAACTGGCAAATGAAAAAGGTATATCGTTTAAAGTTTGCCAGCAAACATTAAAGAGAAACAACATGGAGGGTTCCTCATTAATTTCCGGCGTGCAAATGGTACCGGATGGCATTTATGAAATTATATCAAAACAGCGGGAAGGCTGGGGGTATATAAAAGTGTCGCACTGATATTGCTCCAATCTCCGTTTTTGTAATATCGGCTGAATGTCCGCAAGCGACCATCCGGAATGTTTCCGGAGTACTGTCATTCCGATGGTTGCCTTACCGTGTGGATACAAAAATATTCTTTTTTATATTTTTCTGCTTTTTTCCCGAAAGCATTCGGGACCAAAAGCAGAGCAAAAAGGTCAGGGTCAAACGAACGCCTCCGGCCGTTTGACCGGCCACGCACATGAAAACTCAAGTGGAAAAGCGGCCTCAAAGCCTAAACGAAGAGAAAAGTTGAGAACACTGTTTTCTGATTGTTGGACAGTTCTCACTGCGCTTATTTTTTACGGGAATGATTTTTTAAAAAACGTTCTGGTCATTATTAACGATCAGTATCGGGATCTGCACATTATGCCGCACATTATTGATGGTGCTGCCATAAATAAAATCTTTTAATCCTTTGTGGCCATGGGCGCCCATAACCAGGAGGTCCGCTTCCTGGCTTTTTACGATCCGGGGGATCTCTCTTGATGGAATGCCATAGCCCAGTTCCCAGGCTACTTTAAATCCCTTTTGCTTCATCTGCCGGGCATAGTTATCAAGATATATTTTATCTGTTTTGGATTCTTCATCTTTTATTTCTTTATTGATAAACCGGGCTGCAACACTTTCCACTACATGTATTAAAACAAATTTTGTATCGGTAGTTCCTTGTTTAAGCGCCTGTCCGATAAGGCGGCTGTCGTTTTTCCCGAAATCGACCGCCACGGCAATTATGGGAAATGATTGCAGGTTGCCGGGGAGCTCCAGCGGCGCCGGTTCCGGGTGCACGGGCGAAGAGCTGGCCCTTTTGGCTGTTTTGGTGAAAGGATAAACTATAGTGTATACCAATAAAAATACAACACCTGAAACACCCAGAATAATGCCTGCTTTCCACCCTAACGATGAGGAGGAGGCAAAGAAACTGCGAAGCTGTTCTACTACCATCCGGCCGTTTAGATAGATTAATGTAACCGTGATCAGCCAGGCAATGACTTTGGTAAAGGTGCGGATGGCGAAGGTTCCCATGGTTTTTTTATCACTTACAAAGTGGATCAGCGGAATAATGGCAAAGCCCAGTTGCAGGCTCAGCACTACCTGGCTGAAAATGAGCAACTGGTTCACTTCCTCTTCTCCATAAAGCGCCAGCACTAAAACAGCGGGTACAATAGCGATCAGGCGCGTCAGCAGGCGGCGTACCAATGGGTTGATGCGCAATTTCAGGTAGCCTTCCATAATGATTTGCCCCGCCAGCGTGCCGGTTACCGTACTGCTTTGCCCGGCGGCGATCAGGGCAATTGCAAAAAGTTTTGATGCCACAGTGCTGCCCAGGTGACTGGGTAATAATTCATAAGCCTGTTTAATTTCGGCAACATCGGTGCGGCCCGTTTTAAAAAAGACCGTTGCGGCTAAAACAAGAATAGCAGCGTTAACGAGGAAGGCCATATTCAATGCCACTGTGCTATCCCATAAATTGTATTTTAACGCTTTTTTGATACCATCTTCCGTGTTTTTGAATTTCCTTGTTTGTACTAATGCTGAATGCAGGTACAGGTTATGTGGCATTACCGTGGCGCCGATAATGCCAATGGCAATATAAAGCGCGGTATCGTTCTGCAGCCGCGGTACAAAGCCGGAAGCGACTTCTTTAAGATCCGGCTGGGCAACGAGCAGTTGTATGAGAAAAGATACGGCAATGATAAAGATCAGCCCGATTACGAAGGCTTCCAGTTTGCGCATACCAAAGCGCTGCAGGAACATCAAAAGGAACGTATCCAATACAGTTACCAGCACGCCGTACATCAGCGGCAGCTCAAATAATAATTGCAAGCCGATGGCCATGCCTATTACTTCTGCCAGGTCCGTTGCCGCTATGGCGATCTCTGCCAGCAGGTATAAAATAAAATTAACACCCTTTGGATAGGCCTCCCTGTTGGCCTGGGCCAGGTCTTTATGACGCACGATGCCCAACCTGGACGACAGGTTTTGCAAGAGCAGGGCCATAAGGTTACTTAAAAGTAACACCCACAAAAGACTGTAACCAAACTGGCTGCCCCCGGCCAGGTCGGTGGCCCAGTTGCCCGGATCCATGTAGCCCACGCTTACCAGGTAGGCCGGGCCAAAGAAGGCCAGGATGCGCCGCCACCGCGGTTTGCCGGTGGTGTCAACTGATTCGTGTACTTCACTCAATGAGAGGTCGGAATGCTGCTTATTCATGTTCTTTTACTAAAATATGTTGCGCTAATTCTTTTGAGATCTGTGTGAGTTGCTTGTTGCCTGTTTTTATTTCAAGCGACTGGTCGAAATCGAAACGTTTTTTTATTTCTATAACCGTCCCTATTTTGATGTGCTTCTGGTCTAATAGTTCCAGTACTGCGGGTAACTGGCTCCCGATTTGCGCCACCACATAACGCTTGCCTAAACTGCCGCCGCCCAGGACAGTGTGCTCCGTTGTTGCGATGTTCCCGTTTGCATCGGGGATGGGGTCGCCGTGCGGGTCCACTTCGGGATAGCCCAGGAAGGCGTCCAGCTTATTGATGAGCTCGGTATTGCTCACATGCTCCAGTTCCTCCGCAATTTCATGGATGGCGTCCCAGTTAAATCCCAATTTTTTTGAAAGGAAATATTCCCATAGCCGGTGCCTTCTGATGATGAGCAGCGATTGTTTCCGGCCGCTTTCCGTTAGGGTACAACCATAATAGGCTTTGTAGTTGATCAGCTTTTTTTGTTTTAACTTTTTGATCATGTCGGTGACGGAAGCGGGGGTAGTGGCGAGTTGCGTAGCAAGGTCATTGGTATTTACAGGCCGCCCGTTCCGCTCCAGGTGGTAGATGGCTTTTATATAGTTTTGCTCCGTGGAGGTTATATTTAATGTCATCTAAATAAAAATTTAGACAAATCTAAATAATTATGATCATCTGTGAAAACTTATTTTACGCAGGGCGAGCGAATAAGTTGGCTAAGCCACGAATCCTCCAGAGGCGGGCACCGTTCCATCGTTCTGCGTTGCAGGATGATTTAAGGATACAACGAAAATGATCCCTGCAGATCAGCGGGTCAAAGGTCTCCCGCAGAATATCGCCGAAGAATGAAGGGTAATCCGCGCCGCGCCGTTGGCTCCCGATTTATCGGGATGCGTAATCTGCGGGCCAAAAAAATTAATTTCAACGGTTTTGTTGTACAGAGTACACGAACAAAATGATTAATCTATTCAGGGACAACAGTTGATTCATTTGGGCCTGCTCGTCCGTTCAGGCGGGTATTTGTGGCAATCTTTTAAATTTATGCGTCCGTCCCTGTATTTTTACGGCGATGATCGGGGATTTTAGTTATTTTGTTATATAATTGTTGGATATGAACAGACCTTTATATGGCGTGTTGCTGATTACAATCTTGTTTACATTGGCGTGCGGTGGGAAAAAGAAGAAAAGTATGGCAGGGGATGATAAGGTGAATATGGAAGAGTTTATGGCTGCTTATCCCAAACTGACGCTGCCGTTTTCTTATTCGGACTCTTCGTTTCCTGGAAAAGAAAATGATTCGCTGCTGATCGCCCCGGTGGTTTTCAGCCAGTTTGTGCCGGACTCACTGACAACGGAAGTATTTGGCAAAAACGGCCGCCCTAAATTTTATCCTGTGGGAACGATCGAAGCGGGCAACGGTGATTTTTACCTGCTGTCGCGCGGTATCACCAATACACAAAAAAGCCTGCTGCTTACAGCCTATGATAAAGAAAAGAAATTTATAGCCGGATTGCCGGTAATGAGGATCACCAAAAATACAGATGTGTCCATTACGGTGACGATTGACCCGCGTTTGAATATCAGTAAAAGTGTGCGCCAGCAATTACCCAATGGTATTGAAATTACAGGCAATGATGTTTATGTGTTTAATAAGGCTGCCAGGAAATTTATACTGATCATGACAGACAGCCTGGGTGATGGCGCTACCGATCTTATGAACCCGATTGACACGCTGGCGCGAAAGGAAAAATATTCCGGTGATTACGGAGAAGGAAAAATGAACCTGATTGCGATACGGGACAGTAAAAGGGAGGGCCGCTTTTATTTCTTTATCCATCTTGAAAAGAATAACAAGGAATGTATTGGGGAGTTAAAAGGGGAAGCTCGCTTCACCAGTCCTACAACAGCAGAATACCGGCAGGGCGGCGATCCCTGTGTTTTGAAATTTATTTTTGAGGATAATAATGTGTCGCTCCAGGAAGTAGAGGGCTGTGGCTCAAGAATGGGCGCGCTGCAGTGCTCTTTCAATGGAACCTACCCAAAAAAGAAAGAGAAAAAGAAAGAACCGCAATCCGAACAAATTGTTTCCAAAGCCAAGAAAACGAAGTGAAATAATAAATGTTGAAAACTGAATGTAAAATTAACGGTCTTCCTTAATGGATAGACAGTGAAGACACATAAGATTAAAAGCTGCCACGAATCCTCCAGAGGCGGGCACCGTTCCATCGTTCTGCGTTGCAGGATGATTTAAGGATACAACGAAATGTTTAACCATAACTTGTCCCGCACAGCGGATAGGCACATAGAATTTTATAGATAGAAGGGGCCATAAAAATACATTAGCTATGTTCCCCGCCGTGGCCTATCGTGTGGACACAACTGATCTTTCCGTAGTTGGTGCTAAAGTGCCCGGAGGGCATAATGTACATAGCCCGCAGCGTTAGCTGTGGGAATAGTCACGAATCCAATGTGCCAACGGCGCGTATTCGTGTTCCGATAATTCTATCGCGATGGCGTTGAGCATTTATTACTATAACAGCATCCCAGGAATTAAAAGCGGCTTTTAGCAAAAGCATCGGCTGATTTTTTTACTTCGGTCTCATTTAAATCTTTTCCGGCGATCAGGATCCGATAGATGAATTTTTTGCTTTCCCCCGGCTGCATCGTCAGGTTCAGCGAATCTTTTCCATTGCTGAAAACAGATCTTCCCAAAGGGTTCAGGGCAAACAGGCCATAACCGCGGGCATGCCAGTAGGTGGGGTAGCCGGTATTGGAAGGATGATCCAATAGCGCTATGGTAATAGGGGAGCCGTCTTTAACGCCTTTCAGCATCGCCCAGGTACCCTGGCTGCTCCATACTGCATCACCTTTTAATCCATTGGAGGCATAATACATCCCCGTAGCCACATTCTTCCCGGAGGCCGCAACCCTGGTAACATTTCCCTGGTTGTCTGTAAATGTTTTGGTTTCCGTAGCGGGCATTTCCAACTCCTTGGCTACCCTGATGGCAAAGAACCCGTCCTTTACGTCTTTAAAAACAACGGGCTTATTCAGCGCCGTTAAGGTGGTGGAGCGGGTGATAAGAAAAACACCGTTTTGCACTTCGAAATAATAGGTGGTGGCTTCCTTAAGAAATTGTTCGCCGGAATGATTGACCCAGGTAGCGGTTACCTGTAATTGCGCCTTATTCTGTGCGGCAGACTGGCTGATGATCTGGTTGTGAATAATCGTACCATAATGGTCTTTTTTACTGGCAGGAATAGCGGATGAATTATTCCAGAAATCGATGCCGTTTACGGATTCATAATTTAACCAGATGCCCACATGGTGCGGATGATCGGTACTTTCACCAGGAATGTATTTTACCGGAAAGCCCCGGGTAACGGTAATATGGTTGAGTGTATTCACCGGATATAAAAAGGGCTTGGCAATACTATCAGTATAACAATAAGCCGTCAGTAGTTTACCATCGTACAATACGTTCACCTGTTTTTTTGCAGGCTCGGCGACCAGCCGGAACCCTTTGCCGGACTGGGCGTTCCCCATAAACGATAAAATTGTGAGCAGTGCTGAAAGAAGATATTTCATATAAAAGATTTTATCAATCGTGTTGGGCAAATATAATATATGATAATTATGAAAGGGCAATAAAAAAAAGCTGCCTTTTAAGAGACAGCTTTCTTTGCAAAATATGTAAGAATTTATATTTAGTTATGCTCCGGGCGAACCTTGGCAGTTACGGCTTTATGCTTGTTTCTTTTTAAGCCGCCTTTCAGGTCAACCAGAACCGGCGCCGCAACAAAGATGGAGGAATATACACCGGTTACCACACCGATCAGCATGGCGAAGGCAAATCCTCTTACGGCTTCGCCCCCGAATATAAACAGGATCAATACTGTAATGAATACGGTAAGGGAGGTCATAATGGTTCGGCTTAACGTATCATTGATCGCTTTGTTCACCAACTGCTTCTGATCCAGGCCGGGGTACAATCGTCCGTCTTCCCGTATACGGTCAAATACTACCACCGTATCGTTCATAGAGAAACCGATCACCGTTAGTATCGCCGCAATAAAATGCTGGTCAATTTCCAGCGGGAAGGGTACATGATCCCTGAAATAGGAGAATACGATCAATACCACCAACGCATCGTGCAACAGGGAGAAGATCGTTCCAAGGGAATACCGCCAGTCGCGGAACCGCAGGAAGATGTACAGGAAGATCGCGATCAGCGCAAGAATTGTAGCTCGCACGGCACCCTTCTTCAGGTCGTCGGATATCGTGGGCAGTACAATTTTTGAGCTTAATTTATACTGGTTGTCGAATTGCGCAAAACTGGTGCCGGCCGGTAGATAGGCTTTCAACCCGTTGTATAGTTTTTGCACTACAATAGAATCGGCCCGTTGACTATTGGGGTCTTTGATGAGGTAAGAGGTGGTGATATCCAGGGCACTTTCATCACCAACCGTTTTAATGCTTGGATTCTCATTGTCAAAGGTTTTCTTCAGGTCATCGCGCAACTGTTCTACGTTTACCTTTTTACCAAAATCAACACGGTAGGAGCGGCCCCCATCAAATTCAACGCCATAGTCAAATCCGTGGAAGATGGTACCTACCGAAAGCAGCAGGATCACCACAGAAATGGCATAAGCTACTTTTCTGAACTCGATAAATTTAAAAGCGCTGTGTTTGAAGATACTGCGGCTAAGGCTGGTGAAGTATTTCAGGTGATGGTTTTTGTTAGTAAACCAGTCGGTCACCCAGCGGCTCACCAAAATTCCACAGAACAAGGAGAGCAGCAGACCCAGGATCTGAGTGGTTGCAAATCCTTTTACAGGACCTAATCCAAAATAATACAGGATGAATGCCGTAATTAACGTGGTAACGTGCCCATCCAGTACCGGCGCAAGCGAACGGCTGTACCCCTCATTGATGGCGGTAATATATCCTTTGCCTTTTGTCAACTCTTCTTTAATACGTTCGTAGATGATTACATTACTATCCACTGCCATACCAATGGTCAGCACCAAACCGGCAATACCCGGTGCAGTAAGTGTGGCCCCCAAGCCGGCCAGTACTCCAACGGTAAACAGCAGGTTAAGGATCAGCGCAATATTGGCAATCCATCCGCTGGTGTTATAGTAAATCAGCATCAGGATAAAGATTACGATGAATGAAAGGGTAAAGGACATCAGTCCGCCCTTAATAGCCGCTTGTCCCAATGTAGGCCCAACGGTTTCATCGGAAACGATCTTGGCAGGAGCGGGCAGTTTACCGATCTTCAGGATATTGGCCAGATCCTTTGCCTCTTCCTGGGTGAAATTCCCGGAGATACTGGAACGGCCTCCTTCAATGGCATCATTTACTACCGGTGCTGAGTACACCTGGTTATCCACCACAATGGCAATATGTTTTTTGATATTCGCCCTTGTCATGTCTGCCCAGATACGGCTACCGAGGGCGTCCATTTCCAGGGAAACATTTGTTTTACCGGTCTGGTCAAAATCATACCCGGCGTTCGTAACATGCTCGCCTTCCAGTTTGGCCTTGTCTTTTCCATAAGTTTTGATGGCATACAGCGCCACCATATTACTTTTTTTATTGCCGGTGCCTACGCGCTCGGGGATACCGTACATCCAGGCTACTTCTGAAGGGAATTGGGCTTTTAATGCCGCGCTTTCGAGGATCTCTCTTACGGCGGCAGTATCTTTAATGTTCACCTGCCCAATCAGCCCCATGTCGGCCAGGCGGCCCTGTTGGTCCATTGCCGGTAACAGCCAGCCCCACAGGTGTTTCTTGGCTTCGGCTTCCTGGTTAGTGGTTGCTGCTGCCGGTTTATTTGCATTCTTATCAGCGGTTGCTAATTGTTTTAACTGGTCTTCCAGTTTTTTGGAAGTATCACTTGCCAAAGCTTTTGCTGAATCAGCACCAGCGTGCTGAGTGGCAGCGGAATCTGTTTTCGCAGTACTGTCGGTTGCCGCTTTGCCGGAATTCTGTGCAAAGAAAAGCTCATCGGCTTTTTGCAGGTTAGGCCATAATTCTGAAATATTATACACTTCCCAGAACTGGAGATTGGCGGAAGCCTGCAGGTTCTTGCGAACCCTTTCTTTATCCTGCACACCGGGTAATTCCACATTAATGATCTGCTTTACCGGGTCGGGGTTGATGCTGGGTTGCGCCACACCGAATTTATCGATACGGGTAGTGATCAGCTTGGCAGTATTGTCGAAGGCTGCTCTTGCCTGCTCCTGCAGAAAACGGACCACTTTATCATCGCTATCCGTAACCTTAATACTTTCATGATTGGCCGTTGCAAAAACAGCCGCCAATGGGGTGCTGGGGCTCAATTTTTTGAACTCTTCAACAAACAGGTTAATAAAGTTGGCATTGCTGTTGGCCCGGCGCTTGTCTGCGTTTTCCAGGGCTTTCAGAAAATTAGGATCGTTGGAGTTATTGGCCAGTGTTTTTAACAGGCCCGACATTTCCACTTCAAGTGTTACGTTCATACCCCCCTGCAGATCCAGACCCAGGTTCAGTTCTTCTTCCTTTGCTTTCTGATAGCTGATAGCACCGGTGATACCATAGGTAATGGTTTCGTCTTTGGTGCTATCCTTCAGGCGGGTTAAGCGATCGTTATAAATGTGGTTCAGTTTTTCCTGGTATACTTCCTGCGAATCTTTGTTGGAAGGATACTTTTGGGCAGCAGTTGCGTAATTGGTATTTACATACCGGTTGGCAATCGTCTCCAGTTTCTTTTCGTGATTGCGAACAAACCATGTAAATGATAGCTGGTAGAGTGAATAGATAATAAGTAAGATTGTAAAAAATCTAACCAGTCCTTTAAGTTGCATACGTTTTTGTTATTTAATCTTTGTCCTCTAGGATTTTAAAGGCTGCAAATATAAGGTATATAGGGTTAAATTGATTTTCGTTTTATGCACGGTTTTTCTACTGATAAATTTCTAATGATAGCGGGTTTTTATAGAATATTTCGATTTTTCCGCCTTTTCATTTCGAAACTGTCTTTGCATACCGTAAATTTGCCTGCCCGATCCATGGGGCGGGTCTGCCCGGATACATTTTACGGGCGGGAATTGTTTTAAAAAATAAATCTTTAAAAAAAGAAAATGGCGTTATCTTCTCTTTTACAACGTTTTAGCGAACCAGAAACCTTAAAAATGGCCAAACTGGGCCGGGAATTGAGGGCCCAGGGTATTGATGTGATCGATTTAAGTCTTGGCGAACCGGACTTTGATACTCCGCAACATATAAAGGACGCGGCAATAAAAGCAATTAACGACAACTGGAGCCACTATTCTCCCGTACCGGGATTCCTGGATGCCCGTGAAGCGGTTTGTGCAAAGCTGAAAAGAGATAATAACCTGGATTATAAACCCGAACAGATCGTTATCTCAACCGGAGCTAAACAAAGCCTTGCAAACGTGATCCTGGCCCTGGTGGACGAAGGAGAGGAGGTAATTATCCCTACTCCTTACTGGGTAACTTATTCCGAACTGGTAAAAATCGCGAGGGGCAAAGTGGTGGAGATCCGCAGCACGGTCGAGAATAAATTGAAGATCACGCCGGATGAGCTGGAAAAAGCGATCACTCCTAATACAAAAGCATTCCTGTTCTCTTCTCCCTGCAATCCATCCGGGGCCGTTTACAGTAAAGAAGAACTGGCAGGCCTGGTGGAAGTATTCAAAAAGCACCCGAATATTTATATCATTTCTGACGAGATCTATGAGTATATCAACTACGTAGGCAAACACGAAAGTATCGCCCAGTTTGATGCAATAAAAGACCGGGTGATCCTTGTTAACGGGTTGGCGAAAGGATTTGCGATGACCGGCTGGCGGATCGGTTATACCGCCTCAACGGTTGAAATAGCAAAGGGAATGGAAAAATTGCAGGGGCAAATGACCAGCGGTACCAATACCATTGCTCAAAAAGCAACGGTGGCGGCGCTTACACAGGATCTTGCTCCGTCTGTGGAAATGACAAAAGAATTCACCCGGAGAAAGCAGCGCGTAATGGAACTGATAAAAGACATTCCCGGCATCAGTTGTACCGAGCCGGATGGCGCTTTTTATATTTTCCCGGATATGAGCTATTATTACGGTAAATCGGATGGGGAAACTACGATTGCCAACTCCGCAGATCTTTGTATGTATTTATTGAACAAAGCACATGTTTCTTCCGTAATGGGCGCGGCATTTGGAGAGCCCAACGGGGTGCGTTTCTCTTTTGCAAACAGCCTGGAAAAGATAGAACAAGGCTGGGAGCGGATTAAGAAGGCCCTCGCCGCGCTTAAATAAAAAGCAAAACGTATTATATAATATTTATTTTTTATGGATGCTGATTTAGTCAGCATCCTTTTTTTGTAACTTTAGGTAGATAACAAAGTGAAGAGGGTTGATTGTCTGTTGCCGGCAAGGTGAGTGTTGCCGGGTTTTTTTAAGACCGGATTGGCTATTCGAAAATTTCTGCTTTACAAAAACATGAGAGCCTGGGTATATTTTTTTGTGCTGGTTGCCACGGTGTTGGTGAAACTGCTGCTTGCCGATTGCGGACAGGCGAAAGCGCAGACGGGGAGCGGCGTTCCACAGGAAGTGGCTTATATTCTGAAAATGCCGGACAGCAAGGCGAAGGTGGACACGATAATTGCTTTTGCAAAAAGGAACCGAAAAAACACGGCGATTGATACGCTTTTTAAGTTGGGATTTGCCTTAATAACAAAGCTGAAATATACATCCGGTGAAGCCAGACTGTTAAATGCATACGGGGTTTATAACCGGGACTTTTCACGATATGCAGAAGCGCTGGACAACCACACCAAAAGCCTGGAACTGGCGCAGCAGCATAACGATACCGAAACGGAAATTTTTGCTTTAAATAACCTGGGCGTGGTGTATCGCCGGGTTGACGAAAATGCAAAAGCGCTCACCAAACATCTTGAAGCCTTAAGACTTGCTGAAAAGATCGGGGATGATTTCAGCGCAAGCGTTTCCTTAAACAGCATCGGTAACATTCATACGGTGCTGGGCAACTATGCGGATGCCATCACTTATTTCCGGAGGGGATTGGTGTTGTCGGAAAAAGCCAATAATTATTTAGGCATTTCCATGAATTACAATAATATTGGCGAGGTATATGAGTTTACCGGCAAGTTTGACTCTGCCATTAAATACTACCAGGAGTCGTTGCTTTTTGATGAAAAAATAGCGGACCTTAAAGGGATTGCCATCAACTATAACTCCATTGGAAGTGTGCGCAGGAAGCAGGGCCGGGTGGCGGAAGCCATCACGTTATTTAAAAAAGCAAAAGCAATTACAGATGCAATAAAGGACCGGTTGTACCAGGCAGATACCTACAATAACCTGGGCAACGCCTACCTGCAATCCAAACAGTTCGACAGTTCCCGGCAGATGTTTTTCAATGCCATAGCAATAGCAAAGGCCATTGGCGTATTGGGGCAGCAAAAAACAGCCTATGAAGGATTGATGAAACTGAATGAACGGGCGGGGAGGCCCGACTCTGCATTGGCATACAGTAAGCTCTTTAAGAATTATAATGATAGTATTGTTATCGAAAGTAACAATCGTCATGTGCGGGAAATGGAAGCTTTATACGCTACCGAAAAAGAGCGCGCCCGCGTTGATAAACTGGAGGCAGACCGGCAAACAGAACTGGTGAAAATAAAAAACCAGCGCTTCTTTTTCCTGGGGATGCTGGTGCTGTTCCTGCTGGTGCTTACTTCCGGGATCCTTTACTACCTCCGTTACCGGTTGATGGAACATAACAAACGTTTACAGCAGGAACTGGATATTCGTACCCAGATCGCCACGGACCTGCATGATGATATGGGCTCAACATTGAGCAGTATTCATATTTTCAGCGAACTGCTGCGAAAGTCGGGAGATAACAAAGAAGAACTGCTAACCAAAATAGAAGCCAATGCGCGCGACACGCTGGATGCACTGGATGATATTATATGGCTGGTGAAGCCGTCTAATGATAAATTTGCAAATCTCTGGCAGCACGTCAGGGAATACTCTGTGCCCATGTTTGAGTCGCGGGATATTTGTTTTTTTATCGATTTTCCCGAATCCATTTCGGAAATACCATTACCGATGGATGTGCGCCGGAATATATTCCTGATCATCAAGGAAAGTGTTAACAACCTGGTCAAATATTCAAAATGTACCGAAGCGACGATCACTGCGCACGATGAACCGGATGTGATCTCTTTTTCAATATGGGACAATGGTATTGGCTTTGATCCCGAACAACTAACCTCCCGTAACGGGGTAAAAAATATGCAGGCAAGAGCCCGGAGCATGAACGCTGAGATTAAAATAACAGCGGCAAACGGCAGCGGTACGCAAGTACAGTTCTGGATAAAAAAAGAACGGGCCGGCGCGGATGCAGCATAAGGCAGGTAAGGTTTTTGCCCGAAAACGTTTTCGTTTTCTTTTTGCCAGACTATGAAAGTGTTTTCATATCTTTTACCTGCTATAACGATTACTTTTATCAAAACGATTGATTGCCTATGTCTCAGGTATTAAATCCTCGGATAAAGAATGGTTGGTGCATTCTTTGTCTGGTCCTGCCGCTACTTTTATCCTCCGTTTGTTCTTTTGCACAACTGAAAACGGTTTCGGGTGTGGTTAAAGATGAGTCTGGCAACCCGCTGCCGGATGTCTCCGTAGTGGCTTCCAAAACCAATGCGGGTACTAAAACAGATGCTTCCGGGCATTTTCGTATTGCAGCAGAGCAAGGTTCCGGGTTGGTCTTTTCCTCGGTCAGCTATGCAACCTATACCTTGGTGGTGGGTAAGGCAACAAGCTATGATATAACGCTGAAGCTGCTCAACAGTGATCTGTCCGATGTAGTGGTAGTGGGGTATGGAAAACAGAAAAAAGTAAACCTCGTTGGGGCGGTATCCATGGTAAAGATTGATGATAAGACCACCGGTCGTGCGTTGCCGAATGTGTCTTCCGCCCTTACCGGCCTGGTTCCCGGCCTGTCTGCCGTACAAAACTCAGGAATGGCCGGTGCCAACGGAGCACAGCTCATTATCCGTGGCCTGGGCACGGCCAACAACTCCTCGCCACTGGTGGTGGTGGATGGTATGCCGGATGTGGACATTAACCGGGTGAACCTTAATGATATTGAAAGCATCTCTGTTTTAAAAGATGCCACTTCCGCTTCGGTATATGGATCGCGGGCGGCCAACGGTGTTATATTGATCACCACAAAATCCGGCAAAGGGAACAATAAAACAGCCTTTAATGCTTCCAGCAATATGACGCTTGAAGTGCCTAGGAAGGCTTACGCGTTTATGGCAGATTATCCCCGGGCGCTTACCCTGGAGCAGGTAAGAGCCGCTACCAATACATTACCGGGGAACCAACTCTTTAAAAATGGGACTATTGACCAATGGATGGCCCTGGGGATGATAGATCCGCTCCGGTATCCTAATACGGACTGGTGGAATATTATACTGCAAAACGGCGCGTATCAAAACTATAATGTATCTGCTTCAGGAGGCAACGACAAGTCGAACTTCTTTTCGTCTGTAGGAATGCTGGATGAAATGGGAATGCAGATCAACAATAGTTACCGGCAATATAACGCGCGGTTTAATTTCGATTATAAATTAAAGTCCAACATGAACACGGGGGTCCGCTTTAGCGGCAACTGGTCTGATTATACTTATGCGCTGGCAGAAGGGTTCACGGATCCATCTTCCACAAATACCGCCGGGTTCGATATGCAGTATGCCATTGCAGGTATTACGCCCTATGACCCTGTATCGGGTCATTACGGAGGGGTGATGGCTTACGGAGAAGATCCGCAGGCTTATAATCCTTATACGCTTTACCAGAACCAACTGAACCGGCGTAACCGGCAGGAGGCGTATACTTCTATGTATTGGGACTGGACGCCCATTAAGGGATTAACGGCAAGGGTTGATTATTCATTAAATTATTACAACCAGTTTTCATACGTTGCCAATACGCCCAACCAGGCCTTCAATTTTCAATTGAATAACTATGGCAGCCGTGTATATGTAGGACAGAACGCAGGAATATCCAACAATACCAACACGGGATATAAAACGATCCTGAACGGGCGGTTAAATTATCATACGGTTATTGCAAAAAATCATGATATCAGCGGCCTGTTTGTGTATGCTGAAGAGTTTTGGTACGACCGTAGCCAGGGCAGCTCAAGAAACGACCGGCTGTATCCTACTTTGCATGAGATAGATGCGGCACTTACGGATATACAGGGTACCAGCGGTAACTCAAGCACCGAAGGATTACGCTCCTACATCGGCCGGGTAAATTATACGGCCTATAACAAATATTTGCTGGAAGGCAATTTCCGGGTAGATGGTTCCTCCAAATTTTTACCGGGCCACCGTTATGGATTTTTCCCTTCCCTGGCGCTGGGATGGAAGTTTACGGAGGAAAGCTTTATTAGTAATTTTACGGATAAGTTTCTTTCACAAGGCAAGCTCCGGGTGTCCTATGGAGGGTTAGGCAACAACAGCGGCATCGGCCGCTATCAGCAACAACCCACGTTAACAACGATGAACTACATCATAGCCAACAGCATCCGGACGGGCTTTGTAAACTCAAAAATGACCAACCAGGAGTTGACCTGGGAAAAAACAAATGTGCTGAACATCGGGCTGGACCTGGGTTTCCTGAACAACCGGTTAACAGCGGAACTGGATTATTATGATCGCCTTACTACAGGAATGCTTCGCCCTTCCGATCTGTCTATATTTCTTACGGGTGCCTATAGCCCTGCTCCCAGCAGAAATATAGGTAATATGCGCAACAGGGGGGTGGAAGCGAATATTGCCTGGAAGGATAATATCGGAAAAAACATTAATTATGGCATTAATCTGAATGCAAGCTACAACAGGAACCGGCTGGAATCCTGGAACCAGCTCCTGACGCGGGGGGCCTCCAGCGGCGGTTATAATGCTTTCATAAATATGCCTTATGGCTACCTGTATTATTATGATGCCATTGGCATTGCCCAAACCTGGCAGGATGTGTATAATGCCACACCACAGGGTGCACAGCCCGGTGATATTTTGCGCAGGGATGTAAACGGCGATGGAAGGATCGATGGGAACGACCAGATCGCTGATCCCAAGAGCAACGAGAATATACCTTCACTAAACGGATCATTAACAGGTTACATTTCCTGGAAAGGGATCGATCTTTCCTGCATGCTGCAAGGGGCGTCCGGCAGGAAGGACTTCTGGCTGAACGCGTTTAATAATGTTAATTTTAATACCTCCCGCTATGCATCTACCTGGGATCACTGGAACAACCCCTGGTCGGTGGGAAACCGCGACGGTATATGGCCAAGGCTGGGGGGAAGCGGCAATAATACCACCACCTCTTCTTTCTGGCTCGATGATATGAGCTACCTGCGGGTAAAAAATTTACAGATAGGCTATTCGCTTCCTCAGTCTTTATTACAAAGAGTACATGTAGCCAGTTTACGCATAGCAGGATCGGCTGAAAACATTGCTACTATTACTTCTTACAGGGGGCTGGATCCTGAGAAGGCTGGTAACAATAATAACATGTATCCTATTGTAAAATCTTATTCACTCGTTATTCAACTGGGTTTCTAAAACGTTTAGCCATGATGAAAACAAAATTGAAAAAGAATACTTTATTAGTGCCTGCAATGTTATTGCTGCTATTGCTGCAAATTTCCTGCAGGAAGGATTTGCTGAACAGGGAGCCGACTACGGAACTGGCATCGGCGAGTTTCTGGAACTCGGAGGCGGATGCCACAACCGCATTAATGGGAGCGTATGCTGCCACGCGCCCTTGTTTTGACCGGGATTATTACCTGGACGGCCAGTCGGAATACGTGCGCGCCCGGGGCACCAGTACCACCAGTGGTAATCTTACACTGGGCGATGCCTATAATGGCGGCAATTATAACCCCACCGGCTATGGCGGCAGCTTTGATAAAATGTTTCGCTATCTCTACGGGGCAGTAAATCGTACCAATTATGTTATTGATAATGTAAACCGCATGCTGACAACGGCCAGTGCTACATCTGTAGCAGGGCTGGAGCGGGTAGTGGGAGAAGCCCGCCTGTTGCGGGGTATGGCCTATTTTAAGCTGATCTCCATGTGGGGCGATGTGCCTTATATCGGGCATGAGATAAAAGATAATTCCGAGGTAGCCGGTTTATCCCGGATGCCAATAGCCCAGGTAAAGGATTCGATTATGGCTGATTTTACCTATGCTTACGAGAAGTTGCCGGATAATTCCGGTGAACTGGGCAGGGCGTCCAAACCGGCAGCGCTGGCTTTTAGAGGAAAGCTGCAATTATACTGGGCCTCCTGGAAGAACTTTGGCTGGCCGGAGCTGGAAGGGTTTACGCAGGACGCCCAGGAAGCAAAAACGGCCTATGCCGCCGCCGCGGAAGATTTTAAAAAAGTGATCAATGATTATAAGCTCGATCTGTATATGGCCGGCGATCCGGGGGATATTTCTCCGCCGGGAAAAGCGGATAAGCTGCCTAACTATTATTATCTTTTTACTCCAAAGGCGAATGGCAATTCAGAAATGATCATGGTGTTTACACATGGCGGAACCGGCACCGGGCAAGGAGAAGAACTGATGCGTGATTTTGCCGGCCGCTCGCATGAAGGATCACAATGCTGGGTATCGCCCCGCTATGAAATTGCCGATCGTTACCAGTTGCTGACCACAGGCGATTTTGCGCCGCCAATGATACCGATGAACCCGTCTACCAATACGGCTGCACGTACCACGCTTAACTCGGCGGTAAATCCGCAGAGCTATGCCAACCGCGATTACCGGATGAAAGCCACGATCGAATGGGATTACGAGATGAGTGTGGGTATGGTTTCTCTTAAGTCCACCGGGTTCGTGCCCTTCATTTATAAAACCTGGGCACAGCCGGTTAAAATTGATGGTGTTTCCTACACCACTTATAATACGGATGGTTCCAATTCAGGTTATGTGTTTCGCAAATTTGTGCGGGATTATGCCGGACAGGGCAGAAGCGATGGCGACTTAGCCTGGCCGGTGATGCGCCTGGCCGATGTGTTTCTGATGTATGCAGAAGCAACCAATGAAGTGAACGGGCCGCAGGCAGATGCCATTGCGCTGGTGAACCGCATTCGTCATCGCGGTAATCTTCCGCCGCTTACCGCTGATAAAACGGATACTAAGGAGCATTTTTTTAGCGCTATAGAACAAGAGCGGATTGTCGAATTGGCCGGCGAGGGTATGAGGGGGTTCGATTTGCGCCGCTGGAGAGCATTGGAAAGGGTATGGGGCCCTCCCGGTAGTGCGGGGGTTTGGCGCATTGATACCTGGGGCGCCAATCAGCAGCGCTATTTCCAGAACACTTCCGCACGGGAGTACCAGCAGGACTATATATTCAGAATTCCGCCCAGCGAGCGGGATAAGAACCCGAACCTTACACAAAATATTCCCTGGAGATAAAACCCAACATTACTAAAAGATGAAAATAATGAAAACGTATATAGTGGTACTCGTCATTAGTTTAATTGCGTTTGCAGGTTGTAAAAAAGATTATCCCGTTGATGAAGATGGCTTATTGATCACTACCCGTGCGGAGTGTTATGTGAGTAATTTTGAATTACTGGGCACCGACTTTGTAACGGTGTTAAGTAAGGCGCCTGTAATAGATACCGTAGCACAAACCATAAATGCCCAGGTGGTGTATGGTGCCGATCTCAAAAACCTTTACCCGCAGTTTACGTTGGTTACTGATGCAAAGCTGGATCCGAAGATCACCGGGAAAGTTGATTTTTCAGATCTTGCCAATCCTAAAGTGTATACAGTTGTTTCGGGTGACCGTAAAGTAAGAAAACCTTATACCGTTTACCTGACCGTGCAGTCCAGATAAAGTAATAGCAAAATCATTCAAAAATTACTATGATGTTACATTGTATAAAAGTATTTGGCAAAACAGCAATAGCTGTACTGGCAATGATGCTTTTTTTTACCGGGTGTAAAAAAAAGGAATATGCGCTTCCCGTTCCAAAGGATGTTTTGCAAAATGATGTAATTAAGCGAACCCTTGGTCCTAATATTGTTGGGCAGCAAATAGAATTTGCGTATGCAATGGCTATTTTGCCGGAGAAGGGTAAATTGTCTTCAGCACAGGTAGAAGCGTCCATTGCAGGTGCCTCCGGCACCTATCTTGAAAACCGTTCTTTTTACACTAACGGAAGTGGACAGGATGTGGGCGTTACCGTGGGCGCGCCATCGGTAACCTCTGGTAATGTGACGTCTGTTACCTATAATGTAGATACCGCCGCTGCTACGCTCCGCTACTACTATGTAATCCCGGAAGAAGCCCGTGGCAAGCAGGTTTCGTTTACTTTCTCTGCAAAAAGCAGTAATGGTCAAACTGTTTCCTATAAAATGGGGCCTTACACCGTTGCCACTATGGACATGGTACGCAACCTTAATGTAAGCAACGGGGCATCTGCATATATTTCTATTGCTGACATGAAAGTATATAATAGCACGGACGCTGCTGCCAACCCCGATAAGATAGATCTGGTATATGTATATTATGCAGATCCGGCAGTTGCCTTTAACCATGCGCTGGTTTCTCCTGCCGCGGATGCACAATACCGGCCGGGAGTAACCTTGCCTGCTGGTGTAAACAAAAGCACTAAAATAGAAAAAGTGTTCAACCTGCAGGATTATAACCTGGCACAATCCCAGTATGGTATCTATATCGATGATCTTGATTTTAAAAAGCTCGATCTGTCCAATGCTCCCAATTTTGCCATCAATCTGAAAGCAGAGGCCGGGGCCTGGGTAGAAACCAGTGACGGCAAATACCGGGCGTATATTTATTTTAATTCTGTGAACAATACTGGCAAAAGTGCGGTGATCAGTATGAAACGGTATACAATGAACGCTCAGTAAATTTGATGAAAGAGCATACCGGATTGTCTTCTCATAAGAAGCCCTTTATTTAAGATAAACCTATTATAAATGATATACATAAAAGGTAACAGATGGTTATCTGTAATACTCCTGTGTGCGGTTATGCTATTAATCCAATCATTGAATGCACAAAAGATGCAGCATCCGGGGATTAATCAAAATGCTGCCGACCTTGCCGAAATGAAACATAAGGTATTGAGCGGCCAGGAGCCCTGGAAAACGGCTTTTAATCAGCTTAAAGCAATGACGGATGCCCCCTTTGTTGCCAAGCCGTTCGCTCATGTGCTTCGGGGACCATATGGACGACCGAATATAGGAGGTAATGAATTGTCGGCGAGCGCCGAAATGGCGTATAACTGTGCATTGGTATGGTATATAACTTCAGACAGGAAATATGCCCGCAAGGCGATAGCAATACTAAATGCCTGGTCGCCGGTGCTTTGGGATTTTGATTACAATGACGCAAAATTGCTCGCGGCATGGACGGGGCATGCACTTTGCAATGCTGCAGAACTGCTGAAATATACAAATGCCGGTTGGGAGCCCAAAGATATCGATGCCTTTCAGCATATGCTGATGACGGCCTATTATCCGTTATTACGGTATTATTTCCCCGAAGCAAATGGTAATTGGGACGGGGCGATCATTCACAGCATAATGGCTATAGCGGTGTTTACAGATAACCGGCCTATGTTTGAGAATGCTGTTGACCACTTCCTGCATGGTCCGGTAAACGGTAGTGTTTTTAAATACATTTATCCCAATGGCCAGTGCCAGGAAAGTCCGCGCGACCAGGGGCATGTGCAATTGGGCCTCGGCGAATTTGCAGGCGCTGCGCAGGTGGCCTACACACAAGGCGTCGATCTGTTTTCCATTGGTAATAACCGGTTAGGCATGGGCTTTGAATATACTGCGGGTTTTTTATTGGGGCACACCCAACAATGCTATTGTGTTATATCAGAACGTGCAAAAAACCTGGGCGGCAATTATGAATATGTTTATCGTCATTATAAAGCGATGGGTGTTGAATTGCCGTTTGTGAAAACAGCGGCAGACGCGGTAAGGCCAAAGGCTGCCCGCAATGTGTTGACCGCTGTAAGGCAGCTCAACGGGAAAATAATAACACAATCAAAGCCACACCGGCAATACCCCCTGCAATCCGTGGCAGGCGCCGGTGCTATACAGCAAAAGCCTTACCCGGCGGCTGTTATTTCCGTGTTGCCCGGCCAGTCTGTACAGGAGGCGGTTGATAAAGCCGCCGGGTCCGGTGGACAGGTATTAATAAAAGCAGGGGTACATACCTTGCCGGCAACCCTCCGGTTACCCTCGGGGGTACAAATCGTTGGAGAGGGAATCGCTTCGATCCTGTTTTTGGATCCGGCGTCAGGGGCAAGAGACGCGATTGTGAATAATGAAGAAGCTATGCACGACGTGGCCATAAAAAATTTAGTGATCGAAGGCTCCGTTAGTGTTGATCCCGGAACGGATCCCAACTCTAATCGTTCCTTTAAAGGACGTTACAACAGAGGGGGTATCATATTCCGTTCATCAAAAGAAGGTGGAATGCGCAATATTATGCTTGAAAATATCACCGTAAGGAACTGTACATTTAACGGAGTGTTGATCAGCGGGGCGGATTCGGTAACGGTATCGGGTTGTGATCTTAGTGAGAATGGCGGCAATGTTATTCCCGGGCCTTCGTTACAGCATAACCTGTTATTGACGCATTGCCGGAAAATAAAAGTCGAGCACTCGCGGTTGGTTACTTCGCCCTATGGAAGTGGTATTGCCCTGGAGCATTGCAGGCAAGCCTTGCTGGCCCGTTGTGAAGTAGCTAGAAACGGTTACTATGGCATCTTGATCAGCGAGAGCAAAGATATTCTTGTCCGTCAGAATCTTATCGAGGGGAATGACCGTAGCGGGGCGCTGATTGCTTTTTTATACAAAGGATCAGACGGCGTGATAATGGATAGCAATCTTATTCATTACAATGGTGGCTACGGCGTAGAATCTTACGCTGCAAAGAACAGCAGGTATGTGAAAAATATATATGAAGGGAATGGAAAGGGGGCACAGCAGGAAAAAATATCCGATGAGAAAACCGTACTGATGCATTGATCAAAAGTATCATTTATCATAAATAGCGCTATATGGATCATTTAATACGATGGTGGCGGGGGGCCGCACTTCCGCTGTTTCTTGTAATGCTGTTACAGACCGGCGTTGTTAGTAAATTGTTTTCCCAGGCTGATTCTGTAACGGCAACTGCGGTGGTGGGTGATCATCCAAGGCTCCTGCTGCGGGAGAATGAGGAAAAGAATATCAGGGCTAATATTGCTGCAGATCCTGTATGGCAGCGTATGCATAAAGCCATTCTGGAGGAGTGCGATAAAATGATACCAGTGCCACCGGTTGAACGCATAAAGATCGGGCGCAGATTATTGGGGAAATCGAGAGAAGCATTAAGACGCCTGTTTTTCCTGTCTTATGCATATCGTATGACACAGGATAAAAAGTATCTGGATCGCGCAGAAAAAGAAATGCTGGCGATTTCGGCTTTTAGCGACTGGAACCCTTCTCACTTTCTGGATGTTGCTGAAATGACAATGGCCTTATCGATCGGGTACGACTGGTTATATAAAAAGTTGCCGGCAGGCTCAAGGGCAGTTATCAAAACAGCGATCATTGAAAAGGGGCTGAATCCTTCGCTTGATCCTAAAAATAATGGCTGGTTAAAGGTGGAGCACAACTGGAACCAGGTATGTAACGCCGGCATGACCTACGGCGCTCTGGCGGTTTATGAAGGCGATCCTGCTTCTTCCCGCGGTATTATTAATCGTGCGATAAAATCGATTGTAAGGCCCATGGAGGAATATGCTCCGGATGGCGCATATCCTGAAGGATATGGGTATTGGGGTTATGGTACAAGTTTTAATGTGCTTTTTTTACAGGCATTGAATAAATGCTTTGGAACTGATTTTGGGCTTAGCAAGCGCCAGGGATTTTTAAAGACGGCATCTTTCCTGGAAAATATGACCGGCCCAACAGGAAAACCATTTAACTTTTCAGATGCAGGTGAGCGTGGCGGCAGCTTACAACCGGCTTTGTTTTGGTTTGCTTCCTCGCTGCATGATCCGGCGCTGTTGTGGGTAGCGCGCGACCGGTTGCTTAAAGATGACTTTGCAGCATTTATGAACGAGCGATTGCTTCCCGGAGTGATGTTATGGAATGATGGTATTAAAATAAATGCCATTACAGCCCCCAAAGACCTGATATGGGTAGGCCGGGGTAGAACGCCCGTTGCATTGATGCGAACGTCCTGGACGGACACCTCAGCGATTTTTGTAGGGATGAAAGGCGGCTCTGCATCGGTTAATCATGCGCACATGGACATCGGTTCTTTTGTTATGGACGCGCAGGGCGTTCGCTGGGCGATGGATTTTGGAGCGCAGGATTATGAATCGCTCGAATCAAAAGGGTTGCAGATATTTGGCAGAACACAGGATGCACAGCGATGGACGGTATTCCGTTATATTAACCAGGTGCATAATACGCTCACCGTAAATGGGCAGCAGCAGTTAGTAAAAGGATATGCGCCCATAACCGGCTACTCGCGGCAGCCCTCCTTCCTTAATGCGACTGTTGATCTTGGTGAGATCTATAAAGGAACGCTGGTGAAAGCCCTGAGGGGCGTGGCAATAGTAGAGGGGAAATATGTGGCCGTCCGTGATGAAATGGAGACGGCAGATACTCCTGTAACGATACGATGGACAATGCTAACGCCCGCTGATGCAAAGATTACCGGGGAGCATACCATAGAGCTTACCCAGAAAGGTAGAAAGCTATTATTGAAGGTGGCGGCATCGGGGAAGGTTGTAATGAAAACCTGGCCCACTGCACCGCCGCATGAGTATGATGCGGCGAATCCCGGTACCGTGCTGGTGGGTTTTGAGCTTGCGGTGCCTGCGCATACGAAAGCATTTACTGTAGTAAGCTTGCTGCCGGGAAATGATTCCGTAACGGCAGTGGTGTCTCCTTTGAGCAAATGGCCTTCAGCCAAATAGCCTGTGCACTTTATGAAAAAGGAAATAGTATATAAATTAGCCAGGATCGCAGCGATATGTTGTTATGGGGTATGTTTTTTACATAATACTGCGGCTGCACAATATTCACGGGCAGATGGCTACAGGGGCATCTGGTTCACCTTAGGTCAGTTTTCCGAGTATGGCGATAAATATTCAGGAGGGCTTGGTACCTATACATCAAGCCATGTTCCTGTTGCCATTTATTCCAAACAAGCTAAGAAAACCTTTTTTGTATATGGTGGTACAACAGCGCAGAATGAGAGGCATCTGTTAATTATGATTTCTTTTTTTGATCATAAAAATAAAACCGTGCCCAGGCCGGTCATTGTATACGATAAGAAAGGAGTGAACGACCCTCATGATAATGCATCGCTGGCAATAGATGAAAAAGGGTATCTGTGGGTGTTTGTCAGTGGGCGGAACACTACCCGTCCCGGCATTATTTTGAAAAGTCGCGCACCCTATAGCATTGAAGGCTTTGATGTGGTGTTGCAGGGAGAGATGACCTATCCGCAACCCTGGTGGGTTAAAGGAAAAGGTTTTTTATACCTCTTTACAAAATATACAAAAGGGAGGGAGCTATACTGGAAAACAAGCGCTGATGGATACAACTGGACTGCCGATCAAAAACTGGCAGGTATGGGCGGGCATTACCAGGTATCCAATTTTCGGGATGGGAAGTTAATGACTGTGTTTAATTATCATCCCGGGGGGAATGTTGATAAGAGAACAAATATTTATCTGGTTCAGACACCGGACATGGGGAAAACCTGGACTACGGTTGATAACAAAATGATTGCAACTCCTTTAAGTGACCCCAAAAATGATGCACTCATCAGGGACTATCAGGCTGAAGGAAAATTGGTATACCTGAATGACCTGAATTTTGATAAAAAGGGCCATCCCGTGATCCTTGCAGTAATAAGTAAAGGGTATCTGCCAGGACCTTCGGGTAATCCGCGTACATGGACCATCATACACTGGACCGGTAAAAACTGGAGCTTCGATTCGGTTTGTACTTCAACGCATAATTATGATATGGGCTCCCTTTATATTGAAAAGCACAGATGGAAGATTATAGGCCCTACGGAAACAGGACCGCAACACTACGGAACCGGCGGGGAAATGGCACTTTGGGAGAGCACGAATGATGGGAAAACCTGGGTGAAGAAAACAGACCTGACGGCAAACAGCCCCCGCAACCATTCTTACGCAAGAAGACCATTGAATGCCCACCATGATTTTTATGCATTTTGGGCCGATGGTAACCCGGATAGTTTATCTGCGTCCCGCCTGTATTTCTGTAATAAAAAGGGAACCAAAGTATGGCGGCTGCCCTATACGATGCAGCATCTCCGGGAAAAGCCTGAGTTGCTTTTAAAGCATAAATGAACAGGGGGTAAATCTGCGCAATATATTCCCGTTTTTATTTGGAACATTCATTTTGAAGCGACTTTTAATAAAAAAGCTCCTGATTGAATGAACTGTTGGCGGTATTGGTTTTGTTGTTCCTTCTGTAAAGGGAAATTATCAGTTGAGTATTTATTATGAACAATAATAGAAAGTATATGAAAATAATTGTCTCCGCTTTTATGTTGATGCTCCTTATTCAGGGCAAGGCACAGGAAACGAATTTATTAAGCAGCAAATATTCCCGCGATCAATTGCAGCAACAACTGGTGCCACGAAAGGATTGGACGCCTTTCCCCCGGTTAACCGACAGGGCTGCCTGGAGCCGGGCAGATGCTACCCTGATGAAAGCATATCTGCAAAAAGCGGAGTCCTATATCCATTACGAATGGCCGGCTATACCGGCCACAACTTCTTTGCTGATAGAGCGCACCGGAGACAGGGCCTCCTATGAGAAAATAAGCTTTCAGAAAAGGCAGGTACTGGGAACATTGTTACTGGCAGAGGTGTATGAAAACAAGGGAAGGTTTATTGACCCCATCATTAATGGAGTGTGGTCCATTTGTGAAGAATCCTTTTGGGGCGCCTCCGCGCATTTGCCGCAAACAAAAGAATATTCGGGCCTCATAGATGTATCAAAGCCCTTTGTTGAATTATTTAGTGCCGAAACAGCTACCTACCTGGCATGGGTTGATTATTTGTTGGGCGATAAATTAGATGCAGTATCGCCGCAGATCCGTAAGAGGATCTATTATGAAGTCAACAAAAGGATATTTGAACCCTTGATGACAAAACCGCACGGATGGATGGCCGCCAACGCCAATGGCAGGCCTCCTAATAACTGGAATCCCTGGATCTGCTCCAATTGGTTAAATACAGCGTTATTGCTGGAAAAAGATGAAAAGAAGCGCACGGATATGGTTCACAAAATTTTACAGGTGCTGGACCAGTTTCTTAACCCCTACCCGCAAGATGGTGGATGCGATGAAGGGCCGGGGTATTGGGGCGCGGCGGCTGCATCACTCTACGACAATATTGCGATGCTGAACCTTGCATCCAAAGATGCCTTCCGCTATGTATATGCCAATGAGAAAATAAAAAATATGGCGCGCTTTATTTACCGGGCGCAGATCAGCAAAGACTACTTTATCAATTTTGCTGATGCTGATCCCAAACCCGGAATGGCGGCCAGCATGATTTACCGGTTTGGGAAGGATATTGGCGATGAAGATATGATGCGTTTTGGCGCATTTTACCGCAAACCTAAAGATGGTGAAATAGGTCGTTTTCAATATTTCAGAAATTTTTTTGAATTGTTTATCCAGGAAGCCTACCGGGCGGCCCCGCAATCACTGCCCCTCCCTGCAGATGTATGGCTGCCGGGGATACAGGTAATGATTGCAAGAGACAGGGCGGGTAGTTCCAAAGGCTTTTTTGTGGCTGCAAAAGGAGGCAATAATGACGAAAGCCATAACCATAACGATGTGGGCAGTTACGTGGTGTATTATGACGGTTTGCCGGTGATCATTGATGTTGGGCGTGGTACCTATACCCGGAAAACTTTTAGTCCGCAACGGTATGATATATGGTCCAACTGTTCAGACTATCATAATTTACCAACAGTTAATAGCAGTACGCAGCCCCCCGGAGCCGGTTTCCGGGCTACTGATGTCGTTTATATGAAAAAGAAGGAATTTTCGGAACTGGCTTTAAATATTGCAAATGCTTATCCTGCCAGCGCCGGGATCCATCAGTTGCGGCGTACTGTCCGGCTCAACAGAACAAAAAATGTGGAAGTAACAGACAAGCTATCGCTGCAGGCGACCGGAACGGTTACGGAACATTTGATGACCTGTTATCCTGCCGCGCTGAAAAAAGAAGGCGAAATGGTGATTTACTATAAACAGGAAAACGGAGCGCGTAAAAACTTTTTAGTGCAATACGACCCCAAACAGATGAAGGCGGTAGTAGAGAAAATACCGCTTGTAGCAATGGAAGATAAAGGCATTAAAGAAAAATGGGGCGACACTATTTACCGCATCAGCTTTTCAGCCAATCCGGCAATAACGCATGCGATAAAATTTGTGATCAGGCCTGAATAATAAGCTCCCGGACGTACACGGCAATAAATGATTGTCTCCTCCGCAAAACGGCATTTTTGCTAATTTGCGGCCAATTCCTATATTTATCGGATTAAGCTTAGTATATGAGGAAACTTATTTTCACGTCATTTGTATTTATCACTATGAATAGCACGGCACAGATCAGCTACCCCGCAACGGCAAAACAACCGGTTACGGATGATTATTTTGGAACAAAAGTAGAAGACCCTTATCGCTGGCTGGAAGATGATAACAGCGCAGCAACCAAAGCCTGGGTCAAAGAAGAGAACGGCGTTACCAATGCTTATTTGAAAACCATTCCCTACAGAGATAAGATAGCAAAACGCCTCGAGGCCCTGTGGAATTACCCCAAATACGGCGCTCCCTTTAAAAAAGGCAGTTGGTATTATTTTTATAAAAACGATGGATTGCAAAACCAGGCAGTATTATACCGGAGTAAAAATTTGCAGGGAGAACAGGAAGTATTTATAGACCCGAATACATTAAGCAGCGAAGGCATTGCCGCGTTAAGCAGCGTTTCTTTTTCAAAGGACGGAAGCCTTTGCGCGTATTCCGTTGCCAGGGCCGGCAGCGACTGGACGGAGATATTTGTTATGAACACCGCAACAAAAGAACTGCTTGCTGATAAAATAAACTGGACAAAATTCGGCGGTGTTGCCTGGAAGGGAGATGAGGGCTTTTATTACAGTGCTTATGATGAACCAGACGAGAAATCAAAACTGAGCAAGAAGAATGAATTCCAGAAAGTGTTTTATCATAAATTGGGAACTCCTCAAAAACAAGACCCTATTGTTTATGAAGATAAAGTGCACCCGTTGCGCTATTTTGGCGCCGGGCTAACGGAAGATGAGCGGTTTTTGATCTTATATGTAACGGAAGGCACCAGTGGAAGCGAACTTTGGATAAGAGATCTGAAAGACCCGCAACAAAAAGCCTTTATATTATTGGTAAAGGGATTTGATACGGAATCATCCGTGATTGAAAACAATGGCGATGGGGTTTTAGTGCGCACCAACTATCAGGCGCCCAATTACCGTGTGGTGGAAATTGATCCCAAAAATCCCGCCAGGGAGCACTGGAAAACAGTAATACCCGAACAAAAAGAAGCGTTGCAGGGTGTGGGTACCGGAGGTGGGGCGCTGTTTGCCAATTATCTGAAAGACGCAGCTTCAAAAATAGTTCAGTATGATTTTAATGGCAGGCAGGTACGTGATATAACATTACCCGGAATTGGTACGGCAGGCGGTTTTGGCGCGGAAAAAGAGGATCACGAATTTTATTATACCTACTCCTCCTTTGCAACACCCCCGGCGATTTACAAATACGATATTGGTTCCGGAAACTCGGTTTTATATAAAAAAACAGAACTGAGTTTAAATACGGATGATATCATTACAGAACAGGTGTTTTTTAAAAGCAAGGACGGCGCAAACGTTCCAATGTTCCTTACCTACAAAAAAGGTTTAAAGAAAGATGGAAACAATCCGGTGTTGTTATATGGTTACGGCGGCTTTAACATCCCAATGACGCCAGGCTTCAGCATCAGCAATGCCTTCTTTGTAGAGCAGGGAGGCATTTATGTTGTGGTAAACCTGCGGGGTGGCAGCGAATATGGGGAGGCCTGGCATAAGGCCGGAATGCTGCTGAAGAAACAAAATGTATTTAATGATTTTATTGCTGCAGCGGAGCATCTGATAGCAGCTAACTATACCAACAAAAATAAGATTGCCGTTCGTGGCGGCAGTAACGGCGGATTATTGGTGGGCGCAGTAATGACACAACGTCCGGATCTGTTTAAAGTAGCGATACCGCAGGTTGGGGTTATGGATATGCTGCGCTTCCAGAAGTTTACGGTTGGCTGGGGATGGACGGTGGAATACGGAAGCTCCGATTCTGCCAACTATTTTCCTTACCTGTACAAATATTCGCCGTATCATAACCTGAAAAAAGGGGTTGCTTATCCGGCTACATTGATCACTACCGGAGATCATGACGACCGCGTGGTGCCCGCGCATTCTTTTAAATTCGCCGCACGCCTGCAGGAATACAATAAGGGAACAAATCCTGTTTTGATCCGCATCGAAACCAATGCGGGGCATGGCGCAGGGAAACCGACAAATAAAGTAATTGAAGAAGCCGCGGATATCTGGGCGTTTACGATGTATAATCTGGGAATGAAATTTAAATAGTAACGAATGCTGAATGCTTAACGCTTAATGCAAAATGCCATACACCATACGCTGGCTGGCTATGACTAACAGCGTTCGGCATTTTTCGTCAGACGATAAACGATAAACGTCAAAGCTCGCGTGGTACCCAAATTACGAAGTAAAAAGTAAAGTACACGGGGTGATGGTTCGTTTCACGTTTCACGGCTCACGTTCCTACTCCGCCCAGCTCATCACATAATCCGGATTTTCCAAATCCAACGCCTGTTGCGTGATCATCAGCGGATGAAAGGTGTCTACCATCACCGCCAGCTCCCGTGTTTCCTTTGCGCCAATGCTTTTTTCAACGGCACCGGGGTGCGGCCCGTGCGGGATGCCTGCAGGGTGCAGGGTGATCATGCCCCTGGTCACATTTTTACGGCTCATAAAATCTCCGTCCACGTAATAGATCACTTCATCACTGTCGATATTGCTGTGGTTGTACGGTGCCGGGATGGCCTGTGGGTGATAATCAAACAAGCGGGGAACAAAAGAACAAACAACAAAAGCATTGGTCTCAAAAGTCTGGTGCACGGGCGGGGGCTGATGTACGCGGCCGGTGATCGGCTCAAAATCATGAATGGAAAAGATGAACGGATAACAACAGCCATCCCAGCCCACGACATCAAAAGGATGCGTGCCATAATGCAGCCCGTATAACACCCCTTTCTTTTTCGCTTTAATTAAAAAATCACCTTTTTCATCGATGGTTTGCAGGTCCTGGGGCGGGCGTATATCCCGATCACAGTACGGCGCATGCTCCATCAGTTGTCCGTATTGGCTCAGGTACCTTTTGGGGAAACGGAGTGGTGTGAAAGATTCCACAATAAAAAGACGGTTGTTTTCCCCGTCAAATTCGATCTGGTAGATGGTTCCGCGGGGCAGTACAATATAATCGCCATAACTAAAAGGAAGTGTGCCGTATTGCGTTTTTACGGTACCGGAGCCTTCGTGCACAAAGATCAGTTCGTCGCCATCCGTATTTTTATAAAAATAATCCTGCATGCTTTGCTGCGGAGCTGCCAAAACAATATGACAATCATTGTTTACCAAAACCGGGACACGACTTTCCAGGAAATCTTTTATTGGGGGAATGCGGAAACCCTCAAAGCAACGGTGCTGCAGCATCTTCTCTTCTGCGATCCGCGGGCTTACATCATGATGCGGTTCGGTTTTTATAATTTGTGTGGGGGGATGGCAATGGTATAAAAGAGCATAGTCGTTACTGAACCCCTCGGTAGAAAAAAGTTGTTCGCTGTATAATCCGCCATCCGGTTTCCGGAACTGGGTATGGCGTTTGTGTGGAATGTTTCCTAAGGTATAATAATGAGCCATGAAGTGTAGAATTATGAATGTAAAATGTAGAATGTAAAACAGACAGGGCAATATTGAATTCAAAATTTTGAATTCAATATTTACTATTTATCATTTTCCCGAGTGCATCGCCAGGCTGGTCAGCAGGAAACAGTATTTCCAGCGACGTTTATCGATCCAGTAGGTAAAGTTCCTGAAGTAAAGCATACCAAAAATTGCAGTGTAAAGTTATTCCATTTTAAAATAATTAACGTACATTTGTTATTGATTTTACAGATGCGACCCGATTATCCATACAAAGTTTTTTCAGACAAGCGCGTGAACTACGTGCTACTGGTGGAGTCGCTTGCCATAGACCGAGGATAAATCACTTCTTCAGGTTTCTATATTTCCCATTACGGAATTTTTTTACTGTTAAACTTTTTGATCATGAACGAGACGAATCATGTAGCAGCGGCTGCACCAATGGCTGTTGATTTCCTGCCCTTGCAGGGAACTGATTATATTGAATTTTATGTTGGCAATGCCAAACAGGCGGCCCATTATTATAAGAGCGCTTTCGGCTTTCAATCCCTGGCATATTCCGGGCCGGAAACAGGGATAAAGGAAAAAGCCAGTTATGCTGTTCGTCAGAACAAGCTCACCTTTGTGTTTACAACACCGTTGAAAGAGTGTGATGCAATTGAAGCGCATATTGCCAAACACGGCGATGGAGTAAAGATACTGGCGTTGCGGGTAGAGGACGCAACCGATGCCTGGCAGCAAACAACGGATCGTGGGGCCAAAAGCTATATGAGCCCCACAAAAATGACAGACAAAGACGGCGAGGTGGTCATGAGCGGCATTCATACTTACGGAGATACGGTGCATCTTTTTATCGAGCGCAAAAATTATAGCGGCGCCTTTTTACCGGGTTACAAGGAATGGGTAACACATTATAACCCGCCGCCAACCGGGTTGTTATATGTGGATCATTGTGTAGGCAATGTGGGCTGGAACCAAATGAATAAATGGGTGCAGTTTTATGAAGAGGTAATGGGCTTCCGTAATATTTTGTCATTCGATGATAAAGACATCTCTACGGAATATTCAGCGTTGATGAGCAAGGTAATGAGCAATGGTAACGGCTACGTAAAATTTCCGATCAATGAGCCGGCAGAAGGCAAAAAGAAATCACAGGTAGAAGAATACCTCGATTTTTATAATGGAGAAGGCGTACAGCATGTGGCGCTGGCTACGCATAATATTATAGAAACGGTTACCGACTTACAAAACCGGGGAGTGGAGTTTCTGAAAATACCGGCTTCTTATTATGAAACGGTTTTGGACAGGGTAGGTACAATTGATGAACATCTTGAGCCGTTAAAAGAATTAGGGATCCTGATTGACCGGGATGAAGAGGGTTACTTGTTGCAGATCTTTTCCAAACCGGTAGAGGACCGGCCCACTTTGTTCTTCGAGATCATTCAGCGCAAAGGCGCCAGGAGTTTCGGAAAAGGAAACTTTAAAGCCCTGTTTGAAGCGCTGGAACGGGAGCAGGAATTGAGGGGGAATCTTTAGTCAATAGTCAATAGTGAATAGTCAATGGGCAATTGCAATTCACTATTAACCTTTCACCATTCACATTTAATATTTTACATTTCCAATGAAGCTATCACATTTAGCCGAAACCCTTTCCGCATCAAAGATCCTGGCGATCAGCAATGCCGTTAAAGAGCGGGTGCGCAACGGCGAAATCATACATAATTATACTGTAGGGGATTTTGACCCTTCCATTTTCCCGATCCCCGTATTGCTGGAAAAGGAAATTATCAGGGCTTATCAGCAGAAACAAACCAATTATCCGATTGCAGAGGGGAACCCCGAACTAAGAAAGGTACTTTCGGATTATCTTCAAACCTTTCAGCGGCATCATTACAAACCTTCGGAAATACTCGTAGCCGCGGGCGGGCGGCCCCTGATCTATACCACTTACCAGGTAATTGTAGATCCGGGAGATGTGATCATTTACCCCGTGCCTTCCTGGAACAACGAGTATTATGCGGAGCTTACGCGGGCAACACCCTGTGTGATCCACACAAAGGCCGAAAATAATTTTATGCCCACGGCGGCCGAAATAAAACCCTTTATCAGGGATGCAGTGTTGCTGGCTTTATGTTCGCCGCAAAATCCTACGGGCACTTTTTTTTCTGCCGAACAACTAAAAGCGGTCTGCGAGCTGGTAGTACAGGAAAATGAACGGCGTGGCGCTAATAGAAAGAAGCTGTATATTCTTTTCGATAATATTTATAACCTGCTTACGTATAACGATGGTGCCGCTGATCCGGTTGCTGTTTGCCCGGAAGTACGACCGTACACCATTTATATCGATGCCATCAGTAAAGGCTTTGCGGCAACGGGCGTGCGTGTGGGTTGGTGCTACGGACCGGAACCGGTAATTGCAAAAATGAAAGCAGTATTGAGCCACATGGGGGCCTGGGCGCCCAATCCGGAGCAGGTGGCGCTTGCAAACTTTTTACGGCATCAGGATAGCGTAAAGGATTTTCTGATTTCATTTAAAGAGAAGCTGCAATTGCGGCTGGAACTGATTTATAACGCTATTATGAAATTTAAAAAGGAGGGATTGCCGGTTGAGGCAATAGCACCCCAGGCATCCATATATCTTTCTCTGAAGATCGATATACCGGGAGATTTTACTCCGCTATTATTGAACGAAGCAGGGATCGCCGTGTTGCCGTTTTCGGTTTTTGGTGCGGTAAATGCAGCTAACTGGTACCGTTTAAGTGTGGGTACCTGTAAGGAGGAAGACATAACGCCGTTGTTGGAAAAACTAAGGCATGTATTAGAAAACAGCTTGGCAACCATCCATTAAAAATAAAACAATGAAACTGGTATCGTTTTTAAACAGAGATAAAGGGCAGGCCGGATTGCTGATGGGAGACAATATATATGAGCTTTCGGCCACGCCGGTTACGATGCAATACATTCTCGATAATTGGGATGAAAGTATTGCGGCAATCAAAACAGTAGCAGAAATGGGTGCATCCGGAAGGGTTAGCGGCATTCCGGTACATGCCGTTCCATTACTGGCGCCCGTTCCGCATCCCACTTCCTGCAGGGATGGATATGCTTTTCGTCAGCATGTGGCATCTGCAAGACGTAACCGCAAAGTGCCTATGACCCCTGAATTTGATCAATACCCTGTTTTTTATTTTACCAATCACAATAGCATTATCGGGCCGGGAGCAATCAAATGCATGCCCGATCATTTTCACAAGCTGGATTTTGAGTTGGAAGCAGCCATCGTTATCTGCAAAAAAGGGCGCAATATAAAAGCCGCGGAGGCGGATCAATATATCGGCGGGTTAATGATCATGAATGATATGAGCGCCCGCACCCTGCAAATGGAAGAAATGTTGCTGAACCTGGGCCCGGCAAAAGGAAAGGATTTTGCAACGGTTATTGGTCCCTGGCTGGTGACTTTGGATGAGTTGCAGCAACACGAAACAGCACCAAAGCCGGGGCATATAGGCAAAAGCTGGAACCTGGCAATGCGCTGTTGGGTGAACGAAAAGCAGGTGAGTGCGGGGAACCTGGCAGATATGGACTGGACCTTTGCAGAGCTCATTGAACGGGCTTCCTATGGTGCAGACCTTTACCCTGGGGATGTTATCGGCAGCGGCACCGTGGGCACCGGTTGCTTCCTGGAGCTGAACGGGACCGGTAAGCTGAATGATCCGGATTATAAAGAACAATGGCTGCAGGAGGGCGATACCGTGGTGATGGAAATTGAAGGGCTGGGCAGATTGGAGAATAAGATTGAAAGAGAAGATAAGGAGTTTAGTATCTTAGCTCAGAAAAAGTTAACCGCAGAGAAGTGAGGACAGGGAGATTTCGCAGCGGTTTTTGCAACTTTTGAAATAAACACTTTCTTATGACTAACGATGAATTAAACCGAATAGGAGGTATAATTTTAGATGCCAGCATAACAGTTCATAGGGAATTAGGCCCCGGATTACTGGAGTCTGCCTATGTTATTGCACTAATGCGAGAGTTTGAGTTGCGATGTATGAATGCAGTGGCTCAGGTGCCTGTTGAAATGACTTATAAGCAGGTTCCTCTTGGTAAGATATATGTAATTGATATTTTGGTAGAAGGTCAAATTATCATTGAAGTGAAGTCTGTAATTACCATGGAGCCTGTGTTTAAAGCACAATTAATCACCTATTTAAAATTGGCTGATAAAAAACTTGGCTATCTGATAAATTTTAATGTGGGGTTACTTAAAAACGGATTTCAACGAATTGTATATAACTTTTGATTCTATTTGCACAACGATGAGTAATGAAAGAATATTAAATATACTCCTGCGTAAACGCTGCGTTCTCATTTCTCTGCGGTAAAAGAAACTATGATAATTGATTTAAATAGCCTTAATGGCTTCGACAAACAGCATTACCTGCAGCACATCATTGCGCCGCGCCCTGTTTGTTTTGCCAGCACCGTAAACAGGGAAGATATTGTGAACCTGAGCCCGTTCAGTTTTTTTAATTTGTTTTCAACAAATCCACCGGTGGTGATTTTCAGTCCGGCGCGCCGGGTGCGTAATAATACTACCAAGCATACACTTGAAAATGTGCTGGAAGTGCCGGAAGTGGCCATCAATATTGTGGATTATGCGATGGTGCAACAAACATCCCTGGCCAGTTGCGAATATGATAAAGGGGTAAATGAATTTCAAAAAGCCGGCTTTACCATGCAGCCCTCCTCCATTATCAAGCCGCCGCTGGTTAAAGAGAGCAAAGCAAAAATGGAATGCCGGGTATTGGAAGTAAAAACATTAGGCAGCGAAGGCGGTGCGGGCAACCTCGTGATTTGCGAAGTGTTGCTGCTGCATTTGGATGATGCGATCCTCGACGCGGATAAAAGAGTCGATCAGCAAAAGATCAACCAGGTAGCGCGGTTGGGCGGCGATTGGTATTGTAAAGTAGATGAACAAAATCTTTTTAAAGTGCCTAAGCCTAATATTCACCTTGGGGTAGGAGTGGACGCACTGCCGGCCTCAATAAAAAACAGTTTTATCCTTTCGGGTAACGACCTGGGCATGCTCGCTAATGTAACAGTGATCCCTCAGAAAGATGCGACATTCAGCGATGATTATTTAGATGTATTAAAAGCGAAGCACCCTAAAACTACTGCCTTGGAATTACTACATCTGTATGCCAAAAAAATGATCATTGACGGGGCCGTTGATAAGGCCTGGCAAATATTACTAGCGGCGGATTCCTTATTATAACATTCTCTTAACTCCATAAATTACGTATTTGTTCGTACTTTGACTACGAACCATTTCGTTATTTTAAACTCAAAAAAACCAACTGATGAAAAAGAGATGTATTTTAACCCCGGTTGTAATTGCTATTATTGCCATAGCCTGCTCGTCGTTTGTGTTGCTGCAACAACCGGTGAGGTATCGTCAGCCGGAGCAGCCGGCTAACAGGGACACAATACCCAAAACAGAGTTCGAAACAGGCCGATTGGATGATGCCCTCAAATATTTGGATGAGCAGATGAACAATTTTAATACCGGCTGGACGGAAGCCACAAGGGAAAATGTACGACGTCAGGTAGATGCGGCAATGGCCCAGTTAGATCTTGCAAAAGTAAAATTGCAGGCGATAGAAGCCGTAAAAAAAGTAGACTGGGATAAAATTAACCGGGATATAAAAACGGCTACCGCCCGGATCAATACGGCCGCAATGGAGAAAAAGATAGCTGACGCCATGCGGCGGTCCGTACCGCCGGTTGATCAGGAAAAAATAAAAAACCAGGTAGAAGCGGCCATGCGGAATATAAACCAGGAAGCCATAAAAATACAGATAGAGGATGCGCAGAAGAAATTGCTGGAACAAAAGATTAATATGAATTTTCATTTTAAAAAATGGGCGCCGCACGTTAATGATGAGTTACTGAAAACCAAACGGCAATTGCTGCGGTTAAAAGACGCCAGTCTCCAGATGCAGCGGGAAGGGCTTATTGATAAAGGACGCGACAATAAGATCCAGTATATCGATGGTAAATTATTTATTAATGGGGTGCAGCAATCTGATAAAGTAAGTGAGCATTATAAACATTATTTTATGGAAGAGGCAACTCCCGTTTCCGAAGAAATAACAACAGTAGTAGTTTAGTTAGCGGTCAACGCTTGATGCAAATGGCCCCTCGTTTTTTAACAGGGGCTTTTGTTTTTTTATTAACAAAACCAGCCCGGTTACCTTTTTTGCAATGATGTATTAAGCCTTAAAAGAACAATTGTTTTATTGGAAGGATTGGGGAGCAGGATATCCGGAAACCTGTACTGCTAGTGCTTTCAGCCATTGGTAACTCATTACAAAAACTTTTAAAACTATATTTATGATGCGCCGATTTTTGGTAATGCTTGCATTACCCCTGGTATTATTTGCCTGTAATAATGGAAATGAACACGAAGATAAGCTCGCCGTAGACGAACAAAAAACAGCAGCGGTTGCGGTCAGTGATTCAACTACACAAGGAGCGTCCCCGGTCAGCCCGGGTATGGCAACAGTTCCGGCGGATGCCGATAAGAAGATCATCAAGGATGCCGAAGTGAAAATTGAAACCAATAACCTGGTTGCCTATAGTCAGAAGATCGGGAACCTTACAAAAAAGTACGGCGCCTATATTGCAAAAGAAGAAAATACCGAAACCGATGAAGAGCAGGAAGCGTTATTGTTAATAAAAGTACCGGTGGTTTACTTTGAGGACCTGCTGAATGAATTGCCGGGAACGGATGCAAAGCAACTGGAGCGAAGTATCACTTCAGAAGAAGTAAGCGGACAGATCGTTGATACAAAAGCCCGGCTGTTGACCAAAAAGCAAACACGGGATAAATACCTCGAATTCTTAAAGCAGGCAAAGACGACTGAAGATGCCTTAAAGATCCAACGCGAGGTGAACGATCTGCAGGAAGAGATAGAATCTGCTGAAAGCCGGCTGGGTTATCTTGCTAATCAAACCCGATACAGTACGATCAATCTTGCTGTTATTGCCCCCAAGAACGGCTACAGTTATAATGATAAGCCTGGCTTTGGCATAAAAATGATCAATGCATTAGCGAACGGGGCTTCCTGGTGCGCAGATATATTTATTGGCCTGCTTTCCATATGGCCATTGTGGTTGGGTGGAATAGGGTTGGGGATCTTGATTAGAAGAATGCAAGAGCACCGGAAATTGAAAAATGGGTAAATTGTTTTATAAATTAGCGGATGAAATTGAAAAAGTTAGTGGTCTTAACCGGCGCTGGCATCAGCGCTGAAAGCGGGTTGCGAACCTTTCGCGACAGCGACGGGCTTTGGGAAGGCTATGACGTTACCGAGGTTGCTTCTCCGGAAGGCTGGCGGCATGACCCGGCTTTGGTGCTTGATTTTTATAATATGCGCCGTAAAAACGTAGCGGATGCACAGCCCAACGCAGCGCACCTGGGGTTGGCGGAACTGGAAAAGTATTTTGAAGTGCAGATCGTTACTCAAAATATCGATGACCTGCACGAGCGGGCCGGTTCTGCCAATGTGCTGCATTTGCATGGTGAAATTTTTAAAATGCGCAGCGATCGCTCCGTAAAGCCTTCTTATGAAATAAAAAACGCTATTCATTTAGGCGATAAGGCCCCGGATGGCGGGCAGTTGCGCCCGGATATTGTTTGGTTTGGCGAACCGGTGCCAATGATCGGTCCCGCTGCACGCCTGGCGGCAGATGCAGATATTTTTGTGGTGATCGGTACTTCATTAGTCGTTTACCCCGCGGCCGGATTAATTGAGGAAGTGCCCGCATCTGTTCCGAAGTATATTATTGATAAAACAATTCCTCAAATAAGAAATATTCCCGGCCTGGTTACCATTGAAATGCCGGCAACGACAGGGGTAGCGGAGTTAAGGCGATTGCTTATTGCTGATTTTTGATTTCTTTGTATATTCAGCCGCCGAAAATAATTGATAGGTAAAGACTAACGTAGGCTATCACTTAAACGTATTCATTCATAATGTTATCAACCAGACGGTATTTTAAAAGACAAAAAGTGGATATTCTACGGACAGGCCTGAAAATTGAGAGTGCTTCGCTCTTGGATTCTCTTGAATACGAGGTGCCATTTGAGAATATAAGTAATAAGAAAAGGATACAAACAAAAACGAATGATAATTTCTTAGTAATATCCTTTTCTATGGTTGTTATAGGAGGGCTCTTTTTATTGGGGTCGGGCACTGAGGCGTCGACCGTTGCTTTTATTGGAGGAATGTTTTTCTTAGTATTAGCGCTTGCTACCCGAAAAAAGAGTATTACTATTTTAACTTATGACGGAAGTTCTATTGAATTTCCATTTAATTCCAGAAATAAGCCAGAAGTATTGGATTTTTCAATCGAAGTAATTGAAGCGTCTAACCAATTTCTATTAAACAAATATGGAAAAATAGATAAAGCTCTTCCGATGGACGGGCAGCTTAGCAAGCTTGAATTTTTACGAGATCGTGATGTTTTAACGGATGACGAATTCGAAAATCTTAAGGACCAACTTTTGGGAAGAGAAAGTAAAGGTTCTATAGGTTTTAATCATTAACAAACTATTCCTCATTTTACTCTCAGCCCTTGTTGGTGTTGCGTCCTGCATGCGGCGATAGCATAACACCAACAAATTCATTATACTTCCTGATTGTGCCGCGATGTGTTGCCTCGCTGCATATGCGGCTCAAACGCCTACGGGAAATAAAAAATTTTAAAAAAAATTTGAGAAACCGAAAGGTTGCGCGTATATTTGCAACCGAAAGGTTTCTTAAATGAACCTGTTTAAACAAATGAGACGAGATATATTTCAAGCTATAGCGGACCCAACACGCCGGGCTATTATCGCTTTAATTGCCTTGCAGGCGATGACGCCCAACGCTATTGCAGAGAACTTTAACACGACCCGGCAGGCTGTATCAAAACATTTGCGCATCCTGACGGAATGCGAGCTGGTAAAACAAACCTGCCAGGGAAGGGAAATTTATTACACTCTTGAAATCGACAAAATGAAAGAAATAGATAACTGGTTGGAGCAATACCGGAAGATCTGGGAAACCCGGTTTAATCAATTGGATAATATATTAGCAACAATAAAAAAACAAAAAAAATGAGCAACAATCTACAATTTGATTTTACTGTTGATAAGTCAACAAAGACAGTATTGATAAACAGGGAATTTGATGCGGAACTTTCGCTGGTATGGGATGCTTTTACAAAGAAGGAATTGCTAGACCAATGGGTGGCGCCTAAACCCTTCACGTCCCGCACGAAGTACATGGATTTTAAAGTGGGCGGCAAAAGATTTTATGCAATGGTAAGTCCCGAAGGGCAGGCGCGTTGGGGCATTCAGGAATATACTTCCATTACGCCTAAAACTAATTTTAAAATGTATAATGCTTTTGCTGACGAAAATGAAAACCCTGAATTGCCGGGTTCCGAATGGGATCACAATTTCAGCGAAGAAAACGGGACAACAAAAGTCAGCATCAGCATTTATAATGAATCGCTCGAAAGGCTGGAAAGGATATTGGACGGCTTCACCCAGGGAATGAAAATGTCATTGAGCAACCTGGAAGAACTGTTGGCAACCTTATCAAAAAAATAAAATTATGCCCTTGTTGGTGTTGCGTGCTGCCTTCGACGAGGGAGTGACACCAACAAGGGCGTTATACCTTTCGGTTGCACCGTGGTGTGCTGCCCCGCTGCATATGCTGCTCAACACCAACGGCGACGGAAAAGATCGAAAACGATTAAAATGACCCTACAGGAACAGATCAAACAGTATATCAACGGTCAGCCTCATCCAAAACGGGCCGACCTTGAAACATTGCATAAACGCATCCTTCAGCTAATGCCAAAATGTAAATTATGGTTTCTGGACGGTAAAGACGGGCAAGGGAGGGTTGTTTCAAATCCTAATGTTGGATATGGATCCCAGGTGTTAAAATATGCTGACGGAAAAACCAAAGCGTTTTACCAGTTGGGCATCAGCGCAAACACCAACGGGATTTCAGTTTATATTATGGGTATTGAAGACAAAAAGTATTTACCCGGGACCTACGGAAAAACAATTGGTAAGGCCAGTGTAACGGGTTATTGTATCCGATTCAAAAGTTTAACAGATATAAATATGGCTATACTTGAACGAGCCATACAAGACGGGGTTAAAAAGACGGCACCTGATATCAAATAAAAACCGGGGAGCTGCACATAGTTCCTGCCCTTGCTGGTGTTGCGTACTGCCTTCGGCGATGGCAGTACACCAACAAGTTGGTTATACTTACTGGTTGTGCCGGGTGCGCTGCCCACCAACAGTGGCGGCGGAACGAGAATCTCACTGCTCCACAAACCGGATACCCTTTTTTCCCAGCTCCGCAAGCACCGGTTCATAGATCTCTTTGAGAATGGGTATTTGCAATCCTTTGGTTGTAATAGTGCCGCTCAGGATCAGCTTCGTTGCAATAGCCAGTGGGAGGCCCACTGTTTTTGCCATGGCAGTTTGGAGCGCGTTTTCGCCTTTTACGACCAATGAACTGGATAGGCGCCCCGGCTGCTGATCGCGGTTCATAAATTCAATTTCATGGATCATAAGGATCATGTCTTTGTCGGTAGAAGCCAGGGCCAGCCTTGTTTCCAGGAGATATTGCAAAATGTCGGCGGAGCTTTTCGCCTCCAGCGGGATTTTTTCATCACTGAACAAACCAAGATATTCGAAAAGCTGCGTAATCAATTGGCGCTCTTGAGCCGCCACATACCGGTTTAAAAAGGCCGGGAAGGTTGCTGACTTTGTATAAAAATTCAGACAGGCGACAAACCATTCCCCGATAGATTTATCTTTCAGGCTATCAATCATTTCAATGTCCAAAGGATTTGTCAGCTCTGCTAAAACGATAAATTGCCAGCCGGTACAAAAGTCATTGTGACGTAACGTAGCGCGGATAACGGTTTCAGCCGATTCTAATTTATAAACCGGGATATAGTGCAACGAATCCCGATTGGGATAACAGGCCCATTGTCCGGGCACGGGGGCTTCAATGGCTGGGCAGTTTCTGAATATATCGGGATAGGAGATTGTTCTGACGGTATTGTCTTCTTTATAAATAGCACCCGCTTGTCCGGCCAATGTTATATTGCGCGGGTTCCAGCTTATTTTATAATGCCAGGGATTGTTATCGCTTTCGGGAGCGATCAATCCCCCACAGTGCGACCGGAAGCTCGTAATGGTGCCGCCATTGCTTCTGATGCGATCAAAAATACGCATAGCGCTCATATGATCAATGCCCGGATCCAGGCCCATTTCACAAAGAAATAACAGGTTGTTTTTTTCTATTTGTTCTTTTAATTGCAGCAATTCGTCATCAATATAGGAGGCCGTCAGCAGGTCCTTTTTTAAGTGAAGACAATCTTTGGCAACCAGGATATGCAATGCGGGAGGCAGCATGGAAATTACAATATCGGCTTTTTGGATCAGTGCCTGGCGTTCGGTCTCTTTGGAAAGATCGATACCAACGGCGGTTCCTGCCGGGTGGTGGTTGAGCTTGCGTTGTGCCAGTTCAAAATTTATATCCGCCAGGGTCAACGTCCATTGTTCTGTATCGGCATGTTCCAACAGGTAATGGATCAATACCGTGGCAGACTTACCCGCGCCAAACAAAAGAATATTTTTCATAACAGCAAGTTAGATAATAACAGGCAATGCAGCACAGGCGGCCATGTAACATTTTTAGTAGTATTCTCAAAAGGCCTTGCCATCCTATGTTGGTAAACGGCGGCTAAAAGTGTTTATAACCTGGTAGAGACAGAAAAAGCAGGGAAAAGAGAAGGACTACTATCAGCAGCGAGCCGGCTCTAAAGATTATTCTTCACAAACTCACGGCAATATTCCTTTATAAGCGCCCGGGTGTGCCGGAACTGTTCTTTAATTGCATCGGCAGTTCCGGTTGCTTTGGCGGGGTCAGGAAAATTATAATGAAATTGCTTTGCAGCTCCCGGTAAAACTGGACAACGCTCTTTGGCATTATCGCAAACGGTGATCACAAAATCGAAACCAATATCCCGGTATTCGGCCACATTATTGGAGGAGTGGTGCGAAATATCAATGCCATCTTCCCGCATCGTTTCAATGGCCTTCGGGTTGAGCCCATGTGTTTCCACACCCGCGCTGTATACTTCAGCCTTATCGCCTGCAAAATGCCGCAGGTAAGCTTCTGCAATCTGGCTCCGGCAACTGTTTCCGGTGCACAACACTAATATTTTTTTTGTTTTCATTTTTATACCAATAACCAAATAATATTGATGATGCAGCATTTTGCATCAAAGCCAAAAATAAATTGAAAGAGATTGTCTCATAAACTATACGCGGCGTAAGTCAAAGGCAATTAAAAAAATTATATCTTCCCGCATTTCCGGGTTCCCCGCATTGATCTTTTATATTTCAAAAATAACTGTTTCATCCTAGCAGCAATTACTGCCCGGGGTACAACAGGCCGTTTGAGCCGTTGGTAATTCTGATAACCTGGTTTTGGTTTTTTGCGAAGGAGCGCCACATTTGTCCTCGGCCAGGCAAGCCGTTTTCTTTGTTATTAAAATAAAAGTGCTGCCATCAAACTCCAGGTCATATTTACCAATAGTATCATTTTGATATTCCACTTCAATGTCCAGATTCCCGATGCCCAACTTTTCTTCCGATAATTGGATGATGTGTAATAATTTTGCCGCCGGCAACCGGTGCGTAAGATCATTGGCATGCCAAAGCTGGAAGCTCGCCGTTTTCTCGTTGCGGATCGTACCGCCGCAATCAATAAAGTGTTTGGTTACAATACCTACTTCCGTTACATGAAAATGCCCGGGAACAAAAGGGCCATCCTCCAAACGAAATATAACCTGTTCCAATGCCGGGAGCAGTGCTTTAAATGCAGATAATTTCATTTTAAATAATTTATTTATTGTTATAACGCAATATTGCGATGGATGAATGTAAAAAAATCAGCAGCACTTATTTGCTGTTACTTTTTCTGTGAAAAATTCGTTCAGTTCCGTTTTAAATTTCAGCCATACTTTTTCATCAATGCAATAGCAAACGCTGGTGCCTTCTATATTGCCCTTAATGATGTCTAACTGTTTCAGCTCTTTCAAATGCTGGGATATGGTAGCTTGTGCCAGTCCAAGTTCTTCCACCAGATCATTGCAAATACAGGTATCCTGCTTAATGATATATTGCAGTATGGCAATACGGGCAGGATGGGCCAGCGCCTTAAATTCTGATGCTAAGTGGTTCTGCTTAGCCGTAAATATTTCTGATTTTGTTACTCCCATTATTTATCGTTTCATTGCAATATTACGATAATATAACAGAAAAGAAAAACTTTTTGGGATCGCCCCCGGAGCACGCGAAGGAAGTGCAGCGGGAGGGGCATCGGTTTAAATTAGAGAAAATTAATCTGCGGGCATTAGCGAAAAAGATCTGTGTAAGTCAATGGAAGAAATGGTCCGCAAAAGGTGCAAAAAAGAAATAGCAGCGTAAATCTGCGAAAAGAGATCCGCGTAGGTCTGCGGGAAAAGATCATGTAATAAAGTCTTTATCTGGCAATCCATTTTAAAGACACCGGGATCCCAACCTTAACGTCTGCCCCCGTAGGCGTCAGCAAGCCCGTTGCCTTGTTTATTTTAAAGATGGTAACATTATCGCTTTTCTGATTGGCCGCCAGGAGGTAGGATCCGGATGGATCAATAGTGAAATTGCGGGGGAAATTTCCATTGGTTGACTGACTGCCAACAAAAGTGATCTCCCCGTCATTACGGTTCACTTTGAAGATTTCAATGGTGCTGTTACTGCGCTGCGAAACATATAAGAAATTCCCGTCGGGGCTGAGATGAATATCCGCCCCTGCGGCCTTGCCTTTCTCTGCTTTCAATGCATCCGCTGTTTGAAGCAATTGCAGTTTGCCGTTGGAAAGACGATAGGCGCTTACCGTTCCGCCCATTTCTGTAATATTATAAACAAATTTTCCGTTTTTCGAAATGATCATATGCCGCGGACCTGCGCCGGGTGCGGTAGTAGTATAAAATGCGTGCGCTTCATCTACCTTCCCTGTTTTTGCGTTGAAGGGATAGGTAACAATTTTATCGGTTCCCAGGTCGCATACAAATAAAAATTTATTGTCGGGTGAGATGGTGGTGCTGTGCACATGCGGACTTTGCTGCCGGCTGGTATCCGGCCCGCTGCCTTCATGTTTTACAAATTGAGACAATGCACCTAATGATCCATTGGGCAGTACAGGATAGATGCAAAAACTGCCGCTGGAATAATTTGAGCAGAACAACCACTTGCCGCTTTTGTCCAGCTCCAGGTAACAGGGATTATCCCCCATGCTGGAAACCGTATTATGTAAAGACAGCGCACCTGTTTTTTTATTGAATCCAAAGGCGCTTATTTTTCCTGAATCGGTTTCATTGACAGAATATATATTCTTTTGATCAGGCGCCACTACCTGGTAGGAGGGATTAACGGTAGCAGCCACGCTTACTTTGCTAAGACTGCCGTTGGTTTTATCAAAATCGTAAATATAAATACCTTCACTGGTGCTGTTATTATTGGTATACGTGCCCACAACAAGATATTGGGCAAAACTGCTGCCGGTGCACGCGATGATACCTATAACAATGAGTAAAATAATTTTCTTCATATAGTGGTTTGTGCAACGAAGATACAGATGTTGTTACAAGTTTCAGGTTGCAGGTATCTGGAGCCTGAAACTTGTAACCTGCAACCTGCGTTTCCGCATTTATCTGTTTTTTAACAATTGGCATGCAATTTTCTTTATATCTGTATCTTCTATAGTACAACAGGACTGAAGGGTATATTAAATAAAAATTAAAATCAACTACTATGAAACGGATTCTAACCTTTTCGCTTTTAGCCGTTCTGGCGACTTTCATTTTTGCCAGTTGTTCCAAGCATGATTATATCGACAATAATAATCCGGATATTGAAAACGGCAAAGTGGTTTATGCCCCCGCAGGGTACAATTATTACGCAGTTGTTCAGTTGTTCGATTCCTATGCCTTTATCGAAACCATGGATAATAGTTCCAACAAATGGCCGATTAGATACGATAATTTACGGGGTACTTTTTACGATACCCAGGACAACAGTGTATACAACCAAACCGGTCAGTTTTGGACAACCGTTCGGGTGCATGGTTTTTACAACACGGAAACTGATGCCGATAATGCGTTAGAATCTTATTATGCCAAGAATGGCTACGCCAAACAACAGCAGCTTCAAACCGCAGATTCCACCAGTTCAAGTCGAACCATAAAATAATGTTTTACTCCGTTTCCTATACAGAGCCGTTTCGCAAGAGCGGCTCTTTTTTTGGTTGCTGGTTACAGGTTACTGGTTTCTCGTCTGACGTTTATCGTCTATCGAAAATATCAGGCATCCAGCCCCTCAACAATCCTCTTGTACAATTCCTCGTTCGTTAATGCTTCGGGCTGAAAAGCAGTTCCGATCACTTTTTCATAAAGCTCAATGTACCGGTTCGAGATCGTGCTGATCCATTCATCGCTCATTTCAGGAACCTGCTGTCCTTCTTTTCCCATAAAATCATTCGCGATCAGCCATTCCCGCACAAACTCCTTGCTCAGTTGTTTTTGTTTCTCGTTTGCTTGTAACCGTTCTTCAAAACCATCGGCATAAAAATAGCGCGAGCTGTCCGGCGTATGGATCTCATCCATCAGTATAATGGCTCCGTCCTTTTTTCCAAACTCGTATTTGGTGTCTACCAATATCAATCCCTGCTTTGCCGCCAGCTCCTGGCCGCGTTTAAACAAGGCCAGGGCCCGTTGCTCCAGTTGCTCCCATTCATCGGCGCTGGCCAAACCTTGCACAATAATTTCTTCCTTGCTGATGTCTTCATCATGCCCTTCGGAAGCCTTGGTGCTTGGGGTGATGATGGGGGAAGCGAAGGCCTCATTTTCTTTCATCCCTTCCGGCAGCGGCACCCCACACAGGGTTCGTTTACCCGATTGATAGGTGCGCCAGGCATGTCCGGTCAAATGTCCGCGCACCACCATTTCAATTTTAAAAGGCTCACATTTGATGCCGATAGATGCATTGGGCGCCGGAACGGATTGCAGCCAGTTTGGGCAAATATCGGTCGTAGCGGTCAGCATATAGGCGGCGATCTGGTTTAACACCTGTCCTTTAAACGGAATGGGCCACGGTAAAATAACGTCAAAGGCGGAAATACGATCGGAGGCGATCATGACTAGCCGGTCATTATTGATCGTATAAACATCTCTTACTTTACCCTTATAAAAAGCGGTTTGGCCGGGGAATTGAAAATCAGACATGCTGCGAAAATAATCAGCTTGAATCAATACGCTATAAAAAATTTTGATCAGGATTAAGAAAGAAAAATAAATTTCTGATTTATGCTAACAAATGTTATTTTAACATTCGAATTACAAAACCCTTGAAATTTATGAGACCTCTGAAACAATTATTTGCCCTGTTGAATCTCTTCTTTATTTTTTCAGCGGCTGCGCAGGCGCAGTCAAACCTAACCGGAACGATAAAAAACAGCGAAACGGGCGAAGGCATTAATGCCGCCTCGGTTACGATTGCCGGCACTACCACCGGCACTTATTCCAAACCCAATGGGAGTTTTGAATTAAAAGTAGGCGCCCTGCCGGCCAAACTGGTTATTTCATCTGTAGGGTTTGAAACACAGGAAATAACAGCAACAGCCGCTACCGTGCAGGTAAGCCTGGTGCCAAAAAGTGTATTGGGACAGGAAGTAGTGGTTTCCGCAAGTAGGATGGCAGAGCGGATACTGGAGTCGCCGGTTACGATTGACCGGGTCAACAGTACCGCTATTAAAAATATGGCGGCCCCTAATTTTTACGAAGCGCTGTCAAATATTAAAGGGGTCGATCTTACCACATCCAGTCTTACCTTCAGAACCCTGAGCACCCGGGGATTTAATGGCAGCGGGAACCTGCGGTTCAATCAGTTGGTGGACGGTATGGATAACCAGGCCCCGGCCCTGAATTTTTCAGTGGGAAATGTGGTGGGAATGACGGAAATGGACGTGGATAATGTAGAATTATTGTCTGGCGCTTCTTCCGCACTGTATGGTTCGGGAGGAATGAACGGCACCTTGCTGATGACCAGTAAAAATCCGTTTAAATACCAGGGATTGAGCGTGAATATTAAACAGGGCGTGATGCATTTGTCTGACCCCGAAAGTAAAGCCAAGCCGTTTTATGACTGGTCTATGCGATGGGGGCAAAAGGTGGGCGAGCGATTTGCGTATAAACTGGCCGTATCTTATATGAAAGCCAACGACTGGGTTGCAAATGATACCCGTGATCTTAACCGTAATAACGTGATCAGTTCCCTAAAACCCGGCGGCACCCGGCAGAATGATCCTAATTATGATGGTGTAAATGTTTTCGGTGATGAAGCCAGCGCCAGTATGGCCAGCATCGCCCAGGCTTACCAGGCACAGACAAGAGCCGGTATATTGCAGGCTACAGGTGGCGCTCTTGATATTGTGAACCTGTTTAACACCCTTCCTCCGAACGCTACACAAGCGCAAATAGGAGCTTTGATTGCAGGGCTTCCTGCACCGTTGCGCCCCAGCGCTACCAACCTGGTGCCCTTTTACTTTGGTTTGCGTAATGGTGTGTATGGCGGGCAATTGGTTAGCCGCACCGGGTATAATGAAAAGGACCTGGTGAATTATGATGCCTATAGTCTTAAAACATCGGGCGGTTTGTATTATAAGATCACCGATAATATTGAGGCATCGCTGGTAGGATACTGGGGTAAGGGAACAAGTGTTTATACGGGAGCAGACCGTTATTCGCTCCTGAATTTCAGGATTGGTCAATTTAAGGCAGAATTAAAGGGAAAGAATTGGTTCCTGAGAGGCTATACAACGCAGGAAAACTCGGGAGATTCCTATACCGCAACGACTGCGGCTTTGTACATTAACCGGCAGTGGCGTTCTGATGCAGATTGGTTTGGATTATATTCCGGGACCTATGCCGGGGCAAAACTGCAGGGCGCTACTGATGATGCAGCGCATGCGGCGGCAAGGGCGGCTGCAGATGCCGGCAGGTACCTGCCCGGAACACCGGCTTACGACAGTGCATTGGCCAGGGCAAAAAACACCTCCATTAAAGATGGCGGCGCAAAATTTGCTGACCGGTCAAGTTTGTATCATTATGAAGGGCAATTAAATCTTTCGGATCAGATAAAATTTGTGGAAACCATATTGGGCGCATCTTACCGGGTGTATTCGCTGAACTCCGGCGGAACTATTTTTGCCGATACCACAGGCCGGATAAAAATAAATGAATACGGTAGTTATGTGCAATTGCAAAAACGATTGTTTGATGATATACTAAAACTGACGGGTTCGGTTCGGTTCGACAAGCGGGATGGATACAAGGAACACTTTACACCAAGAGCCAGTGCCGTTGTTCGGGTGGCGCAGGATAATAATATCCGTTTCTCGTTTCAAACAGCCTACCGGTTTCCTTCCACGCAGGATCAATGGATCAACCTGAATACCCCGGGCAGCCGTCTCATAGGCGGGGATCCCAGTTTTATTAATTATTTTGGATTTAATACCAACCCCGTTTATACTTCAGAGAGTGTTGCTGCCTACCGTGGCTCTATAGTTTCGGGTACGCCCAATCCAACTTTGTTAAAACAGGCGCAGTTTACCTCAGTAAAGCCGGAACGGATGAATTCCTTTGAGTTGGGTTACCGCGGGCTGGTGACCAAAGAACTGCTGATAGATGTTTATGGTTACAGGAGCCAGTTTAAAGATTTTATTGCCAGGGTGGCTGTTGCCAGGGGCAGCAGTGGCAATCCGGCAAATGCAGCAGTGGATCTGGCAAGTCCGTTTACCACCACCAACTATTCATTTGTAACCAATACAGATGTTGGTGTTACCTCCTATGGTTGGGGTATAGGAGTAGAATACCGGTTTAACAGGGGGTATGTTTTAGGTGGAAACCTTTCCAGCGACCGGTTAAATAATGTGCCCACCGGCTTTATTTCCTTTTTTAATACACCCAAATACCGCTTCAATGTAAGTATCGCTAATGAAGCGATAACAAAAAACTTAGGGTTTAACCTGGTTTACCGCTGGCAGGATAAAGTAAACTGGGAAGGCACTTTTGGCTCCGGACCCATACCTGCTTATGGCACATTGGATGGGCAGGTATCGTATAAATTTACGCACATTAATACAAGCATTAAATTGGGGGCCTCCAACTTATTAAATAAATATTATTCCAGCGCGTTCGGCAATCCAATGGTAGGAGGTTTGTACTACATTAGTCTTGGCTATAATCTTTAACCGGGATGGCGGTGTTTTTTTACGATCTGATTGGGGCATTATGCGTTTGTCATTTTACTGGTTATGTGGTGTAAAACGGGCATGCGCTTTATGGTGGGTAAAACAAATAAAACAGCGCCGTTCATTTTATGAACGGCGCTGTTAAAATTTATCTAACTAAAATTGGTATTTGGTATTAGCCAAATATGCCTTTTCTTAAACTGCGGATCCCTTCGCCAATTTTAAACCCGTTGTGATATACTTCAATTTTGTAGTCGCCGGGCACAAAACCGTCTGGATTCTGAATAGGGAAAGCTACTCCTTTGCGGGTACCCTGCTCATATTCAACGGGAACTTTTGCAGTAAAGTTTCTGTCGCCATCCTGGCGGGTAGTCATAGAACCGGAAGATAATTGCGTGTTTTGAACCACAGTGCCCTTAGGATCGGTAACGATCACATACAGATCGGCCGGACCAGAGGTCGTGATGCGGTTTTCCACATTGAATGCAACGCGCAGCAAATCTACCTTACGGGCAAAGTTGGTTTGCTTTTCTTTACCGTTTCTTTTTTCTTTTAACGGAGTAATGCTCATACCTGAAGCGGCCAGCGTGCTACCCACGTCAACGGTGCTGGCTAAAGCATCATTTTCCTTTGTTCTTGTATCCAGGTTCTGATTCAATACATCTTTTTCCTGGCTCAGATGTGTGTTGCGGGCGGTCAGTTCCTGGTTTTCACCTCTCAACTGTGTTACCTGGGCTTCCAGTTTGCCGATCTGACCATTTAATTCGCCAATCAGATGACGCGCCTTTTGCAAATCGCCTGCGGTGGCTTTTTTGTCGTTCAGGATTTTGGTGATCTCAGCTTTGCGATCATCGATTTCTTTTTGAAGCGTGGTCTTTTCACCCTGCAGGTTGTTGTTCGCACCGGTAATGGAATCCAGGCGCATCTCTGCCAGGTTGAACATTTGTCTCAATGAATCGGACTCAGACATTGCTGTAGCCACTTCGGGATTAGTACTGGCGGTAGTGCCTGTTCCGGAAGGTGCATTTTTGCTCCATAGGATATAACCCCAGGTACCTAAAAGCGCTGCAACCAGTAAACCAATTAACACGTTCCTGCCCGTGTTGTTACCGGGAGTACGCGGCGCGCCTGTTTGTTGGGAAGAAGCTGACGGATAATTCGTGTTTGCCATAATTCATCAAAATTTTAAATAATAATAATTTTACACGTTAAAGATGTGAGCGGTCAATATATAAGAAATATAAATATATGTTGAACACCAATAATCATTAGGAAACACAAATTATGCCAAAGCACTTTTTTACCGGCTACATATGTGCTTTTATCTAATATTTATAGTTTGTTAAAAATAGTATCTTGCGCTGTATGAGCGTCGATAAAATTCTGAATGAATGGGGTAAAAAGACTTACAAACCAATTTATTGGCTCGAAGGAGAGGAGGACTATTATATTGATCAACTGGTCAATTATGCGGAAGAAAAAATTTTATCAGAAAGTGAAGCTTCTTTTAATCTGACTATTTTTTATGGACGGGATGCGAACTGGGCAGATATCATAAACGCCTGCCGGAAGTACCCGATGTTTTCTGACCGCCAGGTCGTTATTTTAAAAGAGGCCCAGCAACTAAAAGAACTGGACAAGCTGGAAGCCTATTTTCAGCAACCATTAGGATCTACTATTTTTATTGTAGCGTATAAAGATAAAAAGCTGGACGCCCGCACCAAGTTTGCGAAACTGGTTAAAGAAAAATCCGAATTTTTAAGCACCAAAAAGATATACGACAACGCGCTGCCCGAATGGGTGAATAACCTGGTCACCGCACTGGGACATACCATAACCCCCAAAGCGGTAATGCTCCTGGTGGATCATATCGGGAATGATCTGGCCCGCATCGAAAATGAAGTACAGAAAATACTCATCAATTTAAAAGACCGGAAATCGATAACGGAAGAGGATATCGAAAATTTCGTGGGCATCAGCAAGGACTTTAACATCTTTGAACTGCAAACTGCCATCGCGGTGAAAGACTTTCCAAAAGCCATCCGGGTGATCCAATATTTTGGTGATAATCCCAAAGCCGCGCCCATTCAACTGGTACTGCCTTCGCTTTATGCTTTTTTTAGTAAAGTATTTATGATTTACGGAGCCTCCGGAGGGGACGATGCTATTGCAAAACAGATAGGGGTGAACTCCTTTTTTTATAAGAGCTATGCCCAGGCCGCCAAAATGTATAATTACGATGGGGTGGAACGGGTGTTATTATTATTGCACCAATATAACCTGAAAAGTTTGGGGATCAATGCCACCCGGATTGCCGACGCCGACCTCCTGAAGGAAATGGTGGTGAAGATGATGCTTTGAACGAATGCGCAATGCTTAACGCAAAACGCATAATGCTTTGATCAACGTTTTGCGTTAAGCCTTATGCATTGAGCGTTTGGCGTATTCATCCTGTAACCAGAAACCTGTAACCTGCAACATTTTCTTAAATGAAATAATCCATTGTTGACAAACGTCAAACGTCATACATCAAAACGGTCATATCAATGTAGGCCTGCTGAAGAAAATAATGCTTTGAACGCTGAACGCGCAATGCAAAACGCATAATGCTTTGGTTAACGTTTAGCATTAAGCCTTATGCATGGAGCATTGTGCGTGTGTGTCGGTAAACTTGAAACGTCAGATATCAGACATCGAAACATCAGACGTTATGCCTGTTCCAGTGCCTGTTCTATATCATAAATAATATCGTCCACATGCTCCAGTCCCACGGAAATGCGGATCAATCCCGGGGTAATGCCCACGGCCAGCTGATCGGCAGGAGGCACTTTGGAGTGGGTGGTGCTTGCCGGGTGGGAGGCAATACTCCTGGAGTCGCCCAGGTTGGGCGTCAGCGATAAAATTTGCAGCGCATCCATAAACCGGCGCCCGCTTTCCAAACCGCCGGCCAGCTCTAAACAAACAATGCCGCCGCCGGCCTTCATTTGTTTTTGTGCAATCGCATATTGCGGATGGGAGGGTAGAAAAGGATATTTAACCCATTTTAATTTGGGATGATTCTCAAAATGTTTCGCTATTGCCAGGGCGTTTTCTGAATGACGCTGTATACGCACGTCCAGTGTTTCCAGGCTCTTTGAAAGTACCCAGGCGTTAAACGGAGAAAGGGAAGGTCCCGTATTCCGGCAGAAAAGATAAATGTCGTGAATGAGTTCCTTTTTACCCACAACCACGCCGCCTAAAACACGGCCCTGCCCGTCCAGCCATTTGGTGGCGGAATGAATAACCAGATCCGCCCCAAAATCAATGGGGGTTTGCAATGCAGGCGTAGCAAAACAATTGTCAACATTGTAAATGATGTTGTGTTTTTTGGCCAGCCGGCCTACGGCTTCCAGGTCGATCAGCTCTAACTGGGGATTGGTAGGGGTTTCCAGGTAGATCATTTTTGTATTGGGCCGCACGGCGGCTTCCCAGGCCGCAATATCGTCTGCCGGCACCAATGTATATTCAATGCCAAACCGGGGCAGGAATTTTGTAACTACGGTGTTGGTGCCTCCAAACATAGAGCGGCTACACAGCAAATGATCGCCGGCTTTCAGTAATGCAAAAAAAGACATCGATACCGCCGCCATACCGCTTGCTACGGCAAAGCCCGCTTCGGCGCCTTCTAACAAAGCCATTTTATTGGCAAACTCATCCACATTTGGATTGCTGTACCGGCTGTAAATATTGGCTTCCACTTCATCAGCAAAAGCCGCGCGCATATCTTCAGCTGTGTTAAAAGCGAAACTGCTGGTTAAGAACAGAGGAGCCGAGTGCTCCATTTGATTCGTACGTTCCACCTGCGCCCGTACGGCGATTGTGGAGGGGTGTAATTTTCTATTGCTCATTCAAGTAATACTGTAGTAAACTAAACTAAATTTTATTGGGAAGATCTGCAACATTAAAACGTGAGAGGGGACAGGTCAAACGTGAAAAGGAACGGGTAACATATGAAATGCCTGAAAAGCGTAAGGTTCCCTATTCACTACTCCCTATTGACTATTCACTTCATGCGTTGCGAACAATCACGTTTGTTTGAATAGTTGCTCCGGCTTTTACAAGAGTAACCGCCACAGAGCAATATTTATTTAAAGATATTTCTACCGCGCGCTGGGCTTTTCCTTCCTCCACATTGCCGGTAATTTCAAAAACCATTTGAATTTCCTTCCAAAGGGAAGGTTCAACACCTGCTTCTCTTTCGCCGGTTACGGTAACCGAATAATCTTTTATCTCCTGGCGCTGCTTCTTTAAAATACTGATCACATCAATACTGGCGCATCCCGCCAGGGCATTTAATAATAATTGCATTGGGCGGGCGCCATATTCTGTTCCGCCCATCTCGGGATTAGAGTCCATTTTTACAACCGTGCCATTTTCATTTACGGTATCAAACCCGTAATCCCCACTCACTCTTTTTAATATAACTTTTGCCATTCCAGGTAAATTTAGCTGCAAAATTATTTGAATTGTATCAGGTTTCCTAATCAGTCAGTATTAAGTTGTCGATCAGCCGCACTTCACCCAAAAAAGCCGCAACCAGCCCCGCAAGTTTTGTATGACCATCCCATTCCTTTACAGCTTCCAATGTTTCCTTATCGGCTATGGTAACATAGTCCGTTTTCAGACCTCTATGTTCCAGCATTGCCGTGGCTCTTTCAATAACCGGGGAAAGATCACCTTTAGCAAGATGCTGCTTCAGGAACCGTAGTGTTTCATAAATAACAGGCGCTATGGTCAATTGTTCAGTGGTCAGTCTTGTGTTGCGGCTGCTTAGGGCCAGCATGCTTTCGGTACGCAGGGTAGGAACGATGTTCAAATGTATGCTCCCAAAAGCAGGTGTATTTTTGATCAGGCGTTCGATAACTTTGGTTTGCTGCAGGTCCTTTTGACCAAAAAACACTTCGTCGGGCTTTACGATAGAAAATAATTTACTAACAACCGTTGCCACCCCCTGGAAATGCCCCGGCCGGTATTTTCCTTCCAGGATAAATTCAACCGGGCCCAGCTCAAAGTGCGGTTGCTGCTCGGTCCCATCGGGATACAGCTCAGCAACCTCCGGGCAAAATATAATATCGCATTCATTTTTGATCAGCAGGGCAATGTCCTGTTCTATCGTGCGGGGGTATTTTTCAAGATCTTTTTTATCGTTGAATTGGGTAGGGTTTACAAAAATGCTGCATACCACGATGGTGCATTTTTCCCGGGCCGCCCGCACCAGGCTTATATGCCCCTCGTGCAGCGCCCCCATGGTGGGAACAAAGCCTATTTTGTTGTTTTTTTGACGTAATTGGGCAATAAAACGCTGAATATCATCCTTCTTTTTAAACAGAACCATCCTGCAAATTAGAATATTCGCATCAATTTATACGCCTGTTTGGCTATAATAATGTAACTTTGCACCCTTTAAAAGTTTCTAAGACATGTCAGCAAAGAAAAGAATCTTATTTATAGCCAATGAAATGTCACCCTACCTTGAATTGACAGAATTCTCTGAAACCGTTAATAAACTTGCCATCAAAGCCAATGATAACAATTTTGAAGTGCGTTGCATTATGCCTCGTTTTGGGAGCATTAATGAGCGGCGGCATCGGTTACATGAGGTGGTAAGACTTTCAGGGATTAATGTTACCGTTGACAATGACGACCTGCCTTTGCAGATAAAGGTAGCTTCTTTGCCCAGCGCCCGTTTACAGGTGTATTTCCTGGAAAACGAGGAGCTGTTCAAAAGAAAGTCGCTGTTTCACGATGAAAATGATAAATGGTTCGAGGACAATGACCTGAGAACTGTTTTTTACAGCAAAGGCGCCCTGGAGACTGTGAAGAAATTCGGCTGGTCGCCGGATGTGATCCATTGCAGCGGCTGGATGACAGGGCTGATCCCTTTCTATCTTAAAACCGTATACCGCAAGGAGCCGGTATTTGCGCACAGCAAAATTGTTTACACCATTGGCGAAACCACTTTTAAAGAAAAACTGGGCAAGGGATTTATTTCCAAAGCGCTGATTCATCCTTCATTAAAGGAAAAAGACCTGGAAGTGTATAAAGATGGAACCAATGTGGCTCTGATGCGTGGCGGCGCAACTTTTTCGGATGCTATTACTTTTGGCTCGGCCGATACGGATAAGAAACTGGTGACCGAATTTTCGAAGGTGAGAGGGAAAAAAACGCTGTTGTTTAAGGAAGATTCCGATTTAACAGAGTATTTACAACTCTATCACGATCTTGCGAGCTGATTTTATCATAACCCTGAATTGTTTAGACGCATTATAATCGCATAGGTTCATAGAAGTTACTTTAGTGAAGCAATACTAGGATCAAAAACTATGTGGTTTATTAAATGTTTAAATAGCTTAGCTAATTAAATTCAATTTTTTTTGTGAAAAGAACGCTTATTCTTTCCGTTAGCATTACCACACTAGTTGCCGCGCTTTTTTTATTTTCCTGCAGTAAAATAAATGTGGCCACGGATTTGGGCCAGAATGTTTTGCCTCCTATAGATAATGTGCACACGTTTGATACAACTATTGATGTAACTACCACAAATGGCCAGTTTGCCCTGGATGCGGATTCGTTCCGGACGGGACTGGCGTTTTATCAGATGATTGGTAAAATCTCAAGCGACCCGCTTTTTGGCAAAACAGATGCCCAGATGTATCTGCAATTGTCGCCCACCGCTTACCCTTTTAAAAATGTGCCGGGTAAATTATACCTGGATTCCGTAGTGCTTGTTTTAAAGCATGCCGGTACTTATGGCGATACCACGATCCCGCAAACCCTGCAGGTTTCAGAAATAGATCAATCTGCCCAATTCAGGGTGGATTCCAGCTACCTGCTGTCCCAAACTTTTCCCACAGCGGGTGTTTTAGGAACGGCAACAGTGATACCGGCGCATCTTAAAGATAGTTTCCAGGTAGTAAGCTATCCTAATACACACACAACGGCGAATGAGATAAGAATAAAGTTGGACAACAGCTTTGGCCAGCGGCTTTTGGCTTATGATTCCGCTGGCGCCAGCGCTCCTTACCATAATGATTCTACCTTCAGAACCTTTTTTAAAGGCTTTGCTATAAAATCGACCGGTGGCGGAAATGGGTTGATGGTGGTGCGGCCTTCCGGCGATGCGAGCGACAGCTCCCTAACATCGCTGGTGGTTTATTACAAGTATGATGACCCCACTACAGCGGGTAAGATCGATACCAGTTTTGCGAGCATTACGCTGGGCGCCAACGATGCAGTTGCGAGCAATATTCAGCGCGATTATTCAGGAAGCCCTGCCGCAGCGGCCTTTGCCAGCGCAACACCGGCATCCCTTCTGTATATTCAGGCAACGCCGGGTAGCTATGCCAATTTAAAGATCCCCGGTTTGAAAGGATTCCCCAATTGTGTGGTGCATCTGGCTGAGTTGCAAATGGAATCGGTTTATGATGTTTCGGACTCCCTGTTCGGCGCTCCGCAGAATATGCTGGTGGACGTATTTGATTCCACGGCCATGGCCTTTAAGTTGATGCCGTATGCATTCCCGATCACATCGCAATTGCAATCCGATGGTAAAACCTATTATTTCTCTATTTCCAGTTCCAGTGGTTTTTACAGCACTAACACCACCGGACAAACCTATTATTATAAAAAAGATCCATCCGGAAATCTGGTGAAACAATGGCGGTTTAATTTAACGCCTTATGTACAGAAGTATGTGAACGGTATTATACCGCTCTATAGCATGCGCCTGTATGCGCCGGCATACACGAGATTGCCCGCCGGAGATGTAAATGCCCTTTCGGGTACACAGCCGTTGATATTCCCCGCGGGAACCACCACCTATACACCTGCTGTGGGCAGGGTGCGGTTGGGTGGAGGCAACCACCCCACACAACGAATGAAACTGCGCCTTGTGTATTCAAAACTTTAAGCAATATTTTATTTAAAACAGTACGGGTGCTATATTTGCACCCGTTAATTTTAGTATCATTTTAATAACCCAATAGTTTATGCCGTATTTATTTACTTCTGAAAGCGTGTCTGAAGGGCACCCGGATAAAGTAGCTGACCAGATCTCTGATGCGCTTATCGATAATTTTTTAGCATTTGACCCTCAATCAAAAGTGGCCTGCGAAACATTGGTTACCACCGGGCAGGTGATCCTGGCGGGTGAAGTAAAATCAAAAGCTTATCTGGATGTTCAGGATATTGCCCGCAAAGTGGTAAGTAAGATCGGGTACACGAAGAGCGAATATATGTTTGAAGCCAACTCTTGCGGGGTGCTTTCGGCAATTCATGAGCAATCAAGCGATATCAACCAGGGGGTTGATCGCAAGAAAAAAGAAGATCAGGGCGCAGGCGACCAGGGAATGATGTTTGGGTATGCTACTAATGAAACCGCTAACTATATGCCGCTGGCACTGGACCTGGCGCATACCCTGTTGATTGAACTGGCGGCATTGCGTCGCGAGAATAAAAAGATCACTTATTTGCGCCCCGACTCCAAAAGCCAGGTGACACTGGAATATGATGATAATAACAAGCCGGTCCGTATCGAAGCGATCGTAATTTCTACCCAGCACGATGATTTTGATAGTGAAGCAAAAATGCAGGCCAAGATCACCAACGATGTAAAGGAGATCCTGATCCCCCGGGTGATCAAAAAATATCCGCAATACAAGCATTTCTTCAATAATAAGATCAAGTACCACATTAACCCTACGGGGAATTTTGTGATCGGCGGACCCCATGGCGATACCGGATTAACCGGAAGAAAAATTATTGTAGATACTTATGGCGGAAAAGGAGCCCATGGCGGAGGCGCTTTCAGTGGAAAAGATCCCAGCAAGGTAGACCGCTCTGCAGCGTACGCTACCCGGCATATTGCCAAAAACCTGGTTGCGGCCGGGTTGTGCGACGAGGTATTGGTGCAGGTTTCCTATGCCATTGGCGTAGCGCAGCCCACCAGCATTAATGTAAATACTTATGGTACCGCCAAGGTTTCGTTGACCGACGGCGCCATCAGTAAAATAGTGGAAGGCCTGTTTGATATGCGTCCTTATTTTATTGAGCAACGCCTGAAACTGCGGAATCCTATTTACAGTGAAACAGCCGCATACGGACACATGGGCAAGGAACCCCAGGTTGTGGAAAAAGTGTTTGTAGCGCCCGACGGAAAAAAGGTATCTAAGAAAGTGGAGTTGTTTACCTGGGAAAAACTGGATTATGTAACCAAGGTGAAAAAGGCCTTTGGCCTGAAATAACGGAAAAGATATATTAAGATAAAAACGGCTGTAAGGGCCGTTTTTTTTATGTCTTTTTTCTGCCGGAAACTTTGTTAATAAAGGTTTTTAAGAAGTGGATAATTATCGAAAAAAAGCAGGCTCCAGCATCGGAAATACGGCCTGAAAAAGTTAAATTTGCAACTAGTGCATTTTGCGCTATACCGAATGATTTAGAATAATTTAGATGGAAGAAAATTTAGAACCACAAGGCACACAGGACAACAATCGAATTATACCCGTTAACATAGAAGAACAAATGAAAACGGCCTATATCGACTACTCCATGTCGGTAATTGTTGGCCGGGCGCTTCCCGATGTGCGGGATGGGTTGAAGCCGGTGCATCGCCGCATCCTGTTTGCGATGAACGAATTGGGGCTGAACGCCCATAAGCCGTACAAGAAATCTGCCCGTGTGGTAGGGGAAGTATTAGGTAAATACCATCCCCACGGCGATAGCTCCGTTTATGATGCGATGGTGCGGATGGCCCAGGACTGGAGCATGCGTTACATGATGGTGGACGGACAGGGAAACTTTGGTAACCAGGATGGTGACGGGCCGGCGGCCATGCGTTATACCGAGGTGCGCTTGCACAAGCTTGCAGAGCATATGCTGGACGATATCGAAAAAGATACGGTAGACTTTCAGTTAAACTTTGATGATTCAGAAAAAGAGCCGGTGGTATTACCCTCCCGTATTCCGCAATTGCTGATCAATGGCTCCAGCGGGATTGCCGTGGGGATGGCCACTAATGTGATGCCGCATAATCTCTCCGAAGTTATTGATGGATGTGTGGCCTATATCAACAATAATGAAATCACCATCGACGAGCTCATGGAGCACGTAAAAGCGCCCGATTTTCCCACTGGTGGTATTATTTACGGGATGGAAGGCATCAAGGCAGGAATGCATACCGGAAGGGGCCGTGTGGTATTGAGGGGTAAGGTCCGTGTAGATACCAAACCCAGCGGAAGAGAGCAGATCGTTATTTCGGAAGTGCCCTACCAGGTAAACCGCGATGCGCTGACCAACCGCATCGGCGAATTGGTAAATAATAAAGTGATTGACGGTATTGCGCATGTCAATAACGAATCAAATAATAAAGAAGGGACCCGCGTAGTTATTGACCTGAAGCGGGATGCAATCGCAAGCGTTGTCATTAACCAGTTGTATAAGAACACGGATCTGCAGACTTCCTATGGTATCAATAACGTAGCCATCACCAAAGGAAGGCCCAGGGTAATGAACCTGAAGGACCTGATATCAGAGTTTGTCGAATTCCGTCATGAAGTGGTGGTGCGCCGCACAAAATACGAGTTAAAAGAAGCGGAGAAGCGGGCGCATATTTTACAAGGCTACCTTATTGCCCTGGACCACCTGGATGAAGTGATCCGGCTGATCCGCAATTCACCTACGCCGGATGTGGCAAAGGATAATTTGATCAACGCGGGTTGGGGTATTGACGAGATCCAGGCGAAAGCCATACTGGAACTGCGTTTGCAGCGCCTTACCGGAATGGAGCGTGAGAAAATAAAAGCAGAGTATGATGAGTTGATGGCCTTGATTACCCATCTGAAAGAAGTGCTTGCGAATGAAGGAATGCGCTTCGACATCATCAAAAAAGAGCTGATCGAAATAAAAGATAAGTTTGGTGATGCGCGGAAATCGGAGATCACCTTCCTGGATAATGAAGTTTCGATAAAAGACCTGATCAAAGAGGAGGATGTGATCATCACCATATCACATCTTGGATATATAAAACGTACACCGGCGGATGAATACCGTGCACAACGCAGGGGCGGCCGCGGGGTAATGGGCGGCAAAACGCGCGACGAAGACTATATTGAACACCTGTTTGTTGCCTCAACGCATCATACCTTACTGTTCTTTACCGAAAAGGGCCGTTGTTACTGGCTGAACGCCTACCAGATACCCGAAGGAGAAAAAACCGGCAAGGGAAGGGCGATACAAAATTTAATGCAGTTGCCTCCGGATGATAAGATCCGCGCCATTATAGACGTACAGGACCTTAAAAATGAGGAGTTCGTTGCTTCGCACAATATTGTGCTTTGCACTAAGAAAGGGATCATTAAGAAAACCGCGCTGGCAGACTTCAGCAGACCGCGGCAAACGGGAGTGAATGCTATTACCATTAACGAAGGCGATCAGTTACTGGAAGCAAAAATGACCGACGGTAAATCGGAGATCATGATGGCGGTCAAAAGCGGGCGCGCAATCCGCTTCTCTGAAGAAAAAGTAAGACCTACCGGCCGCGGCGCCATTGGCGTGGGGGGTATAGAAGTAGACGATGAGCAGGATGAAGTGATCGGGTTAATTTGTTTGGCTGCAGATACGGATAAATCCGTTTTGGTAGTGAGCGAAAAAGGATATGGAAAGCGGACAAAGGTGGAAGAATACCGGTTCACCAACCGGGGCGGAAAAGGGGTGAAAACCATTAACGTAACCGAAAAAACAGGTTCATTGGTAGGGCTGCTGGATGTGGATGCCACGCAGGATCTGCTGATTACCTGCAAGAGCGGCATTACCATACGTATGCCCATTAGCGGCATCAGCGAATTGGGCAGGGCTACCCAGGGCGTAAAATTGATCCGTATTGAGGAAGATGATCAGATAGCGGCAATCAGTAAAGTGGATGAACAGGAAGGCGCCGATGAGCCGGAAGCAACTGCGGGAACCGATGCCCCCGACGGCTCAACTGACGAACAACTATCCAACGCAACGGAAAGCGGTGACGCAGCATCTTCTGAAAATGAGGCAGGAGAAAATAACGGTGAAAAAAGTGAAAATTAAATGAGAAAGATGGTAATTTCGGAATGAAAATTGCCAGAGAAAGTGATGGTTAAATAATAATATTTCCTCAAAACGTATTGAAAATTAAAAAATTAAATCATGATTAAGAAAGTTACTCTTTTTGCATCGGTCCTGTTCCTAGGAACAGTTGCTTTTGCGCAAAAGTATGAGGCTGTTAAGAACGCTTTAATGTTGAATAAGCATGATGAAGCGATGAAGGCTTTTGAAAAAGAATCGGCAAATGATAAATTCTATTCCAAACCTGAAGGCTATATAATCAAGGCAGCTTTGTATGCCGGTCTTTCTTTGGATAGTGCCAAGGCTGCTGAGGCTGATAAAAACAGGGCAACCGCTATGGAGGCGTTCAATAAATACAAAGAAGCAGATCCCGGGATGAAGTTATTGGAAGATCCTATTTACAAAAACGCTCCCTACCAGTTATATGCAGCCTATTTTAACAGCGGCGTTGCAGATATCAATACTAAAAACTATGAGTCTGCTTACGATAAGTTCAAAAATGTGGTGGATTTGTCTGATGTGCTGATCGCAAAAAAGATCAACCTGCCGGGGCCCATTGATACCAATGCCAATTACTATGCAGGTATCCTGGCCGAAACCGTAAAAAAGGTTGATGAAGCTGCCAAATATAACGCGCGGCTGGCGGATCTGAAAGTGCATGAACCCAAGGATAGTACCGTTTACCAGAGCCTGGTACGTTACTATGCAGGGAAAAACGATGATGCAAATTTTGAAAAGTACAAAGCATTAGGAAAGCAATTGTACCCGCAAAGTCCTTTCTTTAGCTACAGCAAGCTGGACTTTGCCATCGGCGGAAGTAGTAATTTTGAAGAAAAGATTGCCAATCTGGAGAAGATCGTAGCTTCATCGCCTGATGATTATAATGCCAACCTGGCGCTGGCTGAAGCTATTTTCCAGAAGCTGGATCAGGCGAAAGAGGGGGAGCCCAAACCGGCAAATGCAGCCGAGCTGGAAACAAAAATGATCGCTACTTTAAAAAAGGCCTCCACCCTGAAACCGACCGATATGCAGCCTCTTTTACTGATGGGAGACCATTATAAAGCGAAAGCCGATGCGCTGGAAGATGTGATGCGTGCCGCTGAAAAAGATATGGATGCGAAAGGAGCGAAGGCTACGGCTGCTGATAAGCAAAAATATGCTGATGCAAAGAAAGCCTATATAGCACAGTACGCACTTTCTTCAGAAAGTTTTGAAAAAGCCGCTGATATGTTAAGTAAGGTAAATCCTTTGGATAATGTTCAGAAACGCCAGTATTATATTATAGCGGGTAACCTGGCGCAGTACTATTTCTTTGTTGGGCAGGATGCAAAGGGTGCCGATAAAGCAAAATATAGCGCGCTGGAAAAGAAATACGACACATTGTATAAGAGCCTGAAATAAATTGAACAGGGATTTGTAAAAAAAAGCGGTTGAATTTTCAACCGCTTTTTTAATGCAGGGCCTTCCTGAAAATGTGTAATTCAGGGAAGTGGCATATATTCACCGGGTAAGGTACGCATGGCTTTCTACTAACAGATTTTGATGGTTTCCCGGCCTCTTATTCTTACTTTATGATAGGCGCCCGCATGCTGTTTAGTAAAGGAATGCTTTTCTTTTTTGGGGCGTGCCCCTTCCGATGACTATCGTTACCAGGCCTCAGGGCTGGGTGTGTTGCTCTATTTTTAGCTGGGCCGATAATTATTTACCGGGTATTGCGGAGTTCTTTCATAATCCAGGGAAATTAAACTATTGAATTTTGACAGGGCAAAGAGTTTAGACACTCCCTGTTTTAAGTTAATTGGTCAAAAATTTACACTTTGCAAATCCAGTTTTACCTAATTGCCGTATATTGGTTACTGACATGAACTTTTTTTGTTGAAAACCACGCAAAAATATACCGAACAGGAGCTGGTTAGCCTGCTAAAGCGACAGGACGCGACCGCATTCAGTTGCTTGTATGACAATTATGCTTCAGCGCTGAATGGCATTGTGCATAGCTTTGTACAGGATGAGCAGGCGGCTTATAGCATTTTGCAGGACAGTTTTGTAAAAATCTGGAAACAAATAACTTCGTTCGATGAGCAGAAAGGCCGTTTGTTTACATGGATGTCATCTGTTACGCGCAATACTGCCATAGATTTTTTAAGGAGTAAAGAGTGGAAAAATTCATGTCAGAACGTGGCGTTAACGGATAACAATAACAACATTGCAGCAGATACTGTTTTAACGGATATGATCGGGCTTAGGAAAATGGTACACAACCTGCGTGATGAATACAAATTTCTTGTGGAAATGTGTTATTTTGAAGGGTTCAGCCAAAGTGAAATTGCAGCAATTACCGGCATCCCGCTAGGGACGGTAAAAACGCGGTTGCGCAATGCATTAATTGAATTAAGAAGTTGGATAAATAATAAATGAATATACAGGAGTACATACAAAACGGCATAATCCAAAGTTATGTATTAGGCCTGGCCGATAAGGACGAAGTGCTGGAGCTGGAACAAATGCGCCAACAATATCCGGAGGTAGAGCAAGCGATACAAGACTTTGAAGCGTCGTTGGAAGCATCGGCTATGCACCATGCCGTTCCCGTGTCTCCTTTATTAAAAACGGAGCTTTTTAAGCAACTTCAATTAGAAGATCCTGGTCAAAACACAACCGCAACTGTGGCGGAAGAAAATATTCAACCCGCAGGTAAAGTATATAAAGGTGGTTTTGCAAAATATATTGCGGCGGCTTCCGTGGCCTTGCTGATAGCCAGTGCAGCGTTAAACCTGTACACGTATTCAAAATATAAAAAACTGGTAGCTGAAAATGAGCAACTGGCTTTGCAGCGCAATCAACTGTATGCACACAATAGCACCCTGCAAACAAAATTGCAGGAAGCGGATAATAGCATTAAAAACATTACAGGCAACGATGCGCTGAAAATAACCCTGGCGGGTGTGCCCGGTAAACAGGGCAACGAAGTTGTAGTATATTGGAACAAAGCCACCAAAAGCGTGTATGTTTCTATTAAGAACCTGCCTGCTGCACCGCCAGGTAAACAATACCAATTATGGGCCTTAATGGACGGCAAACCTATTGATGCAGGTATGTTGGGCGAGTGCAGCACCGTTTGCAAATTGAAAGATATTGAAAATGCCCAGGCATTTGCCATTACGCTCGAAAACGCCGGGGGCAGTCCTACGCCTACGCTGGCCCAAATGTATGTGATGGGAAAAATTTAATTTCCTAAAAAACCATTGTTTTAAAAATTACGTAAATAAATATACTGCCGCGGTTAATGTGGCGTGTCAGTAGTCGGGGTTGTAAATTTTTACAGCCCCTTTTTCTATGTAACAAGCGCCGGCGCTTTTAGCGGCGAAATAGCGTTAGTTCCATCACTGCCGGCAATAGAATTCTACATTGTTTTTTCTTGGACATGATCTGAGCCAGGCTTTTTAAAAAAAAATATAGCTATTCGTCAAATCCATTTGCGACAACATCTCGTAAATAAAATACAAGTAGTTCAGATGATACGTTTTCAAATTTACAAATCAAAAAAAATGAATGATATGAAAAAAGAAACTACCAACACGCCGGAAGCTCTGCTGGAACCGGGTTTGAACACATCCCCCTGCAGCAGAAGTTTTTTCTTATCTGTTTTGGGCTTAGGCGCTGCCAGTGCCGTTGGCTTAGCAGCCTGTTCAACAGATGATTACATGATGATTCCGAATATGGGTGGCGCCACCCTCGATTTTAAAGACGATACAGGCGTGTTAAATTATGCTTATGCGTTAGAACAATTAGAAGCAGCTTTTTACATAAAGGTGGCGGCTGCTCCACCAAACGCTTTTACAGCTACGCAAAAAAATTATTTTCAGGATGTGCAGTATCATGAAATAGCGCACCGCGAGTTTTTTAAGAAAGCACTAGGATCAAATGCTATTCCTGCTTTGGAAGTTGATTTTTCTTCCATCAATTTTACAGATGCAGCAAGCGTTTGGGCTGCTGCAAAAGCCTTTGAGGATTTAGGTGTTGCAGCTTATAACGGCGCAGGGGTAAGGATAAAAACGGATGCTTACCTGGTAGTTGCCGGGCAAATTGTTTCGGTAGAAGCACGTCATGCTGCATGGGTACACGATCAGATATCAAACGGCAGCTTCGCTGACTTAAATGATTTGGTTGCTTTAGACGCTAATAATAGCGGCGGATTGGACGGTGCTTTAACTCCGGATAAAGTGTTGCCGATTGCGCAGAAGTATATCAAAACAAAGATTAATGTAATTAACCTTTAATCATTTTAAAATTACTATCATGAATATCCTGAATATATTAAACGAAATAGAAAAAACAGACGCCGATATTTACGACCGGATAAGTCCCCGCAGAAGTGTTATGAAAGATTTTTACAACAAGGGTAAAAAACTTTCACTGGCAGCCCTGCCGCTGGCTTTAAGTTCCATGTTCAGCAAAGCTTATGGCCAGGCTTCAACAACAGCAGTAACCGATGTATTGAATTTTGCGCTCACATTGGAATACCTGGAGTATCATTTTTACAATCATTCCTTACTGGGTACTGATGTTACGTTCTCCTATCCATCCCCGGCAGCAAAAGGGGCTATTACTACTATTCGCGATCATGAAAAAGCACATGTTGATTTATTAAAAAGTGCTTTGGGCAGTGCGGCCCGCACAGAACTTGTATATGCAAATTTTGATTTTACTGCCAGCGGCACTTTTGGAGATGTGTACACAAATTACCAAACATTTTTAAAAGTTGCTACAGCATTTGAAGATACAGGAGTAAGAGCTTATAAAGGGCAAGCTCCTTTTTTAAAAGGCAATACAGTTTTAACAACGGCTTTACAAATACATGCTGTGGAAGCCCGTCATGCCTCGCATTTACGTCAAATGACTGCTGCTGCATTAGGGGTAAATTTAAAACCGTGGATCACTTATACTGCTAATGGTAACGACACAGGTGTAAGCGCAGCCGATCCGGTTTATGCCGGTGAGCAAAACACTATGCACGCAGGTATCGAAATTACTAATATTGCTGCGGGTGTAACACAGGCGGCGGCGGCCGAAAGCTTTGATGAATTTTTAACTAAAGCACAGGTAGTTGCAATTGCCAATTTATTTCTTAAAACAGGGTATAAACTTTAATAAGTTTATTGCAGCTCAATGAATAAATAACAAACAAAAAATAACACACATGAAACAATTATTAGTAACAATTGCCCTCTTTGCCGGTACTGCTTTATTTTCAAATGCAACAATTCTTACAAATCCTTTGGCTTGTTCTATTACAATTGATTGGACAAAATCCAAAACACAAACATGGGCCGGAGATGTTGAAGGTAAAACGTATTGGTACAAACTGGATAAAGCGGCAAAACTTTGGTGGAGCGCCGATGGGAAAAAGTGGGCAGCAGTTAAAAGTGGTGCCTGGGCCGACAAAGATGGCAAATGGCTAAAAATCCACGAAGGCAAATTGGTTTGGAGCGCTGATGGTAAAGAATGGACGGAAGTGCCGGAATGGAAGTGGGAGGGTAGTGATGGTAAATGGTATAAGTTCGATAGTAAATGGACTTTGTGGGTAAACAAATAATGCGCAACCAATAAATTATAATCGTTATTGCTTCTCTGAAAGATTCGGTTCTCAAAATAATTATAATAAAAAACATTTTATAGAAGAAGCGGCTGAATTCTTTTCTGCCAATGGATCGGGAATAATATTTTGGAACCGGTTTCCGGGTACCGCGTGCAGGGGTTGAAAATTTTCAACCCCTGCACGCGGTACAACGTCCCCGTTTTTTATTTCAATAATCCCATGAATATGATTCGGCCCGCCCGTTTCGTTCGGGCAGGCATAACAATGTATTCGTACAACGCCGTATCCGGAAAATGCTCCGGGATGGCCTGCCAGTGCTGGTGCGCCGCGCTGCGTGATATGCTTTTTTGTATTTCTTGTTCCTTAACAAATAAGCCCGCCCTGGTGTAAGTATAATATGGAATAGCTACTACCTTATTTTAGTCTGTTTTTTTGACTTGGGCATTTTGTCCGTTAGCAGTTATTTGCCCTCCCACGGTTAATGCTCCGGGGCTGCCTCCCCGCTCTACTATATAAGAAGTTACATTGTTGCCATACGTAACAATGCTGCCTTTAATAATAATACGATTTGCTTCGCCACCGTTTTTTATGCTTACCGCATAGGCGGGTAAATCAACATATACTCCTTTTACTAATGAACTGCCAATGGAACCGTGAGTGGTAACATCTCCATTTACAGTAAGCGTTCCTATTTTTTTACTTATTTGTATGCCTACGGAGCCATCTCCGAATGTCTCAATAGATTGGAATAAAATATTATCAACTGTTCCGTCGTACTGGTTATAACCTCTTGCCCCAAGTCCATATGTTTGCAACGGGGCATTTACCGTGAAATTTTTTACAATGCCAAAATTTACAAAGCCGACACCACTTGGCCCATAGGAGATTACCGGCGCATTACTTGTCCAGTTGTCAACACTTCCCCAAACGTCCAACACCATGTCATTTACGCCATAAGTTATTACTTCCCCATCGGTTACCACTTCATTGGCATGTGCGCCATAAAGTACAAATACACCAGCCGTAATATAATCTGCTACCCCTAAAGGAATTTTTCCGTTAGAGTAAACAGCTTTTGTATGCAGTTTTGAAATTATTGTTTTGCCGCCCTGGTCACCAAACCCGGAAATAAAAACACCCGAACCCGAAACAGGTGCGTTTTTTCTGCCAATACTTAAATTGGCTACAGTCACTGATAAAAGACTGTCGCTACCTGGATTTATGTTGTAGATCGTCAGAGCACCCTGGAGTACGTTAACCCCATATTTCTGCGGTTGCTCCAAATAATGCCGGGTGTCTGCCGAATGAATATCTACATTGTCGATTACTACGCTTGCTTTCTCAACACCCACCCTTGTAATGATGGAGATTTGTCCTTTTACCAATAAGTTTTCAAAAGTAAAAATCCCGAGGTCTTGCTGCACAGCGGTATTAAAAATGGCCTTATGATTTACCGGCGCATCTATATTTAAATTTTTGACAGCATTGTTAGCGCTTACGCCAATCCCGTCAGAATGCTGAAAGGAAAGCAGGGGCAATTGACCATTTTCCTGTGGTTTGCCACTCAGGTTTACTCCTTCGGGTAAGAAAATACTGTAGTTGCACAAGATGCTTCTTGTAATGGTTATTTCCTTTTGTCCGTTTTGAATAGCTGAAACGAGATCGTTAAAAGTGCTGATTGTCATAATATTTTATTTTGAAGACCCGCCCATAAAATTACATTAATTTCCATAGCAAGGTCGGTATCCAGATGTTTCTTTTCCCGTGAACAAATAAGCCAGCCGAGGAAGAAGAAGGTATTACCAATCTATGAATCATTGTTTTAAAATCCACTGCATTGCTTTTTTTACTTTTGGGTCGTTAGCTATATTGTTAAACTGATCTATGCTGTCATCGATTATATCGGGGGTAATGGCATCGGTATAGATAATGCCATTACGGTCCATTCCATACCCGGTTGAAAGATATAAATAGGCTTTGCCAATAGGAAGGCCCTCTATAGAAGTAACATACCCCACCGTTGGACTACCCAAAAAAAGTGTGTGCTTTCGCCCTTTAAAAGACATCGCCAGGAACTCACCGGAACTGCCCGTGCCGCCGCCAATCAAAACAACTACAGGCATTTCAGTTGCGGAAATAGTGCACTTTGGCTGTATCGTGCATAGAACGCGTGCATCCATTAAAAAGCTGTGCTGTTTTATAATCCACTGTTCTTTAGGAGCAGCTGTAAAAGAGCCGAGCTTGCCATTGCCAAGCACCTGCTCAAGCCCTAACATCATCGGGTACATTGCCCCGCCGCCATTTAACCGCAAATCAATTATTAGTCCTTTTACTCCTTTTTCCAGTAAGGAACATAAGCTGTCATTCAGTTGCTGCGCTTTTTTGCTCATTTCTTCTTTTGATCCAACAGTTATATATGGTATTCGCAAATAACCCGTTTGCCTCTCCAGGAGAAGTGATTTTAGATACACCCCTTTTTTCCATTCTTCAGTTACAGCCCCCGGAAAAGGACGTTCGATCTTTTGTTTATATTTAAACACGCTGTCCCTATAAAAGAAAGCACCATGGAAATCGTTAGCCGTGCCAAGCAAATCTTTTGCTACCCCACCAAATTCATTAATATTGGTTGCTGCCTTTGCCCTGTTTACGAGAGCGGTTCTTAAGGCTTCCCAGTTTACCTTGTCTTTCATATACGATTTGCTTTTCATGACAGTTATTGCGGTGTCAATCAAAAAAGCATAATCGTTTACCTGGGCGCTTATCTCCTGGTTTAGGCTGAACGAAAAATATAAAATAGCAAAAAACAATAACGGCTTCTTCATAAAGAGAATTGATGGTTTGTTAAATATAACCACAAAACATTTATTTAAAAGCTGTTTTCGGGAAAACCTGCTGCACAGGAAGGGTACCGGGCTACGGATTGCTAAAAGCAATAGTTAAAAATGGCAGATCGTTATTAAGGGGCAGGTTGGTATGCAGGTGTTTCTTTTCCCTTTGAACAAATAAGCCCGCCCTGGAAAAGGCGGGCGTTGCTAACCTATGAAACGGAGCAAATGTTGTATTGTTTTATAGAAGTATATTTATTTGTGGAGTGCTCCCCTCAGGACGGGAGCCAATAAAAAAGTTTGCTGAAGGCAGACAGATAGAAAAATATACGGATGAAAAACACCTGGGTGGAGTTACAAAGTATAACGAAACTTAAATTACAAATTTCAAACAGATGCTATCTTCTTAGTTGTGTTTTTTTGCTATATTTATTCCACCAAAATTGATTGCTGATGAAACGACCCGTAATCCGGTATAGCCTGCCGCTTAAGCTAAGTATTTATAAATGAGTATAAATTTTTAAAAGCTAAATGGATTTGCTTGCACTAATACCCGGTTTGATTTTATATGGATTAGCAGCTTTGTGCTTTTTTGTGCCGTATAAAAGTGGTGAAAAAAAACAGGTTGGGTTACGGGGTTGCTTCTAAGCGCAATAATTACCCTAACGCTGATCGGGGATTTAGGTTTTGGGTTGGTTTTTATCTGGCTGGCCATCCTTATATTTCAGATCTTATTTATAGTGTATTGGGTATTTAGAGTTTTTGGAAGGAGACAGACGGGAAAAATAACTGCAATGATTTTAACGGTCATTTCTCTTTTAATTATAATGCAACCCTGGATCGCTGATTGGACATTTGATAAGCAAGATGTAGCAAAGATTCTTTCGTTTCACGGGTTGGAATTAAAAAACAGTTTTAAGATATTGGAAAACGAGAGCGGCGGGCTCAGGGATTATTATGAAACATTTGCATTGAAAATATCAGACTCCGATTATAGCCGGATTGCCCAGGAAATCAGGGCTTCAAAGAATTTTAAAGGCGTGTTTGCTGATTATAAAAACCGGCCTTCTGCCAGCGCTATAAAATATGATACTGTTGAGTTTGAAATGGGTAATGTTCTTACCCGTGAATACTTTTCAAATAAAAAGATGGACAACGGCACTTTTCATTTTTTTATTCAATTAGATAAAAAAGCAAAGCAACTGAATTATACAGGCAGTGATGAATAGGGCGGTTTCATCGTTAAGAATGTTTGCTCGATCCCTATTCCCTGAAATAGGCGTACATGTAAAGGAAAGACGGGTGTTACCGTAAAAATATTGTAAGGTTGTTAACAAGATTAAGGCATTTTAAAGCTTATTTCCTGTTTATAATTTGTAAAAGCAGTATCAATGCTCTTTAAATGGGTTCTCTGCAAATTAAGACCGGACCTTTTATAAAAGAGTGCTGTGCTTTAGTTGAAATTGCCTTTGTCGTCAGTTTTGAAAATATAAACCTGTGTTTCGGTGCCGGAATAGCTGGTTCTGTCGCCCCTGGTAGCTGCAATAATATAACCGCCGTCATCTGTAGGTATTACTGCGTCATTTATTATGGCGGCAAAATCCTCATAGTATTTTTTTTGCCAAAGGAGATTTCCTTTCTTGTCGAACTGGAATAAGCCAAAGTCCTGGTAATAGTCACCCGTAATGGTGGAGCCATATACAATTAAGGAGTTATCATGCCCTTGCACTACGCCCCTGGGCCATCCCCAAAGATCCTGACTTGAGAAGTCCCATAGTATGTTCCCGTTGGGGTCCGCCATTTTAAGCACCACGCCAGACATGCTTCTGACTAACCCCAGCCACCCGGTAAATACAATATTCCCTTCACTCGTTTCAATCAACCGGTTGGGTGTGGGAATGCCAACGCTGGCATAAACTTTACTCCAGATTATTCTCCCTGTTTCAGCATTATATTTAAGCAGCCAGTAGCTGGGATAGGGGGCAAGCCCGTAAGTGCCTACCACGCGGAGTTGCTTGTCGGCCCCAATTGCCACGTCACATAAATAGTCTGCCCCGGTGGAATTGAGCTCCGATTTCCAAATCTCGTTCCCGTCTTTGTCCAACCGGGCTAACACACCTTTAACGCCTACTCCGGAGATCCACCTTGAGCAACCGGCTACATACACTTCGCCGTCATCACTCACGGTTATACCATACACTTCGCCAAAACTTTCCGGTTTCTTTTGCCACAGCAGGTTGCCGTCATTGTCAAATTTTACAATATAATGGTTGCCCAGCATAACGTAGCCGTTTTTGTAACTTACCAACTTGCGGTGAAAATAATCCTCCAGTACTTCTCCGTAATAGTTTTGCCATACGGGGTTGCCCAGCGAATCTATCTTCATGGCGAAGAATTCTTCAACACCGTTAATTCGTGATAACCCGGAAAGCACATAACCGCCGCCGTCATTGGCCTTTACCATCCCTGCGCAGATGATAATTTTTCCGTACGTAAGTTTTTTTAAAAACCGGAGCCAGTACTTAGGAGTATTAAATGTAAATGTTGCTATCGTTTCGTTCTTTTTTTTGTCTGCTGCCACTATTTTAACCTGGTATTCGGTTAGTTCTTTCAGATTTTTAAATGTCAGTACAGAATCTTTATAATTTGAATATTTGACTTCATTGTTCAGGTAAATGGTGTAGCCAACCAGGTCACCATCAGGGTCAACGGCTTTTGTCCATTTTATTTGAGCCGTGTCTCCGGCTACAGCTGATAGTGAAATGGCGAATTGGGCAGGTGGATTATTCGGTTCCGTTTTTTGGGACGGCTCTTCGGGTCGTACATCTGTCTTTTTGGAACAGGCAAAAAGTAAGGTGCCGGCTAAAATAAAAGCCCATTGTATTATTTTTCTCATAGTTTAATTTTGCGCGTTTCAGTGAAGCAGAGAATTTCGTTACCAAATGTACAATAAAAAGTAGATTTTATTGTTTCATAAGCCATAGCACCCGGAGTTCTCCCGCCAGGGCGGGAGCCAATAAAAAAAGTCCGCAGACGGTGGACAGATAAAAGAATATGCGGATGAAAAATACCAAAGTGACGTTACAAAATATAACCAAAATTTCAAATTTTAATACAGAATGCAATTTCTTTGATTGTGGTTTTTTTATTACATTTAACTAACTAAAATTGATTACTAATGAGACGACCAGTAACTGCGCGCGCCTTGATGATAAAACGTCTTTGCGATTTATTCTGTTCATGTAAGCATCAGCTAAGGATGGCTATAAACGATAATAGTTATTATAACAAGGGCAATACGTGTGTTACGCGGCATGCATAACCTGGTTGTAATAAAGTTGCTGTAATATCTATTTTGATACATTCAAGAACATCCTTTTGTAATATGAAAAACGCTATTGTCCTGGTTTTAATACTTATATCAATTTTTTTTTCTTGTTCAAAGAGCAATGTAGAAAATGCCGCTAAGCCGGAAGTTAATATCGATAGTATAAGTGTTGAGCAATTCGATGACATTCATATTTTAGTGTCAATGAAAGCGAAGGGATCAAATGAGATAAAAAAAGTTGGTATTTGCTGGAGTAAGTCTTCCATGCCAACAATAACAGATAGCTCCCGGAGTCTTTCATCACCTTATTCCACTATCATAAATAAAATAGGGGAGAATGATACCTATTACTTCCGGGCATATATTCAAACTGCTGATAAAACGATATATAGTGAAAGTAAAAGCATTTCCACCGGAGGATTAAATGTTTTGATTGATAAAGAATATAATAATGGTAGAAGCAGAAATATTATTGATGTAAAAGAGACGATGGATGGTGCATTTATCGCTTTAGTCAGCTCATCAGGGCTCTATTCAACTTATTGGCCGGAACTTATTCTTTTTAATAAGTCTGGGGATGTAATGTGGAGTAAAGAATACCCACAATATGAATCGCAATACCCTGTAAATATTTTTGAAATTGAAGGTGGCTTTTTATTGGTTACTACTGATTACACAACTGTAAATTTTGGACATATTTTTACAAGGCTTGATAATAGCGGGAATGTTTTGTGGGAAAAAAAGTATGGGACAAAAAGAAACAAAGACCTGATGAGGGTTTTAGACAATAAGAATAATAGTTTAATAATTACTTTGCGTGAATATGATGATATGAAGAACGGTATTCGGGAAAATTGCGTGCTAACCAATTATCTGATTGATTTAAATGGAAATCTTCTTTCTTCGACTACTTATAGTGCGGACAATGGTCTTGCTGAGGGTTCCCCCCCCCGTACACTTTTAATGACTCCAATGATCTCGGATATGCTGCTGCTTATAGTTGGTTCAACGTAAATCAATCTGTGGTACTTTACGATATAACAGTAAAAAAAATAAGTTTTGATAACAGGCTATTGTGGGAGAAAAAGTATGGTGGAACGGCCGATGAATATGTTATTCAAATTAGCTCTTCGGCAAATAAGAACTGGAATCTGCTTGGCTATTCCAGCTCCTTCGGATTGACAAAACCAAGCGCGTGGTTATTTCAGGTGGACGCCCAAACCGGAGCTATGGTTTGGCAGGTAGTGTACTCAAACCTAAGGTATGGGACATCCGGCGTAACTTATCCAAGGTCGCTGTATGAGAAAAGCGTAGATGCTTATTACATAGCAGGAAGTGTGGCAGACTATTATGTTACAACATCTTCAGCATTCATCGCGAAACTCAGGCCGGCGGGACAAACTTCCTGGGAGTATACGTTTGATAATGCGAAATATGGGCGCAGAGCTGGTGTTAAAATATTTGTATATGGTCGTGATATTTACCTGTTTAGTATTAAAACAGGGCCAACACCTAATAGCCCAAGTGGTATTGTTTTTACAAAAATTCAGGAGATATAAGCAAAGTCCTGGATAACGAATTTTTGCATAAAATGAATAACTATTGATTTTGACCATGAAAGCGAGAATAATGTACATGGAATATAAAGGAGCGGGCCTTGCCGGCGCTGCCAGGATCGGGCGGGTAACCTTTTCCAAAACCGGCAAATCAATTCATTATAACGGTAAAACTTTTCAAACCCTGAACGGGCGGGGTTATAAGGCTAATTATTTTGATACAGCTACGGGGAACACTATTGGATCTCCGGTTGCAAAAAGGATGGCTCAGACAGGTTGTATGGTGAGCGGCTGCCGGTTTATATTGATGATGATGTACGGGAGGAATATTGGACACAGATCCGGGGCCGGCCTGGCTTTAAAGAAATAAAAACGATTAACGGGTAATGCACTTATGTTAATAATTGTTGCCTGCAAAGCTGGTGCCGGCAGCAACTAAGACGAAAATGCCCCTTCGGTTGTATAACCGCAGGGGAATCTAAAATTTAAAACAGGGAAGTTTTGTATATTCACCAGGTAAACCCAACCAACCTGCCATGACTTCAGAAAAGGACCATAATTGCAGGGATGACGATAAAATAATTGCAGATATTGAAAAATACGGACTCGCAGTTATCCTGCTGGAGGCAACGGATTATTTGCCGTCATTTGCTTATAGCATTGGCTTGTGGCGTACCTTTCAACACCCGGAAATTATTTGTTTTGGCTTAACCACAAAGACATTGGGCGGACTTATAAATGATGTGGCCGACCTGGTGAAGAATGGACAAACCATCGAAATAAACAGGGATTATGACGATTTCTTTGAAAAGGGCAGGGTTCAGTTCATTCCTGTTGATAAAAGAAATTTAGATGATTATTTTGGTACTGCAATTGATATTTACGATACAGATAATTTTCCCGCGTTACAATTTGTTTGGACAGACCGTAATGATAAATTCCCCTGGGAAAAAGATTTTGAAAAGGAGTTCAGATACCGGCAACCGTTGCTGGACAGGAATGCTGACTTTAAATTCCGGGAGGCTAAAAATCTTGCAGTATTTACTACAAAACAATGGATAGAGCAGAACAAGCCTGTTATCCATGTGATTCATGATGCAGACGGCGACTGGCAATTTTTAACGGATGACGAACATTCAGTCGAAAACATAAAGATTGTGGCCCTGGAGGAAATTATTTTAAGAGACAGTACCTTGAACGGGGTTTTTGATCTGGAATTTGGTGAACAGGCCGAACGGGGATTTATAGGCGATAAATGGATCCGGAATAAATTTAAATACGATGATGAGGAAATAGAAGATGATACCCATTAATCATTAAAGTATCGCTTACTGTATCTCATTGCTATGCCGCTCCAAATATGCGTGGTTTTCTATAGACAGGTTTTTGATGGTTTCCTTGTTGGCAACACCTGGTTTATCATAGGCGCTGCTGCGCAGTTTGGCAGGGCGGTAATTTTTTTGGCGTGCCCCCAGCCCGCTACACCAGGCCAGGACACGGCCGGGCTATCCGCTTATACTCAGCCGCGGTACCCACCGCACAAGAGCTTCAGCGGGGTATCCGCTGCTATCCCTCACGCGGGCACCCGTTAACAACAAAATTGAAACCAACCCGGCTTTTTTATTTTGTAATTGTCAGTGTGGCAGGGCAAACTTAAGAATAGGAAATATTGGTCGATTATGGTTTTCCGTAAGCAGAATCCAGAGGAAAATATAAAATTTGATATAAAAAATCATTAATAGGCATTTGTAGGTTAGCGGAAGAATGAAAATGTGCAAAAAATGTTATATTTTAGCCCTGCTGCTGCTAGCGCTATTTGCATTAATAACCAATGAGCTGTATGAATATGCAAGTATCATTAATTTGATTTTATTTTATGAAAAATCCAAAGTGGCATAGAACCGAAATTATATTAGCATTAGAACTTTATTTTGATTCCAATAGAGGTTCTATCGATGCAAAAAATCCTAAGATCATTGAACTTTCAGAGGTGCTTAATGCTTTACCATTATTTATGGACAGACCAGACACTGAAAAATTTAGGAATCCCAACGGAGTAAGTTTAAAACTCTCTAATTTTTTGGCGATTGATCCAACACATAACGGGAGGGGAATGAGCTCTTATAGCAAATTAGATAAAGAAATATTTGAGGAATTTGTAGATGATAAACGACGCTTGAAAGAAATGGCGAACCATATAAAACAGTCTATAAAAACTCTTTAACACCTCATCGAACGACTCGCTATTGGATTTTGATGAAAATTGATTATTAAATAGAATTAATGAAATTTATAGATTTATTTGCAGGGCTTGGAGGCTTTCATAAGGCGTTACACGAACTTGGACATGAGTGCGTTTTTGCAAGTGAACTTAGCCAGACATTACGTGAGGTTTATAAAACAAACTGGGGAATTGAACCGAAAGGTGATATTAGAAAAATAGTTGATCACGACATTGACAGCATTCCTGAACACGATATCCTTTGCGCAGGTTTTCCGTGTCAGCCATTTAGTAAAGCGGGAAAGCAAAAAGGCAGAGAAGACGAAGAGAGAGGGACTTTATTTGATGAGATTGTAAAAATTCTTGCACACCGTAAGCCAAAATTTTTCATTCTTGAAAATGTTCCGTTCATTCGACAGCATGATAACGAAGCAACATGGAACTATATGCATTCCGAACTTACGAAGTTGGGGTATGAAGTTGAGCATGAAGTTTATTCGCCACAAGATTTTGGAATTCCACAACATCGTAAAAGAATTTTCATTGTTGGTTCTCTGGTAGGTCTTGAGCATTTTTCATTCAAAGAAATTGACGAACAAAAGACTTCTTTGATTGATATTCACCAATTCGTTGAAGAACATCCTGCTAAATTTAAAGCACTTCCAAAAGCAAACCAAGAGTGTATAAAACTGTGGCAACGTTTCATTGAACAAATTCCGAAAGACACAAAATTACCGGGGTTTCCTGTTTGGGGTATGGAATTCGGAGCGACATATCCCTTTGAGACTTCCTATCCTTTCAAACTTTCTGCAATTGAGTTAGGTGAGTTCAAAGGCAATTTCGGAATTGCTTTGAAAGGCATGACCAAAGATCAACAGCGAATTAATATGCCAAGTTATTCAAGAGTTGAAAAGGCATTTCCCAATTGGAAACGTAGTTATATCAGACACAGTAGGGGATTTTACCAAGACAATAAAAAATATGTACAAGATGTTGTGAAAGAAATTGCAAAGTATGATTCACAGAGTTGGCAAAAATTGGAATGGAATGTTGGTGACGGTAAAAGAAAAATTAATGATTATATTTTACAGTTCAGAGCGTCAGGAATAAGGATAAAAAAAGTTGATTTTTTCCCCTCACTTGTTTGCACTAATACACAAATTCCCATTATCGGTTGGCAAAAACGATACATCACAAAAGACGAAGCCTTGAAACTGCAATCATTAGAGGGTTTGGAATTGCCTTCAAACGACACTACGGCATTCAAGGCTTTGGGTAATGCAGTAAATTCGAAAATTGTGAAATTGATAGCTGAACAACTTTTGTATGAAAAACAAGAGCCCAAAAAATTGAATGGTACTGCTCCTAAAGAGGTACAGCAATTTTCAATGTTGCAAAATGAAACAGCAAAATAAAGTAAACATCCGTCCGCAGGTTACTATGCTCTCTGTTTTAAAACACATAGAGTATCAGACATGGTTTGCATTGGCTGAATTTATTGACAATGCGATTGATAGCTATTTGAAAAACGAAAAGGCTATCAAAGAAGTTGAAGGAGAAAATTTCCAACTGGAAGTAAGGGTGGAAATCAATGAACCTGAAAATAGAATCACTATCCGGGATAATGCAGGCGGAATTGGCCAAGCCGACTACGCACGAGCATTTAGAGCTGCAGAAGTCCCACCTGATAATTCTGGCTTATCAGAATTTGGAATGGGAATGAAGTCTGCTGCTTGTTGGTTTGCAGATAATTGGTGTGTAACAACAACCGCATTACGAGAAGACAATGTGAAAAAAGTTGTCTTTGATATGCAAAAAATATTTGAGGATAAATTGGAGGAATTAGATGTCGAGGCGAAACCTTGCGATAAAAAACACCATTACACAGTAGTAGAGTTATATAATGTAAACCGTATTCCAAAACGTAAAGGAGTTGCAAAAGTAAAAGACCATTTACGGAGCATTTATCGCGAATTTATTCGCAAGGGGATATTGAAACTTACCTTGAATGGCGAAGAACTAATATTTAATGATCCCAACGTTTTAAATGTTCCAAAACACGATGAGCCTAGCGGAGAACCTATTCTTTGGCGTAAAGAAATTGATTTTGATATTGCAGAAGTATTAAGTGTCCATGGATTTGTAGCCATTCGAGAAAAAGCATCGACAGCAGAAGCGGGATTTGCTTTATTCCGAAGAGGACGTGTAATTGAAGGAAGTTTTGACGAAGGATTTAGACCTGATTTTATTTTTGGAGCACCAAATAGTTATCGGTATCAAAGGGTTTTTGGAGAGTTGCACCTGGATGGATTTAGTGTGAACTTCACCAAAAAGGGTATTCAATGGGACGAAAACCTTGATATTTTCTTACGTCTTTTAAAAGATGATATTAGCTCAAAAGAATTTCCACTTTTACAACAAGCGGAACAGTACAGAGTAAGGGCAACCGAAAAAGAATACAAAGCAGCCGTTAAAGCTCTTGATGAAACGGTTAATGATTTTGAAAAGAAAGCACCGCAAGCAGTTGCAGATGTTGTCAATAACGTTTCTGCTGTTGAAACACCCGAAAAAGAAGGTTTGACGAAAACAGAACAAACGCTACATCGGGAATTTGATTTACGATTTAATAAGACGGATTGGAAAGTTTCCATAGAATTGTCTTACGACCCGTCATTAACTGAGCTAATAGAAGTTGGCGACAGCTTCATAAAAGAAAAAGTAAGAAATTCTTCTGTTAGACAAATTGGCATTAGACTTTCACTTACCCACCCCTTTATGGTTGAATTTGCAGGAGCAGATACAAACAAAATTGAGCCTATACTTCGTATTGCTGCAGCTTTTGGACTTTCTGAAATCATTGCAAAAGACAGTTACAAAAATCAAGGCGAAGTACGTAGAAACTTCAATGAACTAATTGCCAACTTATCAAAATAAGTTACTTATGACAGAAATAATTGAAATACAAGATAATAATAATACAAACGGCGAATGGCAACCGTTTGTGGGAGAAGAAACATTGGGCTTGCTTCAAAGAAAAGGTTTTGAAAACGATGAACGGGTTTTAAATGAGACGCTTCGTATAATGCAAGCTTGTGGTAATCCAAATGATGTAACTAACAACGAAACAGGAATTGTAATTGGTTACGTTCAGAGTGGCAAAACGCTTTCTTTTACTACGCTTACAGCATTGGCAAAAGATAACAATTATCAAATCGTCGTTGTAATTGCGGGTGTTTCAAACAACTTGGTTAATCAAACAACACAACGTTTATCAGAAGATTTAAACCTTGAGAAACGTTTTGATAGAAAATGGACTTTGCTTCAAAATCCAAGTAGAACGCAAGATTTTGAAACTATTGAAATGGTTTTGGCACAATGGGCTGACGACACATTTCCCGAAGATGAACATAGAACCTTGCTCATTACCGTAATGAAAAATCAAGCTCACTTAAATAATTTGGCAAACGTTCTACACGGACAAAAATTACAAGGCGTTCCAACTTTAATAATAGATGACGAGGGCGACCAAGCAAGTTTGAACACAAGAGCAAGGTGGGCAGCAAGACAAGGAATTGATATTGAAAATTTAACCGAAAACCAAGTTTCAACAATTTATAGAAGAATAACGGCTTTACGTTCTATTTTTCCACATCATACATTTTTACAATATACGGCAACACCGCAAGCAAATCTATTCATTAATATTATGGATAGACTTTCGCCAAATTTCATTCGGTTATTAACGCCCGGGCAAGAATACATAGGCGGAATTGAGTTTTTTAGGAATAATCCGAACTTAGTTGCAGAAATTCCAGCCAACGAAATTTCAACAAATAATAATCAGTTGTTTGAAATTCCAGAAAGCCTGAAAAGTGCTTTGCGAATTTTCTTTCTAGGCGTTGTTGCAGGGAAAATAAATAAAGGTCAAAGAAACAGAACAATGCTTGTTCACCCTTCAAGATTACAGGGCGATCATAGCGATTTTACAAATTGGATTCGTAACACTTGTAATAGTTGGCAAAGGCTGTTGTCCGGAAATGGCAACGATGAAAAACAAGAATTATTAAACGAGTTCCAAACTTCATACAATCAATTACGTCAAACGGTTTCAAACTTACAACCGTTTCAAGATTTGACAGGAACTAATTTGATTCACGCAATAAAATACACGCAACTTGTAGAGGTGAACTCACGAAACGGTGAAACACCGCAGATTCCTTGGAATGATTCATATTCTTGGATTTTAGTAGGCGGGCAATCAATGGATAGAGGATTTACAGTTAACGGATTGACCGTTACTTATATGCCGAGAAATATCGGAGCAGGAAATGTTGATGCTATTCAACAGCGAGCAAGGTTTTTTGGATACAAAAGAAATTACTTGGGTTTTTGTCGTGTTTATCTTGGCCAAGTAACAATTGATTTTTACAATTTCATTGTTGAGCACGAAGAAGATGTAAGAAACAGACTTTTAGAGTTTGACCTTAACAACAAGCACTTGAATAATTGGCACAGAGAAGCAGTATTAGACCAAATGCTCAATCTAACAAGACGGGCAGTTATTTATGATGATTTGGACAGAGATACGTTTGGTAACGACTGGTTTAGAATAAACGCACCACACGACACAGAAGAACTTATTGACATAAACAGAGAAGCTCTTTTTGCATTTCTACAATCAATTTCTGCAAACTTTACACAAGATGTGGGACACGCAAACCGAACTGAGGAACAAAAGCATTTGGTTGCAAGAATTACGATCAAAGACTGTTTGGAGCATTTGCTAAATAAGCTACGTTACACAAGAGAAAGTGATTCCGCAACCTATTCAAGTTTGCGTGGTATTTTAAAAGGATATATTGAAGAACATCCAGACGATGAATGTTTGGTTTATTTGATGAGTGCTAACTCCATTGATAATTGGACAGGAAGAACTCGTAGGCTTGACAGAAACCAAGAAATACAGCAGCTTTTTCAAGGACGAAACCCAAGAACAGGCGAAGTAATCTACCCGGGCGATTCAGAAATTAGGGAAGATGATTTATTGACTATTCAAATTCACTTGCTGAATATAAGAGATACAGAATTTACAAGAGTTCCTACACTTGCAATTTGGATTCCTGAACATATCGGCACAGACATAATCAGGCAAGTATGAATTTAATTGAGCTATACGATGCCCTTTCAATTCCCGAAAGCGACAACAAAGTTTTCAATGCTATTGCCATTCCCGAATATCCAGAATTTAGAATTGCTATAGACGTTGAGGGCAATGCAGTTTTATTGCTGTCTGTTACTAAACGAATAAAAGATAGTAGTCTGAAAAATTTCCGTCTGAAATACTTACAGCTTGAACAAAATATTGAGTGTAAAATTTCAGAAAATGGCAGAAGCAGACTACAGACTTTTACAGTAATTACTTTTAGAAGTGCTGACAGAAATTTGCTGGAGTACTTTTTAAGAATATCGGAAACTCTTGTGAAGGCTATTGGTAAAAGCCCTACGCAACAGCAAGTTGTTGATTCTTTGAAAAGATTTGTTGAAATATTTAAAACATTAGCAGATATACCAACAAACACCGTGAACGGGCTTTGGGCGGAGTTGTTTTTGATTGATAATGCAAAGAGTCCGCAAACGCTTTTAAATTATTGGCACAGCATGCCCGAAGAAAAATTTGATTTCAATGCGGGAAGAGAAAGAATAGAAGTTAAAAGTAGTTCTATTTTTGAACGCAAGCATTCTTTCTCGTCCGAACAGCTAAATCCGCCACCGGATTCTCAAGTTTTGATTGCCTCCATATTTGTAAGGCAACATAACTTAGGTATAGATATTCAGCAATTAATAAACAGTATTTCAGAGAAAATCGGCAATGACTGTAAGCAAATAGATAAATTAAATGGTCTTGTATGTAAAACGCTTGCAAATTCCTTAGAACACTCTATTGGAATAAAATTTGATTATGAAATTGCCAAACAATCATTACGATTTTACAGGCATCAGGATATTGAAAAAATTGAACAAATTCATATTCCGAATAACGTCTTTGACGTCCACTATAAATCAGATTTATCAGAAATTACTCCTGTTAACACCATTCATTTTCGCGATTCAATATTATTTTGCAACAGTTAAAAAAGGAACTTACCCACATGAAATCCTTATCGAAATCTCCGAATCGGTTATCTGCAAATTGAAAAAACTGGAGTTCTCTTTGGTGGGGATATAAGCTCCCTAAACATTTGCCCTCTAATTACTTTTCCCCCCGCGTGAGGGATAGCAGCAGCATCCTTTTGTGGAGTGCAACGGAGCAAAAGATATAGCGGATAGCCCGACCCCGGCTGTGTGTTGCTTTTGTGTGCTGGCCGGGCCGGGGCACGCCCTAATAAAAAATTACTTTGCCGGTATTAGTTTTTTTAACTCGGCCATCATCTCATCTTTTTCTTCTAGCATTCGTTCAAACAAAGCGATTTTTTCTTCATGTAATTTTTTTAATTCTTCAATAGGATTGAAGTTAAAAGTAGAATTAGGATTTCCTACGCAAGCATTATCACCAAATGTATTTGCTATTACATTCACCGCTTGTTCCTCATCAAAATTCTGTATCGCTTCCACCGGTATTTTTAGTGCATCGGAGATCTGTTGAAGCAGGGGTGCATCAATGGTTTCTTTTTGTTCCAGCAGGGAAATTTTTTGCTGGTTCCAATCATCCCCAAGCTCATAGGCAAGGGCATCCTGCTTTATACCCAGCATTTCACGGAAGCGTTTTACATTTCGGCCCTGATGTATTCTTTTGTCATTTATCATAGGTTCAAATTTAAGCGTTAATAACGACTTTGAAGATACGTAAAATACGGTAACTGACGTGTGTTTTACATTGTTGTTATCTGTTTGTACGGGCCTGTTAAAAGGCCCAGGCCCTTTTTTCTAACTTGGGGTTATTTAATTGCTGTAGCGCCGACAGTACTTTGGTTCTGTCTGCAGCGGATAAAAAAGGAGGGATGAGCGTTTTCATATCGATCTTCAGCAACTTGCTGATCACCAGCAGGTCGGTCAACTGAAATGGTTTAACGCCATTGATCAGCTCCGACATATGGGTTTTGCTTTTATGACCCAAAATGGCAGCCAGCTGCTCTTGTGTAAGATCGAGTGCTTTTAGTTCCTTTTTAATGCGGGTCTTCCTGTTTTCAATAAAGATCCTTTCTGATTCGGCCAGTTTAGCGGTATCGGCTACGGTCTGTTTGTTCCATTCCTTTTTTTCATACGCCGCAATTAAATTGCGTAACCGGCTTCGCATTTTTTTAAAATGCACGCTTTCTTTTGCCAGCAGGCGCAGCTTACGATCGGCTATCATGGCCCGCTCGTAATCCAGCTCATTGGTAATGGCGCCTGCTTCTACCAACTGTTCTATATCAAATGCTTTTTGCATTACTCAATATATCCTTTGCTCCTGAGCCATTTTTCAATGGACCGTTTATTGTTTTTAAAAGTTTGCTCGTAATCATCGTGCGATCCGGCCCATATAATATTTTTATGCCGGTTATACGCATTGCAAAAAATAATAAAAGTTCGGTTTTATTCCGAATTTATTTTTTAAAATTGTTTCCAGTGAAAGCGGTGTTCCTGTATTTTTTTATTCACTGTCCGGTATTCATCAATGGCTGAAATGTTGGGCTTTCACGGTCAGTAGCAATTGGTATAAAGATAGCTAAAATAGCTTGCAAAGGGCATAAACGTATGGATTGGAACCTGAATACTGTTTTGGGCATGCATTTTACCCGCTTATTACCAATAGTGTCAAAATGCGAAACATTTGCATGGGTGCCGTGCAGGAAGATTTGCACCATAGTAAGGAATCAATCAAATAATTTCCTATATTGTTCCTGTTTTTGAGGAGGAAATAACCTGTAAAACATAGATCCAAAACCTGTTTTTAAAAGAGAGACTAATGAGAAACCTTACACTGCTTATTGTGGGCCTGCTAATGGGAATAACTGCCTTTTGCCAGAACAGCTATACAAAAGCATGGACCGCATTAAACAATAATGACCGGGCCACGGCCGCCGCGCTCTTAAAAGAGGCGCAAAAAGACCCACAGACCCACGGGCAGGCATTTATTGCCAACCTGCTACTGCAAACCTTTGACGGCAGTGAGGCCGGAATGACACGGTTTGCCGATTCCGTTTACGGGCAGCTGGAAGACCCTTATCCTTATATATATGCGCTGTGGTTTAACAAGGTCGTTGCGGGACCGTACCGCGCTAAAAGAAAACCGCACCAACTGGCATTGCTGCAAAAACTTGCTACGGATACCAAGGCCCCGGCTTTATTACGGACATCCGCCAGCTACCTGCAGACCGCTAACGAGATCATGTGCGGTAAGCCCCCTGCTAACGGGCCTTATGTGCAGACAATCCCCACCGTACGGCACTGGCAATATGCAGGGCCTTTTGAAAACCTCTCCGGCAGCGGGTTTTATAATGATTATGGCCCGCTGAAGCACCCGGAACCGGAATACACTTTTAAGAATGCATCCGGCAATGCCATAAAATGGTTTACCCCCGCTTTTGAGACCAGTGATGGCTGGATCCCCACCGGCTTTTCAATACCCGGCGCTACGGGCATTGTATATACGCAAACCTTTGTTGAGGTACCGGAAGAAAAGACCGTTCTGTTAAATATGGGATTTTCAGGAAACCTGAAGTGCTGGCTGAATGATGAGCTGATGCTCTCCGAGCCGCGGGAACGGTTTACTGATTTTGACGCCTACCGGGTAAAAGCCGTGCTGAAAAAGGGAACCAACCGGATATTGGTACAGCTGGGGTATACCAGTAATTACTATCCCAATTTTGTACTCCGGTTCCTGGATGCAGATGGAAAGCCGGTGAACCTGGAGGGCTCGCCGGTGTATAAAGCTTATCCTAAACCGGATGCCGCGGCGCCGCTGCCCGTATTGTTACCACATTTTGCAGAACAGTATTTTGAGAACCGGCTGGCAAAGGATTCGGCAGACCTGCTCAACTACGTACTATTGGCGAAGAGTTATTTGCGCAGCAAGAAAACGGAAGGAGCTAAACAGGTAATCAACCGGGCCCTGGCAAAAGCGCCTGGTAATTCGCTGTTGCGATCTGTGTACATCGATGTGCTTTCCGATGAAGGCAATAATGCATTGGTTGAAACCGAGAATGAACGGGTGATGCGACTGGACAGCACCAGCGAATACGCCATGCACCTGTCTATGCAGCAACTGAGTAAAAACGAAAAATATACTGAACTGGAACATAAACGGAACCAGTATATAAAATTATTTGGCGAGAACGAATATACCGACGGGTACTATATGTTGCTAAAGTCGAAAGACCAAAAGATAGATGAGATCACCAGCATTGCTGAAAAGATATACCGGCGTTACCCGGATGAGCCTGAGATCCAGGCAGGCATTTATAAGTTAAGAAAAACTACCGGGAAGAGTTCCGACAGTGCCCTGATGGTATACCAGGATTTTTTTAAGAATAATTATAACGATAATGTATTTTATCAGTACCTGGCGGCACTTTTGGATAATGGTAAAAAAAAGGAATACCAGGCCCTGTTGGAAAAACAAATAAAAGTGTTTCCGAATGTCCCCCAGTATTATATCACCCTGGCTGAATTCTTCGTTTTGGAAAAGGAATACGACAAGGCGGAAAAATATACGCTTACAGCGCTGTCCATAAACCCTTATACAGATACTTATTGGAAATTGCTGGGCGATATCCGGAAACAAAAAAATGCAATACCGGCGGCCCTGGAAGCCTATCACACGTCCCTGAAATACAATGCCAGTCAATATAAGCTGATCAATACGGTAAGAAAACTGGAAGAAAAAAGTGAAGCTTATAAATTATTGCCCGCTGTTGATGAAAATAAAATTATTAATAGTGATGATTACGATGGGACAGATAAGCAAAAAGCCGGCTACTATTTTTTACTGGACCAGCGGGACTTGATCCTGTACGCCGACGGAGGCCAGGAACAATACAGCACCTTGCTGATAAAAATTGTAAATGAAAAAGGCATTGAGCGGTATAAGGAGGTATCGCTGAATTTTGACAATACCCAATCCCTGCTGATTGAAAAAGCTGAAGTGATCAAAAAGGACAAACGGATACAGGGCGATAAAAAAGAGAGCGATATTGTATTTACCAACCTGGAGCCTGGCGACGTTATTTTTATCCGGTACCGGCTGCAGCAATTTGCAAACGGGCATTTTGCAAAAGATTTTACGGACCGGTATTTCTTTACAGGCAATGTTTATTGTAATGCCTCCAGGTATACGCTGCTGGTGCCTGCAGATGCAGCGTTCCGGTACCAGTTTAGCAGGGACAGCATCCGCCCGCAAATGAGCAGGGTGGAAGATTTTACAAAATATTCCTGGGAACAGCTTCATGCACCGGCGGAAAAGGACGAGCCGCAGACGCCGGATCTGGTGGACGTAGCTAACGTACTCTATGTTTCTACTATAAGCGATTGGAATAAAATAGCGGACTGGTACGCAGACGTCGTAAACTATAATGAAGTGGAACCCGAAGTGGCAGCAGCATACCATACGTTATTTCCGGCAGCGGCAAAAGCAGAAAGCCAGTTCGCCAAAGCCAGGCGTATCTATAATTATATTGAGAATACCATTCACTATAGTTCCGTCGCCTTCCGCCAAAGCGGGTATATTCCGCAAAAGCCTTCTGTAACGCTTAATACGCAGCTGGGCGATTGTAAGGACCTGTCACGGCTCTTTGTGGCTTTATGTCATAAAGCGGGCATAGCGGCCAATATGGTGTTGATCGACACCCGCAACAATGGAACCAAAGATATGCTGCTGCCGGCAATGGACTTTAACCATTGCATAGCTAAAGCTACCCTGGATAATAAAGAATATTTTATTGAATTGACGGATAATAACCTTCCTTTTGCGGCATTACCCAATAGCCTTAGCGGGGCCTTGATGCTTGATATTCCTGTGCGCCGAACGTTGTCGTTTACGGGGCTAACGCACTTGTATACAGGCAGCAGGTCTAAAGACAAAGTAACCCGGATTATTGAGATCCGCCCCCAGGGAGCAAATTTGTTGTACAATAACAAGGTGATCAAAACCGGGCACCTGGCGGCAGATACGCGCGCAGACTTCCGGCATAGTGACGAACAGAAACGGTTCCGCGATATGGAGGAATCCGTTGCCCGCGGGTATTCCACCGCAGTGAAGCTGGGCGACCTCCGGTTTTCGGGGTTGGATAATTTGACCGATTCCGTACAGTACCAGTTTTCCTATATTGCCAACGACCAGGTTTCGGAAGTGGGGCCAATGAGTGCGTTTAAAATTAATTATCATGACCTGGTGGCAACGATGGATAAATTCCCTGCGGAAAAAAGAACGCAACCGGTGGAATACTGGAGCTATGAGAATACGGATGCCTACGAAACAAGGGTGACCATTTTTGCACCGGCTGGAATGAAATTTTCAGCACCGCCGGCCCCGGTTGCTTTGAAATTTAAAGACCTGGAATATAGTCTACAGTTTCAATTGGTTGCACCAGCCAAATTGCAGGTTACCCGTAAATTCTCCAATAGCCGGCAGCAATTTTATGCACCGGAAGATTATGAAGAACTACGTTCTTTTTTTGAGAAAATTGTAAAAGCAGAACTGAAGTTTATCGGGTACCAGTGAGAACCAGAGTTGTTAGACAGCGAAGTAATCTCTGCTCCAAAAGCAACCCTTTGGTTATGCATAATATGAGAGAATCGTTCTTGTCATTCTTAATTTAACGGGGGACTATCGCTTTTACAGGCTCTTTATGTCGGCTGCTACTATTGACAGGTCGTTATTGAACTGATGACCGCCGCTTGTCGGTGCACGAAAAACAGCCCGGGAGAGTTGGTGCTGGTAATGTATAAAATGATCAAAGGGCACCACCTCATCATCCCTGCATTGATAAAAGAAAATGGGGAGCTCTTTGGGCAACTGGTTTGCAAACCCCTCCCGTAGCTTCAAAGGCTGTACCCAGTCACGGTCACCATTCCAAAAGGGTGGGGCCACCAGGAATAACCCGACGATGCTTGTTTGATCGGTATTTTCTGAAAGGTATTTTACCAACAGAGAAGCACCAAGAGAGTGACCTGCCAGTATCAGTCCATCTTTAGCCGCAGCAATTTGCTCGCCAATCTGGCGGAGCCATTGAGAAGCAAAACCGGGTACGGTTTCATCGGCCTGCATTTGCGGGTAATGCACCTGGTAACCACTGCCCAACGCAGTTTGTAACGAGGCTGCCAACGAAGCATCGGTTTGGTAGCCGCCATTGCCGCCACCCTGTATAAAAAGCACCTGTTTGTTCATATAAGTTTATAATGTGGTTAAATAAAATGAAGGTTTATGTGTCTGGCAGGGTTGCCTTGTTAAGATAACAATAATTACCGGGTTATAAAGATAGGCAAAATAGCCTCCCGCAAACCGGTGTTGATATTGCCGGGTTAACAAACATATACCTCCCTGTAATTAACTAACTTAGCAGGGATCAAAGAATACGGTCATACGAAAAAGAATCTGCGGGAAAAGGCTCCCACAGATGAAGCGCAGAAAAGAACCATCTGCGAAGATCAGCGAAAAGAATCCGCGCAAATCAGCGGGAAAAATGATTAAACCCAATAGCAATGAATGATAATAAAATCTTCTTCGCTCCCGAGCTTTTTATCCCCAACGGCGTGCGGGATATTTCCTTTTATGAAAAAGCATTCGGGGCTACGGAGCTCCGGCGTTTTTCCAATGATGACGGAAGTATTCATGTATCCGAACTAAGTATTGAGGGGGCTTTATTTCACCTGCATGAGGTTACTGCCAAATCGTATTATTTTTCACCCGGTGCGCATAACGGCACTACCGTTTGCATCGGCCTCTTTGTGCCGGATGTGGATGCCACTATAAAGAACGCGATCAATGCTGGCGCTATTGAAATAAGCCCGGCACAGGATTATGACTACGGCTACCGCCAGGGAACGGTTAAAGATCCCTTTGGGCATTACTGGCAGTTGCAGCAGCGGACGGGTAACACTTAATGCTGAACGCGCAATGCTGAAGGCACAACGCATAATGCCAAACGCGAAATGGTAGATATCAGAAATCAGAGATCAGACATCAGTAAATAGCCAGTGGTGAATAGTGAATAATTCCTGGCTGCGCAACGCCAAACCTCAGTCAATGGTGAATCGTCCGGTGCAAAATATCAAACTAAATATCGCCCATCGACTATTCACTATTGCCTGTTCACCTCCTGCAGCATGCAGCGCCGGAGTTCAACATGCGTAAAAAAAGCAGCATGTAAAAAGAGTTCCTTCTGCATGCTGCTTTTAAAAGAGAATATTATTGACTTAGCCCATGGATTCCAACACTTCCGGTGTAACGCCGGTAAAGCTGAAGCCCCCGTCGTGGAACAGGTTTTGCATGGTTACATAGCGCGTCAGGTCACTGAACATAACCGAAATATAATTGGCGCAATCCTCCGCCGGCGCATTGCCCAGCGGGCTCATCTTTTCTGCATAGCTCATAAAATTCTCAAAACCCTTTACACCACTGCCCGCAGTTGTTTTGGTGGGCGACTGGGAAATGGTATTGATGCGCACTTTCCGTTTTACGCCATAGTAATAACCGAACATACGCGAAATACTTTCCAGCAGCGATTTGGCATCTGCCATTTCGCTGTAATCCGGAAATACGCGCTGTGCGGCAATATAGGTAAGGGCAATAACGCTGGCATGTTCATTGAGCGCATCCAGGTCCCACGCGGTTTTTAACACACGGTGCAGGCTCATGGAAGAAATATCGAAGGTCTTGTGGTTCCAGTCGTAATTAAGATCGGTATAATCTTTTCCCTTGCGCACATTTAAACCCATGCCCACGGAATGCAGTACAAAATCAACCTTGCCGCCGAAGTGCTCCATCGATTTTTCAAATAAGGCTTTCAGGTCGTCCATATTGGTAACATCGGCGCCAATAACCGGCGCATTGCCGCAGGCTTCCGCCAGTTTGTTGATCTCGCCCATGCGCAATGCCACAGGCGCATTGGTGAGCACAATTTGAGCGCCCTCATTGTAACATTGCTGCGCCGTTTTCCAGGCGATGGATTTTTCATCCAGCGCTCCGAAAATGATTCCTTTTTTTCCTTTTAAAAGATTATATGCCATACAGTTGAATTATATGCGGTAAAAATAAGATAATTTCTAAAGTATCATCTTTTTGTTTTCTCACGGATGCCACAGATTTTAAAAGCCTTCTGTGAAAATCGGTGAAATCTGTGAGCCGACCATTTATGCTCCCGGTTTTTCGTTTTTTGACAGGTAATGACGGATGCCTTCCATTACCCCCGTTGCCTGCCGGCTGCGGGCAAAATAAACATAGCGGCTTTTGCGCAGGGATGCCAGCTCCGGGCTGTGGTTGGCCACCACGATGCCCCTGGTGCGGCCGCGGAGCATGTCGATATCGTTGCCGCCGTTCCCGGAAGTAATAAAGTGATCCAACGGCAGTTGCCATTTATAACTCAGGTACCGCACGGCATTTCCCTTCCCCGCCCGCACGGGAAGTATATCCAGGAACCGGTTGTCCGTAAGCAGGATGCGCGCCCGCAGTTTCCGGTCGTCCAGGAACTTGTACAGGTCGGCCAGTTGGCCTTCGCTAAAATGGTCGTCAACATAATAACTTAGTTTGTACTTCCATTGGGCATCGGCTTCCTGCAGCCGCAGCCCGGGATAGCGTTCCAATGTTTTTACCAGCTCGCTGCGCTTCCATTGATGATTGATATGACTTTCCCAGCCGGGATCGGGGATGCATTTATTTGTATAATAGATCTCAGTACCGGCAGAACAGATCAATATATCAGGCGCGGCGATGTTATATTTTTCCAGCGCTTCAACGGTTAGCGCTTTGTTCCGGCCGGAAGCAATGCCAAAGGCTACCGTATTTTTGTTTTCAATGACCCAGCTATTGATCGCGTCCAGGCCGGTAACATCATCCCCCTCGATCAAAGTGCCGTCCAGGTCCGAAATGAAAAACAATCCCGCTTTCATTAATTTTTTTCCATAGGGCAGCGCGGCGCCATCGGGGGCCACCGCAATATTCCGCTGCGCATAAATTTCATTGATGCCGGCAATATAACTTTGTACATGGGCTTCCCAGGAATAGCTTTCCTGCCCGGCTTTTATGCCGTTGGCAGAGAACTGCTCCCATAATGAAGTATCTGCAATGATCTTTTTTAATGCGGCTGCAATGGCTTTGGTGTCCTGTACGTCCACCAGCAGGCCATTACGGGCGTTGCCGATAATTTCCTTTGGGCCGCCGGTAGGCGATGCTATTACGGGCAGGCCGCAGGCGGCGGCTTCAACCAACGTGAGGCCGAAATTTTCCCCGGGCGTTGCGTTTACAAAAACGCCTTTTTTTTGGGCTGCGATGCGATAGATCTCCGGTACTTCCAGCGAAGGGTCATTTTTTTTGGGTAATGCCAACTTGCCGTAAAGATCATATTTGTCCAGCAACAATAACAGCCCGGTAAGGATTTCCTGTTCATCGGCCGGCATTTGGGTGATATCTTTTCTTACACCTGCAAATAAGGCAAGGTTGGCCATGCTTTGCAGCTCTTTATCCTGGCCATAACAGTCAATGATCGTTTCAAAATTTTTACGCTTGTCGGCACGGCCGATGGATAAGATCAGGGGCTTGGAAGGAGCGAAAAGAAATCGCTCAATCTCTGAATTGACACGGTATTGCGCCTGTTCCTGTTCCAGCGGCATAGTAAAGGAAGGCATGTTCATCCGGTAAAAGGGATAGAACACGGCGGTGTTGATGCCGGGCGGAATAATTTTGAACCGGGCTTCATCGCGGTATTTATAGGTTTTGTATTGCGCGGCTATTTCATGAGCAGTGCTTACAATAACCAGGCTGGCCAGTTGCAGTGTTTTTTCTTCTTCCGCAATGCGGCGCTCCATATTAAATTTTTGATTGATCACGGCCTCCGGAAGCCCTTCTTTTAATAACAGCTCTTTTTTATTCCTGCCTAATGAATGGCTGGTGGCAATAAAAGGGATCTCGAATATTTTACTGACCTCGCCTGCGATATAATTGCCATCGGCATAATGACCGTGCACGATATCAGGATAATCGTCCTGCTGCTCAATAAAGCGGATCACTTTATCTACAAACTCATCCAGGTTGTCCCAGAGGCTTTCTTTCGGCTTATATAAATTGCCGCCGCAGGTGATCCGTACAATGCGGGCATTGGGGGCAACGGTCTCTGTTTCATGGCTGTAGGTTTCAGAGACGCGCTTGTCTGCAATGCGCCGGGTAAACAGGTCTACCTTGCGTACCTGTGGGTGCAGCGCCAATGCTTCCAATAATTCTAAGATATATTTAACTTGTCCTCCGGTATCTTTATCCCGTCCAATTTCAGGTTTATAATAACGGATTAAACCATGCGGACTAAACAATTGTATGTAATATTGTTGCATATTGAGCGGTTTTAAAGGCGAAGCCGTGTATGATCAACGGTTTCAGAAAATGAAGATGCGAAGGTAAAAGTGCTGGGCCTTACATCTGCCAGTGGAATGATTGTAGATAAATCGCGTTAAAAGTAAATAAATTTTTTTGGAATGGATCGAATGCCCGACAACCTGTATTCCGGCTCCGGTTTTAGCGAATGGGAGATAGGCGATGTTACCATGCTGTTGCATAAAGGCATCTATCATCTCTTTCACCTGATTATCCCCAATCATGATTATATAGCCCATGCGGTTTCAAAAGACGGATTGACCTGGCGCCGGGTAAAGAACGCCCTGTTTGTTGGCGACCCCGGTGATTGGGATGATGATATGCTGTGGACGATGCAGGTATATGAAAACAAAGGCCGCTTTGAAATGTACTATACCGGCCTGCAGCGAAAGGACCGGGGCGTGGTATCAAAGATAGGGCTGGCCCTGTCGGATGATTTGTTCAACTGGGAAAAAGTGATGGATGAAGTGTTTCCCTTTGGCCCGCGGGCGCCTTTTTATGAAACCTATGAAAATAATCCCCGCTTCTGGATCAGCTTCCGCGATCCCTTCCGCTATGACTATGACGGAAAAACTTTTTTTCTCATTTGTACCAGGGCCGCTGCAGGTCCCGTTTCCAGGAGGGGCTGCGTGGGATTGGTGGAGCTGCAGAGTAAAGAGCTCATCTTTCATCCACCCATGCACTACCCGATGGTTTATGATGATGTGGAATGCCCCTGTGTGTTTGAGTTGGACGGACGGCATTATCTTTTGGGCTCTATAAGAGAAGATGTAACCGTGCGCTACTGGTTTGCGCCGGCCTTCCTGGGCGAATACCATTGCTTTCATAATAATGTACTGCTGCCCCGGGGCAACTATGCCGCGCGCATTATACAGGACGGTGAGCATTTGCTGGTGTACAATTTTTTTTATGCTAATGGCAATGTAAATGCGCACCGCATCTTTCCACCACCAAAGCAACTGATAACCGACGATAAGGGACGGCTGGTGTTGAAAAGCTATTACCGCTGGGACCAGATGGTGCTGAACACGGTTGAACAGTCGCAGATGGGAAAGATGATCATGCTTTTTAAAAACCCGACGGCTGTCACTTATGAGGAGGAGGGGAGTTGGATCTGCTCCGCGCGAAGCGGCTATGAGGTCTTTGTAATACAAAAAACCGCGCCTTGTTTTATCTGGGAAGGTATATTGACGGTAGAAGGCATGGGGAAATTAGGATTGGTGAGCGACATCGACGAAGAAGGGTCGGGGTATTATTATTCTTTTGATGTGATCAACAGCGTGGTTACTGTAAAAAGCTGGGGTTATAACCCGGTAGATCCCCGTTCCGATTTTATTTTTGAGGTGCTGCAGGACAATGTGTTTCACCTGAAAGAACAAAAGGAGTTCCACTTTCGCCTTATCCGCTACGGCAATTATATTGAGCTGGCTATTGATGGCGTGGTGAAGCTATCGCTTATTGATTACCGGTATTTTGGTAACGGCATCGGTTTATATTCCTCCTCTTCTTCTGTTTCTTTAAGCCGTTCTACGGTGAAAAACCTGCCGGTTCCGGAAAGTGAGTATAGCGGCGATACCGGTGCTTCCTAGGATTTAGCCGGATACACCTGTTTATTAACAGGCACGATAGGCGGTTATTCAGCGCAAGCTTGAATAATACCCGCAGCTATTTGCAAGGATAGTTTAAAAATTCCCCTTTCTATTATTTATCTTGCGGGCTCAAAATACGGGAATGAAATATTTGCTTGCATCATTTACTGCGTTGTTAACGGTATGCAGCGCCCAGGGTCAGAAAACCATTTATCACCAGGGGTGGATCGATCTTAATAAAAACGGGAAGAAAGACGTTTACGAAGATCCCGTTGCGCCTGTAGCTAACCGGGTAAAGGACCTGCTTTCGCAAATGACGGTAGAAGAAAAAACCTGCCAGACGGCAACCCTTTACGGGTTTGGGCGGGTGCTTAAAGATGAACTGCCAACGCCGGGATGGAAACAGGAGATCTGGAAAGATGGTATTGCCAATATTGACGAAGAACTGAACGGGCTGGCACGCAATAAAAAGGCGCAAACAAAGTATTCTTATCCCTTTAGCAACCACGCAGAGGCCATCAATAAAATTCAAAAATGGTTTATTGAAGAAACCCGCCTGGGTATTCCTGTTGATTTTACCAATGAAGGCATTCACGGGCTGAACCAGGATCATGCCACGGCATTCCCGGCGCCCATTGGTATCGGTTCTACCTGGAATAAGGAACTGGTGCACCAAATGGGGCAGATCATTGGACGCGAGGCAAAGGCGCTGGGTTATACCAATGTATACGCGCCCATCCTGGATGTGGCGCGGGATCAGCGCTGGGGGCGGGTGGTGGAAACCTACGGCGAAGATCCTTTTTTGGTGGCGGGGTTGGGAACCGCGCTGGCAGGGGGCATACAGGAAAATGGGGTAGCCTCCACCTTAAAACATTTTGCCGTGTACAGCGTGCCCAAAGGAGGGCGGGATGGTAATGCCCGTACGGACCCGCATGTTGCGCCCAGGGAAATGCAACAGCTTTTTTTATACCCGTTCCGGAAAGTGATCCAGAACGTGCACCCGCTGGGGGTAATGAGCAGTTATAACGATTGGGACGGCATGCCGGTAACCGCCAGTAATTATTTTTTAACGCAGTTATTGCGCCAGCAGTTTGGGTTTGACGGCTATGTGGTATCTGATAGCCGTGCCGTGGAATTTGTGTATGAAAAACACCACGTAGCAAAGGATTACAAAGAAGCAGTAAAGATGGTAATGGAAGCAGGATTAAATGTGCGCACAGAATTTAATGCTCCTTCAAATTTTATCCTGCCGTTGAGACAATTGATAAAAGAAGGAGGCCTTTCCATGGAAACGCTGAACCAGCGCGTGGGAGAGGTGCTGAGCGTAAAATTCAGGCTGGGGCTTTTTGATGCCCCCTATGTGAAAGATCCGAAGGCTGCCGATAAGATAGTGGCTACCGAAGCATCGGAAGCTGTAGCGCTGCAGATGAACCGCGAATCATTGGTATTGCTTAAGAATGACAAAAATATTTTGCCGCTGTCCCTGGGCCAATACAGGAATATTTTGGTTACCGGTCCGCTGGCGGATGAGAAGGAGCATGCGATCAGCCGCTATGGGCCTTCCAATAAAAAAGTGATCTCTGTTTTAGAAGGTATTCGGCATTTTGCTGCTAAGAAAGCAACCATCAATTATATAAAAGGCTGCGAAGCGGCCGACGCTACCTGGCCGGAAAGCGAGATCATCGATACGCCGCCGACCCCGCAGGAAATTGCTGAGATGAATAAAGCGGTGGAGGCCGCCAAACAAAACGATATTATCATTGCCGTAATGGGCGAGAATGATAAACAGGTGGGCGAAAGTTTATCGCGCACGGGCTTGAATTTACCCGGCCGGCAACTGCGTTTATTGGAAGAATTAAAAAAGACCGGTAAACCCATGGTGCTGATCCTGATCAACGGGCAACCCTTAACCATCAACTGGGAGAACCGTTACCTGGATGCCATACTCGAAACCTGGTTCCCCGGCCCGGCCGGCGGCACTGCGGTTGCAGAAGCGATCTTCGGAGCCTATAACCCCGGCGGTAAGCTGACGACCACCTTTCCAAAAACCACCGGGCAAATTGAAATGAATTTTCCGTTCAAGCCCGCATCCCATGCCGGGCAGCCGGGCGATGGGCCGAATGGCTATGGCAAAACGGCGGTGGTAGGCCCCCTGTACCCTTTTGGCTATGGGCTGAGCTATACTACCTTTGAATATGCAAACCTGAAGGTAGATCCCGAAAAGGCAAGAACACAGGCAGACATATCAGTGGCGGTTGATGTAAAAAATACCGGGAAGGTAAAAGGTGATGAAGTGGTGCAGTTGTATGTAAAGCAACTGGTGAGTAGTGTAACAACCTATGAATCTATTTTACGTGGTTTTGAACGGGTATCGCTGAGCCCCGGGGAAACAAAAACGGTGCATTTTAAATTAACGCCGGATGACCTTTCCATCCTGGATAAGAATATGAATTTTGTGGTGGAGCCCGGGGCTTTTGATATTATGGTGGGCAGCTCATCCGTAGATATCCGTTTAAAAAAACAGATCATACTGGAGCAATAAGGAATAGGGTTTGTTATCTTTTGAAATTGTATAAGTTTTTGGATACCGTCGTATTGCTCACAGATTACGCAGACTTGCACAGATTTAAAATGCCTTCTGTGATAATCCGTGTAATCCATGAGCCACATACTAAATGTTGTTTTTATATTCGTTTTGTTTTTCTCACAGATTTTCGCAGACTTGCATAGATTTAAAATGCCTTCTGTGATAATCCGTGTAATCCGTGAGCCACATACTAAATGTTGTTTTTATATTCGTTTTGTTTTTCTCACAGATTTTCGCAGACTTGCACAGATTTAAAATGCCTTCTGTGATAATCCGTGAGCCATATAATAAATGTTGTTTTTATATTCGTTTTGTTTTTCTCACAGATTCCGCAGGCTTGCACAGATTTAAAATGCCTTCTGTGTGAATCCGTGAAATCTATGAGCAATACAATAGGCGTTGTCTTTTTTATTGTTGAATAAATGATTAAAAATTGAAACCAATTTCAGAAATACATTGTTACCAGGAAACGGGAACAACATGGAAAACGGATTTTACGCCCACAGTTCCGGGGGTGCATATTCACCGGTTCACCATTAATGAATTTACACATTTAACAGAGCAATATGCCGCATTGATCAGAGCCGATGAGGCCGAAAAAAGCAACCGGTTCTATCACCGGGAAGATGCGCAGCGCTATTTGCTTTCAAGGATCCTTTGCCGGCTGCTCCTGGCAAAATACAATGCACAGCGGCCACAGGATATTGAATTTCTGAAAGGGCGTTTTGACAAGCCCTATATAAAGCAGGAACAGGAAGTTGCCATGCCTTTTTTTAACTGGTCGCATGCGCAGAATATGCTTGTGATCGCTTTTGGGAATGCCGAGTTGGGGGTAGATGTGGAGCAGGTAAGGGATTTTGATATGGAGGCCATTGCTGAAATGACATTCAATAAAGCGGAGCAGAAATTCCTAAACGCATCAGAAAGGAACTCCGAGGATTTTTTCCGGCTCTGGACACGCAAGGAAGCTGCCGTAAAAGCGGCTGGTTTCGGACTGAATGAAGAACTGCGATTATTCCCGGTTTTAGACGGACGAAACGATCTGAACGATACGGAAGCGGCCGATGGCCTTATTTTACAAAATACCAGCCTGTTGGTGGAGGGGGAATATAGCATCAGTGTTTGCTACGCTGCAGCCCGGCCGGTACCACAACACTATTTTTCTTTGTTGCCCGAACAATTGCTTATTTCCGCTTAGACTTTTCCCAGGCGGCGCTTTGTTTTTTCCGGAAATACCGGAAAATGCCGGCCATTACGGCATAGTTCATCAGCACAAAATAATAAGGAATAAAGAAGGCCTTGATCTTTATATTGCTCCGTTCAAACAGCAGGCCTGAAAATGCCAGCGCATAAAACAGCACCTGCGCATATAAAAAATAAGTATAGTAATCAGGATACTGCTGGGTGTAAACCATATAACCATTTACCAGCAGCAACAAGATCATAAAGAAGGGTGTAACCGTCCAGCGCAGCACCCGGTGGCTGATGTACTGGAAGGTGAGTACAGGGTTGTTAAAAGGGTTTGCGGCTTTTTTTAAACGCAGGATGGATTGCAGCCCCCCTGCGGCGATCCTTATTTTTCGCTTCAGCTCTTCTTTGGTATTGGCAGAAGCCGTTTCCAGGGCATAGGCGCCCGGCTCGTAGGCAATAATAAATCCCTTTTCTGCTATGCGCATGGCGATCATATGATCGTCGATAATGGTATCTGATTCCACGGGCTGATAGAGTGTTCTGCGAATGCTGAACAATTCGCCTGCGGCGCCTACGTTACTGTACAATTCATAATCCCATTGCTTCAATGCCGATTCGTATTTCCAGTAAAAGCCTTCTCCTGCGGAACTGGCATCAGCGCTGGCTTCAACCAGGATCCTTTTTTCACCGGCCACAGCGCCTACTTTAGGGTTTTGATAAGGGGCTACCAGTTTCCGGATCGCCTCCTTATTTAAAAAAGTATTGGCGTCGGTAAATACAACGATCTCGCTTTTTATAAAAGGCATTACCCTTTTTATAGCCGCCATTTTTCCCGAACGCTCAGGGGTATGGAACAAGGTTATTTCCGGATGCCGGGAAATTTTATCGGGCGTACTGTCGGTAGAACCATCGGTGACAAATAACAGGGACAATAATTCCGAAGGATACTCCAGCTCCAGGCAGTTCTGTATTTTTTCTTCAATATAATCTTCTTCATTATAGGCTGCGATCAGCAGCGTTACTGAAGGAAGCCCGCTGACAGCCGCGTCAATTGTTTTTTTGCCCCTCAATAACCGCTTTAAACGCACAATCAAATACAGCAGGATGCCATATCCAAAAAAAGAATAAAAGATAACGATTAAAAGGATCCAAAATACGATTGTCATATGCCTTTATACCCCAGATCGGTACTGTTTTTTGAATGAGTAAAATTCCATTGTATTCCCCTGAACACCTGCCGTGCTAAACCGGGCCGCCGTTTTCCCAGCAACTGCACTATTTTTAAAGGGCATACAAAAAAAGTGTAATAAACGGAAAAAGCAATTTTTTGCAGGAAAGACGCATTTCTGCGGATATACAACAAGCGGTTACGGGTCATAAAAAAAATTTTCAGCGGGCTCATTTTACCCACACTGACAGATTCTTTATGATAGATTACAGCCTTACCGGTAAACCAGATCTTCTTTCCAATGCGTTTGAATTTCTCGCACCAGTCCAGTTCCTCATAATAAAGAAAATAGAGCGTTTCCATTAGTCCTGCGGCTTCAAGGTCCTTGCGGCGGCACAGCATTGCCGCACCATGGCAGAACCCTGTTTCATAGCTTTTGTGGTATTGCCCTCTGTCAATTTCATAATTACCGATCCCATTATTACGTGCCGTATAATAATTCATCGGCGTAAAACCGGCATACTGTATGCGGTCCTTTTCATCGAAATATTTAATAAGCGGGGATAATAAACCGATCTGCGGGTTGGCATCCATTTCATCAAGCAGGGCGGTTAAAAATCCTTCCGTGATTTCCGTATCATTGTTGAGCAGTAAAAGATAATCGCCCCCGGAGTGCCGGATACCCATGTTATTGCCCCCGGCGAAACCGGTATTTTGTTCCGATAAGATATAGATTAGTTCCGGGTACACATCCGTAAACTGCGATTCATAGGATCCCTGCGGCGCATTGTCTACCAAAATAACTTCAACAGGAAGATCCCCGGCATGCCTGCGGATCGATTGTAAAAACGCTACAGTTACTTCCGGCTGATTATAATTTACAGTTATAATGGAAATGAGGCTCATGGAGTTACGAAAATAGTCAGCTTTTGCTGTTAAAACTATTGTTTTTGCAACTATTTACAAAAAACGGGTTGCCAATAGTAGTGGGAGCTGTCTCCGCACGAATCTGAAGACACTGAATAAATCGTATAAAAAAAAGCGCTGTGGTTCTCCGGGTTATTTATTTGTACTGCCTGCCGATCTGCAATTATTCAGGCGGGCAAAAACAATGAGGCAATGACATAGTATTCTTTCGTTATCCTGATCGCAGACCCGAAGGCTTTCGCATGCGCGTCAAAATCAGGAACACGATTCGGGCGCTGTAGGCGCCGCGTGTTTATAGTATTCATGATCATCTACGCAAAGCATCGGCTCTCCCGCCTCAGCAGGACCGCGTAAACAGCCCGAACAAATACCATTGCGATTGCTATAAACACAACGCTCCTAACGGAGCGGAAATGGCTCAAATACTGGTGTAGTTGCAGTTCGGCATCACAGGGATACCTCGGCTCTCGCGGCGACGGCCGGGAGAGCGCCCGGCATGACGAAAAGTGTAATTGATTTTTCCTATATATTTACACGGATCCGCTCGGGATCCAAACAGGAGATTGTAATGAGGCGTTTTGAATCGACACCGGGATATGAAATTGTTGAGAACTGGATGAAGGCCTCCTCCAGGACGCCCTTTTCATTTCAAAGGGAGACCTGGAAAAAATTTGATGAAGGGTACTCCGGTATCGTGGTGGCGCCCACCGGTTTTGGCAAAACCTTTTCCGTTTTCCTGGCGCTTTTAATACATTATTTAAATAATCCGCAAGCCTATAGCGCGGGCGTAAAATTGCTCTGGATCACCCCGTTGCGCTCGTTGGCAAAAGACCTGGCAAGGGCCATGCAAACGGCTTTGCAGGAAATGGGGTTAGACTGGGAGGTAGGGGTCCGCAATGGCGATACCACGCCTGCAGAGCGGCAGCAACAAAAAAGAAAAATGCCGGATGTATTGGTGATCACGCCCGAAAGTCTGCACCTGTTATTTGCCCAGAAAAAAAACGGACCGTTGTTCACTTCGCTGCGATGTATAGCCGTAGACGAATGGCATGAATTGCTCGGCAGCAAACGGGGTGTGCTTACCGAGCTGGCTATTGCCCGCCTGGGGAAGCTGGCGCCGGGCATGCGTGTCTGGGGCATATCGGCCACTATCGGTAATATGGATGATGCCATGAACGTATTGCTGCCGGGAGAGCAAAAGAAAATAAAAATCCAGACCAAAGAGGAAAAGAAAACGGAGATCATCTCCATTATTCCGGAAGAGATCGAGCTGCTGCCCTGGGCGGGGCACCTGGGTACCAAACTGGCCGCCCGGCTGATCCCCGTTATTAACGAAAGCCGCACTACACTGATCTTTACCAATACCCGCGGTCAATCTGAATTATGGTACCAGGTACTGCTGAGCGTATGCCCGGATCTTGCGGGGCAGTTGGCCCTGCACCATGGTTCTGTAGATGCGGAGCTCCGGCAATGGATCGAGGAACGCCTGCATACGGGATTACTGAAAGTGGTGATCTGTACTTCTTCGTTAGACCTGGGCGTTGATTTTAAGCCGGTGGATACCGTGATCCAGATCGGCTCTCCCAAAGGGGTAGCGCGGTTTTTACAGCGTGCCGGCCGAAGCGGGCATTCGCCCTTTGAAACCTCGAGGATCTATTTTTTACCCACCCATTCGCTGGAGCTGGTGGAGGCGGCCGCTTTAAAGGAAGCGGCAAAACAAAAGATCATCGAAAGCAGGCCGCCCTTGTTGTTGACATTTGATGTGCTGGTGCAGTACCTGGTAACACTGGCTGTGGGAGAGGGTTTCAGGCAGGAAGAATTGTTTGCTGAAGTAAAACAGACCTATTGTTTTCGCGAGCTGGAGCCGGGGGAATGGCAATGGTTATTGCGGTTTGTGACACAGGGAGGCGAGCTGCTGCAGTCGTACGAGGAGTTTCAAAAAGTTATTGTTGAAGAGGGCTTGTATGTGGTAAAGAGCCGGAAAATAGCTATGATGCACCGGATGAACCTGGGGGTTATCGTAAGCGACCCGATGCTGAAAGTAAAGTATATGAGCGGCGGCTATATCGGAATGGTGGAGGAATATTTTGTTTCCCGGCTGTCGCCGGGGGATAAGTTCGGACTGGCAGGAAAGATCGTTGAGTTTGTAATGATCAAAGATATGACCGTGTTAGTGCGGCACAGCAAAGCAAAACGCGCTATTACGCCCAGTTGGATGGGCGGGCGGCTGCCCCTGTCCTCCAACCTTAGCGCCTTGTTGCGCCATAAGTATACACAGGCATTGTTGCCCGGCCGGATGGACAGGGAGTTAAGGGCATTGCAGCCGCTTTTCCGCCAGCAGCAGGAAGTGTCCCATGTACCCAGGGAAGACGATTTTTTGATTGAGCAGATCGAAACAAAGGATGGCCATCATATTTATATGTACCCCTTTGAAGGCAGGCTGGTGCACGAGGTGATGGCCGCACTGATCGCCTGGCGGCTGAGCAGGATTCAGCCGATCAGTTTTTCTATGGCCATGAATGACTATGGGTTTGAGCTGCTGAGCGACCAGCCGGTGCAGCTCACAAAAAAGATCATTGAAGAATTGTTTTCCGTAACGGGGCTTACGTCCGACATTGGTAAAAGTATCAATGCCGCTGAGATGGCGGGGCGCAAGTTCAGGGACATTGCCGTAATTGCAGGACTCGTAATGCGCAACTATGCCGGCAAGCTAAAGACCAATAAAAACCTCCAGTCTTCCTCAGGATTAATTTTTCGCATTTTTGAACAATATGACGCTTCCAATTTGTTATTGAGGCAGGCGTTTGACGAAGTGTTTTATCAGCAACTGGAAGAACCGCGTTTAATGGCGGCCTTTCAGCGGATCGTAAAAAGCAGGATCGTGATCGTGCAGGCAAAGGGTTTTACACCGCTGAGTTTCCCGATAAAGGTAGACAGCCTGCGGCAAAACCTGAGCAGTGAGGAACTGGATGTACAGATCAGAAAAATGCAGGAGGAAACTTTTAAAAAAACAACAGGAAACAATGCCGGGAACTAGTACCGCAACGATATTTATAAAAGAGGAACCGGTGATTTTATCGGCGCTGCGGGCGGTGTACTGGCCGGCCGGGAAGGCACTCATTGTGGCTGATCTGCATTTGGGTAAAACGGGTTATTTCCGCAGGCATGGGATCCCGGTATCGTCCGGCGTGCTGGAGGATGATCTGAAGCGCCTGACCTGTCTTATAGAAGGATTTCAGCCCGAACAGCTATTGATCGCAGGAGACCTGTTCCATCATCAGTTCAATAAAGATATTTTAATTTTTCAGCAATGGAGGAATCGCTATAAAACCCTTGCGCTGACGCTGGTGCCAGGGAATCATGACCGGTATGAAACGGCCGGGTACACGGATCTGGGTATTGAGGTAACGGCTGAAGAATATTTGATGGGTAATTTTCGCATCATCCACGATAGGCAATCAGTTTGCAATGATCGTTTCTCTTTTTCAGGCCACCTGCATCCGGGCTATACAATAGCCGGAAAGGCCCGGCAAAGGATCTGCCTGCCCTGTTTTATAAAAACCGAAGACTACATGGTGCTTCCGGCATTCAGCGCTTTTACAGGATTATTTACCGGGTATGAAGCGCCTGCAAATACGGCTTACTTTGTGATCAATAATGACAAACTGTTTTCTTTTTGAAACAAGGGCATAAAACAGCCGGGGAGGCAATAAAACGGTAAATTAATAGCAACTGAAAAATAATTGTTCCGGCTTCCCGGCTGGTCATTTTTACACCGTCGTTGCGTGTTGAGCAGAGAAGGAGCGAGGGGAGAACACCAACGACATTGCGAATTCCCTTGTTGGTGTTTTTGCCGGCATCACCAGGCTATGCGCAACACCAACGAGGGCGAATTACCGCAACCGGTATTTCTTACGCACTTTCGGACTTTCAAAATATTTGTTGATCTGTTCTTCCGACATGCTTTCTGCCATTTCAGTAGGCACTTCCGCCAGTTGCGTTTGCGCCTGTCTCAGTTCTTTTTTTAGTGTTTCTGTTTTGGTTGCAATGTTAGGGTCCCTGTCACCAAAAAGTTTATTGTCAAAAAGAATATATTCAAGTCTTTTGATCGTAGCTCTTAACAAAGTAGCCTGGTTCTGTTCCACCGTTTTGTTGGGAGCCACGGCCTCTTTAACAGGAATGCCCACTACACCAATACCCGGTAATATTTTTGAAAAATCACTGTTTTTTGTAGTGGCAGATGTGGCCAGTATGGTGCCGGTGGTAGTGGTGGTGGCGGTAGTAATATCAAACCCGGAACGTGTGCCCTTTATATTCCGGACCTTTTTGTCTAACTGATAAAAAGTATATTTATAACGAAGCATCCATTTGTTTATATTATCCACGGCGTCATTATAATCTTTTGTTGCTATGTCAAAGTTTAAAGCATTTTTTACAATAACTTTTATACGTGCCGTATCTATGAAATTAAACTGGGTAGTACCCATAAACAGCAGGTTCACGATCTTTACCTGTCCCGAATCTTTTTCGTTTACGAAATCATAGCCGGGCGTCCATTCAAAAGTATCATCACAGGTCTTAGGCAGTTTAAAATTGCCTATGGAAATATTGCTTGAAACTAATATTCTTTCAATCGGGAAGTTGCCATTGTCGCAAAGCACATTAAAACTTAATTTATTGCCTTCTTCAATGTAAACGGGGCTAACCACCGATGGTTTTACCCGGGGGTATTGTATATCAGTGCTATAAAATGAAATGGTGAAAGAAGTGTCTACATGCTCCTTGGGGTTCGAAAGATTTTGCACGCCGATCTGGACCTCGTATTTTTTGTCGTATTTTAACCGGCCGGACATGAACAACGATTTGTTGGCCTTAAAACTGAGCAGTCCGTTGTCCTTGTCTATTTTTAAGCCGGTAGGCGCATCTCTTAAAAACCAGTAATAATTTTTTAAGGGTTTGTTGATCTGCAGCCGGTAAGAAAGGCTTGAATCTACATGAAGGGAGAAAAAGGGATAGAGGTTGATGATCCTCAATGAGGTGTCCACGCCGTACACATTGGGGATAATGGTTGTCTGGTGAGTGGAGTCGGTAATAACCTGGGCATTTAAGACAGTTCCAATCGCACACGTAAAGCCAATAAGAAGCATTAATTTTCTAAGCATATTCATAATGTTCGGTTAATAGAACCGCGAATTTACTGCATTATGACGAACCAGCAGGGGATTCCGTTTGCTTGGGCGGCACATAAAAAAAGCCCGCTGTAGAAACAACAGGCTCTAAACCAAAACTAACTGCTTATGAGAAAAATTTATATGCTTTTTTTACTTATTATTAGAGAACTTCTATATCCTTTGACGCCGGTTTTACATTTTCCTTTTTCTGAATCGTAACTATTAAGATTCCGTTAACATATTTAGCTTCTATTTTATCTGTATCTACCTTGTCATCAACTGTAAACGTTCTTTTGAAAGATCTTTGATAAAACTCCTTCCGGATAGATTTGCCGCCCTCCGCAGTTGCTTCTTCTTTTTTGTCTACTGCAATGGACAGCAGATTTTGCTCAAGGTTTATTTTGAAATCAGTTTTTTCAAAACCAGGGGCAACTACTTCAATCTGGTATTCATTCTCTTTTTCAAGAATATTGATGGGAGCAAATCCTTTAATATTGGGGTTTTTTACCTCCGTTTTAAACAGCGCGGGCATTTCAGTAACGAAATCATCTACAAAACTGGTAAGCGTTCTTTCAAAAGGAGTTCCGTTAAATTTTACGTTTGTCATTCTTATGGATTTTAATTTTTTAAAAATTTGATTGAATTGGCAGGATCAAATTAAAAACCAATTGAAATTTAAACGACATTTTGTCTTAATTTTGTTTTTATTAAAGACAAGTTGTCATATATTGTTAGTTGTGCCTGATAATAGTGGCAGGTAATGCGGGCTGGTTCTCTGCAGCTTTTTTAACCACTGAAACACAGAAGCTGCTGAATCTCTGTGTTTCAGTGCTGCTATGGCTTTTCATTGAACCTTTTAGCTACTTTTGCGTTATCATTTTTTAAACACAATAAATATATATGTATCCACAAGAAATAGTAATTCCGATGATGGAAGAGTTGACAGACAATGGTTTCGAGAATCTTTCCACCCCGGAGCAGGTTGAATCGGCATTGGCTCAAAAAGGAACTAATTTACTGGTTATTAACTCGGTATGTGGATGTTCAGCAGGAACGGCACGGCCGGGCGTACTGATAGCGGTAGCAAATGCAGAAAAAAAACCAGACCATCTGACTACCAGTTTTGCGGGTTTTGATATTGCCGCGGTAAGCAAAGTTCGGGAGCACCTGCTGCCTTACCCGCCTTCTTCTCCGTCAATTGCCTTGTTTAAAGACGGTGAACTGGTGCATTTTATTGAACGCCACCAAATTGAGGGACGTTCCGCAGAAATGATCGCTCAAAACCTGATGGCAGCATTTGATGATTATTGTAATTAAGTTGCGGTTACAGCTATTGTAACAGGTTTTAGAAAACAGATTCAACGAAGCGGGAGCTATGTATAGATCCCGCTTCGTTTGATTTATTGTATTATCTGCTGCGCAATATCTTTGTAATATTCTCTTGTAAATTTTATTATTTTTTGGTTCCCTGAAATTTTCCCTTCATCCTTTGTGTATTTTATGAATGGAAAATTTCATGTACGTTTGTGCACAATTTTTATGCATGTATCCTAATCTGTATTACTTTTTTAAAGACGCCTTTGGGGTAGAGTGGAATTTCTTACATTTTGTTAATTCATTTGGTTTTTTTGTAGCACTGGCTTTTATCATCTGTTCCGTTGTTCTTACCAAAGAGCTGAAACGCAAAAGCAAAGAAGGAGCATTTGGCCCTACCGAAGTAAAAGTGATCGTGGGGAAGCCGGCCAGTGTTACGGAGCTCCTTAGCAATTTCGGGCTCGGATTTATTTTAGGATATAAGATCCTGGGGCTTTTTTTGACCAATGCCGAAAATATGAACCCCCAGGAATACATTTTCTCCGCCCGGGGAAATGTGCTTACCGGTTTGGCATTAGGCGCTCTTTTTACTTTTATTAAATGGCGCGATAAGAACAAACAAAAGCTTGCACAACCCGAAACCCGTATCATCCGGGTTTGGCCGCACGACCGCGTAGGGGAAATTACTATGCTCGCCATTGTTTTTGGATTACTGGGTGCTAAACTGTTTGATACTTTTGAAAACTGGAGCGCCTTCCTCAGGGATCCATCGTCCTTTTTTTCAATGTCGGGCCTTACGTATTACGGCGGGCTCATCTGCGCCGGCATCGCACTTTGGTGGTACACCAGGAAGCACAATATTAATTTTCTTCATTTTATTGATGTCATGGGCCCGGTAATGATGCTGGCCTACGGACTGGGGCGCATCGGCTGCCAGGTATCAGGTGACGGGGATTGGGGTATTTACAACTCCGCTTTTAAAACAACCCCCAACGGCGGTATATTTCCGGCAACGGCGGATGATTTTAAAAATACGGTTATGCAGCAGGCTACATTTTTTATGCATAATTCGGATCACCATGCTTTTTTTCCCAAGCCAGGAATGCTTAGTTTTTTGCCGGACTGGTTTTTTGCTTATGACTTTCCGCACAATGTAAATGAGGCAGGGGTGCCGTTAGCTAACTGTGCGGGCAAGTTCTGCGCGCACCTGCCGGTTCCGGTTTTTCCCACCTCGCTTTACGAGATCATAATGGCGCTTGCTATTTTCGGGATTCTCTGGGCCATAAGAAAACGCTTCAAAGTGCCGGGCGTGCTATTTGGGATCTATCTTATTTTTACCGGTTTGGAACGGTTTTTTATTGAAAAAATACGGGTGAACGTAAAAATGGATATTCTCGGGATGCATCCTACGCAGGCAGAACTGATTTCAGTACTGCTGGTATTGTTCGGACTGGTGATGATTATTATCTTAAATCAGCGTAACAAAACAGGAAGGGAGCCCATAAAGACGTCTTAGTTAAGGAAAACCAACGTTAAAAAAAACTGTTATAATATAGTAAGTTCTTGATAGCGCATGGTTTTTATTAAAATCTGTCGTATCTTTGTATGTTTCTAAAAATTTGTTAATATTGCTATGGGTAAATCCCTTAGCTTTCGGGGTGTTATTATAATTTAATTCTATTATGCGTCAGCTAAAAATTGCTACACAAATCACCAACCGTGATTCCCAGGCGGTGGAAAAATACCTCCAGGAGATTTCAAAGATCTCGATGATCACTCCTGAAGAAGAAACCACTCTGGCCCAAAAAATTAAAATGGGGGATCAGCGTGCGCTGGATAAACTGGTGCAGGCGAACCTGCGTTTTGTGGTATCGGTAGCCAAGCAATACCAGCACCAGGGGCTTTCGCTGAGTGACCTGATTAATGAAGGGAACCTGGGGTTGATAAAAGCGGCTCAGCGTTTTGATGAAACCAAGGGCTTTAAATTCATTTCCTATGCGGTTTGGTGGATCCGCCAGTCTATTTTGCAGGCTTTGGCCGAGCAGGGACGTTTGGTGCGTTTGCCACAGAATAAGATCGGTACCTACAATAAAGCCAACAAGGCCTATATGGCCTTTGAGCAGGAGCACGAAAGAGAGCCTTCTACAGAGGAGTTATCTGAACTGCTGGAAATGAGCGAAACAGAGATCAACAATATTTTCCAGAGCAATACCCGCCATACTTCACTGGATGCACCCGTGCACGAAGCGGAAGATGTGGCCATGGGTGATCTGCTGGAAGGCGGTTCTGATACGGATGATGATGTGATGAAAGATTCGCTGCGCAATGAGATCCGTCGGGTGCTGAAATCGCTTTCCCCAAGAGAGGCTGAAATAGTAAATGCATATTTTGGCCTGGATGGCGAAAATGGCGTTACTATTGAGCAGATCGGTCAGAAATACGATTTGACCAAAGAACGTATACGCCAGATCAAAGAACGGGCTATTAAACGCCTGCAAAAGGCGCGCTATAGCAGTGCGCTGAAGTCTTACCTGGGATAGGTAGTGAATGGGCAACGGTGAATAAACAATAGCTAAAAAAATATAACGCTCCGGTTTTTCCGGGGCGTTTTTTTATGGGTACTTGATACTTGGTTCTTGATACTTGATGCTGGGCATCCTGTAACGAGAACCGAGTATCCCGTATCCAGAATCGAGCATCCGGCATCTAATCCTTAATATTGCAGCATGAAAGTTTTAGTAACGGGCGCCAATGGCCTGGTGGGCAGTTATGTAATAAAGCAATTACTGGAAGCGGGGTATGAAGTGTACGCCTCTTCTAAAAATGCGGATCTTTCTTCCTTTGCGGGAGAACGCTACCATTTCCGGCAAATGGATTTTATCGACCCGTATGCAGTGCTGGAAGTATTTGAAAGCATTCGGCCGGAGGTGGTAGTACATTCCGGCGCTATGAGCAAACCGGATGATTGTGAGCGCAACCAGGCGGATGCTTATGAAACGAATGTTGCGGGAACGGTGCAGCTATTGTTGAATGCTGCGGATCATAAAAGTTTTTTCATTTTTCTGTCTACCGATTTTATTTTTAACGGGGAAACAGGCATGCATAAAGAAGAAGACGCAACAAGTCCGTTAAGCTACTATGGCAGAACCAAACAGGAAGCGGAGGAAGCGGTGCGGGAGTATGGGCACGACTGGTCGATAGTGCGCACTGTTTTCGTTTATGGGAAGCCCTTGTACGGGCGGAACTGCTTTCTAACCATGCTCGCGGGTAAACTGCGTAAAAACGAACCGTTCCGTGTGGTGAACGACCAGGAACGAACGCCTACCTATGTGGCAGATCTTGCTAAGGGAGTTATTGCAATTATAGAAAAACGCGCCACCGGTATTTTTCATCTAAGTGGCAGTGACGTATTCACCCCTTACCAGATGGCCATGCAGGTAGCCAAATTTATGGGTATAGCGCAACACCGGTTAGAACCGGTAAGCAGTGCGGAACTGAATGAATTGGCCCGGCGTCCGTTAAAAAGCGGGCTGGATATTTCAAAAGCGAGAGCGGTACTGGGGTACGAACCGGTTTCTTTTGAAGAAGGGCTGCGGAAAACACTGGGGGAATAGTTGTTGCCGGCAATGATGGCGGCTGCTAAAGCAAATAAGAAATCAGAAATAAGAAATGGGCAATTTGTTCACGAAAGCCCATAGCCCGGGGTAAACGAAATATCCAGGTTCGGCTTATAGTATTTGTTGCGGTACTCAATGGGCGTTAACCCCGTAACTTTTTTAAACACATCCCGGAAAGCCTTGGTGTCCGTATAACCTACATCATACATTACTTCGTTGATGTTGAGGCGGCGGGATTCAAATTTCCGTTTTGCGGCTTCGATCCGGACGCGCTGAATATATTCCAAAACGGTGTTGTTAGTGGCCTGCTTGAACCGGCGCTCAAAGCTTCTCCGGCTCACGGCGATCATGGAAGCCAGTTGGTCGATTGCGATGCGCTCGCTTATGTTCTTTTCGATGAAATCCTGCGCTTTTATGATGTCCTCGTCAGGATGATCTTTCTGGCCTTTAAAAATGGAGAAGGCATTCTGGCTGTTACGGTCAATATCGATTGCGAAAAATTTTGCCAGCAGGATCGCCATTTCACGATTGGTATATTTCTCTACCAGGTAAAGCAACAGGTTCCAGATAGAATTGGCGCCGCCGCTGGAATAAACCCCTGCTTCATCGGTTATTACCGATCCCGAAGCGATGGTTACCTGCGGGTATAGCTGCATGAACTCATTATAATAGGCCCAATGGGTGGAACATTTTTTTCCATCCAGCACTCCTGTGGCCGCCAGTAAAAAAGCGCCCAGGCATAAGGATGCCATCTCTGTGCCTTTTGCATGTAAAGCGGTAAGCTGCGGAAAAGCGGCGCTGTTAGCTTCAACGGCAGTTGCCATAGAAGGATGAAGTAAGGCCGGAACAATAAATAGATCCGCCTCGCTGACATCTTTCAACAAACGGTCTACGGTTATAGTATAAGGTCCTTCTGATAAAGTGATGGTTTTCTTCAGGCCCGTTAATTCCACTTTGAATTTAGGCGGTAATCCATTAGCGGCAAGAAAATCATTAGCGGTCTGAAAGATCCGCACTGCGGGTGTAATGGCCTCAATGACACCGTTTATGGGAACATAAACAAAGATTTTTTTCATTAGTGCAATTTTGGTAAAGATAACGTTTTTGCCGGCCGGCAGCCTGTTAGCGTGCGGTAACATGAAAACAGCTTACATGATATTCTTTTATATAAAGCAGTTGCCCCCGTGCCTGGAAGTCGGCCAGTACGGCATGCAGGGCCCGCTCCAGCCGGCTGTTAGGCGCTTTGCGCCCGTTAAAACGCACATAGGAAATGTCAAAAGAGCTACCGTAGTTATGAGAACTTACCCCCGAAACCGCATTGCCATTTACCCTCCGCAGCCGGTTCTGCGATCCCGTGGTCCTGGTGAGCGACGTCACTGTAAAGGTGCTTCCTGTTTTTGCGTAAAAAGCTTTCGCCAGTTGGCTGAGCACTGTTTTTGCCCGGGGTACCAGGTAAGGCTGACTATAATCGAGCCCCCTGACCCTGTAACCTTTGCCCGAACTTACCCGGGTTAATTTCTTTTTACTAACGTAGGTTTTCAGTTGCGCGTTACTTTTTAATACAGGAACACCATGCTGACGTGCGATATTTAATTGGGCACGATAGCGGGCGCTTTGTGCGGCAACGGAGAAATGCGCGTATGAGGTGAGTAATAGTGTAAGGGAATATACCAAAAGTCGCTTCATAAAAATAGCCTGAAGGGAGCAAAGATAGGGAAAGAGGGCTGTGTATAAACCTAAAAACAGCCACAAATGCACGAATGATAGTTGAACTTATTGGCGCCTTCTGTACGGTAAAGCCGTTTAATGCTGCAATTTTTTCAACTGTTTAAATGAAAGATCAAGCACTTCATAACTGTTATTGTCGGAGAAAGTATAATGCCACCATTCTGTGTTCAGCGGCTTAAAACCCTGTTGTCCCATAAGCGTCTTCAAAAGAAGCCGGTTGCGCAGCATTTCGGGCGGTAACTGTTTAAAATCCTGATGGGCGGAATCCGTAAAATTGTCAAAGCCCGTGCCCATCGGTAGTTCCTCCCCGGTTTTAAGATCGATGATCGTCAGGTCAACGGCGGTTCCCCGGTTATGGTTGCTTCCCCTTGCGGGGTTGGCAACATAGCGTTCATCTTTCACCAGCTCCCAAAAATGTTGTGTAACACTAAAAGGGCGGTAGGCGTCAAAGATCTTTAATCCAAAGCCCTGCCGGGCTAATGCTGCCTGCACCCGCTGCAATGCCCGGGCTGCAGGCATTCTGAGAAAGGTATGATGTGTATTGGAAGGGTACATGGCGCGGTGCATAAAGTTGTTGGTCGTAGCATAACGCAGGTCATAAACAACGCCGGGTAGGATGGATTTTAATTCGGTCATGCGGTTGCGGTCATCGGCTTTGATGGCCTGTTTATATTGGGCGAGGGTATGCTGTACTGCAAACGGCGTTTCCTGCGCCCGCAGGAAGGACGGTACAACGAACCACAATAGCAGCGATATTTTTCCTGAAATATGCATAAAACCCAGCCGATAATAAATCACATAAAACCAAATTTACACAATGTCCGGGGCGAAAGGAAATATTATGTGGTGACGATATAATACGGCCATCGTTGTCGTTTAAACGTTATTTTTGGCAGCGGTAAGCAGCATACAGAATGGCAAAAAAATTATATGTAATAGGTGGGGGCGCTGCGGGTTTTTTTTGTGCAGTAAATGCGGCGCGAATGAACCCGGAGCTGGAAGTAACAATATTGGAGAAAACAAATAAGTTGCTTTCTAAAGTGCGGATCAGTGGTGGCGGACGCTGCAATACAACGCATGCCTGTTTTGAGATTGCCGAAATGGCAAAGCGCTATCCGCGCGGGCAGCATTTTGTAAAAAAAGTATTTCACCAGTTTTTTACAACGGATAGCATTGCCTGGTTTAAGGAAAGAGGGGTGTTGCTAAAAACAGAGGCGGATGGAAGAATGTTCCCGGTAACCGATACTTCCCAAACCATTATCAACTGCCTGTTGCAGGAAGCCCAACAGTACGGTGTTAATATAAAAATGCAATGTGGGGTAACGAAAATTTCCCGTGACGGGGAGCAGTTTTCAATCTTAACAGCCAATGGCGGTAGTTTTAAGGGCGATTATATCTGCATTGCCTCCGGGGGCTTTCCAAAGTCAGCAATGTTTCAATGGCTGGAAGAACTGGGACATTCCATTGCCGCGCCGGTACCGTCTTTATTTACATTTAACAGCCCGCAAAGCCCGCTCATACAATTAATGGGCGTAAGCACTGCAGAGGCGCGGATCGCGATTGCCGGTACAAAACTGCAGCAGCAGGGGCCGCTTTTAATTACCCACTGGGGCGTAAGCGGACCGGCGGTGCTGCGCCTGAGCGCCTGGGCGGCGCGCGAGCTGGCTGCCCTGCAGTGGCAGTTCACCGCGCTGATCAATTGGCTCCCCGGAAGGCACGAAGAGGCGTTAAGAAGCCTGTTTCAGCAATGGCGCACACAGAAAGCGGCGCAAAAAATTGCGGGCAAATATTTCACCGAATTGCCGCATCGCCTTTGGCAATTTTTATTGTTGCGATCGGAAATTAATGAAAATACCCGCTGGGCCGACCTTCCGTCAAAAAGTCAAAACCGGCTCATCAATAACCTGACGGCATTTGAACTGGCGGTTAAAGGAAAGACAACTTACAAGGATGAGTTTGTTACTGCGGGTGGAATAACCCTTTCGGAAATTGAGCCGCATACATTGATGAGCAAAAAAATGCCGGGTTTATTTTTTGCCGGGGAGGTAATTGACGTGGATGGTATAACGGGAGGATATAATTTTCAGAATGCCTGGAGCACGGGGTTTGTGGCGGCAAAGGCAATAGCGGCTGCAGCTCGTTCGGTGCAATAGCCCGCAAATAGTATCCAGGGTTTTACCGTTATTTCGATGAGTCCGCCAAAGTTGGATGAAGAGAAATCTCACCATTAAAGAACGGGATTTCTCCGCTCGTTCTCCCGACTTTCGCCCTATCATGTGGATACAAAAAATACATGTTGAAGCCCATATAGTATTGTAATAACATCTTACTTTTCAATCTAGCCCGAAGGGCTCAAATATGAATAACCCTCCGCACTGCGGAGGGGCTTGGCAGCATAGCAGGTTCAACCCCTTCGGGGTTGAGTACTTTACGCTCTATTGACCTCCAACTACAGTTGGAGGTTACTCAGATTGAGGCCCTTTCAGGCCTCTTTGCAGGTCAAAAATCACATCAACTTTATCCTGCAGGTTGATCGGGTATCAATGCTCATCCTTATCGATTTCAAAAAATGTGTTCACACAATAGGACCTTTGTCGGAATTTCTCTAGTCGAAACGACGACAACATTAATGATTGGTTTTGCCGGGGCTAAGAGTTTATTTTCTTTACATAATCCGATGGTGTCATTTCGAACTGTCGCTGAAAATTTCTTCCGAATTGTGTGAGGGAGTTATAGCCAACGGTTTCTGCTATTTCATTCATATGGTGGTTGCCGATACTGATCAGCTCTGCGGCTTTTTTTAACCGGGTAAGATTGATCATTTCGTTAGGGGAAAGATCGGAGATGGATTTTATTTTCCGGTACAGGGTGGGGCGGCTCATATTGAGCCGGTGGGCCAGGAATTCCACATCCAGCAGGGTGTTTGCCAGGTTGTCCTCGATGGTTTGCTGTAATTGCTCCAGGAACTGTTCGTCTACCCGGGTATGGGCCATTGTTTTGATATGTGCGAGGGGCGATTTGGCAAAATAGTCTTTTATTTTCACCCGGTTGGTAAGCAAACTGGCCACCTGAGCGTTCAGATGCTCGGGGGAGAAAGGTTTTTCTATATAGGCATCAGCACCTGCATCCAGGCCCTCGATCTTTGCCTGCAGCGTATTTTTCGCTGTTAATAAAATGATTGGCACATGGCTCAGGTTAAAATCGGATTTTACCCGGTCGCAAAATTCCAGGCCATCCATTCCGGGCATCATGATGTCGCTGATGATGAGGTGTACCGTATGGGTCTCCAAAAGCCCGAGGGCGGCGGCAGCGTTTGCCGCTGTTATAACGGTATATTTTTCGCTCAGCTCGTCTGCCAGAAAATCAAGGATCTCTTCATTATCGTCAACAAGCAGTAACGTAAATTTTTCGTTGGGTATATTTTCGGGGATTGTATTTTCCAAAATTAAAGTTCTTGTTTAAGGCTGCGGAACCCTGGTGGGGAAGCGCAATTCAAAACTAATTAAATTTTCGCTTGATACCAAGGATAGCTTACCCTGGTGCAGGTCCGTGAGGGAGCGGGCTAGTGCCAGGCCGATACCGGTTCCCGAAACAGATTCCGTAAACTTTGAACGGAAAAACAATTCAAAGATCCGCTGCTGTTCTTCGGGTGGTATAGGAGCGCCATCATTGGAAATATGCAATTTAAAATGACCGGAGGCGTCGGGTCCGGATAGATCGACGCTAACCCGGCTGGTGCAATATTTGATCGCATTGTCCAGCAGGTTGCTGATGATTTTTGTAAATGCGTCTTTGTCAATAAACGCAAGAAATGGCAGCTCAGGAACCTTTAACCTGAATTCGATATTTTTATTTTCAGCGGTTGCCTGAAACCGGTTCCAGATATCGGTTACCAGTTGCGGGACGGCTGTTTCTGCAAAATTCAGCGAAAGCTGCTGCGATTCGATCTTTCTGAAATCGAGCAGTTGGTTGGTGAGCTCCAGTAAGCGTTCGGTATTCCGGTTCATACTCGTCAGGTACTTTTCTGTTTGCGGTGTTTTGACGACCAGTTTTGTGATCTTTTCAAGCGGCGCTTTTATCAGGGTCAGCGGGGTGCGGATCTCATGCGCCACCTTGGTGAAAAAATCTATTTTGGACTCAATCAATTCTTTTTCTTTTTGAATGGCATAAAGCTGCATTTTTTGCAGTTGCTTTTCGTGCATATAATTCCGGTAAAATAATATGGTGCCGGTCAGCAGCAGTAGTAGTAACACGATGTACAACAGGTAGGCCCCGGTGGTCTTCCAGAGGGGCGGCGTAATGATGATGGTAAGGGTCCGTTCATTATGCTGCCACCTGTCGCTGCTGTTCGTGGATCGTACTTTAAACAGGTAGCTGCCATGAGACAGGTTGGTGAAATAAACGCTCCGGTTGGTTTTTATATAGTTCCAGTCTTTATCAAGTCCCTCCAGTTTATAGGCGTATTTCACATTATCGGGCGATGTATAATTGATCGCTGCAAAATCGATATTAAACGTAGACGCATTATAAGGCAACTGCAGGGTATCCGTAACCTGTAATGATTTTTTTAAGGGACCGTGCCCCGGATCAATATTTAAAGGCGTGTTGAAGATGGAGAAATTGGTAATATAGAGTGGTGGAACATAATTATCACTCCGGACCTCATCCGGATGAAACCGTATCAACCCCTTTACTGTTCCCATATACATACTGCCATCGGCGGCTTTAAAAACCGATGAATAGTTGAATTGCTCACCCGGCAACCCCGTCGACCGGGTAAAGGTCCGGATGGTTTTAAGGTCTTTTTCTATCAGCGCAAGCCCTTTGGATGTGGTAACCCATACCCGGCCCTGGTCGTCTTCGGTCAGGGTATAAATCAAATTGGAGGGCAGCCCGTTCGCCAGGGAGTAGCTGGTTATGGATTTGTCTTTTAGCCGCAGGTAAAAAAGGCCATTTTCGGTAGCGATCCATAAGCCGCCTTTTTTTGATTCCCGCAAAAAAGTGATCCGGTTTTCGCCCAGCAGGTCGCGCTGCTTCCGGAGCAGGCGCAATTGCCCGTATATATTTTGCCGGGGATTATAATAATGCACGCCATCCTGGAAGGTGCCTGCCCAGAGGGTTCCGTCGGAGGTTTCCAGGATAGTGGAATAAAAACTTGATTTTGGAAAAAAATCCGGGGAGATAAATTTTTTTACGGAGTCATAAAAATAAATACCGCTGGAAGTGCCGATCCATACCTGCCCGCTTTTTGTTTTATAAATGCTATGGATAAAATTACTGCGGAGCGCGCCCGATCCGGGGCCTACCGTAAAATGCCGGATAACGGTTTCGGTTTTCAGGTCCATGATGTCGAGTCCGTGTTCAAAGGTCCCGATCCAAAGCCGGTTGCCATCGTACAGCAACCCATGAATATTGGTATACGTAATGCCTTTGCTGGTTCCGTTGGGCATGAAGTTTTTAAAGATCTTTGTTCGCGGATCAAATTTGTTTAAGCCTGCATCTTCCGTACCGATCCACAGATACCCGCGGGCATCGGCCGTTATTTCCCTCACCGCATTGCCCCGTATCGATTGCGGGGAAACCCCCGGCATAAATTTTTCAAACAGCGGTTTTGATTTCGGGAAATAGTTAATACCTCCGAAATACGTGCCGATCCATATGCCGCCTTCCTGGTCCCTGTAAAAAGAATAAAGCGCATTGTCGCTAATCGAATAGGGATCGTGGTAGTTTTTCTGAAGATGGGTGAAGCTGTTGTCTTTTGTATGGTAGATGTAAAGTCCTTTCTCTGTCGCGATCCAGTATTCGCCGGGGGCGCTCTCGATAAAGTCGCGGGCAAAGATCTCTGTTTTGTCTTCATTGTACGTGAGCAGATCTTTATAGGTATGCGTTCGGGTATCGAATTGTTTCACCCCCTGGCTTGAGGTGCCGATTAATAAAACGCCGTTGCCCGGATCATAGATCCGCTCTACCCAGTTGGATACGGCTGGTTTTGAATGGGAAAAAACGGAATAGAATGTAAAATGATCATTAGGAGGATCATAAAGCCCCAACTGCCCAAATTGGGTAGCGATCCACAACTGGTTATTTTTACAAATGGTGAGTGTGGCGCACTGCTGCAGCGCAGGATCGGTGTAATGCCGTACCTGTTGCGTTTTAGACAGGTATTGATACAGCCCCGTTCCCAGGATCATCCAAATATTGCCTTTGTCATCTTCGGCGATGGTGCGCACCTGTGTTTGGGGCGTATGCTTTAAAAAAGAAAATTTCCCGCTTAACGGATCAAATTGATAGATCCCGCGCTCTGTGCCCACCCATATAATTCCGTTGCGTGCTTCATAAAGTTTCCAGATAGAATTGTTACCCAGGCTGGTACTGTCGTCCGGCTTGTTCCGGTACACTTTAAAGTTGTAGCCGTCAAAGCGGTCCAACCCATCCTTGGTACCGATCCACATAAACCCGTTTTTGTCCTGTATTAAACAGGTGGCGGTATTATTCGACAAGCCGTCTTCAACCTGGAAGTGCCGGAAATAATAATCCTGCGAATAGCTGAAAAATGGCAATAATAATAAGGCAATAAACGTGTGTATACGATGAGCGCTCAAATAAAAGTTTTTTCAAACGTACATTAAATTTTTCATCCATAAAGTACCGGGCCTTTCCCCGTTCCTTAAACAATCTGTTTCTTCCGGGCGCTGTCCGCCGCGATCAATAATGGGATATGATATAAATTATTCTTAATTTTAGATTGAGACAAATTGATCAAAACTTGATACAAAAAAGAATCGCGAAAGCCGGCCCAAACAGTATTTTTACGGGTAACGATTGTTAATAATTCAGCTATATGAAGTCTTCTTTTAAATGGATGTTGCTATTATGTTCAGATATTTATTGATCTTCCTCTTTTCTTTTGCGGGCACTGCTCTTCAAAGCGGTTATGCGCAGGCCGGGGCTGGTGTTACCAATGTGAGCCGGCCGGATAACGCCGTCTGCAATCTATATTATACAGGGAATCAAAAGCCATTGCAACCTTTGTATTTTATCAAATTACCTGTTGGCGCTGTTATGCCAAAAGGATGGTTATTGAAATATCTTGAACTGCAGCGGGATGGGCTTACCGGGCATTTGGGAGAAATAAGCGCCTGGCTGGCAAAAAAAAATAATGCATGGCTAAGTCCCGATGGAAAGGGCGATCATGGTTGGGAGGAAGTTCCTTACTGGCTGAAAGGTTATGGTGATCTTGGCTATATTCTGAAAGACAAAAAAATAATAACAGAAGCAAAAACCTGGATTGATGCGGTTTTGGCCAGCCAGCGGGCAGATGGTTATTTTGGCCCGTTATTATTAAAAAAAGGAAAGCCCGACCTGTGGGGGAATATGATCATGCTTTGGTGCCTGCAATCCTGGTATGAATACAGCCGCGACAAGCGGATACTGCCTTTTATGGAAAAATATTTCCGGTGGGAATATAATCTTCCGGACAGTATGTTTCTGAAAGATTATTGGGAGCATAGCCGCGGCGGTGATAACCTGGTAAGCGTATACTGGCTGTATAACCGCACAAAAGGGGCCAACTGGCTGCTGGACCTGGCAAAGAAGATCGACCGTAATACCGCCGACTGGCGTCAGCAGCACAACCTTCCGAACTGGCATAATGTTAATATAGCACAGTCGTTCCGCGAGCCGGCCACCTATTATCAGCAGAGCAAAGCAGCGGCCGACCTGGACGCAACGTATAGGGATTTCAGGATTATAAGAGACCGGTTTGGCAACGTTCCCGGCGGAATGTTTGGCGCAGATGAAAATGCGCGTAACGGATATGCGGATCCGCGCCAGGGCGTGGAGACCTGTGGTATGGTGGAACAGATGGCGTCAGATGAAATTTTAATGGGGATCACCGGCGATCCTTTTTGGGCCGATAATGCAGAGGATGTTGCCTTTAATACCTACCCGGCGGCCGTTATGCCCGATTTTAAGGCGCTGCGCTATATTACCAGCCCGAATATGTCAATCAGCGACAGCAAGAATCATCACCCGGGCATCGACAACAGCGGCCCTTTTCTGATGATGAATCCCTTTAGTTCCCGGTGTTGCCAGCATAACCATGCGCAGGGATGGCCGTATTATGCAGAGCATGTATTTATGGCTACCCCGGACAACGGGCTGGCCGCGCTGTTGTACAGCGAGGCAGAGGTAAGCGCAAGAGTGGGGAATGGCGGCGAAGTGCGTGTGGAAAGCCGCGGGCACTATCCTTTTGACGAAACAATCTCGTTTATTGTTCATTCACAAAATAAAATACGCTTTCCTTTTTATCTCCGCGTTCCGCAATGGTGCAACAACGCCCGGTTAAAAATTAATGGCGTGGCGGAACCCCAACGTTTTACGCCGGGGTCCTATATTAAAATAAACAGAACATGGTCCGACAGAGATAAAATTGAACTGACGCTGCCTATGCAAATTACCGTGCATCAATGGGTGAAAAATAAAAACAGCATTAGCATCAACCGCGGCCCGCTTACCTATTCGCTGAAAATAAAAGAGCAATATATAAAAGCAGACAGCAAGGCTTCCGCGATCGGTGATTCGAAGTGGCAGGAAACCGCGGATCCGGGGAAGTGGCCTTCGTATGAAATTCTTCCGGGGTCGGCCTGGAACTATGGATTGGTCTATACCCAACCGGTTACTGCCACGGATTTTAAAGTAGTGAAACGCTCCTGGCCCAAAGATGATTTTCCTTTTGAGCCGGACAAAGTTCCGGTATTGATTACTGCGAAAGCCCGCAGCATACCGGAATGGAAGATCGATGAGAATGGGCTTACGGGCATTTTGCCACAAAGCCCGGTAGCAGTGACAACAAAAGATGAAATGGTGGAATTAATACCAATGGGCGCTGCCCGCTTAAGGATATCGGCGTTCCCGGTAGTAAAATAAACTCAATGGTTATGACGAAACAACGACACATTTTTTATTTATTTTTTTTGTTGCTAACGGGTTTTCAAACGAATGCGCAAACGCAAAAAGCGCCGGCCTATCCCTTGCTGACGCACGACCCTTATTTTAGTGTTTGGTCTTTTACGGATAACCTGAATGATGCTACCACCCGGCACTGGACGGGCGCCGACCAGTCGCTTACGGGGTATATAAAGGTAGACGGTCATATTTACCGTTTTTTGGGAAAAGAAGCAGCGCGATATCAACCGGTATTGCCGAGTTCAGAAGAACGGAATTACCGGGTAAAGTATACCGAAAAAGATCCGGGGCTTGGGTGGAGCGAAAGAGACTTTAAAGATAATAGCTGGAAAACCGGTACGGCGCCTTTTGGGGATAATAATACCCTGGCGCGTACAGAATGGAAGTCGGACGATCTTTGGGTGCGCCGGAGCTTTGACCTGGATGATATGCCGCCCGGTGAGGTGTATTTAAAAATCAAGCACGACGATAATATTGAAGTGTACCTGAATGGGGCGGCGGTGTACAGTTGTAATTGCTGGAACGAGAAATATCTTTATATCCCGATAAAAGATGCTTCGTTATTGAAGAAAGGAAAAAATATTATTACCGCCCATATTAAAAATACCGCAGGCGGCCAGTTCCTTGATTTTGGATTGGTGTATGAGTCTCGTTTTAATAATGCAGACCCTGCCGAAAAGGCCGTGCAAAAGAATGTGGAACTGAAAGCCACGCAAACAGTTTATACTTTCGACTGCGGGCCTGTGGCGTTAAAGGTGGCCTTTGTTTCTCCCTTACTATTGAACGACCTGGACTTATTGGCGCGCCCGGTTTCTTATATAACCTTTGCCACGACCAGTAAAGACGGTATGGCACATGCTGTTGAAATATTATTGAATACATCAACGGATCTTGCGGTAAACACGCCGGGTCAGGAAGTGCAGGCAACCAAGCTGTCGGCGGGCGGGCTGAGCTTGCTGAAAGCCGGAACCCTGGCCCAGCCGGTATTACAGAAAAAAGGCGATAACCTGCGGATCGATTGGGGCTATTTGTACGTTGCGGCCCCGACAGCCAAAAATACCTATCAGTATATTGCTGAATCGGAAGGGGCTTCTTTGAAAGTATTGAAAAGTACCGACAAGTTCTCACCGCTATTGGATCAAAAAGGCAAACAGCTTTGTTTGAATACGCTTTTTGACCTGGGAAGAACAAAATCGAATGCAGCCATGGTAATGATTGGCTATGATGATCTTTATTCCATCCAGTACTTCGGCCAAAACCTGCGCCCCTGGTGGAACAGGGATGGGAAAAATACTATTGAGCAGCAACTGGAACAAGCAAATAAAGAATACACTTCCGTCCTGGATAAATGTGCGGCTGTTGATAAAAAGATCTATACAGACGCCTTTAATGCGGGGGGAACAGAATATGCCCGGCTGTGTGAAATGGCCTACCGGCAAAGCATTGCCGCACATAAGCTGGTGCAAAGCCCGGAAGGCACATTATTGTTTTTGTCGAAAGAAAATTTCAGTAATGGCTCGATCAATACAGTGGATATAACTTATCCGTCGGCTCCATTGTATTTGACCTATAATCCTGAGCTGCTAAAAGGTATGATGAATGGAATTTTTTATTACAGTGAATCGGGGAAATGGACCAAGCCCTTTGCCGCACACGATCTGGGTACCTACCCATTGGCAAACGGACAGACCTACGGTGAAGATATGCCGGTGGAGGAAGGAGGAAATATGTTATGCCTCACCGCCGCTATTGCAAGGGTGGAAGGCAATGCCCGCTACGCAGAAAAGCATTGGAGCACTTTGTCAACCTGGGTAGATTACCTGGTAAAAGATGGATTTGATCCGGCCAATCAACTATGCACGGATGATTTTGCCGGGCACCTGGCGCGCAACGCCAATCTCTCGATCAAAGCCATTATGGGCATTGAAAGTTATGCCCAACTGGCCCGGATGCTGGGTAAGAACGATCTGTACGCGAAGTATCATGGCATTGCAACGGGCATGGTGCCCCGGTGGATGCAACTGGCGGCTGATGGAGACCACTATGGATTGGTATTTGAGAAAAAAGGAACCTGGAGTCAGAAATATAATTTGATCTGGGACAAGGTGCTGCGGTTCAACATTTTCCCTAAAACCGTTTATCAGAAAGAAATAGCGTATTATCTGAAAAAGCAGAATAAATACGGCCTTCCGCTGGATAGCCGGAAGACCTACACAAAATCTGACTGGATCCTGTGGACGGCGACGCTTGCTTCCAATATCAATGATTTTAAAGCACTGGTAAAGCCGGTGTATACTTATGCCACTGAAACGCCCACCCGCGTGCCACTCAGTGATTGGCATGAAACCACCAACGGGCGCCAGGTGGGCTTCCAGGCGCGCAGCGTGGTGGGAGGTTATTTTATGAAAGTGCTGGATAAAAAGCTGAATAAATAAATTGTTTAGCCCCATGGGGGCGATAGGCCGGTAGCCGGCAATACGGAATATATCAAGCCGCGTAGCGGCGGCCTGCATAAATAAACGCAATAATTTTTGAAATATATAAGCCACATTTTTTATTTATACATATGAGATCTGTTTTTTTTAAAAGCACAATTGCAGCAATCGGCATTCTTGCCACAGGCATGTTCTTTACATCCTGTAAAGCGCCGGAGACAAAAAAAGACCAGGGCGATAGTGCCGCCGGCAGAGCGGTATGGACGGCTCTGCAGGCCAACGACTGGTATGCGAAACAACCCTGGTATGTAGGGGCTAATTTTCTGCCCAGTACGGCCATCAATCAGTTAGAAATGTGGCAGGCTGCAACATTTGATACCACAACTATTGACAGGGAATTGGGGTGGGCCGAAAAGATCGGTATGAATGTAATGCGTGTTTTTTTACACGACCTTGTTTTTGAAAACGATGCTACAGGGTTTTATGATCGCATCAACAGGTTCCTGGAAATTGCAGACAGGCATCACATAAAAATCCTGTTTACTATTTTCGATTCCTGCTGGGATCCCTTTCCAAAAGCAGGTCAGCAGCGGGCTCCCCGGCCATTTGTACATAATTCCGGTTGGGTGCAAAGTCCGGGGCAACTGGCATTAAAAGATTCCACACAATACCCGCGCCTGGAAAAATATGTAAAATCCATTGTGGGTAAGTTTGCGCAGGATCCGCGTATTATCGGTTGGGATGTATGGAACGAACCGGATAATATGACGGGAGCCGCTTATCAAAAAACAGAGCTGCCCAATAAAGTAGCCCTTGTGCTTCCGTTATTAAAGAAAACATTTGAATGGGCACGGTCTGTAAATCCTTCCCAGCCGCTGACTTCCGGTTTATGGGCGGGTAACTGGCAATCCGACAGCACGTTGAAGCCGATTGAAAAATTGCAGTTGGAAGAATCAGATATTATTTCTTTTCATTCCTATGATGACTCCGCTATACTGCATAAAAAAATAAACGAATTAAAAAGGTATAATCGCCCTATTTGGTGCACCGAATATATGGCTCGTCCTAATAAAAGCACCTTCCAGAGTTCGCTGCCCATAGGTAAACCGGATAAGGTGGCAATGATCAACTGGGGATTTGTGGATGGGAAGTCCCAGACGATTTATCCCTGGGATAGCTGGACAAAAAAATACACCGGCGAGCCACCGCTTTGGTTCCATGATATTTTTCATAAAGACGGTACACCATATAAACCGGAGGAAACAGCGTTTATAAAAATGATGACGGGCCGGTAAGACCTGTGAGGTTTTGAAAACCTCACAGGTCTTCAAAAAGCCGAAGTCTGTCCCACAGCACAAGAGTGCGACGCAAGGGAGTTTCATAGTAATACTGCAGCCGGGTTAATAAAAGATATGAACAAACGTTTTTTACAAATAGGGATTTATCTGCTACTGCTGCCTTTTATTGTTAAAGCTCAGGGTGAGAATCCTTTGTTCGCTGACCCGACGATCTTATATTATGACGGAGTATATTATTTGTATGGAACGAATGGCGCTAACAGTAATAATGGTTTTACCGCTTATACTTCAAAAGACCTTACCAATTGGAAGCCGGCAGGAAAAGTATTGCTGCCGGGCCAGTCTTTTGGAACCAAAGGTTTTTGGGCGCCCCAGGTGTTCCGTTACAAAGGACGGTTCTATATGGCATATACGGCCAATGAACATATTGCTATTGCAACCGCGGATAGTCCTTTGGGACCGTTCCGGCAGAAAGCAATAAAACCATTGGATGCAGCGACAAGAATGATTGATCCCTTTGTGTTTTTTGACGGAGGCAAAGTGTATCTGTATCATGTACGGCTGCAGGAAGGAAACCGGATCTTTGTGGCGGAACTGAACAGGGCGCTGGATACTATTGTGGAAGCTACCGCAAAAGAATGCATTCATGCCGGAACCGGATGGGAAAATACGGCTGCTGCCCAATGGAGTGTAACGGAGGGGCCAACGGTCTTTAAACGGGGCGCCGTTTATTATATGCTTTATTCGGCTAATGATTTTCGTAACCCCGATTATGCCGTTGGATATGCGCTAAGTCATTCGCCACTGGGCCCCTGGATGAAGTTTGCGGGTAATCCGGTTATTTCGCGCACTTTGACCGGGGCGAACGGCAGCGGGCACGGGGATCTGTTTGAAGATAAAGCCGGCAAATGGTGGTATGTATTCCATACCCATAATTCGAATGAAAAAGTGGCCCCGCGCAAAACGGCTTTGATTGAGCTTCATTTTAATAAAAAAAATAACGAGCTAAGCGCTGATCCTAAAACTTTTCGTTTTCTAAACAGCAAGGAATGATCCGGTGTTTTTTAACAATAATACTATTATGGGCAGGGAGCTGTATGGTGCCGGCACAACCTGTGGCAAACAGGTTTACTAATCCCTTATTGCCATATGGAGCGGATCCTTATAGTTTTTATAAGGACGGGTATTATTATTATACCCATACAACAGGTTCCAGATTGGTTTTGTGGAAAACAAAAACATTGGCCGATTTGAAGGACGCCGAGCAAAAGACGGTCTGGGTACCGCCGCCCAATACTTCCTGGTCCAAAGAACTATGGGCGCCTGAGATCCTGTTCCTGGGAGGCAAATGGTATCTGTATTTTGCAGCAGATGATGGCCACAACCGCAATCACCGCATGTACGTTATTGAAAACAGTGCTGCTGATCCCATGAAGGGAGAATGGGTGTTTAAGGGGAAGGTGGCTGCCCCGGGCGATAAATGGGCTATTGATGGGGACGTGCTGGAATACAAAAAACAGTTGTATATGATCTGGTCCGGCTGGGCCGGTGATAAAAATGGGCAGCAGAATATTTATATTGCTAAAATGAGCAATCCCTGGACCATTGAAGGCGAACGGGCCCTGATCTCGCAACCGGAGTATGACTGGGAGCGGCACGGGCATTTAAAAGGAGAGACTCCGGAGCAGGTAAATGTAAATGAGGGGCCGCAGTTCCTGGTACATAATAACCGCATCTTTATCATCTATTCCGCCAGCGGCTGCTGGACCGATTTTTATTGTTTGGGAATGCTGTCGGCGAAAAATGATAAAGACCTTTTAGACCCGGCCAACTGGGTGAAAAACAAAAAGCCTGTTTTTAAAGCAGCGCCGGAAAAAGGTGTTTTTGCGCCCGGGCATAACTCGTTTTTTAAATCGCCGGATGGCAAGGAAGACTGGATCCTTTATCACGCCAATTCAGCACCGGGACAGGGTTGCGGCGGACATCGCTCACCGCGCGCGCAGCCATTCCGTTGGAATAAAGACGGCACGCCCGATTTCGGAACACCTGTGGCCGCGGGTCTACCGCTTTTAGAACCCGGGCAAAAAAAATAATATGAAAGTCCTGCTTATTGTTTTAGCAACTTTTTATTCGGCCGGTGGTTGTGCACAACAGCAACCAGCGATCCGCTCTGATTTTCCTGATCCTGCTGTTATCCGTGCAAATGGAAAGTACTATGCGTATGCCACCAATTCCGGCAGTGCCGGGAAATGGTCGAACATACAAGTGGCTGTTTCCGGAGATCTGAAAAACTGGAAGATAGTAGGGGATGCATTGCCCTTGCGACCGGTGTGGGCAAACCGGGATTTCTGGGCCCCTCATGTTTTGTATAATGATCAGTTAAAGAAGTTTGTACTTTTTTATGCTGCTGAAACCACGGATGATAAAGAAGGAAAAGCAATAGGGGTAGCTTTTTCGGAAAAACCGGAAGGGCCTTTTACGGATTCAGGGCGGCCATTGCTGGTGCGCCCGGGCTTTGAAGCCATAGATCCCATGACCTTTAAAGATCCGCAAACCGGGAAATATTATATGGCCTGGGGCTCTGCCTTTCAGCCCATCCGCATTCGCGAACTGAGGCCTGACATGGCGGGTTTTGCCGGTCAGTCAAAAGCCGTAGCACTGGTTCAGGCGGGTGCCGATAAGCCCTATGGAAGATTGATAGAGGGCGCCTGGATCGATTATGATCACGGCTTTTATTACCTGTATTATTCGGGAGATAATTGCTGTGGCATCAAAGCGCATTATGCTGTGATGGTGGCCCGTGCAAAAAAGATTACCGGGCCCTATACCCGGTTGGGATCCGTTGCTGCCAATAAAAGCAGTGTCATATTGGAACAGGACTCTTTCTTTGTAGCGCCGGGGCATAATGCTGTTTTCGGTGATGGAGCAGGCAATAAATGGATCGCCTATCATGCTATTCCCCGGGAAGATTTTAAGAAGGGGAGTTATCATCGCTTTATGTACCTGAACCGGTTGGTATATAAAAACGGTTGGCCTGTTGTAATAAAGGAAACGACGGTTTCAATCAAACCTGAATAAATAGAACTATATTATGCACGGTCGGCGGATACAAAGATTCAGTTTGGGAGAATTAAGAAAATCGATTAACTTGACTGATTTATTGTACCCCCGACATTTACTAAAATAAAGCTTCAAAAAATATGAACCAATCATTCAAATTGTTATCGGCGGTGTCGCTGGCCATTAGCCTTCTTGCCTGCAATAGCAGCACGACAGAAAAAACAACGCCTGCGGCCGGTGATTCAACCTCAGTAAAAAAAACGGATAGTCCTGAAAGCCTGGATAGCTCCGGATTTAACGGAACCATCGATGGTAAAAAAACTGCCCTTTATAAACTGACGAATCATAAAGGCATGACGGTGGCGATGACTAATTACGGAGGCCGTATTGTAGGATTATGGGTGCCGGATAAAAGCGGGAATGCTACGGATGTGGTGATTGGTATTAACAGTGCAAAAGGATACCAGGAGGCTACGGAAGCTTATTTAGGCGCAACTATAGGCCGTTACGGGAATCGTATAGCAAAAGCGAAATTTAAACTGGATGGCAAAGAATATACCCTGGCGGCTAACAACGGCCCTAACAGCCTGCATGGGGGTAAGAAAGGTTTTCAGTATGTGGTGTGGGACGCGGTGCAGCCTAACGACAGCACGCTGGAATTAAGTTATACCAGTCCGGATATGGAAGAAGGCTTTCCCGGCGCACTTAAAGTAAAAGTGACGTACAGCGTTACCAGCGATAATGCTTTAAAGATCGATTACACAGCTACTACCGATAAACCTACTATTGTAAATCTTACCAACCACGCTTATTTTAATTTAAATGGAGAAGGCAGCGGCGATATATTAGGGCAGAGCGCCCAGATCTATGCGGATAAATATACCCCGGTGGATTCTACGTTGATCCCAACGGGCAAACTGGAACCCGTTGCCGGTACGCCCTTTGATTTTACAAAAGCCACTGCCATCGGTGCACGCATCGGGGCTGATAATGAGCAATTGAAATTTGGTAAAGGCTATGATCACAACTTTGTACTGAACGGCACAAAAGGAGCTTATGGCCTTACACATGCCGCAACCTTTACGGGAGATCAGTCGGGGATTGTAATGGATATTTATACCCAGGAACCGGGGCTGCAGTTTTATAGCGGTAATTTTAATGAAGGGAAAAATACCTTGAAGTCAGGAGCAAAAGATATTCACCGCGGTGCTTTTTGTGCAGAGACACAACATTTCCCCGATTCGCCCAACCAGCCGGCCTTTCCCAGCACGGAGTTAAAGCCCGGACAAACCTATCATACAGTTAGTTATTACAAATTCTCAGCAAAATAAGCTTGGGATTATAATCGTCATAGTCACCCTGTCCCATCCAATAGGACAGGGTGCTTTTTTGAATATTATTGTGCTACTGCCGGCATCCATTTATTACTTATATTTGGCAGTTATGTCTCGATTTTTCAAACACGGATCGGTTGGTTTGCTTTTGTTGCTTGTTGTATTGTTCTCTTTTTTCAGAGCTGCTTCCAACCTCAATCCTTTTCATCTAAGCGGGTTTGCACAGGGAACTACCTACCATATTACTTATTATGCTGAAGACAGCGCGCTTAAAAAGTTCCAGGCAGATAGTATCTTTCATTCGCTTGATAGCTCGTTGTCCGTTTATAAAAACTATTCGCTCATTTCAAAATTCAACCGGGAGCGCAGGGGCGTACTTGCAGACAAACACCTGAAAGCAGTTGTGAAAAAGGCCGGAGAAGTGTCTGAAGCCTCGGGCGGCATTTTTGATATTACCGTTATGCCCCTGGTAAAGCTTTGGGGTTTTGGCCCTGATGGAAAATCAAAAACAGACCCGTCGGAGCAGCAGGTAAAAGCAGCGCTGTCCTTTGTGGGGTACCGGAAACTTTATTTTAAAGGAGACAGCCTTTTGAAAAAAGATCCCCGCATTACCATTGATGTGAACGGAATTGCACAGGGATATACGGTAGATGTGATCGCAGCCTTCCTGGAAGCGAAGGGGATAAAAAATTATTTGGTTGAGGTAGGCGGGGAGATAAGAGTAAAAGGGCGGAAACAGCCGTCAGGCGCTGTTATGAAAATAGGAGTAGAAAGCCCTTCCGAAGAAGAGAATGACGCTGATCCTGTATTAATAAAATCGATTTATGTAAAAGAAGGAGCCGTGACCACCTCGGGCAAGTATCGCAATTTTTATAAGAACGGGAATAAGAAGATCTCGCATTTGATGGATCCCAGGACCGGCTATTCTATTCAAAATGAAATGATCAGTGTTACGGTACTTGCAAAAGATGGGATCACTGCCGATGGCTATGATAATGTTTTTATGGGCATGCACCTGAAGGAGGCGTTTGCCTTTTTAAAAAAACATCCGGAGCTGGAATGTTATTTTATCTATACAAAAGAGAACGGAATGGCTGCGGATACGGCTTCCGCAGGATTTAACGCTTTACTGCATCAATAATTTTATGAATCATTGAAATCCAAAATCAAAATGAAAAAACTTTCGATTGCATTGCTTGCATTTTTTATGGCATTTGCCGGACATACACAGGAAAAAATAGCGGTTATACCGGAGCCCGTTTCGTTGGTTGCCGGTACAGGCACCTTTACCTTGCCGGGTAAAGTAACGATCGGCATTCCCGCAAAGGCCGATCTGGGACATACGATCGGGTTGCTGCAAAGTAAGATCGAACTTACCGGTGCAACTGTTCAAAAACAGGAGGGAAGCGCCACTGCTACCATAAATCTGATCCTGAATAAAAGCCGCGATACAAAGATCGGCGACGAGGGTTATACGCTTTCTGTAACTGCAAACAGCGTGAACATTAAGGCCAATAAGCCGGCAGGGTTATTTTATGGTGTTCAGACCTTTTTGCAGTTGCTGCCGCCTCAGATTGAAAGCAAGGAAAAAGTAAGCGGTATTGCCTGGCAGGCGCCGGTAGTGGAAATTACAGATTATCCGCGTGTGGGATGGCGGGGGCTGATGCTGGATGTGTCGCGTCACTTCTTTACCGTGGCAGAGGTTAAGCAATATATCGATGACATGTCGCGCTTTAAGTATAATATGTTTCATTTTCACCTGACGGATGATGAAGGCTGGCGGCTCCAGATCAAAAGTCTTCCCAAACTGACAGAAGTAGGCGCCTGGCGTATTGATCGTACCGGTCTGTTTAACACCTTTTCCCCTGCGGAACCGGGTGAAAAAAAATCCTATGGCGGCTACTACACGCAGGAAGATATTAAAGACCTGGTGCAATACGCAAAGGAACGGTTTATCAATATCCTTCCGGAAATTGATGTGCCGGGCCATAGTCTTGCTGCTATTGCCTCTTACCCTGAATTGTCCTGTACAGAAGGGGCCGATAAATACCAGGTGCGCTTTGGGCAGCCCATTATGGACTGGTCGCATGGGGCGCCGCCTATAGCGATGATCGATAACACCCTTTGCCCCGCCAATGAAAAAGTATATGGTTTTATGGATAAGGTGATGACGGAGGTGGCGCAATTGTTTCCCTTCCCTTATATCCATGTAGGAGGGGATGAAGCCCCGCATAATTTCTGGGAGAAAAGCCCGCAGGTACAGGCGTTGATGAAGAAAGAGCAACTAACAACCATCCCGCAGGTACAGGCTTATTTTGAAAAGCGGCTGGAAAAAATTGTCAATTCAAAAGGGAAAAAACTGATGGGCTGGGATGAGATATTAGAAGGCGGTATTTCACCCACTGCGGCGCTTATGAGCTGGCGGGGTGAAAAATATGGTATAGAAGCCTCTCAGTCTAAGCACTACGTGGTAATGAGCCCCACGCAATATGCCTATATCGATTATATGCAGGGAGATGTAAGCACCGAAGTGCCGATCTATGCTTCATTGCGGTTGTCGAAGGCTTACGAATTTAACCCGATCCCGCAGGGGGCTAATGCCGCATATATATTGGGCGGACAGGCAAACCTGTGGACGGAGAATGTATACACCATGCGGCAGGCGGAATACATGACCTGGCCCAGGGGGCTGGCAATAGCAGAGTCTGTTTGGTCGCCGGCAGATAAAAAGAACTGGAAAAACTTTGCCGCAAAAACCGAACAGTTCTTTAAACGGTTTGACGAGGCGGAAATAAAATATTCACCGGCTATCTATGATCCGGCGATCTCTGTGCAAAAAAATGGAACGGCTTATTATGTGACGCTTACACCTGAGATAGAAGGGCTGGATATTTATACCAGTTTTGATAATTCGGCGCCCGACCGGTTCTATCCCAAATATACCGCGCCCTTGCTGATTCCCAAAGATGCACAATTGCTGCGTATTGTAACGTACCGGGGCAAGCAGCAAACCGGCCGTCAGATGTCAGTGAAAGTGGAAGACCTGAAGAAGCGGGTGAAGTAAGCTCGTTGGACAAAGCTCTTCGGGACTTGGAGTCCCGAAGTTTTATTTTATCGCTTCTAGCGATAATAATAATGCCCTGGCGCTGCGAAGCGCCCTTCGCCTCGCAGTATTATGCTATTGCCTGTGGCGATAATTGGAGTTATTGATCAAAAGTTTTAAACGGCGCTTGGCCGTTTTCAGAACTGCTTATAACATTTTCAAAATGAAAACGAATCTATTAATAGTTTTTACTGCGGCCCTGCTGCTTGGAAGTTGCGCAACCGGCAAAGTGACCCGAGCTGATTACAAAAAGGATGTGCTGCTGGAAACCAATTATGGTAATATGGTTTTGCGACTCAGTGATCTTACGCCGCTGCATCGCGATAATTTTATCAAACTGGTAAAGTCGAAGTATTACAACGGGGTATTGTTTCACCGGGTGATAAAAAATTTTATGATCCAGTCCGGTGATCCGGACAGTCGCCATGCACCCGGGGGAAAGCCTTTGGGAGAAGGCGGCCCGAAATATACGGTCCCGGCGGAATTTAATCCGGAATTGTTTCACCGGAAAGGCGCGCTGGCTGCGGCCAGAGAAGGGGATGATGTGAACCCGAAACAAGCCAGTAGCGGCAGCCAGTTCTATATTGTGCAGGGCAAGGTATGGACAAACGGAGGGCTGGACACGTTGGAAATAAAAAGATTGAAAGGAAGAAAAATTCCGGCTGCCGATCGTGCGGTATATACAACTGTTGGTGGCACGCCACACCTGGATCAACATTATACTGTCTTTGGGCAGCTAATTAAAGGGAATGATGTGTTGGATAAAATAGCTGCTGTGCCCACAAGTAAAGGGGCGGATAAGGACCGCCCGGTTTATGATGTCAGGATCCGTAAAGCAACAATGATCCGGCGTGCCGATGCCCACCGGTGAGCTATCGCCCAAAACCGATAGAAAGCTGTATCGAAGGTGAAACCCCTTTGAAAAAATTGTTGAAATACATAAAGGGGCGCATCGTCATAGCACCGTATTTAACGCCGCCAACGCCAAGTTGAAACGTGTTTTTCTCAAAGTAATCGCCGCTCCGGTGCACCAGGTAGGCAATGGACATGGGCGCAAATAAGGTAAGGTTATTGTTGTATTTTTCGCCTTCTTTATAATTGCGTGATTCATAAACGAGCCCGACAAAGTCGTTACGGTACACTTTTGTAGTCCCGTTTTCGTTTTTACCAAAAAGAAATACCGGCTCCCAGTAGGCTCCAAAACGAAGAACGGAATTCGGATAGTCGTTTTTAATATAAATGCTGGGTCCTGCATTGAAGGAAGGCGCAAAGAGGTTCTGGTAGTTTTGGATATTTGCGGCAACAGAAGGAGATAAAGTATACCGGCCGACTTTTTTATTAATGGGCTTCAGGCTCCCATCAATACTTCCGTTTTTTATTACGTAATCGCCATTAAACCGGGTGGGATAAAAATCATCTTTATTATAGTATGTTTTCTGATTGGTTGCTGGTTTGGCAGATGGGTATTTTTGTTTGATTTCCCGGTTAAGTTTTGCAATAAAGTTGTTGATCAAATCCCCTTGCCTGTACTGCTGCAGGTCTGTTAACTCATTTAGCCGGAATTCAAAAACATTCGTTATGGATTCTTTTTGCTGAGGAAATATATAGATGATGTTTTGGTTTTCATACACCTGCATGGGTTTTTGGTCTATTACTACAAACCGTTTGTTTTTCGGCTTATCGGGAACCACCGATAAGGCGCTTTTCCCCCGGGCATTATACCTGAAATAGATCTTGTAGGCCCTGTCTTCTTTCAGGCTATCTTTAACGGTATTGAAATTTTCAAAAAAACTTTCTATTACCTTGCTGAAGTCTTCCCCGTTTCCTATAGTTGTTGTATTAAAGGTGTGAATGAACAGCCGGTTGGTATTGTCCAGTTTTAATTCTATGCCATTGGATTTTTTTAAGTCGAAAACCCAGGGTGCTACTTCCCAGTACATTTGGGCCTGCAGTTGTTTGGTGAACAGGCAGTTGAGAATAATGATGATAAATAATAAGCGTTTCATATAATATGTTTAAAAATTGATCAGGGCGGCAGTAGAGCTTGATTTTTCGATTTCGTTATTGTGCACAGGGCTTTTCAGGCTCACATGCAACCCGGGACTTTTGCGTTTTGTGTTGGTGCCGATGGTTTCAGCTATTAATTGATCAGCTTCTTCGGCGCTGATCGTTACCATTGCTCGGGAAACAGCAGGGGATTGTACAGCGATGTCCTTTTGAATATTTGAGCTGATGATCCGGGTTTCAGCCCGGGGAGCAGGGGGGGCAAGCGCTGTACTAACCGGAATTTTATTACCCGCTATTTCTTTCTTTTCAATCTGTGGATTACGGTTTTGTTTTTCTATCCGGGCAACGAGTGTCTTTTTATGACTTTCTTTCCCGGAGGTATAGCTATTGATGCTATCCAATTGCGTGCTTTTTTCTTTTGGTAAGGCCTTTTTTGCAGGAGAATATACCTGGTAAGTATATGCATTCTGTTTGGTGTTCCGTTTTTTGAGAATGAAGAAGTAAGCCGGTAACGCAATAAGGATAAAGCATGCGGCTGCAACCAGGAGCCGGATCGCATTTATTTTTTTGGCTGAACGCGGCAGCCGGCGTTCCAGCCGCTGCCAGCCGGAGCTTGTATTGTATTCCCCGTCTGAAAAGTTGAGGAATTTTTCCTGTATTTTTTTGTCATTATCTTTCATGTGCCACTATTAATTGTTGCAGCAAAAAACGCGCTTTGCTTAATTGAGATTTTGAAGTGCCCTCGCTGATCTTTAATAATGCCGCTATTTCACGATGTGATAAATTTTCTATTACATATAAATTAAAAATGGTGCGGTATCCTTCGGGAAGCTTTTCCAGCAATAGCAGGATCTCTTTTGCCGATAGACGGGCCAATCCGTCGGAATGTTCGTTTAATACCGGTTCCAGGACCGTGTCTGCTGTTAAAAAAACGGGTTTGTTTTTTCTTAACTCCATCAGGCATTCGTTGATCATGATCCGCTTCAGGTATCCCGTTACACTGGCTGCTCCCATAAACTGGAACTGGTCTATTTTTTCAAAAAATTTTTGGAAACCTGCCAACATACATTCTTCCGAATTTTCCCGGTGATTCAGATACCGCATGCAGGTAGCCATCATTAAAGGTGCATATTGTTTAAATATATGCTCCTGGGCCCGCCGGTTATGCTTTTTACACTGCCTTATCAGTTCTTCTGAATCCAAACGCTGAATGCTTATGTTTAATTAAATGCAGGAGGGAATGAAAGGGTTGCTTTTCATGAAATATTTTGTTTTGATCGAGGCGTTTGTCGTCATCCCGGACCCGACGTCAGGAAGGGGAGAGATCTTATGGTTTTAGAATGGGATTTCTCATTTCGCTCCGATTCTTATGGACGCTTCATTTGGAATGACGCGGATGTGGTTAAAGGCTTGCATTTACTACAATAACAATCTTTAATACTTTGCCCGAAAGCGATACAATTAATAATCCTCTTCCCGTTCCAGCATTAAAATGGCTCCCTGCGGCACAATGAAATATTTTTCGCCTTCATATAAAATTTCGGTGGCGCCACTTAGCAGGAATATAGCAAGATCTCCCTCTTTGGCTTGCAGCGGCACATATTTAACCTGATCCTCGTCCGATTTCCAGGGCTCCTCTTCTACAGGAACGGGAATGGCATAGCCCGGGCCGGTTTTAATAACATAACCTTGTTGTACTTTTTCTTTTTCCTGAACACCAGGAGGAAGGTAAAGGCCACTTGCAGTACGTTCATTCCCCTGCAAGGGTTTTATCAGCAGGCGGTCCCCAATTACAATTAATTTTCTAAAACGATTATCGGCCGTAATTCTCATATTCAAATCAATAAACCATAAAGGTAACTAATACAATACTGTTAAGTTGACGGAACTTGTTTGAGAGCTATGAACCATAAACCATAAACCATGAACTTCTCTTTACAGATCCGCTATCTTCTTAGGAGCGTCTTCAACAATCGCTTCTACAGTTACTTTATTTTTGTTCAATTGATTCACTGATGCAGTAATGCTATCGGCCTTCACCCGCGGCTGCCGGAGATCGTTTTTTGCACGCTGCAGTTTTTTTACTGCAGTCTGGCAATCCGTCCCCGCCTTTGAAGCAGCCAGGCGGTTCAGTTGTGCATTCAGTTGTGCTTCGGCCTTAGCCCAGTTGATCTCATTATAAAGAGAACGTAACCTGTCTGCACTTTCATTCCAGTTGAACCGGTCAAATGCCTGGGCTACCTGCGCTTTTAATGCTTTTTTCTGCGCCTCCGGTACGGTTTCTGCTAAATGGTTTTCAATTTTTTCCCATGCCAGCTCCGTGATAATTTGTTTAAACGTTTTCATAGACTCCTGAACCGTATGTTCTGCAGCGCTGTCCAGCTCGGGCGCCGCAACGGTTGTGTTTACCACAAAAAACGGGCTGGCGTCGCTTGCCTCTTCAACCGGCTTGGGCTTTGCCGGGGCTTCAATTTTTCCATCGGGGTCTTCGGTGATCTTCAGGTACACCATATTGTCTGCCGGATTGCTTTCGGGCTGCTCCATTACAGGTATGGGTACGATCTTTATTTTATTTTTTTCAGTTTTATGCCCGGCTACCACTGCAACGGGGGTGGATTCTGCAACCTGGTAGGCAGGGACGGCCGCTGTTTGAACGGGGACCGCAAGGGCGCCGCTGGTATTTCCTGAATAATAATAACTTCCTGATAAGATAAGGAATACGCCAAGGATTATTAGCTTCTTCAGCGGGATAGCAGGTTTGCCAGCTAAGCCCATAATGGCGCGAACCCGTTGCTCCAACTGGCTTTCCTTCCCGGAAACGTGCAGGGCCAGCGTGTTCGGCGACACCTGGTTCCTGGCCAATTGCAGCAGGGTGGAAGCGTACAGATGGGGATCATATTGAAACCGGGTGACCCATCCGTCTGCCGATTGTTCGCGGTCGAGCTCCTGCATTTTTACCAGCAGCCGCGCAAAGGGGTTAAAATATAAAATGGTCAGAATAACCTGGTTGACCCAATTGATCAGGTAATCATTGTTTTTGATATGTGCCAATTCGTGCAGGATAATCGCCTCTAGCTGGCGTACGGACAACTGGTTCACCACTGCCACAGGCAAAAGGATTACCGGTTTTAAAAAACCAATGGTTAAGGGCGAGGTGACACGGGATGAAAGGAAAAGCTGCACTTTTCGTTTTATGCCCAGGTAATCCGCAGCATCCAATGCAAAAATTTTTAAGAAGCCGGGCGCCCGCTCGCCGCCGGAGCGCAGGCGGTAGATCGTCCGGGAACTGTTGAACATATTTCGTAGCGGAACGATTAGCAGCACCAGGTATAAAGCGGCTCCGTAATTGAATACGGTCTGCGTCCACGCCCCTGTAAATAACGAATAACCAAAACCATTGGGTGTAGTGGAAAGCGCCAGAATGAATGTGCTCACAAAAGCGATAAATCCGGTAGCCAATCCCCAAAAGTTTATCAAACTTTTGGAGGTACCGGAATGTGCAGGGCGCCACAGCCGGTAAATGATGATCAATAACCAGATAACGCCCATTTGCCAGAAACTGTTAAATAAAGCGTATCCCAAAGCAGCAAACAGATGGTATATTCCTTGTGACATGATTTTAATCTTTCTTTTTTAACTGATCAAGCACCAGTTGGATCTGGTCCAACTCCTCCGGGGTTACATTGTTATTGCCCAACGCTTGTAATACTAACTGGGAAGAAGATCCTCCAAATAAATTACTGATAAATTTGTTCAGCATAAATTGCTGGGTGCTCTCTTTGTTCACCGCCGCTTTATAAATATGGGTACGCGATGAGTCATTGCGTTTTACCAGTCCTTTCTCATTCATGATCTGCATGAGTTTGAGCGTGGTGGTATAGCCTACATCTTTAACGGTTAATAACGTTTCATGTACTTCCCGTACCGTTGCCTTGCCTTTATTCCACAATACCTGCAAAATCTCCAGTTCACTTTCTGTGGGTTTGATTGATTTTGTATCCTGCATAAAAAACCATTTCCTGCAATTTACGATTTTCTTCGTATGAAAACAGACCGATTGATCCAGATTAAAATATTTAACAAATATTTGAAAAAGGGTTAGTAAAGACCGGGTAAGGCGCTAAATGGTTCACGGATTGCGCGGATTATCACAGAAGGAATTTGGGGATCTGTGCAAATCTGAGGAATCTGTGAGATAATAATACTTTTACTCAGCCGGGACGGAACGACCTTACTTCGTTTTTTTCGTTGCTTGTTTATCGTCGGTCATCTTATCCAGTTCATTGGCCAGTTTTTCAAAAAGACTGGCGGCAGAGGCAGCCAGGCTTTCAATATACGGTTCGCTTGTTTTGGCCAGTTTATCTGCTTTGGTTTCAACGATCCCCCTGATTTTACCGGCGGCCTTTTCCGCGGCAGCGGCGGCTTTGGTAAGACTTTTTTCCAGATCCTGCTCGTTTTTTAACGAGTCGGCCGGTGTCTCATTATGTTGGGTAACCGGCTTTTTTGCAGTATCCGGTGCCGTTTGGGCCTGTGCAAAAGAAATGATCCCGATTCCGGCTAATAATAGTATGATGGATCTTAAATATTTTTTCATGTGTATATTTTTATGGGTCGTTGTGTTTTTTTGAATTATAAGACTACACGGGCGGGAGCGGCGTTGTCTCTTGTAACAAAAAAATCGGGTCAAAAAGTATGCCCGAAAGAATGGCCTGTATATGACATTGATTGTTAAGAAAGTAGCTGGATGAGAGTGCTCAGCTCTTCGTATTGGGTTTGTTGGTGCCCGTTGTGGAAGCATTCTCTGAAATCGCTAATCACCCTGCGGATCACTTCCCGGTTTGACTGCGGTTTAAGAAATGCGGGATCATTTTCAACGCCTATTTTATTCAGGTAATGTTGCAGGTCTACATGGGTAAAGATCTGCCCCAATGAAGGTTCCAGGAAAAACTCCATTTCATAATTTCCCGCCCTGGTTTCCAAACCTGGCTTACAATAGCCCAGCACAAACTGGCGGGGTACCTGCAGCAGGCGTATGGGAATGTCCAGCATTTCGACTAATAAAAGGTATAGGGCCCCAATCCCTGTTTGGTTCCCTTTTTTTGTTTCGATGATCTTTGGGATCAGGTATTCGTTAGGCCTGCCGGCATTATTGGTTTCGCCTTTTATACCGATGTAATTATAAATAATACTATTGATGACGTTTACCTGCTCCAGGGGGGTAAGGTAATTATTCAGTTCGAGCCATATATTTCTCCGCAGGCGCTCGATGTTGTGCAGCACTTTTGCCGCCTGGGTTTCGGGGTATAAGAACTTCGCCAACAGCAGTAAGGCCGGCATCAGCTCATGATGACCCGCTTCATCCCATTGTTTAAAATCAGATAATAAACCCGAAAAATAAAGCCGGTGGATCAATAATTCGATGCGTTCCTGTATGGCAGTATCTTCTGTTGTTTCCCACAAATGTTCCAGGTTCGGGATCATCGGGAGGCCATAAGAAATAATGCGATTACTAACCGCTTCATAAACCGCGCCATCGGGATCATCAATCAGGTTCAGTAATGCGTTGATCTCTTTTTTTTCATCCATCCGGTCAAAGATAGTTGTGTGCGCAAGGCGGAACAAAAATTAAAATCCACAGGGGTGAATAAGATAGATATTTTTAATGGCCACAAATTCCACCGTTCTGCATTGCAGCATGATTTAAGGATACAACCAAACTGATCCCGGCAGATCAGCGGGTCAAAGGGTTTCCCGCATTCCGAAAGCTTTCGGGAGCAGACTTTCGCAGAGGAAGGAAGTATGATCTGCGCCCCGCCATCGGCTCCCGATTTATCGGGATGCGTGAATCTGCGGGCCAAAAAAAATTTAGTCATTTCTGATCCATATTGCTTTAAACGCAATGACTTCTGCTATGCTTATGTAATTTAAAATCAGCTTAAACAACTTCGTTGTACAGAATGCACAGATGGATCAAAGATATGTAAGGCGCTGTGTTGAATAGCTGTGTATTGGCCCGAAGGATCGCTACGCAACCGTATTGGCGGCCATTATATGTTCGTAGGCTTCGTTTAAAAAGCCCGGGATCAGGTGCCGGTTGGTCCATATAATCTTATCCGGATCTTTTAACTGATCGATCATGCTGTTCAGCTTTTCTTCGCCATGATTATCGATGACGGTTTGCCGCTTTTCTTCATTTTGAAAATGCAACAGCATCCCTGCAGCATCTGCCTCCGGGTGAAATTGGGTGCCCATCATATAGGGGCTGAACGAAATGCCCATAACAGCCCGTTCATACGGAACATGTGGACGGTCCTTTTCAATACAGGTGATGTAGGCACCTATGTCATTTAAAATATCGAAATTGGGTTGTATAAGCTGAAAGTCCCTGCTGTCTACCGCGTAAAAGGGGTCAGACAAATCTTTGAAGACCGCGGTATCACGCCCTTCCGGCAGCAGGTGAATAGGGAAGACGCCGAAGGAGGTGGATTTTCTTTTGCAGATCAGTCCTGCATTAAAATGCCTGCTGGCCAGTTGAAATGAATGGCAAATAAAGAAAACAAATTTTTTCTGTTCATTGCCGGGGTTCTCATTCCAGCGCAGGGTTTCATTCAACCATTTGTTCCAGTTGATATCCCAGTCATCAAAACGCGTGCTTAACGGGTCGCCCGGGCCGCCGCTGGAAATATAAATATCGTACGACATATCCGGGAGCTCGTTCTTTACGCGAACATCAAAAACATCGTACACCAGTTTTATTTTTTTTTCGTTTGCCCATCTGTACACAATATCCTTTATGCACCGCATCCCCTGGTTGGGCTGCCCTTCATTCAAGTCCAAAATTGCAAAACGAACAATACCTGTCGGATTTACCATCCTGCAAATGTAGGAACTTGAGCGCTAACAGGGCTTGATTTGGATTATGATTTACGAACACCTGGTTGGGAACTGCCTAGCGGAAATACGGGGTTATAGCATAACCCACGTAATTATTTACTTTCCTGAGGACATGACCATTTATTTGCCGGCGTCTTTTTTTATCGGACCGGTCAAGGAATACTCCCTTATTATTAAAGGGTTGCGCTATTTCAAAAAAGACAAGCGTGCAATAGCTTTCGCCTTTTATCTTATTATTTAATGCTTTGTTGCGAACGGTCATTTGTACCAGGCTTCGTGGTTGAAGATTTTCGTAATAATCCAGGTGGGTGATCCAGGTGCATTGGATCGCCTGCATTTTATGGAGCAATTGTTTTATGGCAACCGGGTTGTAACGATGGGCTACCAGGCTGTCGGTAAACCGGGGGTCGTTTATGTTAAAATGATAAATATATCTTATGGTATCTTCATTAAACTCGAAGGAGAGGCCCGTGAATGTTTTTTCTTCAAACAAAACAGAAAAGGGATGTTCTTTATATAATCTTTTGAAATCATCTTTTATCTGCTCCAGTTTTGTTTCGTTCTGTGCGTAAAATTTTTCGGGAAAATTTTTTTGGATCCCGCAGGCGTTTAAAAGCGCCACCAGGCAAACGAAGGCAATAGCAAACCGTTTTATTTCTGTTTTCCGGGGCTCCATAAAGTTATTCCATAAATAATGTTATCTAAAAACCGGGCAGGTAATTGCTGTACTATTTTGGCCCCGTAATCCCAGTAAATAAATTCTACTTGTTCATTGGGAAGGTCGCGGATACCGGTAAGCAGTACATAATGGGTTGCCATATTTACCAGGGACCGGGCATGGGTAATGCGGTGCAGTTTTTTATTATTCAGGTAAAGAAATACGATCCCTTTTTGAAGCTTCTCTTCAAGAAAATCCGCCAGGTTATTGATGTGCGGCTTAAACAGATCGGATCCGCGTGCTTTTACGGTGCCGGGAAATAACCGGCGCAGCATCCGGTTAAATTTTGCGTAATTGGTAGCCGACCATAACGTGTTCTCATCTCCTTTTTGAAACCGGAAGTTCAGCCGGTTAATGTACCCTTTAAAATGATCTGCCAGTGTCAGGAACCACATCTGGCCGGCAGCATTAATATCCAATGATCCTTTGTATCTTAAAAGTCCCGCTTCTGTTCTTACCGGCCGGGAGGGTTTCAATTGCTCTTTACCCATCTTTGCCTTTCCGTTTCTGTAAAGTTCAATCATAAAGGTTGCAAACCCCAGCGGATCATAAGTAAGCGGGATATAGGTTATGGCGGAGTAGGAGCAAAAATTGGTTGCTTTCCCCTCATAAAAAGCAAAAGGCTGGGTGGTAAAAGTCTTTAAATTCTGTAGCAACAGGCCGGGGGCCACATTGGGCCACCATTTGCTTTGAGAAAGCTTGCCGATGCCGTTGAGATAGGCCAAAGCCTCCGCGGCCGTGCTTTTCCGTGCCGTATCGTTCCTGTCCGGCGTTGCATGCAGGGAAACGGAAGAGAGAAAAAACAGGCCTGAAAAAATAAACCGGGCATATGTGCTGACCTTTCGGAAACTATTCATAATCGAATCCCGAAAATAATGATTTTTAAAAAAACACGAAAGCACTTACCGGGCATCTTCAATGATCCCGGTATAAGCAATAGGCGTTTTATTCAGATTAATGATCCGTAAGGAGGCATAACCCGATGGTGACGCGGTGAGGTACAAACTTCTTACTTCGTTGTTATCTTTCAGATCGATCTGGATCTCATAATTCCCTTTGCGGATCGTTTTTTTATAATTGAATTTTGTGGAAGTAAACTGGATGCCGCCTTTGGTGGGGTCTACGGGGGCGGTGTACGCCCTGCCAAAAAAAGGAAGATAGGCTATTACGGAATCCCGCGTGATCTTAAGATCATAACGGGAAGTGAGTTGATACAGATTACTGCCGCCGGGGAAAAGATTTCTTACGTTATAGCGGGCATCTTCCGTAGGCTGTACCGATTGTGCCACGAATGTATAGCGCTGATCATCCATCATTGCGGCCATCCTGGCGGTGGAGTTGCCGGCTTTTTTTTGCGAAGCACAGGCGGCGGCGAATAAGATAACTACCAGTAAAGGGAGTATCAGATAATTTGCTTTTTTCATAAATAATAATTTTATTCATGATGAATCACCCTAGTAATTTACACAATTTTGATGGATAAAAATTGTTAATACCGTTATAGGGCGTATGACAAATTCTCCTTTAGTAAGGAAATGGTGAATTCAGAGGGGAGTGACTATGGCTCCAAGGGAGCCCTGTGTTTATAGCGTCATCGTGATGAATCGCATCGGCTCCGTAGGACGCCGCGTAAACGGGGCACCTGCGGAGCCAAATTCCTTCCTCGTTATTTTCTATAAACACACCGCTCCTGCCGGAGCTCAAATGGTAAGTTTGTCATACATCTCATTATAAGTCGATGTTAAGGATAATGCAATGCTGAACGGAATTATAAAGTGACCAATCAGCCCTTTAATTGACGATAGCAGTGCTGCAGCTCAAGAGTGCGATCCCGCTTTCGGCGGGACCGGCTCCAGGAAAAGCTGATAGAAGTGCAGAAGCTGGGTACTTAATGCTGATTCCAAAACCTCTGCGGCGTTGCGCCGTTGCAGTTCATACAAAAAAACCGCCCCCTTGCGGATGCGGTTATTATTTGAACTATTGTAAAGATTAATACCGGTACAACTCCGGTTTGAAAGGTCCTGCAACCGGCAGTCCTAAATAATCAGCCTGCGCTGATGTTAGGGTATCCAGTTCCACACCAATTTTTGCAAGGTGCAGGCGGGCTACCTTCTCATCCAGGTGCTTGGGTAATACATACACCAGGTTTTCATATTTGCCGGGGTTGGTCCACAACTCAATCTGCGCCAGCGTTTGGTTCGAGAAAGAATTACTCATTACAAAGCTGGGATGGCCTGTAGCACAACCCAGGTTTACCAGGCGGCCTTCAGCCAGCAGTATGATATCTTTTCCGTCAATAGTATACAGGTCTACCTGGGGTTTGATCGTATCTTTTGTGTTGCCATAATTTTCATTCAGCCAGGCTACGTCTATTTCAATATCGAAGTGCCCGATATTACAAACGATGGCTTTATCCTTCATGGCTTTAAAATGTTCGCCGGTGATCAGGTCGCGGCAACCGCTCGCAGTAACGATGATGTCCGCTTCTTTAACGGCGTCGATCATTTTCTTTACTTCGTAGCCGTCCATTGCTGCCTGCAGGGCACAGATGGGGTCTATTTCAGTAACGATTACGCGGCAGCCCGCACCGCTCAGTGAAGCAGCGGAACCTTTTCCCACATCTCCATAACCGCCAACAACGGCTACTTTGCCGGCCAGCATTACATCAGTAGCGCGACGTATCGCATCTACCAGAGATTCTTTACAACCGTATTTATTGTCGAATTTTGATTTGGTAACCGAATCATTTACGTTTATGGCCGGCATGGGCAGGGTGCCTTTTGCTACGCGCTCATATAAACGGTGTACACCGGTAGTGGTTTCTTCACTGATGCCTTTTACATGCTGTACCAGTTCAGGATAAGTGTCCAGTACCATATTGGTGAGGTCGCCGCCATCATCTAGGATCATATTCAACGGGCGATCCGCTCCGCCAAAGAACAGGGTTTGTTCAATACACCAGTCTGCCTCCTGTTGGGTTTGTCCTTTCCACGCAAACACCCCAATACCTGCTGCTGCAATAGCTGCTGCCGCATGATCCTGGGTAGAAAAGATATTGCAGGAGCTCCATTTTACTTCGGCACCTAAAGCCACCAGCGTTTCAATTAAAACTGCGGTTTGAATGGTCATGTGCAGGCATCCGGCAATGCGGGCGCCTTTTAAAGGTTGCGCAGCGGCATACTCGCTGCGGATGCTCATCAATCCGGGCATTTCTGCTTCTGCCAATCTGATTTCTTTACGTCCCCATTCGGCAAGGCCGATATCGGCTACTTTGTATTTAAGGTCAAAGTCAATTTGTGATTTTGTTACGGCTGACATATTTAAATAAGTTTAGGCTGCAAAGGTAGGGTATAGTGTAAAATACTATGTTAAATATATTTAATAGGTATTATATCCTGGCATTAAGTATTTTTATAGTATATAATGCTTTTTTATGGCTAAAAAAATGTTACCCGCAGCAGAATCGGCGGCTCAGGAGTTGCCCGTTATATTAGATAAGAAGGATCTGGAGATCTTAAAGTTGCTCCAGGAAAATGCACGGATGCCCGTTAAGGAGATTGCTGAAAATATTCATTTAAGTCCGACCCCCGTGCATGAGCGCATCCGGCGGATGGAAAACGGCGGCATCATTAAGCAATATGCGGCCTTACTGGATCCGCAGAAACTGAATAAGGGAATGATGGTGCTTTGTTATGTTTCTTTAAAGCAACACGATAAAAAAGCGGGATTGAAGTTTATCCAGGCCATCAACGCTTTGCATGAAGTAATCGAATGCTACAGTATTTCCGGCGAGTTTGATTTTATGCTGAAAGTAATGGCAAGAGATATGGTGGGGTTTTACGATTTTCATGTGAACAAACTAAGCCAGGTGGAAAATCTGGGGCATGTGCAGAGTATTTTTGTAATGGGAGTGATTAAAGAAACGCACTTGTTGTTGTGATCGCCGATCGTAAATATATTTATGCTATGAAACGTATAACTGCTTTAATGATTGTTTTGTCATTGTTTGCTATTGGCAAGAAGGGAAATGCAAATAATAATTTTAATAACCGGGATACTATTCCCAGCGTGGAATCGCTCAGGGCGGCAAAAGATTCCTTGCTGTTTACAACGGTAGAAAAAGATGCCACTTATCCTGGCGGCTGCCAGGCATGGCTTGATTTTTTATCCTCTCATGTTAATGCGGATGTTCCTCTCCTTTGTGGTGCAAAGCCGGGCTCCTATACGGTAGCGATCCAGTTTATTGTGGAGCCTGATGGAAAGGTAACTCATGTGAAGGGGCTAACCCACTTCGGTTTTGGAATGGAGCGGGAAGTGGTGCGTGTTATCAGAAAATCAAAACAATGGGAGCCTGCTATGCAAAACGGAAGGTATGTAAGAGCGTATAGAAAACAGCCCATGACTTTTAATATTGCCGAGGCACCAAAGACAAAAATAAAGTTCTCCGATCTTTTCTCCAGAGATAAAAAGTGAATTGCTGTTATTCTAGTTTATAGCAAATGGTTCATAGCTCATAGTTCATAGACGTTCTATGAACTATGAGCTATGAACTATAAGCTACTTCCCTTTCTTTACGTCCAGTAATTCTACTTCAAAAACCAGCGTACTGCCACCGGGGATGGTAGGGGGGGCGCCTCTTAAACCATAGCCCAGGTCATAAGGAATAAAGAACTTGTATTTGGAGCCTTTGCTCATTAATTGCAGCCCCTCTGTCCAGCCCTTGATCACGCCACTCACCGGAATGGTTAAGGGCTCGCCACGGTCGTAAGAATTGTCGAATTCTGTTCCGTTCAGCAAGGCACCTTTATAATGACAGATAACAGTGTCTGCTGCGGTTGGCTTTTCACCAGCTCCTTCTTTTAATACAACATATTGCAGTCCGCTGGCGGTAGCTTTTACGCCTGCCGCGGTTTTATTTTTTTCCAAAAAATCTTTCCCTTCTTTTATAGTAGCTGCGGATTGATTCTCTTTTACTTTTTCAGAATAGGCCATCATTATTTTTTCTGATACTTCGTCATTCATAAGGGGCGCCTTACCGTCGAAAGTGCTTTTCATGGCATTGAGCAGCACAGTGGTGTTCAGATCTCCCAGATCCTTTTTCATAGACTGGGCTATGTTAACGCCGATGGCGTAGCTGGCGGAGTCTGCCATGTTTTTTAAAACGATTGCCGTGCTGCCAGCAGTTGCCGCCGCTGTTGTCTTAACGGGCGCTGTTTTTTTTACCGGTGCCGGCTTTTTTGTCTGGGCGGATATTGAAATGGTTCCGAGGCTTATTAAGCCGATTGTGAGCAAATACTTCATTTGGGTAATTTTGTGTCAAATTCTAATAAGGCGGCAAATATAAACAGGCTTTTTCATAATCAGCGTTAGCGGATTGTGTAAGTTTGTTAATAATACCATGAAACAATTTATAAAAGAAACGGAGATCCGCTGGTCTGACCTGGACCCCAACGGGCATCTGCGGCATAGTGTTTATTATGATTGGGGCGCCTACGCGCGGGTCAGCTTTTTAAATGAACAGGGATTGTCGCCCGACCGGATGATGGAGTTGCACGTGGGGCCTGTTATCTTCAGGGAGGAATGTGTATTTAAAAGGGAAATACGACTGGGAGACACTGCCGCTATTCAGTTGGAATTGGTAAGTGCCCGCAGAGACTTTTCCCGTTGGACCGTGCGGCATTTTATTTATAAAAACGAAGCGGTCCTTGCGGCAGTGCTGACGCTGGATGGCGCCTGGATCGATACGTTAAAACGTAAGCTGACGATTCCGCCACCGGAAGCGGTAAAGGTGTTTAGTGAAATGCCGTTAGCCGAAGGTTTTAAATGGACGGATTAATACTGCCTGGTGGAAAAAGAAAAAGGCCTGCGCTCGCAGACCTTAATAATAAGTTGAAATAAAATTATTTCGTGGGCTCAGGATGGTTGGTAGGCGTATGAATAATGTCGTAATACACCGCTTTATTGGTAGCATCCGGGTATACCCGGTAAGTAAACTCTTTTGTTGTTAATACTACCATATCCACAACACGGGTGAAGAGCACTGTTCCGTTATTGTCTTTTGCAACAATGGTCCTTGTTTTACCATCTTCTGAAAGCCACCAGTCGCCGTGCATTTTTGGAGAATCATCCAGGTTGTACATTGTAAAGGTACTGTCGGATTTAAAATAAGCAAACCCAACAAAGTTCGTAACGTTCGGGTCGGTGATGGGAAGGGTTTTGCCTTCAGCATCTCTTCCGCTGGTGGTTTCCCAGGCAGTAGACGATAAAATTTGGCTGGGAGTCATTGGCGGCTCAACAGGACTGTTGTCCTTTGTACAACTGGCGAAAACGCCTAACAGCATTGCGCTTGCGATTAAAAAACTAAAAGTAGTTGTTCTTTTCATTTTATAGATTTTTGTTGCTGCAAAGCTAATTTCACTTTTTTGCAACGGCTTACAAGAAGCATCACAGGTGTTGTAAAAATTATAACAAGGGTGGGATTGTGCTTTTTTTAACAGCGCCGGTAATCAAAAAAGCAGGCCTTAAATAGCGGCCTGCTTTTTCATCTTAATCCAGATTAATTTTATTGGTCTTCTTCAAAACCGAAATCTTCGTCTTCGTCCGATACACCGGAGCTCATCATACTGCCAAAGAGGTCTTTGAAGGCGACCTTTGTTTCAAACAGTTTTTTGCTGATCAGCGAATAAGCTGCCAGCCCGTATAGGATAAATTCCATTAGCAGCGCGGATTGCAGTTCATTGGCGCCGGAAAAATATTTTTTTACCAATGCATGCAGACCCTCTACCTGGTAGAGCTGCTGTACTTTGCTGGTATCGGTTGCGTTGAAATCAACGTCCAGGTGATTGCCTTTATCAAACCAGTTAATAATGGGCCGGTATGGATTTTCATCGGCTTTGGCCTGCGAGGAAGGCTTGCCGGTATTGCGCCTTTTATTGAGTTGCTCGGGGTTGGGAAAATATTGTATAAACTGGGAACGGATGGCTTTATCCACCAGGTTCATGGCTACCTGCAAAGGGCCTTCCTGTTCTCCTTCATATACCAGCTCTACTTTACCCGTAATGGAAGGAATGATCCCCGCCAGGTCCGAGAGCCAGATCTGTGTGTTTTTTTCTTTATTGAGCAATGCTCTTCGTTCGGCCGTGCTTACGGCGTTTTCTAAAGCGGAGATGGTAAGGCGGGCGCTGACGCCGCTTTTTTTATCGACCAGCTCGCTGTTGCGTGCTTCAAAAGCCACCTGTTCGATGAGGCGTTTTACGAGATCGCTTACCCGCACCAGCTCTTTTTGTTCTTCATGGATGCCTGCTTCCTGTTCGGTGATTTCCAAGGCGTGCTCCAGGGTTCTGGGATAGTGGGTCAGTATCTGGCTTTGGATCCGGTCTTTTAAAGGCGTTACGATGGAGCCCCTGTTGGTATAGTCTTCGGGGTTTGCGGTAAACACAAATAAAATATCCAGGGGCATTCTTAGCTTAAATCCTCTGATCTGGATATCGCCCTCTTCGAGAATGTTGAAAAGTGATACCTGGATGCGTGCCTGCAGATCGGGCAGTTCATTGATCACAAAAATTCCGCGGTTACTTCGGGGGATAATTCCATAATGCAATACCCGCTCATCAGCAAAACTCAATTTAAGGTTTGCTGCTTTGATGGGATCGATATCCCCGATAAGGTCGGCCACGCTTACATCCGGGGTGGCCAGCTTTTCGCCATAACGTTGTGTGCGGCTGAGCCACGCAATGGGGGTGGCGTCTCCTTTTTCTGCAATAAGATCTTTAGCGTATTTTGAGATCGGATTTAACGGATCGTCGTTGATGTCGCTTCCTTCTACTACCGGGATATATTCATCCAGCAGGGAGGTCATCTGCCGGGCCATCCTTGTCTTTGCCTGTCCGCGCAGGCCCAGGAAAAGAATATTATGCTGGCTTAATAAGGCCCGCTCCGTTTCGGGGATCACGGAATCTTCATAGCCTACAATGCCCGGAAAGGTTGCTGCCCCTGACTTTAATTGTTGTATAAGATTTTGTCTGATCTCTTCTTTAATGCTTTTCGATTGATAGCCGCTTGCTTTTAATTTACCCAGAGTGTCAATATTGTTCATGGCCGGTAAGGTCGGGAAGACGGAAACGCTTCCTGTTTTATTTATTCGAGGCAATATCGCCTGATTCCATATTTTATTTTTGCAACATTGAAATTAATAAGAAAACCGACATGTTTGCCCGCTAACTTCAAATGACTGAGGATTTGAGCCTCCCAAACTGGATTAACAATATCTACTGCCTTTAGTTCGCAGATTATAAGGTCTCCTATAAAAATATCCATCCTTAACCCTTCATCAAATTTTAGCCCATCATAGCAAATGGGTAAGTATGCCTGACGTAAATAATTAATTCCTTTTTTTGCCAGTTCATGGCAGATACATACTTCATAAATTTTCTCCAATAATCGAGGACCAAGCGATTTGTGTACCCTGAATGTACAGTCAACGATTTCTTTGCGAAGGTGGTGTTCTTTTTCAGTGAGTTGATACATGGTTAAATGATTTTTGGTGTTTACAAATGGGGTTTATTAGCGGTAAAATGGTAGAGCGGTAAGCGGTGCCCGACCTATATATTAGCGTAAAAATAAGACTATTCTATCTTTTCGGTATTAATAATAAGAAGGCAAGGCGGTAAAGTTTGCGGCGATTCAAAAAAGCTTTCCGTTTTCCCGGCTTCCCGGCATCACCCCAAATCATGGTTCAGACTATTTTTGATTTACCACTCTCAAAATCCTTAAAAATAAACGAGCCCAGATTATCTAAGGAAGCAAAATAGGCTTTGCCGTGATTCATTTCGGTAAACTCCTGTACAAACCGCTGCAGGTAAGGGTCGGTGGCGATCATAAAAGTGGTGATGGGGATCTTTAGTTTTTTACAGGAGGCCGCAAGGTTCATGCAACGATTGACCACTTTACGATCCAGCCCAAAAGCATTTTTATAATAGCGTTTCCCTATTTTAAGACAAGTGGGCTTACCATCGGTGATCATGAAGATCTGCTTGTTGGGGTTTTTGCGTCGCCGCAACAGGTCCATCGCCAGTTCCAGCCCGGCAACCGTGTTTGTATGATAAGGGCCTACCTGTAAATAGGGCAGGTCCTTTATTTCAACCGGCCACGCATCATTGCCAAATACCACAATATCCAGCGTGTCTTTCGGATAGCGTGTGGTGATCAGTTCACTCAGCGCCATTGCCACTTTTTTTGCGGGAGTGATGCGGTCTTCGCCGTAAAGGATCATGGAGTGGGAGATATCGATCATCAAAACCGTGGAGGTCTGCGTTTTGAAATCAGATTCCCTGATGGTAAGATCATCTTCCTGCATATGAAAACTATCGATGCCATGATTGATCTGTGCGTTACGTATAGATTCGGTGAAATCAATCTGCTCCAGCATATCGCCGAATTGAAACGGACGTGTTTCGGGATTAATTTCGTCGCCCTGGCCGGGTTTGAAGGTTTTATGGTCTCCTTTTCCGGCCTTTTTTAGTTTTCCGAAAATTTCTTCCAGGCTTTTTTTGCGGATCCCCTGTTCTGTTTTGGGAGTGATCCTGATCTCACCTTTTTGTTCATCTTCTTTTATATAACCTTTCTGTTTCAGCTCTTCAATGAAATCGCCGACGCCATATTCATCATTGCCTAATTGGTATTCCTTATCCAGCTCATTGAGCCACTGCAGGGCTTCCGCCACATCCCCGCTGGTATAGGTGAGGAGCTGCATGAAAATATCCAGCATTTTTTCAAAAGGCGTTTTCCCTTCGCTTTTGGGATCAAACCCCGAAAATTGTATCCCTCTCATATGTTAAATGTATCAATAATTTTTGAATTGTTTAACCCTGTAAAAACGCAGGCGTATGTGTTTTAAGGTATCGGCAATTATCCTGAACTTCTTTGCGCCTCGGTGTCTTATCGGGTTCATTCAATCCGTAAAATAGAATAACAAGTAGGTAGCCGAATAGTTCGTACGCCAATAAAGCTTAAAGACGATACCCTATAAACTACTAAAAAGCAGTCTCACGCAGAATGTGCATCGCGATGGCGATCCTATCGTGTGGACACATTTTAATAGTTTATAAATAGAGCAAGACCGCTGGTGAGATATTTAGATGTGCACGCTTTCCAATAATCATCGAAACAGATGAATAAAGTGTTGTCTAATTGCATATTTTCCACTTTTTTCAATCGATAAAAAAGTGGAGCAAAAAATCTTTTTCCGCCGAAAGGTGAATTCCGCCGCCAGTTTCGCGCCCGGGCTGCGGCGGAACCGAACCAATCTGCGCTACAGGCCTGGTTATGACACCTTCCTGCAGTTCTATTTTTGAAAAGTCGCTTGCGGCGTCAAAACCGCCATTCCGCTTGATTTGTCCTTTCACTGTCCGGCGGAACCCCCTTCTAAGCCGCATCCGTTCGGAACAAACAACTGTTTTTCATCGGGGGTATTTCTTTTACGTAATTGCAACTTCGGGAATCAACGGATCCAGGGCGCCTATTTTTTGCCCAACGGATGTTTTGTATTCAGACAAATTATGCAGGGAAAAAATCAGCGCAATGAAGACTGAACAACAATCAGACAGCGGGGCTTCGACCAACCCCTTCAAAAAGGCCTTGTTGCTACTTTTCGTAATGTAGGTTCGCGTGCGTGGCCGGTCAAACGGCCGGAGGCGTTCGTTTGACCCTGCCCTTTTTGCGCTACTTTTTGGGCGAGCAAAAAGTAGAAAAATATAAAAGCAACATTTTGTGTCCACACGACAGGATGGCAATTGGGAGCCATGGCGAGGCGCAGATGCATTTATAGCTTGTTCTTCTGCGGCAGTCAGCGTCCAGAAAGCTTTCGGTATACAGGAAACTTATACCGGATAAGGATAATGTCAGGCATAAAAAAATCCCCCGCGGAAAACAGGGGATTTGAATTGAAATAAGCTATTGTTATTTTTTTCCGGAATCTTTGGCCGTTTTACCGCTGTCGGCAGCTTTGGCCGGGGCTGACGGAATGCCTGGCAATTCCTGGACCGGAGATTTTTCATTCTTTTTCAAAGGATCGTAATGCTGCTCAATAGCATCAGCCGCTGCGCCTGCAATTTGATTTAGCGGATCATCGAGAGACTGGAAGCCCTGATAATAATCCGGTTTTTCGGCTTTCAGGTAATTGTAATAATTCTGCTGATCGTTGATGTCCTTTCTAACGCCTGCGATCACTTTTCTTGCCCTATCCAGCTTGCCGGCTTTATAATAGGCTTCCGCCAGTATGAGGCCGATCTGATCGTGTTGGTTATAATGGCTCACCATACCATACGGCAGGTTTTCCGGCAAAATACCTGCTTCGGCTTTGTTTAACAATTTAATGGCTTCTTCTTTCCTGCCTGCGTCTGCGAGGTTGCCGGCGGCTTCAGCAAAAATGCTGCGGATATTCAGCAGGGATTGCCGGTTTACTTCATCAAAATATACACCGGATTTGTCGGCACCTCCGAATTCGTATTTGGTGAGCAGGTTTTTGTATATAGCATCCAGGTTATTATCCCTGATAGAAGTGCCTCCTGCATGCAACTGGCGATATACCTGGTCGGTAACCCAGTTGGCCTGAGGGGCTTTTGTAACAACCGGCACAAAGCGGTAAGATAAGCCGTCTTTTCTTAAGTATTGACCAAAGCCCAGGTTCCCAATGGGCGTTGTTAAATAAATGGGCCGCTTCCATTGGTTGGAGGCTATGATGGCCAGCATGATCAGGTCATTACGCTGGATGCCGGAGGTACCTTGCGGGATCTCAAAAGGCACTTGCGCTAAAATGCTGTCGCCAGCGGTTGCCGTACCATTTTTTAAAACCAGGGCTTTATCCACCGGAATAAAGAATCGCCTTATGGGCAGATAGTTGGAGCCTACATCGCGTTTGGTTTCCGGATCTTCGGCACGTGCACCCACAACGGTTTTGATCACATCATAAAGCGGGTAGAAATTATTGGGATCGATATTTTGCCCGGGTTGTGGCTGGGTAAAACGCAGGTATTCCCGGTTATGCCCTTCTATTTGTTCCGGGGTCAGGATCACGTTAACAGAATCTGCATCGTTGATCTTATACCGGAGCTGGTTAATATACCAATCGATCCCCAGCAGGCTGGTATTGATGATGCGGATATCCGGACGCACATTTTCCACTTCCTGGGCATACCACAGCGGATAGGTATCGTTATCACCAAAGGTGAACAGGATCGCGTTGGGTGCGCAGCTTTCCAAGTAATCTTTTGCAATGTCCGGGGCCAGCGTTTTTTTACTGCGGTCGTGGTCATTCCATTCCTGCTGTGCCATCAGCGCCGGGGCTATAATACAAAGAATTGCAGTAGCTATATTGGCCATTTTCATATTCGTCCCTTTGCCCGAAACGGCCTGTGCAATAAATGTAACAAGGTAGAGCACGGCAATATAAATTATAGTAGCTACGAGGCTGGCAATGATAACACCCGAGAAAGAGCTGGACATACTGCTGAGCGCTGTAATAAGGAAGGCAGCAGAACTACCGTATATCAATAACTTCTGGAAACCTTCCTTGTCTTCCGGCTCCAGCACGCTCCTGATAAAAGCAACCACTGCCAACCCGATCCATACCGCAAAGGCATAAAAAGACCCTACATAAGCATAATCCCGCTCACGGGGCTGATTGCCCGGCTGGTTGAGGTAGATCACAATGGCCATACCCGTGAAGAAAAACAGCAGGAAGGTTACCACCCAGTCTTTCCTGTTTTTCAGGTATTGGTAAACAAAGCCGATGATGCCCAATACGAAAGGCAACATATAAAAAGTATTATGCGCCTTATTATTTTTTAAACTATCCGGCAGTTTGCTTTGGTCGCCCAGGCGGGCATTGTCCATTATGGAGATACCGGATATCCAGTTACCATCTCTTTTGTTCCCAAAGCCCTCCAGGTCGTTTTGTTTGCCGGCGAAATTCCACATGAAATAACGCATATACATCCAACTGGTTTGATAACTCATAAACCAGTTGATATTATCCATGTAACTCGGCGCGCCATAAGAACCCTGCCCCGTATTGGGATCGGGCTTGGCCAGCCCCAGCCAATCGGCATAAAAATCAGCATGCCCCTGGTCGTTGCTGGAATCCCATACCCGCACAAAGAGCTGTTTGTCGGAGCTTTTATAGCGAATAGAGCGATCCCGCCCGATGGGAATATAGTTGTTGTCCCCTTTTACATATTTCATCTCGCCCAGGTCCAGATAACTTCCATTTTCGTCCACATCCGGCTCTGCGGCATAATGGGCACCATATAATAAAGGTTGAGTGCCGTATTGCTCGCGGCTGAGGTAATAAACCAGGTTGATCGGGTTATCGACATTGTTCATGTCAATTGCAGGATTCGCATTACTGCGGATCATGTTGGTGAAGTACATAAAGTACCCCAGCATCATAAAGGAGAAACACCACAGAAAGAGTTTGAAGATCTTTAAGGCAGCAGGCTTAATAAAATAGCCCAGCACGCCCCCGATGATCAGCAATAAAACGATCTTGGGCACGGCCATGGTACCACTGCCAAAGGCAAAGGGTAAAAAGGCCAATGTAAAGAATAAAGCCGTCCACACCAGGATCTTATTTTTGGAAACGTCTGGCTTAAAGCCAATACCCCAGGCAATCAAAGCAGCAATTAAGATAAAGTAGAAAGTAAATCCGGAGAAGAAGGGCAATCCAAAACTGTTGACGAAGAAAATATCAAAAAGCCCGGCCGCTTTCATGCTATACTGGATCACCGCTAATTGCACCACACCGGTGATCAAACATCCTACAAGGAATGCAATGACGCCGCTTTTAACGGTTACCTTATACCGGCGATAGAAATAGATCATCACAATGGCCGGGATCGTGAGCAGGTTTAACAGGTGCACACCGATCGACAGCCCCATCATGAAGAAAAGGAATACGATCCAGCGATCGGCCCTTGCTTTTTCATATTCATCAACAGCCATTTCATCGGCATATTCCCATTTAAGCATACACCAGAAAACAAGCGCGGTAAAAAAGGAGGAGCTGGCATACACTTCGCCTTCTACAGCACTGTACCAAAAGGAATCGGTAAAGGTGTAGGCAAGCGCCCCAACGATACCTGCTGTCATTACGGTAAAGATCTGCTGGCCGGTAAGTCCGGTGCCGGTTTTTACAAACATTTTACGCGCAAAATGAGTGATCGTCCAAAAAAGGAAAAGGATCGTACAACTGCTCATTAAGGCGCTCATAAAGTTTACCGCATTGGCCGCCGTTATCGCTTTATCGCCAAAAAGTATAATAAAAAAACGGCCCAACAGGCTGAACATGGGAGCGCCGGGCGGGTGCGCCATTTGGAGCTTATAAGCAGTGGATACAAATTCTCCACAATCCCAAAGGGAGCCGCGGGCTTCACGTGTGGTAGCATAAGTAATGGTGGCAATAAGAAAAACCACCCATCCGGTGAGGTTGTTTACTTTTTTGAAATTCATTTTAACGCGTCTTTTTTCGATGTTCGCAAAAATAGGGATAAACGGTTCATTTTAGTTGATTGCCAGTGAGTATTACATTTATTTTATAAGAGCCGGATAACGGGCTAAAAACAGGCTTTACCGCACCCGGTACGGATTGTGATACCAGGTGGCATTTATTTCCTGAACAAAATCCTCGATCTGCCGGTCAAAGCTGTTCTTCCGGATGTCATAATCCTGTTTAAGACTTCCCCCATAAAAGAAGGCCACGGTCTGATACAGGCGCGCATTGAGTCCCCCCTTATATTCTTTTATTATTTCATAGCAGTCGGCGCCCGTCTGGCGGTAGATCAGCTTCATTAACACCTTTCCCTGGTAAACGGAAAGATTGCTTAACGGATCGCCAAATTTCTTTTTCAGTTCCTGTTCCCGCGATTTTATAATGGCCTTACGTGCGCTTTTATCAGCAACTCCCTGTAATTGCCTGCTGATATTGTCAATAACTGCCGATGCCGTTAATGCGTAAGGGTAGCAAACGTACACGGCATTGCGCAACCGGTTCCATTCCTGTTTTATTTTTTCCAGCTTGTCGGGTGGCAGTTTCGATACCCAGATATTTTGCTCTTCCGTATAGGGCATCATTTTAAAAGAATCGTAATTGGGCCCATACCAGATCGCGGCAACTTTAGTGGAATCGCGGGGTCCCCAATCCTTCATGATCTCCTGCATCGTAGGCATGGGAGGAACGCGCACGGTGTCGGCGGTTTGCGCCTGAGCCGTGTTCTCAAAAGCAGCCGGCAACAAAAAGAATCCTGCCAATATGATCAGGTATAGGTATTGTTTCTTCAATACTCAAATTTACTATTGGTACATTCAATTTGACAAGGTAACCATTCCCAATGGCATTTTAGATTGTTAATGTTTACTTAATTTATAAGCACGAATGCTGGATGCTTGAATTCTGGTTCCTGGATATCCAGCATCGGGCATCCAGTATCAAACATCAGCAGCAAAGAATTGACGTTCCGCCCGAAATGATTTACTTTTTGTGCCGGGCGGCCAATACTTCCAAAACGTCATTCAATTCAAAGCCCTTGGCCTGCAATAATACCAGGTAGTGGAATAGCAGATCGGCAGCTTCTCCCAGGAACAGGTCTTTATTATCATCTTTTGCTTCAATAACGATCTCAACCGCTTCCTCGCCCACTTTTTGGGCAATTTTATTGATTCCCTTTGCGAAAAGTGAGGCGGTATAAGATTTTTCGGTAGGATTATTCCTGCGATCCCGGATCACTTTTTCCAGTTCCTGTAATGAAAAGCGGTCATTGGCTTTTCCAAAACAACTGATGTCCCCCGTATGGCAGGTGGGGCCTTGTGGTTCGGCCTTAATAAGTAAGGTATCTGCATCGCAATCTTCGAGGATCTCTTTTACCAGGAGGAAGTTATTGGATGTTTCGCCTTTTGTCCAGAGACGTTGCTTGTTCCGGCTGAAAAAAGTAACTTTTCCTTCCTTTTTGGTTTTTTCCAATGCTTCGGCATTCATGAATCCCAGCATCAGTACCTGTTGTGTGGCAGCGTCCTGTATAATTACGGGAGCCAGCCCGTCTGTATATTTTGAAAAGTCGATCATGTTTTACTATTTAAGGTCTGAAATTTGACGCAATATTACAATGAAGTTGTTTAAACTTTTATAGAAACAATGTTGAACCCGGTGCTCCCGCTGATTTTAAGCAGATCTAATACACCGCTGATATCCGCAGATTGATTTTCTGCGAAAATCTGCGGTGATCCGCGGGAAATGCAAAGGAATTTGAAAGTCCAAATAACTTCAATAGCAAATAAATTACAGTCTAATGGGAATATTGCTTTCTTTTAAATAATTTTTTAAGGCGCCGATCTCGATTTCCCTGAAATGAAAGATACTGGCCGCCAGGGCCGCGTCTGCCGCGCCTTCCTCAAATACGGCTTTAAAATGCCCCAGGGTGCCGGCGCCTCCGGAGGCGATTACCGGAACCGGCAATGCCTCGCTGATCCGGCGGGTAATATCCAGGGCAAATCCTTTTTTGGTGCCATCGTTTTCCATTGATGTTAAAAGGATCTCTCCGGCGCCAAGGTCGGTAACTTTTTTGGCCCAGTCGGTTGCTTCCAGATCGGTGGCATTTCTGCCGCCGTGCGTGACCACTTTCCAGGTGCCGTTAAACAGCTTTATGTCGATGGCTACAACTACGCACTGGCTGCCGAAGTTCTTCGCCAGATCGCTTACCAACTGCGGATCTCTTACGGCGGAAGTGTTTACCGAGATTTTATCGGCGCCGTGTTCCATTAACACGGATACATCGTCAATCGTGTTAATACCTCCGCCTACGGTAAAAGGGATATTGATATGTGTGGCGATCTTGCGAACCAGTTCGGCAAGCGTTTTTCTTTTATCTACCGTGGCGGTTATATCCAGGAACACGAGCTCGTCGGCTCCTTCGGTGCAGTAGCGCATCGCCAGCTCCACCGGATCTCCCGCATCTCTCAATTGTAAAAAGTTGGTCCCTTTTACGGTACGTCCGTCTTTAATGTCGAGGCAGGGGATGATTCTTTTTGCGAGCATGAGAATTTAGATTTCTGATTTTTTATTTGATATTTCTGATTAGTTCCGATCCTTAAACTTTTGTCCTTTTATTGACGTTCTATTCAGGTAGCCAATGAACCCCGCTATATTCGCCGAAAGCCTATCGTAGCTTTCATACAGCTCTGTGAAAAAATCTTCTGTTATATATTGCTGATCCTTTGCCCGGTGGAGTTGCGATTTCACTTCCCCACACGATCCTTTGGCAAAGCCCAGGAAATTGATGAATTCAAGTCTCGAGGACCGTTCAAATCCTTCTGCAATATTGTCCATAATTGAACCAGAGGCTGCGCGGATCTGGTCTTTGAAACGAAAATCCTTATAAAATTCCCCGATAGTGGATTCTGTAAAGATTTTCAGCGAAAGTTTTTCGGCAATCTGCCATATTTCCAGATCTTCAAATTTCTTGATGGTGCTCATAATTTCAAATTAGAAATTGAAAAGTAGAAATTATTTGCTTATTTATTAAATAGATTTAGTTCTTTAAGACTGATCCGTCCTTCATATATGGCTTTCCCTACAATCGCCCCGCTGCAGCCAATGGCTTTAAGATCTTCCAGGTCTTTGATGCTGCTGACGCCGCCGCTGGCGATCAGCTTTAGCTCGGTTACCTCGTTGAGTATCTTTTTATAAAGCTCGTTGGAGCTGCCTTGCAAAAGCCCGTCTTTGCTGATATCGGTACAGAAAAATTGTTGGATGCCCTTAGTGCGGTAATGTTTCAGAAAGTTGAAGATATTGATATCAGTCGCTTCGGTCCAGCCCTTGATCATTATTTTTTCATCAAGTACATCGGCGCCTAAAATGAATTTTTCAACACCGAATTGTGTCAGCCAATCCTGGAACACTACCGGCTTTTTAACAGCCATGCTGCCGATAGCAGCATAAGCAGCACCGGAATCCAAAGCGATCTGTACATCCTTTTCACTGGAAATGCCGCCGCTGAAGTCGATAGCGAGTTTTGTTTTTCCGGCAATCGTTTCCAATACGTTCCAGTTGCGCACAGCGCCGGCTTTTGCACCGTCGAGGTCTACCAGGTGCAGTCTTTTTAAACCGGCATCTTCAAACTGAAGGGCTACTTCCAGGGGATTTTCGTTATATACTTTTTTTTGGTTGTAATCGCCTTTACTTAGTCGTACAGCCTTACCTTCTATGATATCTATTGCGGGGATAATCTCCATTTATTTTATTTGCTTTATAGTATTATTCTTTAATAATGAGGTCAACTGACTGATCGCGGCCTGGTTAAGTTTAATTAACCGATCGTTTTGGGGCAACCCCATTTTGATAAACTCAGCATTCAGTCCTTCGAGGTTGGCCAGCACCAATAACTGCTCGATCGTTGCCTGATCTCTTATGTTTCCTTCTAATGTTCTGTTTTGTTCCCTCCATTGTTTAGCCGTAACTCCGAATAATGCCATATTTAATACATCGGCTTCATGGGCGTAGATAATGGCGGCCTGTTCTTTAGTAATGCTTTTTGGGATGATATTTTCCTTAATAGCATCAGTAAGAATACGGTAATTGAGTTTTGAAAGGGTTCTGTTCAGGTTCCAGTTCAACGAAAGCCGGCTATTCTCTTCATTTTTTAACCGTTTGTAGTCTTTAATAATATACAACTTGAACTCAGGAGAAATCCAGGAAGCAAATTCAAAAGCGATATCTGTATGGGCAAAAGTACCACCATAACGACCTGATCTGGCGGTGATTCCAATAGCGTTTGTAGCTTCTATCCATTTTTGAGGCGACAAAGCAAAGGCATTCATGCCAGCTTTTTTTCTAAACCCGTCGAATTCGACGGGTTTAAAATTTGGGTTGTGTAACTGCTCCCAAAGCCCCAGAAACTCGATCGTGTCTCTTGTTCTGAGCCAATTGCGAATAACATCATTTGGCTCATCGCTTTTATACCGGGCAATATCCGTAAGCGATATATACTCGTTTTTAAAGTCTTCCGTGTAGATCGCAATTTCAAGCCCGTTGGCATGAATGGTATCTTTTGTTTGTTGAGCTGCCATCGTTTATTTTTTAGTGTTCTTCAATGGCTCAAAGTTCTAAAAAATTTTTGAGTACCTGCTCCCCGGCGTCGGCACTTTTCTCGGGATGAAATTGCACACCATAGAAGTTGTCCCGATGGAGCGCGCTGCTGAATTCCGTTGCATAATTTGTTGTTGCAATGGTGTGCGGATTTAATACAGCATAATAGCTATGCACGAAATAGCACCAGGCATCAGCGGGTACTTTTTTGAAAAGGGGATTTTCTTTAGTGTGAATGCGGTTCCAACCCATTTGGGGGATCTTCAATTCCTCACTGACGAATTTTTTAACCGGCACATCAAAAATACCCAGGCAAGAAGTATCGTTTTCTTCACTGTGCGCACATAATAATTGCATGCCCAGGCAAATGCCCAACAACGGCTGACGGGCCTCACGGATCAGTTGATCCAGCTTGCGCTCTTTCAGATAATTCATCGCCGTGCTGGCTTCACCCACGCCGGGAAAAATAATTTTGTCGGCCGATCGGATCGCTTCCAAATCGTCTGTAACAGTGGCCTGCACACCGATACGCTCTAAGGCAAATAACACGGATTGGATATTGCCTGCATTATATTTTATGATTACTGTATTCATTTATCGTTTATCGTTTGACGTTTATCGTTTAAGGTTCAACGTCAAACATCAAACCTCAAACAAGAAACGATTCTACAATATTCCTTTCGTGCTGGGCAACTGATCATTGCCCGGTGTCCGTTTAATAGCCATTTTGATAGCCTTGGCAAGGCCTTTGAAAATAGCTTCGATTTTGTGATGCTCATTTTCGCCTTCGGCTTTTATGTTCAGGTTCATCCGTGCACCATCACTAAGCGATTTAAAGAAATGATAAAACATTTCGGTAGGCATTTCGCCGATCTTTTCGCGTTTAAAGGGTGCGTCCCATACCAGCCAGGGACGGCCGCCAAAATCCAATCCCACCTGCACCAGTGCATCATCCATGGGCAGGTAAAAACCGTAGCGCTCAATGCCGGCCTTGTTGCCCAAAGCCAGATGCAGCGCTTCGCCCAGGGCGATGGCCGTATCTTCAATGGTATGATGTTCGTCAATATGCAGATCGCCTTTGGTCACAATGCTTAAGTTCATCCCGCTGTGGCGGCCCAACTGGTGCAGCATATGATCAAAAAATCCAAGGCCGGTATCAATATGGCACTGGCCGGTTCCGTCCAGGTCAATGTCGATGGTGATCTTAGTTTCATTGGTATTCCGCACATGATGCACTACCCGCGATTTTAGCTGAAGCAGTGCATAAATATCCTGCCAGTTGGTGGTCTTTAATGCAATGATGGATTCAAGTTCTTTTACAGAATCAGCGATTTCAGCAGCCCCCAGCGTTTCATCCTGTACCAGCCAGATGCCTTTGCAGCCGAGGTTTTTAGCCAGTTGAATATCGGTGATCCGGTCGCCGATCACAAAGGAACCGTCCAGGTCATAGTCAGGGTTGTTGATATATTTTGTAAGCATCCCGGTGCCTGGTTTACGGGTGGGGGCGTTTTCTTCCGGGTAGGTTTTGTCAATGAACACTTCGGCAAAATGAATGCCGTCGGCTTCCAGGTTCCGCATTACCAGGTTTTGTGTAGGCCAGAAGGTTTCCTCCGGGAAATTTGCCGTACCCAGGCCATCCTGGTTGGTAACCATGACCAATTCATAATCCATTTCCCGCGCTATTTTACCCAGCCAGGTAAACATGCCGGGGTAAAAGGTTACTTTATCGATCGAGTCCAGTTGATAAGTAGGCGGCGCTTCGTAAATCAGCGTGCCGTCCCTGTCTATAAATAATACTTTTTTCATTGTTTGTTTTTAGAGCAGACCTGTCAGGTTTTAAAAACCTGACAGGTCTTGTTTACCCCTGATAGTCTTTCAACGTTTTCATCAATGCCTTATTTTCCTCAACCGTGCCCACCGTAATCCGCAAACAGTCTGCACAACCCGGAACCGAACTACGGTTGCGGACAATGATACCTTTCTGCTGAAGATAACTAAAGATCGCATTAGCGCCGGTCATTTTTACCAGCAGGAAATTGGCATCAGAAGGATATACTTTTTGTGTGAAAGGCAATTGCTGCAATTCTTTTTCCAGCCAGCCGCGTTGTTCAATGCAGTCGCGGGTCCAGGCGTTTACCTGGTCTACATTTTGTAAGCCTTGCAAGGCCAGTTCCTGCGTGGCAATATTTATATTATAAGGATATTTTACGTTGTTCATCAAATGGATAATCTCCTTGCTTGCAAAGGCTAGTCCCAGGCGCAATGCCGCCAGTCCCCAGGCTTTGGAAAGGGTCTGCAGCACTACCAGGTTGGGATGGTCTGTCAGTTGCAGCGACCAGGTTTTTTGTCTGGCGTAGTTAATATAGGCTTCGTCCACCACCACGATGCCATCAAAATTGTTCAGGATGATCTCAATGTCCTGCCGGTTAATACTGTTGCCGCTGGGATTGTTGGGAGAACAGATGAAGAGGATCTTGGTATATTCATCCACCGCATCGGCAATGGCCTGTATATCCATCTGGAAACCGGCATTCAGCGGCACTTCCTTAACCTTTATATTATTAATAGCGGCAGCCACACCATACATGCCATAGGTGGGAGGAAGGGTAATGATATTGTCGAACCCCGGTTCACAAAAAATACGGATCAACACATCAATGGCTTCGTCGCTGCCATTGCCGGTAAAAATATGTTCAACCGGCATTCCTTTTATTTCGCTGATGCGCTGTTTGAGCTTTGTTTGTACCGGGTCGGGGTACCGGTTCAGCAGTTCCTGTTGCCCGTTTATATCCAATGTTACTGGAGAACCGATCGCATTTTCGTTGGCATCCAGCATTACACTGGCTTCCCCGCTGAATTCGTGCCGGGCCGTAGAGTAGGGGGCGAGGTTCCTGATATTGTCTCTTACCAGATAATCTAAGTTGAAATCCATGATTCCTGTTAATTATTTTTAATTCCTTATTGCTTATTTTTTATTCTAACAGTAACCGCATTGGCATGCGCCTGCAGTCCTTCTGCCTCTGCCATGGTGGTTACCGTGCCGGCGATTGCCTGCAGGCCCTGTACGCTCAATTGCTGGAAGGTGATCTTTTTATAAAAACTATCCAGCGATACGCCACTGTAAGCAGCGGCATAGCCATTGGTGGGCAGGGTATGGTTGGTGCCGCTGGCATAATCACCCACACTTTCGGGGGAATAATTACCAATAAAAACAGATCCTGCAGTGGTAATGCTTTTTAACAGGCGGGTGCTGGTTTTACAGGCCAGGATCAGGTGCTCCGGCGCATAAAAGTCGGAAAGCGCTACCGCCTGCTCCTTGTTTTTTACCAGCACAAAACGTGCATGTGCCAATGCCTTTGCGGCTATGGCATTACGGGGCAACACTTTTAATTGTTGGGTGATAGCGCGCTCCGTCTTTTTGATCAATGCTGCGTTAGTGCTGACGAGGATCACCTGCGAATCGGGGCCATGCTCGGCCTGGGCCAGCAGGTCGGCGGCTACAAAATCCGCCTGGGCTGTTTCATCGGCGATAACTAATACTTCTGAGGGTCCCGCGGGCATGTCGATCGCCACCTTATTTTGCACCAATTGCTTTGCCACGGTCACGTACTGGTTCCCCGGGCCAAAGATCTTAAATACCCGGGGAATGCTTTCCGTGCCATAGGCCATGGCAGCAATGGCCTGGGCGCCGCCTGTCTTAAAGATTTTTGTAATTCCACAAAGGGATGCGGCATAAAGCACTGCAGGGTGCACTTTGCCCTCTTTGTTGCAAGGGGTGCACAGGATCACCTCTTTACACCCTGCGATGCGGGCGGGCAAGCCTAGCATTAACACTGTTGAAAATAAGGGTGCCGATCCTCCCGGAATATACAAACCAACTTTTTCAACCGGCCGGCTTTCACGCCAGCAGGTGACGCCCTTTAGCGGAGTGATTTTTTGTACCGGCTCTTTTTGAGAACGGTGAAAGGCTTCAATATTTTGCTTCGCCTGTTTCAGGGCGGCTTTTAGTTGCGGAGGTACTGCGGCGGCGGCTTGTTTGATCTCCGCTGCGGTTACGGCAAGTTCAGGAAGATCCACGCCGTCAAATTTTTTCGCGAAGGATCTTAATGCCGCGTCTCCCTTTTGCTGCACGTCTTTTATAATGCCGCTTACCACCGGCAAGATCTGCTGCGCATCCTGCACCGGACGGCGGCAGATCTCCGGCCAAAGTTCAAAAGATGGATATTTGTAAAGTTTCACTTTGTTATGTTTGATGTCTGACGTTTGACGTCTGATGTTTCACGTTGTATTACATAAATTTCATGTCCAATCTAAATGCCCCATTGACTATTCATCATTGACCATTGCCGTTACTCAATCATCTTCTCAATCGGGATGATCAATATCCCTTCGGCGCCGGCCGCTTTCAGTTTTTCGATCACGTTCCAGAAGTCGGACTCACTGATCACCGAGTGCACCGAGCTCCAGCCTTCCTTGGCCAGGGGAATGATCGTAGGGCTGTTGATGCCCGGCAAATAGGCGCAGATCTTTTCAATGCTTTTATTGGGCGCGTTCAGCAGCACATACTTATTGTATTTGGCTTTTTTTACCGCGCGGATACGGAATAATAATTTCTCCAGCAGTTGCTTGCGTGCCGGACTTAATTTTTTACCCGAGATCAACACCGCTTCTGACTTCAGAATGGTTTCAAATTCGTACAGTTCATTGCTGAACAAGGTGCTGCCGGAGCTCACCAGGTCGCAGATAGCATCGGCCAGACCAATGCGGGGGGCAATTTCTACTGAGCCGCTGATTACATGAATGTCGGCTTTTATTTTATTTTGTTTTAACCACTTGTTAAGAATGAAAGGATAGCTGGTGGCAATTTTCATCCCGTCCAGGTCTTTGATGGCCAATTTTTTCCGGGTCTTGGGCAATGCAATGGAAAGGCGGCATTTACCATAGCCCAGGCGCTCCACGATATCGGTGGCTTTGTTTTTCTCGAGCATCACATTTTCCCCTACAAAACCAATGTCGGCCACTCCGTCCTGTACGTATTCGGGAATGTCGTCATCCCTCAAAAACAAAATCTCGGCGTCAAAATTTTCCGCATTGATCTTGAGCTGGTTGTTGCCATTGGGCACCCCGATGCCACATTCTTTCAACAGCTTTAACGAGTCTTCACTGAGCCTCCCTGATTTTTGAACTGCGATCCTTAATTTTTCCTGCATAGCTATATTTTTTTAAAATAAAAAAGGCTTACACTGCTGTAAGCCTTTTCCTATAAATTGATACATAGCATCACCGGGCTTACTTTGGTAAGTCTGTAAAATGATGATGGGTATGTATTAAATTTTTCATTGCGGTGCAAATATATAAAAATATATTATTGATCTGTTTTTTTGTGGCAAAATTTTGAAGCTGAAATTTAGCCACAGGAAAAAAATGCCCTATCTTTAAATTTTAAACAGGATACATGTTACAACTTACCAAGCCCCTTGCATTTATTGACCTGGAAACCACCGGAGTAAATCCGGGCGCAGACCGTATCGTAGAAATCGCTATAATAAAATTGCTGCCCGATGGAACCCGGTCCGTGAAAAGAAAACTGATCAACCCGGGCATTCCAATTCCCCCGGCTAATTCAGAAATCCACGGTATTACGGATGATATGGTAAAGGATGCACCTTCTTTTGTACAGGCGGCGCAGGAGCTGAAGCAGGTGCTGGACGGTTGCGACCTGGCGGGATATAATTCAAACCGGTTCGATATTCCTTTGCTTGTTGAAGAATTTATGCGTGCGGGGGTTGATTTTGATATGAAAGGGCGCAAACTGGTGGATGTACAAAACGTATTTCATAAAATGGAACAACGTACCCTAAGCGCTGCCTATAAATTTTATTGCAATAAAAGCCTGGATGGGGCGCATTCTGCGGAAGTGGACGCCACCGCAACCTGCGAAGTGCTGCTGGCGCAATTGGTACGGTATCCCGAACTGGGAACTACCATTGACACCATTAATAAAGCGATAGGCGAGGAACCAATTGTTGATTTTGCCCGCCGTTTTGTAATGGATAACGGGGTGGAAGTATTTAACTTTGGAAAATATAAAGGCCGGGGTGTGGCAGATGTGCTAAAGGCAGAGCCCCAGTACTACGATTGGATGATGAAAGGCGATTTCCCGCAACATACCAAACAAAAACTTACAGAAATTTTTACCAGGAGTAAACTAAAGAAGAGCTAACGGTTGATTTGATTTTCTAATTGAATAAATGTTTAGTGGAGAAGATAGTAATTATACCAACCTATAATGAACGGGAAAATGCAGAGTTGATCATCAGGGCGGTAATGGAATTGCCGGGTGATTTTCATGTATTGATCGTGGATGACGGGTCGCCGGATGGAACGGCAGATATCGTCAGAAAGCTGCAACAGGAATTTGCCGGTCGCTTGTTCCTGGAAGAACGGAAAGGAAAGTTAGGGTTGGGTACCGCTTATATACATGGATTTAAATGGAGTTTGGATCAAGGGTATCAATATATATTTGAGATGGATGCCGACTTTTCCCATAATCCCAAGGATTTAGTACGTTTATATGAAGCTTGTGTAAACGGAGCGGACCTTGCTATCGGCAGCCGTTATGTAAAGGGCGGCGGGGTAGTGAACTGGCCGGCGGACCGTATTTTTATTTCGAAGGGCGGGTCCTTATATACGCGGCTGATCACCTGGATGCCCATTAAAGATCCCACTGCGGGATTTATTTGCTACACTGCAAAAGTGCTTAATGCCATCAATTTTGATAACATCAATTTTGTGGGTTATGCCTTCCAGATCGAAATGAAATATGCCGCCTGGAAGCTGGGTTTTACCGTTAAAGAAGTACCCATCATTTTCCAGGACCGCACCAAAGGACAATCAAAAATGAATAAGGGGATTTTAAAGGAGGGTATATTCGGAGTATTGAATCTTCGCTGGCAGAGCTTATTTAAAAAGTATAGAAAAAAGGTTTCAAGTGTTTGATTTATTTGCTATTATAAAATTTTATGTATAGTAAAAATGAAGCTTCTTTGTTGAAAAAGGAATTTTGGACAGCTTTTGGAACCTATATGAAACCGATCCCCAGCGCCAGCGGCCAATTTATAAACTGGGTTAATTACAAGACGGGCATTAAGCATCTGTACTTCCGGGCGGATGTCACCAAGCGGCAGGCCAGTGTATCCGTAGAAATAGTACATTCAGACAATGAGGAACGGGCGACCCTGTTTGAAAAATTAAGTATGGTTCAGTCGTTGTTTGCAGCAACAACAAGTGGCGAATGGTTCTGGCAGCCGGAAGTATATGACGAGAACGGTCAGCCCATTTCCCGGATCATCATCGTAAAGGAAAATCTCAATATCTTTAATAAGGCGGACTGGCCGGGGATCATTTCTTTTCTTAAAGAACAACTGACTGGTCTGGACGCTTTCTGGATATTGGTTAAAGATAGTTTTGAAGTATAAAAAAAGTTACATGAAACGATTCACTTTCTGCCTGTTTCTATCGATATGTATAACGCCTATGGTTAAAGCGCAAAAAGAGATACGGCTGTATAACACCGTTCCCAACAGTAAAAACGCTGCGAATATTGAAAAGGCGGATACCGGGAAAGACGGCATTACCCGCATCAGCAATGTATCTGATCCAACGCTATTGGTTTTTGAGCCGGAACAGAAAAATAAACGACCGGGTACGGCAATCATTATTTGTCCGGGAGGCGGCTATTCTATCCTGGCTTTTGATCATGAAGGAACCAAAGTAGCAAAAGTTGTAAATGAATGGGGTGTTACTGCCTTTGTTTTGAAATACCGTTTGCCTGATGACCGCACAATGGTGGATAAAACCATCGGTCCGCTGCAGGATGCTGAGCGCGCTATACAATGGGTGCGGGAGCATGCAAAAGAGTATAATATCGATCCCCATAAAGTTGGGATTATGGGCTTTTCCGCTGGCGGACACCTGGCCAGTACGCTATCCACTCATTATGCCGAACAACTGGTCGATAATCCTCACAAGATTTCCTTCCGTCCTGATTTTTCGGTATTGGGGTACCCTGTGATCAGCTTTAGCGACAGCATTGGTCATTTGGGTAGTCGCAATAAACTTATTGGCCCGGCGCCTTCTCCGGCGATGATAGCGCGTTTTTCCAATGAGCTACAGGTGACTAAAAATACCCCGCCGGCATTCCTGGTACATGCAAAGGATGATAAGGGAGTGCCCTGGCGCAACAGCGAAGATTACTACGAAGCCCTGCAAAAGAACGGAGTTGCAGCCAAAGTGTATTATTATGAAAAGGGAGGGCATGGTTTTGGGTTGAATAATAAAACCTCTGATGTAAAATGGATGGATGTTTTACGAGGGTGGTTAGTGCAGGAGGGATTTTTGTCGAAATAATTATAAAGAGTATATGTTGATATGATATTTGTTTTCGTTTGAAAATGAAATAGTAATGAAATATATTTTACTGGGTTGTACGCTCTTTTGGTGTAACATCCTGCAAGCGCAAGAGGCGCCGCCTTTTTTTGATTCACTGCATATTGTCAGCTCAACTGCAGGCTTGAACCGGATCGATGCCCGGTTTGCATTTACAGAGGGGCCGGTGGCTGATCGTCAGGGAAGGGTTTATTTTACCGATCAGCCGAACAACCGTATCTGGCGTTATAATCTTGATGGGGGCCTGACAGAATTTAAGCGGGAATCTGGTCGCGCCAATGGGTTGGATATCGACCGCCAGGGAAATATTATTGCCTGCGCCGATGAAAATGATGAGCTATGGTCCATTACCCCTGATGGAAGAGTGACCGTGCTTTTAGGTAAAGTAGACGGTAAAAAATTAAATGGCCCCAATGACCTGTGGATCGATAAAAAAGGCGGTATCTATTTTACAGACCCTTATTACCAGCGCGATTACTGGACGCGCAAGCAACCAGATATGAAAGGGCAATATGTGTACTACCTGCCAAAAGGTGCCACCCAGCCGGTTGTGGTTTCGGATGAGTTGGTGAAGCCAAATGGTATCACAGGTTCTGCGGACGGAAAACATTTATTTGTTGCAGATATTGGAGATAACAAGACTTATAAGTTCACTATCAATGCAAACGGAAGTTTATCGAATAAAAAATTATTTGTACCAAAGGGTGCAGACGGCATTGTTCTGGATGAAAAAGGCAATCTTTATTTAACAAAGGGCGGCATAACCGTCTATAACCCCACCGGGGTGAAAATTGCCTATATCCCGGTTCCCGAGGAAACTTCCAATATCTGCTTTGGCGGCGCTCAAAAGAATATCCTTTTTATTACGGCGCGAACCAGTGTGTATTTTGTACCAATGAATGTGAAAGGGCAACAGGCGGTTCAGGGCAAGTAAAAAGTATTTTTTGGCCGGAAGGCGTGGAGGCGGGAAGTATCTCTGCGATAGTCAGCGGTAAACTAATATTGAACGGGTGTAATCAGAAGAGACTTTTCCTGCCGGGTCTCGCTGATATTCGCAGTTTAAATACAACGCAGATAGCCGCAGATGAAGTAATCAGCGGCTATCTGCACAAAAAATCAGCGCTTTTCTGCGGGAACTACGGTCAGGGGCTTTCTATCGAAATTAGTTAAGCGTTCATTGGTACTTCCATCAGCAAAAATGACCCATCAGTCGTGGCGCTGATCGTGATAGCGTCCGTATCCCATGCGCCCAGACCATCCCGTTCATTCAGTTCTGTATCATTTACTTTAACACTGCCCTTCAGTACAAATACATATACGCCGTTTCCCTGTTTTTTCAAGGTATAGGTTTCCCTATAGTCCTTATCAAAATCAGCCACTGAAAACCAGGCGTCCTGGTGCATCCACAAGCCGGCGTCGTCAGGGTTTGGAGAAATAATCTGCTGAATCTGGTTCTTGCGGTCAGCCGGGTTCAACGTCAGTTGATCGTACCGGGGGGCAACATTCATTTTATTGGGCAGCACCCAGATCTGTAAAAATTTTACTTCCTGGTCTTTATTTTTATTGTACTCGCTGTGGCGGATACCGGTTCCGGCGCTCATCAATTGGACATCACCAGCTTTGATGACCGCGCTGGTGCCCATGCTGTCCTTGTGCTCCAGGTCTCCTTCCAGGGGAATAGAAATGATCTCCATATTGTTATGCGGGTGGGTGCCAAAGCCCATGCCACCTGCCACACTATCGTCATTTAATACGCGCAAAGCGCCGAACTGCATGCGTTGCGGGTCGTAATAATTGGCAAAACTAAAAGTATGACGGCTATGCAACCAGCCATGATTGGCATCGCCCCGGGTGTTGGCTTTGTGTAAAACAGTATTCATATATGCTCCTTTTTATTTTAATAACACAAAGTTCCCCCGGATCATTCAGGTTAAAAATAACCCAGATTAAGTCGTTTTCGAAAGCCACGAATCCGCCATAGGCGGACAAAGTTTCATCGTTCTGTGTTGCAGCACGATTTAAGGATGCAACGAAACTCATTCCTGCAGATCAGCGGGCCAAAAGGTCTCCCGCAGACTGCGCAGATTTACGCAAAAGAAGGAACTATAATCTGCGCCGCGCCGACGGCGCGGGTCTGCGTAAATCTGCGGCCCCCCAAAAAAATTTCTTAGCCTTTCCCATCTGTCTTAAATGCTGTGATTTCTACGGTGGCTGTAGTTACAACAGTGTTGTTGTACAAAATGCACGAATAAACGCATTTCAAGGGCATTTGCCCGGCTTGTTGTACCTTTGCAGCTTCTAAAATCAAAAAAATCAGTTTGAAAGCAAAAACGTTAAAGAAAGATAAGGTAAATATTATTACGCTGGGCTGCAGCAAGAACATGGTGGATAGTGAAGTATTGAGCGGACAGCTACAAGCCAATGATATCAATGTGGTGCATGAAAATAAAAAACTGGATCATAATATAGTGGTGGTGAATACCTGCGGGTTTATTGATAAGGCGAAAGAAGAAAGTATCAACACCATCCTGGAACAAGTAGAATTTAAAAAGCGCGGCAAGCTGGACAAGGTTTACGTTACCGGCTGTTTGAGCGAGCGCTATAAGTTGAACCTGGAAGAACAAATACCGGAAGTAGATGCCTTTTTCGGTACCATGGAGCTTCCCCTGATACTGAAACAATTTGAGGCGGATTATAAGACGGAATTGCTGGGCGAGCGGCTGCTGGCCACCCCCAGGCATTATGCGTATATGAAAATATCCGAAGGCTGTAACCGCACCTGTTCTTTTTGTGCCATCCCACTGATGCGGGGTAAACACGTCAGCAAAATCATGGAAGAGTTGGTGGCCGAAGCGGAAGGGCTGGTGAAAAAGGGCGTGAAAGAGGTAATGCTGATCGCCCAGGAGCTAACCTATTACGGCCTGGATATTTATAAAAAACGGATGCTGCCCGACCTGCTGAACCGGCTGGCGGATATAAAGGGGCTGGAGTGGATCCGCCTGCATTATGCCTATCCTACAAAGTTTCCGCTGGAGATATTAGACGTAATGCGGCAACGCGATAATATCTGCAATTACCTGGATATGCCCCTGCAGCACGCTTCCGATAATATGCTAAATGCGATGAAGCGCCAGATCACCCGGGCCGAAATGGAGGACCTGGTAAGCGCGATCCGCGAAAAAGTACCGGGCATTTGTTTGCGTACCACGCTCATTGCCGGCTTCCCCGGTGAAACACGGGATGATATTGAAGAACTAAAACAGTTTTTGGCCAAAGAGCGGTTCGACCGGGTGGGCATCTTTACCTATTCTCATGAAGAAGATACCAGCGCTTATAAACTGGCGGATACTATCTCCCAGGAAGAAAAGGAGCAAAGAGCTCAGGAGGTAATGGAGTTTCAGCAGGAGATTTCCTATGAACTAAATCAGGAAAAAATAGGAAAAACCTTTAAAACGCTTATTGATAAAAAAGAAGCGGGTCGTTATATTGGCCGTACGGAGTTTGACAGCGTAGAAGTGGATAATGAAGTGATCATTACCGGCGCCGAAAAACTAAAGATTGGGGAGTTCTATAATGTGAAGATCGAAAAAGCTTATGATTACGACCTGGAAGGGGTGGTAATGGAATGATGGATGTTGAATCAATGTCGTTTCTTAAGTTTTCAGGATAGTTCCGTTTATAGCCCATAATATAGCGTTCATTGTCAATAAGGCCTTGCAAAGATTTGATTGTTCATACAGTCTTTTCCGTTCTATTGATAAACTCACTCAGCTTTATTTCTTCTCTCACTTTTTTCAGTCGATAAAAAGGTAAGCAAAAAATCTTGTTCGCAAAAAGGCAAATCCTGCCTGATTACTGCTAATCGAACCAAGGCTTGGTCAATCCGGCAAGAGCGAAAAAATCTGCGCTATAGGCCTGATTATGCCGTCTTCCTACAGTTCTTATGCTTCGGGAATCGCTTTTCGGCGTCAAAATCGCCATTCTGCTTGATTTTTCTTTTGCTGTTTCGCGAACGACCTTCTATGAAAGAGTTCTTGTAGTTTAATTTTTTCATTTTCATTGGACAGCTCTTTATGCCGACCATTCCTGAATGCAATAGAAACCACCCTGGCCAGACGGTTCGGGAGCGCCTATTTTTTACATAATGACAACTTCTTTTTAGCAGAATCACTCCCGGAAAAAATCAGCGCGGTAAAGAATCCATGGTTTGGAGGAGACCGCAGCTTCAACCTTCCCTTTCAATAAGGCCTTAAAGTCCCTTTTCGATTTGGGTTTTCGTGTGCGTGGGCGGTCGAACGGCCGGAGGCGTTCGTTTGACCCTGCCCTTTTTGCTCTACTTTTTGGGCGAGCAAAAAGTAGGAAAAAATTAAACGGTCGATTGTTGCAGGAACGATGCAAGCTTTTAGCAGTTTAATGTATCGTCCTGGAATTACACCCTTTTAGCGTGTCTCAATGCTTAAGGAAACAACATTGAATGTAGAATTTAAAATTTTTCGTTCATTATTGAATATTTTCTCAATGTTATTCCAGTTCCCCTTTGTGGAGCAATATAAAGAAAACCATTACCAAAAGGGCAAAGGCCGCCGTTGAGCCAATGAAAATCAGGCGCCCATAAGGATACTTTCTTAAGAAAAAAGAGACCAGGCAAATTAAGGGCAGCGCCCATAATACATTTATTATAGATAGCCTATATAATTCACTGAGAAATTCATTTTCCGGCAACTTTCCATCTGTTGAAAGCGTTTCCTTCAGAATGTACAAAACAAATAGGGAAAAATAAAGACCTGGGATGCCCGTTACGAATAGTAAGATTTTTATTACAGGGTTCATTTAGAAAAGTGTTTGGCCATAGAAAGATAATTCATATACATTCAATTTTGCAGTTTGAAATTAGCACCCTGGCTTGAGGAAACAAAATTGTTAGGAGACTGAAGTGTTTTTAATACCTTGTTAAGGTCGAAAGGCGCGTTCAGGGGTTGAAAATTTGCTTTTTCGATTAAGTAGGGTTATTTTTAGATTGTAATTGCCGAAGAAGTTTGTCATGAAAAATTAATAGTAAGGAAATATTGATGTTTTGAAGTTTTAAGATATTTGCGTTTCGTAAATCATATAATAAAGAATTTCAACCCTATCGTTCATTTTCAAATTAGTTTATGATTCCGTCAACTATTAAAATCAGACCCTTGCTCTGCTTTTTATTATTAGCCCTATGCTGCCATATTCAGATCATTGGAAAGGCGCAAAATGTTAAAGAACTAAAAGGCCGGGTAACAGACGAAAACGGCAGGCCCGTTGCCAACGCTTCGGTTTTTGCAAAGAACAAAGCCACCGGACAAACAACTGCCGCTCAAACAGATTCCTCAGGTGCATTTACCTGCACCGATGTAACAGCCGGAGCCACGTATTCCATCGTTGTTTCCCATGTGGGTTACCAGGCGCAAACCCTGGCCGGCTATACCGTTACAGCCAATTCCGACCGGCCTTTGCTGCTTCAGTTGCGATCAACGCCAAACGATTTAAAGGAAGTGATTGTGACCGGGCGCGCCGGTGCGCAAAACCGGACCAAACTGGAAACGAGCTATTCGGTTACAACTATCGGGTATAATGCGTTGAGCTTGCAGGCGCCTACCAGTGTCACCGAGGCTTTAAAGTCGGTGCCGGGTTTTTGGGTGGAATCGTCAGGAGGAGAGGGAAGTGGTAATGTACGTGCAAGAGGGGTGCCGGTAGACGGTTATGGATCCATACAATTACTTGAAGATGGGGTGCCGGTACAACATGATCCCTCTCTGGGTTATTTAAATGCCGATCAGGTCTTTCGGTTGGATGAAACCATTCAGTCCATTGAAGTCGTTCGGGGCGGGCCTTCTTCCGTGTTCTATTCTAACGCACCGGCGGGGGCGGTGAACTATATCCCGCGCGCGGTTGGTGACAAGACCGAAGGTATTTTTAAACTGTCGTTGGGAAGCCAGAATTTTTATCGCGGTGATTTTTGGGTGGGTGCGCCTGTTGGTGATGGATGGAAGCTTTCGGCCGGTGGGTTTTACCGGGCGGGCACAGGAGTACGCGATCCGGGTTTCAGCGGCAATCATGGAGGACAATTCAGGGTTTCTATTGGTAAGAAATGGGAAAAATCATCCTTTGATATTGATTTTAAACGGCTGGATGATGATGTAATTTTTTATTTAGGTATTCCGATGACACGTCAGAACGGAAAAATAGTAGCCGTTCCGGGAATGAATGGCAACTACGGTACTATTGCCGGGCCGGAAACACAAAGGATGAATATGATCCAGGGGGACGGCAGTTTATACCATTTTGATAATACCGTGGGAACTTCTGTACAAAGAAGCCAGATTACAGCGAAGTTTAAAACCGAAATTTTTGACCACTGGATTTTAAAAAACACCCTTCGTTACGATAACACCCATACCCAACGCAACGGGGTGTATCCAAATACATTACTTACGGCGGATTCTATGCTGTCGAGCCAATCGGGGCTGCTCGCTACTGTTCCGGGTGCACAGCGCTTAGGATTGCAGTATGTAAGCACGGGCGCTGCTTTTAACAATGCAACCCAGAACGGCAATGGCCTTATGATTCTTGGCGGCATCCGGGGGCTTACATTGCCCCTGACCGAAATTGCCAACGATCTGCACCTTTCACGTGTATTTTTTACAGGCTCTTCAAAGCACGATTTTAATTTTGGCTACTACTATTCGCATTTCGACGAAGATTTTAGCCGGTACTCCTCTGTTGCCTTGCTTGATGTTCAGGACAATGCCCGATTGCTAAACCTTGTAGCGCTGGACGCTAATGGAAAAGTATTGCGGACATTTACGGATAATGGTATATACCGCTATGGATATGAATGGGCCGACGCGCATGGGGAGCAGACCACCAACGCGGTGTATGTCAGCGATGAGTGGCAAATAACCCCTGCTTTTCGTTTGGATGCCGGACTGCGTTGGGAAAACGCGCAAACAAAAGGCGTAGTAGAACAAAGTAAGAGCGTGAACCTGGGAACCTTCGCCACATCTAATATTTTAACCGGCAACGGGATCTTTCAAAACTATAACCATGGTTTTAATTTCACTACCTGGACAATAGGCGCTAATTACCAGTTTTCCAGCAATATGGGGGCTTTTGCCCGGTATACTTCAGCCGCACGTATCCCGGGGCTGGGTTCTTATGTAACCAACGCTACTGCAAAACCTATTACCCAAACCATGCAATTGGGGGAAGTAGGGTATAAATACAGCAGCGCAGCACTTTCATTGTATGCTACAGGCTTTTGGACTAAGTACAATAATGTGGGTTTTACCAACTATGTTTTTAATGCAAACGGAAGCCAGACGCAGGAAAACCTGTATGCCAATACCCAAACCCTTGGACTGGAACTGGAAGGGGGGTATTATCCCGTAAAATGGTTCGATATTTCAGCAACGGCCACTTTACAGCGTGGCCAGTATAAAGGATACGTGTATACTGATAATTCCGGGAAACAGATCGATTATAATGACAACCAGCTCATCAGGGTACCCGCGGCATCGCTGAGAGTAATTCCCGGATTTAATTTTTTCAATGACAGGGTGCGTTTGCAATCGGTTATCGAATATGAAGGGCAACGCTATGTGGACGTTGCAAATTCGGTATCGCTGCCCAGCTATACAAAGATTGACATAAATGCCCAGGTAAAATTGAATGACAAAATTTCAATCTTCGGACTTATTGATAACCTGGGTAATTCCTTAGGCCTTACCGAAGGAAACCCCCGCCAGGGCGAGTTTCAAAGTAACGATGCAGGAGCTACTTCGTTTATAGCACGTCCATTAGTGGGAAGAAGCTTTAGAGCGGCGCTCCGGTATAAATTTTAAAGAATGTGAAATATGAGATATTGAATATCCAATGTGGAATGTAAAATTTTAAATTCTACATTGGATATTTTACATGCTAATACTGTTCCTGTTCGTTGGGGAAATCTCCTGATTTCACATCCCAGATATACTGCTGAACCGCTTTTGTAGCCTGTTCGAAAATATTCAGGTACTGCCGCAGGAATTTGGGCTTAAATTCCGTGTTGATCCCCAGCATATCGTGCATCACCAACACCTGGCCATCACAGTGCGGACCAGCACCTATGCCGATCACAGGGATCTGTAATTTTTCAGTGGCCTGTTGGGCAAGGGCCGCGGGTATTTTTTCCAATACTAATGCAAAGGCCCCTGCCTGCTGCACGAGTTCCACATCTTTCAAAAGTTTGGCGGCTTCAGTTTCTTCTTTGGCACGTACCGCATAAGTGCCAAACTGGTAGATAGACTGCGGTGTAAGCCCTAAATGCCCCATAACCGGGATGCCTGCCGATGTGATCTTTTTTATGGATTCTGTTACTTCCTCGCCACCCTCCAGCTTCACCGCATGTGCGCCGGTTTCTTTCATAATGCGGACAGCGGAGGCCAATGCTATTTCTGAGTTGGACTGATAAGAACCAAACGGCAGATCCACCACTACAAGACAACGCTTGGCAGCACGGATAACCGATTGCGCATGGTAGATCATCTGGTCCAGGGTAATGGGCAAGGTGGTTTCGTGCCCGGCCATTACATTAGAAGCGGAATCGCCGACCAATAGCACATCGATACCCGCGCTGTCGATGATACGGGCAAATGAAAAATCATAAGCCGTGAGCATGCTTATTTTCTCACCGGCCTGTTTCATTTTCGCCAGTGTATGGGTAGTAACCCTTTTTACTTCTTTATTTACAGACATATCAAAATTTCTTTTTTATTATTGCTGATTTTTAATTTTTCATTCCGCCTGCACGGGCTCCCTCGCCAGCTACGCAGGTATCGGGATGACGCGTTTTACTAGTTTAGTATTCTTCATTCTGTATTCACTATTGACTTATTTCATCATACAAGCTCTGGATCAGCCCATCCGCCAGTCCGATCTTGGGCACCAGTATTTCTTCTGCGCCGGCCCATTTTAGAACGTTTATGTAAATTAATAAAGCAGGCACAATTACGTCGGCCCGGTCCTCGCGCAGCTTATAATAACTGATCCGCTCACTAAGCGTCCGGCTGCTGAATTCCTTGTAGTAATCCCGCAACAGCTCCAGCGTAAGGGGCCTTCCTTCTTTTCTTTTGGACAGTGAAAAGATCTTATTGATATTTCCACCCGACCCGATCCCGATAACAGGTCTGGTTTTTTTTGTCTGGCTCCGGATATAGGTTTTCATTTCTTCCCAATGGGCTTCTGTTACCTGTTGTTTCAAGATCCGGATCGTGCCGATATTGAAGGACCGTTTAAAGGTCATCGTTCCGTTGGTAAAGCAGGTCAGCTCGGTGCTGCCGCCACCCACATCTATATATAAATAAGACTCATCCCTGGTGAGACTGTCGGCCACGTGACTTTCATAAATGAGTGCTGCTTCACGGTCGCCGGAAATAATTTCAATTTCAATGCCGGTGGTCTCTTTAACCTGTTTTATGATTTCAGCGCCATTACGGGCATCGCGCATGGCGGATGTGGCGCAGGCCTTGATATGTTGCACTTCGTAAGCATCCAGCAGATTGCGATAGGCTTTCATCGTGCTTAGGATATGGCTGATCTTGTTTGCGGAGATCATTCCCGTTTCAAAAACATCGAATCCCAACCGCAGCGGCACCCGGATAAGGTTCGATTTAATAAACTCGGGCTTATTCTTTTTAAGCAGCCGCACATCCGTAATCAACAGGCGGGCCGCATTACTACCAATATCAATTGCTGCTAATTTCAACTATGTATATTTTTTGTTGAACAGGTAATTGTAAATAGCCTCCTGCGACCGGATCTTTTTTGTGGACGAATGCACATATTTATTCTTCAACTCATTGTCGAGCAGGCGGGCTTTTACATTATCACTTAACTGGATATTTAAAATATCGATCAATTCATTTTTTAATCTGGAATCGGTAACAGGGCAGGTGGCTTCCACCCGGTGTTCCAGGTTGCGCATCATCCAGTCGGCCGACGAAAGAAAAACTTTAGGCTTTCCTTCATTATGAAAAACAAATACCCTGGCGTGCTCCAGGTATTCGTCCACAATGCTGATGGCGGTAACCTTATGTTTGAATTTTTTATTTTGCGAAAGCATACAGAAAATGCCTCTTACGATCAATTTCACCACAACCCCCGCCCGTGCTGCTTCATAAAGCTTCTGGATCATATCCAGATCGGAAAGGGAATTCATTTTAATGATCATTTCCGCTTTCTTGCCTTTCCGGGCCAGGGCAATTTCGTGATCGATCTGTTTGGTCAAAAAGGTCCGGATATAAACCGGACTGGGAATGACTACATTGCATTTGGCTAATGCCAGTTCGTTTATTTTAGGTTTTTCAAGATAAGAGAAGATGCGGTTGACGTCCGCCATTATTCTTTTATTAGAGGTCAGTAAACAATGGTCGGCATACACCCGGGCCGTTTTTTCATTCAGGTTGCCGGTACTTACAAATCCATAATGCTCGGTTTTGGCGCCCTTCTTCTTTTTGATAACGCATAATTTCGCATGCACTTTCATATTGGAGAAGCCCGTAAGCACCGTTGCGCCTACATCTTCCAGCCGTTGTTTCCATTCCATATTGGCTTCTTCATCAAAGCGGGCTTTCAATTCCAGCATTACCGTAACTTCTTTACCATTGCGTACGGCATTAACGAGGGCGTTGATGATCTTTGATTGGGCTGCCAAACGGTAACAGGTGATCTTTATGGAAACGACATCCGGGTCGAAGGCCGCTTCGCGGATCAGGTCAATGATGGGGGTGAAATTGTGATAGGGAAAACTCAACAATACATCCCGGTGCATGATCACATCGGAAATGCGTTGCTCCATCAGCAGCGGATGATCAAAGGGTTCCTTACGCCTGCTCACATTTTTGAACACTTTCGCAGGGAAGTCTATAAAATGCCTGAAATTATGAATGGCTCCTGCCGGGCTTATGGCGTCCTGTTTGGCAAACCCCATCCGTGTGATCAAATAGGCCAGGAGCTCGGGATCCATTTTTTCATCATAAGTAAAGCGGACAGGCGTTCCGCGTTTCCGGTTTTTTAATCCTGTTTCCAGCTTTTGCACCAGCGTGGTGTTATCGGCCGTATCTATATCCAGCTCCGCATCCCTGGTAAATTTGAAAATATTTGCGTGGAATTCATCATACCCCAGGAATTTAAAAATATCCGGCAGGTTAAAGATGATAGCATCTTCCAGCAACATAATATCATGCTGGCCACTTTTGGAAGGAAGCTCTATAAAGCGTCCGACTGCTGTTACCGGCACTTCAATGATCGCAAATTTTTTGTCCTGGCGGTTGTAACTTTTGCGCATCACCACGCCAAGGAAAATAGACTTATCTCTCAGATTGGGAAATTTTTTGATATTCTCAATCATAAGAGGAATAATATTAGGGCTGATCTCTGTTTCGTAGAATTCCCTGATAAATTTTTTCTGACCTATGGTTAGTTGGGTTGCATTTCTCAGGTAGATTTTATTGCGATTCAGGCTTCGTTGCACGTTGGCCCATACCCGCTCAAATTCTTCCTGCTGGTTATCCATCAGCCGCTGGATCTGCTCTAATATTTTTTTGGGGTTGCGTTCAGGATGCATATTGAGTTTTGATTCAATACGCAACATCCGTTTTAGGGAAGCGATCCGCACCCTGAAAAATTCGTCGCGGTTATTGGAGAAAATTCCCAGGAATTTGATGCGTTCATTTAAGGGAACAGTGGGATCCGCCGCTTCCTGAAGCACGCGCCCGTTAAATGCCAGCCAACTGATATCCCTGGGTATGACCTTCTGCATAGTTGTTCTTCGTATATTCACAATAATAAGACTTTATCGGCAGAATTACCGCTATTTACCGATGTTTGACCGCGGCAGTATTTATTTTTATATTAAGTTTTTTTATGGCTCACAGATTGCGGATTTGCGCGTGGTCAAATTTCACGCAATCCCGATAGCCATCGCATGCGCGTCAAGCTAAACGCGGCATTCAATCTGCTGGAACTGCAACTACACCAGTATTTGAGCCATTTCCGCTCCGTTAGGAGCGTTGTGTTTATAGCAATCGCAATGGTATTTGTTCGGGCTGTTTACGCGGTCCTGCTGAGGCGGGAGAGCCGATGCGTTGCGTAGAGGATCATGAATACTATAAACACGCGGCGCTTACAGCGCCTGAATCGTGCTCCTTATCTTGACGCGCATGCGTTAGCCAGCGGGACAAAGGAGCAAGGGCGCAGCGGAAGATTCATTGGAAATTTTATGTACGTTTGCCTGAAATATGTTTCATGACCAACGAGCGGAAGGAGAAGCTGGAAAATGTAATTCGTTACCGTCAACCAGGATTGGGGATCGTACTGGAGAACGTATTTGATCCGCATAATATCTCTGCCGTGATGCGCAGTTGCGATGCCGTGGGCATCCAGGATGTATATATATTGAACACAAAGATCCCGCGACACGAGAAGTGGGGGGCTAAAAGCAGTTCCAGTGCGGCAAAATGGTTGTCTGTTCAGCAATTTGATAATGTGGTGGATTGTTTTGGTGTTTTAAGAAGCCGCTATGATGCAATAGTGACCACTCATTTGAGTTCCGATGCGGTGAGCTTATATGATATGGACCTTACCGGGAATATAGCGCTGGTCTTTGGCAATGAGCATGCGGGCGTAAGCGAAGAGATCCGCGCCCTGGCAGATGGGAATTTTATCATCCCGCAGGTGGGCATCATTCAATCGCTCAATATCAGTGTAGCCTGCGCTGTAACTATTTATGAAGCCTACCGGCAGCGCAGCAAGGCGGGGCTTTATTCCGGAGCCGGGGATACAGTTTATCACGATCAATTAAGAGGATTATGGGGAACAGGATGATAAACCGTTGAGGCGGAAGATTTTTGCCCGTGCAGGCGGAATGAGAAATAAGAAATAACAAATAAGGAATGTAAAAGGGGTGCAGTCGTTGAGGTAGGGGTTTTCGGTTTTTGATGCGGGTGTTAAAGGGTTGCGCTTTATATTTGTTGTTAAATAGTTGGAGCGAAAAATCTTTCGCCCTTGCAGAAATTCATAATTCAAAATTGTACAAATATGCCTTCATTTGATTTTGCCTCCAAAGTAGACGCACAGGCGCTGGATAATGCTGTAAACGTTGTAAAAAAAGAGATCACCAACCGTTTTGATTTTAAAGGGTCGCATGTGGTTATTGACCTGGATAAAAAAGCGTTTAAAATTAACGTGGAAACAGAGGATGATATGAAGATGAAACAATTGCTGGACGTGTTGGTAAGCCGGGCGCATAAACAGGGTATTGCTCCGGAGGCTTTTGATTTAAGCAAAGAGGGGAGCCAGGTGGGCAAGGCCTGGAAAAAAGAGATCGAGGTTCGCAACGGCTTGAAACAGGAGGATGCAAAAAAAATCGTGAAGCTGATCAAAGACGCGGGCCTCAAAGTGCAGGCGGCTATTAATGATGAAGTGGTGCGGGTGACCGGGAAAAAAATTGACGATCTCCAATCTGTCATCCAGGCTTCTAAAACCTGGGAGCTGGGATTGCCCCTGCAGGTAGAGAATATGCGCAACTAAAGAATATAAAATATTAAATGTAAAATGTAAAACTTTCGATTGCGACAGGCATTGCTTTAGGAAGCCGGTTTTACATTTAATATTTTACATTTAATATTCGTCGTTTTTTCGTACCTTTGCATTTCTAAAATTATTAATAACAGTACGGCAAAATCCGTACAACCTTAAAAATCATTCAATTATGAAACAAGGTCTCCATCCTGAAAGCTATCGTTTAGTAGTTTTCAAAGACATGAGTAACGGTGAAACCTTTTTAAGCCGCTCTACTGCTCATTCAAAAGAAACCATTAAATGGGAAGATGGTAACGAATATCCGGTAGTAAAACTGGAAATTTCAAGCACTTCTCACCCTTTCTTTACTGGTAAAAATATGCTGGTGGATACTGCCGGTCGTATTGATAAATTCAAAAAGAAATACGCAAAAAAATAAGCGCAGGCGCTCAATTTTATTTCAACCTCCGGATCTCCCGGAGGTTTTGTTTTTATATAGTATCTTAGGCACCTCAAATTATGAGCCCGGTTATTTTTACCCATAATCATTACCAGGCGGAGCAGTTGTTCCCGTTCAGTCTTACCACTTCGGTGGAAGCTATTTCTTCGGGCATGCTCACCAACCGCAGGCGTTGGGAATTGTTGGTGCAGCACGAGCTGCCACCTGCTACCGGGGCTGGCTGGATCATACCGGCAAACCTGCTGCCATCGGAGGAAATGGTCCGTTGGCTGCGGAACTTAAAAAACGGTTCGTTTTTACAACTGGGCGATACGGGGGCTGTAATCGGACTAAGTGCGGGAGGGAGTAGTTTTTCCGGGGAGCCGGTTGCCGTTCTGCCCGACAATGCATTCAGGATGATTGAATTCGGGTGGCATATTTTTGAATACAATCAATACCTGCTGCATTTTGATTTTGCACTGTTAACGAAAGGACGGGTTTCCGCACCGGCAGGGGCAGGAAATTATGTTGCGGCGCCAGGGAATATATTTATTGAAGAGGGGGCCACCGTTCGCTTTTGCAGCCTGAATGCCGAGGAAGGGCCGATCTATATATCCAAAGAAGCGTTGGTCATGGAGGGAACCTGCATAAGAGGCCCGGTTTTTATCGGTGCTAATGCCGTGGTAAAAATGGGAGCGAAGCTTTATGGTGGAACAACGATCGGCTCACACTGTACGGTTGGCAGCGAGATCAAAAATTCCGTGTTATTCCCTTTTTCCAACAAGGCGCACGACGGCTATCTGGGCGATTCGGTAATAGGCCGCTGGTGCAACCTGGGGGCAGGTACCTCCAACAGTAATTTAAAAAATACGGCAGGGAATATTAAGGTAACCTTGCCTGGAGGAAGTTATAAGACAGGGATAAAATGCGGGGTGCTTATGGGCGATTATTCCAAAACAGCCATCAATACTTCCATTAATTCCGGAACGGTCATCGGCGTTTGCTCCAATGTTTTCGGAGCCGGGCTTACACCAAAATTGATCCCTTCTTTTTCCTGGGGCTATTCTACCCAAACAATATATGAAGTGGAACAGGCGTTAGAGCATATAGAACGCTGGATGCAAACCAAAAAGCAACAAATCTCCAACGAAGAAAAACAGTTAATTACCCATATTTATAATCAAACAAAAACAAAAAGATCATGAGACAGCAAATAGCAGCCGCTAACTGGAAAATGAATTTAACGTATGTAGAAGGGCAACAATTATTAAATGATATTCTTGCTGAAAATGTAGAACCCAAGGACAACCATGCCGTTATTTTTGGTATTCCCTTTCCCTATCTGATGATGGCCAATGAAAAAGTAAATACGCTGAAAAATTTATATGTTGCTGCACAGAACTGCTCCAACAAAAAATCGGGGGCCTATACCGGAGAAGTTTCTGTAGGCATGTTAAAGTCATTAAACCTGAAATACTGCATTATCGGTCATAGCGAGCGCAGGGAATATTTTAATGAAACAAACCTGGAACTTTCTGAAAAGCTGGACCTGTTGTTGGGCGCAGGAATGAAGCCGATATTTTGCTGCGGCGAACCATTGAGCATCCGGGAAGAAGGCAGCCAGAATGCTTACGTTGAAAAACAACTAAAAGAATCCTTATTCCATCTTTCCGCTGAAGATATGAAGAAGGTAGTGATCGCCTATGAACCCATCTGGGCTATTGGCACCGGCAAAACCGCTACGACGGCGCAGGCGCAGGAAATACATGCGTATATCCGTTCGGTAATTGCAAATCAATATGGCGCCGAAGTTGCCGATATGGTTCCCATTTTATACGGAGGAAGCGTAAAAGCCAATAATGCAAAAGAATTATTCGCCTGCCCGGATGTTGATGGCGGCCTCGTTGGGGGTGCCTCACTGGTAGCGATGGACTTTGTGGAAATTATCAGGGCATTAAAATAGAAAAAAGCCCCGGTCATTGCTGGCCGGGGCTTCTTCAATTTATTTTACCGGATCACGCTACGGGTTCCAGGTATTGCATATAGGCATATCCTTCCGTACCATCATCAGTACGCACGGAAGCCCATTGGTCATTGGCCTTACTGATTAGGGTGATGATCTCATCCTTTTGCGCTTTTCCAACAACCGGCTGATCCGTTCCCGGACCTTTACGGATATTTAAAGCTGTTTCCTGAGTAGCTACTCTTACTTTAGAACCCGGGTCTGCTTTCGCATTTACATTCAACACCAGATCAGCGCTGGTAAAATTGGGGTCTATCTGATCATAGACTGCCCATAGCTGATCTTTTACCGCACCGCTGGGTGCATCGCCATCTATGTATAAAACGCCATCCTGTTCTCTTACTGCCAGGTTAGCTACGCCCGCAGCAGTAGCGGCGTCAATCAGTGCTTTATATTTATCTTGTAATGCCATAATTTGGGTCCTCCATTTATTTTACGGTTAATTTATTCTCTACTTTTTTAGGGTGTGTGCCCATTACTTTTTGCATTAAGCCCGGCAGGTCTGCTTTTTTAATCTCGCCCGTAAGGGTAACCACGCCATCTTTTACTTCGGCTTTTACGCCTGCGTTATCCTTAATAGCGTCCTTGAGGGTATTGTTTAATACATCGTCAGGATTGATGGTAGGAGGGGGCGGCGGAGGAGGAACGCTTGCGTTGTTAACAACAGATTTAACACCTTTTACTTCTTTAACAGTGGAGTCGATGGCGGTTTTAACTGCATCATCTTTTACGGTACCGCTAATGGTAACAGCGCCGTCTTTTACATCTGAAGAAAGGCTTGAGAACTCGGGGTTAGCGGCAAGTTTTGCATCAACTTCTTGTTTGATGTCGGCATCGCTTTTACCCTTACAGGAAGGAAGTGCAAAAACAAATGCAACGAAGGCAATCACGGTCAGGATTCTTTTCATTTGATTTGGGATTTATGTGAAAAATTTTTTACTTAACGAATATAAGTTAATTCAGGATCAGATAAATTAAGGGAAAGTTTTTTATTTCTTAATTTTTTACAAAGAAAGATTAAAGGGGTTTTGTTGTAAGTTATTGATAATTAACATCCTACTCGTTGGTTATAGGTGGGAGTCATATGACCTATGCAACAAGTAACGCAAGTTTTGTACAATGCAAGGAATCTAAACCTTCCCGGATTGCCGGTTCTACAGCTATGATAAACTACTGTTGTTCCTCCAACTGCATCAGTTTAGTAAAGACCTCCTCGTATTTTTTTTCAAGCTGCTGATTTTCGGCAACGGCGGCTTTGTAAGCCTGTTCTGTTTTTACGAAACGATCTTTGTCTGAATAGAGATCCGGATTGGCCAGGTCTTTTTCCAATTGCTGCAGCAATGCCTTGTTCTTGTTTAATGCTTCTTCGGTTTGCTGAAAAAGCTTCTGCTGGCGCTGCAGCTCTTTTTTTAATTCCTTATTGATGGGTATGTTAGCGGCCTGCGGCGGTGCGGGGGCTACCACGGGTTTTTCTTCCGGTTTTATTTTTGAAGGGCCTTCTTCCGTTTTTTTAGTGTCCCTGTTCTTTTTCATACGCTCATTCCAGGCCACCCATTCATCGTAGGGGCCTTTGAACTCTTTTATTTCCCCGTCCACAATTTCCCAGATCTTATTGGCCGTCCGGGCAATGAAATGCCGGTCGTGACTTACCAGGATCAGAGTGCCTTCATACTTGTTTAGCGCACCAATCAACAGATCCACACTATGCATATCCAGGTGGTTCGTGGGTTCATCCAGCATTAAAAAGTTAGCGCGGCTTACAATTGTTTTAGCCAATGCCACACGCGCTTTTTCACCTCCGCTGAGGATCTTTATTTTTTTATCGGTATCGTCGCCGCTGAAAAGGAAGCAACCCAATAAAGCGCGCAATTCAAGATCGGTCATCTGGCTGCCGCATCCACGCATTTCCTCCAGTATGGAATTGTTCAGGTGCAAGGCTTCGAGCTGATGCTGCGCATAAAAACTTTCGTCTACATTATGACCCCATTTGCGGTTGCCGGAGAAGGATTCCACATCGGCGATTATTCTCAATAAAGTGGACTTCCCTTTTCCGTTGGCACCGATCAGGGCAATCTTATCACCACGGTCAATTTCAGCTTTTGCATTTTTCAGGATCACATTGTCGCCAAAGGCTTTTGACAGTTGGTCCAATTCTACGATGACACGCCCTGGTACTTTGTCTACACGGAAGTTGATCCGGAGATCGGGCCGCTCAACCGTTACATCTTCGATCCGGTCCAGCTTGTCGAGCTTTTTCATAATGCTTTGCGCCATGGCTGCTTTACTGGCCTTGGCGCGAAAACGTTCTACCAGGCGTTCATTCTGACGAATATAGTCCTGCTGATTTTCATAGGCCTTTTGCTGCATTTCAATGCGAACCGCTTTTTCTTTTTCATAGAACTCGTAATTCCCGTTGTAAAAATGCAACTGCCGCTGGTAGAGTTCCACGATCTTGGTCACCATCCGGTTGAGAAAATATTTATCGTGGCTTACGATAACCACGGCCCCCTGGTAATGTTGCAGGTATTTTTCCAGCCATTCAATTGAAGGAAGATCCAGGTGGTTGGTGGGCTCATCCAGCAGCAACAGGTCTGGCTGCGCCAGAATCATCTTTGCCAGTAAGACGCGCATACGCCAGCCCCCGCTGAATTCTTTATAAGGGCGATTCAGGTCGGCATTGGAAAATCCCAGCCCCTGCAGTACCTCTTCGGTCTTGTGCTGAATATTATAACCGCCGAGCAATTCCAGTTCGTGCAATTTATCGGTATAGGCGATCAATGTTTTTTCGTCTCCGGTTTTTTCCAGTTCGTGTCCCAGGGCTTCAATTTCTTTTTCCAGTTGCAACACTTTTTCAAAAGCGCTCAGGGCCACCTGCAGGATCGATTCATTGGTATCAAAACTCAGCAGGTCCTGGTGCAGGTAGCCGATCGTTGTTTCGCGCCCGCGCTCCACTGTGCCGGCAGAAGGGGCATATTGCCCCACCAACACTTTCAGCAAAGTGGATTTGCCGGTTCCGTTAAATCCTATCAGGCCAATACGCTCATTGGGCTGTATATGCCAGGTAGCATCTTCAACAATTACTCTTGCACCAAACTCGAACGTAACATTCTGTAAACCAACTAACATTTTTTATTATTACTTTTGCGCTTTTTAAAGCCTGCAAATTTAGCTAATAGATTTCATTGTAAAATGTTTATTATTGCTGCAATTGCTAAAACAGGAGCGGGCGGTATAAATGATTAGACTGATGAAAAAACTTTTGATCTTTATTGTGGTGCTGGTGCTTGTTTTTTTTGTGTATAGACTTGTCTTCAAAAAAAATAAAGATTCCGGCGAAAAGCCGGTACCCGTTGCGGTAGGGAAGCCAACCGCAGCCTTTGATGAATCGGTAACGCAGGTTTTAAACAGTTATTATGCGCTGACCGACGGCTTTGTGAACTGGGATACCGCCGCTGTTACGGCAGGAGCGGGAACACTGGAAACAACGTTGGCGCATTTAAAAGTAGATGAACTAAAAAAAGATACGGTTATTTACCAGACCGTGATCTCTACACTGGATCTTGCAAAAATGAATGGGGCAACCATAAAAGGAAGCCACGATTGGGCAGAGCAGCGCCATGCGCTGAATGATTTATCCGCTAATCTCCGCACGATATTGTTAGCGGTGAAATATGATAAAGCGCCCGCTTACTGGCAGGAATGCCCCATGGCCTTTGGTGAGGGACAAAGCGGTAACTGGTTAAGCGCTAAGGCCGCTATTGTGAATCCTTACCTAGGAAATAAAGATCCCAAATTTGGGAAAACCATGTTAAATTGCGGCGAAACAAAAATGACCATTGATTTTACTAAAGTGGATTCAGCCCCGGTAAAATAAATGATCGCGACTCCTTAGCTCAGTTGGTAGAGCTACTGACTCTTAATCAGTAGGCCCAGGGTTCGAGTCCCTGAGGGGTCACAAAATAAAAAGCGGTATGTTTTCTGACATACCGCTTTTTTTATTTCGATGGATACTGGCACAGTTTTTTTATTTAATGGTGTATGAAACCAAAAAGTACATCAGCAAAGCGGGGTACAGGAAAATGGTCCAAACGGGTGAATAAAACCAGCAATGCGCTGGATCTGGAGCCCGATATTTTTAAATCCGAGCCAAACATCCGGGAGCTACGGAAACAGCCGCGCGGCTACTGGTTCCGCTACTGACCGGATTTAACCGGATGTACCGCCCGCATGAAGCAAGAGAAGATACGGTGCTCTTTCCTGCATTCAGAAAAATTGTTTCCAGACATGAGTACGATAGCCTGGGGAAACATTTGAAAAAAATGAATATAAATTATTTGGTAAAGATGGCTTTGAGGCCGTAGTGAATAAGGTGGCTGAAATTGAGCAACGTTTGGGCATTTATGAACTGGCGCAATTTACGCCCTCCATATAGCATTAGTTAAAAATTTATTTATCATGCAAGATGTAGACACCAACAATCCTTTAGTGCATGCAGTGAATCTGAAAGAAGCATTCAACATGTTGATTGATCACCTTCGTAAAGATGTGGAGCGGGTGGAAGACCCGTCTGCAAAGGCTTTGTTTGAAGTAGCGGCTGAAGTACTGGAAGGGCTTAAGAAGGCCTTTACAGATTATGAGCAAAAAAATGAAGCGGCCTGGGACACCTGATTGTGTAAAAAAATATCCAGATTGTTGCTTTTTTTTCCCATGGCGGGGAAGCTAGGAATGTTGTTTTATTTTCTCAATCAGGAGCTCCGTACTTTTTTTAAAAGCAGCCGTTTCTTCAGCCTGTTCATTGATGAAGGGGTTGTCTTTTAATTTGCCCACAACCTGTTCCATTTCTTTCGTAGTATCATATATCATTTTACGGAAAGGGTTGTCATAGTCTTTTACTTTTGATTCGTAAACGGATTGTGCGATCCACTCCCTGGTAGCAATTGCTTCATAAAAAAGGTCCGCTAATAAGTGCGCATCCAGATCTGGGCGCTCCATGCGTTTTATTTCTTTCAGGGAACTCAATCCATGCAATAGCTTTTCTATTGGGTACTCTTTTGCCTGCTGTTGATAAAAATCATGCACCTCATCCCAGCCTTTTTTAACAGCACCGGATTCAATGGAATTGATCAGTATTTTCACCTCTTTTTCAGGGATCAGTTGTCCGCCCACATTTAACCAGGATTTGCGCTCCCCGGCTTTTTCAAAAAGATTTTTTACAGCGGCAAGCGTTTTGTCGCTGGATTGGTTCAAGTGATGAATGAGCTGGCAGGTACCGTAATAGCAGATCATTTTTTTGTAAACGGCGTAGCCTTCCAGCGCTTTTATGATCCGTACCGGGCGCTGCGAATGCTCGATCCCGTTGGCGAAAATGTCAAGCTGGGCTATAATAGGGGCCTGGCTTTCCAGCAGTTCCCGGCCCTTCTGGCTGTATTCTTTATCACAGCCCACCATTTGATTCTTCTGATAGAAAGCCTTCCCGGTATATAGGTAGAGGAGGTCCAGAGCAGTAAAGATTTCGTTTACAGTATCTGGTGCCAGGAAATCATACTCCAGTAATTGTTTTTTCTCTTTTCGTTTATCACGATCTGCAAATTTCCGTTCATTACGCAGGATCGCATACATATTATATAAAAACCAATAACCCGGCATCACTACCAATTGATCCTTGTGCACATCGTTGCTGATCAGGCAAAAGGGCATCGGGACATTTAGTTCGGCGGGATAATCGCCTTTGGCGATCATGGTAAAGGAGGCAAATTTTGAATTGTGTTTCAGGCTTACACAAAGCCCCGGCCAGAAGCCGCGTCCCGCCTGCAATTCGCCGTCTGCGGCCCGGGAATTATGATTCGATCCTATAGTAGCGCCTGCGGCAATATTACTTTGCCCCATCACCAGCGATGCACAAAGAAAGGAATTGTTGTGGTGCTGTTCATGCGCCGGAAAGAGGAGGGTGTTTAATACTTCGCAACAGGAAATGGTAGCGTTCTCCCCCAGGTAAGAATTGATCAGCCGGGCACCATACTTAAGCTGTGAGAACGGAGCTAAAATAAAGCGGACCGCTTTTACACCATAAAAGGCCCGGCTGCCGGCCCCCATGATACCGTTAACCATTTCGCAGCCTTCCCCGATTTGGGATTTCGCTGTTTCATTGGAGTTGATAGTAAGGTTCTTTAGCTTGTTGGCGCCCTTTATATAGGCGTCGCTGCCTATTTGTGCATCTTTAATAATATGGGTATTCTTTATTATAGTCCGTTTTCCTACGGTACCGTAGGTGCCCCGTTGCCTGCCAAATTGCTGGTCTGTAAAATTTTTAAAAGCATTGAGCAGTTTTTCATTGGCGCGGTATTTTGACCATAGCCAGGCGTCGCCAGGCAGCATACCATCAAAAGGTACCACTTTTCTGCCACCGTTTTCATTGCAAAGCTCCAGCCAGATGCGGATATCTTCCGGTTCGCCGTCTTTGATGATGCCGTTCCCGAATTTGCTGTGGGAGGTGCAGGACATTTCATTTACATTGATCAGGATGGCTTCGTCATCGATAATATAATGACTCAGCATCCGCACATTATTGATGACTACATTATTGCCGATATCGCAACTTACAATCAGGCTGCGGTATAAACCCACGGGCGTGCGCAACTGGCTGAACTCCAAAAAATAAGGTTCCAGTTTGCCGATGCGGACCAGCCCAAAAAAAGTGCAGTCCTCGATCAATAATACATCGATTCCTTCCCGTACCAGGATATTGGACCAGTTGTCGGACCGGTTGCCATTCGACTTTAGTATAGCGATCTCCTGCCGCGTCAGCGGCCGGTAGTCTGTAGCAGGATTCTGTTTGAAACGAATATAATATTCGTTTTCACCTTCGGGTAAAAATTCCTTCGGAATGAAATTATATCCCAAATCCCCTACGGGAAGTTTTTTTATCTGGTTCATACTGGATGCTTGATACTGGATACTGGATGCTGTGTGCGTGGTTAAATTTTCATATTTTCAAATTCCCAAATTTTCACATTCTTTACTCAACTGTTACGCTTTTTGCAAGATTTCTTGGTTGATCCACATTGCATCCTTTTGCCACCCCTATGAAATAAGAGAGCAATTGCAGGGGGACAACGGATAACATCGGCGCCACAATTTCGTCGGCTTCCGGAACGCTGATCACATCATCACAGAGTGCCGCACTGGTTTCATCCCCTTCGGTAATAATACCGATCACTTTTCCTTTTCGGGCTTTAATTTCCTGGATATTGCTCACCACTTTTTCGTGATACTGATCTTTGGTAGCCACCACTACTACAGGAAGTTGCTCGTCTACCAGGGCGATGGGGCCGTGTTTCATTTCCGCTGCGGGGTAACCTTCTGCGTGGATATAAGAAATTTCTTTCAACTTTAATGCGCCTTCCAGGGCAACGGGAAAATTATAGCCGCGGCCCAGATACAGGAAGTCGCGGGCGTCTTTATATTTTTCTGCGATTGATTTTATCTGCTCATGGTGGTTCAATACCCACGCTACTTTTTCAGGGATAAGGTCTAATTCGGCCAGCAGGCCTTTATACCGGCTGTCGTTGATGGCCCCTTTCATATAGGCCACTTTTAGTGCAATAAGGGTAAGCACTACTAGTTGTGCGGTAAATGCTTTGGTGGAGGCAACACCGATCTCCGGACCGGCGTGGGTGTAGGCGCCGCCATGACTGGTCCGGGAGATGGAGGAGCCTACTACATTAACTACTCCTAAAATCAAGGCGCCTTTTTCTTTTGCTGTTTCTATGGCAACCAGGGTGTCGGCCGTTTCGCCGCTCTGGCTCACCGCCAGGATCACATCCCCTTTGTTAATAACAGGATTCCTGTAGCGGAACTCAGAGGCGTATTCCACTTCAACATTGATACGGCAGAGCTCTTCAAAAATATATTCGGCCACCAAACCCGCATGCCAACTGGTGCCGCAGGCGATGATCACAATGCGGCTGGCGTTTATGATCTGGTCTGCATGTTGCTGAATGCCTGCCATGGTGATAGTACCCGCCTGTGAATTGAGGCGTCCGCGCATGCAATCAAATATGGTTTGGGGTTGTTCAAAAATTTCCTTTAGCATAAAATGATCAAAACCGCCCTTTTCGATAGCCGCAAGTTCTATATCCAGTTTTTGCACATAGGGTGTAATAATTTCATTCCCGAGGTTTTTGAGGATCAGTTGATCGGGCTTTACAATGGCCAGTTCATAGTCGTTGATATAAACCACCTCTTTAGTGTATTCCAGCATGGGGGAGGCGTCAGAACCAAGGAAGTGCTCGTTCTTGCCCACGCCAATCACCAGGGGGCTACCTTTACGGGCCGCAATGATCGTATCCGGGTTTGCGGTTTCGATCAATAAAATAACATAAGCGCCGGTTACGCGTTTCAACGCAATGCGTACGGCTTCTTCTAACGTGCAGTTGTTTTGAGTTTTGATTTCATCAATAAAATTTAAAAGCACTTCGGTATCTGTATCGCTTGAAAAAGTATAACCCTTTTTTAGCAATTCTCCTTTAAGCTGCGCATAATTTTCAATGATGCCATTGTGGATCATGGCTATCGTGCCGCTCCGGGAAATATGCGGGTGCGCATTCCGGTCGCTCGGTTCTCCATGTGTAGCCCAGCGGGTATGCCCGATGCCGGTGGTGCCCTGTACATTTTTTGTTCCGATGGCCTCTTCCAGGTCGGCAACCTTTCCTTTCTTTTTGTAAAGCTTTAAATGATCGCTGTCCAGAATAGCAACTCCTGCACTGTCGTAGCCCCTGTATTCCAGTCTTTTTAATCCTTTTACAATAATCGGATAAGCTTGTTTTTGCCCTGTATATCCAACAATTCCGCACATAATATCAATTGTTTTAATTATTAGTACAACATCTTTCCTGATCAAAATTCCTGCCGGTATCGGTCGTCACGTCAGAACAAAGCCAATAAAGAATGCGTTGTTTTTCCTGTTTTTATTAATGGGACGCAAAGTAAGTAAAAAAATGTGCAAACGATTGCGCAATTCGATTAAAAAAAATACCATTTAGGTAAAGCGGCCAGAATAGAAGTGTAACATTTTGTAAATACAACGTCTTTATATATAAAGTGAGGGCATATGTTTAAAGAAGAACGCCATGCACATATTTTGAAAGATCTGAAGCATAAACACCGTGTGCTGGTGGCTGAACTGGCAACAGAGATGCAGGTTTCGCCGGATACTATACGCAGGGATTTACAAGAGCTTGCTGAAAAAGAATTAGTGGTAAAAGTACATGGAGGCGCTTTGCCCGCGGATTTTAATGAAGTGTTGGAACGTTGTATTAAAAGCAATGGGAAAAAATTGTAGCATTATTTTAATAGTAAAGGTAGGTAGGATCGTGAGACGTGAAGCGGCAGGTGTGAGTTTCTCGCGTTTTACTTTTAATATTTTACTATCCTACAGCAAGGTTCCTTTGAGAACTATATAGGCTACTGAAAAATAAATGATGATGCCGGTGACATCCACCAGCGTGGCTACAAAAGGTGCAGAGGAAGTGGCAGGGTCCAGCCGCAATCGTTTCAAAATAACCGGGAGCATAGAGCCGATAAGGCTTCCCCATAAAACGATGCCCATTAAAGTAAAAAAGATGGTTAAGCCTACCAGCATCCAGTGCTCCCCATAATCATAGAGGTGCAGGTGCTGCCAGATCGAGATGCGGATAAACCCGATGGTGCCCAGCGTGGTGCCCAGCATCAGGCCGGAGAGTATCTCCCTCCGCATAATGCGCCACCAGTCTTTTATAGTCACTTCTCCCAGGGTCATCGCCTGTATAATGAGGGTGGAAGCCTGGGAGCCGCTGTTGCCGCCACTGCTCATGATCAATGGAATGAATATGGCCAGCAGGGCTGCTTTTTCGATCTCGGCTTCAAAATGCTGCATCGCAGTAGCCGTAAGCATTTCGCTCAGGAAAAGGATGATCAGCCAGCCGACCCTTTTTTTATAAAGTTTTAACAGCGCGATGTCAAGATAGGGCTCTTCAAAAGCCTGGGTACCCCCCATCTTTTGCATATCCTCACTATACTCTTCGGTCGTTACCCACAGGATATCGTCAATGGTTACAATACCCAGCAGTTTATCCTCTTCCGTAACAACCGGCAAGGCGATGCGGTTATTCATTTTAAACACTTCGGCGGCGGTTTCCTGATCGTCATAGGCATTCAGGGAGATGACCTTTCGTTCGTCCATCAGCTCGGAAACCTTGGTGTCCGGCGCACTCAGAATAAATTCCCCGATACGTATGTCGTCCAGTAATTCGCCTTTACGGTTGATCACATACAACACGTTTATGGCTTCGCTGTTTTTACCGTATTTCCGTATGGTATCAAAGACTTCGGCAACGGTATTGTAGGGGTATACATAAACATAATCGGGGTTCATCAAACGCCCGATACTGTTTTCCGGGTACCCCAGGAGGGACAGCGTGATTTTGCGTTCCTCCGGATCTAAAAGTTTGATTAGCTCTCTTACGGCATTCGCCGGCAATTCCTCCAGGAAGTCGGTACGGTCATCCGCCGGAAGGTCGTTAAGCAACTCTGCCGTTTTATTGGGCGGCAGCTCCTGTATAATGCTCTTTTGATTGCTGGTTTCCAAAAGCTTAAAAACGCTGGCAGCCCGATGCACCGACATATTTGCTATGATCTGGCTCTCATATTCCGGCTGCTCATAAATGAGTGCCACCACGTCGGTAATATTCTGGGCATCTAAAAATTTTTTGATTTCCAGTTTATCCTCGGTGGCAATAACCTCCTGAAATGAGTCAATTAATGCTTTATCTTCTTCCTCTTCAAAAGCCATGTGCCAAAAGTACGAAGATCATTTTCTTTGGAGACAAAGAATCGGAAAATTAATCTTTATATGGCTCAAAATACACGGAGGCATTCGCGGGTAGTGTTCCACGCAGCGATGTGGCGGAGCAATGGTGCGGCGGTTGCCGTTTCTTACAAAGACGGAAAGGAGCAACGGTGCAGGGATTGGCATAGAAGCCATTTAAAATCTGTGTAAGTCTGCGGAATCTGTGCGACCCTCTCTTTGCATCCTTGCGGTTATGTGTCTTCAGTCCGTTATTTTTGTAAAAACAGCATTAATGATAGCCCCTTGTTTATACATCGCTGCAACAGCGCAAATGGGGAAGGGGGTTTTTACCAACGCTCCCATTACTGCGGGTTCGGTCATCGAGATCGCCCCGGCAATTGTTATGTCGGCCCGGGAACGCAAACTCCTGGACCAAACACTGTTGCATGATTATATTTTTGAATGGGGATTTGATGGCAACCGATGTGCCATGGCCCTTGGTTGGGTACCTGTTTATAATCATTCTTTCCTTAGTAACTGCGAATATGAAATGGACTATGAAACCAACTCCATACAAATAAAAACGGTAAGGGATATTGCCGCAGGAGAGGAGCTTTTTATCAATTATGGCGGTAGCTGGGATTCGGATAAGCAGGTGTGGTTTGAAACGAAGTGAAGTGAATAGTGAATAGTCAATAGTTGATGGATCATAGTTTATAGTCGGCACTATTAACCATGAGCTATGTACTATGATTCGTTCCTATTCAAAATAAATCCGCACTGTCTGGTAAAGCAACTGGTTTTGCATAATATTGGAAGACTGGCTGGCCTTGTCTGAAAAACCTTTCAGTCCGAAAAGACCGGCGGCATTGCCTTTATTGATGGCGATCTCCAGGTAATCGGCGCTGTTAAAAAGGGCCAGTTTATCGCCCTCGCGCACATCTGCATACGATTCGCTGATCTTATCAATTACTTCATCGCGTTTAAATACGATACGAAAATTACGCCCGTTACGATGTTCTTCAAATTGTTTGCGTGTGATATTTACAATGACATTTTCAAAATTATCAATAAAGATGATTTGCCCCTCCATATAACCCGCGTCCACCACCGGCTGCAGCGGATTTTTTTCCCGGAAATTAAAATCCGGAACCCCGATTTTCTGGATGGATTCCCCGTTCATTAGTCGTTCAACGGTTTGGGCGATGATCCCGGTAATATACAACGTATTCTTAACAGCTTTTTTATTTAGCGGGATGCCGATAATAATATCCGGCCGCTCTTCAAGGATCATATTCAATAATCCGTTATCAGCACAAATAATGTATTGGTTCTTATGAAAGGCGACCAGCAGGTTTTCGGGTTTGGATCCAAAAAGGTTTACCAGGATCAGGTGAAAGGTAAATTCCGGGAAATTTTTGAAAGCGCCGCGGCACACGTAGGATGCTTGCGGAAAATTGAAGGGCGTGATATTGTGGGAGATATCGACCAGACTGATATCGGCACCGATCTGTAACAACTGTGCTTTAATAGCTCCCACCAGGTAATCCTGATAACCGATATCTGATGTTAGTGTTACAAAATTCATTGCCTGACCAATAGATTCCTTTATGTTTTATTATGAGTGTTGCAAATTAACGATCCGGGCTTATTTTATCAATTGTTTATTCTTGAAATAAAACCGGTGCACCAGTTTATCGGCCAGCGAAGGAAGGAATTTATTCAGGAACACTGTTTCTTTTCCGGTTCCTGTCATTACTATTGTTCTTTTTTTATCTTTCACTGCCTTAAGGATCCGGTTGGCTGCCTGTTCTGCCGTCATCATCTTACCTTCATCCATCGGATTTTCTTTTTGTTTCTCCCCATTGCTGTCCAGCGCATTATCCCGTATGCCGGATGCTGTAAATCCGGGGCTCACCCACATTACATGCACTTTGTCGTCTTTCAGTTCGGTCATCAGGCATTCTAAAAATCCCTGCAGCGCAAATTTGCTGGATGAATAACCCGTTCTGCCCGGCAACCCCCGGTAACCGGCAATGGAAGAAATGCCTACTATAGTGCCCTGGGATTGGATCAGCCAGGGAAGGGCCGCCTTGGTGCAAAAGACCGCACCATAAAAATTGACATCCATTAATTTTTTTATAACGCTGATGTCAAGGTCCTTAAAAAGCCCCCGCATGCTGATGCCGGCATTATTGATCAGGATATCGATACGACCGTAAACAGCAGCAGTAGATTCGATAAAACGTTGGCACTCGGCTTCAATGCTGACATCGGCAACCAATGTATGCAGGAAGGAGGAGGGATGCGCTGCCTGGAGGGCATATAATTTATCATGATTGCGCCCGCAGGTAGCCACCTTTGCTCCAAATTTTAAAAGCACCTCAACAAGACCCCGGCCAATGCCGTCCGTTCCCCCCGTAACCACTACCACCTTATCTTTGTAATACTCTTGCATACTGCTGTTGAAATATTTCAACAAACCTACTTAGAAAATATTAAAAAATTGATTTTAATGCCAATTATGAAAGCTTCTTTGAAGAAAAACCTGTGCATAGGAATATTTCTTGCAGGCGTTTATTGCGCACGCGCACAGGCCTGGATCCGTATCAACCAACTGGGCTATACGGAAGGCGATATAAAAGTAGCCGTGCTGGTTACTAAAGAAGACCTTAATGTAGCGGAGTTTTCGGTTGTGGAGGCGGCTACCCAAAAAACGGTTTTCAAGGGTACACGGATTAACACATTTGGCGCCTATGCGGCTTTTAAAAAAGGATTCCGGCTCAACTTTTCAGCATTTCATAAACCCGGAAAATATTATATAAAGGCAGGAGCAGTACAGTCGCCGGTATTTGCGATCAGTAATACTATATATGATGGTACTGCCGATTTTATTTTGCAATACATGCGGCAGCAGCGTACTAAATACAACCCGTTCCTGGACGACAGTTGCCATACGGAGGATGGATTCATCGTATATCATAAGAACCCGCGAAAGGATTCTACGAGGATAGATGTTGCGGGCGGGTGGCACGATGCATCGGACTACCTGCAATACCTGCCTACGTCTGCAAATGCTACCTACCAGTTATTATTTGCTTATGCGATGAATCCCGGAAGCTTTGCGGACGAATATGACGCCAGCGGTCGTAAAGGAAAGAATGGAATCCCTGACGTGCTCGATGAAGCCCGTTGGGGGCTGGAATGGATGGTGAAAATGAATCCGGGGAAAGAAGAATATTATAACCAGATCGCAGACGACCGCGATCACAAAGGCCTGCGGTTGCCCAATAAAGATACCACGAGATATGCACCCAATATGGGTTTGAGCCGTCCCGTCTATTTTATTACCGGCCAACCGCAGGGACCCAAATATAAAAACAGGACCACCGGCGTTGCTTCAAGTGCCGGGAAGTTTGCTTCAGCCTTTGCACTGGGCGCACAGGTATTAAAAGCCTATGACCCGGTGTTTGCTGCTTCATTGGTTCCCAAAGCAAAAGCGGCCTATGCCTTCGGACAAAAATATCCCGGCACTACGCAAACGATCCCCTTTGGGGCGCCTTATTTTTATGAAGAAGATAACTGGGTAGATGATATGGAACTGGCGGCGCAAACGCTTTATAAAACAGACCCGCAACCCCGATACCTGGAGGATGCTATGGCGTATGCGCGTAAGGAGCCGGTTACCCCCTGGATGGGCGCCGATACAGCTCACCATTATCAATGGTATCCTTTTGTGAACCTGGGACATTACTGGGGCTCCCGGCAACCGGCGCATGCAGCGGAATACCGCTCTTTTATGCAGCAGGGCATCGAGCGGGTGAAAAAAAGGGGAGCCGGCAATCCGTTTTTAATGGGGGTACCCTTTATCTGGTGCTCAAACAATCTTACGGTAGGCTTGCTTACCCAATTAAGTTTATATAAGGAAGCCTCCGGCGACCGGCAGTATGAGGAACTGGAAGCAGCTATGCGCGATTGGTTGTTTGGTTGCAATCCCTGGGGAACGAGCATGATCGTGGACCTGCCTGAAAGCGGTATAGCGCCCAAAGATCCGCACTCGGCCTTTACTCATATCGGGCATTATAAAATTTCCGGTGGCCTGGTAGACGGGCCGATCTATGGCAGCATCTGGAATAAACTGATCGGCATAAAATTATATAAGGAAGATGCCTTCGCTGCCTTTCAGTCGCCCCTGGTCATTTATCATGATGATTTTGGCGACTACTCCAGCAATGAGCCCACGATGGACGGTACCGCAAGTCTCAGTTATTATCTATCCAAATTACAGGCTGGATGCGTTGATTCAATCGTTACTGTCAAAAGAGTATATAACGGACCGGCTGCCGTAAAAATATTTAAGAAATAGTTCGATTTTTTTTTGGCGTAATAAATTGAGAACCCTATTTTTGCACTCCCAAATCGGGAACACAGTTGATTCCGTAGCTCAGTTGGTAGAGCAATACACTTTTAATGTATGGGCCCTGGGTTCGAGTCCCAGCGGGATCACTAGAGGGCTAAAGGATCGGTAGTTCAGTTGGTTAGAATGCCGCCCTGTCACGGCGGAGGTCGCGGGTTCGAGTCCCGTCCGGTCCGCAAAAAAGGATTATCAGCAATGATGATCCTTTTTGCTTTTTACCCCACTTTACTTTCAAGAGGCTGACTTTCAGGTTCTAATAACAGAACTCTCTAAAATTCCTTACTACCTTTAAAACAGCTTAACAATTTAAAAAAGTAGACTAAAAGTAGACTAAAAATTTAGGCTACCGGAGTCAATAAAATTGTTCAAGCTATGGCACTCCCAGTTAAGTTAATTTGTCGCACAGGCCAGGTTCATGCTGATGGAACCTGTTCCATTTTTGTTCAGTACTGCTGCAATGAAAGCCAGAAACCTTTGTTTGGAACGGATGTTAAAATACCTCCTACCTATTGGGATAAAGCAGGTCGCTGTATTAGTGAACGGCTTCCTGCAAATCATGGAGATTACAATGAGCTCAATGATGAACTAAAGAGGCTAAAAAAAATTGTCGAAGACATTGTAACCTATGCAGGGTTAAAGAAAATTCCACTTGAAGCTCGCGCCCAATTTGCAAAGACGCATTTTTCGCCAACGTTTGACTTTAACGATATTGAGACAAAAGAAAAAGAGGCAGCAGAACAGCAGGAAACTGAGAAAAAGAATCGAATAAATGTATACTATCAATTTGATGAGTACATAAAATCCAAGAAAAGGAAAGTAAGTAAAGCCACCCTTACCGTTTATGGCAATGTAAAGTCCCATTTGCTCGCCTTTGAGGCGTTCCGGGGGCAGGAAATATCCTTTGATAGCTTCGATTTTAGCTTTTACGAAGATTTTGTAGACTACCTGACCTTTGAACATATACATATCCGCAGAAAAACGGTGCAGACCGGGCTAAAATTAAACACCATTGGAAAAACGATCAAGCATCTCCGGGGGTTTATTAAAGACAGGGCTAAACGAAAAATTGTTAAGCCAATCGATCTTTCTGATTTTAAAATACCGGAGGAAGAAAGTGATGCTATATATCTGACTTATGAGGAAATCGCCAAGATCTATCAAACGGACTTATCAGAGCATCCATATCTTATTGAGTACCGAGATCTGTTTGTATTAGCCTGCCTAACTGGACTGCGATTTTCAGATTTTTCTACCCTGCGACCTGAGGATCTGCAACGGGATATGCTTTATAAAAAGCAGGAGAAATCCGATCATTGGGTGATTATTCCTTTACGGCACGAGGCTAAATTGATTTTTACCCGTCAATTCCGCGACCGCATTCCCGAGTTGACAAATCCTGAATTTAACAGGCATATCAAGACTATTGGAAAACTTGCAGGGATTATCCAAATAGTAAAATTTTCCTACAAAAAAGGGAATCAAACCATAACGATTACCAGGCCAAAATATGACTGGATCACATCTCATACTGCACGCCGTTCTTTTTGTACTAACGAGTTTTTAGCCGGCACACCTGTTGAACTCATTATGAAAATAAGTGGTCACAAAAGAACAAAGGATTTTTACAAATATATCCGCATTACACCTGAAGAAGCGGCCAATAAAATTAAAGAATTGTGGTTGGCCCGAAATGATATGAAATTGATAAAAGAGTCGGTAACTGAAATGGAATTGCAGTATAATTAAAAATTAAGGACGAAAGAGGTAGCTCTTCGACAGCAGGTTACTTTAGGCCAGCGTAGGTCTATAATGTGCTTTGCTCCAATATAATCTTAGGTAGCTGCCTTAGTGTATTAAGTTTTTATAGCCGAGAATTATATTCTTTATCAGTTACAAATTCCAGCCAAACGGTTTCTCCCTTTTCCCTGCCGGTTATTGCTACCTGTACAAACGCGGTATCAACGCTGGCACCGTGCCAATGCGGAATATCAGGCGAACATTTTATAACATCCCCTTTTCGTAACACTTTCTTTTGCTGACCCTTTTCCTGGTAATACCCAATTCCGTCCAGTGCCAGGATTATCTGACCCGCGGGGTGAGAATGCCATTTGGTTCTGGCTCCGGGCTCAAAAGTAACACTGCCCACTGCTATCTGGTTGACGCTATCCGCGTTTACCAGCGTCTTTAGCCAGGCCGTCCCGGTAAAATTATTATTGGAGATCTTTTCACCCTTTGGGAAAATGATATACGCATTTGTATTTTCCTGAGATTTTTCTTTGGTTTCACTGCACGAGAGTATACCCGCAACAACGCAAAACACCAATAAGAAATGTCCTTTAAAATTTATTCTTTTCATTATTACCGTTTAAATACTTATTCTTTACTCTTATTCTTCAACACCTCGTCCACCACCTTCTTTGCATTCCTGGCTTCTTTTCTGCCAATCGTTTGCTTAATAACTTCTGTGAATTGCTGCAACTGGTCAGGTGCTATTCCCACATTCAGACAGATATTCAAGTGTGAGCGCAACATGGGTTCTACGCCTCCGATACTGCTAAGCACTGATACTGTTACCCATTCCCGCTCGACATAGGTAAGTACATCACGTTCAAAAATATCAGCAAACAGATGTTCTTTGAGGAAGATCTCTATTTCGGGAGCAAAAGCAGCATAACCTGTTTTGGGTCCTGCTTCTGGTACGCCGGTTAATTTTTCAAGAATTGCTTTTCCCCGTTCATACTTGCTATGCTCACTACGGATCGGTGATGCTTTCGGACCTATAATATCATTAATTCCCTTTGCTTTCCGTTCATCCAATACGGCTATAAATGTCTGTAGTCCGCGAAGGCTGCGCGGGAACCCGGCATAGGCATATAAATGAACAAGGACTTCCTTTATCTGATTGACAGTTAACCCTGCATCTAAGCCGGTATTGAGTTCAGTTTTTAGCTTTAACAAGTCCCCTTTGGCCGTAACCGTAGCTATCCTGATAATGCTTTGTTCTCTGCGGGGCAAGGTTGCTCTTTTTTCCGGATCGTCCTGTGCTTTTAACGCAAAGGGAGCAATACTTAATACAATTGCCAGTGCTATAAATAGTTTAATTGTTTTCATGCCTCAAAAGTTTTCCATGGCTTTATCTGCCGCTGGGAGTCAATAGCCTGGTAAACGATAATACACCTAATTTCCAATTGCCGTTCTGTTTTACATAAATCTCGGTGACCATAAACGGGTTCGTTACTTCATTGCCACCTACAACAGCCAACAGGTCTATTCTATTTAAAAGAATGGCCGTATTATTAATTACTTTCACGGATACCTCGTGAATATCTGCTTTCTTATACCAGATGCCGCCGCTTTTAATTGTTTCAAGTTCCCGCTGCTTTCCCCAGGAGCCGCCCATATGAACAAACATAGATTTCTCATCAAAAAGGCTGTCCAGAACGGCAACATTTTTATCTGCCATCCACCGCCACTTTTCCCTGGATAGCTTAATAATTTCCTGGTCTGCGGTGGAATTTTGTGCGGCTGACCATTGTGTACCTGCAATAGCTAAAAACAGCCCAAGTATTATTTTTTTCATACTGAAAATGATTTTATAGATTCTTGCCAAAAAAATCAACCAGTTTATTAACTGCCTTATTTACATATTCCGGCTTCCAATAGGTTTGTATATGAGTAGCGCCATCAATCAGAAATAATTCTTTGTTTTTTGCATTTGTTGCTTTTTTAAACGCTTCATCTGTCATGTATTTTGTATCGGCCTTACTTCCCGCCATCATTAAGAGGGGCTGGTTGATTAATTCAATCTGATCGGTAGCATCCCAGCTCATCAGGTCCATTAAGCTGCTCGTGGTGTACAAAAAGGTTGAATTGGGATGTGCATAGGTTCTGTAATAGTATTCAAATCCTTCCCGATACAGATCGGTCGGGGTTTTGGCAATGTCCTCATCTGTAATGCTCGCTACTCCCGAATACAGCATTTTACCCCCGGCTGCCTCCTGCGCACGCGCACCTGAAGCTTGTTTTAAACGTTCCTGTATGGTAGCTAATTGCGAATTCTGAAACCCGTTGCGTCTCACCTCACCGGAATTAAACATGCTCAATGTTGCTACAGCTTTAAACCGTTTATCCGATTGGGCAGCTTTCAGTGTATAACCACCACCACCGCAAATACCCAAAACACCCAGGCGGTTGGCATCAACCCCTGCATACTGGCCAATAAAGTCAGCCATACCACGAATATCTTCAGTCCGGTATTGAGGTTTGTCTGTATGGCGCGGCTCTCCGCCACTCGCCCCCTGGTACGCAGCATCCGCAGCAATAGTGATATATCCGTTTTCTGCCAGGCGCTGGGCATATAACCCGGCAGTTTGTTCTTTTATACCTCCGTTAGGATGCGCTACCGCTACCGCCGGATATTTCTTTGAAGTATCATAATTGGCTGGTGTATAAATATTCGCTGCTATATCGATCCCGTTCAGCTTATAGGTTACAGGGTGAATATTTACTTTCCCTTTTTCATTCTTCGTTATTGCCCCCTCATATACCAATGTAAAGGGGTTTTGTTGATACCTCTTTTCTGTAGATTGCGCATTTGCCATATCAGTAGCAGCGAGTGACGTTGCTATTGCGATTATTGATGTTAATTTTTTCATTTTATATTTATCCTTTTGAAGCGTTAACACATTTATTATTTATCATTTTACTAAGTCTATTTTGCTTAACTATTTTTTTACCTCTCCCTGTACCTGCTTTTCTTTGTCACCTTGCATCACAAATAAAATCCCGTCTCTTTCTATACCGCCTTTGGTAGAAAAGCCTTCCAGAACTTTACTCTTCGGGCAAAGCTGCTTTACCGTTTCAAAGCTGCTGCCAACACCGTATCCGGCATTGGTATTAAAAGGAACTACTGTTTTCCCACTCAGGTCATATTGCTTTAAAAAGCTTTTCATAGGTGGAGGTAATTGCATACTCCAGGTAGGAAAGCCTATAAGAACTACATCGTATTTTTCAATGCTATCAATAGTTGTTTTTAGTGGCTGCAAAAACCCCGTTTCGTTTTCTCTGGCCACCTGATCTACCGTTTTTTTATAATCGGCGGGGTATGGCGTTTTTAATTCCAGCGCCACCAGGTCGCTACCTGTTTTTTTATGAATTATTTCGGCTACGGCTTTGGTGTTTTTTGTTCTTGATAAGTAAACGATCAGCACTTTTTTATCTTTCGGTAATTCGCCTTTTTCAGTTAAAGGGTTTTCTTTCTCAGATGCCAGTGCTTCCGCCCCTGAACAGGAGGTGAGCATTAAAAGAAAAATGTTTAGTAATAACCCGTATAATTTAACCCGCTTCATTTCTGCTGTCATTTAATGATACAAAGTTCTAAAGGACAAAGAAGTTTTATGGTAGACGGATTACTGGAATTACTACCAATATTACTTATCCAGTCCTTTTTGTTGTAACCATTTGGATAACTGGTCGGCGATTTGACCATTATTCAAATCTGACATGATGAAATGTGTATTGCCCCTAATCCCTATTTCCGGCAAATGAACAATGGTAGCGTCACCGCCATGCGCGTTTACAACTTTTGCCCATTGCCTTGCAGTGGCCAGCACATTACGCCAAAAGTTAAGCGAAGCCGCGTTGGTTTCTTCTTTGGGTATATAGTCGCCGTAGTAAACCACGATAGGTATTTTGGTTAATTTCAAAAACTCGTTAAGCGGCACACCTTTACCACCACGATTACCTTCAGGAACTTCGCCTTCGGGAAAAGTAAATCCGCCCGGCTCTATGGCTACGATGGCCTTTACCCGGCTATTTTGGATAGCCGTTTTCCAACCGGGAGAACCGCCGGCGGAATGGGTAAACAAGATGCCATCACCCGTTCTATCAAAAACGGCCGACATGGCATTGACGATAGTTGATTCATCTACATTTCCGGTGTTAGGCGTCATCATCCGGTAAAACTGATCCAACGATTTTTCGTCTTTTGGAAATTGTACACCTTCGTTAAAACTGGGATACAAACCTATACGAAATTGCGTAAACCAGGTTTGGTCATCAGGTGTTGCTGTGATTTGTCCCGGCTTTGTGGTTTGTCCTGCATCGCCGCGGCCCGGCTGGTCAACAAGATAAACTCCATATCCTTTTCGCAAGAAAATATCAGCAAAGCCCTCTCTGCCATCGGCAGTAGTTTGCCAACTGCGGCGGGATTGACCATAGCCGTGTAGGAATACCATTGAATAGCGTTTTGCATTTTCAGGAATCTGGTAAAAAACATCAGCATGGTCGCCATGCCGGGTTTGCCCGCCCTGCTGCACATTCCACGGTTTTAAGGCATCGAATTCACCTTCACTTTTAACCACCGTACCACCTGCCGAAAACGCCCCTTGCTCTTTAATGATCAAATTGCCACTTGAATGTGGTTTCGTTGACACACAAGATGCAATGCCAAATACAAGAATTACCAATAAATAAATACCAGATCGCTGTTTGCCCATTTGTTTATAATCTGCTGTTTTCCTTTTCATTTTATTAATAGTTACTATACAATTTTATTTTCCTACCCGTTTTTGTAAATGTTCAGGATACCTTGCCCCTACAATTTCGATATCTTTCAGCGCTTCACCGATACCCGCCAATTCGCTATTATTCAAGTGAATATCAGCACCCCCTACATTTTCCTGCAACCGGTGCATTTTTGTTGTGCCCGGAATGGGGACAATCCAGGTTTTTTGAGCCAGTAACCATGCTAATGCTATTTGCGCAGGTGTGGACTGCTTTTCAGCAGCAATGGCTTTCAACAGATCTACCAAGGCCTGGTTGGCTTTCCGGTTTTCTTCAGAAAAACGGGGAACGATGTTCCTGAAATCAGATGGATCGAATTTTGTGTTTTCATCAATAGCCCCAGTTAAAAACCCTTTGCCCAATGGACTGAACGGTACAAAACCAATACCCAGCTCTTCGAGCGTGGGGATGATCGCTGTTTCGGGTTCACGGTAGAATAATGAATATTCGCTTTGTAAGGCGGCAACCGGTTGCACAGCGTGCGCTTTGCGGATGGTTTCCACTCCGGCTTCTGATAGCCCCCAATACCGAATCTTACCTTCTTTGATCAAGTCTCCGATGGTTCCGGCAACTTCTTCGATGGGCACATCCGGGTCTACTCTGTGTTGGTAAAAAAGATCGATATAATCCGTATTCAAATACCTCAATGAATTTTCCGCCACCTGACGTATACGTTCCGGACGGCTGTCCAGTCCCTTGGATGAATCCCCGTCTTTGAAACCAAATTTTGTGGCAATTACAACCTGGTCTCTGAAAGATTGCACCGCTTTCCCTAAAAGAACTTCATTTCCTCCCTGACTATAGGCTTCGGCGGTATCAAAAAAGGTAACGCCCAGATCGTAAGCTTTCCTGATCAGGGAGAGGGCATCAGCTTCTGCTGTAGCAGGCCCATAACCAAATGTTAGCCCCATACACCCTAAACCTAATGCAGATACTTCCAGTCCGCTATTTCCCAAAAATCTTTTTTTCATTTTTTGTGCTTTTTAATTGAATAGTGCAAAGTTCCGATCTGAAAATGAGGCAGTTGGTATACAGATTACTGGTTTTACTACCATTATTACTGATTGGAAGTGAGGAAAAGCTTCTGTTATCAGGGAGTTTGTACTTTTACATTAGAAAACAAGGATATGGAAAGAGCAATCACCTTTAATACCGTTCACGACTATAATGTCTTCAACAATAACCCCACCTTACATCCGCTGGTAAACATTGTGGATCTTTCTATGGCAGACCCCAGGTCCGGCCACCGGATGACCTTTAATATTTTTTGTATTGTACTCAAGAACATAAAGTGCGGAGATATCCGGTATGGTAATCATTATTATGACTACCAGGAAGGAACTTTGGTGTTTTTTTCTCCCGGCCAGGTAATCGATGTAACGAACCCCGAAGTGTATCAGCCTACAGGAACAGCGCTGACCTTCCACCCGGATCTGCTACTAAATACGCCGCTTGGCAAGCGAATGAATGAGTTCAGCTTTTTTTCTTACCAAACAAATGAAGCACTTCATCTGTCTGAACGGGAGAAGAAGATTGTACTTGAATGTTTTGATAAAATTACTTATGAATTAAGCCAGTCCATCGATAAGCATAGCAAAACGCTGATCGCTTCCAACATTGAGCTGTTTTTAAACTATTGTACCCGGTTTTACGACCGGCAATTTATTACCCGCGAAAATGTTAACCGGGGCATACTGGAAAAATTTGAAGAATTGCTAAACAGTTACTTTGTCTCTGAAAAAACGCAGCTGATCGGGTTACCTTCGGTTGCTTATTGTGCCGGCGAACTGCATTTGTCTGCCAACTACTTTGGAGATTTAATCAAAAAAGAAACTGGGAAATCGGCCCAGGAATACATCCAGAATAAAATAATAGATACAGCAAAGAATAAGATATATGATGCTGGCAAAACCGTTAATCAAATTGCTTATGAGCTGGGCTTTAAATATCCCCAACATTTTACTCGCTTATTTAAGCAAAAAACCGGCGTAACTCCTAATGAATACAGGAGCATGAACTGAAGAGGATAGTTCTTCCGTTTATTTGAAGCATTAACGATGATTACGTATCAAATCTAACCGTTTGGCTCCAGGAGATTGTTAAAATCAGACATTAAGCAGTTCATTATTTTTAAGAAACCTGTTCCACTGCTGTGATAACTTCATGAATGCCGAACGGTTTATTAATAAAAGCTTCAGCGCAGGCGTCTTCTACATTGCTAAACTGATATGCCGACATAATGATCACTGGTATATGGTTTGTTAAGCCGTTTCCTTTTATCTTTTTGCACAAATCAATACCATTACCATCGGGAAGCATAATATCCAGTATGATTATATCGGGAAGCTTTACTGCAAGGGCATCATTCAGGTCTTTAGCTGAAGTACCCGTTCTAACCTTATAAAGTGCGCCCTTAAGAATATATTCTATCAAATAGCGTATATCATCATCATCTTCTATTATTAAAACATCTTTTTTCACACCTAATAAAATAAATTACTTAATAAAATGTTTCTAATCTTTCTTTTGCGGGAGTGAAACGGTAAAAACAGATCCGCCGCCCTTCCGACTTTTTGCTTCTATTGTTCCTCCATGTCGAACAATGATTTCTTTGCTTATATATAAACCAATTCCTAACCCGGAAATATTTGACTGATCATCAACGGCCCGGTAGAACTGACTAAAAATTTCAGCCAAATGTTCATTATCAATGCCAATGCCTTCGTCCCTGACTGATAAATGAATGTTGTCACGTGATTCCCATATTTTTATTTCAACGTCTCCTCCTGATGGAGAATACTTAATTGCATTATTAACCAGGTTTGTAAGTACCTGCTCCAGTCGAATTCTATCAGCATAAACGATTATGGGCTCCCTGTTTTTAACGCTGAGGGTGTGTTTTTCAAAGTGGATAAAGCTGGAGAGGACCTCCGTTGCCATACTAACAATATTAAAGTATTCATAACGAAGCTGAAGTTTTCCAAGTTGAACGCGGGAAACATCCAAAAGATCGTTCAGTAACATTATTAATTTATTCACTTGCCGACTGCATCTTTCAAGCAAACTGAAATTAATGCCCTCCGGGGAAACATTCTTTTGTAATACTTCTAAAAATCCTCGCAAAGAAGTGATGGGCGTTTTTAGTTCATGAGTTGCCAGTGCGATAAATTCGTCTTTTTTTTTGTTCAACATTTTAATCTCCTCATAAAGCTGTTCTTTTTCCTGCTTGGCCGTAATGTTTTCAGAAATATCCCGCACAATTTTAGATGCTCCAATAATTTCATGGCGCTCATTAAATATCGGTGACAAGGTAAGAGAAATAGGGATTTGTCTGCCATCGCTGGTAACACGCATCGTTTCAAAATGTTCCAAACGCAAGCCTTTGGAAATTTGTTGTATGATAAAATCTTCTTCGTGTATCCGGTCTTCTGGTATGATCAATGATATGTGCTTGCCCAGTACTTCTTTTTCTGAATATCCAAAGAGCCGTTCAGCAGCGGGGTTCCAACTTGTTATAATACCCTTCAGGGTTTTACTTATTATTGCATCCTGAGAAGAGGATACAATCGCTGCCAGTAATGCCTGTTTCTCTTCTACTAATAATCCCAAACTCTGGTTATTCATTTTATAAAGTATGTATGTAAAGCGCTGGGAACCTTTTAGAGCCAGGGAGCCCAACAATCTTTGCAAAACCACAATTTTCAATCCATAAATAAGGTTTTGTGCAAAAATTCTCTATAGTGCCTATAATATACGCCTGTTAGAACGTGAATTTATAAACGAAAGTCCTATTCTATGCATATTAACAACAACTCTTTAGTACTTAGCCCTGCCTAACAGCTATTGAAATAGTAATCAAATGTAATGCCTTTTCATGCATAGTTTAATTTCTATAATGCTGTTCTTCCCTGACGCAGTACTGCCTGCTGACTCCTGGTGAGGAAAATATTACCCCTTCTTTCTCTTGAAAATGAAAAATAATATCTGAGCTATGATTTTGTAAAAAGAGTGCCTGTTAGCGGCTCTTTATATGCGCTCTTTATAAAAAAACATTTGTGGGGGACCGGTCATTGCAGATACACATCAAACCTGTGATATATGTAAGTCTGGCATATAAATATGTAACGCAAATAACGACAAATTGAAGATCTTTATAAACATTGACCTCCCAGGCATCTAATTTTAGGCGTTTTCAAATTATGAACATAATGGCTACTAAAAGCAATCGCTTTTTTGAACCGGCAACGGACGGAAAAGGAAATCTGAAACAGACGGAAAAGGGAACCATCGGGTTGAAAAAAACCTGGTTCATACTTGAACCGAAAGAAAAAAAGATGAGATCATCCCGGGGGGTACTAGCTAACTATTCAAAAATGCGTGAGCGGATTCTAAAATTTGTAAGAAGCATACAGCTGTAGCAAATTTATTGAACAGGTGAAGATCTGTTATTAATAAAAACAAATGTCAACCATAACCCTTTTCCTATATAAAGGTTGCATTATGCAAAAAATGCCTTTATTTAATACAAAAGATAAACTGAGCACGGTGTATAAAATAATGGCTGTAAATTTTATACGTATCGAAAAAGTGGCTCAATTTATAATAGAAGCGCCGGATGATTTTGTTTTTGAAGATGTTTCAAATGATGTACTACTCCAAATGTGTAATAATGCAAAGCAAAGGATCAACCATCATTTTATAGCCGTTAAGACGACGTCCTTTAGCAGGTGCTACAAATTCATTCAAAAGAGGGCCTTTACATAAGGCCGGTTGTTAACATACTGTTCACCTGAGGATGTAAAAAAGACGTTTAAAATCAGCGTCTGAATACATTTTCAAAAAAGTTAAGGGTTTAATAAAAGGAATTATGCATATTCCTGTTCAATTTGAATTTGAAGGAAAAAAAATCTTTGGTGAGCTGAGAAGAAGCAAGAAGATGAATTCCAGACATTACCGGTTATATATTAACAACCGGGAAGTGGGGGAATTTTTTAAAACAGAACGTTTCGGATGGCAATATACAACCCAACAGGGATACTTTCCGGTTATAGCCATGCAGCTATTGCCATATGTGGATGAAAGAGAAGACTGATAAAAATTGCTGCAGTTATTTTGGCACCTGAGTTCTACAGAGTTGGGAAAGCGCTGCGCCTGATCCAGTTAAAAGCGGAAACCTCACTTTTCGCAGCATCCGGCAGATCCCGCGTAATGGTCTGCTCAATGATCCTGCCTTCCAGGAGGCTTACCCGCCCGGCCAATGATGCGTAAAAGTTGATCAGGTAAAGCACCTGATCGCCATTATTTTTATCAAATCTTCTGCGGCTGGGCTGGCCACTAAAAGCAGGCTGTTCGTTGTTCCAGGTATAGTGGGTGCCCGACAGATCTTGTTTTTGGAAATGCATGGTACATGTTTTAAAATGAAGCACACTGAGTACTCACAACAGTTATACTATTAAAAAAGAAGGGGCCGGACGGCCCCTTCGAACATTTATTACCATTTTCTATTAGACCGCTCTTCCCGTTCTTTTGCAGCCGAAACAGCAATTCTCCTGCCATCGACATCCTTACCGTCCAGCTCTTTCATTGCAAGTGTGGCATCTGAAACTGAGCCCATTTCTACGAAACCAAAGCCCCGGCTCTTCCCGGTGGTTCTATCCATAATTACTTTGGCAGAAGACACTTGTCCGAAGCTGCTAAAAAGTTCGCGCAAATCATCGTCAGAGGCATGAAACCCCAGGTTTGAAACATACATGTTCATTGTAAATAAATTTTTCTTTTAAAAAATAGAGGCTAAATGCGGCAGCAAAAAAAGAAGAAGGAGAAAAATAAATGCTATTGGTGCGTAGTAGATATGTAACTGATCCTGACTTGAAGTGATGGAGTATTTATGCCTATCCTTGTAAAGATAAGGCTTTTTAGGCAAATGTGAGTTTTTCTTTTTAAGGGATTAAGAGAATTAAAGTAGGGATGCCATTTGCATCCTATATCCACCAAATGCCCTGTGCCACAAGGTTGCAGGATTTTATAAACAAATGAGTGACATCGCCTGGAGATGGAAACATACCACGCGCGCTGCCTGGTGTTATGAGTTCTATTATATCGTTTTTGGAATTTATAGAACAGATCTCAAATACATCCGTATCCTTTTTGCGTTCCTCATCAAATTGTTCTTCAGGAGCTCCGCTGGAAGGAAATCTTTTTATAATATCTCCTTTCCGTAATAACGGAACCTGTGCTGTTGAGATCTTTTTGCTGGTCATATCAAACAGTTTAGCAGATAAAAAATTTTAATGATGATTGAAGCAGGCACCGGAAAGGAAGTAGTACAAAAGGGAAGACACTACAGCCGAAAACGATCTGCAGAAAAGAATATCTTAGTATAAACATAAAGGAAGCTTTCTTTTGAGCAACCAGGCACACTATATTCCTTACTGAGACGAATAAAGCTTCTTTATTAATTCCGAGAATCTTCTGGTAGCTGAATATTCTTTAAAGCCAGGAATAAACGATTTAAACTGAAATAGCTACTTTTTTAATATCGGTAACAATGTAGTAGAGCGATCCGCTTCTTAATTCATTATAGCCATCCCAATCGTCTAAATGTATCGTCGTACCTGTGGCTGCATAATTGTTTAACAATGCAATAGCGTTTCCGGTAAAACAGACATTCGTCGATATGTTTTCTTTATCCCCACCCAGGATGTTCAGTTTGTTGCCTGCATGAAATTGATTTTTGGACATAAAAGTTGTTTTTAAATTATAGTAAATAAAGCGGGTAGAAAAATACGTTTCCTTAAGCCATTACCGGTTTTTTTGGCAAAGCGTATAATGCGTAGCCATTTTAATAACAGGATAACCGGGTACACCGGATCTACCTCGTGCCAGCGGTTACCAAAATTTACAGAAGACGGATGTTTATGATGATTGTTATGATACGATTCTCCCAGCATTAACACATCTACCACCAGTAAATTGCGTGATGTATTTCTGAGTCTGAAGTTTATATATCCGTATTTATGTGCAAACCAATTTACCAAAGCTCCATGAAAAGCGCCCATCGTAATAACAACAGGTAGCAATAGCCACCACCAGAACGAAGAAGCAAAAATCAAAAAAAATGAAATATAGATCACTACCCAAAGTATACGTGACAGCGGGGAGTTTGCCCAGCGATCAAAACCGTGCCAGTGGGGCAGATTCTTTTCAAATCGTTTTTCTATAGGATATCGCTGGTGTACGATCGCTGAATAGATTTTTTTAGTACGCCACATCATGCTAAACATATTGGAAGAAAAATTAGGTGAGTGTGGGTCTTTTTCCGTATCTGTATAAGCATGATGCATCCGGTGCATGATTGCATAAGCCCGCGCACTCATGTAAGAAGATCCCTGGGTTAGGTAGGAAAACACGAAAAAGAAGCGCTCCCAGAACCTGCTCATCGTAAAGGAGCCATGCGCCGCATACCGGTGCTGAAAAAAAGTCTGACTGAATAGCGAAAGATACCACAACGCTACAAAAAAAATTAAAATCGTCATAATACTGTGATGCGTAAAACAGGAATGCAGAAAACGGTATAAAAAGGAGCCGCTTTTGAATGAGAAGAAGAAGGGGAGCGGGAACCCGTGGATGTTTCGCTGTATCTGTAACCAGCTAAAGATACAACCTTTTGATCATATGGTCAAATAGAATGCAATAGCTGTAGCGATGGGCGATGGATCGTTTCGCCTTTTTAATGGCTATAATGCAACAACAAAAAAAGGCAGAATATTTCTTTCTGCCCCACGTTTTCAATAAGATGGATTTCTTTACTGGTATATAAAACAGATGAAGGGTTAGGCGCTGGGTTGTACTTTCCTGAGAATATTAATTACCTCGTCTCTTTTTTTGTTAAGCCGGGTTCCTACCCTGGTGAGTAAGTCATTCTCTTTTCCTTTTTCAAATTTCAGATCGGCATCCACTAAAAGTGGATATTTTTCTTTAAGTGTCTTTGACTGACTGGTCCAATCTCCTATCATTTTAAAATTTTCATTGTTTGTGATTTTACCTGTGTACATGACATTTTATTTAATTTGTAACGGATTTGTTACGCAACAAAGGTCAGGTGTTTTTGAGGCGCTATTACTACACATGCGCTCATTAAACTTACAAATATCACAGGTTTTCGAGGTTTTGCTTACGTTTTAGCTTCAATTGCTTATAAAAAGAAGGAGTTAGTCCTGTGATCTTTTTAAACTGGTTAGATAAATGCGCTGCACTACTATAATTAAGTCTGTAAGAAATTTCTGTCAGGTTCAATTCATCATATAATAACAATTCCTTTACTTTTTCAATTTTATGCATAATGATAAATTGCTGCAAGTTGATGCCCTTTACCTCTGAAAAGGTGTTGGAAAGATAAGTGTAGCTGTATCCTAACTGTTTACTGATATAATCAGAATAGTTTACTTTAGGTAATTCGTCCGCATGGTGGATCATTTCCGTTACAACGTTTTTTATTTTCTCAATCAGGATACTCTTTTTGTCGTCCAGTAATTCCAGGCCATATTTAAGCAGGTTTATTCCAAGCAGATGGCGCTGGCCTTCGGTAATTGTTTCCTGAAGATCAACCACGCCAAGATCTACAGAACCGTGCTGAATGCCCAGTTTTTTCAATTCCTCCTGTACTACCATTTTGCATCGGAGGCTTACCATGTATTTTATATATATCCTCATTGCTACGCTTTACCTGGCTAGAATTCCTCCCCGGCCGGTTTCATCATGTACGCACACTCACACTTTACAGAGTTGTTATCCGGGCCTGATTGTGAGGCATGTTATCAAAAGACTCATTTTGAGGAAAAGATCAATGGCATGAATCAGGATTTACCCGGGATCCTTTGTGTGCGTTCCCTCATCAGGCAAATAGCCTGTTCCCTGGTTTCAAATGTATTATTGATGTTAACCAGATTACTGGCCAGTTTATTATATTGCCGGGTCATTAAATAATAAAAAACATGAAGATAATGGATGCCATCAAATACAATGGCTTTCTGCCGTGCAAACTCATCCTGCCGCTTTAAAAACTCCTGCGGCATGTCTGTATAATGCATACCCGGCCGCAAGTGATGTATGATATGGTACCCATCATTCCAGCATGTGTGATTATAGGGCGTATTAATACAGTTAATTGAATTTGTATAGATGTTTTCAGGATTGCTGCCGTCTATAAACGAATGTTGTGCCCAGTTCCCCAGCATCATTACAAACCGGGCAAACAGCAACGGAAAAACACATACCATTAATGTGGCCTTCAAATTGACAAAGCAGAGCACAATACAAAAAATGATGTATGACCATTCTCCAACGGTTAACCGAGTGTACAATTTCTTCCTTTTGCGGCTATATAAATACTGAAAGGTTTGCATCACTCCCAAAAACAGAAAGTTAAAAAAATAGGATAAAAAGCTTTTGAAACTATCCCTTTGGTAGTGCATCGTACTGCTGGAGTCTTCTTCGTTATTGTTTTCAACATGATGCATTCCCATGTGGTGGCTGAAATAACTTTCGGGAGTATGTCCAAACAGCGGGCAAATAATCCAGCTGATGTATCCATGAATTTTTTGCTGATGACCGGGCTTGAACATTTTCCTGTGGCACAGGCAATGGAACATTAACCCGAAGCGGCCCTTAAAATAAAACTGAGAAAAGTAAAAATAGATAAGCCCCACCAGCCACCATGCCCATCCTTTTAACAGGGGGGTAAAAAGCAGCAGTGCAACCGGCAATATGAAAATATGGATCCGAGTAAGCAGATACATAAAGGGAAGATCCCGTTTGTCATTCATAAAGCGGAGCCAGAAATTTTCGTAACGGCTAAAATGGGCTTTAGTTGTATAAACGGGATCCGTTAAGGCGGATAAAATTTTCATTCGTAAATTTTTATTGTTTTTAGACGCCCGATGTATTGGAGTAACCTTTGATTCGAAAAGCTCTCTCACATCGGATTTATCCGTATATTCTATTATTGTTCGCCGTTGATGGAAGACTTTAGCAGCTGGTTTGAATTTCGCACATTGTGTTGTGTGGAGAATAATAATTGTGCTCCGTTTCAGGCAGACATTTTAAATATGTAGTTAAATATTTTCGTAAGATACTTATTTAAACCGGCATTATTAATATTTACTGGCTCTGCCGGTGTTAAAGAATCGCCATTATCGGGATTGTAATAGTTCTGATTATTTGCAATAGGTTAATAAGGCAACGTATTTATTACCCTGTTTGCTGCGGCCGGTATTCGATAATTGGCTGACCTCTAATGGCTGAGATGGATGCAGGCCTTTTTTAAGATGAAATTTTCATCAAGCACCTGACTTTGATTTGCTTTTATAGACTACCAGGGTTTATATAAAACATTGATTATAAACAAAGCCAAAACCCACCGGTAATGAATGATTTCTATTTTTCAGAAAAAGCACGAAACGTCACCGCTGTGAAAATATAATGATCAATACCGGTTGAATGAACTACCTTCGGTTCTTTGTATGTTATCCTACACTGGATTTGTCTTCCTTCCTCCATTCAAATATAGTGATTGCTTAACGTAAGACAGGCATCGCCTTCGCACTGTTTGTGAATAGCCTTGCCCTATTTTATCATTTTTTAATTTACTTAATTTTGTCATTTAACAATTTACAGCTCATTGCGCCTTTGCTAAAAGCGCTAAGCGACACATGCTATACTACACCCACTCCTGTACAGGAACAATCCATCCCGGTAATTTTGCAAAACAGAGATGTGCTTGCCTGTGCTCAAACCGGCACCGGCAAAACGGCCTCTTTTGCCCTTCCGCTGTTGCAACTGTTGCACCTGCAGGGAGCAACAAAGCAAAATAATTGCCGGGCTTTAATTTTAGTACCTACGCGGGAGCTGGCGCTACAGGTGGCGGAAAGTTTTGGTGTTTACGGAAAGTACCTTTCGTTAAAACACCTGGCAGTTTTTGGAGGCGTATCTCAATATAACCAGGTGAAAGCATTGCGGCAAAAGGCTGATGTTCTTATTGCAACTCCCGGCCGTTTGCTGGATTTACTTAACCAGGGCTGCCTTTCTTTAAGCAATATTCAATACCTGGTACTGGATGAGGCTGACCGTATGCTGGATATGGGCTTTGTGAATGATGTGCGAAAGATCCTGTCCAGATTACCTTTGCAAAGACAAACAATCCTGTTTTCTGCAACCATGCCTACGGAAATTCAACAATTAGCCGGTACGCTGTTAAGCCAGCCAATAAAAATAACAGTAACGCCACCGGCAACAACAGTTGACCGTATACAACAATCGTTGTATTACACAGAAAAGCGGTTTAAGCCTTCGTTGTTGTTGCAGTTACTGAAAGATGAGCGCATTCAGACAGTGCTGGTATTTGCGAGAACAAAACATGGAGCCGATAAGATCACCCAAAATCTTACTGGTGCGGGTATAAAAGCTGCTGCCATACACGGAAACAAATCGCAGTCTGCAAGGCAAACGGCGCTACTGAATTTTAAAAAAGGGGCAATAAAAGTGTTAGTGGCCACGGATATTGCAGCCAGGGGGATTGATGTAGACCACATGGGACATGTGATCAACTATGAGCTGCCAAATGAACCGGAAACCTATGTACATCGTATCGGGCGTACGGGAAGAGCAGGCGCAGAAGGCATTGCCATTTCTTTTTGCGATTATGAGGAGAAATTGTATTTACGCGATATTCAAAAACTGATCCGTAAAACCATACCGGTTATAAAGGGGCATGCTTTTGATGTACCCTTGATGCACGGAGATGATTTTAAAGCAGCGGATTCGTTGCAGATACCGCGCCGAACAAACCGCCCGGCTAAAAGAAAGGGCCGGTCGTTTATGCAGCATATTTAATCAACAATGCAGTAGTGCCAGAGCTCCTAACCATATTTTAGGTGAAAGCTTTCCGGAGATAAGCCTGCATCATAAAATACAGTGGCATAAAAATGTATTAATGGAAAATGTAAAAATCGGAGACACAGTTACACTGCAGTCTCCGTTCGATTCTAAAAGACAATATACCGTGTTAGAAATAAATGGTAATTATGTTACCCTGCACCTGGCTGGGCAGCGCAAAAACCTGGTTATTTATATCAAGTGTATAAAAGGCAAACAATAGATTTAAGGAATAGGGACGATTTTTTTTATGAATTGTATGGCACCGGGTTATAAAACAGGTTGTTTAGCCAAATTAGTTAACAATTTTGGGGCCGCTCTTTGAGAACTGTTCGTATAAAGAGTAAACACGCTAAAAAAGCTCAGCAATATATTAACGAGTTTGCTCTAAAAAAGCGGTATATTCAGGAACTGTAAATTACTTCCATGACCTGTTCTACTTTTTTAGGGATTTTTGGGTATCATTACAGGAAAAGCCAGGGGATTAGCTCGGCAGCTTTTTTCCCGGGATACGGGACTGAATAACAGGCTTAAAATCTCCAACAGGGCACAGTCCGTTTTGGTGCCGGTAAGCGTTGGTATGGATGTCAGTTTGCTATTATGTTTATTAACCGCAGAACGAAACAACATGGAACAAGATCCTGTTTTAATAATAACCAGCTTCCGGAAAACTGCGTTTCGATTGTTTGAAGAGCTTTACCACGATTTTAAAGAGCAGGCTGGGAAATTAGACCGTCAAACAGACGAAAATGTATTTCAACAGTTGTGTGGAAGATACGAGCGCCGGCTGCAATACCAATTGGGCCTGGAGGCCAAAGATTTGATACGCACTTATAAACGAAACGACATATTACAGTTACAGCAATCGCTTACTGAGCATATTACGTATTGCCTGTTGGAGTTTAAAAGAAAAGCCGGTAGCCTTTAGAAGGCGCCATTAGCCGGTAATCTCCAGCTTTGTAAATCCATCTCCATAAAAAACGCGGGCCAGATCTTTATTTCCGGTCTTGTCATATTCAGCAATCCTGCTTTCATCTACAATCCGCCAAAAATTTTTCAGCTTTAATTCATTATAGTCTGTTGTTTGTATAAATAGCCCTTTAATTGAAGAACGACTTTTAAACCAGATCTCGAATACGGGTCGGTTTTGTTTTTTTATGACGCTGCCTATTTGTTCGGATGTCATATAAGTAAATATATTTATCGGGAAGGTTTGTGACGTAACAGGTTTGTTTATAATGATCAATGGTTTATAAGTGCATAATTATTGTTCAACGATTATGCCTGATAATATGGGCTTCATTCATCCAGCTAAACTGCATGTGAGCCCGGTGCTGTCTTTTAAAAATACATGGTATCAAATTCAAATAGTGATCAAAACACTCGGAGGACTGAAGAAATACCCAACTCCCCCAATTCTGTTATCAGGCTTCCCTATTGAAACCCAACCGTTATTTATGATTGATTTTGGTTAAACTGCGTGAATGAAAGCGGAAAGAGACAGGAATACAAAAAGTCAGAGAAATAAGAACCGTAGAAAATTTAAATTACTTTATGTGCTATTGCGTTGCTGAAGATACACTATTAATAACATACTACAACAAAAAAAATATATTGCCGGATTACCTGGACTCAAAAAAGGAAATCAGGTATAAATTTAGAAGATATCAGATGGAGTTGCTTCAATATGGTTCCCTTTACAAAAAGAAGATTAAATACCTGCATCAGGAGATTGTTTTTCCTTTTTGAATCTTCGTATAATTTTAATTACAACAGGCACCGTAACCAGCACAATAATTGCCATCACTACATAATTAAGGTAAGGGCGTAAAAAGGGCATGGCTCCTATTACATAACCGGCAATTGAAAAACAAAGTATCCATCCTACAGAACCAATAAAGGCAAATAACAAAAAACGGCTGAATTTTTGTTGGATGATGCCCCCAACAATGGGAGTGAAAGTGCGAATCAAAGGAAGAAATGCACCAACAATCAATGCCATGCCGCCATATCTTTTATAAAAGTTTTCCGCTTTTGTTAAATACTGCTTTTTAAAAAAAGCTGAATCTTCCCTACGATATAAAATAGTCCCTGTCTTATAACCGACAATATAACCCGTAATATTTCCCATTAGTGAAGCTAAAATTCCTAAGCTGCACAGCGTAAAAAAGCTATGGTCCAGCACATTGGTAGCAATCAATACGCCTGCCATAAAAAGAAGCCCTCCACTTGGAAGAAAGAAACAGAAAAAAAGGCCTACCTGCCCATAAATTGCCAGGCAAACAAGTAGTAACCCGCCATATTGAATTAGTGCCTCGGGATTAAACATTTGATTTTAGTTAAACAAACTGCTTTGAAAAGCTACTTAAAATTCTCTTTTGGATAAAACAAATTTTTGTTTACGGCAAAATTTGATTGTAACAGCACGATATAAGGGCGCAATAATCGTAAAATCATCCATTTTAAACTATATTTAGCCGCGGAAAGCGACCTGCCTCTTTAAATATAAGAGAGCCAATCTCTTTTAATTTTTGTATCGCCCGACTCACTTTCTGCCTCACGATTTCCAGCTGTGCATATCCAACCTCAAAATCTGCATCATACCTTGCCGAGCAATAGGACTTTTGAAGCAGCCGGAATGCTTCTTGTTCCTTTTGTGTTGCTCCGCAAAAATCTGCTGCAATGCCAGGGGCTAAAAAGCCAAAGTATTGATTAAGGTGGTTGATGTTATGAATATGCAGCTCCAGCCCGGTTTGGGATTTAATAAAGGCCGTCAGTAGCAGCTCTGTAGCTTGGTGATACATGAAAAGCGCCAGCTTATACTGTTTACGAACGGTAAAAAGCTCTGCCCCGGCAATGTATTCATTAAAAAGGTTAAAACATTTTGGGAAACCCGATTTAATCTTTTCCGGAATGCTTTCCGCAATAATATCCTTGCTCCATTCTTCAAGTTCCGGGTTGGTGTTATAAATAAACGGGGCGTTTAATAAAACAGTTAACCCAAAAGAATCCTTTGCACTTAGCCAATGTACAAAAGTACTTGTTTGTATTACAATGCTGCTAACAGCATGGAAGTGGTTACACTTTTGCTCAATTTCATCCTGGTACATTTTATGCCGCTTATCATCGCCAGTAATCAATACCAGCAGCCAAAAAGCCGAGGTGTGCGCCCCGGCAGCACAAGGTTCTATAAATATATTGTGAGCGGTATCTTCTTTTTTACCTAAAACAAAGATGGTGTCCACCTGTACAATTTTGGTAATAGTGGCCACCACCTTTGTGGCTATGGCTTTATCTTCTTCGGTCAGATAAAGCGCCTTATGGTTAGCAACGGTTTCTTCTTTCATGGTTAACTGTTTTTAATATGCCGGGGTTTGCGGAACCATTTTTTAAACCACCAGGTTTCGTGCTTATCCCTCCATTTGGCGTAGCGGTCTACCATTTTACCATTGCTTTCGCGTGGAAATAGCAGGCCAACGGCATCCATTTCCTTAAAAATTTCCCGGATGTCTGCTTCCGTATAATGCTCCTGCCCGTAGCCGTGTGCAATAAAATAGTTAATCAGGTGTTCTTTCTCTGTGTCCCGGCCCTCGCGCTTCCAGCTGCCGCAGGACAGGTTATCCATAAAGTCGGTTAGGGCCTCCTGGGGCGTTACGTCCATCAGGCGGCAGAGCAGCAAAAATTGATATGGAAGAATGAAGTTAAAGTCAGCAAAGCGCTCGTAGGCTCCGGTTTGCCACTTTAGTTCCGGCTTGGGTTTGTGCCGTTTTTGCATGGGTGTGGGTTTCTTTTTCATAGTTTCTGCATTTATGTCCTCAATCTCCACCCGGTACGTCCGCTATCCTAAATGAAAAGGCGATAATTTATTGGAAAAATGAGGTATTTTAGCGGGGCGATTTATTTATCTTTGAAAAACGCTGTAAGGCATAAAAATCAAATCTTATGGAGAAAACAATACATCAGGGCAGAAATGTAAAGCGGTTCAGGGAAATGCTGGGTATAAAGCAGGAAGCCTTGGCTTTGGATTTAGGTGATGACTGGAACCAGCGTAAAATATCGCTGCTGGAGCAAAAGGAAGAAATTGAAGAACCTTTGCTAAAACAAATTGCTGATTTATTAAAAGTGCCGGTAGAAGCGATTAAGAATTTTGATGAAGAGCAAGCTGTGAATATTATTGCCAATACATTTCATGATAGTGCGGTAGCTAACACTTTTACAGAAAATTCACAAGCTAACTTTCATTGCACCTTCAATCCCATAGATAAATGGGCTGAGGAAATTGCCGAAAACCGGAAACTATACGAACGCTTATTGCAGGCTGAAAAGGAGAAGATGGAGCTTTTGCAGAAGTTGTTGGAGAAGGTGGGGAAATAAGATAATTTCATTTGTTTTTATATGTATGGAAAATCTTGGAATGATTGCTATAACCCCTTTAATTTCAAATCATGAAAGGATAATATAAGCATTGAACTTCTCTTCATATATTTCAGTGGCAGGATATTTTTTGAAATGACTAATGATTTTATTTGGTAATTGGAAATCTTCAGTTTCTCATATACCAGTTTCCTATTATCCTGTAGCCATTGATCTCTTTTTAAATGGCGGCTTATTAGCCCTTGTTTTTTTGGAGTGCCTAGGTAATTATCTATTTCAGATTTAAAATCATACGCGGTTTTTGACATAGAAGTGTTCTTGCATTCAATGGAGTAAACAATTTTTTTTTCATCATCAATCGCTAAAATATCAATATCCCCTCTGTCTGAATCTGCCTGAAAGAAACCACTTGGGCTAATCTTAACTTCATAGGAAAAAGTTCGCAACTTTGTATTACTATTAAGCCAGGTTAAAACCTGGTCTCTGAATCTTTTACCTTTATAATTATTTATTTCAGATAACAAATCGAGCAATTTCTTATTTTTCCGATTTATTTTTAAGGTTCCCTTAAAAAACAGTGACAAATAGTTTTCGGAAGCCATTAAAAGATGTCTTGCACTTATTAAATAATATAAATGCTCCCCAGATTTGTACTTTATAATGGGTTTTAATAAATATGAAAGACGTCTATTATATCGCCAAGGGTAAACTTCCCAAGACTCATATCCTTTGGGAGCTTTCAATATATCTTCTCGATCAGGAAAGGCCAACAAATCAAAATAAGCCACTATATCGCTATCTGAAAAATCGGAATTGGCAGACAAGAATTTAGCCAGTTCTTTTTCTGATATTTTTTCGACAGAAACACTATTGTGGATCATTCTTGTAGCAATACCGTATGAAATTGTATCAATTGTTGTTAAACCAACTCCCCATTCCTCTTGAAATATTTTATTAATGCGCTCCATTGATGGGCCCGTCACACGTGAATTAGTAGCCTTTCTTTTTACATCAAAATATTCACTAAAGCGATCAGAATACGAATAAAGCTCTTGAGAATTATAATCATCCCTAAATCCCCGTAACGTTTCGTTTTCAAATTCTCTACTAATTCCTAGTCGACCAGACGGTAACTTTCCCATTTCTGGATCTGATATTCCAAATTTAATGGAATCAGAATATGCCCCATAGGTAATTAATTCTATTGCATGTGCTAGTAATACGTCTATATCATCGTCATTGCACTCTTTAGATCCTTGTGGCAAAATACAAGCAGCAAATTCAATCAACACTCTAAGGGATAATGCCACCTCAATACTCTTTGAATTTTCTTCTGCATATTCCTTTTGAACATCATAAAATTTGTCAAGACACGAAACTTTCATTGGATAACTAATCTTTCCAAAGGATTGCCTTTGAATAATAGCTTCATGTTTTTTCATCAAAAACATCAACAACTTTTCTCCATTATATTTTTTTAGTTCGTTAATAATTATGTTGAAATGCAGTCCGACCAAATCGTTAAAAAGCTTACATTTTTCTTCGGACGTTTTTATGGTTGTGGGTATTTTTTTTGAAGACTTAAGCCAATTCAGTTGATTTTCCAAAACGAATGACAAGTCGCTCAAAGGAATATATCTTACGTCTACAAGATCTGTTTGTGCAATAGTTATATCACGATCTCCTGTAACTGAAATAATCATTTTACGGTTTCCGAGAGGAATGCCTTTCTCTAGTATGTTTTCTTTTTCTGTTAGCGTCAGTTTAGTTCCCAAGTTAAGTTTCTCAATGAGTTGGCCCATTAAATCTAATAAATACGAGATAATCATTCTTTCGCCGGAATTATCAGGAGAAACTATAAACTTAAGTATCTGATAGGGTATAAAAAGATACATTACCCTGTCTTCCGCAATAACATTGGATTGAAATACAGGCAATTCATCTCCCAATTCATCAAGATCTCTTTTGCCATAAAATTTTTCTTCAAGATCTATAAGTATTGTTATAGGAGCAGCTCCTAAGCTGTTAACAAACTTAAACAGAATTGGATACATGTCATTTAGCCAATACAAAATACCATTAACATAAACATCTGAAAGAGGATCGATTAATCTGCTACTTATAACCCAAATTGGACATTTATATTTTAAAAGGCATTTTTTTATTTTTCCTTGTTGATATTCTTCGGAAATATAGACAGGATAATGTTGCTCTGCTCTTACGCAAGGGGCAGTTAGCATTTTCCCTTCTTCCAAATAATATTTAATCCCACGTTTATCAATCTTGGTTAATGCTTCTCTTGTTTGGTTCCCTTCAATATCTAAATCTAGTACAATAAAATTATATGGCTCTTTATCTGGGTCTAAAAAAGATTCTCCATTTCTTTCAAACCAATAATATTTTGCTATATGGCTATTATAGGGTGAAAAGTGTATTTTATCCATAGCACTGTCATAATATTTGGCATATTTCCATAAGCTAAGTCTTTCCAATTTGTAATTTGATGAAATTATTTTAAGCTCTTGACTCGAAAGAGATAAAAACACAGTATCATTCGGCATCTTTTTAAATCCCAAACTAATTTGAGATAAAACTCTGCATTTATTTAACATAAATAGCAGCAGAACTTTGGAATGAGGATAAGCACTCTTTATCTTTTTTGAAACTTGGTTGAACCTTTCATTTATGTTACGTTCCATTGACGAATCTGCTATGAGTTCTTTGTCCTCTTTTGGTGTACATAAAAAAACATGGCAAAACTTATCTTCATCAAATTGATATAGGGAATCATTATAAGCTATAAAACCGGAAACATGTTTAACATCAGATAAATCAAGTTGGACTTTTTTCCAATGCATCCTTCCAAATCTTGGAGCAGTTTCGATTTCTATTCTTCTTGTACATGCTGTAACAAGTTTTTCATAGCAATTGTGCTTTTGTGCAGTTCTGATTATAAACTCGTTTAAACATATTAACTCTGCAGATGGGACAATTAAGTAATAAAAATTTTCAATAATTACGAATGGCGCTCGATACAAAGGATTATCTAAAGAATCAAATTCTAAATCTTTAAGTGGAAGTTCACAAGAAAATTCAGAAATAATGGAATAGGGTATATTAAGCTTTAAACAAATCAGCTCCAACTCCTGTTTTGTGAATTTTAAAAATTCTTTGTGGATATTAAGTTGTTCCACATCTGGAAAGTAAAGATCATCTGACACAATCTCTTCATAAACATTATATGTCAATTCCAGTTTATCTGCGACTGAATTTAAAATATGTAATAGAAACATGACTCCTGAAGAAAGTTCTCTCCGGAATTGACTTGAAAATAAATGTTCATTATTAGATGCATCTAATAATGTTTGAACAATTTCAACTCCATTAACAGCAATCCCATTAAATACCGTATTGTTTCCATTATAGAATATTATATTACCCGTAAAGAAATCTTCCGGCGGATCTTCTAAATAATGTTTTTTACATTTTGAAATAATCTCCTCCTTAACTGTTCCTAGGTCTGACTGGATAGTTGTAGTTATTCCTGTTTTTAAAATATTGCTTATAGCATACTCTATTCGAATATACTTTCCTTGATTTTGAGGATATAGTTGAAGAATTGAAAATAGTTTTAATAGCTCAATTTTATCATATCTTTTGATAAATGTATATGTGGCACCTGATTTTTGGAGGTTAGGAAACTCATAATTTGGTATAGGAATTTGAGCTAATTCCGCATTTTTATCTAAACAGCACCTTTTATACTTTTTACCACTTCCACAGGGACAAGGAGCATTTCTACCTATTTTCATAATAACAGTAAGTTTTAGTCTTCCAGTTTTTATTTTTTATAATGGAGCAAATCATTATTACTCCTATGTGTACAAGACCATTTTGCTAAAATACTTAGTTTTGTTGGATTAGAAAAACAAGTTGGCATATCATTTTATGTTTCATGATGCATCCGCTCAGTAATCTTCAAGGGATGTAATTTGTCACTTTTAAGAGTATCAATTGTTTGTGTATTAGAATTACGTAATACAATTGCCAGCGCCAGAAAAAAGCTCAATACCATTGCCAGGATCAATATTGTCGTCCTTTCTGAGTAGGTGCTTTCAAACTCCATCCCCAGGAATTTTATTTTTAGCTTTCTTTTTTGGAGCATAGCCAGTATGTTTAACCGAGTTATTTAAAATCTAACCTTTTTTCTAAATCCCCATCCGTAATGGTCATTTTTTGCACCAGGATGGTTCTCCTTTGTGGATTTGTGTGTAAAGCTATTTCAGCTTTTTCAGAAGCGGGCGGACACGAAGGCCATTTCGCCCGCTGAAACCTGCTCCAGGAGTAGGCCGAAAATTTATTTCTGGCAGAATTGTCCGCATCAATTTCCCCAAACAGTGATTTTACCGAAACAAAGAGCTCTAATTGGCGATTATTGATTTTGTCTGTTGTTTGCGATCAAATCCAAGGCAGCGCTGACAATGCCGTCTATTTGCCCGAGAGAAGCTACCCCGGCTAAATCTTCATTCAACATTTGCAGCTCTATTCTGACATCTTTTGAGCTTCGCATCTTTAGGATACGTGAAACAGTCTTGAAAAGGCACTTTTTTAAATACAAAAACTGCTTTTGGGCGGAGTTCTTATCAATCAATGCTGTACCATTAATAATATTCCAATAATGGTAATACGCATTGATTGCCTTGAAATTATTTACTGAATCAGGCTGCACCAGGCTCATACGGATAAGATTTTCGTAGTTCACCTTTGCTGAATACTGTTTTTGTGTCATAAGTAAAAATATTTTGCTGCAATGATAATTTGAAGCCAACGTTTCAAAAAGGACAAAAAACGAGGGGTAGTATTTAGGCTACCATTGTGCGTAGATAAATTTTAAAAAGAAGAAATCAAAAACTATCGAGGGGACAGATCCCGTAAAAGTTTATACTATAAGTATATTATTGGATGCTATGGCCTGAAAGAATACAAGTTTTTATGCTAAGTACTGGCTATAAAGGATTTAGATAAAATTTTGAATATCAGTTTCATCTGGTATTTTTATTAACTTTGTATCATATAGATTTTCTTTTACAAAGATGAAGACAGTTGAAAAATACACGACTTTTGAACAGCTAAAAGCTGCTGAAAAAGCCGCTTCGGATACCAAAGCGAGTTTGAAAAAGCATGCCAGCTTTGAGATGCTTGTAAATAAGATCTATATAGCCAAAACAGGTAAAAGCATGGCGTCCAAAGCCGCTACTTTAAATGGCAAATAATACTTCCGATAGTTTATTAACCGTTTGTAAATTGCTCCAAAAGTACCAGGTGCTGTATTTGTTGGTGGGCGGAACTGCGGTGGCGTTAAACGGGTATTTCCGCCTTTCAATAAATGATTCAGGAGAATTAACTGATAAACCGGATATAGACGTTTGGTTTAATCCTACTTATGAAAATTACTTTAAGCTGATCGGGGTTATAGAGGAGTTGGACTATGATGTTTCTGAATATAAAAACGAAAAAAGCCCCAACCCACATTCTTCTTTTTTCAAACTAAAATTTGATGAGTTTTCTTTGGATCTTATCCCACAAATTAAGGCACCGGTAAAGTTTATTGATGCATATAAAAGAAAAGATACCATTGAAATTGAAGGCATCTCAATTAATGTAATAGGCTACCCGGATCTTATACTGGATAAACAGGCCCTGGGGCGAAAAAAGGATCTGGATGACGTTCAGCAGCTTAAAAATTTAAAGAATAAAAATTAATAATTCAAAAGCCATCTTAATATTAAGATGGCTTTTGCTTTAGGAGGGTTGTTTATCCAATACTATCAGTTTTCATTTTAAGTATTCTTCAAATTGTTATTAATATCTAAAGAATTCCTCCTTTTCGTCTTCTGACAAAATATATTTCCAAATTTTCCATGCCTTAACTATACTATAGAAAGCTTCATATTCTGTATAAAAATAACAGCGATCCTTGTGTATACCATAATTAGCGTAGAAATAATTATTAAACGCTTCATAGTTCTTTTTCTCTTCCACGGATTTCGCCTTATAAGGATCGGGCGTAATTTGAAAATAGGTAACATCAACACCAAGTTCCCTATCTCCGGTTGTTACTGTGTCACAACATTCAACTCCCAGAATGTGCCCAGCTAACAACGTACATTCAAAAAGAAGATCATCTTCATTTATATCAGCATGGTGCTGCGGTGTTTTCTTATTTAAAGGAAAAGTCTTTCCAGAGAATCCATAATCCATAAGTAACTTATATTAAAATTATCTACTGCTTTAGGTTTTCAATCGTAAGATGAGTTTTACATTCGGGGCAGACTGGCTTCATATTTTCTATTGCTTCTTTTATACCTGACAAGCGATCCGTACTAAAGCTATTGCCTTCTATATTTTCCAACGAATATTTTTCCCACATATTACTACTATATGGAGTATCATTTTCGCTTAATTTTATTTTACCCTCATGACCACATTCGCAAATCAGTTCATAATAACTTGTCATTGCCATAGTTGATAATTAAATTTTTAAATTAAAGAGTTTGAAATTTTTCAAAATTGCCAAATGTCGTAAAAGGTTAAATGGTGACAATAGTGAATTAAAGGTTTCGATATTTGAAATTAGTGTCTGTGTATATTTTGTTTCGTTATCAAAATCCTGCTTTGTAAAATGTTTAGGGGTATGCCATTTGTTGTTATTAACATCAACATAAAAGCCTTTATTTTTTTTCAAATTTGCTTGTTGCAGCCAATCCAAGGCATTTTTGAAATTTTCTGAATTCTCTTTTTTCTTTTTTGCCCAAAGAATTACTCTATAAAGTAAAGAGAATTTTGCCTTAAATTTTGCGTTCTCTTCCTGTGGCAAACTCTCAATAAAATCAAATCGCCACTTGTCCTTTTCGTAAAGATTAAGAATCTGATCTATAAAAATTTTAAAAATGATATTAACAGCTATAATTAGCCGATGTTTACTCTTATGATTAGTAAATACTTCTCTAAACTGTTCTGAATCCATTTTAGGAAATGAGTGTTTTAGAAGAATTACAACTGCTTTTATTGCTTCTTCCGCTGAAAGTATATTTAATGAGCAAGCGATTCCATATTCACCATTTTTTGCAGACAATTCAGCAATTTTTGAAATGGCTTTTGCATTTTCAAGTGCAAGTTGGTAACCTTCTCTATAAAAAGATCTTCGGTATGGTAATTTCAATTCCTTGATATTTATGTCAACTTCTCTAACGCAAATCTCTTCCTACCAATATACTTAGTTTTATTGAAAGCGGTCAAAACAAGTTATACACAGGTCGTTAAAACCTGTGATTCCACTGCTTGAACAGAAAACGATTCTGCTAAAACAAAGCATCATTTAACAGGTAACTGGTGCTTCTGCCGCCTGCTGGCTCTTTCACCAACAGTTGCCGGTTTATCAGGTCCTGGATATCCCGTATAGCAGTGTCTTGTGAGGTTTTGGCAATTTTTGCCCATTTGGAGGAGGTGAGTTTACCAGTAAACCCATCCAGCAATTTATTCAGCATCAGCTTTTGCCGGTCGTTTAAAGTATGCGTAGCCGGCTGTTTCCAAAAGGTTGCCTTCCTTATTACCCCGGCTAATGTGGTGCCTGCTGCATCTATGGATCGTTCCAAACAGCCCAGGAACCAATGGATCCATGGAGTTATATCCATCCGGCCTTTCTGGGTTGCCTCCAGTATATCATAATAGGCTTTGCGCTCTGCCCGGATTTGGGTAGACATGCTGTAAAACCGCTGGCGGCTTTCATCTGCACGAGCCAGCTGCATATCTGTTATTGCCCGGGCAATACGACCATTACCATCATCAAACGGATGTATCGTCACAAACCATAAATGGGCAATAGCTGCCCTTAATACCGGGTCTGTTTTGTCCGGAGCATTAAACCAATCCAGGAATGCTTTCATTGCTGCGGGAACCTGGTCTGCATCCGGTGCCTGGAAATGCACCGTTTCCCGCCCCATAGGGCCGGATACAACCTGCATGGGATCATCAGGCAGGTTATCCCGCCATTTGCCGGTTACGATCCGGTGCATACCGCTGCGCCCCGCCGGGAACAAAGAGGCATGCCAGCCAAAAAGCCGGTCTTCAGTAAGTGAGTCCTGGTATTGCTGGGTAGCATCCAGCATCATTTCCACAACGCCCTCCACATTACGATCGGCAGGAACTAAACCGGCTATATCCATTCCCAAACGCCGGGCTACAGAAGAGCGCACCTGTTCGGCATCCAATACCTCACCCTCTATTTCACTGGATTTGAGCACATCTAATGTAAGGGTTTGCAGGGTAGCTTCCTCCCGCAGGCTAAACCCCAGGTTTTCCATCCGTCCCAATAGCCGGCCCTGCTGATGGCGTACGCCTGCCAGTAAGGAAGCTATTTCTTCCGTATTACATTGAAAATGAGGCCATTGGGCTAATTGATAGATGTACATTCTACGCGTTTTATGCAACGAATATATCGAATATTCTCCGCATGATCAATTTTTATACGCAAAAAAACGCGGAGAATAATAGTGTTATTCTCCGCAGGCTATCATAATGTAACTGCTATAGCACGCCACAGATTTCTGTATTTCCCTGGCTTCTGCATTCTTTAGTTTTATAACCCCAGGGTATTTTCTCGTTGTTTGGTTTGGATAAATGCTGTTTGCTTTTGCAAGGCTTGCCGGTTATTGCTTTCTATTTGTTTTTCGATAGTTTGTAACGAAAGGCCAATGTCACTCCCCTTAATTTTAATGCCTTTTTCATCCATAAAAGCAATACCGCGTCCTTTAATAATTTCAATACGTAATTCCTTTGCTTTTTGCTGAAAACGTTCTATCGTTTTTGAGGATCGTAATGCTTGCTTCAACTGTAATTTAAGTTGTTCCTTTCGCTGGTCATTCCTCGGGAGTAGTTGTTGCTGCTTTGCTAAAAAGCGCCTGGGGCTTAGCACTTGCTGCAATTGATATTTGCGTTCCATTTTTCGGCAGAACTCCGCCATACGTTTATAACTATTACTATCCGATACATTTGTTTTGCCAGCAAAGCCAATACGGTTAGCTACTATATGAATATGCTGATGCTGCGTATCCTTATGTTCTACTGCCAGAAATTGATTCTCAATAAACCCGAATTCTTTTGCACAATCCTGGACAATATAGATCAGCTGCGCCCTGGTCAATTTCTCGCCAGGAGCAAAGCTCAGTGTAAAATGAAACACCGGTTTGGATTGTTTGGGGTTGAGCTTTCTCACTTCATTAAAGTCCCGCACCAGTTCCTTTTTATTCCCGAAACATTTATTAAAGAGTAAAACTTCCGCTCTGTTATGCACGATGGTTTGATCCCTATTCACCTCCATTTTTTTATCTTCCAGGCAGTATTTGATACACCCGGCAAATCCCTTTCCTGTAATCGCCTTACCAATCATCTTAAATTGTTTTTAATATCCAGAGTCAGCTCTTTTACCTGTGCTGCCAGTTGCCTTAATTCTGTGCGCTCAAAGGCATTAAAAGCCTGCGCCGCATTATTTTTATACGCCAGTGAATTTATATTAGCCGCAAGGTGGCTAAGTTGGGCGGCGAAATCTAAAACTTCTTTGGGCAACGTTTTCTGCCTGGTATCAATATGACTATTGAAAGCGGCTTCACGTAAAAACTCGGAAACAGTAAGCCGTACCTGTCTGGCTTTTGCTTCAATGATTTGCAGCTCTAATGCGCTGCAAGCTACACGTAGCCGATAGCTACGTTTTACTTCTTTCCTTGGCCTGCCGCCCTTGTTTTTTTCATTTGGTGTATTCATACTATATTAATTTTAAAGTTTGACAACCGCGCTTTGCGCCCCCATGAATGCCGCCCCAAAGCGGCATGAATGGGCCAGCATGTTCGAAGTAGGTGAGGTTACGAGCCTACGAGAACATAGCTGGCTCCCGAAAAATCGATGTACTAAACCGGATCAAACAGGCTTAGATCCGCAGGATCAGGCTTGTTTGATCTTAATTAAATGTGTTGAGGCTTATTCAAGCCCGGAGTTTCTTCATTGACGCCTATATACCATGAAAGGGAATTGGAGTGCGCTTATTGTGCTGCGTTTTATAGTTCATTGATCCGTGGCTGTTTCTTATCGCCCGATCCGGGTTTTGAAAATTGAAATCCTTCCACTTTGTTTACATAGTGATCAGCCTGGGGTAAGGCTACCGGTGGGTTGCGTCGCTTATTCTGTGCATCTTTCTTCCGCTGTTGTTGCAGCGCCGAATTAAGGCTGCTAAGATTTATTTTTTCTAAAGGAACATCGAGTTCAACAGATAGCCACCGGCGAAAGCGGGAAGGGGTTTCCAAGAACGCCATTTGTTCCCGGTAGATATCCAATATTTTACCGTACACCCCGTACCCATTATCCAGCAGATCTTTTCTTATAAATTCTTTATACATGATTTTCGCTATTTATTCCGTTGCCTGGATTTTTTTCCAGTAGTGCCAGTGCCCGCGCCCGCCTTATCAATTAGCTTTTGCGCCGCTTCGTAATGTTCTTTATACCACACAAGCGCCTGTTGCATGTCCTGCTGCTTTTTGTCATTGCTAAGGGTGATGGAGAAAACGACCAGGAGGGCAATTATTGCCAGGCATAAGCCAAGGCCCCATTGCCCCATGCCGTGCCAGAACGCCTGCCACCGGGGATGATCAGGGTCTACCTGCAACGTCTTTTTTGATTGCTGCATTTGTTCTGCCATTTCAGCCAGTTTTGTATGCATTGGTGTAAACAGGTGTTTACCTTCCTGTAATAAAATGGCTAGAATGGTAAGGGTAGTTTCATCCAGCTCAATGCCATATTGAAGCGCAATCTGTAACCGAAGTTTCTTTAAATCAATCCGCGATTGTTGCATGGGCTTAAATTTTTGATAACTCTTTGAGCATTTTTATCCTTTCGATAAACGCATAGGCTTCAATCCCTTTCCCTTCGCTGATTTTTTGCAGAATGCTCCTGTGCGGGGCTGTGGTGATATCAAAGTCTCCATATAGTTTAATAGCGCCTATATGGTTTTCGGTCGCAGACCTGAAAGCCATCAATTCCCTAATCAGCTGTGGTGTACCTGCAAACGTACTTTCATTAACATAAATGTTAGTTTCAAAAACACCTCCATTCAATATGGTAATCTTTTGCAGGTAATTTGTACAGGGTTCATAGGCGCTGCCCCCGGCGATAATAACATTAAAAATAAATTGAGCGTTTAATTGGTCTTGCACATCCTTAAACTCTTCAATAGTATAATCTTTTGAAAAAAGGGATGGCAATTGATCACTTTCCGGAGCGCCAAAGTCCAGATAAAAACAGTCGTAGTCCTTTTGCGAAAGTTCGTATAGGTTTTCAAAAAGCAATTGGCGATCCAGTTTTTCGCGGCTGTCCAGCAGGCTCATTGTCGCAAAACGCGACGGCGTTTTGCCCTGGAGGAATCTTAACTGTTGACAACTTGATTTTACAGAACTGTCAAAGTCCACAAAATAGGCCCGGTCGTTCCCTTGCTGTTTTAATGCCTGCAAATAAGTAAGCATTGATTTACCGGCGCCGCCCTTAGCCTGAATGTTAAATTGAAATTGCTGCATGTTTTAATTCTTTTATAATAAATAAATAGTGATGCAAAGGGGGAAAGATCAAAACCCTCTGCCTCTTTGCGTCCTTTGTTGTTCCTGTTGTTTGGCCCCGTCCATCAGCCAGGCGTTTAGATCGTCACGGCATTTATATAATTCGCTACTGTCCGTGTATTTTACCGATCCCATTTCCTGATTCCAGGAAAGTGCTTTTTGTGTGTACTGCCTGCCGGATAGATCCCTGTCTAAAAACAAGAATATTTTATGATGCTGCTCCATCAGGGAGCGGCTCTTTTCAAAAAAGGCAAGGGAATTTAGCACCAGGCAATTTGAAAAACCGGCACCTGTTTGGGGGCGGATAACTGCGAACGACAAAAAATTGAAGAAACCCTCAAATACATAAAGATCTTTTTTGCAGTTGTCAAAAAAAGTAATGTCTTTGGGGGAAGCGCTGCCCTTAAAATGAGCGTTCCTTAACTCAAAGCCGCCTGCATTATTGGGGAATCCAATGGAGTAATATTTTTTATCGCCCAGTTCATATTGCACCTCCCGGCAGTAGTTCCGCGCGATGGAGAGCGGGATTTTTCGCTGTTCCAGGTAACTGATTAGAGCAGGGGCCTGAATAGGGCCGGTTGCCACTATCTTGATCTTTTTCTTTTCATCGGGCGATGGTGTTGCGCTGAAAAGCGGGAAAGCCTGTGATTGGCCCCGGTGAAAAGAAAGAAATCCCTGTAATTTGTCCAACGCTTCGTGAATATTGCAGCTATGATATTGTAAACAGAAATCAATAATACTGCCGCCTTTTCCCAGTCCATGATCATACCACAGATTTTTTTGCCGATCCACCTTAAAAGATGGTGTTCTTTCATTTCTGCCAGGAAGTGGCGATAAGTACCAATATTCCCGATTGCGGCTCATCTTGATGTCCGGATGGTGCCCCAGGAAGGCAAGGTAGTCTATAAGGTCAATTTGCCTGATTGTTTCCCAGTTAATACTATTCATATTTGCATGAGTTTGAGTGTTAATAAAATTGCTGATGGTGATTTCCAAGCCAGCGCTTTAGGGTGTGCCAGAATCAGGTTGCAATAATTGCTGGATGTCGTTCCAAAGAAAATAAACCCTTGACCGTATCTTGTACGGCTTTAGCTTGCCGTGTTTGATCCAATCGTAAATAGTAGGCTTGGTAACCTGGAATAACTGGCAGACCTCCCCAATTTTATAAAGTGGTTTGTAGGTGAGGCCGGTGGTGTTATAACTGGTAGCCGGTGGAGGTCGTTTTTCTAACTGTTCAACTTCTTCGCGTATCAATACACGAAGTGTCTGCCAAAACTGTTCCGGATCTATCGGGAACAGCATTGGTGTTGCTGAATGCACACCATTTCCATTTTTTTCCATTATTAGCTGAATTAGACAGCTAAAGTGGATTTATGGAAAGGGAAATACGGGCTAAGTATACTTGTTTTTGGCTAAATAGTCTTATTCAGTTGTTTTTCTTGCTATGATCAGGACCTGAGAAACTGTTGTTCTAATTGCTTTAACAATTTTATGCCATCTGAGAACTTCATTGTCTCCAGAACCTTGAAGGCGTCTTCAAAACTTTTGCCAACTTCTACAAGGTGGCGGGATTCCAGTTTTGCGCGTTTGGCTTTTTTGAAAACCAAGTCAAGTTCATTTTTCATCCCTTTAGTGCTAACGCCAAAGAATTTGTGAAGCAGATCGGCGCATTTATCATTAGGAGAAAGGTAGTTTGCCTTGCTGGCTTTGTCAAATACGTAAAAAAGCAATACCAATGCGCGATTGGATAGCTGATCTTGCTTACACTTTTCGAGTAGTGAAAGTTCGCGTTGTTCATAGGTGGCTATAGCGTTTTCCAAATTCGGAAGAAACCTGCCCGTAAATATTGGGCGGTAAATAAAATAATATAGTGGTGGGAAAACGCCAATAGTGAAGATTGCAATGCTTAAAATGTAAGACAGATTTAAAGGACGACTAAAAAACGAAGTAATTAAAATGCCTAAAATAATTAATGAGCAAAAATGCAATAGAGCGTTTCTCCAGTAACCGTCTATTAGCTGACACCGGGTAGCTATAGCAGGCCAATATCGATGAACGCTACGTCTCCGCTCATGAATTTGACGGAACCGGGTATAAATGTAACTCGGACTTTCAGGAAGTTCAAATGTAAATTGATCAATCAGACGCCTCATATTCATATGCTTCATTTTCTGTGTTTTTTAGGTAAGTAATATTCGATTAGCTATATAAATTTACGAAATATTCAATAGGTTCCAAATAGTCAGTTTTCCGCTCTTTATTCAAAGGCGGGGTCGATAACACAAACTGGTCAAAATCGGATAAATTCGGTTGGAAAAGAATAAATAAAAAAGATTAAATGAAAAGAGAGGTAATTTTATAGAGCCATCAGCAAGAGTTATAAAATGAAGTAAGATTTGTGAAATTTAGTTCTTAAAAGTAGATCTTTTAAAAATTGATGCTGATTTTCAATAAATTATCAGCGATTGGCTTTTTGGCACAGAAACCCGGCAGTAATAAATTAAGCCGTCTGGCCGTCTGTTATAAAATAGTAATTCTGTTAGCTGAGGATAGAATTTGTAGTGAAATTCCAATAATTCTGTATGAATAAACTAATACTAATAGGAAATGGTTTCGATTTAGCACATGGGATGAAGACCAGTTATAAGGATTTTTTAATAGATTTTTTGAGAAGGTGTGCAAACGAAGCGCTTGATAAAAAAAGTCATTCAAGCTCCGATTTTAGGATAACAAGTAGGTTCGGTTTTTATGAGACGGGAGATATTAAAACGGCCATTAATGATCCCGGTAATTGGCAATTAGTGCTTAATGCCTTTTCGATAGATGAGGTTTTGATTACTACAAGTGTCGAAAAGTCTCAACAACAATTTGATGTTCAGTGCCTAAATCCAGTATTAAAAAAAGCAATAAATTCATGTTTGACATTGGGGTGGGTGGATATTGAACAAATATATTATGACGAATTAATACGCATTGCATCATCTGACACTAATAACTACGATAGAAAACTGAATACATTAAATAGCGGTATTGAAAGTATAAAAAAGAACCTACATGATTATCTGAAAAAACTGCCTGAGCCTCCCCGGAATAAATTTTTGTATGATGTATTTGCAGAGCCATTTAATGAATCGGACTTTCTAAAAGGTCCTTCAGAGCTAGACAGATGTGATCATATTCTTATTCTTAACTTCAATTATACATATACTCCGGATCTTTATATGCATGATCTAAATCCGAAATTTGCGAACAATCCATTAATTGATTCTATTCATATTCACGGAGAACTATATAATGTTGAGAATCCGCTGATCTTTGGATTTGGGGATGAGATGGATGATCATTATAAAATCTTAGAGAAAAAGAACGATAATCGGTTTCTCGACAATATGAAATCCTTTGGTTATTTTAGAACCGACAACTTGCGTAGACTGTCACGATTTTTGATGGAAGGTGAATACCAGGTTCAGATAATGGGACATTCATGCGGGCTATCTGACCGGGTGATGTTAAACGGTATATTTGAGCATGACAACTGCCGGTCGATTAAGATATTTCATCGTCGCCGGGGGAGTCATCTTGATGAGACTAACTATAAAGAACTAACACAGAATATATCGCGCCACTTTAATAAAAAACAAAGAATGAGGGATTTGGTTGTCCCTTATGACGTCAATAACTTTTTGCCACAAGTGGTCTCTTAGGTTTTTAATTGGGCATAACAAATTTATGGCAAAATTAAAATCCGGTGGTTGATGTAGTAAGAGAATAGAGGATCTATAGGTAATAGATACTTTTATGTAAGCGTTTGTGTCAAAAGAAGTGTAACTTTATGCTGTTAACGTTAAGCGTTATAAAGTGCAGTAAGATTTGAAGGATTTCGTGCTTGGAAGTAGACTAAAAGTAGACCAGAAAAGAATCGCAATTGATAATCAATGAAATATGGGCCTGTGACTTATCCCGTCCGGTCCGCAAAAAGGATCATCAGTAATGGTGATCCTTTTTGCTTTTTACCCTACTTTACTTTTAAGCGACTGACTTTCAGGATTCAATAGGATCGAGTCAAAAAGTAGACTAAAATTTAGGCCACCAGCGTCGATTAAAAATTGCTCAAGCATTGTCTTTCCCAATTAAGCTAAACCGACATCACTAATCGTAAATGATCGCTGCGGTTCGTATTAAGATCGGTAGTATTTGTTTAGAGGTACTCCATACGGCACCCTTACTATTATTCAATATTGCGGCCGATACCTATTTCATATGCAATTATTTATTTTTACAAGATAAATTGCTCAAAATAGTTGAAAGCCATTACCCGCACCATCTGGATTCTATCCCTGGTAAGTCTGTTAACAGACACCGCCAGCGAAATGCTTTATCCCGTTATGCCGCTGTATTTAAAAAGCATCGGGTTCTCCATCGTATTGATCGGAGTGCTGGAAGGGGTAGCGGAGGCGGTTGCGGGCTTAAGCAAGGGATACTTTGGTAAACTGTCGGACCATAGCGGGCGCAGGATGCCTTTTGTGCAATGGGGCTATTTTTTAAGCGCGATTTCCAAACCGATGATGGCCATCTTTATTACCCCTGTATGGATATTTTTTGCAAGGACCATTGACCGGTTAGGTAAAGGATTACGCACCGGAGCAAGAGATGCAATTTTATCTGATGAAGCCACATCGGCTACCAAAGGGAAAGTGTTCGGTTTTCATCGCTCGATGGATACGCTTGGAGCCGTGATAGGGCCGCTGTTGGCATTAATTTATTTGCAGTTTCATCCGGAGCAATACAAAAACCTCTTTATTATTGCCCTTGTGCCGGGGCTGCTGGCGGTTGGATGTGCTTTGCTGTTAAAAGATAAAAACCGCAGGCTGAAAGAGGCCCCAGGCCGGGTATCTTTCTTTTCTTTTTTTCATTATTGGAAGTATAGTCCTGCTCCTTATAAAAAACTGGTTGCCGGGTTGCTGGTCTTTACTTTATTTAACAGCTCAGACGTATTCCTGTTACTAAAGGCCCGTCAGTCGGGCATGACGGATGCGGGTGTTATAAAGGTTTATATTTTTTATAATTTGGTATATGCTTTATCCGCCTTTCCAATTGGCAGCCTTGCAGATAAATTAGGATTAAAAAGAACTTTTCTTTTCGGACTGTTTCTTTTTTCTGTTGTTTATGCCGGCGTAGGGTTTAGCAGTCGGCCTTACCTTTTTTATGCATTGTTTTTTCTTTATGGTATTTATGCAGCGGCTACAGAAGGAGTTTCCAAAGCCTGGATCAGCAATATCACTGATAAAAAGGATACGGCAACGGCTATTGGCACCTATTCGGGGTTTCAGAGTATCTGCGCCATGTTGGCGAGCTCTTTAACCGGCTGGATCTGGTTTCAATTTGGTGCAGGCGCAGCCTTTTTAGCAGCATCAGTTGTAACAATATTTGTAATTATATATATCGGCTTGTATATTTCCAAAACTAATCCTGAGCTTCAGCAAGAGTCTGCGTAATTGTATGCTTTTCCCCGTGCATTCAACAGCGCAACGAGGCCCTTTACCTTGCTGAAAGCCTCGGCCATTCCGATATATAAACAACCCAAAATTATTTGGCCGGTTTTGATATTGAAACTAGAAAGGAAAGAATGAAAGCGCTGTTCGATTTTTGATAACGTAGTAATAAATGGAAAGGAGCTAACCTTTGAGCGCGATGATGAGCGCGCCTTTCGGGTATTGAGTGGGGCCGGTGAAGGCCGAGCAGTGATTGACAAGGAGTTGATACTGCAGATCATATCGGCGCTTAATAAAATATAGTATTGTTTTAGCCATAAAATCTATTGCTTCGTTTTTTCAACGGTAAATTTGCTGACGGATAATAGGTGAAATATTACTCCGGCAGGATATCGATAGATTGCCGGATTTATTCAATTGTTGATACTATAAAGCGGACGCATGCTAAGAAAAGAGTTTATAAAAAATATATCGGCGGGATTGGTATTGCCTGCCCTGGTGAATAATCTGTCTTTTTCGTCGTCTTACGCCGGCGAATCCTTCGCTGATAAATTGCAGCCGGCAATAAAAGACGGCGGCTTTGAGATGGAAAATTATTGGATCTGGGATCCTTCAGTTGTAAAGGGCGAAGACGGAAGGTATCATATGTTTGCTTCCCGGTGGCCAAAAGAGATCGGTTTTGGTAACTGGGTAACCAACTCGGAAATTGTAAGAGCTGTGGCAGATAAACCCGAAGGGCCGTATTCGTTTGTAGAGGTGGTATTGGGACCAAGAGGAAAAGAATGGTTTGATGGATTGTGTACGTTTAATCCGCGCATTACAAAATATAATGGACAATACCTCTTATATTATGTAGGGGTTACTTATGATTTTCCGGTGCCCAATGATGCCGCAAATATCTGGGCAAACGGATTGGCACAAAAGGCCTGGATGCATAAACGGGCGGCAGTAGCTGTTTCCAGCTCGGTAAAAGGACCATGGAAAAGGATCAGCCACCCTCTGATGGAACCCCGGCCTGGTAAATGGGATGCGTCTATTATTTCCAATCCTTCTCCGGTGGTACTTCCTGGTGGTGAGATCTATCTTATGTACAAATCCTCTCCCAAAGGGCCGGAACCGCCGTTAATGCTGGGCGCGGCAATATCCAAAAATGGTTATAATGGACCCTACGAACGACTTTCAGATGGACCCTTGTTTGATTTTAAAAGTACAAAAGATAAGGAAAGTGACGTGGAGGACCCCTTTGTATGGTGGAATAAAGATCATTACGAACTAATAATGAAAGATCGCTTTGGTCACATTTGTGGGGAAGAAGGCGGAGGTATTCACGCCACTTCTAAGAATGGAGTGGATTGGAAATTGTCCAGTCCTGTAAAAGCCTACTCCCGGACAATAAAATGGAACGATGGCACCGTTACGCATCAGGCCAATTTTGAACGCCCCTTTTTGTTATTTGAAAACGGAAGCCCCACCCATTTATTTGCTGCTACGGGTTCGGGACCCAAACCCTACGAAGTGGATAAAACATGGAATATGGTGATTCCGCTGAAATAAATATTGGTCAAACCTGTTATTTTTATTCAAGCGGCTTTACTTGTATATTTCTGAAAAATAGCGAGCCGTCATGATGTTGCAATGCTATATAGCCGGTTTTAAACTTTCCGTAATTATCACTTTTCGCCCATTTGCCGGCTTTTTTGCGTTCTTCCCAATCCTTTGACCAGGGCTCGAAACTTAATAGTTTTACCCCGTTAAGCCAGTGTTCTGTTCTGCCAGGGGCCACTACAATCCTGGTAGTGTTCCATTCGCCTGCGGGGTGTAATATTTTTTTCGTTTCATCAGCGGGGTGCATGGCATAGTCAGCCCCGGTTTTCTGCCAATCCTGTAACAGTGCCGGATGCACTGCGCCAAAGTGTGCATTATAATCTTTTAAATCGGGGTGCATTTGTGCATAATTTACGTCGTCGATAAGCTGGTATTCCGGAGCGAGGCTTGAGGGGGATCCATAACCTTCCTTAACGTGATAAAAAATACCGCTATTGGCTCCTTTCGCTATTTTCCATTCAATTGTCAGCTCGAAATACCCGAACTCTTGTCCTCCAAAGATCACATCCTGGCCTCCCTTATATGAACCATCGGATTTTATTGTGGGGTCAAGCGAGAGCACACCATTGCTGATTGTCCAGCCCGGAGGTAATGTTGCACTATTATACCCACGCCATTTCGGCGCATTCTCTTTGCTTAATAAATCAATAGTCTTTTTATTCTGGGCGAAACAATGAAAAGCGGCTCCCGGAATGATTGATACAAACAATATTAATAAGGAAAGCCGGACTCTTGATTTCATAATTTTAATGTTTAAAATGAATAATCTTTTTTATCCAGGTACACTGGTTCGCTCAATTGTTGTTGCTGCATTGCCAATACTTTAAATATTTTTTTACCGGCTGTCGATACTTCCGGGGCAGGGGGACTATGCATTTTCTTCAGTCGCAACGTCGTTTTTCAGGTAATTCAGCAGGATGATCATTTCTTTCCACATAATTTGAGTTTTGCTAATTTACAACATCTTTTTCTATAAGTGTTTCAATACATTTACGGCATGCAGCTTTCTCCACAACAAAAGGCCCGGGTTGATGTACTCCGGCATCGTTTCGAAGATCTATCGAAAATTCCAACAGTTTTAAAATTGCGCTCAAGCGCCACTCGTTATAATGCACGAAAAATCCTTCTTGTGCCTACTCAATGAGTCTTAATTTGTTTGCAAGTGAGGGCAACAAAAAAGGGCTTCATCGTCTGAAACCCTTGTTGGTATTGGTGGGAGTTGACGGGTTCGAACCGCCGACCCTCTGCTTGTAAGGCAGATGCTCTGAACCAGCTGAGCTAAACTCCCTTTTGTTTTCCGCGTTGGGAGTGCAAATATAAATGCAGATACATTAACAGCAAAATATTTTTTTATATTTTTTTGTGCATTTTGCAGCATGTCATTTTATTGCACATTCGTAAAAGAAAAAGGAAAGGGTACGGTTCATGAAAAATACCATGATACAGAATATGGCTTTCCGCTGGATTCAGACAATGAACTGTTTGCCAGGCTTGTTTTGGAAATCAACCAGGCCGGCCTGAGCTGGGAAACCATTCTTAAAAAGAAAGATGCTTTTTATAAGGCATTTGATCAGTTTGATATTCAAAAAGTGAGCAAATACAATCAAAAGAAATTTGACGCATTAATGCAGGATGCCGGCATCATCCGGAATCGCCTGAAAATAAATGCGGCTATTGAAAATGCTAAAGTGATGTGCTTGCTTCAAAAGGAATTTGGGTCATTTAAAAACTGGCTGGATCATCATCACCCCAAAACCAAAGAAGAGTGGGTGAAGCTGTTTAAAAAGCATTTTAAATTTACCGGGGGCGAGATTGTAAACGAATTCCTGATGAGCACCGGGTATTTGCCGGGTTGTCATTCGGAAGATTGTCCGGTCTATAAAAAAATTCTTAAGAAAAAACCCATGTGGCTGAAAGGAAAATAGCTCGTGGATCAGCAATTCATCGCCCGTGACGAAGCGAATCTAAAATAAATACAGCCGGTTCTGCATGCGAGTCAATATACGGTTGAAACTGCTTATATGCTCAATATTTAAAAGTCAATATTTCAATCTCAACTTATCTTTTTCAATCTTTTTCCTGAAAAACTCCCGGAAATTATTATCGGCTCCTTTGAATAAATAAATATAATCGCCTTTTTCTTTGGCATATTCATTGGTAACGCTATCGATTTTTGCGACCGATACAAAACCCTTTGCAAAATCATGTTGCTCTTCATGGGCATCGTCCGTAACAAGGATCATGTCCCGGATATATTTTCCGGAAGGAAGCCAATACAAAAAACTCGCATTATCGCTATAGGCTTCGGGCAAATGATATTCCGATCCATAGTGATTCACGGCACCCGCCATTCCGTAATTATTGCAAAATATAAATACATCTTTTTTTGAGGAACTGTCCAACAGGTTATAGGCTTTTGCCACTTTCTGCGTCATTTCCTTCCAGCCCAGCATGTCTGAAAAATCTTGTGGCAGCGGGTGATCCTTTAAATCTTCCCATTGCAATAAACCTGTTTTCCGGGCATTCAGTTTTACATATAAACGGGCAAGTTGCGGGGGCGGCAAAACGGGTAGTAAAAGCGGTATGAAGAACAGACCGGTTATTACAGGGAAAAGTATAAGCACTATCCGCAGGCGTTTTCGTTTTAGTTCCGTGAATTTTTCCAATTGCACGGCACCAAAAGCAAAGAGCGCGGGGTATACACCCATTGCGTAATAGCTCTTGCCATGACCCAGCAGCAGGAGCGCTATTACGAACAGGTAGCCCCAGGCAATAAAACGATATTGTTTGGAGCGTAATGCGTAAAAGAAGCCGGTTAGCCATATAAAAAAACAAGGCAGGTTGTATAACAGTTGATCTGCCAGAAAACCCGGTGGATGCACATATTGCAACTGCGAGTCCCGCAGTTCCCGCATATGAAATACAACCGGGAAATGATGCAGGTATTGCCAGGCCAGGTTGGGCAGGAAAATAATAAAGCTGATCAATGCTGCATACCAAAAATGTTTATTTAAGAACAGGCTTCGGTGTTGGGTAAATAATAACCCCAGTAAAATGGCTGCAGTATAAAAAGCAACCGAATATTTGCTCAGCATGCCTAAGGCAACACTTACGCCAAACAGGTATAACCATTTAGGGTTGCTGGTTTGGGTAAAACGGATGATACTGAACGCCATCATGGTCCAGAAAAAAATTTCAGGTGCATTGGGCTGAAATAAAAAGAACATTCTCAGGTAGGCGCCGAAAAGGAAGGGCAGGAACAGCAAGAGGATCGCAAATTTTTTTCCACCGAGTGATTGTACTATTTTTCCCGAGACAATGAAGGTGGCGGCCCCAAACAATGAAGGCCATAACTTTACCCAAAACATACTGCCGCCAAACAGGTTGGTGAACCATGAAAATAATGAGAGCATGGGAGGTACTTCCATAAATCCCAAAGCTAGGTGCCGGCCTTCGGCCAGGTAGAGCAGCTCATCCCGGTGGGGCTCGTAAAAGGGATGTTGCAGTAAGTAAGGAATTATTATTTTGATCAGCGCCAGAAAATACAACAGCCGGTTGCTTTTAGCCATTTGTTTTTATTTAAAGGTATGAAGTTCAGCGGTTCTACAACAGTGCGAACTGCACAATTGATCCAGCTTGTGCAGACAGGAGCGGGGGTTAAGGGCTATGCCTGACATGAAATTAAAACGTATAACCGGTATCATTTGATAATAACTACCATCGCGCTTCCCGCAGGAATGGCAATAACAATGTTTCCATTAGTTGGTGCATAAACCGGACTTTTCTGCGGCGCAAAATTTCCCGAAGCATCCGGCTGGCTTCCGGCGAAAGTTATACCGCTGGTTGCAGTGAGGCCGGGAGCCGTGAGGGCCAGTGCCTGGGCTGTCTGTGCCTTTATCCCCGGCTGAATAGTTAAGGCGATGGCTTGCTGTTCCTCTTTATTGATGATCGTCACATATTCGGTACCGGTATCGGCACATGCAAATATGTTTACATTTAACCGGGTGCCGGAGACGTTGCCGGGTATCAGCCTGCCCATAGCCGCGGCATGAAAGGCAAGCAGGGCGTAGTATTCCGGCCTTGCTATGGGAATACCATTGGTCATAGCAATAGGGGTGTACGCGCCTCCCTGGCCACCATGAAAATTAACTCCCTGGCAATGATGCATAGCTGCCGTCCACATAAAGTCCAATGCCCAAAGGGCCGAAGCAAACACATCGCTGACGCCTTTACGACCTCCGGAGTATACACTGTTACATTCCGCGATCCGGTAAGGCAATTGCACCGCTTTTGCATCGGTATTCAATGCATCCAGGTAGGTGGGCAAACGGGTATCATCCGCCAGGATGGTTTTATAAGTAATAGTGGTATCACTTGCCGGTCCTGTACGGTAATAATGGGCGGTAAGCAAACCTATGTTGTGACTTTCGGAAGCGGAAAAACCCGCCGTCCATTTGGTATTATACGCCACATCGGGCCCGGCAAACGGAAAGCTTAAGTTATTACTTTTGATTGCCGTATAGTATTGTTCCCACTGCTTTTCATAATCGGGTAACTGGAAGGTAGCGCTTCGATGCCCATTCCCGGCAAACAGGTCCGGTTCGTTCCCGTTTTGTAAATAAGCGATGGTATTTTTCAGGGAGCTGTTGTTGAGATAGGTGCCTTCTGATACAACCCGCGCCGGGTCAAACACTCCCATATTGAACCCAAAAATAACGGGCCAACCTACCGCATTGGCAAAAGCTGCAAAATGATCTATATCGCTGGTGGTAAGCGAGTCCTTGCCGGTTTGGGCGCTACGGGGGCCGCCCGTCCAAACCAGGTTATCGCTGGAGTTGCCCCCCACCCGCAGGAAGCCCCTGCCAAGATTGCGGATCAATTGAATAAGTACCGTGTTGGAAGGACTAAGAAAATTGCCATCTGTTAAAGCGCTGGTTTCATAGCTAAAGCCCGTAAACGTTGCGGGCAGGGCATCTCCGGGTTGGTCTGGGTGTAATACCAGGGTAACGGGAGCGCCCTGCGGCGGTGGCAAAGGGGGCGTGCTACTTTTTGTACAACTGCCGAACAGCGCCAGCCACAGCAAACCTGGTAAAAAAGCAGGGAGGATGCTATGTTGTTGCATGTTTTTTTGTTTTTGACCTGCTCCTTTATGCCGGGTTTAATCGCCTGATGGGGGAAGTATTGATAAAATGCTTTTGGGCTGTTTTGTCTACGGGGCCTTGCTAAAACAGTGTCAACTGTCCCAATGTACGCGGGGCGCCGGCGTTGCTGCCGGAAATAGCGTAAACCGGGGTTTCCCCGTATCGGGAGGCAATAATGATAGCAGTGGTTGCCGCCTGCTTATGAAACAGGTCACGGACCAGGTCGGGGTTATTGTTGTCGGCAGAAAGATGAGAGAGGAACAGGTGGCTCATATGTGGTGGCCGGCAGGAAGTAAAAAGATCAAGCGCTTCTTTATTGGATAAATGTCCCTGACCGCCACGGATCCTTTTTTTTAGGTGATAAGGGTACCGTCCTTTTTCCAGTAGCACTTCATCGTAATTGGCTTCCAGGAATGCCGCATGACATCTTTGAAAATGCGTACTGAGGTTTTCGCAAACTTTTCCAATATCAGTAAAAATGCCGATACAGGTATGGGGATCTTCCACGGTAAAGCTGTGTGGATCAGCGGCATCGTGGTGTTTTAGGAAAGGGCTGACTGCGAGCGCGCCGATGTGGACGGGCGTTCCTGCGCACAGGAACTGTACCAGGTCTGGATCCAGTGAAAGGCCTGCGTGCCGTAATGTGCCCGCAGAAATGTAAACGGGGAGCTGGTGCTTGCGGGACAGCACTTCCAGGCCCTTGATATGGTCGCTATGCTCATGCGATATAAAAATCGCTTTTACTTTCTTCATCGTCAGCCCCAGCCGGTACATCCTTTTTTCTGTTTCCCGGCAAGACAGGCCGGCGTCTATCAATACCGCCTCCTCATCGTTGCCGATATAATAACAGTTACCATTACTGCCGGAATTGAGCGCTGCAACATAAAGGGAAGTCATGCTGCAAAATACACTGTTTTTGTTAAACGGGTGGTTGCCCCGGAAAATGGTTTTTTATGGGGCGCATTTGCCTCTTATTTTAGGATATTTCGTTATATTGTAGGTGCATTATGAAAAGAAGTTTAACAACCTTCCTGCAGGCGGTCATCGTGCTTACCGGCATTGTTATGCTGGTCTTTTTGATCCGGGTTCCCTTAACCGAGGGAAGGGCCGCCAACCTGGATTTGCTCCGCATTTATTCGGATCCGTTTATCCTGTATGGATACGCAACGGCTATCGTTTTCTTTGTTGCGTTGTATAAGGCGTTCAAATTGCTTGGATATATTGGTCAGGATAAAGCAGGCTCGTCCGCCGCTATCGGAGCTTTAAGGAGCATAAGGTATTGCGCCATTATATTAAGTATTTTAATTGCGGCAGCAGGGCTATACATAAAAGTATTCCATAATAAAGAGGACGACCCGGCGGGTTTTCTTGCCATTTGTATCGTGACTATTGTTGTTGCCGTAATAGTTGCAACTGCCGCGTCAGTAGTTGAAAAAAAATGGCAGAAGGTTATGGATAAGAAAGCGGGAATTGATCGCTGATGAAACTAGGCTTTTTGCTTTTGGACTACAATGACATAGTGTTCTGATAATCTTGGGGATACGGGCTTCAGATCATCTGATTTGAACCGGAACGGATATGGCGGTTAATAACTCAATGTATTATAATTTTTTTACCATGACCTCCAAAGATCAGTTATATTGGGGCTGTCACGTTCAGCATGCCAGGCAGTTTCTTGCAGGTAAATAGCAGCCCCCGTCGCGGTTTTTATTTTTTGCTCTTTTTTACTGCGGTCTTTTTAGTCGCCGTCTTTTTAGCCGGAGATTTTTTAGCGGCGGCCTTCCTGGTGGGCTTGCTGAAAGCCCCCGGCAGTTCCGCCTCGATCATTTTTTTAACGGTTTCCAGCGGCAATTGTGCAGCTTCTTCCGGTGTATATTTTTCACCGGTATCTTTCCGGCCCAGTTTCACCATTTTCTTACCGAAGCGTATAAATGCACCCCAACGCCCGTTTTCCAAAGCGATCTTTTCTTCAGGCCATTGTTGTATATAACGATTGGATTCTTTCTCAATTTTGGCCCTGATCAGTTCATCGATATCATTTTGTGTCAATGCTTCAAAATTATACCTGCGGGGAACATTAACATAAAGGTCATTCCATTTAATAAAGGGCCCAAACCGGCCTTTGCCTTTAGTAACGGGTTTTGCATCGAACCATCCAACAGGGGCGTCGGCAACCTGTTTTTCCCGGATCAGCGCCACGGCACGCTCCATAGTTACAGATAAAGGATCTTCGGCTCTTGGAATTGAAATAAAATCTTCGCCCCATTTTACATAAGGGCCAAAACGGCCTACATTTACGGATACTTCCCTGCCTTCATGCGCTCCCAGTTGCAGCGGCAGTTTAAACAGGTCGATGGCTTCTTCAAAAGAAATGGTTTCAATGCTCTGGCCCTTACGTAGCGTGGCAAACCGAGGCTTTTCCTCATCATCTGCATTACCTATCTGCACCATAGGACCAAATCGTCCCATACGGGCAAAAACGGGTCTTCCGCTCTCCGGGTCCGTGCCCAGTTCCCGCTCTCCTTTAATGCGTTCGGCTGTTTCAATGGTATTGTCAACATCGCCCTTAAACGGGTGATAGAAGTCGTCAATTAATTTATTCCATTGCAGTTTTCCATTGGCTATTTCATCAAATTCCCCTTCAATTTTAGCGGTGAAACCATAATCCATGATATCGCCAAAATATTGCTTCAGGAAATCGGTAACCACCAGCCCCAGGTCCGTAGGAAATAATTTTGATTTTTCTGCGCCGGTCATCTCAACGGCTTCTTTTTTATGCAGGATGTTGTCCTTTAAAAGGATTGTCCGGTATTTACGCTCCGTTCCTTCTTTATCCCGTTTCTCCACATATTCTCTTTTTAAAATGGTTGAGATCGTGGGGGCATAAGTAGAAGGCCGTCCAATGCCCAGCTCTTCCAGTTTTTTTACCAGTGAGGCTTCCGTATAACGGGGGGAGGGGCGGGTAAACCGTTCAGTGCCGGTCATCTCTACCAATGGCAATTCCTGGCCCACTGTTAAAGGAGGCAGCATGCCTTCCTGCAATTCATCTTCGTGTATATCTTCATCGTCCCGGTCCTCGTGATAAATTTTCAGGAAACCATCGAATTTGATCACTTCGCCGCTCGCAGTCAGTTCTTCTTTATTGGTTGAGATCCGGATCTTCGCTGTGGTTTTCTCCAGCCGGGCATCGGCCATCTGGCAGGCCATGGTGCGCTTCCAAATGAGGTCGTACAACCGTTTCCAGTCGTTGTTTTCAACAGAGATATTGCTCATGTAGGTGGGGCGGATGGCCTCGTGCGCTTCCTGCGCGCTTTCGTTTTTATTTTTAAACCGCCGGAACTGGTGGTACTCCTCGCCGTACATGCTCTTTATAGTATTGGTAAGGTCGCCAAGGGCGGTATTGCTTAAATTGACACTATCCGTACGCATGTACGTAATATGCCCGTTCTCGTATAACTGCTGGGCGATCTGCATGGTACGGCTCACACTGTACCCAAACTTCCGGCTGGCTTCCTGTTGCAGGGTGGAAGTAGTAAACGGCGGGGCGGGGGTGCGCTTGCCGGGCTTTACCTGTATATCGCTAACATTGTAAGCCGCGTTAACGCAGGACTGAAGAAATTGGGCTGCATCTTCAGCGGTATTGTATTTGGCGCCTTCGGCCTTAAAGGAAACTTTTTTCCCCGTAATATCGGTTGCCGTAAAAATTGCCGCGATTTTGAAACTGCTTTGCGGTTCAAAAGCATTTATCTCGCGCTCCCGTTCGGCGATAAGGCGTACGGCCACACTTTGTACCCGGCCGGCGCTTAAATTATTTTTGACGCTTATTTTCCGCCATAAGACCGGGCTTAACTCGAACCCTACGATCCGGTCCAGCACCCTGCGGGCCTGTTGGGCGTCTACCAGGTTCATATCTACATGGCGGGGCGACAGAACAGCTTGTTGAATAGCCGGTTTGGTTATCTCATTAAAAACAATACGTTTCGTTGTTTTGGGGTTGAGACCCAATACTTCACAAAGGTGCCAACTGATGGCTTCCCCCTCACGGTCCTCATCCGTTGCCAGCCAGATCTCTTCACTTTTTGCCGCCAGCGTTTTCAGGTCGCGTACCACTTTTTCTTTTCCTTCAGAAACCACATAACGGGGATGAAACTGCCTTTCGATGTCGATTCCCATACCTGCTTTTTCCAGGTCACGTATATGCCCGAAACTACTTTTGACCTGGAAATCCTTACCCAGAAATTTCTCTATTGTCTTTGCTTTTGCAGGGCTTTCTACTATCAATAAATTCTTCGCCATATTTCTATCTCAACTGCTTTTTGAAGCCAAATTTTGGACAAGATTAAATTTTTTTTTTAAATCGGCTCATTTTTGCCCATCCGAAAAGATACGACCTTTTGCAGGAATGCACTCAAAATACTAAAAAACAGTTTGTTGGAGCCAATTATCATAGCACGGGGCACCGTCAGGCTTATTGAAACAGGAAAAAGATCAGCTATCCAAAAAAGCATAAACCTTATTTAGAACAGCGGCGTCTCTGTAAATGCCGCTATGCCCCAGGTCTTCGGTGAAAAGGAATTCAATATTAGGATAACGCAAATCGCTAATGGTTAAGGCTTCTGCTGCAGGAATAATCTGGTCCGATTGATCCTGTATCCATAAAACCGGGGAACGAAGATCCGGCAGGCATCTTTCTATCGAAAACCAATCCAGGTTTTTGCCATTGCTCAGGCGCGTAACATTGTTGTAAAAATGTTTTTGTGTCGAAGGGTCCGTGATAGCCATCGCTTTCAAAAAAGTGGTGGCAAGGGTTTGGGCGTTAGTGGCAGGCGCGAACAGCACAATTTTTTTATTTTCATTTTGGGCTTGTTCCGCCACCACACTTAGCACAACGGCAAGCCCGCCAAAGGAGTGTGCTACATAAACATCGAATGGGCCGTACCTGCTGGTGATGAGACTGATCGCTTTGGTATAGTCAATTGCATTGATCCGCTTGCCGGCACTTAGCCCGTGCGCCGGCGCATCAAAAGCAACAATTTCATAGTTCCTTTCTATTAAATGAGGAATTAAATGTTCAAAACGCTGGGTGTGGGAGCGGAAACCATGCGCGATCAACAATTTTTCAGGAGCGCCTTTGTTCCAGCGGTAACCTCTTAGCAGCATTCCGTTGCAGGTCATTTGCAATGCTTCTGCAGATTGTAACACGGCGGTAGCTGCATACGTTGTTTTTCCAAAAGGCGTACAGAATATATTGAAGGCTTTGTTGCCGGCTTTCCGTTTTGAGAAAAGGGCGAGGAGGCTGATCTGTGTTTTTAACCCTGCCTTTATAAAATTTTGTAATTTCATCCGCAAGCAAAGGTATCTGATATTATGAAGATTGTTATAGTTGGTACAGGAAACGTGGCAACCGTACTGGGTAAAAAGCTGGTGGCCGCCGGCCATGAAATAGTGCAGGTTTACGGACGAGATACAACAGCAGCGTCGAAACTGGCCTATGAATGGGGCACAAAGTCGATTAATTATACCAGCCTTATCACCCGGGATGCGGATCTGTATCTGATAGCAGTTGCCGATGCTGCCATACCCGTCATTGCCGCCGATTTGCAGCTCAAAGATAAAGTAGTAGCGCATACAGCAGCGGCAGTTCCTATGGAAGCACTGGAGAAGGTTTCCGAAAACTACGGCGTTTTTTACCCTTTGCAAAGTATCCGTAAAGAACAGGTGGTGTTTCCTGAACTCACTATTTATACAGAGGCCGTTAATGTATATACCCGGAACGTTTTAGATCACCTGGCGCAATCGATCACCGACCTTCCGGTGCATCATGCAGATATCGCGCTGCGCTCAAAATTGCACGTTGCGGCGGTGTTCGTAAATAATTTTACCAACTATCTTTTTGATCTTGCCGAAACTTTTTGTGAAAAGGAAGGGATTGGTTTTGATGAGCTATTGCCACTGATCCGGAATACGGTAGACCGGCTTACCACGGACCGGCCGCGCAATATGCAAACGGGGCCGGCCATCAGAAAAGATCTGGAAACGATCGCCCGGCATAAAGCGCTGTTAAATAATTATCCGGAGCAGCTTGCAGTATATGATTTCCTGTCAAATGCATTGATGCACCATTAACGGGAAGTGTTTAAAATGCGTTTAAACCAATACATTTGCAGGAAATCAAATAAGAAGATCAGATGGATTTGCTGCAGCGTTTTCAGAAAGTGAGGGTTTTTATGTTTGATGTGGACGGCGTATTGACCAACGGCGATCTACTGGTTTTGGAAAGCGGCGAAATGGCCCGTACGATGAATACCCGGGACGGGTATGCGCTGCAATTGGCCGTGAAGCATGGTTACAGAATAATTATAGTTTCGGGATCGGCCCCATCGGCCGTCCAGCTCCGGTTGAACCGCCTGGGAATTGATGAAGTGCATTTCCAGGTGAAGGATAAAAAAGCATTTATTGAAAACCTGATGAAAGACCGTGGGATTCCTGCAGATGAAGTACTGTTTATGGGAGATGATATGCCCGATCTTCCTGTTTTTGACAGTATATCGTTATCCTGTTGTCCGCTGGATGCGGCGATTGATGTACAAAGAGCCGCCAAATTTATATCCGGGTTACCGGGGGGCCGTGGCTGTGTACGCGAGGTGATTGAAAAAGTGCTGCGGGCAAATGATCAATGGGGAAATGAACCGTTAATCGCCTCTACTTAATTTTAAGATACGATGAAACTGATCCCTGCATTTTTAAAACTGGTCCGGTGGCCCAACCTCATTTTTATAATGCTGACGCAGGTGCTGTTTCAATATGGTATTTATTACCCTGTTTATAGAAATAGTATACCGGCAGGCGACACGCTCCAATTTATATTGCTGGTGGTTGCCTCCTTGTTTATTGCTGCTGGGGGAAATATCATCAACGATTATTTCGATATGAATATCGACCGTATTAATAATCCCCGAAAGATGGTCATCGGAAAATATATTAACCGCCGGTGGGCATTGCTCTGGCACCTGGTACTGAGTGTGCTCGGTATTTTATTAACGGCTATTGCCGTTAATCCCTTTTCAAGGTGGTACCTGGTAGTGGCGAATGTTATTTGCGTCATTTTATTATGGTTCTATTCTGCAAGGTTTAAGAAAGATACCTTAATCGGGAACGTTATCGTTTCGCTGCTTACCGCCTGGACGATCATGATCATTTTTCTTTCAAAATTTTCTTTTTTTGACGCCTTTCATAATGCGCTGCCCCAACAATTGAAATTATTCCGCTTTGCGGTTCTGTATTCAGGCTTTGCGTTTATTATTTCACTGGTAAGAGAAGCGATCAAAGATGTGGAAGACATAGCCGGCGATCGTAAATACGGATGTAAAACTATGCCCATCGTATGGGGTATTAACGCCACGAAAGTATATGTGGCCGTTTGGATCATGCTCCTGATAGCGCTTTTAGGGGTGGTACAGGTTTATATTCTTCAGCTAGGCTGGTGGCTGGGCGTTGCCTATTGTACGGTGTTGATCATTGTACCCGCCCTATACCTGTTCAAAAAATTGATAGGGGCCAATAGTTCGAAAGATTATCATGATATCAGCAACCTTACAAAGACTATTATGCTTACCGGCATATTGTCTATGATAACTTTTTATTTTTATTTGTGATGGATATGACCAGCGATCCTGTTATACTTGCCTCCTCGTCGCCCCGGCGCAAACGGCTTTTAGAGCTGGCAGATATTCCCTTTACGGTACTGACGAAAGAAATTGATGAAACCTTCAGGCCCGGACTGGAACTGAATGCCGCTGTTACAGATGTAGCCAAACGGAAAGCTTTGGCAATAAAGGATCAGGTGGGGTCTGATAACATTATTATTGCTGCGGATACGATCGTTGTCTTAAATGATTGGGTCATTGGAAAGCCCGCGAATAAAGATGAGGCCATTAATATCCTCACCCAACTGCAGGGGAATACACACCGGGTGATTACGGGTGTTGCGTTACTGAAACATACAAAGGAGATTCTGTTTTCCGAATGCACTGAAGTGGTATTACATCCGTTAACGCCGCAGCAGATTATTTACTATATCGACAAATACCAGCCCTTTGATAAGGCGGGCGCTTATGCCATCCAGGAATGGATCGGTGTGGTGGGCATAAAAAAGATCAATGGTGATTTTTATAATGTTATGGGTTTGCCTGTGAGCCGTGTATTGCAAGAGCTGGAGCAATTGTAGCACATCGGTTTTGATATTAAGCAGGCCAAGGTCACTTAATCCAAAGGCTGCCACAAATACCCGCAGATTACGCATCCCGATAAATCGGGAGCCAACGGCGCGGCGCGGATTACCCTTCATTCTTCTGCGATATTCTGCGTAATCTCGGGAGACCTTTGCCCCGCTGATCTGCAGGGGTCATTTTCGTTGTATCAAGTATAAGTATTAGAAACTCAGCGTATGAACAATTAGAAACATTTATATGTCTGCCCGGTTTTAAATATTGGGAAGATCTGCTTTTGGTTTTGTATATTTGTGGAGAAGATAACACCTGAAAACACTTAAAGCTTTACCTATGAACGAGCAGCTACTCCAGTATATCTGGCAATTCCAGTATTTTAACCTCCGGGACCTGGTTACAATTGATGGCGAGCCGGTCTGCATTATAAAGGCCGGAACCCTGAACCGGAACCAGGGGCCCGATTTTGAGAATGCACGTATCAGGATTGGTGAGACTACCTGGGCGGGAGCGGTGGAAGTGCATTTGAAAACTTCGGATTGGAACCGGCATCAGCACCAGCATGATAAAAACTACAGGAAAGTGATCCTGCATGTCGTTTATGAACACGACGAATGGCAGTCGGGGATACCCGTACTTGAATTAAAAACATTGATATCCAGAAGCCTGCTGAAAAAATATTATGTGCTGATGAACGCACAGGCATTTATACCCTGTGAACGACAGATCGGAAAAGTTCCGGATATTATTTTCAATGTATGGAAGAGTCGCTTGATCGCGGAACGTTTGATCCGTAAAGGAAGGCTCATACAAGTATACCAGAAGAAGAATAAACATCACTGGGCGGAAAGCTTCTGGTGGCTGCTGGCAAGAAATTTTGGTGTACCGGTGAATGCTGATGCCTTTGAATCGATGGCGCGATCCATTCCGTTGCCATTGCTGGCAAAACATAAAAATCAAATTCAGCAACTGGAAGCCCTGCTGCTGGGGCAGGCAGGCTTGCTGCAGGAGACCTTTGATGATCCCTATCCTAAAATGTTGCAACGTGAATACGCGTTCCTGCAAAAAAAATATAACCTGGTACCCATTGCCGGGCCGGTTCATTTTTTGCGCATGCGGCCGGGCAATTTCCCCACCATCCGGTTGGCGCAGCTTGCATCGGTGGTTCACTCATCGGTGCATTTATTTTCAAAAATACTGGAGAAAACGGCGTTGCAGGAAATAAGGCTTTTGTTTAAGGTCGGCACCAATGATTTCTGGAATTACCACTACAATCTTAAGGAGGAAGGCCTGTTTAAAGAAAAGCCGGTTGGTGCGTCAATGATCAACAACATTATTGTTAACACTGTGTGCCCCATGCTTTTTGCCTACGGCGATGCTGTTGATAAAAATGAACTGAAGGAGCGGGCGGTTCGTTGGCTGGAAGATATACCCGCGGAAAAAAATGCGATAACGAAAGAGTTTAGCGCATTGGGTGTTGTTATTAAATCGGCGCTGGATTCCCAATCATTAATAGAACAGCAAACCCGCTATTGCGAAGAACGGCAATGTCTGAAATGCACCGTGGGCAATTACCTTTTGAAAAAGGAAAAATAAAGGCGTTCACAAGAACGCCCTTATTCATAAACTATTGCCAGGAAGCCTTACCGCCTGTGGTCGTTCCTGCGGTCCCGGTCGTGCCGTCCATTCTGGTGATCATTATACCGGTTGTTACCCCGATTGTCATGGCGGACATTATAATCCCTGATGTTTACCTGGGAGTAATTTGTCCTGTACCTCGAATAATTGCGTATATGCACGGCGTTGTTTTGCCAGGGCCTGTCTGAGTTTACCACAACTTTGTAGGTGCGGTACAAATCAAAATTGCGGTAGCGACCGGGCAGGCTTCTTTTTGTAACCCACCTTCTTCCGTTTTGGAAGATATAGGTACGGCTGGTCACATCATAATAGGCATTGATTTCGGGGATGTAATAATAACGTGCATAGTTGTATCCGGAAGGACCCCATTGTGGCTGACTGCCGATATTAATATTAACACTGACCTGGGCGCGGGCCACCTGTGCTATGGCCAACCCGGATATAAATACAGCAAGGGTGAATAACTTTTTCATAAAATTTTTTTACTGGTTTTGATGAATACGAATGTCTTTATTAACTAGACGTTGTTGCTGCTGCGGCTGCCGTTAATAAATTCCTAAGGTTTCAACCTATGGTGTTATTGTGCCTTTTCACTACGCCAGGCAGTCAACACCTCTTTAATTGAGGCATAAGCCTTTTCTTTATAAGGATCGATATCGTTCGGGTCCACCCAGGTGATCTTTTCAATGTCTTCTTCGGTTTGCGGAATTAGCGCCTCTTCTGCTTTTGCATTCATTAAAAACCAATGCGACTCCTTAAGGATATGATGGGTACCCAGTTCGTAAGTGTGATAGGTTATCTGCAAGGGCGCTTTCAGCGTTACTTGTGTAAGCCCTGTTTCTTCCTGCACTTCTCTGATCGCGCAGTCTTCAATAGTTTCGCCCGTTTCCCGTTTCCCTTTGGGCAGATCCCAGAAGCCCCGTCTGAAGATCATCAGCACTTCATTTTTTTCATTTGTAACCAATCCGCCCCCGGCCTGTACCACTTCAAATTTTTTGAAAAACACTTTTTTCAGTTCGTCGAAATCCTGGTGTAAAAATATGCCCGTGCTGATCTCGGGCAACGTCAGTTCGCGGAGCATGGCTTTTACTGAATGCCCGTTCAGTTCATCAATAAAAACCGTTTCCGGGTGGTGCAATAAGGTTTGCAGGGGTTGGTCCAATACATTGCACAGGTAAAGTATTTTATCGTTTATATGGATTTTAATTTGCATTTAGATATAGTTTTGTAATGGATAGCGCTTAATTTCGCGCGGGATCCGGGGTGAAATTTTTCAGTTCAAAAGTACATAATGTAATAACGAAAAATCACATCCGGGCAATAGTTCCAATAATAAAAATTATAAGACGCTATTATGAATGATGCAAAAATTGTTGCAGAGAAATTATTACAGGTAAATGCCGTGAAGTTACGCCCCGAAGAGCCCTTTACCTGGGCAAGTGGCTGGAAAAGCCCGATTTATTGCGACAACCGCAGTGTGCTGTCTTTTCCCTTTGTACGCGATTTTATAAAAAGTGAGTTGACTAATGTGCTTTTTGAACAATTTAGCGAAGCGGATGGTATTGCCGGCGTTGCTACCGGCGCTATTGCCTGGGGGGCGCTGGCTGCGGATCAACTAAAACTGCCTTTTATTTATGTGCGCCCCAAACCGAAGGAGCATGGATTGGGCAACCAGGTGGAAGGATTGTTTGAAAAAGGGCAAAAGGTAGCCGTGGTAGAAGACCTGGTGAGCACCGGAAAAAGCAGCCTGCAGGCCGTAGATGCGCTTGTTGCCGCTGGTTTGAACGTGGTGGGGATGGTTTCCATTTTTACCTACGACTTCCAGGTGGCTAAAGAGGCATTTGCCGAAAGGGGAATAAATTACAAGCCATTGACCAGCTACCCGGTGTTGCTGGAGCTGGCCCTTGAAAAGGGACTTATTAAGGAAGCGGATGCGGCCCTTTTGTTAAACTGGCGGGAAGATCCTGCCAACTGGAAGGGCATTTAGTGCTGAGGCCACGAAGGCGCGAAGGCACAAAGAATAATGGCTTAGTGGCTTTGTGTCCCCGTGGCCGTACTTCGCTAAAATCTTAATTGTCCCAATAATTGTTGAGACGATTGCCTGCCGGAATAACGGAGCGGGAAATTTTTTATAATGCCGCCTTTGCTCAGTTGTGCGCTGCCATCTACCCGAAGCGCTATAGAATCCCGGGTAATGAGGTTCAGGGAGTTTTTTACAAGGTCTTTCAGATTTAACTTCAGGCTTACCGGTACTGAAAAATTGCTTGAGGCGGGAATTTTCACGTCTTCGCTTAACAAAAAATCACCGATATAGATATCCTGTATCCAGGCCTGGCCGCGGGCATTATTAATAGTGGCGCCCATTCTGTTGGGGTTATTAAACACCAGGTTCATGTCCAACGTGGACTCATTCATCCCCAGTTTGCCAATCCTTACATGGTCTACTCCCAAAAATTTTATATCCTGATATTTCATGCAGGAGGGGAGTAGCAGCCCTGCTATAACTACAATAATTAAGATTCGTTTCATGGGTGTGGTTTTGAATTAAAAGGCAAAGTAAACGGTAATTTATCCAGTTGCGAAAAAATGCCTGTTAAAACGCTGTATATTATTCAGACATCTAAAAATTAGCGTGAAAGTTATACTAATAAATATAGTATTTTGGGCGTCAGGTTCCGTTAAAATAAAACTAATTTAATTAGTTGGATAAATATGTTATATAAAATTCATTATCATTTATTTATTTTACATATAGCTAAGTAATATTTCACTTTATTTCTATCATTTTTCTTTATAATTCTATATTTTGTATTCGTATATATTTAATTTGTATTTATTTTATAATTTATTGATTTAAAATGAACAATATTACTTATTTGCATATTTAGATTCTGTATAAAACGTATTATATTTTAATTTTATGTAATAATTGACATAAATAACTTCAAACCCACTTTTTCAGACCCATTCAGCCTCGGTTTTAATAAAACAACTGCGTTTGTATACACCACTGGATCCTCCAATAACCCGCCATCCATTTTATTAAATACCCACGGGCATGTTGATTGCAAAGGATAATATTGCCGGACCGATTTATAAGCCGAGCCCGCCCGGATAGACCGGTCGGCCGGGCCTATGGTTCTCTGGTTCTACTTACGCACAGGTTAACAAGGAACTGAAGTCCCTTGTTAACCAATTAAATTGAGGCCATGCCTTTTGTATGTTCTGGGTGGGGTGAGCTCTGATCCGGTACAATGACATTCATTACGCCAAAGAAAGCCAGAGGTTTGTTCATCAGGTAGGGACTGACCAAAAAGCCTGTTCACGTTGTCGTTCTGAACTTGTTTCAGAATCTATTGAGAATTACTCGTGAATTTTGATGCCGGATCATGCCAATGACTATCGGGAGGCATGACAGAGGGCTTTTGGGTCGGCCCAGAAGAGCTGAGCGGAGAATTAAGTGCCATCGGAACGGCCAAAAAACTGTTACCAAAGATGGTCAATCAGGCAGGCGGTATTTTTTGAGTTGTCAAAAGTTTTCTCCACGAGGGCTTTGCGGAGCTGAATTTCATCCTCTTCAAAAGGTTTATAATATAGCTGAGAAATAATGGAAGCCAGGGCGTTAGGCGTAGTCCCGATATGGCAGGTAGCTCCCAGTCCGCTTTCAGCTATCATAGAAGGAGTTGTTACGCAGTGCCGCCCGGAATACAATGCGTGCAGTAGTTTTAACCGGGTTCCGGTGCAATTTTTATTAAGGTTGGGGAGAATATTTATATGTGCCTTTTGTACCAGGTCATTAATTTCTGATTCGCAGGGGTTGCTTACCAGGCAGGTATGCTCACACAGCGCCGCGGCTTTTTGTAATTGCCTGCTGGGGTCTTTACCTGCAATAATAAAGGGGACCCGTACTTTGTTAAATACTTTATGCAATAACCATAAGGCGGCCTGTTCATTGTCCGGCACAGATAATTTTCCATGAAAGAGGCAATGGGTGCCTATTCCCTCCAGGCTGTTCACGCGCTGCCAGTTGGGAAAAGTGGGAAGGCGAAATATGTTTTCAAACCCCCGTTCCCTGAAAAAAGAAAGATCGGGATCCGAAACGCAGGCCAGCAACACATTTTTAGGAAGTGCGGCCGTGTATTTTTTTATATGCCGGCTTTCTGCTGCATAATGAAATTTTTTAAAAAGCCCGGTGGTGCTTCGCGCCAGCTCCTGATAATAGAGCTCCTCATTGGTATGCATACGCACACAAATACTACGCTGATTGTTTTTTAAAAAAGGAATGATTCCCGTGCAGGACAGGCCTTCTATAAGAATAGGGTGGTCATCAGCATTTAACCGTTCGATCAGTAAATCATTGATGCGTGCCGCAACATTATAGGGCAGGGAAGCACCGCTGCATTGCCTTTTATTTCTTGGTTCATACAAACACACCGACTGGCAAAAGGAATGTAATTCCCGGGGAGCATTGCTGTGATTTTCACTGAAATAATGAAGGTGTATGCGTATTCCGGATGCATGCAAGGCTCTTATCCGGTTCATGATGTCGATGATACAGCCATAGTCGGCAGGACACGGAACATCAGGACAAACGATATGTAATTCTTTTTCCAAGCTATAAATCAGCCCATTAGATTAAAAATGTCCAAATAAAAAATTGAAGAAAACAACCTGTTGCTTATACAGGATCATCACATCAATTTAGGTTTTTTTTACTAATTGACAATTGAAATAGAACAAAAACGGGTGTAAAAGGTTGAATAAAAAAACAACGCCGGTTGTAATGCCGGCGTTGCCACGAAATAATATACTATGCTGCTGGAAATTGTTTCTGGTGCATTATTGTTATTGGCCACCCATTCCCTGCATGCCTCCCTGGATACTTTCCTGTTCTCCTTTTACATTTTTTCTTTTGAACAGCGCTGCGTCAAATTTTCCAAAACGATAAGAAAAGTTGAGGCGGAAGAACTGTTGATCTCTTGTGCGCATCTGGTGTTGATCATAAAATCCTGCATCGGTATAAACATCGCTTTTGCGTGTTTTGAAAATATCGTTTACGGATAAGGTAATGGATGCGGCTTTTGCTTTCAGGAACTCATATTTCAGCGCTGCGTCTACGCCGTAATTGGGCATCGAAAATCCCTGAGCGTTACCGCTTACGGTTCCCATAAAGCCTCGGCCGCCGCCCGATCCGCTCGACGCGCTACCGCCGGGAGCTAAGACTGTTTTTGAGGTATAGTCGCCGGACAATTGCAGGGTGAAATTTTTAGGAAGTTTAATCTCGTTATTGATTTTGCCAAACCAACTGTATAATTGTTTGGAGGTACGAATAGAAGGATCATCAACATTGATCTTAGAGGTATACACGTTGATGTTGCTGGTAAGATCCCACCAGGGAGTGATACTGTTTTTACTGATCGCTTCAAAGCCGCCCACGAAACCGGAGTTGGCGTTAGTGAACGAGTTTACAATAACCGAGTCGCCGCTGAGCGGGTTAATGTCTTTATAACTGTAACGGGTAATCAACCCGGTGGTGTGTTTGTAATAAACAGACAGGATCAGGTTATTCTTCCTGGTGAAATTATTGGAATAAGAGAGCTCAAAGGAGTTTACAAATTCCGGGCTAAGATTGGGATTACCGCGGCTCAGGTTCAGTGAGTCCGAGTAATCCGTATAAGGGAATAACTGGAAGAAGCTCGGCCGGTTAATTCTGCGGCTGTAGTTCAATTGAAAGTCTTGTTTGTCGTTCAGTTTCTGACTAAGGAAAACGCTGGGAAACAAGCTCACAGGGTATTTTATATTAAAGGCATTGCTGCTTTCACTATAAGAGCCATCGGGATTTTTCGTGCTGGAAAAAACCGTACCGTCATAATTGGAGCGTTCTGCTCTTAACCCTACCTGGTAGCCAAAGTTTTGGCCTACTTTACTGCTGAAATTACCGTAAGCTGCCAATACCTGGTCCTTATAGTTGTATTGTGATGACAGGGGCGGCTGCAATACAAACGATCCGTTCTGCATATAATACAAATTACTTACGCTATTCGTTTTTGTGCTGTTGATGCGAACGCCTGCCTCCAGTTTGGAGTTGTCGCTGATAGGGTTGGTATAATCCGCCTGGGCGGTTAACCGGTTATTATTTCCCGAGCCCAATTGCTGTTGCTGGAACGTACCGGTTTGCGAACCCGCACTATTGCTAAAGATCTGATTGTTGATATTGGAGGTACTGTTGTTCCTGCTTTTGTTAATATTGAGATCTGCGGTCAGTTGATGCCCGCTTTTTGGGAAATTATGTACATATCCAAAGCTTCCCCCCAGGTTTCTGAAGCCAAAACGGCTATCGGATAAACGGATTGTTTTTGATTGTGCATCAAAGCCGGGAGCCAATGTATCCACAAGCAAATTGCTCTCCGTACTATTATTAAAGTTCCCTTTTACGCCGATGCCTGAAAGGGTGAACGTATTCCGGTTGTCAAAGAAATAATCAAAGCCGGCGCGGCCAAACATAAACTCGCCGTTGCTCAGGTTATGGTCGTTCTGTAACAGGTGGAAGGTAGTGTCTTTTCCAAAAGTGTTCCGATCGGTTACTCCATTAGAAATCGATTTGCGCTGATTGTAGTTCGCGTTGGCAAAAAAGTTGAACTTGCCCTGGCGGATATTGACGTTGCCGCCCAGGTTCCATTTTCCTCTTTGGTCGATACCAGCCCTCACATTACCACTGTAGCCTACACGTTTTGCTTTCTTCAGCACGATGTTCAAAATACCGGCATTACCTCCGGAGGCGTCATATTTTGCGGAAGGATTGGTGATTACCTCGATTGATTCGATCTGATCAGAAGGGATCTGATCCAGCGTGAGGGTGGTGGGCCTTCCATCCACAAATAACTGGGGCGATGCATTACGGATACTCACGTTTCCGTCTATGTCCACATTTACGGCCGGAATATTTTTCAGCAGGTCGGTAGCGGTTCCCCCTGCTGCCATCAGGTTGTTTTCCACGTTATACACTTTACGGTCAATACCCAGGCTCATGGTGGGTTTGGCTGCAGTAACCGTTACGTTCGACAGCGTTTGGTTGTCGATCGCCAGCTTAATATTTCCCAGGTCTTTGTCCAGGTTATTCATCATGCTGCTCATATCCCTGTTGCCTTTTTGCATTTTTGAAGGATCAAAAAACTGGAAAGGCTTGCGATAGGTAGTATGACCAATACCAGAAATTTGAAGCATATATCTTCCCATTACGGGCACCCCATCCAGGTTAAATTCCCCGTTCGCCTTGGTAAGCATCCCTGTAACAATGGTTTCTTTTGTTGTGCCGTTGGAGTCTTTTTTTATCTGGAGCAGTTGAACCGTAGCGGCATCGATGCCTTTATTAGTAGCGGAGTCAACAACTTTGCCATAAAGTGAGCCACTGGGCATCTGGCCATTTTGAGCATATATTCCCGTTGCGAGCAGTAACAATAATCCGAGCGTAAAATATCTTATCATTAAAATAGGTTTGTGCTTTAGACGCGCAATAAACAGAATTCTTGTTGTTTGTGTAAAAATATTATGATGGGCGATCAAATGAACTTATAACAGGTTGCCCAGGATAAAACAGATCAACGCCAGGTTAATGCCGCCGATAATGAGTCCGAAGAAGGCCCCCAGCCATGGAAAATTCTGAGCGATGCCCGCCAGTTCTTTCTTTAAGATAAACGATAATGGCGTGTCTTTTAGTTTACGGGAAACGAGCTGTTCTATGTTCAGCTTTTCTTTCAGGCCCCCGGCGATCTGCTGCATTACTTGTGGAAATAACAGCCGTAACTGGTTGATAAATACTTCTTTTATCTTGTCTGTTGTTTTAGTGCCCACAAACATGGCCAGCATGGGGATTTCTTCTTTAAGCTTTACGTTTAAAAATTCATCTATATGTGCTTCGATGGCGGGCATTGCTTTTTCGATCAAAGCAGGGTCACTGATCTTTTCTTCCAGGTTAATGCTACCTGACGTTTGTTCGGCGGCGATCTTTCCGAGTTGCTGTGCCCATGCGTTATCCCGTTTGGGGAGGTAGCTGTTAAAAAAGTAGCCAATCGCGATCCGGTTTAACAGATAGCCAACAAGAGCGGAAATTGCCGGTAAAAGATAGAGCCAGTAGTGCATATTGCCGATTTTATTGGTTTAGGTTACGGTGCGCCGGAACCAGGAATAAAAAAGCCCCGAATTTGCATCCGGGGTTTTTTAGGGTGGCTAACCGGGTTCGAACCGGCGACCCTCAGAACCACAATCTGATGCTCTAACCAACTGAGCTATAGCCACCATTTTAACAGGGCTGCAAATGTAAATAAAATTCTGATACAAAGTATAAGGAAGTGTTATTTTTTAAAAGGAGTTTGCAGGAAGGAGAGTATGTCTTTTTTTTAAAAAAAAATATTTTGATTGATAGCTTCAGGTTGCCATCCTGATTACAATTATTATAAAAGGAGGCAAAATATATAACCAAAACAGCAGTTCAACAATGGTTTTCTTGTTAAAAATAGTGGGTTTAAAATATTCAGGGTTGCAAAAAGTGAGGTACCTGTTTTTATAAAGAAATTGCTGATAAAAGAAAACTGCGATACCCAGCACTACAACGACTCCGGTTATTTTTCCTCCCATAATATTTGAGTTGGGGCGCAAGAGTTTTAAAGATGGCATCAGGGATGCTAATGCGCTCATTGCAATGAACCAATAAACCACAGATAGTGAAACGGCATACCAGCCATACAACTCGGGATCATTATCCGGCCAGCGTTTATTATAAAACCTGTAAATCCGGTAGAAGAAATATTTAAAGAAAAGCATAATCCAATTTAGAGCCTATGAAACGTAAGAGTTGCTATTATGTAAAGGGCTAAAGGCGTTATCATAAATGCTATATAAAAAAAGTTTCCAATTGATAAATTGTTCAAAATAGAATTTTCATAATAAGCGCTTTTGCAAAATTGCTTATACTTCCCATTTAAAATAACTTGTCTGTAAATTAGGACATAAATGACTATGAGTAAAAGAAAAAAGCCCTATCCTTAGCGGAGGAGGTATGGTAAATTTCTTAAGATCTATAATATTGGCAATGCACATAAATATGCCTACGAAATTTAATGCTAAAAAATAGCAGTCACATAAAAGGCATAATCTTCCGGCGCTTTACCCGGCCAGCGTTTGTTGTAAAAACTAGAGATACGGTAGAAAAAATATTTAAAGAAGAGCATATTACATGCTTTTTTTTATAATGATTCCTAAAATTATCAATATAAATGGAAGGACCGTGTACAGCCACAGAGCTGTCTTGGCAACTGTTCTGTTTCGTAAATAGGTGTGCTCAAAATAGGCGTCATTACAAAAAGACAAATACCGCTTTTTATATAGAAAGCGCCAGTAAAAAAAGCCTATTATAAGCAGGCCGACAGCGATAATAGCAGGTTTTGATTTTAACCAATCCATTTCAGCAATTATTTGTGTTACAAATGAAATATTAGAGAAAAGAACTGTAACTCCAATTAGCCAGTAAATAGCAAATAAAAATACCGCATACCATGCATACCCTTCCGGATCACTATTGGGCCATCGTTTATTATAAAACCTGTAAACCCGGTAAAAAAAATATTTAAAGAAACGCATAATCCAATTTAGAGTCTATGAAACGTAAGAGTTGCTATTATGTAAAGGGCTAAAGGCGTTATCATAAATGCTATACAAAAAAAGTTTCCAATTGATAAATTGTTCAAAATAGAACTTTCATAATAAGCGTTTTTGCAAAATTGCTTATACTTCCCATTTAGAATAACTCGTCTGTAAATTAGTATATAAATGATTATGAGTAAAAGAAAAAGCCCTACCCTTAGCATAGGAGATATGGTAAATTTCTTAAAATTCATGATATTGGCAATGCACATAAATATGCCTACGAAATTTAATGCTAAAAAAATAGCAGTCACATAAAAGGCATAATCTTCGGGATCTTTATTTGACCTTCGCTTGTTAACAAAATTATGGACCCGATAAAAAAAGTATTTTAAAAAAAGCATTTGTTAAATATTTAAAAAGGTCCGTATTGATAGCCATTTCGTTGTTTACCTCTATTCACAGATTCAATATAGACTTTTTTGGCATTTTCAAGCGACGCCTGCGTGGGCAGAATGAGTTTCTCCCAAACGAGATGCCACCAGTCGTTGCCGTTAAGGGTAAGTGCAGCATCTGTTATAAAATACAGCCCTGAAATAGCCCATCCTACCACAGGAACAATAACAACCCCAGTCATAATTACATCAACTACAAATTTTGTATTTGCCTCGGCCGTTAACCCTTTATTGTAGGCATCAATTCCCGAAATGATTATTCCTGCAAAAGCACCTGCATGACCAATAGATTTTACCAATTTCATCGTACTATAACTCGCTTCAAAAGCCGCCTTTTCACTGGCTACAATGCTGGAAGATACACGGGCATTGCCGCGGAAACCGGCCTTCCATACCCGCTTCCCATTCCAGTTGGCAATAAACTTGCCTTCCTGCACAGCCGCCTTAAACCCCTTGTAGTTTTTTATTTTTAAATAGGCTTCTGTAGCCGTTCCTGTAATGCCCAACCCAAGGGAGCTGATGGGTATCCAGTTTTGGGATAAATATTCAACAGCCGGGTTTTTGCGGTAATAAGTGTGGTCGGCAACCGCCCGGTGATCGGGCCCAACTTGCTGCGTATTTTTCGGAACGTTCAGCTTCAGCCCTTTCAATTGATTCGCATTCCTGTCTATGAACGAATAAGTGTGATCGGGAACAGACCGGAAAACATAGCTGCGCCCGGGATCGGGCCGTAAAACACCGTCCTGCATAGCGCCGGGCAGGTATCCCGGCAACTGGTGGCTGGTGAAATTATAATCGGTCATCAGGCATTGGCGGGCCCGCCGGGACGACCGGGAACTGCCATAAAGCAATTCGTGAAAAAGCAATATCTGACTGGAATCATTGTGTGCTGGCATAGTAGCGGGTTTAGGATGTTGTAAAAATAGGATTTTTATAAAATAAAGACCATTAAATGAATAAAAATTAGGTGTTTACGATTTTGGGCTGGTATTTGCTCCAAAATTATCAAAATCTTAGAGAAATACGTGCTAATCAGTACGTAAGTCATCGTTTTTTAAGTTAATTTTGAAAGATGCGTTCTGTATTAAAATATTTATTAAATATGAAGAGATTACCTTTTGTGCTGTTGATTTTATTGCTGGCCGGTTCTTTTTTAGCTTTTAAATCATCCATCGCCCGCAGTGGCCCGCCTCCGGGCAAATATGAACAGATCATGGAACTGGTGGGGCAGTTGCTGGCTCAGGCCCATTTCAGCCCGCAGAATATTGATGATAAATTTTCGGAAAAAGTGTTTGATAAATTTATGAGCGACCTGGATCATGAGAAGAACATTTTTCTTAAATCGGATTATGATTCGCTGAAGGCTTTATATGGCGATGCAATTGATGATGAGATCAAAGGCGCACCTGTTAAAAGTTTCCTGGCCATTTCATCTGTTTTTGACAGAAGAAATGCGGAGGCAACAAAATGGACAACGGCGATACTCAACCGCCCCTTTGATTACAAAACAAATGAGTCTGTTCAACTGGATGGAGATCAATTACAATACCCTGCTAATGAAAAGGAGCGCGAAGATCGCTGGAGAAAAAAACTGAAATACCTTTCTTTGGAACGTTATGTGGACCTGCTGGATGAGCGTAAAAGCAATAAAGGTCAAAAAGGATATGCGGTAAAAACCGATGCGCAGTTGGAGAAAGAAGCACGGTTAAAAACGGATACGGTTATGACCCGTTTTTTTGAACGTTACAAAGTTAAATTTACTGCCGACGATAAGTTCAACATGTTTATGCTGGCTATTACGAATATAATGGACCCGCATACGGATTTTATGCCCCCGTTAGATAAGCGGTATTTTGATGAAGAAATGAGCGGAACCTTTTATGGCATCGGTGCGCTGTTGCAGCAGGGCGATGGAAAAATAAAGATCGTTTCCTGTAACGTAGGCAGCCCGGCAGCAAAATCGGGCCAACTGGAACCGGGCGATATCATTACGAAGGTAGCCCAGGGCGATGGCCCGTCTGAAGATCTGATGGGATATGGTGTGCAGGACGCGGTGAAATTAATTCGCGGAAAGGAAGGAACTATCGTAAAGCTTACGATCAAAAAACCGAATGGAACTATAAAAGTGGTATCCTTAAAACGGGAAAAGATCGTTAATGATATTGACACCTACGCGCGGAGCGCCATTGTAAATGATTCTTCAAAAAATACAAAGACCGGGATTATTTACCTGCCGGAATTTTATGCGGCCTTTGATGATGCAAACGGAAGAAGAAGTTCGATCGATGTAGCTAAAGAAGTACAAAAGCTGAAAGATGCCAAAGTGGATGGAATTGTTATCGACCTGAGGAATAATGGCGGTGGTTCTTTGTATGATGTAGTGCAAATGGTGGGCTTATTTGTAGGAAAAGGCCCGGTGGTGCAGGTGAAAGATCGTATTAACCGTGCCAATGTGCTGGACGTAAAGGATGATTCTGTTTTATACGACGGCCCGCTTGCGGTAATGGTGAACGAGTTCAGCGCTTCTGCATCCGAGATCTTTGCCGCAGCGATCCAGGATTATGGCAGGGGTGTAATTATAGGCAGTACCTCCACATATGGCAAGGGTACCGTGCAACGCAATATAGGTTTGGATGCGAAAACCGGTATTACCTACGGAGAATCGGATCTGGGAACCGTAAAACTTACTTTACAGAAATTCTACCGGATCAGTGGCGGATCTACCCAGTTAAAAGGGGTGGAGCCGGATATTGTGCTGGCCAGCCCGCTGGAAGGTGCAAAAGTACGGGAGCGGGATAATAAGGACGCATTACCTTATGATGAGATCAGTAAAGCTGCTTATACGCCCTGGAAGAGTGCCTGGAACCTTCCCGAATTAAAGACGATGAGCAATGAACGTCTTAAGTCTGATAGTGTTTTCAGAATAATTAAGGATGATGCGCAATGGCTGGCAAAAGAAAATGACAGGAGCTATCCTTTAAATATTGATACCTACCGGCAGGAGCGGAAAGAGATCAAACAGAAAGCGGATCAGATCGTTGCGGTTTCCAGATTAAAAAACAGGCTGAACGTTTCGTTATTACCCAATGATCCTAATACTACTAATATTGAAGACAAGAATAAAGAAGACAGGATCAAGAAATGGCAGAAGTCTTTAAGCGAGGATATTTACCTGGATCAGGCGGTAGATGTTGTTAACGATATGGCAAATATCGACAAGCTGGCGAAGAACGGCCATGTTGCGGCTCCGGCGGTTCATTGATCCATCGGTATAAAAATATTTTAACCGGCGCGTGATGTGCCGGTTTTTTTTGCGTTGGCCGGGAAGGCGCCAAAGCGGAAGGTTCTTCCCGCATTTCCGTCTTCCCGACTAGTCTTTATCATATTTATTTTAGCACAATAAAAAAAACCGGCGCAGAGTTTGCCGGTTTTTAGAGTATATATAGGTTGGTTTAACGCAGGTTAAAAGGTCAATTTATTTAAATAGATCGCGTCTTCTTTTACACACTCAATGGGCGCTTTCTCGTAGGCTTCCTGTTCTACAATATAATGTTTCATTCCTTCTGTGCGGGCAGCCGCCAGGATCTTTTTAAAATCGATAGATCCCGTTCCCACAATTACGCTCAGGTTGGGTTCTCCTTTTGTAGGGGCCACGCCTTTTTTCCGGTCTTTAATATGACAGAGCCGGAAACGCCCGTTATATTTTTTCAGCCAGGCAATAGGATCCTGCCCGGCGGTCACTACCCAATAAATATCCATTTCAAAATCTACCAGGCTTTTATCCGTTTGCTCCATGAAAATATCCTGCGGATATTGGCCGTCCTGTAAGGTAAAGCTGTAATCGTGGTTGTGGTAGGCAAAGCGGATCCCGTTCTTTTTACAAATAGCCCCCGCCTGGTTAAATTCTTCGGCCAGTTTTTTATAATCATCCAGTGTTTTCTGGGGGCCAACCCAGGGGCAGATCAGGTAACTCATCCCGATCTCAGCAGCCTCGGCTGCTTTTTTTTCAAAGTCTTTTTTATAGTCACAGTGACTGCTGACGATCTGCATCCCCAAGCTGTCCATATACTGTTTAAACCCTTTATGGCCCATTCCCCAGAACATTCCTTCGGCGCCTTCAAAACTTTCCACATCTTTATACCCAAAGGCGGCTACCTGTTTCAGTACCCCTTTCGGATCTTTGGGCAAATCATCCCGCAGGCTATACAACTGTAATCCTAATCGCGCTATGCTTCCTTTTGATGGGGAGCAGGCTTCTGCTACCGAACCAAAAGCAAGGCCCAATGCCAGGCCGCCGGATACTCTAAGAAATTCCTTTCTCTTATACATAGATCTCATTATTGGTTTAAAGGTTATACATCACATACCGTGATAGCATCTTTTAATGCCTGTAGTTTTTCTTCAACTGTTTTGCCGGTAGGAATAAACTCCTGTGCTACATGGCCTTTGAAACCGGTAGCTACGATGGCATTCATGATTGCAGGATAATACAATTCCTGTTTGTCGTTCAGTTCATGCCTGCCCGGAACTCCGGCGGTGTGATAATGTGCAATATACTCATGGTGTTGGCGGATGTTTGCAATTACATTTCCTTCATCTACCTGCATATGATAAATATCATACAGCAATTTGAAGTTTTCCGAGCCCAGGCGTTTACAAAGTTCCACACCCCAGGCCGTATGATCGCACATATAATCGTGGTGGTCTACCTTGCTGTTCAATAATTCCATCACCAGCGTTACTTTATTCTTTTCAGCCAGTGGCAGGATCTTTTTAAGCCCATCCACGCAGTTTTTAAAACCAGTTTCATCATCCATGCCGCGGCGGCTGCCGCTAAAGCAGATCAGGTTCTTATAGCCTGCTTTAGCTACCAGGGGGATCCCTTCTTCATAATCCCTGATCAGTCCGGCGTGAAACTCAGTTCCTGCAAACCCATCGGTAAGACTTACTTTACCGGGGATATAACACATCGAGCAGATGAGCCCATGCTTTTGCAGAGTAGGCCAGTCTTTGGGCGCCAGCAAGTCGATAGCACCCAATCCTAATTTTTTTGCATTAAGGCATAACTCGTCCAACGGCATTTTGCCAAAGGTCCATTGGCAAACGCTGTGATTGATATTTCCCTTTAATTTCATTGCTTCCTTTTTCTTTTGAGCAGTACCGGCTGCCCAAAGGTTTACATTGCCCGCCATGGCAGTGGTCAATGCTAATGCTTTAATTACACTTCTGCGTGTTGGATTCTTTTTTTCCATTTGTTTATATAACAGCTCCTGTTTCTTTTGGAGCTTCTGCTTTTGTTTTGTCGTTGAAGCTGAGGGCAAACAGCAGCATTACTGCAGCGGCAATGCCTGCGGGGATCAGCCACACCATTTTCCAGTCGTGCGCATTTTCGGCAATTTTATAGTGGTCCGAGATCATCCCGGCTACCTCAAATCCGATCAGCATTCCCACGCCATAAGTGGCCAGGGTGATGAGCCCCTGAGCTGCGCTTTTATATTTTTCACCTGCCTTTGCATCCGTATAGATCTGGCCGCATACAAAAAAGAAGTCATAACAGAGCCCGTGCAATGCAATACCCAGGATCAACATAAAGGCCAGTTCGCCCGGATTGCCATAAGCAAACAGGGCGTAACGCAATGCCCAGGCCAGCATGCCCAGCAGGATCGTGTTCTTAAAGCCAAACCGTTTAAAAAATATCGGCAAACAAAGCATGAACAACACTTCAGACATTTGCCCGATGGTCATTTTACCGGTTGGGTTTGCCAGGTTGATCTCTGAAAGAAAAAGGTTGGCATTCTGATAATAAAAAGCCAGCGGAATACAAATAAGGATGGACGCAATAAAGAATACCAGGAAGTTTTTATCTTTTAACAGTTTGAGCGCGTCTAACCCCAACAATTTAGTTATCGACCGGTCTTCTTTGGCGATTTGTACGGGCGGTGTTTTGGGCAATGCAAAACTAAATATGCCCAGCACTAAAGAAACAACACTAGCCATGGCGAACGTATTGCGGAGGGCCCCTTGGTCGCTACTTTCTTTGCTGTCCCAATGGAAAACATAGCTGATCAGCAGTCCTGCAACGATCCAGCCGATAGTACCCCATACCCGGATAAAAGAAAATTCTTTTTCAGGATTAGACATTTGCCGGAAAGATACGGAGTTCACCAGTGCCAGTGTAGGCATAAATAAGGCCATGTAAGTAAATACGTAGGGGTAGAAGCTGCTGATATTTTCTGAACGGAACATAAAATACATCAGGGCTGCACCAATAAGATGCAAAATGCCAAGGATCCGTTCGGCATTAAAAAAGCGGTCGGCAATTAACCCAACAATAAAGGGGGCAATTATAGCGCCCCAGGATTGCGTGGCAAATACTTTTGCGCTTTCACCTCCGGTTGCTTGTAGATTTTTCCCTAAAAAAGTTCCCAAGGTTACAAACCACGCCCCCCAAATAAAAAATTCAAGGAACATCATAAAGGATAGCTGAATCTTAATGCCTGGCTTCATATCAATGCTTTCGTTAAATAAATTAAAATAATAATTAAGGGTTAAATGTACTATTTTTTACTTCTTATCTACTAAATATATATTTTATTTTTTAACGCTTCACTTTTATTCCCTGCATCATTGTTAAGAACAGTTGGTAGTATAACAGGCTACTTAAAATTTTTAAAACAGTCCTGATTATTTCAAAGATTTTGTACATTTAACCACTTATTATTTATAACGACACAGAAAAGAAAGTTTTTGTTATGACAACGCTAAAGGGACCTGGTATTTTTTTAGCACAGTTTGCCGGCGATCAGCCCCCGTTTAATGATTTAAAGTCGATTTGCACCTGGGCACATTCATTGGGCTTTAAAGGCGTGCAGATCCCCACCAATAATGATCAGTTTATTGATCTGCAAAAAGCTGCAGAAAGTAAGACCTATGCTGATGAAGTGAAGGGGTTGGTGAATGATTGCGGGATGGAGATTACGGAACTGTCTACCCACCTGCAGGGGCAGTTGGTTGCGGTAAACCCCGCTTATGATTTGCTGTTTGATTCTTTTGCTCCTGAATCAGTGCGTAATAATCCTAAAGCGCGTACCGAATGGGCGATACAGCAGATGAAGTATGCAGCCAAAGCTTCTCAGAACCTGGGATTGAATGCCCATGCTACTTTCAGCGGGTCGTTGTTATGGCACACTTTTCATCCCTGGCCACAGCGCCCTGCCGGTTTGGTAGAAGAAGGTTTTACCGAGCTGGCCCGCCGCTGGACGCCTATTCTGAATGTGTTTGATGAATGCGGTGTGGATGCCTGTTATGAAATTCACCCGGGTGAAGACCTGTTTGACGGGGACACCTATGAAATGTTTTTGGAAAAAGTAAACAACCATCCAAGGGCCTGTTTATTATATGACCCTTCGCATTTTGTATTGCAATGCCTGGATTATATTGAGTATATCGACATTTTTCATGAACGCATCAAAGCCTTCCATGTAAAGGATTCAGAGTTTAATCCCACCGGCAGAAAAGGAGCCTTTGGCGGCTATCAGCCCTGGCTTAAAAGAGCCGGCCGGTACCGGAGCCCCGGTGATGGTCAGGTAGACTTCAGGACGATCTTCTCGAAGCTAGCTGAATATGATTTTAAAGGCTGGGCGGTTATGGAATGGGAATGCTGTTTGAAGAACGCTGAGGACGGCGCTAAGGAAGGCGCCCGGTTTATTCAGGATCATATCATCCGCGTTACCGAAAAAGCCTTTGATGATTTTGCAGCAACGGTAAAAGACGATGAATTGAACAGAAGGGTTTTGGGATTGAATTAATATCTTTATAAAAAATACAAATAACAGAAAATGAAGAAAATTATTTTATCAGCAGTAATACTGGCAACCATGGCGGCTGCCTGTGGTGGTGGCGAAGGTGAGAAAAAAACCGAAGGAGACAGTACTGCCGCTAAACCTGCTGCAACTTCCGGAACCGATAATTCAGCTAATCCTGATTACCAAAAAGGACTGGCGTTGGTAGGGCAGTACCAGTGTATCACCTGCCATAAAATTGATGAAAAGCTGACAGGCCCCGCCTACAGGGATGTGGCTAAAAAATATGCAGGGGCAGATGATGCTACCATTACCAAATTGGCAAACAAAGTGATTTCCGGCGGTAGCGGTGTTTGGGGCGATGTTCCTATGACCCCACATCCTAATGTATCGGAAGCGGATGCAAAGGCCATGGTGAAATATGTTTTGTTATTGAACAAATAGTTCTAAAAAATTTCTGAATGAATAAAATCGTTTTAGCAGCTTTGGCAGCGGGGCTTACTGTTTCTTCCTGTACGGGGCAGAAAAAAGCTTCTGGCACCCTGCAGCCCAATACGCTTTCAGCAAAAGAAAAAGCTGCCGGATGGCAGTTATTGTTTGATGGGAAAACATTGAACGGCTGGCATATTTATGGTAAACAAAATGCCGAGGGCTCCTGGAAAGCGGCCGATGGCAGTTTGCAGTTTGATCCGAAAGCCAAAGCGAGCGGTGTTTCTGGCGGTGACCTTGTTTCCAATGATGCCTATGAAAATTTTGAACTGGAAGTGGAATGGAAGGCTTCTCCGGGCGTAAACAGCGGAATTATTTTCCTGGTGCAGGATGATAAAGCCAAATACCCGGCCACTTATCTTACCGGACCTGAAATGCAGGTGCTGGATAATATAGAAGCGGAGGACAATAAAAATACCAAGCACCTGGCAGGGGCCCTGTATGATCTGATCGATGCTAAAAGCACTTCAAAACCCAAACCCGTGGGGGAATGGAACCTTGCAACGATCCGGTTAAAAGATGGGAACCTGGAGTTGAAATTGAACGGGGTTACCACGGCAAGGGCTAAGATCGGCAGTCCTGAATGGGACCAACTGGTGGCCGGCAGTAAGTTTTCTAAATGGAAGGATTTTGCAAAGTTCAAATCGGGGCATATTGCCTTGCAGGATCACGGGCATGATATCTGGTTCCGCGATATCAAAATACGGAAGTTATAGCCCTCCGGATTTTTAAATATTTTGAAGCGATCAGTTAATGGTCGCTTTTTTATTGCTTCAATATCTTCAGCGCCCTGCTTTTCACTCCCGGCGAGGCATTTGGCAATATGAGTTCCACAACGGTTTTTAGTTCAGGGTGGATTTCGGGGTAGGTATCAGTAAATCGTGAAAGAATGCCCATGGAAAAGGCCCTGGCGGCGATGGGCTCTTTGGGATCTTCAAGGGTTTTAAAACAAAAGTCAATGATTTGTCCATGAAATTTTTTGGGAAATACTGCACCCTGGTCCAGCAGCCGCAGAATATTGCGTTTAACTGCTGCCGGCTGCCCGGGAGCAGTTAATAGTTGTATAATTGTTTTGTAATGTGATTGAATAAGGGAAGGGTGCTGTATTACACAATAACTAAGGGGCCATGCGGTTCTTTGAACCATGCGATTGGATCCCGTTGTGAAAATGCCAAACAGCTCATCAAACCGTTGCTGACCGGCCCCGATCCAGGTTACAATAGCAGCCACCTGTTCTTTTGTAAGAGATGCGCCAGATAGTATTGCTTTTAATTCCATAGGATGAAAAAAGCCGGCGATAAAACCGGCTTTAAAATTTAAGTATGTTGTTGATCTAAACCATTAAGATTCTGGGTTAAGGAGTGAAGAGGCATTAAGAGCCTTCCTGAACGCACTAATTTCTTCTGCCGAATAAACGCAGCAACATCAAAAACAAGTTGATAAAATCGAGGTAGAGACTTAATGCGCCCATTACCGCGAGTTTCTTAACATCGCCGCTCATAACATTACCTTGTTCGTCAATGCCTTCACCGATCCTTTTTAATTTCTGCACATCATAGGCGGTTAACCCGGTGAACACGATCACCCCGATGAAACTGATGATATAGTCGAATGAGCTGCTCTTTAAGAACCAGTTTACGATCATCGCGATAACGATGCCGATCAAACCCATGGTCATCAAACGGCCCATAGAGGTAAGGTCCTGTTTGGTAGTATAGCCCATTACAGCCATTATTCCAAACATCAGCGCAGCAGTAAGAAAACATCCAAATACCGAACCTGAGGTGTATGCCAGGAATATAAAGCTAAAGCTGATGCCGTTAATGGCTGAATATAATAATAACAATGCCAGCAATACCGGGGCGGAAAGCCGGTTAAAGGCAAAAGACATCAATAAAACAAAACCCAGCGGCGCAAAGATTATGGCATATAAAAACAATTTGTTAGATGCGATCGGCACCAGGTACGTATCAGCATTGGCCGCAAAAAAATAGGCCACAACAGCAGTGATACCCAGTGCCACAAACATGTAGCTGAATACGTTTGCTAAAAAAGACCTGGACCGCGAACCCACGACTTCGGGTCTTGAAAAAATAGTTTCTGGTGTACTTCTTGAATAATTGTCTTCCATTTTTAAGAATTTGTTCGTGAAAATAGCCCAAGAATAGCATTTTGCCAAAGTTTGGACGTTATATTCAATACAATATTATGACCTTTTTGTTTAAAACCCCTTAGCGTTTCCATTTTAAGCGCAGGCTATTGCTTACTACGCTTATGCTGCTGAGCGCCATGGCAGCCCCGGCAATCATCGGGTTTAAGAGGAATCCATTTACCGGGTACAAAATACCTGCAGCTACCGGGATGCCGATGATATTATAGATAAACGCCCAGAAAAGATTTTGCCGGATAGTGGCCACCGTTTGTTTCGACAGCCGGAGCGCTTCGGGTATTTTTTTGAGGTCGGAGGAGATCAGGGTCATGCCTGCAACATCCATGGCAATATCACTTCCTTTGCCCATCGCGATGCCAACATCCGCCAGCGCCAGCGCCGCGCTGTCATTAATGCCATCTCCGGCCATTGCTACGATCTTCCCCTGTTGTTGCAGTTCTTTTATAAAATCGGCCTTTTGAGCGGGCGTAACTTCAGCACGGTAAGAGGATATGCCCGTTTGGGCGGCAATAGCTTTGGCCGTAGCCTCATTATCGCCGGTAAGCATGTATACCTCAATCTTCGCTTGTTTTAATTGTGCAATGGCTTCAGCCGTGGTTGCTTTGATCTGATCCGCAATGGAAAATACTGCCAGCACTTTCTGCTCATTCGCAAACCAGATCACCGTCTGCGCCTGCTTGCTCCACTCGTCTGCTTTAATCAAAAAATGATCCGGTATGTTAATGGTGTGCTCTTCCAATAATTTTTGATTGCCTACATAATAGGTGCTCCCCGATGCTGTGGCCTTAGCCCCCCGGCCGGTAATGCTTTCAAACTGCGTAATGGGCGTTGCCGCTGTTTCATTATAATAAGCAACGATGGCCGCAGCCAGCGGATGCTCCGATTGTTGCTCGATGCTATACAGCACCTGTTGCAGGTAAACAGTATCCGCCTCCCAGTAACTATTGGTAACGGCCGGTCTGCCTTCGGTAATCGTGCCGGTTTTATCCAAAACAAGGGCATTCACTTTTTTCGCTAGTTCAAGGCTCATCGCGTCTTTGATCAGGATCCCCTTTTCGGCTCCTTTGCCGATCCCCACCATAAGTGCGGTAGGCGTCGCCAATCCCAATGCGCAGGGGCATGCAATCACCAATACTGTTGCAAATGCGATCAGGCCCTGGGTGAGCCCGTTAGCGCCTCCCCAGATCACCCAACTGGCTAATGCCAGCAATGCAATTACCATAACAACCGGTACAAAGATGGCTGCTATTTTATCCACCAGTTTTTGCACGGGGGCCTTACTTCCCTGGGCCTCCTGCACCATCCGTATAATTTGCGCCAACAGGGTGTCCGAACCGATTCCTTCGGCTTTGAAACGGAAGCTCCCTTTTTGGTTAATGGTGCCTGCAAATACTTTGTCTGCTTCATTTTTAATAACGGCCAGGGGCTCGCCGCTCAGCATACTTTCATCTACATAAGAGTTTCCTGCGACTACCGTTCCATCTACAGCGATTTTTTCACCGGGCTTTACCAGCAGCAGATCGCCTTTGGCCACCTGCTCAATGGGTACTGTTACCTGTTCTTCGTTTGCTTTGATAATAGTAACTGTTTTGGGTTGCAAACCCATCAGTTTGCGTATGGCGGCTGATGTATTCCCTTTTGCTTTTTCCTCTAAAAGTTTGCCCAGCAGGATAAAACAAATAATAACTGCCGCGGCTTCAAAATATACATGCGCTGTTAGCCCATGTGCGGCCCAGTAGCCGGGAAACAAGGTGTTGAATACGCTAAAAAGATAAGCGGTGCCCGCACCCAGGGCTACCAGTGTGTCCATATTGGCGGAACGGTGTTTGGCTTGCTTCCATGCGTTAATGAAAAAATCTTTCCCAAAATATAAAACAACGGGTGTTGACAAGGCCCACATGATTTCATTGGCATAGGGTATATGCATAAAGAGCATGGCAATAATCACTAAGGGCAGGGTGATGATCGCAGCGCCCATCGTTTTATTTTTGAGCCCCCGGAATTTTTTAGCATGAATAGCTTCAAGGGATGTTGTATTTGTTTTGTCTTCCAGGAACAGATCATATCCAATTGACTGCACGGCCTGTTGCATATCCTGAACGGTTACGGATCCGGGCTGGTACTCCACTGCCACGGAACCAGATGCGAAATTTACAGAGGCATTGATGACGCCTGGCAATGATTGGATCATGCTTTCTACACTAACGGCACAGGAAGCACAGGTCATTTCCAGTACGGGGATGTTTTGCTTAATGGTGTTCGTGTCTTTTATTGTTGCTGTGCTCATAATAAATCGGTTTAATAAATTATAACACAAAGTTCCGAACCTTAAGGGACGGAACTGTTACACCATTTCTCCTTTGTTTTATAATATTTCGGTTGCTTAATCTATGTTAACCGAATAAAACAAGAGTAATCGTAATTTTGGGAAAAGGAAAACGGCAAATGGTCAATGGTGAAAAGTGAATAGGAAGTAGCGCGTTGGGAATTATACTGCAAAACAAGCGATCTGCCTTGCGCGTTAAGCATTCAGCGTTCTTCTAAGTATACTAATAAAACAAATTATGAAATATCAGCTTGAAAAACCAGTAAATGCCGGAATCGGCTCAGCAAAATATCAATGTACGATCACCTGGCGCAATGGCAGTTTTATTGCAGATGAGCCGGAATCGAAAGGCGGCCGGGACCTGGGACCAGATCCGTTTACCTTACTGCTGGCTTCCCTTGCATCCTGCACGTTGATTACGTTGAAAATGTATATCGAACGGAAAGGCTGGGCTATCACTGAAATAAAAGTAAATACCAACCTGTACCAGGAAATAAAAGAGGGAAAAATCGTTACGGTAATTGACCGGGATCTTTATTTTACGGAAGCGGTGCCGGATGAGCAAAAGGTGCGGCTGCAGGAGATCGCCAAGGCTTGTCCCATCTCAAAGATTCTTGAAAACGATATCAGGGTGCGCACTTTTATGAAAAAAGACGGCCCCGAAGAGAAGAAGATTTTATACCGGAATGACGACATAACTGTTGTATGGAAGCCCGGACTTTGTGCCCATGCCACCCGCTGCTGGAAAGAATTGCCCCAGGTGTTTGACCCGAAAGTAAAAAAATGGATCAATGTGGATGGAGCTCCGGCTGATCGGATCAGAGAGCAGGTAGCGCGCTGCCCCAGTGGCGCACTTTCGATAGTGGAGGCTGGATCCTAGTTTCTGGATTTCTGAATCGATGATCGAGTATCAAGCATCGAGTATCAGGTCCTTACACTTTGTCCAGCGGCTTACGTTTTTCCTCGCGGATGTTCTTGAAATGACTTGGCGTAAAACCGGTCACCTTCTTAAACTGGTTGCTTAAATGTGCCACGCTGGAATAATGCAACTGGTAGGCGATCTCGCTTAAGGATAATTCATCATACACCAGCAATTCCTTTACCCGCTCAATTTTCTGGTTGATAAAATATTTTTCAATAGTAGTGCCTTCTACCTCGGAAAAAAGATTCGACAGGTAGTTATAATCGCGATGTAATTTTTCGGACAGATAATCCGAAAGGTTCACTTTCAGTTCTCCGTCCTGGTGGTGCACCAGCGCGATAATTTCCTTTTTGATGGTTTCGATCAGCCGGCTCTTTTTGTCGTCGATCAATTCAAACCCCAGTTGGTTCAGCTCTTCTTCCAATTGCTGTTTTTCTCCTGGGGTAATCGTACGCTCGAGCGTAACCTCTCCCAGGTCAACGTTTTTTACCGGGATGTGTAAATGCGTCAGCGCAGTATTTACCGCCATTTTACAGCGGTCGCAGACCATGTTTTTTATATAAAGTTTCATTATTGTGCATAAAATTAACAAAAACGCATCTTATGCACAGTGCTTTGTTTCTTAAGTTGCACCACTTACATTTGCAACCCAATTATTTTAAAAAATGGATACTAAATATATACATCAAATTGCTGCAGATCTGAGCCTGGCGGTGAAGCAGGTAGGTAATGTGGACCAGTTACATGCCGAAGGCGCTACCATACCCTTTATCAGCCGCTATCGTAAAGAGGCAACCGGTAATATGGATGAGGTACAGGTAGCATCGGTGATCGATAAAATAAAATATTATGACGAGCTGGAGAAACGGAAAGAAACCGTTTTGAAGACTATTGAAGCGGCCGGCAAATTAACCCCGGAATTAAAAAAACGGATTGAGGACTGCATTAGTGCAACCGAATTAGAAGATATCTATTTACCCTACAAACCCAAACGCAAAACAAGAGCTTCTGTGGCTATTGAAAAAGGCCTGGAACCCTTGGCGGATATTTTATTTGCGCAGGGCGCAGCAAATGTATCCGGTGAAGCGGCGAAATATATTAATGAACAGGTGAAAGATGAAGCGGATGCATTGCAGGGCGCGCGGGATATTGTGGCGGAACGGATCGCAGAAAGCGAATCTGCCCGAACATTAGTGCGTTCACTGTTTGCTGAATCTGCATCAGTGGCTTCACGGGTGTTGACCACAAAAAAAGAGGAAGAAGAAGCACAGAAATACCGCGATTATTTTGAATTTAAAGAGCCCTTATCCAAATGTCCTTCGCATCGCATCCTGGCGATCCGCCGTGGGGAGAAGGAAGGCTATCTGATCATGGATATTGCCATTGAAAAAGATTCGGCAATTGGTGAATTGAAAAATGAATTTATTAAATCATCGAATGAAACATCCGCACAAGTGGGGTTGGCCATTGAAGATGCATACGGCCGCTTGCTGAAGCCCGCTATTGAAACGGAGTTTCGTATGAACAGCAAAACAACTGCCGATGAAGAGGCGATAAAAGTGTTTGCAGAAAATTTACGACAGTTATTACTGGCGTCGCCACTGGGCCATAAAAGAGTCCTGGCCATTGATCCCGGGTTCCGGACCGGTTGTAAAGTAGTTTGTTTAGATGAAAGCGGCACTTTTATGAAATACGAAACCATATTCCCGCATCCGCCGCAGAACGACTGGCAGGGCGCCACCCAGGCGATCAAACGCATGGTGGCTGCTTATAATATTGACGCGATCGGGTACGGCAATGGCACAGCGAGTAAAGAAACAGAAAAGCTGGTGCGTGGCATCGATTTCGGAAAACCGGTTTCTATTTTTATGGTGAATGAAAGCGGCGCTTCTATTTATTCTGCCAGCGAAGTGGCCCGCGAAGAATTTCCTGACGAAGATGTTACCGTGCGCGGGGCGATCAGCATCGGCCGCCGGTTACTGGATCCGCTGAGTGAACTGGTAAAGATCGATGCCAAAAGCATTGGCGTAGGTCAGTACCAGCACGATGTAAATCAGAACCGGTTAAAAGATAGCCTGGACCAGGTAGTGCAAAGTTGTGTAAACTATGTAGGAGTAGATGTGAATACAGCGAGCAAACATTTGCTGCTGTATGTTTCGGGTTTAACGGCAAGTACCGCAAAAAATATTGTGGAGTATCGTACCAAAAACGGTGCGTTTAAAAGCAGGGAAGAATTATTGAAAGTGTCCATGCTGGGGCCAAAGGCTTATGAGCAATGCGCCGGGTTCTTGCGCATCCCGGATGCTGTCAATCCACTGGACAACTCAGCGGTGCACCCCGAAAGTTATGCGATCGTGGAAACAATGGCCGGCAATTTAAATTGTTCGGTAAACGACCTGATTTCCAGTGCGGATTTAAGAAAAGGAATTAAAGCCCGGGATTTTGTAACGGAAACGGCGGGGCAATACACCATTGAAGATATTTTGAAAGAATTGGAAAAACCCGGACGCGATCCACGGGCGGCCATTGAAGAATTCCGCTTTGCAGAGGGGTTAGCTACAGTAAGTGATCTGAAAGCAGGAATGAAGGTGCCTGGTATTGTAACGAATATTACCAACTTTGGCGCTTTTGTAGATATAGGCGTAAAGCAGGATGGCCTGGTGCATGTATCGCATTTGTCGAACCGTTATGTCAGCGATCCTAATGAGGTGGTGAAGCTGAACCAGAAAGTGGAGGTAACCGTTCTGGAAGTGGATGTGGCGCGGAAGCGGATATCGCTGAGTATGAAAGATGCTGCGGCAACTGCAACCCCGTCAAGACCAGCAGGAAGCAATAATCGCCAGCAGCCGGCAAAAAATAATCAAAATAATCCGAAAAACAACTTCCAGTCGAGCCTGGATGCGCTCCGGAAAAAGTTTGCAGATTCTTAAGAAAATGTTTTTATGCAGCTCAAATTGTTTCTGACTAAAGCAATAAACGTTCATATGAGGATAGCGTCGTTCATCTTTATTTGTAGCCTGGTCTGTTCGCCGGCTATCGGGCAAAAGGTTGTGGAACCCAAGGCGCTTGCGGAATGGTCGGAGCCCTTTGCTCCATTCCGGATCGTTGGGAACCTGTATTATGTGGGCACAAAGGAACTGGCCTGCTACCTGGTTACAACGCCCGACGGGAATATACTGGTTAATACAGGCCTTGCGGCCTCATTGCCTTTAATAAAAGCCAATATTGAAGCCCTGGGCTTTAAATTTACAAATATCAAAATACTCCTGACCAACCAGGTTCATTATGATCATGTAGGTGCCATGGCAGCCATTAAAAAACAAACCGGTGCTCTGATGATGGTGGATGCAAAAGATGCGGCGGTACTGGCCTCCGGCGGTGCGTCGGACTATGAAATGGGGAAATATGGGACGACTTTTGCTCCTGTAAAAGCAGACCGTTTGCTGAAAGATGGGGATACGGTATCCCTGGGCGGAACGCATTTAAAGTTATTACATCATCCCGGTCATACTATGGGGTCCTGTAGTTTTATGCTGGATGTAAAAGACAACAACAAAACCTATCGCGTATTGCTGGCGAATATGCCTACTATCATAGTTGACCGGAAATTTTCAGAGGTGGCAGGGTATCCGGGAATCGCGTCCGACTATGCCTATACTTTTTCAGCAATGAAGAGGCTGTCCTTTGACCTGTGGGTGGCCGCACATGCCAGTCAATTCGATCTGCAGCAAAAACATCCGCTCCATAGCAAATATAATCCCGGCGCGTTTGCCGACAGAAAGGACTATGACGCTGCCCTTGCCGATTTGTATAAATCGTACCAGGCGAAAATAATGCAGGACAAGTAATTCACAATCCACTGCCTGTAATGTGGGGAAGCTTTTCCTCCGGTAAACCTTTTCCCTTTATTTTTGTATATTATTCAAATTAAATCTATGACTGAAGGTATTGCAGCAGAAAGAGTAAAGTGTTTAATTATAGGCTCGGGGCCGGCGGGTTATACCGCGGCAGTTTATGCGTCACGTGCCAACCTTAACCCTGTTTTATACCAGGGTATTCAGCCGGGCGGTCAATTGACTATCACAACTGAAGTGGAGAATTATCCGGGGTATCCGGACGGGGTACAGGGCCCTGAAATGATGATCGATTTTGAAAAACAGGCCAAGAGAATGGGCGCCGATATCCGGTTTGGCATTGCCACAAAAGTTGATTTTTCCAGTCTGCCTCATAAGGTATGGATTGATGATGAAAAACTGATCGAAGCGGATGCTGTGATCATTTCCACCGGCGCCTCTGCCAAATGGCTGGGTTTGTCCAGTGAAGAACGCCTGAATGGGTTTGGCGTAAGCGCCTGCGCCGTGTGTGATGGCTTCTTTTTCAGAGGAAAAGAAGTGGCCATTGTAGGGGCGGGAGACACTGCGGCGGAAGAAGCACTGTATCTTTCCAAATTGTGCACTACCGTTCATATGCTGGTGCGAAAGGAAGCCATGCGCGCCAGTAAGGTAATGCAGGATCGGGTGTTGAGCACGCCGAACATCAAAGTGTATTTTAATACCGAAACCGAAGAAGTATTAGGGGATAAAACGGTTACGGGGGTACGGGTAAAAAATAATAAAACCGGTGCAACCCAGGAGATCGCGGTCAATGGATTTTTTGTGGCGATCGGTCATGAGCCCAACTCCGCTATTTTTAAAGCGTTCCTGGATATGGATGAAGCAGGCTATATAAAAACCATCCCGGGTACGTCCAAAACCAATGTTGAAGGCGTTTTCGCAGCAGGCGATGTGCAGGATAAGATCTATCGCCAGGCGGTAACCGCTGCCGGAAGTGGCTGTATGGCGGCCCTGGATACGGAACGTTATTTAGGCGAAAAAGGGATACATTAGTAATAATATTGATAATGTCGCCGGAGGCGACAGAAAGATGCTGCGAAACTATAAGTTTCGCAGAGCTGGGCCGGGAGGGTGGAAAGACGGTAGGTAAGAAATGAAAAAACTTCCCGTCTTTCCGACTTCCCGGCTAATCATTTGGAGCCCTGCTTTAGCCTGCTCAGCAATTTAATTTATATAATTTTACACTTGAAAAGCAAATAACAATGTCTCAGTTGATCACCATCCGTTTAGAGCAATTGCGCTTTTTTGCCTATCATGGCCTGTATGCCGGGGAAAAAAAAGCCGGCAATGAATTTGAAATGAACCTGGCTGTTTCTTTTGCGGCAGCAGCAGGTATCATTTCCCATATTCATGATACGCTCAATTATGCGACAATTTACGATATGATAAAAACAGAAATGCAGCAACCGCGGGAGCTGCTGGAAACCTTTTTGACCGAGCTGGCGGAACTATTGAAAAGCCAATTTCCAGAGATCAAACATTTGCGGATGAGCCTGTATAAACTTACGGTGCCAATAGAGAATTTTTCAGGCAGGGTGGGCGTGGAGCTGGAACGAACATTTGTTGGGTAGTTTCTCAAAATAAGCTTTTCTTTTAGGAAAACATTTGACCAGTGTAAGCCCTATTTTTAAATAGACTGATAATATTAGTAGCTGATTTGTAATTCATTCGTAAAACAAAAGGATTTTTATAAAATAATTGTTTCCCGATTGGGAAATATGTATCTTTGGTGAAAATTACGGATGAAGCCAACCTTTGAAATCGAATTATTACCTGAAGCTGTTGAGTTTTTAGAAGTTCTCGACGAGAAAACCAGAGAGAAAATTTATTATAACATTAGAAAAGCTCAGTTTGTGAATGATAACGAACTTTTTAAAAAACTTAATGACTTTATTTGGGAGTTCAGAACCTTGTACAACAGTAAAGCGTACCGACTTTTTTCTTTTTGGGATACGACCTACGAAAAACCAGCTTTGATTGTAGCGACACATGGGATTTTGAAAAAGACGCAAAAAACGCCGGCTAAAGAAATAAAGCGGGCAGAAGAAATTAGAAAACAATATTTAATCAATAAGATTAAAAATAAATAATTATGACAACCAATAGATTCAAAACTGTTTCCCTTGATACAATGATCGATAAGCACATTGGCAAACGTGGAACGGAAAAACGTGAGGTGTTTGAAAATGAGTTGCGAATTGACTTATTAGGACAAGCCATTAAGCATGCCAGGAAAGAACGAAATTTAACGCAGGAACAATTGGGCGATTTGGTAGGTGTGCAAAAAGCCCAAATATCAAAAATTGAGAATAGCGTAAAAAACGCGAGATTTGAAACAATCTTAAAAGTGTTTGACGCATTGGGCGCAAAAGTGAATTTTAATGTGGAGTTGAATAATAAAAATTTAGCTTGTTAACCATGCGAAAAGTAATTGCAGCAATCAATATGACAGTGGACGGCTTTTGCGATCATACGGCCGGCGTCCCGGATGAAACCCTGCACCAGCATTACGCCGATCTTTTAAATGATGGCGGCGTTATTTTGTACGGCAGGATCACCTATCAGCTTATGGAATACTGGCCAACCGTGTTGAAAGATCCCACAGGTAATAAAGCGATGGACGCATTTGCGGTGGCCATTGACCGAATCCCAAAAATTGTTTTTTCCCATACGCTGAAAGAGGTGGACTGGGCAACTGCAAGGATCGCAAAGCGAACTTTGGAAGATGAAATTGCAGCACTTAAGCAGGAAACCGGCGGTAATATTTTAGTGGGCAGCCCGGGGCTGATCGCAGCCTTAACAAAACTTAATTTAATAGATGAATACCAGCTTTGTGTGCATCCTGTTGTTGCAGGAAAGGGTTTGCCGTTGTTTAAAAATATAAACGAAAAAATTCTTCTTAAACTTGTAAGGACAAAAACCTTTGCTTCCGGAAGCGTAATACTTTACTATGAACCGGGGCGATCTTAAGCGAAGATGTCTAAGAAGTATTTTTAACCGCAAAGGTGGCAGAGACATCCCCCCGGTCTATCCTAAATGCTCTTCGCTGAAAGCCAGCGGCAGCAGGTCTTTTACCGTATTAATGATATAAACAGGCCCTTCCATTCCGGATAACAACAGGCGAATGGGATTGCCGGAACGTTTCTCATATTCCGAAAGAGCCTGCCGGCACATACCGCATGGAGAGATGGGCTGATCATTCTTACCGTTTAACGAATGATAGCTTACCGCCAGTGTTGCAATAGGCTCGTCTGCATATTGGGTGCCAACGGTAGCCAGTAGTGCCCGTTCTGCACAAATTCCCACGGGGTAAGAAGCATTTTCCTGGTTGGTCCCGATCACCGTGCGGCCGTTTGCCAGTTTTGCCGCGCAGGCTACATTGAATTTCGAATAGGGTGCATAGGATTTTTTAGTGGCCTTTCTTGCCTGTTGCAATAATGCAGCGTCTTCGTCGCTCAGGTCTTTACTGTCGGGCACCTCTTTATAGGAGAATTGAAATTTTTTTTCTTTCATCACTCTTTATCATTAGCCTTAAAGATAATAAGATTTTGCTGTAGGAAGTCGGATTTGAAAAAGCGTGGAGATAAAACAATTATGCGCAACTATGGGTAAGCATCATTGAGATCAATACGTAACTGGTGGTAAAAAGGGTCATTAAGATTCTTTCTGAATTACCTTAATTCCTAAATGATTAAAAATGTTTGCTGTGTATGGGGCGGGGTTACAGATAATTTTACTGAACAATCAACTGCGCCCTTCTCAGATTATCGGTGCATTGCAATATTTTTTGTTTTAAATTCTCTTTGAGGTCCTTATGGTTTTGCATAAATACCTGTACGATCGCATAGGCTGATTTTGATTGATAACTGCCAAAGCTCGACTGGAGCCAGTTTCCAGGGAAAAAGATATCCCCTGTTTTTTGTATTTCCGGTAAAAGCTCCAGCGTTTTGGTCAAATACGGCTCGGCAGAGGGCTGGCGCAGAGGATGATGCAGGTAAAGGAGCGCAGTTCCTACAGCCGATTCGTTGGTACGGTTCTCTCTCCGGGAAAGACCGTTAAAGAACCGGGCGCGGACCGCCGTGTCGAATGACAGGGCCGGCATAATGAGCGCAAATCTTTTTTTTCTATCTGGATTCTCTATGCGTTGCAATTGCTGTTGCAGTAGATCGGGCCAGGCTTTTCGCAAAGCCAATGCAAAAGCAAGGCTGGTATAATCTTCTTCTTTTAATACTACTGAAGCCGGAGGTTTTTGCAAATGCCATATCTCGTATAATTGTTGCTGTGCCGGCACGGTTTCAAAAACATCCTGGTAACATTTGAAAAGGATCTTTTTGCTATTAGGGCTTTTTTGTTTTTGCATCGCCTCCCAAATGAGCTGCTCCAGTTTGCCTGCCCGTTTTTTCCGGGTGGCGGGCGCCAGAAAATTCCAGTAAATGGAACCGATATAGCCGGTTAGCAACTGAAGATTTAGTTCCACCGTTTCCTGTCGCAAGCCGGAAGCAAATAAGTCAAGAAGCGCCTCTGCTTTTTTATACCTCCCGTTGAGCATATTCTCATAGAGGTTTATATAGGCCGATGCACGGCTTACGTTGTCTTCAATCTTAAACAAGCGCGGATACATGGCGGTATCAACCGGCCAAACGCCATAGCCGGTTCCCGAGGCATTAAATTGTATGAACAGCGGTTGTTTTCTTTGTAAGGCCCGGGGAATTTCCTGGGAAGAAAGACTGTCATTTACGATTAATGAACGTACCAGTCCGGGATAATAAAAGCTGATATCAAAAGATTGACGCCAGGTCCGGCTTCTGCCGTATTCCGGCTTTTGCCGGATGGAAAAATTGCTGACCTGTCCGTTTTCATATTCAACCGCATAGTCAACGACCGGCCGCCCGGGTTCATTTACCCAGACCGTATTCCAGGTGTTAAGATCTGCCGGGGTGTATTGTTCCATGATACGGATCAGGTCGGGCCATGCCGCATTGCCATAGCTATATTTCTTTAAATATTCGCAAACGCCTTTCTGAAAGGCGGCGGCGCCCATCAGTTGCTCCAACTGCCGCATCATGACCGGGGCCTTATGGTAAATAATATTGCCATAAAGCGTTCCTGCATTTTCCAGGTTATCCAGTGGTTGCCGGATAGGGTTAGCGCCGGGTGTACGGTCTGTTGCATAAGCATAGGGGAGATGAGTGGTGAGGAACTGCAGCGCAAATCCCTGTTTGTTTTTGGGGCTGGCATTGGCCTTATCCGCCATAAAGTTGGCAAACACTTCTTTCATCCATACATCGGTAAACCAGCTCATCGTAACGAGGTCGCCAAACCACATATGCGCCACTTCGTGCGCCAGCAACTGTGCCCGGCTATTGATTTGTCCTTCGGTTGCTTCTTTGTTCAGGAACAATGATGCGTTTTGAAGCAGCACCGCTCCGGGATGCTCCATGCCGCCGAATTGAAAGTCGGGTATGGCCACCATCCCATGTTTTTGAAAGGGAAAAGGAATGCCGGTCCACTGTTCGTAAAACAGAACTGATTTTTTATAAAGATCAAAGACCGCAGGCAGGCTGTTATTGATCTTTTCTTTATCTGTTTCCCTGTACAAAAACTCTATGTCTTTGTTTCTCCATTTTTGTACGGCACGATTAAACCTGCCGGCAGCAAAGGAGAAAAGATAGGTGGGGAGTTTGTCGGTCGCTGCAAAATGCAATGTTTTATAACCGCCGTTTAGTACGGAGTCGGTTAGCACGCCATTGGCAATGCCCGTCCAATCTTTTGAAATAGTCAGGCTCAATTGGAATACGGCTTTCAGGTCGGGCTGATCAAAACAGGGAAATACGGTACGCGCCCGGTCGGGAACAAACAGCGTATACATGAAATCATCCCTGCGGTTTAAAGCAGCGTTGCCGGCAATAAAATCAATAGTTATCAGATTGGCGCCTTCTTTTAAAAAGGCAGACTCAATAATAATATGCTCATTCTCGCAAACTACCGCCACCGGCTGGTTATTGATAATTATTTTTTTTATTTTATCCGGCGCTTCCTTAAAATCAAGCTGCAACAAGTTTCTTTTTTTTGAGCTATAGGAAAAACGGATCGTTTCTTTCGCCTGGATCTCTTTGTCTTTTTCGGCAGGTACCTGGAAATGGAGCGTATACCGGATATCTTTTAAAATAGTTTTTCTGTGGGCGGCAAGGGAATCCGTTACGCCTTTCCTCATGATGGTTTCCGGAGCCCTATTACGGCAGGAAACAGCGATCAGTACCAATAAAAAAAAGGCGGCAAACTTATAGTTCATAAACACAAATATATTTATTGTATTGCTGATTTTCTACCGGGACAACAGGGAGGATGCATAAATTTAAAAGATTGCCACGAATCCTCCAGAGGCGGACACAGTTCCATGGTTCTGCGTTGCAGCATGATTTAAGGATACAACGAAATTTTTTAAACCATAATTTGTCCCGCACAGCGGGATAGATACATAGGATATATAGATAACAGGGACATAAAAACACATTAGCTATGTTCCCCGCCATGGCGGGGATTCTATACCGCCTTAAACGCCATGATTTCCACTGTGGCTATGTGGTTTAAAATCAGTCTAAACGATTTCGTTGTACAGAATCCCATGCGCCGTCGGCGTTATTTGTGTTCATTATTTTACGGATAGATTAATCATTTTATTCTTGCCTGCCCGGATGGTACAGGCGGGCATTCGTAGCTTAACCAATTTATGCGTTCGCCCTGCCGGGACAATCGCTTAAAATATTTTGTCGTTACTTTAAGGTGGAATTAATAATAAGTTATGAGTTGGGTAAACGAAGTTCGGGTTCTGGGGAATGCTTACGCGGAACTGGTACCAATGGAACAAAAGCATTTTGAGGAATTATATCTTGCCGCAAACGACGCGCGCATTTTTGCCTTTATGCCTTACAAAGGCGATAGCCCTGAAGCTTTTCGTTTCATGTTTGACAAGACAATAACGCTTAAACAAAAGGGGCAGCGATGTCCTTTTGTGGTCTTTGACAAAAAAACGGCGATGGTCGCCGGCACAACAAGCCTTATCGATTTTGATGCATCAAACCACAGGATTGAAGTAGGCGCTACCTGGCTACACCCGAACTATTGGGGGAGCGGACTGAATGAAGCCTGCAAGCTTTTATTATTCACCTATTGCTTTGAAACCCTGAAGGTGGTCCGGCTTCAATTAAAAACAGACGAAAATAATCAGCGTTCCCGGAAAGCCATTGGCAAAGTGGGCGCGCGGTTTGAAGGGGTGCTGCGCCATGACATGATCCGCAGTGATGGCACAAAGAGAAACTCGGCTTACTTTAGTATTATTGATGACGAATGGCCAGCAGTAAAAGAACATTTAAAAAAGCGACTTTCTTAGATCAATAGTAATTACTTTTGAAAAAAAATATAATGCTGCGATTCTTGCGTTTGCTTCCGGTGCTTTTCTTATTAAGTGTTGTTAAAACAGGATCAGCACAGCAGCAGCCCAATATCATTTTTGTTTTGGCGGATGATATGGGTTATTCTGATCCCGGTTGCTATGGCAACCCGGTCATTCAAACGCCTTTTCTGGACAAAATAGCTCGTTCGGGATTTATGTCCACCAATTATATAGTAAGCAGCCCTTCCTGCACTCCCTCACGCGCTTCGCTGTTAACAGGGCGTTATGCTTCCCGGTATAATCTTCCGGACCCCATTGGTCCCGGATCCAAACTCGGCTTGCCGGATGCCGAAGTAACGATGGCAGAAATGCTGAAGGCCGCTGGTTATAAAACAGCAATGGTGGGTAAATGGCACCTGGGAGATCAGCATGATTATAATTATCCTACCGGGCAGGGCTTTGATCGTTTTTATGGGATGCTGTACAGTCAGGATTATCGCGCCCCCTATGTAAAAACCGATACCGTGATCAAGATCTTTCGCAACAGGACCCCGGAAATTTTTAAACCGGAAGATTCAACGCTTACCCAGTTATATACAAAAGAAAGTATAAAGATCATAAGAGAGCAGCGGCCGGGCCAACCGTTTTTCTTATACCTTGCTTATAATATGCCCCATTTGCCCGTGTATTATGCCGCGCAAAAGCAACACCTGAAAAATAAGGCTGGCGGCGCATTGGGAGCAGTAATTACTGAAATTGATGAAAGCATTGCCGCGATCTGGAAAGTACTTGGGGAGAAAAATTTGCTGAATAACACCGTCTTTATCTTCTCCAGTGATAATGGCCCCTGGAGCGATTTTCCGCCCCGGATGTCGGGCGATGGAGTTACGCAAAAAAATCACGCAGGAACGGCTGGTATTTTTCGCGGTGCCAAAGCAATGTCCTATGAAGGCGGTGTGCGGGAGCCGTTTATAGTATATTGGAAAGACAAAATACCGGCAGGCTTAAAATCTGCGAGTGCGATCAGTAACCTGGATATTTTGCCTACAATAGCCCAATGGGCAAAAGCGCCGTTACCCAAAGGAAGAACCCTGGATGGCCAGGATATAGGGATGCTCCTGACGGGAAAAACAAAAGAGGGGCAATTTAGACACCGGCCCATTTTTATAGTAAATCATGGTAAACCGGAAGCGGTAAAAGTAGGCAATTGGAAATACAGGGAAGCGCCGGATTGGCATCTGCAGTCCACGGATGAACTGATTCCCGCTACAAAGGAGTTGTTTGATCTGGATGCCGACCCGGCGGAACGGACGAACCTTATTAAGGCAAATCCTGAAAAGGCAAAAGAGCTTAAACAGATATTCGACTCTTTTCATGGTATGACAACTAATTGATGACTATCTTATAAAATGTTTTAACCGAAAAATTTAATTATGTATCAATCCTTGCTTCGTTTCAATTTTTGCCTCTTGTTGTTTGCTGCGGCGCTTAATGTTACTGCCAAAACAACCACTAATCATTTTTCCGGCACTGCTGCGGCCGATTCTTCTCAGTTGATTGGCCGATGGGATATTACTATCGATATGGATGGAACGCCTGCGCCGGCCTGGCTGGAGGTAAACCTTTCCGGCAACCGCGCACTCGTGGGGTCGTTTATGTGTATTGTTGGCAGCGTGCGCCCTATAGCGCACGTTCATTATACCAATGGAAAATTTCACTTCGCCATTCCGCCGCAATGGGAAAAAGGAGACGGGGATTTTCAGATCAGCGGCGCCCTGGCGGGCGATGGTATTGAAGGCACTATTGTAACGGCCGAAGGAAAACAATATAACTGGAAAGGCGTCCGGGCGCCCTGGCTCGACCGCACTAAGGCACCCGTTTGGGGAACTCCCATCGCTTTATTTAACGGTAAAAATTTAGAAGGCTGGCGGACCTCCGGTACTACCAATCAATGGATCGTGAAAAACGGCGTTTTGACAAGCCCCCATTCAGGATCTAATTTGATCTCTGAAAAAAAATTCACCGATTTTAAACTACATGTGGAATTCCGTTATCACAAAGGCAGCAATAGTGGCGTGTACCTGAGAGGGCGCTATGAAACGCAGATAGAAGACAGTCCGAAAGATAAGCATCCCGATAGTCATTTGTTTAGCGGTATCTATGGCTTTTTAACGCCTACTGTTATTAATGCTTTAGGGCCAGATCAGTGGCAGTCTTATGATATAACACTGGTAGGAAGAATGGTAACGGTTGTGGCAAATGGTAAAACGGTGATCTGCAACCAGGAAATACCCGGCATTACCGGCGGCGCGCTGGACAGCGATGAGGGAGCGCCCGGCCCCATCTATATTCAGGGCGATCATGGCCCCATCGAGTTCAGAAAAATTGTGATCACACCGGCTAAATAAAGCAATCAAAAAAATATTTAAACAGGTAGTTGCGGGAACGCTGATACCTGTTTTTTTATGCACGATTTTTCCAATGAGATAATGAGCCGGAATCGATTTTATTATTGCCTTTCAATGGGTCGCCGCTACGCGGCTTCTGTGTTTCCATGACAAAGGCTACCTAATCAACTTTTAACTTCAGATCAACTTTTTTCTTTCTTTTAAACACCTTCCATCGCGGGCCCTTTTGAATAATGGAGATGGCTTTTTCGGCCGTAGCAGTATCAGGGGTTTTGATAATGGTAAAATTTTTCGGAATGCCTTCATCTACATCAAATAGTAAATGCAGTTCCCTATTAGCGGTGGCATTGTTAACGCCCATTTTGGTAGCAAGATTGTTGTAAAAAAGATCCCAGCCTCCCTGGGGGTATGGTGATTCCTTGTAAGAAAGTGTATCAACCTTTACATTCGCCAGGGCTCCCGTAGCGCTTCTCTTCTTTTGAGTACCATAACCTATCACCACCACATCATTCAGCGCGTTTTGCGATTCGTCAAGCCTTACGTTTATAACTTTTCCCGCGATTAGCTGTTCTGCTTTGGAATCAAAGCCCACTGCTGTAATTTTTACATTACCTATAGAATCCGGTGCCGGCAGGCGAAAGCTGCCATCGGTATTAGAAAGGGTGGCATTATGTTCTGATACCATGATGCTGGCGCCCGGAATAGGTCGCCCTTTCAGATCAAGTATTTTTCCCGAAAAAAACTGCCGGGGTGCGCCGGTGAGCAAAGTACTATTGTCGCTATAGGAATAATTCCGGCGCATAGCCAATACCGGATTTTCTGATGGCTGCAGGGAGGCTATTTCTCTTGTGTCGCCTATTGCCGGCTTTTTTAAAGGGGCTGCCGCAAGGGTGTGATCGGCAAGTGGTTCCGGGTTCGGCAACGCCAGGGTAGCGGGTGGAACGGCAGCAGGGGCGGTATGTTTTTGTATACCTGTTTTTTTGCTGGTTACAAGCTTGGGAAGTTTTTCAGTAATAGCAGCTACCTGCACAGCGCTATCCGGTTTTACCGGCACCTGCTCCGTTGTTAATGGTGCCGGAGGGGTAGCATTTTGTGCTATAGGCAACTGACCCTCTTTTACTGCTGGTTTCATAAAAAGCCATCCTGCCAGCACCATTAAACCGATCAGCACTGCGGCCGATAATCCCTGCCACCACCTGGCTTTCCTGGTTTGTATAGGAATGACGGGCGTCGGTTTGGTTTCCGTTTTTATTGCGGCAATCTGGGTTTTTATTTCAGTTAAGTGTTGTGCAGTTGTTGCAGGGGATGCCGCACGGTATCCTTCGAGTGCGTCGGCCAGCAGGGGATCGTTCAGCGCAGCTTTTTCCATCTCATGCATTTCCGAAGCGGCCATACTCCCGCTCAGGTAACGCTGAATATCCTCAAAAGTGTATAGATATGTTGGATCAGTCGGCATCTTTTTCCATACAATTTTTTAAATTTCTCCGGCCATTCTGGATCAGGCTTCGCACCCGGTTCCATTCCAGACCTGTTGATAGCGCGATCTCGTTGTAACATTTATTATCGTAATAAAACAACCGGATGGTTTTTTCCTGCTCATCCGGAAGGCCTTCCATACATTTTTCTAGTTTTTTAAACGTTTCTTCCTTCTCCATTATACTATCCAGATGCGAAAAGTCGTCGGATTGCACATTTTGTGCTTCCAGGGAAACGGTTCTGTTTTTTTTGGCCGCCCGTAACAACATCAAACAGTGGTTCTTAGCCAAAACATACAACCAGCTTTTAAAATGCTGTACTTCATGCCGTGGTAGCTTTTCCCTCAGCTCCTGGTAAATATTCATTACGGCATCTTTAGCTTCTTCGGCTTCCCCCAAATACTTCAAACATACACCATAAACCAGATCGCTGTACCTCAGGTATAAACCCGCCAACACCTCCTGATCTCCCTTCTGCTTAAACAGATCAAGAAGTTCGGCATCATTCATTGCCGCAGGAACAGGTATGGAAACAATTTTGCCCAAGCAGGAACCAGTTACAAGTCGCGATGTTTTTTCATCCGTTGCAAGTTAATTTTTTTTGCGTGCCGTCCATCATCTTTGAGTACAAATATTACGCGGCAGGACAGTTGTATAAATGATTTATTTCGATGTAAGCTTCTGAAAATTAATTAAATGTGTAACGGCCGCCGTTGTAGTTTGATTTTGGCATAATATTTAGATATTAAATATAAAGCCAGTTAATACGGTGTTAAGATGTAAACGAACTCTTGCTTTAACGCCTGTTAAGATATTATCCTGTAAAATTCATAGAACATCCTTTTTTAAGGGTGTTCTTGTTTTATAAACCTGTTTGTTTTTTATTTGCAGCATGAAAATTCTAAGTCGTTCTCAATGGATCGCATTACTGGCTGCATTGACGCTTGCTATCGGATGTTTTATGCCCTGGGCGATCATTGCATCGCAACACCTCACCATTTCGGGGGTAGATACTACCGGCACGCGATTTGGAAAACCTGCTTATAACCATTTTTTCCTGGCGGGAATTATACTGATCCTTACGTTTATTCCAAAATTATGGGCCAAACGAATGAACCTGTTATTTGGGGTATTGAATCTGGGTTGGGCCATACGTAATTTTATTCTGTTTAGCCGTTGCGAGGCCGGCGATTGTCCCGAAAGACAAATTGGCTTGTTCCTGGTGTTGATTGCTTCGGTTATCCTGATGCTTACGATCCTTTTCCCCCAAATGGAATTGAAGGAAGAAACAGACAGTTAATTTTTATCGAAGAAATATAGCAATCCAATAAGCGCCCAAAGCCGCCATCAGCCCCGCGCCACCGGTAAGCAGCATTCCGCCGAAGGCCGGGCGTCCAAAAAGTTTGTATTTCAGCAATCCTGATCCCATCAGCAGCACTACCGGAACAACAAAGAACCTCCAGTCAGGCGGAATAAATTTCAGGGCATTTAAAAGAACAACGGTTCCACCTGTCATACAACCTGCAAATATAGCAGCGGCATATTTAAAAGGCGGAAGTGGTTCTGCTGACGGCATCTTACTATTCCAGGAATCGTTCCATTCCTCATTTTCGCGCTGCGCATCTTTAATGAGCTCCTCTTTTATAAGACCGGGCACATCTAATCCTTTGTACACGTTCAATATCCGTTGCTGATGTGTATGCGAACGCTCTTCCCTTCGGGTAAAATAGCCGCCTGCGGCGAGGATCAGCGCAGTGCCCGCTACAATACATAACGAATAGCTCCATACATCAAAAGGGCGCTTTCCCAGGCCGATGAGAAAACAGTACACGGTAAGGGGGATGATAATTCCGTCAATCAACCCGATCAAAACAGAGGTGATATAGCTTTGCGACGAATCAGGCATCCAGTATTGTTAAAGAAGTTTTAATGATGGCAATACATTCATCCAGTTGCGCTTTTGTAATACAGAGGGGTGGGGCAAACCGGATCTTATCACCATGGGTGGGTTTTGCCAGCAACCCTTTCTGCATCATTTCCAAACACAGCTTCCAGGCTGCATCAGGATCAGAAGCGTTGATCTCAATGGCGTTTAACAGACCTTTCCCCCGGATGATGCGGATATGCGGGGAAGCAAGCCCTTCCAGTTGGCTGCGAAAATAAGCGCCCAGTTCCAATGCCTGTTGCGCCATATCCTCATCAAGCAATACCTCCAGGGAGGCAACGGCTGTTACGGCTGCCAGCGGATTGCCCCCATAGGTGGAACCATGCTCGCCGGGTTTGATGGTGAGCATAATTTCGTCATCGGCTAATACCGCGCTTACCGGCATCATACCCCCGCTCAGGGCTTTGCCCAACAGCACTATATCGGGGCGCACTTTTTCCTCATCGCAGGCCAGCATATAACCGGTACGGCAAAGGCCGGTCTGGATCTCATCTGCTATAAATAAAACATTAGCATCTGCGCACATTTTTTTTGCGGTGGAGAGATATCCTGCATCCGGAACAATAACGCCGGCTTCCCCCTGGATGGGTTCCACTAAAAACCCGGCTATGTTTTTTTGCTGCAATACGGTTTCCAGTGCCTGCAGGTCGTTGTAAGGAATACGGACAAACCCGCCGGTGAACGGACCAAAGTTTTTCCGGGAGGAAGGATCGCTGCTAAAAGAAATAACAGTGGTGGTACGGCCATGAAAATTCTGCTCGCAAACAATGATCACTGCTTCGTTTTCGGCAATGCCTTTTACTTCGTATGCCCATTTCCTGCATAATTTTAAAGCAGTTTCCACAGCTTCAACGCCCGTGTTCATAGGCAACACTTTATCATAGCCCAACAGCCCGGTAATAAATTTTTCAAAAGCGCCCAGTTGGTCGTTATAAAACGCGCGGCTGGTCAGCGTTAGCCTGCGGGCCTGTTCAGTAAAGGCTTCCACGATCCTGGGGTGGCAATGGCCCTGGTTCACGGCAGAATAACCACTTAAGAAATCGTAATACTTTTTCCCATCAACATCCCATACAAATACGCCTTCGCCTTTTGATAGCACAACAGGCAGGGGGTGATAATTATGGGCACCATGGGCTTCTTCAAGATCGATAAAATACGCGCTGGTATTTTGAGCAATTGCAGACATATACAAAAATTAAAGCGAAATAGTAAAAAGAAAATAATAAAAAAAGCAGTTAACCGCGGGAGTTACGTCAGTGGTTCAACAGATCAAGATGCTGTCGCAGGAAGGATAATTGTTTACTGCTTACTTTTTGCATGCCGCCAAGATACAAAAAAATACCAGGGCCGACAATTATTTTTATCCGGCGGCAGGGAGCACCTATGAGTTAACTCATCAAATTGACCAGATCAGCATTGAAAAAATTTCTCCGTTTTATTCTGCATCTCAGTAGAAAAAGAATCAGCCACGATGAAGTTTAGCAAGGCGGAAATAAATGAACTGAATGTTTTTACAGGGTTTGTCGTCTAACAGGTAATTACAATTATGAAAAAATATCCACGCTCAATTCTTGTAGCTACTAATCATTTAAAAGACCTGGGGGGCTCGGAAACGTTCGCCTATACGTTGATCGGGGAGTTAAAACGGCTCGGTTTCGAGGTGGAATACTTTACCTTTTATAAAGGCCTGGTATCGGATAAAATCGAAAATGATCTTGGTGCCGGCTTTATGTCAAAGAAAAAATATGACCTGATATTGGCCAATCACAATTCCTGCGTCAAATACCTTGTAAACCGGGGCTTCATTATCCAAACCTGTCATGGTGTTTTCCCCGAGCTGGAACAACCCTCTTCCTATGCGCATAAACATGTTGCTATTTCAAAGGAAGTACAGGAACATCTTCAGCACAAACACATAAAAAGCAAGATCATTTTGAATGGTATTAACCTGGAGCGCTTCAAAGCTGCCGTCCCGCTGCAATCCGAGCTGAAGACGGTTTTAAGTCTTTGCCATTCAGATGAGGCCAACCAAATGATAGCAGCTTCAGCACGGGAACTGGGTGCGGCATTTATTTATCTGAATAAATATGAGAACCCCGGTTGGAACGTTGAGCAACTCATAAACCAGGCAGACCTGGTGGTAGGTGTGGGGCGCTCTGCCTACGAAGCGATGGCCTGCGGCCGGCCTGTAGTTATTTTTGACAGCCGCTCTTATTACCCTGCCTGCGGCGATGGATACGTGAAAGAAATACTGGAAGAAAGCATTTTGAAAAATTGCTCGGGACGGTATTATGGGCATTCGTTTACGATACCCGCATTAACAGCAGAATTGAAAAAGTTTAAGAAAGAAGATGGCGCTTTTTTCAGGGAGTTTGCGCTAAAAAATCTGAATATCACCAATAGCGTACTGGAGTATATCCGGTATTTTGGAGAACGGCAGCCGCTGAGTTTAAAAAGGGGCTGGCTTTGGGCGAAGCGATTGATAAAGGGACCGGCATTGCGGAAGCGAATGATAAAGAGGTATGAGCTGGAAGCGGGGATTTGAAATAAGAAATAAAAAATTAGAAATGAGGAAGCGGAGGTGCTGAAGAGGTTAATAAAACCGTTTTTACAAAATAATGTTCAGGGAATACAGGCAGTTGCGGCTCTTTTTCAAACAGTCCGAAAACCGTGCTTCCGCTGCCGGTCATTAAAGTAAAAGCGGCGCCGCATTGTTGAAGCGTTTCTTTGATCTGCTTTATTTCAGGATATTCATTGAAAACCACACTCTCAAAATCATTGGTAACAAGACCTACCCATTCCGTTACCGGAGTTAGCACCGCTTCTTTTAATGAAACTGCAGGAGAAGCGGGTGTAAGCTGTCTGAACGCCCAGGGTGTACTGATGTGGATGCCCGGGTTTACGATAACGCCGTAATAGTTTTTCAGATCCAACGGCAGGGGTGCTAATGCTTCTCCGCGGCCGGTGGCATAACAGGGCTGGTTGATCACAAAGAACGGACAGTCACTGCCTAATTCGAGCGCTGCATGCAGCAGTTGTTGCCGGGTTAACTGCAGTCCGAAAAACTGGTCCAGGGCTTTTAGCGCAGTAGTGCCGTTGGCGCTTCCGGCGCCCAGGCCGGCACCCACAGGAATATTTTTTAAAAGATAAAAAGCTACCGGGGGAAGGTCGGGGAATTGTTGTTTTAAGAGCGCATAGGCTTTCCAAACAATATTATGTTCTTTCGTTCCGGGGATGGGATGCCCGTATAAATGAAGGGATGTTACTTCAGCCGGGATCAGTTCCAATACATCATAAACCGGAAGCGGATAAAAAATAGTTTCGATATCGTGATACCCATCTGGGCGTTTGCCCGTAACATGCAGCCCCAGGTTTATTTTACAATTGGAAAAAAATACCACGGGTTTACTTTATCTGTTTGTCCGGCTGTTGATTTCATCGCGAATGGCAATAGCGCGGATATAGTCTTCATTTTCGAGCACTTCATTCAGCAGGTGATGCAATTCTTCAAGGCTCATCGTTTTCAGGTCATCCCGGTTCGATTCTGTGGTGGTGGCCCCAACGGCTTCCTCCCGGGTTGCCTTGGGTTCTCCCTTTTCGTCCATTACAATGCCCGCCATTTCTAATATATTCTCATAAGTATAAATAGGACATCCGAAACGTACCGCCAGGGCAATCGCGTCGGATGTCCGGCTATCGATCTCAACCGTATCATGCTCTGAAGAACAGATGAGTTTGCTAAAAAAAATACCTTCCTGCAGATCAGAAATAATGATCTCGTGCAACTCAATATTAAACGCTACCAGGAAATTTTTCATCAGGTCATGCGTTAAAGGCCTGCTGGGATTCATTTTTTCCAACGCCACTGCAATGGCCTGTGCTTCAAATCCCCCGATCACGATGGGCAACCGGCGCAACCCGTTCACCTCACCCAGCACTACTGCATACGAATGGGTTTGGGTAATGCTGTGTGACAAGGCTACTATTTCTAACTCAATTTTTTTCATACATCCCGGAATCTGGATACAAGGTAATTAAGGAGCAAATATAGCTTTTTCAGCGCATTTCCTTGTACGCATTTATCAGTCCTGTGGTACTGCTGTCGTGCCCCGTTACAGGCGCATCGCCTTCCAATGCAGGCAGGATCTTACTGGCCAGTTGCTTTCCGAGCTCAACGCCCCATTGGTCAAAACTGAAAATATTCCAGATAACACCCTGCACAAAGATCTTATGCTCATAGAGCGCGATCAGTTGACCCAATGTGAACGGCGTGATCTTTTTAATAAGAAAGGAGTTGGTGGGCCGGTTGCCGGCGAAAACCTTATAAGGAGCCAGCCGATCAACCGCTTCTTTTGATAGTCCCGATTGTTTCAGCTCGTCTTTTACTTCCTTCAATGTTTTTCCTTTCATCAGTGCTTCTGTTTGTGCAAAGTAATTGCTCAATAGTTTCTGATGATGATCGCCCAGGGGGTTATGGGTTTGCGCCGGCGCAATAAAATCACAGGGGATAAGCGGCGTTCCCTGGTGAATGAGTTGGTAGAACGAATGCTGCCCATTGGTGCCGGGTTCTCCCCAGATGATCGGACCGGTGGCATAAGTAACATTCTTCCCGGTACGGTCAGTGCTTTTGCCGTTGCTCTCCATGTTGCCTTGCTGGAAATAAGCCGGAAAGCGGTGCATATACTGATCATAAGGCAGGATGGCTTCTGTTTGTGTTCCGAAAAAATTAGTGTACCAGAGCCCGATCAGGGCCATAATAACCGGGATGTTTTTTTCAAAAGGAGTGGCTTTGAAATATTCATCTGTATCGTACGCTCCTTTTAACAACTGCTCAAAATTATGATAGCCGATAGTAAGCACGATCGACAGGCCAATAGCAGACCACAGCGAATAGCGGCCGCCCACCCAGTCCCAGAACTCGAACATGTTTTTTACATCGATCCCGAATTTTTTTACTTCGGTGGCATTGGTGCTTAACGCCACGAAATGTTTGGCTACAAACTTTTCATCCTTCGCTTTTTTTAAAAACCAGTCGCGGGCAGAATGTGCGTTCGTCATCGTTTCCTGCGTGGTGAAGGTTTTGGAAGCGATCAGGAATAAGGTTGTTTCCGGGTTGAGCTTTTTTAGTGTTTCCGCAATCTGCGAGCCGTCTACATTGGATACAAAATGCGCTTCGATTCCTTTTACAGTATAAGGTTTTAATGCTTCGGTAACCATAAAAGGGCCCAGATCGCTACCGCCGATCCCAATGTTTACGATCGTTTTTATTTTTTTGCCGGTATAGCCCAGGTGTTTACCCGTATGTACTGCATCGGCAAATGCTTTCATTTTCCGCTGCACTTTACGCACTTCCGGTAGCACATTTTCGCCCCGGCTCTCAATAACATCTTTCCCAAAATAACGCAGCGCAGTGTGCAGTACGGAACGGTGCTCCGTTTTATTAATGATCTCTCCTGAAAACATTGCTTTTATACCATCAGCCACTTTTGATTCTTTGGCAAGATCGAAAAGGAGCTCCAGTGTTTTATCCGTGATCCGGTTCTTTGAATAATCAAAGAGAATATCGCCATGACGCAACGTGTATTTTTCAAAGCGCTGTTCATCTGAAGCAAAGAGATCGCGCATGTGCACGTTTTTCATTGTTGCAGCGTGTGCAGCCAGCTTTTTCCAGCTTTTTGTTTTAACGGGAGATTGGGTGGGTAACATATTGCTTAATTTAAAATTGTAGTGATTGGATTTTCTGAATGACGGCGGCAACCATCGCTTCCGTAACATCAAGATGCAATACAAAACGTACGCGGTCAGGGGCTACAGCATGGCAAAGGATCGATGCGTTTTTCAATTGCGCTACCAGTTCCTTTGCCGTAGTATTTTTTGTTTCGAATATAATAATATTTGTTTCCACCGGCAGCACCGTTTGCACGAACGGGCAGTTGTATAACACTGCTGCTATTTGTTTTGCATGGAGGTGATCGGTTGCCAGGCGTTCAATATTATGATCCAGTGCATAAACTGCAGCAGCAGCCAGGTAGCCGGCCTGCCGCATACCGCCACCCAGGATCTTGCGTACGCGCCGCGCTTTTGCAATAAAGGCTTCTGTGCCCAGTAATACGCTCCCAACAGGGCATCCCAGGCTTTTAGAAAAGCACACGGAAATACTGTTGAACAGGGCGCCATATTGTGCCGGTGTTTCATTTTTGGCAACCAGCGCATTGAATAACCGCGCTCCGTCGAGATGAAAGGCAAGCTTGTTGTTGTCACAAACGGAACGGATCTTTTTTAACTCCTCAAAATCATAACAGCTACCCCCGCCACGGTTGCTGGTGTTTTCTATACAAACCAGCCGGCTGGGCGGTTTATGCAGGTCGTTTGGGTTTATTGCATTTTCCACCTGCGCTGCATTGATACGCCCCCGGTCACCGGCCAAAAGGCGCACGGAAGCGCCGGAATTAAAGGCGATGCCCCCGGCTTCATACTGATACACATGGGCGTCGGCATCGCAAATAACCTCATCTCCCGGTTGCGTGTGGCACTTGATAGCGATCTGGTTGGTTTGGGTACCGCTGGAGCAGAATAGTGCGGCTTCCATTCCAAAAAGGGCCGCGCATTGAGCTTCCAGTTCATTTATAGCCGGGTCTTCTCTGAAAACATCGTCGCCCGTTTTTGCCTGCACCATAGCCTGCAGCATTTCGGGGCCGGGACGCGTAACCGTGTCGGATCGTAAATCTATCATATGAGGTTCAAATTTAGGATTTTGTGGTTAGCCGGGGCGGAAAAATCATTTCGCCTCAAACAATTTAATATGGGGCCGGGAAGACGGTGAGGCGGCAAGTAAAACAATCCCTTCCCGTATTTCCGGCTTACCGGCTAGCATTCCAATGATCATATTGTGCATTTTTTAACACAGAAAAGCTATTTTTGTCGATAACTTGTAGCGGATATCTACAACATTTTTCAGCCATTAACGTTTAATGGTGGAATGCTTAATTTTATGGGTCGTGGTTATAACGGCGATGATATATTTTCTGACGAATTATTACAGTTAAAAATGGCTTTATTTCAAAAAGGGAAAAAAATAGTTTTAGCTTTTACTTTTGGGATGGTATTTTCAGCAGTTGCGCAGGCACAAACAGCTTATTCTGCTCCCGCTGCCTCTTATGGCGCGTTTTTCGAGTCCCAGATCAATAGTAAGAATCCCCGGGAATCTTTTCAGCGTAAAGGGGAATATCTTAAAAGTTTATTTAAGTTAAAGGGGCTCGACTGGCCGGCGCGGTATGTGTATATCCGGGCCTTTAAATACGACAGCCAGTTGGAAGTTTGGGTAAAAAATTCTATAAAGGATGAATACAAACTTTTAAAGATTTATAAGATCTGTGCGTTGGCAGGGTCTCTGGGTCCAAAGCGTTTTGAAGGCGATTACCAGGTGCCGGAAGGCTTCTATTATATTAATGAATTTAATCCCAACAGCAATTATTATCTTTCACTGGGACTGAGTTACCCTAATGTGTCAGACAGGATCTTGTCTGACCAGGGTAAGCCCGGCGGCGATATTTTTATACACGGCGGCTGTGCGACTGTGGGTTGTATCCCTATCAGGAATGACCAGATCGATGAATTATATATAATCGCTTTAAGCGCCAAAAGCGCGGGACTGGATTATATACCGGTGCATGTATTCCCGATCAATTATACCGTTAAAAAAAGCTACGATTTTTTGAACAAGGCGTTGGAGAACAACCCTTCCTACAAAGCCCTGAACGTAAAACTGGAGCAGGCATTTGAATACTTTGAACAACATAAAGAGTTGCCGGTAGTGATGACCCGTGATAATGGAGAATACGTGGTAAATGATGCCCCTCCGGTACCCGAGCGGTTTCTACCCAAGCAGCGTCCTAAATCAAAATTTGTTCCCACGCACCGAAAGATTGATCACGTCGCGGACGTAGTGGCTAAATGGCCCGAATACCCTGGCGGGGCTACGGCTTTTGCTGATTACCTGAAGAAGGTGGGTGCCGATGCAACTAAAAACCTGCCCGACGGCGTGACGGGGGGATATGTGCAGTTGGAATTTATTATTGATACGGATGGCCGCCCGGTTAACTTTAAAGTATTGAATGGTATTGACGACTATGTTGATAAAGAAGTAATTGCCGAAATGGAAAAAATGCCCACCTGGTCGCCTGCGTTGCGACTGGAAAAGCCCGTAGCAAAGAAGATGATCCAGACGGTTGCCGTTGGGGGAGAATAAATCAACGTCATTTCGAACCTGATGCCAGGAAGGTGAGAAATCCCGTTCTTTAACACTGAGACCCTTCACTTCATTCTGGTTGACGATAAAAACAATGACTGAATGTTGTCATAGCGTAAGGCTATCGATGCAATACCCGGATATTTTTTACTGTTTGCTGTTTTACCAGTAATTCTTTTTCATTAACATATTTATTCAACGCTTCCGCATCGTAGTGACGGATCGTAGTCAGGGTAAGGCCCGGCGTAACATGTACGTCAAAGAGCCCGGCTGCAGCCGAAGAGAATTTTGCAATTTTATCTTCCCAGTTATCAAAAGCAAAGGTCAGACTGATCGCTCCGTTCTGGGTGAGCGTAGGCCGCAGGGAGTGTTCATTAAACCATTGATACAACTGATAAGCATGCGCATCGCCCACAAAAGCAAAATCTTTTGTTTTTAACTCCATCATTACCTGGTTGCGTTTAATCACAATTATCGGGGGCAGGTTTTTGGTGATCGTATTATGAATTATAGTTCCGGGCAGTGCTGCATCCAGGAAACATTTTACATAAAGCGGGATGTTTTTATTTTGTAAGGGCTTTATTGTTTTGGGGTGAATAACCTGGGCGCCATAATAAGCCATTTCAATTACCTCGCTATAACTGAGCGAGGGCAGGGGTACTGCATCCGGGATTTCTTTGGGATCGGCATTCATTACATTTTGGACATCTTTCCAGATGGTCAAACTTTCCGCATCCAGCAGGTTGGCAAACAGCGCAGCCGAATAGTCGCTTCCTTCCCGGCCCAGGGTGGTGCTTTCGTTTTCGTCGGTAGCCCCGATAAAGCCCTGGGTTACGATCCATTTTTTATTTTTGATCAAGGGTAAAACCTGTTCTTCAATGTTTTTTTGAGTAAAGCTGAGCTCGATATTAGCATCCCTGAAATTATCATCCGTCCGGAATATATCGCGCACATCGATCCATTCGTTGGTAATGCCGCGCTCGTTTAAATAAAAGCTCACAATGCAGGTGGAAAGCAATTCCCCAATGCTTACAATTTGGTCGTAATAGTAATCGTATTCTCTCACTGGTTGGTCGTGCAACAACCATTCGACCTCGGTAAAAAAATCTTTCAGCCGGGCTTCGCAGGCCAGGTAGTGGGTAACCAAAAGATACTTGGCAACAGTGATATGTTGTTTTTTTATTTCCTCAAACAACTGCAGGGCAGCGTCCTGTTTGTTTTCAAAAAATGCCTGCGCCACTTTTTCGAGGGCGTTGGTGGTTTTGCCCATGGCGGAAATTACAATCACCAGTTCGGGCTCGCTGCATCTTTCCAGGATACCGGCAACATTAGCTACCCGCTCCGCACTGTTCACAGATGCCCCCCCGAATTTATAAACCTTCATGCTGTATAAAATTTGGCAGCGAAGGTCGTTTATTTTTGTTTTACCGCAAAGAGGCGGACGCGCGAAGGTTTTGTTGAGGAGGGTTTAACCGCAAGGACCAAGACGCAGAGCGGTTATTCGGGAAAGTTCCCCGAATCTTAGCACCATGGCGCCTTAGCGGTTAGACGATATTAAACAATTCTTTATCCAATTCCCAACTTCTTTGTAGTTTTAGCGCATGGCAATTCCGATTATTACTGTGAGCAACCTGGTAAAGGATTATGATAATTTCAGGGCGGTGAAAGGCATCTCTTTTGAAGTGCAGGAAGGAGAGATTTTTGGTTTATTAGGCCCCAACGGTGCCGGCAAGTCCACCACATTAGAGATCATAGAAACCCTGCGCAAAAAAACTTCCGGAACGGTTACAGTGGCCGGCTTCAATCTTGATGAACGCCCGGATGAAATTAAAAGTATCATTGGTGTGCAGTTACAGGCCAGTGGTTATTATCCCGGGTTGAGTCTTTTGCAACTGGTAGACCTTTTTGCGGGCCTGTACAACCAGCAAGTGAATGCGATGGAGTTGCTGAAAACCGTGAATCTTGAGGAAAAAGCCAAAGCAAAATTTAAAGATCTCAGCGGTGGTCAAAAACAGCGTTTTTCTGTTGCTACCACACTTATTAATAAACCCAAAGTTGTTTTCCTGGATGAGCCCACAACCGGACTGGATCCGCAGGCCCGGAGAAATCTGTGGGAGCTGATCAGGAAGATAAATGGGGAGGGCACCACGGTGATCATCACCACCCATTATATGGACGAGGCGGAGTATCTCTGTAACCGGATCGCCATTGTGGATTCGGGGGAGATCGTTGCATTGGATACGCCTGATAATCTTATCGATCACCTGGTGGCATCAGGGTTCGAACGCCCGAAACAGGTGAAAAAAGCCAACCTGGAAGATGTGTTCATTCAACTTACGGGAAAGAACCTGAGGGAGGATTAAGAACGCAATTTTTCGTAACTTCGAGTTAGTTAAAAACAGCATTTATGCCAGTGACCCTACAAAACTCAAATTTGAATGAACAGCAGATGCTGATGTTACGGCTGCTTACAAACCCGCTTTCTGAACGCGACTTTGCCCAGGTAAGACGGTTTATTGTAAAACTACTGGCCAAACAAATAGATAGCGCGGTTGACAAGTGGGAGCAGGACAATAATGTTACTGAAGAGACCTATGAGAAATTAAGTCGAGAACATTTCCGTTCCAAGCCTTTCTGAAAAGTTTTTAACCCTACTTACACGAGCATTTTAGTTACAAGACTGTTTCGACCTGCCTATGTCGAAAATGAGAGCCCAATCATTCCCATTTCAAATATTTTTTGAAAAAAGGCAACAGATCGGTGTAAACGCGCCCGTCCATTCCGGAAAGCCGGTCGGAGTGACCGCCCAGATAAGCTTCCGCAAAATGCTTTACACCCAGCTTTTCGAGTTTCTTACTAAATTCGAGACAGGTCCCTGGTACATGCCTCGCCAGATCATTTCTGCCCCAGTCTATTTTTAAACCGTTTAATGTTTTTAGCGCATCCGCGTAACGATCCAGCATTTGGGTAGGCAAATGCTCGTTCCATTCTTTTATAACGATTGAATCGGTTTTTGCTACATCATCAGAATAGGTGACCGGCATGTCCGTATAAAAAGGAGGGTGTTTTAAGTTGGGAGAAAAACTGCGTCCAAGATCCACGAGAACCAGCGCTCTGCCGTCCCGGTTCAGTTCATCAATATGCTGCGCTTTTTGTATT